>NZ_BMJI01000003.1 GCF_014643255.1 Tersicoccus solisilvae | reverse complement strand
GACCGACAGATCGAGCTCAAGACCCACGGTCAGTCAACAGACGAGTCAGGACGACCGCTGCGGGACACCCACCATCATCCTCACTGTCAATAGATGCTCACCGGAGGCCCGTTTCGACCCCGGATGGAACATCTATCGACGAGCTGGCGCTGAGACGCCGCCGCGGAGGTGTCAGTCGGTGAGGACGATGGCCAGGTGCGCCGGTCGGCGTGACGTGCCGGCCGTCAGCTCCGCCGCGGGCCAGCGCTCGCGGGCGACCCGGAGCAGTGCCCGCGCGTCGGCCGGCGGCTTGCCGCGTCGGGTGAGCAGATGCCGGGCGACCTCGCCCCGGGTGTGCTTGGCCATGTGCGAGACGACGCTGCGCACCCCGTCCCGTTCCCGGAACACGTCCACCATGACGGTCCGTTCGGGGGGTGTGGCCGCGGCCGCGGCGTAGGTGCTGGACCGGCAGTCCACGATCAGTTCGACGGGCCGCGCGTCGAGCTCGGCGGTCAGCTGCGGACGCCAGAACGAGGCGAGGTTGCCCAGCGCCCCCAGCCGGGTGCCCATCGAGAGCCGGTAGGCGGGGATGACGTCGGCGAGGGTCACCAGGCCCCAGAGCGCGGAGACGACGAGCACGCTGTCGGCGGCCCGGCGGCGCTGCACGGTGGTCAGGGTGCGGTGGTCGAGGGCGTCGTAGAGGACCCCGTCGTAGACCCGGTGGGCGGGCGCGGCGGGCTCGGTCCGCAGCCGGACGTTGCGGGCGACGTCGCCGGCCAGGCTCGCACCGACGCCCAGCGCGTCGAGGGCGTCCGGCTGCGTGCTCACCCGGGCCAGTTCGTCGAGCACACGCTCGCGCGCCGGGGTCAGCGCCGGGTGCTCCAGGCCGTCCAGGTCGACGGGGGCTCCGGACCGGGCGGCACGCTTGGACTCGGACGGCGGGAGCAGGATGAGCACCGGTCGAGTCTAGTGGCCGGCCGGGCCACCCTTCGGTCGGCGGTAGACTGGGCGGTCGTGGATGGGACGGCCGGGCGGCCGCGTCCGGCGCGTGAGCGTCGGCCGAGGAACGTCCGGGCTCCGCAGGGCACGGTGGTGGGTAACGCCCACTCGGGGAGACCCGCAGGACAGTGCCACAGAGAACAGACCGCCCGCACGTCGTTCGTCGGCGCGCGGGTAAGGGTGAAACGGCGGTGTAAGAGACCACCGCACCCCGGGTGACCGGGGTGGCAGGGTAAACCCCACCGGGAGCAAGGCCAGACAGGGCACGTTCGAGGGCTGCTCGCCCGAGTGTCCGGGTAGGCCGCTCGAGGGTGCCGGCAACGGCACTCCTAGATGGATGGTCGCCACCCGCGCCCGGGTGACCGGCGCGGGCACAGAACCCGGCGTACAGGCCGTCCCGTCCACGCTCCCTCGAGCCGAGGCCGGTGTCAGTGGCCGAACGGGTCCGGGTCGACGCCGGGCATCCAGGTGTTCCCGGCACCCTTCCAGCCGTGTTCCTTGACGGCCTTCTTCGCCTTCTTGTGCCAGCGCGGGTTGAGCCGGTCGACATACAGCTTGCCGTCCAGGTGGTCGTACTCGTGCTGCATGCACCGGGCGAACCAGCCGGTCGCCTCGAAGTCCAGCGGGTTGCCGTCGCCGTCGAACCCGGTCACGCGCGCCCAGTCCGCCCGCTGCAGCGGGTAGGACTCCCCGGGGAAGGACAAGCACCCCTCCGTGTCCTCGTCCGGGTCGGGGTCGACGCCGGAGATCTTCCCGACGGTGAGGACCGGGTTGACGACGACGCCGCGCTCGGGAACGTCGTCCTCGTTCGGCAGCCCCCACGTGAAGATCCGCAGGCCGACACCGATCTGGGGGGCGGCCAGCCCCACGCCGTTGGCGGCGTCCATGGTCTCGTACATGTCGGCGATCAGGGTGCGCAGATCGTCGTCGAACGTGGCGACCTCGGCGGCGCGCTGGTGCAGGACCGGGTCTCCCCAGATCACGACGGGGCGGATCGTCATGCGTCATCCTTCTCTGTCGGGGTCCGACCGGCGATGTCCCGGCCGATGGTCTCCTTCATGATCTCGCTGGTACCGCCGAAGATGGTCAGCAGCCGGGCGGCGAGGAACGCCTGGGCGATCGGGTACTCGAGGATGTAGCCGTAGCCGCCGTGCAGCTGGAGGCAGCGGTCGGTGATGGCGGTGGCACGCTCGCTGGCCCAGAGCTTGACGCGGGCCGCCTCGGCGGGGGAGAGGTCGCCGTCGTTGAACGCGAGCACGGCCCGGTCGACGTACCCCTCGGTGACCTCCACCTCGGTCAGCAGCTGGGCCAGGGTGAACCGCGTGTTCTGCAGGTCGAGGACCCGGCCGCCGAACACGGAGCGGTCCGAGGTGTAGATGACGGCCTGCTCGTAGGCCTGCCGGCCGATGACGGACGCCGCGGACGCGATCGCGAGCCGCGCCTGGGGGAGCCCCTCGCGCACGTAGCGCAGGCCCGCGCCGAGCTCACCGATGAGGTTGCCGGCCGGGACGATGACGTCGTCGAAGAACAGCTCCGCGGTGTCCGAGGCGCGCAGGCCCATCTTGTCCAGCTGCTTGCCGGTGGTGTAGCCCTCGCCCTTCTCCACGAAGAAGAGGGAGAAGCTGTCCTCGCCGCCGCTGCCGGTGGAGCCGTCGGTGCGGGCGAAGACGAGGGCGGCGTCGCCCGAGATGCCGTTGCCGATGAACGTCTTCTGCCCGGACAGCCGCCAGCCGCCGTCGCCGTCGGGCACCGCGCGGGTCCGCACCGCGCGCAGGTCGGAGCCGGCGCCCGGTTCGGTCCAGGCGCAGGAGGTGACGAGTTCGCCGCTCGCCATCGCCGGCAGCCAGCGTTGCTTCTGCTCCTCGGTGCCGTGGGTGAGCAGGGCGGGCAGCACGAGGTCGTCGTGCAGGTGGAACGCGAGCGCCAGGCCGAGCGCACCGACCCTGGCGAGCTCCTCGTCGAGCACCATCCGGAAGCGGTAGTCGTCCAGGCCGGCGCCGCCGAACTCCTCGGGAATCGCCAGCCCGACGAGGCCCTGCTCGCCGGCGGCGGTCCACACGGAGCGCGGCATCAGGTGGTCCTCGTCCCACTGCCGGTAGTGGGGGGCGACCTCCCGGCGGGCGAACTCCGCGGCGACCTCGCGGAACAGCTCCTGATCCTCGGTGAAGAACGCGCGCTTCATGGGTGCCTCGTCTCCGTCGTCGTGCCGGTCCTCTCGTCGGTGCGGGATCGTCCGCGCCCTGACGTCCGGCGGGGAGAGGGTGCCCGGTCGAACGCGTGAAGGCCGCACCGGATCACCGGGCGGCCTTCACTTCGGGGTGAGTAACGGGGGTCGAACCCGCGACCTTCTGGACCACAACCAGACGCTCTGCCAACTGAGCTATACCCACCAGGAGCCACTCACGGCCGATGCGGACCTCCCGTCAAGGGCGTCCGGGCCAAAGCAGCGAGAACCAGTGTACAGGCTGGACGAGGGGCCACTGACCACGCGCCGGCCCGGGGTGAGCGGTGTCACGCCACCCGGTCAGGCCGTCTCGGTGGGCTCCGCTAGCGTGTCCGACCCGGCGACGACCTGCGCCGCGATCCGCTTCGCCGTCTCCGAGTCCGGGCCCGGGGGCGGGACCATGACGGCGCCGCGGTAGTAACGCAACTCGTCGATCGAGTCGCGGATGTCGCCGAGTGCCCGGTGGTTGCCGGTCTTGGCGGGCGCCTGGAAGTACGCGCGCGGGAACCAGCGGCGCGCGAGCTCCTTGATGGTCGAGACGTCGATGATCCGGTAGTGCAGGTGGTCGACCACAGCCGGCATGTCACGGACGAGGAACACCCGGTCGGTGCCCACCGAGTTGCCGCCCAGCGGTGCCTTCTTCGGGTCGGGAACCCACGCCCGCAGGTACTCCATCACCTGGCGCTGCGCCTCCGCCAGGCTCACGCCGTCGTCGAGCTCGGTCAACAGCCCGGAGTCGGTGTGCATCTGCCGCACGAAGTCGCCCATCGCCTCGACGGCGCCCGCGGGCGGCTTGATCACGACGTCGACGCCGTCGCCGAGGATGTTCAGTTCGGAGTCGGTGACGAGCACGGCCACCTCGATGAGCGCGTCCGCGACCGGGTCCAGCCCCGTCATCTCGCAGTCGATCCAGACGATTCGTTCCTGAGTGATAGCCACGGGATCAAACCTAGCGGGACGCGGGCGCCGTGCCCGACCATCGCTGGTCTCGACGGTCGTCGGCCCCCCCCGACACCCCGGTGACGAGGGGCTCCGATGGTAGACTGGCCGCGCCCGCCGGCCCGTGAGAAGTTGCGCCGGGCACGAACCGGTTCCGGCGCCACGAGCCAGCGAGGAGTACGTGCATGACCCAGTCTCCTCCGGCCGGTCAGGCGCCGACGGCGGAGCCCGCGGGGTCCACCGCGGTGCAGCGGCAGCGCGTGCTGCGCCGCCCCTCCTCCCTCGTCCAGGGCCTCGTCGGCTCGCTCCTGCTCGTCGTCGGCTCGCTGGGGGTCGGCTGGTTGCCCGGTTCGTCCCCGCTGCGCCAGAACGCGCTGATCATCCCGATGCGGTTCACCACGGTGGGCGTCATCGTCTCGGTCGTGCTGCTGGCCGTCGGCGGCATGCTGCTCGTGCGCGCCTGGCTGCGGCTCGGGCAGCAGGTGCGGGACTGGGGCTCCGACGACGCGCGGCGGTCCGTGCTGCGGGCGATCGTCCTGTGGGGCGTGCCGATGTACGCGACCATCCCGCTGTTCAGCCGTGACGTCTACTCGTACATCGCGCAGGGCCTCGTCATGGTCAACGGACTGGATCCCTACCACGACGGCGTTTCCAGTATCGAGGGGTTCTTCCAGCGCGGCGCCGACCAGCTGTGGTCCGAGAGCCCGCCGCCCTACGGCCCGCTTTTCCTCTGGATCGAGCAAGCCATCGTGGGGGCCACCGGCGCCAATCTCGAGTGGTCCGTCGTGCTGTTCCGGCTGACGTCCCTGGTCGGCATCGTCCTCTGCTTGTGGGCGGTGCCGCGGCTGGCCAGCCTGCACGGCATCGATCCCACCCGGGCCCTCTGGCTGTCGGTGGCGAACCCCCTGTTCCTCACCAACTTCATCGCCGCCGCGCACAACGACGCCCTGATGATCGGCCTCGCCGTCGCGGGGATCTACCTGACCGCCGTCCGCCGGCCGATCCTCGGCATCCTGCTCATCACCGCCTCGGTGGGCGTCAAGCCGATCACCATCGTGTTCCTGCCGTTCATCGGGCTGATGTGGGCCGGCCGGGGTGCGTCCTGGCCCCGAAGGCTCGGCTACTGCGCCATCACCGGCGCGATCGCCCTGGCCGTGCTGGCGGTGGCGGGCGTGCTCAACGGCCTCGGCTTCGGCTGGATCGGCGCGCTGAGCACCACCGGCAATGTGTGGATCTGGTACGCACCGGTCGGCCTGCTCGGTCTGATGGTGGCGACCGCGCTCAACGCGTTCGGCCTGGACGGGTGGGGCGTGGCGTCGATGGTGCACACGGTCGGCAAGCTCGCCGGGTTCGCGGTGGTCGGCTGGCTGTTCCTCGTCGGAAACCACGAGAAGCTGGTTCGCAGGATGACCCTGGCGATGGCGGCGATCGTGCTGTTCAACCCGATGATCCAGGCCTGGTACGTCGTGTGGCTGCTGCCGCTCTTCGCGGTGACGGGCGTGCGGGACGACTGGCAGGTGCGCACGCTGTTCCTCGTCACGGCGTTCCTGATGATCTACGCGATCTCGGACCAGCTGGACGTCTTCCCGTACCTGAACGTCGACCTGAACGTGGCCCGCCAGCTGGCCGCGCTGATCGGGGTCGGCTTCGCGCTGTACCTGATCTTCGTGGACCCGCGCACGAGTCACCTGTTCCGGAAGAAGTTCTGGGACGCCTCGCGTCCCCTGACCATCTGAGCTCCGGATTGGTGCCGGGTCAGGCCGGGTGATCGGAGAAAGCACCCGCGACCGCGAGGACGACGAACAGCGCGCCGCCGATCGCCAGGCCGACGCCGAGGAGCCGGATGAAGCCCGGGCTGAACTGCTGGCCGGTGAGCGTCCGGCCCTGGAGGCGGTGCGCCCAGTGGTTCCATCGCGCGACGACGAGTCCCCACACGAGCAGGACCACACCCGCGACGCCGAAGAACACCGGCGCGCTCATCGGTTCCGCCGGGCGCGGGTCTCGCGGATCACCTGACGGATGAACACCGTGTCCAGTGCCGCCGCGATCAGTGCGACGCCGATGGCCGCGACGACGTCGCCGCGTGACGCCGGGTAAGGCGGGACGAGCGCGGCCCAGGCCGCGCCGAGCGTCAGGCAGCCGCACACGATGGCGTTGACCCACGCGCCGACGATACCGCCCGGCATGGGCAGGCTGTCGAGGATGGAGGTCGGTCGTCCGGTCTGGGGATGCGCGGGTTCCGGCCGGTCGTTCACCGCGACCCCGGCGGTCGGCCCTGTCGTTGGCTCATGGCCTGATCGTCGGGCCCGACGACTCGCATCGAGGTGGTCCGCCGCATGTCCGGGCGTCCCCGCCCGTCGGGCTGGTGCCCCAGGAGGGAATCGAACCCCCGACCAAGAGATTAGAAGGCTCCTGCTCTATCCGCTGAGCTACTGGGGCCGATGCGGCGCGGCCGCGCGTCCAACCGGGTTCCACTGTAGCAACGGGCGCGTTCCTGCCCGCCCGGACCGACCCGGGCCGGGCAGGCTCCCCACGGCCCGGTCGTTCTCCCTCCCCAGCGGCTGCGGACGGCGCGGTCGTCCACAGACGAGCGGTCCACCGCTCGCGGAGATGCCGACCTGAACCACGCTGGATTCACCGGCAGGTCGCCGGGCCAGAGCGAAGGGCGGGATGAGAGATGAGCGAGACGATCACCGTGGTGGGCAACATCGGATCCGACGTGACCGGCAGTACCACCGCGAAGGGCGACGCGATCACGAGCTTCAGGCTCGCGAGCACCGAGCGGTGGCTGGACCGGCAGACCGGCGCGTGGGTGGACGGCGCCACCAACTGGTACTCGGTGGTGTGCTTCCGGAACCTGGCCCGCAACGCGGGCTGCAGCCTGTCGAAGGGGCAGCCGGTGATCGTCAGCGGCCGCCTGAAGGTGCGGCCGTGGGAGCGGGACGGCAAGTCCGGGACCAACGTGCAGATCGAAGCGGACAGCATCGGCCACAACCTGCGGCTCGGCACCACGCACTTCCGGGGCGGGAACGCCGGCGCCACCGGCAACGGCGACAACGCGCCCGCCGGTGTCGACACCACGACCGGGGAGATCGCCGACAGCGGACCCGACGACGACGCCGAGGCATTCGTGGGGACCGCGACCTCGACCCCGGTCGACGACCGGGACGACGCGACCGTCGCGACCGATGTCTTCGAGGAGGCGGCGCAGAAGGAGGCCGTGCCGTTCTGACCGGCGCGCCCGCCCGACGGGTGCGTCCGGCGGGTGCGCCTGGTGGAGGCGAGCTGACGCGGCCCGCACGGCGTCGAATGGAACAACAGCGGGCGCACCGACTAGCCTTGAAACCATGGCCGAATTCATCTACACCATGACCAAAGCGCGCAAGGCGGTGGGCGACAAGGTCATCCTCGACGATGTCAGCATGTCGTTCTTCCCGGGCGCCAAGATCGGCGTCGTCGGGCCGAACGGTGCCGGCAAGTCCACCATCCTGAAGATCATGGCCGGCCTGGACACCCCCTCGAACGGGGAGGCCCGGCTCAGCGCGGGGTACACGGTCGGCATCCTCCAGCAGGAGCCGCCCCTGAACGAGGCGAAGACCGTCCTGGGCAACGTCCAGGAGGGCGTCGGCGAGATCTACGAGAAGATCCAGCGGTTCAACGCCATCTCCGAGGAGATGGCGAATCCGGACGCCGACTACGACGCGCTGCTCGACGAGATGGGCAAGCTGCAGGAGGCGATCGACGCCGCCGACGCCTGGGACATCGACTCGCAGCTCGAGCAGGCAATGGACGCCCTGCGGTGCCCGCCGCCGGATGCCGACGTCACCGTCCTCTCCGGTGGTGAGCGCCGCCGCGTGGCCTTGTGCAAGCTGCTGCTGAGCAAGCCGGACCTGCTGCTGCTCGACGAGCCCACCAACCACCTGGACGCCGAGAGCGTGCAGTGGCTGGAGGCGCACCTCGCCGCCTACCCGGGCGCCGTCCTCGCCGTCACCCACGACCGGTACTTCCTCGACCACGTCGCCCAGTGGATCTGTGAGGTCGACCGCGGCCGGCTGTACCCCTACGAGGGCAACTACTCCACCTACCTGGAGAAGAAGCGGGCCCGCCTCGAGGTGCAGGGCAAGAAGGACGCCAAGATGGCGAAGCGCCTCAGCGACGAACTCGACTGGGTCCGCTCCAACGCCAAGGGCCGGCAGACCAAGTCCAAGGCGCGACTGGCGCGCTACGAGGAGATGGCCGCCGAGGCCGAGCGGACGCGGAAGCTGGACTTCGAGGAGATCCAGATCCCGCCGGGGCCCCGCCTGGGCAGCCAGGTCATCGAGGCGGAGAACCTGCGCAAGGGCTTCGGCGATCGGCTGCTGATCGACGGCCTGTCGTTCACCCTGCCGCGCAACGGCATCGTCGGCATCATCGGCCCGAACGGCGTCGGCAAGACCACGCTGTTCAAGACGATCGTCGGCCAGGAGGAGCTGGACGGCGGCGAGCTGAAGATCGGCGACACCGTCCGCATCGCCTACGTCGACCAGAGCCGCGGCGGCATCGACCCGAACAAGTCGCTGTGGGAGGTCGTCTCGGACGGGTTGGACTACATCAACGTCGGCAACGTGGAGATGCCCTCCCGCGCGTACGTCTCGGCCTTCGGCTTCAAGGGCCCGGACCAGCAGAAGAAGGCGGGCGTGCTCTCCGGTGGTGAGCGGAACCGGCTGAACCTGGCCCTGACCCTCAAGCAGGGCGGCAACCTGCTCCTGCTCGACGAGCCCACCAACGACCTGGACGTCGAGACCCTCGGCAGCCTCGAGAACGCGCTGCTGGAGTTCCCCGGCTGCGCCGTCGTCGTGTCCCACGACCGGTGGTTCCTCGACCGTGTCGCCACCCACATCCTCGCCTACGAGGGCACGGACGACGAGCCCGCGAACTGGTACTGGTTCGAGGGCAACTTCGAGGCGTACGAGGAGAACAAGATCACCCGCCTTGGCGCCGACGCGGCCCGCCCGCATCGGGTGACCCACCGCAAGCTCACCCGCGACTGAGGCACGCCGCACGGCGGTGAGGCCCCGGTCGGCAGGAACTCCTGCCGACCGGGGCCTCACGTGTCACGGGCTTGGGACGCCGCCGGTGGGGTACTGCGTCGCCGTGGCGCCGCGGCGGGTCGGACGGCGGCTGAGCCACAGGTGCGCTGCCAGCGCCAGCCCCCATACCAGGAACAGCGGATCCCACAGCCAGGCGTGGCCGATCATGGCCGCCTCGTCGTACCCGCCGTCGGCACGCACCAGCCCCGCCAGCACCGCCTGGGCGATCACGGTGTTGAATGCGCCGTAGACGATCAGCACCACCGCGCCCACCCAGCTGACGGCCCGCCAGAACCGGGCGGGTCCGACCCGGCCCCGGGCGACCGCCACCGGGACCACCGCGGCAATCGCCTTCAGCGCCGCCACGACCCCGAGCCCGAGACCCGCCGCCAGCGGAGCATCCTCGGCCAGGCCGACCGCCCACTGACCCACGGTCTCCAGCAGCATCCGCCCGCCGAGCGCCCAGTACAGGCTGGCGCCGGCGTGCAGCAGACCGGCCGCGCACGCCACCCACACCCAGGCCCGGCTCCGATCGGCTCGCGGGAGATCGCCCATGCCCCCACCGTAGACGAGCCGCACCGTCGTCGAGCTGCCCGCGGTCGGGTCGAGCCGCCGGTCCTCTCCTGGATCACGAGACGAAGCAGGTCCCGTGATGCAGGTCAGGCCGCCTCACCTGCCAGACTGTGTCGGGAACGACGCACGGACGCAGCGGAGAGGCAGCACGTGGAGCGGAGCGCGCAGGACGACGAACGGTGGCTGGTGGTCGACGGCCGCCGGTGGCGCCGCACCGACCCGTGCCTGCCGCAGGACGTGGTCGCGGCCCTGACCTCCCACCTGGGGCGCGGCCGGTCGGGCGTGCGGACGGCGAAGAAGTCCGGTGACGAGGCCGCGGTGGCCGCCGCCCGGCGGCGGGTCGACCTGGCCAAGCACGGCCTCGGGGAGCGCGGACCGATCTGGTGGGACGAGCCGGAACGCGACCGGATCGAACGCGCCCGGGTCGCCCTGCGGGAACTGGACACGTTGGACGACGCGGCGGCCGCTGGTCTCGGCGGATGAACGCACCACGGGGCACCGGCCGGCTGACCGCCGTCGTCACCGGCGTCGGCCGGTCCACCAACATCGGCGCGGCCATCTGCCGCCGCCTGGCCGCGGGCGGCTGGGATCTCGTGCTGCCGGTCTGGACCGCCTACGAGCAGCGGATGCCCTGGGGATCGGTCCCCGGTGACGTCGACGCGCTCGCCGCCGAGTTGCGCGCCGCCGGCGCCCGGGTCACCGTGCTGGAGGCCGACCTCGCCGATCCCGCCGTCCCGGATCGCGTCGTCGACCGGGCCCGCGCGGCGCACGGGGACATCGCCGCGCTCGTGCTCAGCCACGCCGAGTCGGTCGACTCGGCGATCGCCGACACCACGGTCGAGAGCTTCGACCGGCACCTGGCCGTCAACGCGCGGGCGCCGTGGCAGTTGATCCGTGCGTTCGCGGCGCAGTTCCCGTCAGCGCTCGCCGGCCGTGGCCGGATCGTCGCGCTGACCAGCGATCACGTCGCGTTCAACCTGCCCTACGGGGCGAGCAAGGGCGCGCTGGACCGGATCGTCATCGCCGCGGCGAAGGAGCTCGGTCCCCAGGGCATCAGCGCCAACGTCGTCAACCCCGGCCCGGTGGACACCGGCTGGATGGACGATGCGGTCCGGTCGGCGGTCGCGCGGCAGCAGCCCACGGGCCGGCTGGGGACCCCGGACGACGTCGCCCGCCTCGTCGACTTCCTGCTCTCCGCCGACGGCGGCTGGGTGAACGGGCAGCTGTTGCACTCCGACGGCGGGTTCTCGATCTCCCTGTAGGGGAGCCCCTTAGTCGCCGGTGCCGGGGGGAACCCGGACCATGCCCTCCTGGGCGACCGTGGCGACGAGCGCTCCGTCGCGCGTGAAGATCCGGCCGATCCCCAGTCCCCGGGCCCCCGAGGCGGACGGGGAGTTCTGCACGTACAGCAGCCACTCGTCGACCCGCACGGGACGGTGCCACCACATGGCGTGGTCCAGGGAGGCGAAGCTCACGCCCGGCGTCGCCCAGGCCAGCCCGTGCCGGCGCAGGATCGACTCGAGGATGGTGAAGTCGGTGGCGTAGGCCAGCGCCGCGCGGTGCAGGTTCTCGTCGTCCGGCATCGGCCCGTGGGTGCGCATCCACACGGCCTGCGAGGCCGGCCGCTCGGGGTCGGGCCGCAGGTACACGCCGCCGTCGAGGTGCCGGATGTCGAACGGCCGGTCGTCGGACCACTTGCGGGCCATCGGATGGTCCAGACCCGCGAGCAGGTCCGCCGTGGACGGCAGGGTCTCGGGTGCGGGGACGTCGGGCATCTCCTCCTGGTGGTCCAGGCCCGCGTCCTCGGTCTGGAAGGAGGCGATCATCGACAGGATCGGGGCGCCGTTCTGGTAGGCGTGGGCGCGCCGGGCCGAGAAGGAGCGCCCGTCCCGCAGCCGTTCGATGCCGTAGGTGATCGGCTTCTCGGAGTCCCCGGGTCGGAGGAAGTAGCCGTGCAGCGAGTGGATCGGCCGGGTGTCCTCGACCGTGCGCATCGCCGCGATGATGGACTGGGCGAGCACCTGGCCACCGAACACCCGGCCGCGGGGCTGCCGCTCGGAGACGCCGACGAAGACGTCCTCCGTGGTGCGGGCGCCGTCCAGGTCGTCGACATCGAGCACGTGCAACAGGTTCCTGGTGCGGGTTTCCGGCGAGTCCAGTGCGGCCATCGGCCCCTCCTCATCAGCGGCGGTACGGGCGAGTGTGCGGGACGCGCGGTCCCAGGTACATGATAGGGGGTCCGGCGCCGGCACCCCCGCCGCTCTGCGAGGATGGACGCATGCCCGATTCCCTCTACATGCCCGTGCAGGTGCGGTTCGGCGACATGGACGCGTACGGCCACGTCAACAAAGTCGTCTATCTGCAGTACTTCGAGAACGCGCGCGTGCAGCTGGCGCACACCCCCCTGAACGAGGTGGCACTTCCCGCGGACCGTGCCGGGCAGACGTTCGACGACCTGGTGGGGCCCGAGCGCTTCACCCTGGTCGGCCGGCAGGAGATCGAGTACCAGCAGCCGCTGACCTACCGCAACCGGCCGGTGTTCGTGAAGATCTGGGTGACGGGCCTCGGGGGGTCCAGCTACGACTTCGGCTACCTGGTGGCCGAGCGGGACGAGTCGACGGTCTACGCGCTGGGGGAGACGACGATGGTGCTCGTCGACCGGTCCAGCGGCGCGCCGGTGCGCCTGGACCCGGAGCAGCGGGCCGCCCTGGAGCACTGGCACGGGGAGCCGGTGCCGTTCCGGCGGCGTCGGTGACCGCGTCGTGAGCCTGACGCTGACGTTCGCCGATCCGCGGACGGCCGCGGACCTGCACACCTTCGTCGCCCGCGCCCGGCAGGTGGACGACGGGGGCATCCGGCTGGCCGTCACGGGCTCGGTGCTCGCGGCGACCGTGTGCGTGCTGCGCCCACCCGGATTCGGCGAGTCCGGGCCCACCGTGCTCGGGTTGCGCACGATGGCGCTGGCGGACGACGCCGCCGACGGGCTCGACGTGACCGTGCCGCTCGGCGCCGTGGCGGACCGGCTGGCCCGCACGGCGGAGAACGCCGACGACGCCGCCCGGCGGCGGCTGCCCGTCCCGCCGACGACGCTGACCGAGCCGTGGGCGGGGATCGCGGCACCGCGGCGGGGCTGGGAACGGCTGGGTGCGGTCTCGACCGCCGCCCTGCGGGGCGCGGCCCGGCACGGCATCGAGCTGGTCCGCGACGCGCTGCCGCAGGACGCGGGCAGCGCCGTGCTGCACACCGTCCGCCGGGCGGTGCTGGCCCGGTCGCTGCTGGACTCGTCGGCCGCCGGCTCGTTCGACGCGGTCGCCGACCGGGTCCCGGTGGCCGCGGCGTACGCCGCCGAGCTGCTGGGCTTCCTGCCGGTCGCCCCGCGTTCCGCTGACGCGGCCACCTCGGACGACGCCGACGCGGTGGTCCTCGCTCAGGGCCGGTGGCTGCGCCTGAGCACCGCCCGCGGGCACGTTCTGGTCAAGCACTGACGCTGATCGCCGGGCGGGCGTTCCCTGGCCGGAGCAGTTCTGTCGGTGGTACCTGGTGGACTTGATCCATGAAGGGTTCCACGGGGACGCGAGCACCGGGAGGGACGCCGACGACGGCGACCATCCCCGGTCTCCCGGATGCCCTGGACCTCCTGCTCGCGAACCCGGCCGACGATCGACGGCACCACGTCGCGGACCGGCCCACCGGCACCGCAGCTGCTGACGGCGGTCCCGGTGGCCACGCCGGCGACCACGCCGGCGCGGGCGCGACGGCGCTCCCCTTCCGGCCGGTCGACGAGCTGGCCGCCGTCCTGGGAGCTGTGGACCCCGGTGATGACGTCCCCCTCGGCCTCGCCGAGGCCGTGGGCGCACTCGAGACGGTGCGGCGTCTCGACTCCGTGGTGACGTGGATCCGTAACCGGCTGGTGCTCGAGACGATGCGGGCCTCGGAGGTCGAGCAGGCGAGGTGGGTCGACGCGCACCCGATCGACGATGCGATCGGCGCACGTCCGACCGGACGAGGGTCGGGGTTGTCCCGGGCGGAGCGGATCGCGCTGGGGGAGCGCGGCGGGATCGCCGAGATCGCGGGAGCGCTGCGCGTGAGTGAGAAGGCGGCCCACGGGCTGCTCGTGCGGGCCGAGCTGCTGGCCGATCGCCTGCCGGCAACGGACGCGGCTCTGCGCGACGGAACCATCACCGGCGCGGCCGCCGCCACGATCGCGTTCGAGGCCGGTGAGTACGCGGCCGAGCGGCCCGGGGCGTCCGACCCGGAGATGCAGGAGCGGCTGCTCGGCGCCATCGGGGCGATCGAACGCGGGCTGCTCGACCTGGCCCGTCGTGGCGCGCCGAGCACCACCCTGGCGACGCGAGCGCACCGGCTGCGGGAGCGGTGTCACCCGCGGTCCTTCCACGAACGACACGAGGCCGCGCGGGCCGAGCGCTTCGTGCGGGTCACCCCGGACCGGGACGGGATGGCCAGGCTCAGCGCCCTCCTGCCCGCGGCCGTGGCGTACCGGATCGACGGGCGTCTCTCGGCCCTCGCCCGGGCGCTGTCGGAGGACGGCGGCAACGGGCCGGACACCGGACCCGGTGCCGGCAGCCGACCCGGGGACAGCTTCGGCGGCGGACGGGTCTCGGATCCGGTTCAGGACCGGCCAGCTCGGACCGTGACGCAGCTGCGCGCGGATGTGCTGGCGGACCTGCTCGGCGGCCTCATCGCCGAGGACGGCTGGCTCGCGCTGATCGCCGGCTCCTCGGGAGCGGCCTCAGCGCCGGGGAAGGAGCGAGTCGGTTCCCTCCCGTCGCCCGATGGGGGCGGCGACGGCGTGACGGCCTCCGAAGGGGGCGCGGACCTCGTTCCGGCGAGCGCGGCGACCGCGGGCAGCGGCATCCGACCCCGACGAGGAGCCCCACCGGGTGCACCGGCACCGGCCGGGTCCGTTCTCGACGACGTCCCGGCCCCGCAGCTGGTGCTCACGGTCCCCGCGGCGACCCTGCTCGGTGCCGAGGGTCACGGAGTGCTCGGGGCGTTCGGGCCGATCGCCGCCGAGGACGCCCGTCGCCTCGCCGGCCTCGCCACCTCCTTCACGTGGGTCATCACGCACGACGGATCCCCGCCGGGCGAGCCGCCGCCCTCGGCGACCTCACCACCCGGCTCGCCGCCGGTGAGGCGGCCGCGCCCCGGGGCATCCCCGGACCCGGCAGCCCCACCGGGTTCCGGCGGACTGCCGGGCACAGCCCTCCCCGCGGTCATCCCGGTCGCCGTGACCGACGGCACGCAGTACCGGATCCCCTCTCCACTGCGGCGCGCGCTCGCCCTCCGGGACGTCACCTGCCGGTTCCCCGGCTGCCGGCGCGCGGTGGCGCGGTGCGACGTGCGACCGAGGCCGGCAACCTCGCGTACCTGTGCCGGAAGCACCACGTCCTCAAGCACCACTCGGCGTGGACGGTGGAGGTGACGCCGCGGGCCGTGACGAACGGTGCGGACGCGTCGACGCCGGTGACGACAGGAGCGAGGTCCGCACAGCCGCGAGCAGCGTCAAATCGGGCACCGACGGCAGCGGCACTGCCGGGGGTGGGTTCGTCCGAGCCCCCGGCGTCGGCCTGGTTCAGGGAGTCGGCCCGGCGCCGGGCAATGGACTCGTTGCACTGGACCTCCCCGGCGGGTCGGCGGTACGTCGCCGACCCGGAGGACCCGCCGTTCGGAGGGCCGCTCGTGGCGCCGCGGCCGTCAGACCGCGCTCGCCGGATCCCGCGGGTCCTCGGGGGCGTTGACCATCGCGTGGGCGGCCCGCTCGAGGTAGTCCCACAGCAGCTGCTCGTGCAGCGGCGCCAGCCGCAGGGTGTCGACGGCGGCACGCATGTGCTTCAGCCACCGCTCCCGCATGGCCGGGGTGACCGTGAACGGGGCGTGCCGCATCCGCAGCCGGGGGTGGCCGCGTTCCTGCGAGTACGTCGTGGGCCCGCCCCAGTACTGCTCGAGGAACAGCCGCAGCCGGTCCTTCGCCGGCTCCAGGTCCTCCTCCGGATACAGGGCCCGCAGCTCCGGGTCCCCGGCGACGCCGTCGTAGAACGCGTCGGTCAGGGCCCGGAACGTCGGGGCGCCGCCGACGTCCTCGTAGAACGTCGACGGCGGCGGGGTGAACACGCCCGCGCCGGCCGGACGCAGCTGGGCCGCCTGACCCGGACCGATGCCCACGCCGAGCGCGGGCCGAGCCGGATCGGAGGCGCGGTCGGGTCGGGCGTGCGGCGCGGGCCGCGGCGTCGTGCCGCCGGAAGAACGGCCGGGGACGCCGGGAGAACGGCCGGGGAGGTCGGGGTGGTCGTGACTCATGAACGGGCCTCCCGGTCGCTGGTGCGGTCGCTGCCGTGTTCCGTCTCGGGGCGCTGATCGGCGCCGCGCGCGGCGGTCGGCACCGACCCGGTGGTGCGGACCACCACGGGCTGCGCACGGGTCCCGGGGCTGCGGCGGTCGGTGACCACCCGCTGCGTTCCGGTGCCGGTGCGCGGACCCGTGATGTCGTGCTGGTCGGTGATCGGCCGGTAGACCGTGCGCTGCTGGGCCGTGCGCGGGTTGGCGACCCGCTTGATCGGCGACTTCCGGCGCCGCCGGTAGGACGCGCTCTTGCCCTGGCTCTTGTTGCCGATCATCAGCATCTCGCCGTTGCGCAGGTACCAGATGGTGCCGTCGTCATCGACGAGTCGCGTGATCCGCAGGCTGACCGCCTCGACCCGCCCCTCGATGGTCCCGACCTGGATGACGTCGCCGATCCCGAACTGGTCCTCGATGGTCAGGAAGATGCCGGCGATGAAGTCGCGGATCAACTGCTGGGCGCCGAAGCCGATGGCCACACCGGCGATGCTGACGCTCGCCAGCAGCGGGGCGATGTTCCAGCCGAGCGCCTCCAGGCCGGTGGTGATGGCGAGCGCGCAGATGATCACGGCCGCCACGGACTTCAGCAGGGAGCCGATGGTCTCCGCCCGCTGCGCCCGGCGCACCTGATCCTCGGGGTGCACCGACGGGGTGGCCCAGGTGAAGGCGCCGCGTTTGACGATGCTGCTGCCCTTGCGGATCCGGGACACGACGACGTTGATGACCATGCGCACGACGAGCCAGGCGACGGCGGCCACGCCGAGGATCCACAGCAGACGCACGACGTCGATGTGGTCGGCGGCCTGGGCGACCGACTGGAGGGGCTCGCTCGCGTCGGCCCAGGGGGGGAGCACGGGCACGGATGATCCTTCCGCAGCGGATGGGGACCGATCCAGCGTAGGGCCGATCCCTGTCCGAACGCTTGGAACCGGGCCGTGACACCGGCCACGCCACCGTGCCCGGCGGCGGCGCGGCTCAGTCGCGGGCGGTCAGCAGTTCCGTCAACGACCCCTGCAGCGCCGCGGGCACGCCGAGCGCCTGCAGGCCGGCCAGCTTCGCCGCCGTCGGTCGGTTCGAGGTGATCAGCTCCCACACCGGCGGCTTCGCGTCGTTCTCCCACTGGGCGCCCGCGAGCCGGCCGAGCAGGGCGTCCCGGTCCGGTACCGGATCGGGCGCCGGATCGTCGAACGTGAGATGCAGCACCAGCGTGCGGTCGGTCGGGGCGGTCACGGTGACGCTGAACCGGTGGACGCCGTCGCGGACGTCGAGCGGGTCGCCCGCCACGGTGACCGCGCTCGGCCGGTGGTCGCTGAGCCAGGTGAGCGTCCAGGTGCGCTCGGCCGGCACGACGTCGGCCGCCTGGACGGTCCGGGTGCCGTCGGGGCTGGCGTGGGCCTCGGCGGGGAAGATCACGAGGCGCCCGCTACCGGGCTGCGCGTCCAGGTCGGGCTGCCCACTCGTCGACGACGGATCGTCGGCCACGCTCGGCTCCCAGACCAGCCCGGTCACGACGGTGGGCGTGTCCGGCCCGGAGCCGGTGCCGTCGTCCTCGACCAGGTCGAAGGCGCCGGTGTCGCCGGGCGCGATGAGTACCTCGAGCGCGGTCGGCAGGGCGGCGGCATCGAGCTGATCAGTGTCCGAGGTGCTGATACCGGCCAGGGGCAGGATGCCGCCATCGGCGAGCAGCACCGGGATGGAGTCCAGGTCGCGGTACAGCATGAGGAACCGATCCCCGTCGTACACCTGACCGCTCGCGATGTCCGTCCACCGCCCCGGCGGGAGCCACGCCGTCACCGCCCCGCAGCGGGTCAGCGGGTCCCGCGGCGAGGTGATCGGGGCGACCAGGAGCTCGGAGCCGAAGGCGAACTGGTGCGGCACGGCGTACGCCTCGTCCCGGCCCGGGTGCAGGTGGTACATCGGCCGGACCAGCGCGGTGCCGGCCGAGGCGCGGTGGTTCATCGTGTGCAGGTAGGGCACGAGCCGGTGCCGCAGCCGCAGGGCGTCGCTGATCGCCGTCCGGGTCTCCGCGGGGTAGTTCCACGGCTCCTTGAGCAGGAACGGGTTGTTCGTCGAGTGCAGCCGAAGGATCGGGGAGAAGACCCCGAGCTGCACCCACCGGGTCGTCAACTCGTCGTCGCGCACGCCGGCGATGTGCCCGCCGATGTCGTGGCTCCACCAGCCGTAGCCGATGTTGGCCGCGGTCGCGGTGAACTCCGGCTGGAAGCGGAGCGAATCCCACGTGATGATGCTGTCGCCGGAGAAGCCGATCGGGTAGCGGTGCGAGCCGGGCCCGGCGTAACGGGAGAACGTGAGGCCACGTCCCCGCAGGGGACCGCCGTCGCGCGCCGAGTCGAGGTAGTGCAGGTGGTTGAGCATCCACAGCGGGTCGACGTCGCGCACCCGGCTGAAGTGACCCTGCTGCCAGTCGACCCACCAGAAGTCCACGCCGGCGTCCTCCAGCGGGTGGTGCAGCACGTCGAAGTACGCCTCGGCGAACGCCGGGGCCGTGATGTCGAACGGGATCGGGGTGCCCGACGCCGGGTCGACGCCCAGGCGCTCCGCCATCGCCGGGTACGCGTCCTCGAAGGAGCGGACCCCGTCGGCCGGGTGCAGGTTGAGCGTCGTGTGCAGTCCGCGCTCGTGCAGGCCGGCCAGGAAGCCCGCCGGGTCGGGGAAGAGGCCGCGCTCCCAGCTGTAACCGGTCCAGCCGGTGCCCTGGCCGGGCGGCAGGTCGTGCACCCGGTGCCAGTCCATGTCGATCACGGCGACGGAGAAGGGCAGGTCCTCCGCGGCGAACCGGTCCATCAGCGCCAGGTACTCGTCCTGGTGGTAGTCGTGGTAGCGGCTCCACCAGTTGCCCAGCGTCCAGCGCGGCAGCAGCGGCGTTGCCCCGGAGACGGCGTGGAAGGCGGCCAGCGCACCGTCGTAGTCGCGGTTGTAGGCGAACACGTAGAGGTCGGTCCGGCCCGGCTCGCGGGAACCGATGCCGCCGTCGTCGGTGAAGAGGAAGGACCGGGAGTCGTCCAGGACGGCGACACCGCTGGCGGCGAGGATCCCGTCCTCCAGCGGGATGGCGCCGTCCGCCTCGTCGAGGGTGCGGGCGGTGCCACCGAGGTTGACGGGCGCGAGCTCGTCGTCGCCGTACCGCCACGTGCTGCGGTGGTTGGTCCAGCCGCCGGTCGCCTGCACGGAGAGGCCCTGCGGGGAGAACGGCTGCCGGTCGTAGGCGAGGCGGAACTGGCTCGTGACGATCTCGAGCATCCCGTTCTCGCGCACCTCGAAGTCCGGCACCGGCAGCTGCCGGTTCAGGGCGAAGGTGGACGCGCGGTCCTCGAACCCGCCGTGCTCGGACCACTCCAGCCGCACCAGCCCCTCGGTCAGGACGCTGATCCGCCAGTGCTCACCGGAGAGCACGGCGCGGGGATCGGCCACCGGCCGGGTGGGCAACACGGGACGGCGCATGACGGTGCTCCTCGAGGGTCGGTGACGGCGGGGAGGGACTCAGACGACGGTCGGCTCGTGCCGCACCGGGAACGCGACGCTGCGGGCGATGAAGCACAGGCGGGCGGCCTCCTCGTGCAGCGCGTTGGCCGTCTCCGCCTGCGCGGGGTCGGCGAGCCGCACGCGGGGGCGGAGGGTGACCTCGGTGAACTCGCCGGAGCCGTCGGCGTTCAGCCGCATCACCCCGGACGCGTCGTCGTCGTACCCGGTCACCACCACGCCGTGGCGCACGCACACGTGCAGGTAGGAGAGCAGGTGGCACTCGCTCAAGGCCGCGACGAGGAACAACTCGGGGTTCCAGCGGTCCGCGTCGCCGTGGAAGGTCCGGTGCGCGGACCCGAGCAGGGCGGGCACGCCGGGGGAGGTGACCTCGTGGTCCCGCCCGTAACCGCGGTAGCTGCGGGTGCCCTCACCGCGGTCGCCGGTCCAGGCGACGGAGACGGCGAACCGGTGCTCGCTCACGAGGTGGCGACCACCGCGGCGTCCCGCTCCCGGGCGGCCAGCGCCCGCACGACGTCGTCGCGCCCCTCGCGGACCAGCCGGCGCAGCGCCGGGGTCCGGTCGCCGAGCTGCTCGAGGAACGCGTCCGTGGCGGCGACGGCCTCGGCACTGATCGGCCGGTTCGGGTAGAGCCCCTGCACGATCTGCTCCGAGATCTCGTGCGTACGGGTGGCCCACACGTGCTCGATCGCCGCGAAGTACTTCTCCGTGTACGGGGCCAGCAGCGACTCGTCGTGCGCCCGCTTGAATCCGGCGATGACGGCCTGCTGGACGGCGTTGGGGAACTCGCCGCGTTCGACGACGGCGTCCCACGCCTCGGCCTTCGCCTCCGGGGTGGGCACGGCGGCCCGCGCCATGGCCGCCATCCGGGCGCCGGTCGCGGTCGCGTCGCGCTCGTACTCCGCGTCGATGTCCGCGGCGCCACGGCGGCCGCCCGCCACCAGCGCGACGAGCAGCTCCCAGCGCAGGTCCGTGTCGATGGCCAGCCCCGGCAGGTTCTCCTGACCGTCCAGCAGCGCGGTGACGACGTCGAGCTGCTCCTCGGTGCGGGCCAGCGCGGCGAACGACTTGACGAACTGCAGCTGGTGATCCGAGCCGGACCGCGCGTCCCGGGCCAGGCGCAGCAGGGTGTCGGCGGACCGTTCGATGGCCTGCCGCCGGTGGTCCTCGGCGACGAACTGGTAGAGGCTGGCCATCAGCTGGCGCAGCAGGACGAGGACGACGGTGGAGTCCGTCTCGGCGGCGATGTTGGCCAGGACGAGGTCGACGTAGTCCCGGGCGGGGCTCTCCCCGTCCCGGGTGGCGTCCCACGCCGAGTTCCAGACCAGGGTCCGCGGCAGGGACTCGGCGAAGTTCTTCAGGTGGCGCTTGGCCGTGGCCAGCGAGTTCTCGTCGAGCCGGACCTTCGCGTAGGCGAGGTCGTCGTCGTTGACGAGGATGAGGTCGGGGCGCTCCATGCCGACCAGCTCGGGCACCTCGGTCCGCTCGCCGGCGACGTCGAGTTCCACCCGGTGGTTGCGGACCAGCCGCCCGGCGTCGTCGACGTCGTAGAAGCCGATGGCGGTGCGG
Organism: Tersicoccus solisilvae; assembly: GCF_014643255.1. Lineage (GTDB taxonomy): Bacteria > Actinomycetota > Actinomycetes > Actinomycetales > Micrococcaceae > Tersicoccus > Tersicoccus solisilvae. Next base: position 205,917 of record NZ_BMJI01000003.1, on the reverse strand, counting down.
TGCGGCCGCAGGGTCGGGTGGTCCTCGGGGGCGGTCTGCACGACGGCGAAGGCGGTGATCACCTCACCGCCGTCGGACTCGATCGCCGGGGCGAGGGTGTTGACGCCGGCGGTCTCCAGCCACGCCCGCCCCCAGGCACTCAGGTCCCGGCCGCTGGCGGTCTCCAGCTCCGTGAGCAGGTCGGTCAGCTCGGTGTTGGACCAGGCGTGCTTGCCGAAGTACTCCCGCACGCCGGCCATGAACTGCTCCTGGCCCACCCACGCGACCAGCTGCTTGAGCACCGAGGCGCCCTTGGCGTAGGTGATGCCGTCGAAGTTGACCTGGACGTCCTCGAGGTCGTTGATCGGAGCGACGATGGGGTGCGTGGTGGGCAGCTGGTCCTGCCGGTACGCCCAGCTCTTCTCCAGCGACGAGAACGTGGTCCACGCGGTCGTGTACTCGGTGGCCTCCGCGGCGGCGAGGGTCGACATGAACTCGGCGAACGACTCGTTCAGCCACAGGTCGTTCCACCAGCGCATGGTCACGAGGTCGCCGAACCACATGTGCGCGAGCTCGTGCAGCACGGTGATGGCGCGACGTTCGACGGTGGCCTCGGTGACCTTGGAACGGAAGACGTAGGTCTCGGTGAAGGTGACGGCGCCCGCGTTCTCCATCGCCCCGGCGTTGAACTCGGGAACGAACAGCTGGTCGTACTTGGCGAACGGGTAGGGCGTGCCGAACTGCTGTTCGTAGAACGCGAAGCCGCGGCGGGTGGTGTCGAAGATGTCCTCGGCGTCCACGTACTGCATGAGGGACTTCCGGGCGAACACGCCGAGCGGGATGGTGCGGCCGTCGGCGCTGGTCAACTCCGCGGTGATGCCCTGGTACGGGCCGGCGACGAGCGCGGTGACGTAGGAGGACATGACGGGCGTCGGCTCGAAGTCCCAGGTGGCGGCGCTGGTGGTACTGCCGGCGGCGTCGGCGGGCACCGGCTGCGGGGTGGGGGAGTTGGACACGACGGCCCAGTGCGCGGGGGCGGTGACGGTGAACCGGAACCGGGCCTTCAGGTCGGGCTGCTCGAACACGGCGAACATGCGCCGGGAATCCGGGACCTCGAACTGGCTGTAGAGGTACACCTCGTCGTCGACGGGATCGACGAACCGGTGCAGGCCCTCGCCGGTGTTCATGTAGAGGCCGTCCGCCACGACGGTCAGCTCGTTCTGCTCCGCGAGGTCGTCCAGCTGGATGCGCACGCCGTCGGCCACCGTCGCGGGATCCAGCTCGACGCCGTTGAGGGTGACCCGATGCACCGTGTCCGTCACCGCGTCGATGAAGGTCGAGGCGCCGGCGGTGGCGGAGAACCGCACCACCGTCGTCGTCCCGAACACCGTCTCGCCGCGGGTCAGATCCAGACTCACGTGGTACGTGTCCACGGAGATCAGGTCGGCGCGGGCACGTGCTTCATCGCGAGTCAGGTTCAGTCCTGGCAAGTGGGTCGCCTCCAAGCGGGCTCGGTTCGGGGCGCGAAGAGGCGCCGGCGCGGTCGATGTTCTGGTTAGTCTTCCCTCCGCCGCCCGGCTTGCCAAGTCTGCGCTCACCGGTACCGGATATCTCGGCGCGGCGGCGGCGGCACGCCGGGCGCGTGGTGTCGGACCGTGTCCGGGGAGCGCGCGCACGCGGTGCGCGACCCGCCGCCCTACGCTGGGCCCATGCCGTCCACCTCGCCCCCGCTCCCGCCGCGCTCCGTCTTCACGCCGCCGCCGTCCCACGTCAGCCGGCCGACCCTGCGCGGCAGCTTCGGGATGGTCTCCTCGACCCACTGGCTCGCCTCGGCCGCCGCGCAGGCGGTGCTCGAGCGGGGCGGCAACGCGTTCGACGCCGCCGTGGCGGGGGCCTTCGTGCTGCACGTCGTCGAGCCGCATCTCAACGGTCCGGGCGGCGATCTCGTCGCCCTCGTCACCACCGACGACGGCCCGCGGGTGCTGATGGGGCAGGGTGTCGCCCCGGCCGCCGCGACGATCGAGCACTACCGTGCGGCCGGGCTGGAGCTGGTGCCCGGCGCCGGGGCGCTCGCCGCCGTCGCGCCCGGCGCCGTCGACGCGTGGCTGCTGCTGCTGGCCGAGCGCGGCACCTGGGAACTGGCCGACGTGCTCGCCTTCGCCGTCCACTACGCCCGGCTCGGGCACCCCGCCGTGGCGCGGGTCGGTACCACGGTGGCGGCGGTCGCCGAGCTGTTCACGCGGCACTGGCCCACGTCGGCGGCCCAGTGGATGCCGACCGGCCGGCCCCCGGGCGACGGCGAGGTGATCCGCAACGAGGCGTACGCGCGCACGCTGGATCGGCTGGTCGAGGCCGGCGCCGGGGCGCAGACGCGAGAGGAGCGCATCGCCGCCGCCCGCCGGGCCTTCGGCTCCGGCTTCGTCGCGGCCGCCGTCGAGGCGTTCGCGGCCGTCCCGCACCGGCACTCCGGCGGCGGTGAGCACGCCGGGGTGATCACCGCGGCGGACATGGCGGCCTTCCGGGCGTCCCTCGAGGAGCCGTGCTCCGTCACGTTCCGCGGGCACACCGTGCTCAAGACCGGACCGTGGGGGCAGGGTCCGATGCTGCTGCAGGCCCTGGCGGTCCTCGACGGGTTCGACGACGCCCGCCTGGACCCGTCCACCGAGCTCGGCGCGCACACGATCCTCGAGACGCTCAAGCTGGTGCTGGCCGACCGGGACGCCTGGTACGGGGAGGCCGCCGCCGGGGACGACGCGCTGCTGGCCCGCCTGCTGTCCCCGGAGTACGCGGCGGCCCGGCGGGCGCTCATCACCGACCACGCGTCCGCCGGCGACGAGCCGGGCGCGATCCCGGGCCGCACCCCGCACCGGCCGCCGCGGGTCACCCCGGAGGAGTTCGCGGCGACGAATCCGGATCCCGACGAGGCGTCCGCGGGAGAGCCGACCGTCGCCCGGTTCGGCCGCACCCGGGGGGACACGTGCCACCTCGATGTCGTCGACCGGGACGGCAACATGATCGCGGCGACGCCCTCGGGCGGGTGGCTGCAGTCCAGCCCCACGATTCCCGAGCTCGGTTTCTGCCTGGGCACGCGGCTGCAGATGACGTGGCTCGACGAGTCGTCGCCCGCGGCGCTGCGCCCCGGGGTCCGGCCGCGCACCACGCTGACGCCGACCATGCTGCTGGACGCCTCCGGTCGGCCGACGGCGGTGCTCGGCTCGCCCGGCGGCGACCAGCAGGACCAGTGGCAGCTGCTGTACCTGCTGCGCACCCTGGTCGGCGGCTACTCGCCGCAGCAGGCCATCGACGCGCCGATGCTGCACACGACGGCCATGGTCGGGTCGTTCTGGCCGCGCACCGTGGAGCCCTACGCCGCGGTCGTCGAGGACCGGCTGGGCGAGGACGTCATCGCCGGCCTGGAGCGTCGCGGGCACCGGGTCACCCGGGCCGGGGACTGGTCGCTCGGCCGGCTGTGCGTCGCCGGCCGCGAGCCGGAGACCGGGGTGCTGTACGCGGCGGCCAACCCGCGCGGCGCCCAGGGTTACGCCGCCGGCCGATAGGGGAGGGCCACCCGGGGAACCGGCTGAGTCACGACCGGGGCGCCGGCGATAGGCTGACCAGGACCCTGCCGTCACCGCCGACGACACCGGCGGTGACGAGCACAGCAACCAGAAACCGGAGCACCCCACGATGCGCGTCCACATCGCGACCGACCACGCCGGCATGGAGCTGAGCGCCCACCTCGTCACCCACCTCACCGAGGCCGGTCACGACGTCGTCGATCACGGACCGCGCGAGTACGACGCCCTGGACGACTACCCGGGCTTCTGCATCCATGCCGCGCAGGCCGTCGTCGCCGATCAGGCCGACGGGACTCCGGCGCTGGGGATCGTGCTCGGCGGTTCCGGCAACGGCGAGCAGATCGCCGCGAACAAGGTGCCCGGGGTCCGCGCGGCCCTGGCCTGGAACGAGGACACCGCGCGACTGGCCCGCCAGCACAACGACGCGAACGTCGTCGCCGTCGGCGGTCGGCAGCACACGGTCGACGAGGCCACCCGGCTGATCGACGTCTTCCTCGCCGAACCGTTCAGCGGCGACGAGCGGCACGTCCGCCGGATCGGGCAGATCGCGGAGTTCGAGCGGACCGGCACGATCGTCGCGTCGGGGACGGGCGCCGACGCGTCCCGGTCCACCAACGACGGCACCGCGTGAGCCGGAACCGCCGCTGATGCCCGAGGGTCATTCGATCCACCGGCTGGCCCGGCAGCTGACCGACGTGTTCGGTGGTCAGCGCGTGCGTGTGTCCAGTCCGCAGGGCCGGTTCGCCGCCGGCGCGGCGCTGCTGGACGGGCACGTGCTCACCCGGGCGGAGGCGGTCGGCAAGCAACTGCTCGTCAGCTTCGACGGCGCCGACCTCCGTGCGGGCGCGGACGGCGCCGATGGGCACCGCGTGCTGCGCATCCACCTCGGTCTCTACGGCGCCTTCAGTTTCGGCGGCGACGCGTCGTTCGTCGGCGCCTCCAGCATCGGCGCGCCGCGCCGGATGGGCGAGAGCGAGAACGGCCAGGACGCGGGCGACGACGCCGAGTACACCGGGCCGCCCGCCCCGGTCGGCGCGGTCCGGGTCCGGCTGGTCAGCGACCACGGCTGGGCGGACCTGCGCGGGCCCACCGCGTGTGAGGTCATCACGGCCGGGGACGTCGCCGCGCTGCGCGAGGCCGCCGGCCCGGACCCCCTGAGAGCGGACGGCGGGCACGACGACGCCGCCGAGTTCGCCCGGCTGCTGCGCCGCCGCGGTGTCGCCTGCGGCCAGCTGCTGATGGACCAGGCCGTGGTCTCCGGCATCGGCAACGTCTACCGCGCCGAACTGCTGTTCCGCGCCGGCATCGACCCCTACCGTCCGGGCAGGAAGATCGCCGAGCGGGAGGCCACGGACCTGTGGGCCGACGCGGTGTTCCTCATGCACGACGGCGTGCGCCTCGGCCGCATCGTCACAACGCAGCGGGACCCCCACCACCCGGTCGCCCGGGAGGACGTCACCCTCGACGCCGACGCCGCCGACATCCCGGACGAGGCGACGCGCTTCGTCTACAAGCACACCGGGGAGCCCTGCCCGCACTGCGGGACCGCGATCGCGACGGCCGTGATGGCCGGTCGCAACCTCTACTGGTGCCCCGGCTGCCAGCACTGAGGCGTCGCCCTCGCGGCGCCGGACGCAGAACGTCCCCGCCCGGGAGCCCGGACGGGGACGTGATCGGAGGGGATGACGGGAATCGAACCCGCGTAATCAGTTTGGAAGACTGAGGCTCTACCATTGAGCTACATCCCCGGGACCGGCCTGATCCGGCCGTTTCCACCACTACAGCATACGGGGAACCGGCCCGGCAAAATGCCACCACGGACGTGTCCACACCGTCCGACGGGGCCGGCGGAACCGCTCGATGTGCGCCCGGGGGAGCCCACCCCGTAGACTGGCCGATGCCTTACGGGGCGTAGCGTAGTGGCTAGCGCGCCTGCTTTGGGAGCAGGAGATCGCAGGTTCGAGTCCTGTCGCCCCGACACGTGGCACGGCGCGGGCTTTCGCTCAGCCCGGTCACGCCGCCCGTCCCTGCCCCAACACGTTCAGGAGTACACGTCCAGTGAAGAGTGCCGTCGAGAAACTCGACCCGACCCGCGTCAAGCTGACCGTCGAGGTTCCCTCCGAGGAACTCAAGCCCAGCATCGACGAGGCGTACAAGACCATCTCCGGTCAGATCCAGGTCCCGGGCTTCCGCAAGGGCAAGGTCCCGAACCGCCTGATCGACCAGCGCGTCGGCCGCGGCTACGTCATCGAGACCGCGATCAACGAGGGTCTGAACGGCTGGTACCAGCAGGCCGTGCAGGAGGCCGAGCTCCGTCCGCTGAGCCGCCCCGAGGTCGAGATCACCGAGGTGCCGGACCCCTCCGCCGCCGCTGGTGACCTGAAGTTCCAGGTCGAGGTCGACGTCATGCCCGAGATCGAGCTGCCGGACTACACCGGCATCGAGGTCACCGTGGACGCGACCGAGACGTCCGACGAGGACGTCACCACCGCGCTCGACGAGCTGCGCGGCCGCTTCGGCACCCTGGTCACCGCCGACCGGCCCGCCGCCGAGGGTGACTTCGTCACCATCGACCTGACTGCCACCATCGGCGACGAGCAGGTCGACGCCGCACAGGGCCTCTCGTACCAGATCGGCGCCGGCACCATGCTCGACGGCATGGACGAGGCCCTGACCGGCCTGTCCGCCGGCGAGGAGACCGTCTTCGCGACGAAACTGGCCGGCGGCGATCACGCCGGCGAGGAGGCGCAGGTCAAGGTCGTCCTGACGGCCGTCAAGGACCGCGAGCTGCCCGAGGCCGACGACGAGTTCGCCCAGCTGGCGAGCGAGTTCGACACCATCGACGAGCTCCTGGAGGACCTCAAGGGCAAGGCCGCCGAGAGCAAGGTCGCCGAGCAGGGGGTCCAGGCCCGCGACAAGGTGCTCGAGAAGCTCCTGGAGCTCGTCGAGGTGCCGGTCCCGGCGAGCCTCGTCTCCGAGCAGGTCGAGCAGCACTTCGCGCAGAGCGCCGAGGCCGATCACGACACCGAGGAGCACCGCGCGGAGGTCGCCAAGAACACCGAGGAGGCCTTCCGCAACGAGGTCGTCCTCGACGCGATCGCCGAGAAGGAAGAGGTCGGCGTCGAGCAGGCCGAGCTGATCGAGTACATCGTCACCACGGCCGGCCAGTACGGCATGGACCCCAACCAGTTCGCGCAGATGCTGGACCAGGGCGGTCAGGTGCCGATGATGATCGGTGAGGTGCGCCGCCGCAAGGCCCTCGCCGTCGTCCTCGAGAAGGCCAGGGTCACCGACAGCAACGGGGCCACCGTCGACCTGAGCTCCTTCGTCCGGCCCGCCGGCGCGGGGGAGACCGTCGACGCCGGTGACGCCGCCGACGCCGCGACCGACCCGGTCGAGGGCACCGTCGTCGACAACGACGACGTGGACACCGCGACCGACGCCGCCGTCGACAGCAGCACCACCGAGACGACCGTCGGGCAGGACGCCGACGCCGCCGAGGAGGCCCCGGCGAAGAAGCCCGCGACCCGCACCCGGAAGCCGGCGGCCAAGGCTGCCGACGCGGACGCCGCCGAGAAGCCGGCCGCGAAGAAGCCGGCGACGCGCAAGCCCGCCGCGAAGAAGCCGGCCGCCAAGGCCGACGACGCGGACGCCGCCGAGAAGCCGGCCGCGAAGAAGCCGGCGACGCGCAAGCCCGCCGCGAAGAAGCCGGCCGACGCCGAGAGCTGATCGCAGCCGGCCGAGTGCCCACGAGAAGCCGCCCACCCCCCGGGGCCGGGCGGCTTCTCGCGTCTCCGGGACGACCGGAACGGGCCGCCGCCGCCAACCTGCGCCGTCAGCGAACAGTGCGTTTCCGCGGAAGAACCGGCCCGGCGCACGCATTAGTGTCCTGTACAGATTCACGACACAGACCCACGACAGACCCCTGAGAGGTGAGGTACCCGTGAGTGAGAACAGCACCCCGACGATGGCGACCCAGGACGTCGCCAGCCGGGACGACTTCATCTACAACCGGCTCCTGCGCGAGCGCATCATCTGGCTCGGTTCCGAGGTCCGCGACGACAACGCGAACCTGATCTGCTCGCAGCTGCTGCTGCTCTCGGCGGAGGATCCGGTCAAGGACATCTTCCTCTACATCAACTCCCCGGGTGGTTCGGTCACGGCGGGCATGGCGATCTACGACACGATGAAGTTCATCCCGAACGACGTCGTCACCGTCGCCACCGGCCTGGCCGCCTCGATGGGCCAGTTCCTGCTCTCCTCCGGGACCAAGGGCAAGCGGTACGCCACCCCGCACGCGCGCATCCTGATGCACCAGCCCTCGGGCGGCATCGGCGGCACCGCCTCGGACATCAAGATCCAGGCCGAGCTGATCCTGAACATGAAGCGCACGATGGCGGAGCTGACCGCGGAGCAGACCGGTCAGAGCGTCGAGACCATCCTCAAGGACAACGACCGCGACAAGTGGTTCTCCGCGCAGGAAGCCCTCGACTACGGCTTCTTCGACCACATCGCCGCGCACGCGGCCACCGTCGCCGGTGGTGGCGGCACGGATCAGGACAGCGACACGGACGACGCCGACCGCGTCTGAGCCGGGACCAGCCGACCACCCCGCCAGCGGACGCAGACACAGGAGAGACCCCATGAGCTACACCTTCGGTTCCACGGCCGGCAACCTGCCGACCAGCCGTTATGTGCTGCCCCAGTTCGAGGAGCGCACCCCCTACGGCTTCAAACGCCAGGACCCGTACACCAAGCTGTTCGAGGACCGCATCATCTTCCTCGGCGTGCAGGTGGACGACGCCTCGGCCGACGACATCATGGCCCAGCTGCTCGTGCTCGAGGCCACCGACCCGGAGCGGGACATCACCCTCTACATCAACTCCCCGGGTGGGTCCTTCACCGCGATGACGGCCATCTACGACACGATGCAGTTCGTCCGGCCCGAGATCCAGACCGTGTGCCTGGGCCAGGCCGCCAGCGCCGCCGCCGTCCTGCTCGCCGCGGGCACGCCGGGCAAGCGCCTCGCGCTGCCGAACGCGCGCGTCCTGATCCACCAGCCCGCCCTGGCCGGCGGCGAGGGCGGTCAGGCCTCGGACCTGGAGATCCAGGCCAACGAGGTGATGCGGATGCGCACCTGGCTGGAGGACACGCTGGCGCTGCACAGCAACCGGACCTCCGAGCAGGTGAACATCGACATCGAGCGGGACAAGATCCTCACCGCCGAGCAGGCCAAGGAGTACGGCCTGGTCGACGAGGTGCTCACGTCCCGCAAGGTGCACAAGCCGAAGATCAACACCTGAGCACGTCGGCAACCTGTCCGTCGTGACCGGCGACGCCCGCACCGTCGATGACGACGCGGGCGTCGCCTGTTCCACGACGGTGGGTCCGGTGCCCTAAGCTGAAGTCAGCTGTCGGCGCTCCGGTCCCGTTCCCCGTCCGCCGTTTCTCGGACGGTCCCGGCCGTCGCAGGCGCGGCAGCCGTCCATCGCACCAGCGTGAAGGGTTCGACGCACATGGCTCGCATCGGTGAGAGCACAGACCTCCTGAAGTGTTCTTTCTGTGGCAAGAGCCAGAAGCAGGTCCGCAAGTTGATCGCGGGCCCGGGCGTCTACATCTGCGACGAGTGCATCGAGCTCTGCAACGAGATCATCGAGGAGGAGCTGGCCGAGGTCGCGGACCTGGGCAGCTTCGAACTGCCCAAGCCGAAGGAGATCTTCGACTTCCTGCAGGAGTACGTGATCGGCCAGGAGCCCGCGAAGCGCTCCCTCGCCGTCGCCGTGTACAACCACTACAAGCGGATCCAGTCCGGCAGCGCCTCCCGGTTCGGGGAGTCCGCCGAGGACGTCGACATCGCCAAGTCGAACATCCTGCTGATCGGCCCCACCGGCTGCGGCAAGACCTACCTGGCGCAGACCCTGGCAAAGCGGCTGAACGTGCCGTTCGCCGCCGCGGACGCCACCGCCCTGACCGAGGCGGGCTACGTCGGCGAGGACGTCGAGAACATCCTGCTCAAGCTCATCCAGGCCGCGGACTACGACGTCAAGAAGGCCGAGCAGGGCATCATCTACATCGACGAGATCGACAAGATCTCGCGCAAGAGCGAGAACCCCTCCATCACCCGGGACGTGTCCGGGGAGGGCGTGCAGCAGGCGCTGCTGAAGATCCTCGAGGGCACGGTCGCCTCCGTCCCGCCGCAGGGCGGCCGGAAGCACCCGCACCAGGAGTTCATCCAGATCGACACGACGAACGTCCTGTTCATCGTCGCGGGCGCGTTCGCGGGCCTGGAGGACATCATCGGCAACCGGTCCGGCCGCAAGGGCATCGGGTTCGGCGCCCCGCTGCAGGAGATCACCGCCAAGCCGGACGCGTTCGCCGACGTCATGCCGGAGGACCTGCTCAAGTTCGGGCTGATCCCCGAGTTCATCGGCCGGCTGCCCGTCATCACGACGGTCTCCAACCTGGACAAGCCGGCCCTGATCCAGATCCTCACCGAGCCGAAGAACGCGCTGATCAAGCAGTACCAGAAGATGTTCCAGCTCGACGGCGTGGAGCTGGTCGTGGAGGACGGGGCGCTGGAAGCGATTGCCGACCTCGCGCTCGACCGCGGCACCGGCGCCCGCGGGCTGCGCGCCATCATGGAGGAGATCCTCCTGCCGGTGATGTTCGACCTGCCCAGCCGCGAGGACATCGCCAGCGCGGTCATCACGGCCGACGTCGTGCAGAAGAAGGCGGAGCCGACGCTGGTGCCGCACTCGGCGACCAAGCGACGCAAGTCCGCCTGACGCGGCCCCGGGTCGGTCCCCGCCCGGACCTCCCCGCCACAGTGCGCCCGTCTCGCTAGGCTGGCAGCATCCGCGCGCCGCACCGGTGCGCCGGAGAACCGATCATCACCGCACACCACGTGTGACATGACCGCCGAGCAGAGGGGACACCATGAGCACGCCGACCAACGGGGACGCCAACGACCCGTGGCGCAGGCCGAACGAGCCGCAGCAGCCGGGCCTCGGGCAGCAGGGGCAACCGGGCCCGGACCCGCGTCAGGGTCAGCAGGGGTACGGCCAGCCGGCGTACGGCTCGTCGCCGTCGTACGGCCAGCAGGGCGGCCAGCCGGGGTACGGCTCGTCGCCGTCGTACGGCCAGCAGGGCGGCCAGCCGGGCCAGCCCGGAGGCTACCCGGCCGCCGGCCAGCCCGGTCCCGGCTACGGCTACCCGCAGGGCGGCTACCTCGCCCGCAACCCCTACCCGGGTGTCGAGGGCGCCAGGCCGACCGGCGCGGGCCTGCAGATCGGCGCCGCCTTCGTGGACAACCTCATCCTGGGCGTCATCTTCGGCGTGCTGGGCGGGCTCTCGTTCATCCCGCTGTTCGCGACGCTGGCCGGTCTGCCCAGCAGTGCGTACCGCCGGACCACCAACGCGTCCGGCACCCGCACGCGCAGCGAACTGACGCCGGAGGCGACGAACGCGGTGCTGGGCAGCGTCGCGGCGTCGTTCGCCATCATGGCCGTCCTGTTCATCATCGTCGGGGTCCTCCTGTGGTGGTGGCTGGCCACCCGCGGCAAGTCCATCGGCAACGCCATCTTCGGGCTGCGGCTCGTCAGCCAGGAGACGGGGCAGCCGCTGGGCTGGGGCCCGATCTTCCTGCGGGGCCTGCTCGTCTGGGGCACCAGCACCCTGACCAGTGGCATCATGGGCCTGCTGTTCTGGTTGTCCCCGCTCTTCGACAGCACGAGCGGTTGGTTCCAGGCGTGGCAGGACAAGCTCTTCAAGGGCGTCGTGATCAACCACCGCGAAGGGCCCGACACCTACACGCCGGTGAATCGCGACCGCTGACGCAGCATCGCACCGTCGCACCACCGAGCCGGCCGGAACAACCATCCGGCCGGCTCGGTTGTGCTCGACGTCGAGACGAAGGAGTTCCGCATGGCCACCAGCACCGCCGATTTCTGGTTCGACCCGCTCTGCCCGTTCGCGTGGGCCACCTCTCGGTGGATCCTCGAGGTCGCCCAGGTGCGGGACATCGCCGTCCACTGGCACCCGATGAGCCTGGTGATGCTCAACGAGGACAACCCGGAGAACCACCACTACGGCCGCACGGACGAGCTCGCGCCGTTGCGCGTCATCGTCGCCGCCGCCCAGCAGCACGGGGACGACGCCGTCAAGGCGCTGTACGACGCGATGGGCACGCAGATCCATCACCGCGACAACCAGGACCTGCCCGACGTGATCGTGCGATCCCTGGCCGAGGCCGGGCTGCCGGCCGATCTGGCCGCGGCGGGGGAGTCCGACGCGTACGACGCCGTGATCCGCGCCAGTCACGAGGACGGCATCGCCCGGGTGGGCCAGGACGTCGGCACGCCGATCGTGGCGTTCAACGGCACCGCGTTCTTCGGCCCGGTGATCACCCGCGTCCCGCGCGCCGAGGAGGCCGGCGCCCTGTGGGACGCCACCGTGACCCTCGCGTCGTTCCCCGCCTTCTTCGAACTCAAGCGGTCCCGCACCGAAGCCCCGCAACTGGACTGACCTCGCACGTACCCCTCCGCCCCCGCCAGCTCGTCAATAGATGTTCGATCCGGCTGAATTCCGGTCGATCTGGAACACCTATTGACGAGCTGGCCTCTTACGCACGTACCCCCCCCACGAAGGAGATTCCCATGGCCAACACCGCCGACTTCTGGTTCGACCCGATCTGCCCCTTCGCGTGGGCGACCTCCCGCTGGATCGAGGAGGTGCAGTCCGTCCGCGACATCGCGGTCACCTGGCACGTGATGAGCCTGTCCGTGTTGAACGAGGGCAAGGAGGACCTGCCCGAGAGCTACCGCGAGATGCTCCAGCGCGGGTGGGGTCCGGTCCGGGTCGTCACCGCCGCCGGTGAACTGCACGGCCAGGACGCCGTCAAACGCCTTTACGACGCGCTCGGCACCCAGCTGCACGTGAACAAGGTCGAGGACTACACCGAGGCGATCCGTCTGGCGCTGGACGAGGCCGGGCTGCCGGCCGACCTGGCGGAATACGCGACGCAGGAGACCTACGACGAGCAGCTGCGCGCCAGCCACGAGGACGGCATCACCCGCGTCGGCCAGGACGTCGGCACGCCGGTGGTCGCGTTCAACGGCACGGCCTTCTTCGGCCCGGTGATCACCCGGATCCCGCGCGGCGAGGAGGCCGGTACCCTGTGGGACGCGACCGTCACGCTGGCCGGCTTCCCCTCTTTCTTCGAGCTCAAGCGCTCTCGCACGGAGGACCCGCAGGCCTCCTGACGTCGAGTCCCCCCCCGCGCCCTCACGCGCGGCCCCCGCGCGCCCCCACGCCAGGTCGTCAATAGATGCACGAAAGCGGCCGGAATCGGCCCGGATCGAACATCTATTGACGACCTGGCGGGGGAGGGGGGCGCCCGCTCGTGCGTGAGCGGGGCTCAGCCGGCGATGTTCTCGCTCGGGGCCAGCACGATGTCGTCCACCGTCAGCGCGGTGCCGTCGGTGCGGTCCGACACCGTCAGGGTCAGGTCGCTGACGTTGCCCGCCGCCTTCAGGTCGCCCAGGCCGGCGCGGAGCCGTTCGACGGCCTCCGCGGTACCGGAGATCGACGCGGAGAGCACCTCGGTCCGCTGCTTGACCTTCGCCTCGGACTTGGCCTTCCGCACTCCCGAGAGGGCGACGCCGAGCGTCGGGAGGATGCCGGTGTCGCCGTCGAACCCCGTCACCGTCGGCCACGCCGCCCGGTGCACCGAGCCGCCGCGCCACCAGGACCAGACCTCCTCGGTGGCGAACGGGATGAACGGGGCGAACAGGCGCAGCAGCGCGTCCAGCGTGGTGGCCAGCGCCACGAGCACCGAGGCTTGTTCCGCCTCGCCGGCCGTGCCGTAGGCGCGGTCCTTGATCAGTTCGACGTAGTCGTCCGTGAACGTCCAGAAGAACGTCTCGGTGATCTGCAGTGCCCGGGCGTAGTCGTAGGCCGCGAACGCCTCCGTCGCCTGCGCGATCACGGCGTCGAGTGAGGCGAGCAGCGCCGCGTCCAGGGGCTGCGTGAGCAGGTGTGCGTTGTCCTCGTCGAGCACGGACTCCTCGGTGGCCCCGAGGTTGAGCACGAACTTCGACGCGTTGAGCAGCTTGATCGCCAGTCGCCGGCCGATCTTCATCTGGCCGATGTCGTAGGCGGTGTCGCCACCGAGCCGTGCCGAGGCAGCCCAGTAGCGCACGGCGTCGGAGCCGAACTGCTCGAGCACGTCGGTCGGCACGACGACGTTGCCCTTCGACTTGGACATCTTCTTCCGGTCCGGGTCCAGGATCCAGCCCGACAGCGCGGCGTGCTTCCACGGCGCGGCGCCGTTCACGGCGTCGGCCCGCACCACGGAGGAGAACAGCCAGGTCCGGATGATGTCGTGGCCTTGCGGACGCAGGTCGAACGGGAAGACCGTGGCGAACAGGTCCTCGTCGCGGCTCCAGCCGCCCACGATCTGCGGTGTCAGTGAGGACGTCGCCCACGTGTCGAGCACATCCGGGTCACCGGTGAACCCGCCGGGCGTGTTCCGCGCCGCCTCCTCGAAACCGGGCGCCGGCTCCGCGGCCGGGTCGACCGGCAGGGCCGCGTCGTCGGGCACGATCGGGTGCTCGTAGTCCGGCTCGCCGGACTCGTCGAGCCGGTACCAGACCGGGATCGGGACGCCGAAGTAGCGCTGGCGCGAGACCAGCCAGTCGCCGTTGAGCCCGTCGATCCAGTTTTCGTAACGGGCGCGCATGAACGCCGGGTGCCACTCCAGCTCCCGGCCGCGCTCGATCAGCCGCTGCCGCCGATCCGCGTCCCGCCCGCCGTTGCGGATGTACCACTGACGGCTCGTGACGACCTCGAGCGGCTTGTCACCCTTCTCGTAGAAGTTCACCGGGTGGGTGGTCTTCCGCGGCTCGCCGTCCAGGTCACCGGACTCGGCCAGCAGCTGCGCCACCACTTCCCGTGCGCTGAACGTCGTCTTGGTCGCCACCTGCGCGTAGGCCTCCCGGCCCGCGTCGGTGGTGATCCACTCGGGGGCGTCGGCGATGATCCGGCCGTCCCGGCCCACGACCGGGCGGGTCGGCAGGTTCAGCTCGCGCCACCAGGTGACGTCCGTGAGATCGCCGAAGGTGCAGATCATGGCGATGCCGGAGCCCTTGTCCGGCTTGGCCAGCTCGTGCGCGACGATCGGCACCTCGACGCCGAACAGGGGAGAGGTGACCGTCTGGCCGAACAGCGGCCGGTAGCGCTCGTCGTCGGGGTGGGCCACCAGCGCCACGCACGCCGGGATCAGCTCAGGGCGGGTCGACTCGATGTAGACGGGGCCGGAGCCGTCCGTGCGGTGGAAGGCGATCCGGTGGTAGGCGCCGGGCCGCTCGCGGTCCTCCAGTTCGGCCTGGGCGACGGCGGTGCGGAAGGTGACGTCCCACAGGGTGGGCGCCTCGGCCAGGAAGGCGTCATCGTTGGCCAGATTCCGCAGGAAGGCGCGCTGGGAGACGGCCCGCGAAGTGTCGTCGATGGTGCGGTACGTGCGGGTCCAGTCCACGGAGAGGCCGAGCCGGGTGAAGAGGTCCTCGAAGACCTTCTCGTCCTCGACCGCGAGCCGCTCGCACAGCTCGATGAAGGTGCGCCGGGAGACGGCGACGAAGTCCCGCTCGTTCTTCGGCGGGGTGGCGGGTGGCTCGAAGCCGGCATCGTACGGCAGGGACGGGTCGCAGCGGACACCGAAGTAGTTCTGCACGCGCCGCTCGGTGGGCAGGCCGTTGTCGTCCCAGCCCATCGGGTAGAACACGTTCTTGCCGATCATCCGCTGATACCTGGCCAGCACGTCGGTCTGCGTGTAGGAGAACATGTGACCGACGTGCAGCGACCCCGAGGCGGTCGGCGGCGGGGTGTCGATGGAGTAGACCTGCTCGCGGGTGGTGCCCTCGACGAATCGGTAGGTGCCGTGCTGCCGCCACCGGGCGGCGTGCTTCTCCTCGAGGCCCTCGAGGGCGGGCTTGTCGGGGACGGTGACGGTTGCGGGCGCGTCTATGCCCTCACGGAGTTCAGCCATGGTCTCGATTCTTTCACGGTGGCGGTACTCCTCCGGACCGGGTGGGACCGGTGCGCTGTGGGTGCACCGTGTGCTTCCCTGGCCGGTGCAACGGCTACAGCGAGTGTGACGGAAGTGGCGGCTGTGACCGTCCTTCCGCCACAGCAGTCACATTCGCATCACTCGATGGAGCGGTTGCACCGCTCGGCGCCCGGCTGAGGAGGGCGGCCACGACGACTCCGGCGAGTGGTGGGGGCGGTATGGCCACGACGACGATCTCTCGACGGCGGTGTGGAGTACGGCCCCTTGGCCTGACCGGTGCGATGGCTACAGCGAGTGTGACGGAAGTGGCGCGAGTGACGGTGAGGGTGTAACAGCAGTCACATCTGCCTCACTCGGTGTAGCGGTTCCATCGCCGCGCCACCCAGGATTGCGCGCCACCCCGAACCGTCGACCAGCCCAGCTTCTCCCTCCACCGGCAGTCGCGCAGGTGCACCGATGCACACCCGCGCACCCGCGCGACCGCCGCCGAGCCCGAAACGAGCAGGCTCGCGGTATGGGAGCACTGGAGATCCACCTGGCGCGGCACTGGGGCGTGATCCGGGCGCGCGACCTGCGATCACTCGGCGTGGGTCCCCGGGAACTGCGACGTCTGATCGGCGCCGGATGCTGGTGCGGTGCGCTCGCGGCGTCTACGCGGCGGCGTCCGCCGAGCGCGACGTGGTGCACGCCGCCCGGCGCTTCACCACGCTGACGTGCCTGTCCGCCTGCCACGCTCAGGGCCTGTGGGTGTGGCACCAGCCGTTCCCACCCCACGTCGTTCGTGGCGACGGGCCGCCGATTCCCGGGGTGATCCTGCATCGCGGCACGCGTGATCCACACGAGCAGGTCGCGGACGTCCTGGACGCGCTCGTCATCGCCTTCCGCTGTGCACCGCCCCGGGAGGCGATCGTCGCAGCCGAGAGCGCGGTCGTACAGCAGCGCATCACCGTCGAGGACCTCACCGCCGCCTTCCCCGGCCAGCGGGACCGACGGATCCGGGCCTCGATCGCGCGCATCAGGGACACCAGCCAGTCCCTTCCCGAGACCCTCGCCCGTCTCGCTCTCGAGGACGTCGGGCTGACGATGCGTCCCCAGGTCCGGATCGAGGGGGTCGGCCACGTCGACGGGATGGTCGAGGGACTCGTCTGCGAGATCGACGGGCGTGCCTTCCACTCCGGGCCGATCGAGTTCGAGGAGGACCGGCGTCGCTGGAACGCCCTGATGGAACTCGGCATCCCCACCGTGCGCATCCCGGCTCGCTGGGTGCTGGCCAACCCCGACGCCGCGGTGCTGACGGTGCGCCGGGCCTTGGCGGCGCGTGGCGGATGACCGGCTCAGCGGTGTCCCGGGTGCGGCAGACTGGCCACGTGCTGATCCGCTGCGCCGAGCCCGAGGACCTGCCCCGGATCGCGCCCCTGCTCCGCGGCGGCACGATCGCGTCCGTGGACGAGGCGATCGCGGACCCGGACCGGCTGGTGCTGGTCGCCGAGGCCGACGGCGACGTCGTGGGCTGGGCGAAGACCCACCACTGGCGGCGCGACGATCCGCCCGCGCCCGCCGGCCACTACCTGGGCGGCGTCAGCGTGGCCGAGCCGTGGCGGCGGCGCGGCATCGCGACGGCCCTGACGCAGCGGCGGATGGCGTGGATGCGCGAGCGGGCGGACCGGGCCTGGTGCGTCGTGAACGCCGGCAACGAGGCGTCGCTCGCCCTGCACGCCGGCCTCTGGGCTTCGTCGACGTCGCTCGCGGGCCGCGTTTCCACACCACGACCTTCGACGACGGCGGGACCGGGGTGCTGCTGTGCGCTCGCGCCGGCCTGCCCGCTGGGGCCACCGCGCCGGTCGATACGCTGACGCCGTGACGACCTCACAGCAAGGCGGCTACCGCCCGGACCACGACCGACGACGCCGTTCGGGCATGACCGAGCCGCTGCGCTACCTCGCAGGTGCCTGGTCCTTCGAACGCCGGCTCGACGACCGGCGTGCCGGCCGCGTGTACACGGTCACCGGGTCCGCGGTGTTCGGCGCCACGAGCGAGGAGAGCACCATCGCCTACGCCGAGACTGGGAGCCTCACCGGGGACGGCCAGCCGCCGGCCGCCGTCGAACGCCGTCTGACCTGGCACGACGAGGGCGACGCCCGCGTGCTGATCCGCTTCGCCGACGGCCGCGAGTACCTCCGCCTGGACTTCGGCAGCGGCCACGCCGAGGGGAACCACCCGTGCGCGCCCGACACCTACCTCGTCACCCTGACCGCGGAGGACGACGACGCGTGGACCGAGACGTGGGACGTCACCGGCCCCGCCAAGGACTACACGGCCGTCACCCGGTACACCCGGCATCGCTGAGGCCCACGGCTCGGTCGAGAATCGCCGTTCGGTCGTTTCCGGCCGCCGCGGCCAGCACATCGGCGATGTTCGCCGGCGTGACCAGGGTCGGCCCGAGAAGGTGCGAGCCCGTCGTCGCGCTAGACTGGGCGCATCAGCATCGACCCGGCCATCACCGGCGAGCTTCCGGAAGAACAGCGCGCGGCCAGCGAGCAGCACGCCCAGTAGAACCGGACGGGTGCGCCCGTCACAGCGACACACGAGAGGCCGGCGGCCCCGGGCAACCGGAGCGGCCGGCAAGTGAGGTGGTACCGCGCTCGCGGACCGGCAGGAGCCGGCACGGGCGTCCTCGCACGAGAGAGCAACACCCGTGCGAGCGCAGATGAGGATGTCACCCGTGTACCCCAAGGCCTCCGTCCGCGGCGCTGCCGCCGGCCAGAACGCGTCCGCGAGCCCGAGCTTCCCGGCGATCGAGGAACTGGTCCTGAGGTACTGGGACCAGGACGGCACGTTCGCCGCGTCCATCGAGAATCGGCCCGCCGGCAACGACGGCGACAACGAATTCGTCTTCTACGACGGCCCCCCGTTCGCCAACGGCCTGCCCCACTACGGCCACCTGCTCACCGGGTACGTCAAGGACCTGGTCGGGCGCTACCAGACGCAGCGCGGCAAGCGGGTCGAACGCCGGTTCGGCTGGGACACCCACGGCCTGCCCGCCGAGCTCGAGGCGATGAAGCAGCTCGGCATGACGGACAAGGCCGAGATCGAGGCCATGGGCATCGACAGGTTCAACGACGCCTGCCGCGCCTCGGTCCTGAAGTACACCCACGAGTGGCAGGACTACGTCACCCGGCAGGCCCGCTGGGTCGATTTCGACCACGACTACAAGACGCTGAACGTCGAGTACATGGAGTCCGTGCTCTGGGCGTTCAAGACGCTGCACGAGAAGGGGCTCACCTACTCCGGCTTCCGCGTCCTGCCGTACTGCTGGCACGACGAGACGCCGCTGTCCAACCACGAGCTGCGCATGGACGACGACGTCTACCAGATGCGCCAGGACCCGTCGGTCACTGTCGCGTTCCCCGTCGTCGCCTCCGGCCACGCGCTCGACGAGGCCCTGGCCGGCGTCCGGCTGCTCGCCTGGACCACGACGCCGTGGACGCTGCCGACCAATGCTGCACTGGCAGTCGGACCGGATGTGCGTTATGTCGTCTTGCCCGCTGCTTTCAATGGCAAGTCGAGTCAAGAACGTTTCATGCTTGCTGAGAGTCTCGTCAGCAAGTATGCGGGCGACCTTGGTTATGTGGATGAAGCAAGCGCACTGCAAGCAGTGGAATCGCGTTACAGCGGAAACGAGCTTGGCGGCCTACGCTATGAACCTCTTTGGCGAAGCATCGCGGACAAGTTGCGCGGCGAAGTCGAGTTCGTCGAGGAGAATCCTGTCAATGAGCGCCCGCAGCCTTTCCCATGGTTCCGCGCGCAAGCCAACGCATACCAAGTGCTCGTCGATGCCTATGTGACCACGACCGACGGCACCGGCATCGTTCATCAGGCCCCGGCTTACGGCGAGGACGACCAACGTGTTTGCGATGCCGCGGGTATTCCCGTGAGGTTATCGGTTGATGAGAGCGCTCGCTTCATGCCGAGCTTCGTTGATGGCACTGAGCTCGCGGGCATCGCCGGCCTGCAGGTCTTCGACGCCAACCGCACCATCATCCGCAACCTGGCCGCCTCGGGCCGCCTGGTCCGCGAGGCCAGCTTCGAGCACTCCTACCCGCACTGCTGGCGCTGCCGGAACCCGCTGATCTACAAGGCGGTCTCGTCCTGGTTCGTCGAGGTCACGAAGATCAAGGCGCGGATGGTCGAGCTGAACCAGCAGATCACCTGGATCCCCGGGAACGTCAAGGACGGCCAGTTCGGCACGTGGCTGGCCAACGCCCGCGACTGGTCGATCTCTCGCAACCGGTACTGGGGCAGCCCCATCCCGGTGTGGCAGTCCACCGACCCCGCCTACCCGCGCACCGACGTCTACGGCTCGCTCGCCGAGCTGGAGGCCGACTTCGGGGTCCTGCCCCGCAACCACGCCGGCGAGGTGGACCTGCACCGCCCGTTCATCGACGAGCTGACCCGTCCCAACCCGGACGATCCGCGCACGCCCGAGGAGGGCCAGTCCGTGATGCGGCGCGTGGAGGACGTGCTCGACGTCTGGTTCGACTCCGGGTCGATGCCGTACGCCCAGGTGCACTACCCGTTCGAGAACCAGGACTGGTTCGACCACCACAACCCGGCCGACTTCATCGTCGAGTACATCGGGCAGACCCGCGGCTGGTTCTACACGCTGCACATCCTCGCCACCGCGCTGTTCGACCGGCCCACGTTCCGCAACGTGATCAGCCACGGCATCGTGCTCGGCTCGGACGGGCAGAAGATGTCCAAGTCGCTGCGGAACTACCCGGACGTCTCCGAGGTGCTCGACCGCGACGGCTCGGACGCGATGCGCTGGTTCCTGATGTCCTCGCCGATCCTGCGCGGCGGCAACCTGATCGTCACCGAGCAGGGCATCCGCGACGGCGTCCGCGCCGTGCTGCTGCCGCTGTGGAACGCCTGGCACTTCTTCGCGCTGTATGCCAATGCGGCTGAGAACGGTCAGGGCTACGAGGCGCAGCGGCGCACCGAGGCCACCGACGTGCTGGACCGCTATCTGCTGGCGACCACCGGCACCCTGGTCCGCGACGTGACCACCGCCCTGGACGCCTACGAGGTCTCCGACGCATGCGACGCGCTGCGGGACTACCTGGACGTGCTCACCAACTGGTACATCCGCCGATCCCGCGAGCGGTTCTTCGACGAGGACACCGCCGCGTTCGACGTGCTGTACACGTGCCTGGAGACCGTCACCCGGGTCGCCGCGCCGTTGCTGCCGCTGATCGGCGAGGAGATCTGGCGCGGCCTGACCGGTGGCCGGTCCGTGCACCTGACGGACTGGCCCGACGCCGCCGAGTTCCCCGCCGACGAGTCGCTGCTCGCCGCGATGGACGCGACCCGCCGGATCTGCTCCACCGGCTCGAGCCTGCGCAAGGCCGCCAACCTGCGCGTCCGGTTGCCGCTGGCGGGCATGACCGTCGTCACCCCGCACGCCGAGGCACTGACCGGTACCTTCGCGCGCATCATCGCGGACGAGCTCAACCTCAAGGACGTCCGCCTGGTCGACGCGGCCACCGCCGACGCGGGGCAGTTCGGCGTGAGCCAGCAGCTCTCCGTCAACGCCCGTGCTGCCGGCCCGCGCCTCGGCAAGGGCGTGCAGGCCGTGATCAAGGCCGCCAAGTCCGGCGACTGGAGCGTCACGGACGGGACCGACGGCGAGCAGACCGTCGTCGCCGGCGGTGTCGAGCTGCAGTCCGGCGAGTACACGCTCCAGACGGTGGTGAGCAGCGACGGTGATGCCAGCGCCGCGGTGGCCGTCCTGCCCGGCGGAGGCTTCGTCGTCCTCGACACGGCGGTGACCCCGGAGCTGGAGGCCGAGGGGGTCGCCCGCGACACGATCCGCACGATTCAGCAGGCCCGGCGCGACGCCGACCTGGACATCAGCGACCGGATCCGCACCCGCGTCACCGGCCCGGCCGCGTTGCTGGCGGCCCTGCGGGACAACGAGGACCTGGTCACGGGCGAGACCCTGACGACGGCGCTCGACCTGGTCGAGGGCGGGGACACCGCGGTCACGGTCCAGAAGTCGGCCGTCCAGAACGAGGGGGCCCAGCGATGAGCGACCACCACGACCACCACGATCACGACGACGACCTGACCCCGGAGGAGCAGGACGCCGAGGAGTTGCGGGATCTGCTCGACACCGAGGACGCCGACGTCGTCGGCGACCCCTTCGCCGTCGACGACTCGGACACCGGGTCGGCGCTGCCCGGCGACCAGGACACGAGCGTGCCCGACGAGTTCTCCGTTGCCAGCGTGTACGCGGAACTGCTCGCCCGGGCGCCGGAGAACAGGATGGAGCCCCGGCTCGAGCCGCTGCGCCGCGCCGTCGAGATCCTCGGCGACCCGCACCGCGCCGCGCCCGTCATCCACGTCACCGGCACCAACGGCAAGACGTCCACGGCGCGGATCATCGAGTCCGTGCTGCTGGCCCACGACATCCGCACCGGCCGCTACACCAGCCCGCACCTGACCTCGGTGACCGAACGGATCAGCATCGACGGCACGCCGGTCCCGGACGCGACCTTCGTGCGGGTCTGGGACGAGATCCGCCCGTACCTCGAGCTGGTGGACCGGGAGCTGACCGACGACGGGCAACCCCGGCTCACCTACTTCGAGTGCGTGACCATCCTCGCCTTCGCGGTGTTCGCGGACGCCCCGGTGGACGTCGTCGTGCTCGAGGTCGGCATCGGCGGCACCTGGGACGCGACCAACGTCGCCGACGGCGCCGTCAGCGTCATCACGCCCATCTCCCTGGACCACACCGACATGCTCGGCGACACGATCGAGGAGATCGCCGAGAACAAGTCGGGCATCATCAAGCGCGGCGGCTTCCTCGTCTCCGCCGCCCAGCCGGTCGAGGCGGCCGAGGTGCTGCTGGACAAGGCCCAGGAGGTCGGCGCCCAGTACCGGTTCGAGGGCATCGAGTTCGGCGTCGAGTCCCGCAACGTCGCCGTCGGCGGGCAGCAGCTGACCATCGACGGCCTGGCGGCGCGGTACGAGGACCTCGTGCTGCCCCTGCACGGCGCCCATCAGGCGGAGAACGCGGCCGTCGCCGTCGCCGCCGTCGAGGCGTTCCTCGGGGCGGGGGAGAAGGAGCTGAACGTCGAGCTCGTGCGCGAGGGCTTCGCCGCCGTCCGCTCCCCGGGCCGGCTGGAGACGGTCCGGACCGACCCGCCCGTCGTGGTCGACGCCGCCCACAACCCGGCCGGCGTCGCCGTGACCGTGGCGGCCCTGCGGGAGGCGTTCGCCTTCTCCCGCGCCGTCGTCGTGCTCGGCGTGCTGGCGGAGAAGGACGCCGAGGGCATACTCGAGGCGCTGCGCGAGGCGTTCGCGGACATGCCGGTCACCCTCGTCGTCACCCGCTCGTCCTCGCCGCGGGCGATCGAGCCGACCGAGCTGGCCGAGATGGCGCAGACCTGGTTCGCGGACGAGGCGGTGATGGTCGAGGAGTCCCTGGACAACGCGGTCGCCGCCGCGATCCAGCTCGCCGACGACCCGCAGCAGTTCGACGGGCTGGTCCTCGTCACCGGGTCCATCACCCTGATCGCCGAGGCCCGCATCCTGCTGGGCGCCCGAGAGGAGACGCCATGACGTCGACCGATCCCGCGACCGACGGGGCCGGTTCGGGCCGGTCCACCCCGAAGAAGAAGCAGCGCTCGACCAAGGTCATGTTCGCCTCGACGGTGCTGCTCGTCGAGGCCTTCATCGTCTTCTTCGCCACCCTGGTCGGCTTCGGGCTGCTCAAGGACCTGCCGAAGCCCGCGGTGCTCTCCGTCGGGTTGCTCCTGTCCGTGCTGCTGGTCGCGGTGTGCGCCGTGCTGACCCGCCGCTGGGGCTACGCCGCCGGCTGGGCGCTGCAGGTGCTCGTGCTCGCCACCGGGTTCTTCGTGCCGATGATGTTCCTCGTCGGTGCCCTGTGCGTGGCGGCCTGGTGGTACGGGTTGCGCGCCGGGGGGCGGGTGGACCGGGAGAACCGGCAGCGGGCGGCCGAACAGGACCGGTGGGCCCGGGAGCACCCGCTGCCGGAGTGACCCGCGTCGACCGCTCAGGGTCGACCGCTCAGAGACATTCAGCCCGGGAAGCGTAACCGCAGGGCCGCGTGGACGGCGGCCGGGGTGGCGGCCTGCCCGCCCGCCGCCTCGTCGGCCAGGCGCAGGACGGCCGTCGCGCCCGCCCCGAGGCGTCGCGGCGGCCCGGTGACGGCCAGCACGTCGCGGGCCAGCAGCACCTCGATGGCGAGCAGGTCGTCCAGCAGGCCGAGCGCCTCCTCGGCCTTGTCGACGGAGAGGGGCGCCGAGGTGGCGTGGTCCTCCGTGCCGAGGTCCAGCGGCGGGGCGTCCAGGGTGGCGGGCGCCGCGAGCTGCTTGAGGGCGGCCACGGCGGCGGCCGCCGGGTAGCGCAGCTGCAGACCGGGCGCCGCGGCGGCGGGTGGCGGCCCGCCGGCCGCCAGCACGGTCATGGCCGCGTCCCACAGGTGGCTCATCCGGCGGTCGCTGAGCTGGCCCACGTGGGCGACGGCGATCCGCAGCGCGTCGAACCCGATCGCCACGACCATCGGGTGGAAGTTGCCCGTGCTGACCATCGTCCGGGTCGCCAGATCGACGAGGGGATTGTCGGCGGCGGCGTTCAGTTCCACCTCGACGGCCGCGGTGACGGCCGCCAGCTGGTCCCGTAGCGCCCCGTGCACCTGTGGGCTGACGCGGAAGGACAGCGCGTCCTGCACCGAGTGCGGCCCGTCGGGGTCCAGCAGCCGGCTCCCGGCCAGCTCGGCGCGCAGCCGCGCGGCCGCGGCGACCTGCCCGGGGTAGGGCTTGGCCGCGGCGACGACGGGCAGGGCGATGGACGGATTGCCGTCGGTCGCCTCCAGGGACAGGGCGACGGCGGTGTCGGCGGCGGGAACGGTCCGCTCGGCGTGCTCGACGACGAGCGCGGCCGCGCCGAGGGAGACGGCGTTGGAGGAGATCAGCGCGAGCCCGTCCTTGCCCTCGAGCCGGAGCGGGGCGATGCCGGCCCGGCGCAGCGCCTCACCGCCGTCCAGCTCCACGCCGTCGAGCTCGGCCCGGCCCAGGCCCACCGCGACCTGCGCGACGTAGGCGAGCTGGCCGAGATCCCCGGCGCCCACCGAGGAGGTGCGGGGGATGACCGGGTGCACGCCGGCGTTGAGCATCGCGGCGAGCGTCTGCGCGGCGGCCGGGCTGGCCCCGGAGCCGCCGCGCGCGATGCCGTTCAGGCGCACGGCGATGGCGGCCCGGACCCGCGGCGCCGGCAACGGGGGCCCGAACCCGCCGGCGTGCGAGCGGATCAGCCACTCCTGCTGCCGGGCCACCTCGTCGGCGGACACCCGCACGTCGCGGCTGTGCCCGACCCGGGTGGTCAGGCCGTAGACGGCCGCGCCGGTGCCCAGGACGTCATCGACGACGGCGCGGGCGGCGGCGATCCGGTCGAGGGCGTCGGGGGCGAGCCGCACCTGCTCCCCGTGCACCACGGCGAGCAGCTCGCCGAGGGACATCGGCGCCGTCGTGATGGTGACGACCATGACTGCCTCGGTTCCGGTGGGGCGGCTGACGCGTCCAGCATGGCACCGCCCGGTCCGCGGGGGAACCGGTGGCGGGCGTGAACGGCCGGGCACCGCCCGATAGGCTGATCAGCGGACTTCCGTCACCCCAGCCAAGGAGAACGCGCACCGTGAGCACCGAACGCACCCTCGTCCTGGTCAAGCCCGACGGCGTCGCCCGCGGCCTGACCGGCGCCATCCTCGCCCGGATCGAGGCCAAGGGCTACACGCTCACCGGCCTCAAACTCGTCGATGCCGACCGGGCGATGCTCGAGCAGCACTACGAGGAGCACGTCGGCAAGCCCTTCTACGAGCCGCTCGTCGAGTTCATGCTGTCCGGCCCGATCGTCGCCGCGACGGTCGAGGGGCAGGGCGTCATCGCCGGCTTCCGGTCCCTCGCCGGCGCCACCGACCCGACGACCGCGGCGCCGGGCACCATCCGCGGCGATTTCGGCCGCGACTGGGGGCTGAAGGTGCAGCAGAATCTCGTCCACGGCTCGGACTCGCCGGAGTCGGCCGAGCGTGAGCTCGGCATCTGGTTCGGCTGAACCCTTCCTCGCCAGCTCGTCAATAGATGTTCCATCCGGCCGGGTTTCCGGGCCCGGTGAACATCTATTGACGAGTTGGCGTAGGTGAACGCCTCGTCAGCGGATGAAGATCCCCGCGAACCGCAGGAAGATCGAGACGACGACGCCGATCGCCAGCAGGACGGCGACGGGCCAGGCGGCGTCCTGGGCGATCGCCGCGACCTTCGGGGAGGCCGGGATGACGCCGTGACTGATGTTGCGCACGGTCGTGTGCACGAGCAGGACGATCATCACGGCCCACACGATCATGCAGTAGATGCACAGCGCGCCGATGTCGTACACGGCCTGGGACCACAGCCACACGCAGAAGAGGAAGCCCAGGGCGATGCCGGCGTTCAGCGTCAACCAGTACCAGCGGGCGAACCGCGCCCCGGCCAGCAGGGACACGCCGACGGTGATGATGATGCCGAACGCCACGATGCCGATGAACGGGTTGGGGAACCCGAAGAGCTGGGCCTGCCACGACTTCATCACGGTGCCACAGGAGATCAGCGGATTGATGTCGCAGCTGGTGACGTGGTTCGGGTCCTTCAGCAGGGCGACGTCCTCGAGGACGAGTTCGCCGGCCGCGAGGAAACCGATGACGCCGCCGACGATGTACATCCAGCCGAGCTGCACCCGCCGGTAGAGCCGGGGCAGGTCCCGGTCGTGCTCGCGCTCGGCGACACCGTCGCGCGTCGCGCCGCCGGGCTCGACGTCGTCGGGCGCGCGGTCGGCGACGTGTCGCGTGCGGGGGTCTGACTTCACGGGAAGGATCCTGACTGACGGGGGACTCGGACCGGGGACGTCGAGCGCGAAGACCGGCGGGGGCCTGCCGCGACCGGGTGCTCGGGCGCGCGATGCGGTGCCGATTGTAGCGAAGCCGGCTGGCCCGCGGCCGGGATGCGTCGCTCGCCGCGAGGCCGGCCCGCGCGCCGATCCGGGCCGCGGTGTGAGAGAATGTCCTTCGATCGGCTCGCGGTCCACAACGGCGGGTCGGTCCGGCAACAGTCGGTGTGGCAACCGGCGCGGGTGTCACGGACACCGGTGTCGACGTCGCCAGGACGCGACGGACCCGACGGTGAGGCGAGCGGTATCCGCCCTTCGCCCGTCGGTGCACACGCGCCGCCACCCGAGCGTTGACGGCCTGAGCGTGCGGCCACGCCCCTTTTCGCGGCGCGACCGCCCAGGTGAACAACTCAAGTTTCCGGCCGCCGGGGAAATCGCCCGGTGAGGCCGGTCAAGTCGCCGCGGGGCGCCGGTTGTGGACGGGGTGCCGCGGCTGGAGTACAGCTGAATATGACTATGGACAACGCTGGTTCCGTCACGGAACCGGAGCAGACACCGGCAACGACGACCCCCGCCGGGGACGAGGCGGCCGGAACGGTCGACCAGAACACCGCCGCCGCGTCGACGAGCACCGAGGCGAGCGACACGCAACTCGAGACGGCCTCGGAGCCAGCCGAGCAGCCGGTCGAGCAGCCGGCCGAGAAGCCCGCGCGTCGGCGCAGCAGCCGCCGCACCGCCGCGACGGCGGACGCCACCGGCGCCGAGGTCGCGACCGCGGAACAGGCGAGCCCGGCCGAGACGCCGGTGCAGGCGCCCGTGGCCACCACGGCCGAGGATCGCGCCGAAGCGGCGAGCAACGCGGCCACCGCGGCCGCCGTCGACACCGAGGCCGCCGACGACACCGCGTCCGCCGATGACACCGCGAAGCCCGCCACCCGCACCCGCGCGCGCTCCGGTCGCATCCGGACCGCCGCGTCCCGCACGAAGAAGGCCGCCGCCGCGGAGGCGGCCACCGCCGAGACCGACACCGCCGAGGAGCGCGCCGAAGTGGCGTCGGCCGCCGCGGAGGAGCCCGCCGAGACCACCGGCCCGGACGCCGCCCCGCAGCAGCCCGCCGCCGCGGGCGCGAACGACGAGAAGACCGCCGAGGACGAGGAGCCGTCCGGCGAGGTCCCGGCCGATCCGCTGCGCGGCATGATGTCGGCGCAGTCCCCGATGTCGCTGCTCTTCCACGCCCCGGACCTGGATCAGCTCCAGGAGCAGGTGCGCGCCCGTGAGGAGAGCCGGAAGGCCCAGGCGGTGCAGGCCGCCGCCGAGTCCGACGCGGACGACGACGAGGAGACCGACGACGAGGCCGGTGAGGGCCGGGGTCGCAGCCGTCGCGGGGGTCGCCGGGGACGCGGCCGTGGTCGTGGCGGGTCGGAGAGCGAGACCGAGGGCGAGAAGGCCGACGGCGCGAGCGACGACGAGGCCTCCGCCGCCGCGAAGGACGAAGACGGGGGAGACGTCACCTCACGCCGTCGTCGTCGCCGTCGTCGCGGGGACTCCGATCTGGAGCTGAGCGGCGGCGAGGACGACGATCCGCCCAACACGGTCACCCGGGTGCGCGCGCCGCGCTCCCGGACGGAAGCGCCGTCCAACAAGGTCACTTCCGTCAAGGGCTCCACCCGGCTGGAGGCGAAGCGGCAGCGCCGTCGTGAGTCCCGCGAGACGGGACGCCGCCGGCACGGCATCACCGAGGCCGAGTTCCTGGCCCGCCGCGAGTCCGTCGACCGGCAGATGATCGTCCGGCAGGTCGAGGAGCGGATCCAGATCGGCGTGCTCGAGGACGGCGTCCTGGCCGAGCACTTCGTGTCCAAGACGCAGCAGGACTCGCTGATCGGCAACGTGTACCTGGGCAAGGTGCAGAACGTGCTGCCGTCGATGGAGGCAGCGTTCGTCGACATCGGGCGCGGCCGCAACGCCGTGCTCTACGCCGGTGAGGTCAACTGGAACGCGCCCGGTCTGGAGGGGACGCCGCGCCGCATCGAGGTGGCCCTGAAGTCCGGTGACTCCGTGCTCGTGCAGGTCACCAAGGACCCGATCGGTCACAAGGGCGCCCGGCTGACCAGCCAGATCTCCCTGCCCGGCCGCTTCCTCGTGTACGTGCCCGGCGGCTCCATGACGGGCATCTCCCGCAAGCTGCCGGACAACGAGCGGGCGCGGCTGAAGAAGATCCTCAAGGACCGGCTGCCCGAGGGCGCCGGCGTCATCGTGCGCACCGCCGCCGAGGGGGCCTCCGAGGAGGAGCTCACCAACGACATCAACCGGCTGCGCGCCCAGTGGGAGGGCATCCAGGCGACCGCCGAGGCGCCCAAGACCCTCGCTCCGCAGATGCTCTACGCGGAGCCGGACCTGACCATCAAGGTCGTCCGCGACGTCTTCAACGAGGACTTCTCCAAGCTCATCGTCTCCGGCGAGCACGCCTGGGACACGATCGAGGCCTACGTCACCTACGTCGCCCCGGACCTGCTGTCCCGGCTGGAGAAGTGGGAGAAGGACGAGGACCTGTTCACCGCGTCGCGGATCGACGAGCAGATCGCCAAGGCGCTGGACCGCAAGGTGTTCCTGCCCTCGGGCGGCTCGCTCGTCATCGACCGCACCGAGGCGATGACCGTCGTCGACGTGAACACCGGCCGGTTCACCGGCTCCGGCGGCAACCTCGAGGAGACGGTCACCAAGAACAACCTCGAGGCGGCCGAGGAGATCGTCCGGCAGCTTCGGCTGCGGGACATCGGCGGCATCATCGTCATCGACTTCATCGACATGGTGCTCGAGGCGAACCGTGACCTCGTGCTCCGCCGGCTGGTCGAGTGCCTCGGCCGGGACCGCACCAAGCACCAGGTGGCCGAGGTGACCTCGCTGGGCCTGGTCCAGATGACCCGCAAGCGGATGGGCACCGGCCTGCTCGAGGTCTTCTCCGAGACCTGCGAGGCCTGCGCGGGCCGCGGCATCATCACCCACGGTGAGCCGGTGGAGCACCGCCGGCACACCACCGGTGGTGGCCAGGGCAACGGCGCGAACGGCAACGGCGGCGGCAACGGCTCCCGCCAGGAGCAGCGCCCGCCGAAGAACGAGAAGAAGCGCAGCCGGCGCGCGTCGGACCACGCGCCCGAACAGGCGCCCGCTCCGGCCCCCGAGCAGGATCCGGAGGCCGCCGAGCGCGCGGCGAAGGCGCGGGCCGCGATGGGCAACATCGCCAAGGCCCTGCATCCGACGGGCGAGGACGGCGAGCAGCCGGCCGCCGGCGAGCACGCCGCCGAGGCGTCGACGACCGGACCGCAGGAGTCCGGTACCGCGCCCGGCGAGGACGACGCGCGGCCGAGCCGCCGCGAGCGGCGCCGGCGCGGACGTGGCCGGAAGAAGCGCTCCGGCGAGGAGACCGACGCCGCGCAGACGCCCACGACCGGAGCGGACCGGTCCGACGCCGACGAGGACGTCGCCCTGACCATCAACGGCGAGCGGGTCACCGTCCCGCACGGCCAGCAGGCACGCGGCGGTGACCGCGAGGTGACCCTCGAGTCGCTCGACCGGGCCTTCGACGCCGCGGTCGGCGGTCAGCAGCCGGGCGGGCGGTCGGACGACGCCGTCGCCTCGGCCGTGCAGAACGCCCTGCGCGCCGCGGACGCGGCCGACGACGAGCTGCCCGAGGAATGGACCGGCGAGGAGCCCGAGGAGACGACGGTCGCGCCGGTAGCACCCACGACACCGGAGCCGGCGTCGACGACCGACGCGGCGGCGTTCCCGGCCGAGACCGGGACCGGCGCCCCGGCCGAACCGGCCCGGCCGAAGCGCCGGTCCCGCCGCGCCGCCAGCAGCGGCGCCGGCGACGCGGCGGCCATCACGGTCGTGGACACGGCGGCCCGCTCGGAGCAGCAGCCGACGGCCGTGTTCTCGTCCGGCGGCGCTGCATCGCGCCCCGCCGGCCAGGAGCCGGCGGCGGCGCCCACCGTGCTCGGGGTCGGCGTGTCCGCGGAGGAGATCGCGCGGCCGGGCAAGGAGTGACGCGGCGCTGATACGCTGCCACGAGTGACACGGGGTGCCCGCACCGGGCTGAGATGACACCCGTCGAACCTGATCTCGTCAGTACGAGCGAAGGGATGTCGCCGTGAACGACGTCGCGTTCTCCTCTGTTCCGTCCCCCGTCGACCTGCCGGTGCGCGCCGGCCGGCTGCTGCACGCGGTCCGGCAGGACCAGCCACTGATCCAGTGCCTGACCAACAGCGTGGTGACCAATTACACGGCCAACGTGCTGCTCGCGGCCGGCGCCGCCCCGGCGATGACCGACATCGGCGGCGAGGCCGGGCCGTTCGCGCGGATCGCCTCGGGCCTGCTGATCAATCTGGGCACGCCCACGCCCGAGCAGCGGCTCGCCATGCGGGAGGCGGTGGTCGGCCGTCGGGCCGTCGGCGGGCGCTGGGTGCTGGACCCGGTCGCCGTCGGCGCCCTGCCGGTGCGCACCGCCCTGGCCGCCGACCTGCTCGAGTTCGCGCCCACCGTCATCCGTGGCAACGCCTCCGAGGTCCGGGCCCTGGCCGGGCAGAGCGGCGGCGGCCGCGGCGTCGACAGCACGGACACGACCGACGACGCCGTCCCCGCCGCGATCGAGCTGGTCACCCGCACCGGCGGGGCCGTCGCCGTTTCCGGTGCGGTCGACGAGATCCTCGGCGTGCCGCCCGGCGGTGCGGGAGCCGACGGCGGCGCACCGGAGCACTACCGCAACCACCACGACGCCGCCCTGCTGACGAAGGTCACGGGTGGGGGTTGCGCGCTCGGCGCGGTGATCGCCGCGTTCCTCGCCGTCGGACAGGAGGACAGCCCCGCCGTCTGCGCGGCGCTGGCGACCGGCTACTACACCCTCGCCGCCCGTCAGGCCACGGAGATCAGCACCGGTCCCGGCTCGTTCGCGGTCGCCCTGCTGGACCGGCTTGCGGCGATCGGCCCCGACGAGTTCGCCGCCGACACCGGCATCACGCGCGAGACCGCCCTCAGCCCGAGCGCCCGATGACGGCCCTCCCCACACCTCGGTTCGACCTGACCGCGCTGACGCTCTACCTCGTCACCGACACCGCGCTGGCCGCCGGGCCCGGCGGCTCACGCCGCGTGCCCGACGTCGTCGCCGCCGCGGTCGCCGGCGGCGTCACGTGCGTGCAGGTCCGGGAGAAGCACGCCACCGGCCGGGAGTACCTCGCCCTCGTCACGGCCGTCGCCGAGCGCGTCGGCGATCGGGTCCCGGTGCTGGTCAACGACCGGGTCGACGTCTTCCTCGCCGCCCGCGATGCCGGAGCCGCGGTGGCCGGTGTCCACGTCGGCCAGGACGACCTGCCCGTCACCGCGGTGCGTCGACTGATCGGTCCCGACGCGGTGCTCGGGCTGAGCGCCTCGACCGCGGACGAGCTCGACGTCGTCGCCACCCTTCCCGTGGGAACGGTGGACTACCTCGGCATCGGCGCGGTGCACGCTACCGCGACCAAGCCGGACGCGCCGGCCCCGCTCGGCGTCGACGGGTTCGGCCGTGCCGTCGCGCGACTGTCGGCCGGTAGCGGGCTGCCGGCCGTGGCCATCGGGGGGATCTCCACCGATGACGCGGCCGCCCTGCGGGACGCCGGCGCCGCCGGCCTCGCCGTCGTGTCGGCGATCTGTGCCGCGCCCGACCCCGAGGCCGCCGCGCGCCAGCTGCGTGCGGCCTTCGAGTCCCGGCCCGCCGCGGGAGGCACCCGATGACGGTGCGCGTGCTGAGCATCGCCGGGACCGACCCCACGGGTGGGGCCGGCGTGCCGGCGGACCTGAAGTCCATCGCCGCGTTCGGCGGGTACGGCATGGCCGTCGTCACCTGCCTCGTCGCCCAGAACACGCGCGGGGTCCGCAGCGTGCACACCCCTCCGGCGTCGTTCCTGCGCGAGCAGCTGGACGCCGTGTCCGACGACGTGACCATCGACGCCGTCAAGATCGGCATGCTCGGCACCGCCGAGGTCGCCGCCACCGTGCGCGCGTGGCTCGATGACCAACGGAACGCGGGCCGAGTATTCCCCGTGATCCTGGACCCGGTGATGGTCGCCAGCAGCGGGGACCGGCTGCTCGACGCGAGCGCCGAGGACGCCGTCCGCGCCCTCGCGGCCGCCCACGCCGACCTGCTCACCCCGAACCTGGCCGAACTGGCCGTCCTCGACGGCGGTGGGGCGCCGGGCGAGGCGCACCGGCCGGGAGAGGCGCTGGACGACTGGGACGCCGCCCTCGCCGCCGGCCGCCGGGTCGCGGCCGCGACGGGCAGCATCGTCCTGGTCAAGGGAGGCCATCTGCCCGGGGAGCGCACCCCGGACGCACTCGTCGCCCCCGACGGGAGCCTGCTCGCCGAAGTCGCCGAGCCGCGCGTGTCGACCCGGAACACCCACGGCACCGGCTGCTCGCTGTCCTCGGCGATGGCCACCCTGTACGCGCGCACCGGCGCCTGGCCGTATTCGTTGCGAGCCGCGAAGCGCTGGCTGACGGGGGCGCTGGCCGCCGCCGACGGGCTGCGCGTGGGCTCGGGCAGCGGGCCCGTCCACCACGGCCACCACCTCGACGCCGCCGTCGACGCGTACGTCGCCGCCGCCACCGCACCCGATTCGCCGGGAACCCGCGGCCGCTTCACCGATGACCTGTGGGAGCGGTCCGCCGTCGTCCGGCAAGAGATCGACGAACTCGAGTTCATCGTCCGGCTCACCGACGGCACCCTTCCGCAGGACCGCTTCCGGGCCTACCTGGCCCAGGACGCGCAGTACCTGCAGGCGTACAGCCGGGCCCTGTCGTCGCTGGCGGCCTCGGCCGCGCCGGCGCCGGTGCGCGCGTTCTTCGCCCGCGGAGCGGTCACGGCCGCCACCGAGGAGACCATCCTGCACCGGCAGTGGCTCAGGACCGACGACGACGCCGACGGCGGGGACCCGGGGATCGGGCCGGTCACGGCGCGGTACACCGACTTCCTGCTCGCCGCCACGGGGCGGGAGCCTTGGCAGGTGGGAGCCGCCGCGGTGCTGCCCTGCTACTGGCTCTACGCCGAGATCGCGGCGACGCTGTCCCGGGCCCTGGAGGCCCACCGGACGGAGCGGCGCGGCAGGGACGACGCCGCCCACCCGTACGGGACCTGGCTCGCGGCCTACGACGACCCGGGCTTCCAGGAGGCGGCGGCCGCCTGCCGCGCCATCGTCGACGACGCCGCCGCGGACGCCGACGAGCCGACCCGGCAGGCGATGGCCGCCGCGTTCCTGCGCGCGTGTGCGCTGGAGCGGGACTTCTTCGCCGCCGAGGTGGTCGACGCAGGCTGAGGCAGGCTGACGCCGGCTCAGCGCAGGATGGGGATCTGCAGGGGGTAGACGTACAGTTCGCCGCGGTTGGCCTTGATGGCCCCCTGGATGTGGAAGATGATCGCGACCACGAAGGCGGCGACCCACAGCAGGATGGCGACCGGGATGAGGATGATCGTGAAGAAGCAGATCCACGCCGCCAGGTTCGCGAGCCACGTCGTCACGGTGAAGTTGAAGGCGCCGGCCGCGGTGCGGCGCACGAACGGGCTGCCCTCGCGGTAGATGAACCAGATGACGAGCGGGCCGACGAAGCCGAGCCAGCCGACGCTGATGAACATCGCCACCAGCGGGATGATGTGGGTGAGGACCGCCATGGTGCGGTCCTGCGACGGCGCGCCGTAGCCCTGCAGTCCCGGCCGGCCCTGGCCGGCCTGCTGGTCGTAGCCGTAGCCCTCCCCATCGGCGGGACGCCCGGGTCCCCCGTACGGGCCCGCTGCGGGGTTGCCCGGGTTCCCGTACTGACCCTGTCCCGGGTTGCCGTAATGACCCTGTCCCGGGTTCCCGTACGGGCCCGGCCCGCCTGACGTCGGGTTCTGACCGCCGCGGGGGACGTCGTGCGGGGGCCGGTTCTCGGGCCGGGAACCCTCGGGAGGCGTGGACGGGGACGGGGGCACGCTGCTCATGCCCCCAGTATCACTGCTGGGGCGCCACGGCGGGAGCCTTCCGGGGCCAGATCGTGTAGCTGACCGCCCAGATCAGCTCGACGGCGACGACGATCCCGAGGATGCGGTACAGGCCGGTCAGCGCCTCGGTCCGGCTCGGGTCGCCGACGAGGGCCGTCAGCAACGCGAGCAACCCGGAGGCGATGGCGGCGGCCAGGACCGTGCGGGCCACGTCCTTCCAGCACTCCGTCGCGTAGACGCGGCCGGTCAGCTTGCGCGGGGGAGGGCCGCCGGCGAAGCGGTGGGCGAACCGGAGGTCGGCCCACCGGATCATCTGGTGGCCGTACGCGATCGAGAAGCCGAGATAGAGGGCGGCAAGGCCGTGGAGGAGACCGGCGGTCGCCCCGGCGCGCAGATCGATGACCGTGACCGCGAGCAGGACGAGGTCGACGACGGGTGTCGCGGCGAGCAGGACGGTGCCTGTCCGGCGCATCCGCAGGGGGTAGCGGGCGATCAGCCCGAGCGCGATGAGGACCCAGAATCCGACCTCGCACGCGATGATGACGGCGGCGATCATGGCGATCCTTTCTTGTACGACTGTGCTAGAAAGTTATGGTAGTACAGCCGTGCTAATCTGCCACCATGCCTCGACGGATCGACACGGACGCCCGCAAGGCCCAGCTGGCGCGTGCGGTGTGGCAGGTCATCCTCGACCGGGGCATCGGCGCGGTGTCGGTCCGGACGGTCGCCGACGAGGCGTCGGTGGCCGTCGGATCACTCCGGCACGTCTTCCCCACCCGAGCCGAGCTGCTCGAGTTCTCCGCGGCGCTGATGGTGCAGCGCGCCCGTGACCGGATCCGGCAACTCCCTCCGGTGGAGGACCCGCAGCAGTACGCGCTCGAGGTCATCCGCCAGCTGCTTCCCCTGACCCCGGACAGCCGAGCGGAACTCGAGGTCAACATCGCCCTGATCGCCGAGACGCCGGCCCTGCCGGAGCTGGCGGGCATCCGCGACGACGCCTATCACCAGCTGGGGGAGGCCTGCCACGCCGTCGTCGGCCTCCTCACGCACCGGCCCCGCGGACCGTGGACCGAACAGCAGGCCCGCCGCCTGCACGCCGTCATCGACGGGCTGGCCATCCACCTGCTGATGGCGGACCCTGCCGACGGGGACGGGTGGGCGATGGACATCGTTCGCGACGAGCTGGCCGCTCTCGCACGGGTCGGCGCCGATCCCGAGGCCGGCGAGGCCGGCACCATGAATCGGGCGCCCTCCGACCCCGGCGATTGAGGCGGCTCGCCGTCGGCCGCCTGCATTTGCTCCCGTCACCGCCGGTGACGTATCCTGAGTAGTCGGTGCCGGGCCTCGAGTCGGTGCACCGCGATCCCTCAACACGATGCCGGGTCGCGTGCCGCCTGCCCCGCCGCACATCGGCCGCCCCTGCCGGGGAGTGCCGCAAGACTTTTTGTCCGAGATTGTCGAGAGAAGTGAGTTCCCACGTGGTGTACGCGATTGTCCGTGCTGGCGGGCGCCAGGAGAAGGTTTCGGTTGGCGACCTCGTCACCCTCGATCGCCTGCCCGGCGGCGAAGGCAGCACCATCGAGCTGCCCGCGCTCCTTCTGGTCGACGGTGACAAGGTGACCTCCGCTCAGCAGGAGCTGGCCAAGGTCAAGGTCACGGCCGAGGTTCTCGGCAACCTCCGTGGCCCGAAGATCTCCATCCAGAAGTTCAAGAACAAGACCGGCTACAAGAAGCGTCAGGGCTTCCGCGCGGACCTCACCCGCGTGAAGATCACCTCGATCGCCTGAGCACCCGGTCCGCTCCGTCACTCCCTGAAGGCAGGCACTAGCAATGGCACACAAGAAGGGCGCAAGCTCCACTCGCAACGGTCGTGACTCGAACGCCCAGTACCTGGGCGTCAAGCGGTTCGGCGGCCAGACCGTCAACGCCGGCGAGATCCTCGTCCGTCAGCGCGGCACCCACTTCCACCCGGGCCTGAACGTCGGCCGCGGCAAGGACGACACCCTGTTCGCCCTCTCCGCTGGTTCCGTCGCGTTCGGCACCCGCCGCGGCCGCCGCGTCGTGGACATCGTCGCCGCCGACGTCGCCGCGGTCTGATCTCCGCAGCACCACCACGCTTTCCCCGTCAGGGCAGGCCGTACGCGGCCTGCCCTGACGCGTATCCACCCTCGTTTTTCAGTACAGCTCCTCGGAAGGAGACCCGTGGCCAGCTTCGTCGACCGCGTCGTCCTGCACGTCTCCGGCGGCAACGGCGGCCACGGCTGCGTCTCCATCCACCGGGAGAAGTTCAAGCCGCTCGGCGGCCCCGACGGCGGCAACGGCGGTGACGGCGGCGACGTCGTCCTGCGCGTCGATCCGCAGACGACCACCCTGCTCGGCTACCACCGCGCGCCGCACCAGCACGCCGGCAACGGCGGCCCCGGCAAGGGCGACCACCGCGACGGCACCGCCGGCGAGAGCCTGATCCTGACCGTGCCCGACGGCACCGTGGTCAAGTCGGTCGACGGCGAGGTGCTCGCCGACCTGGTGGGCGAGGGCGCCGAGTTCGTCGCCGCGTCCGGCGGCCAGGGCGGCCTCGGCAACGCGGCCCTGTCCTCCCCGAAGCGCAAGGCCCCCGGCTTCGCGCTGCTCGGCATCGAGGGCAAGGCCCGCGACCTCGTCCTCGAGGTCAAGTCCATCGCCGACATCGCGTTCGTCGGCTTCCCCTCGGCCGGCAAGTCCAGCCTGATCGCCGCGCTCTCCGCCGCGCGGCCGAAGATCGCCGACTACCCGTTCACCACGCTCATCCCCAACCTCGGCGTCGTGCAGGCCGGGGAGACGCGGTACACCGTCGCCGACGTGCCCGGCCTGATCCCGGGCGCGAGCGAGGGCAAGGGCCTGGGCCTGGAGTTCCTCCGCCACGTCGAGCGGTGCGCCGCCCTGGTGCACGTCCTCGACTGCGCGACGCTGGAGCCCGGCCGTGACCCGGTCAGCGACCTGGAAGCGATCGAGGCCGAGCTGGACGCCTACGCGGTGGACGCCAGCTTCGCCGGGCCCGGTGGCGACGTCGTGCCCCTGAACGAGCGGCCCCGGCTGGTCGCCCTGAACAAGATCGACGTGCCCGAGGCCCGCGAGCTGGCCGACTTCATCCGGCCGGACCTCGAGGCCCGCGGCTACCGCGTGTTCGAGATCTCCACCGCCAGCCACGACGGCCTGCGCGAGCTGTCCTTCGCGATGGCGCAGATCGTCGAGGGTGCCCGCACCGACCGGGCCGAGACGCCGGCCGCGCCGCGCGTCGTCCTGCGGCCCAGGCCGGTGGACCGCGGCGGCCGCGGGGGCCGGGGCGAGTACGCGATCACCCGCGAGGAGCGCAGCCTCAAGCCGCTATTCCGGATCCGCGGGGAGAAGCCCGAGCGCTGGGTCGCCCAGACGGACTTCGCCAACGAGGAGGCCATCGGCTACCTCGCGGACCGGCTGGCCAAGCTGGGCGTCGAGGACGGCTTGTTCAAGGCCGGCGCGAAGCCGGGGGACACCGTCGTCATCGGCGGCGAGGACGGCGTCGTGTTCGACTGGGAGCCGACCATGGTGGCGGGCGCCGAGCTGCTCGCCGGCCCGCGCGGCACCGATCAGCGGTTGCTGGAGGCCGAGACCCGGCCCACCCGCAGCCAGAAGCGGCAGGACTTCCACGACCGGATGGATGCCAAGCAGGCCGCCCGCGACGAGCTCGAGGCCGAGCGGCGCGCCGGGCTGTGGACCGACCACCGGACGGGTACGGAGGACGCCGGCGACGAGGACGGCGCGTGAGCGTCAGCCTGCGTCGCAGCCCGATCACGTCCCGCGGGCAGGTCCCCACCGCGGGCCGCATCGTCGTCAAGGTCGGCTCGTCGTCCCTGACGTCCATCGGCGGCGGCATCGACGAGGCCGCCCTGACCCGGCTGTCCTACACGCTGGCCGCCGCGAAGCTCACCGGGCAGGAGATCATCCTGGTCTCCTCCGGCGCCATCGCCGCCGGGCTCGCGCCGCTCGGACTGACCCGCCGGCCGAGGGACCTGGCCAGCCAGCAGGCGGCCGCCGGCGTCGGACAGGGCCTGCTGATGGCCCGCTACACCCGGGCGTTCGGCGAACACGGCATCATCACCGGCCAGGTGCTGTTGACCGCGGACGACCTGATCCGGCGCACCCAGTACCAGAACGCCCACCGGTCGCTGACCCGGCTGCTGGCGCTGAACGTGCTGCCGATCGTCAACGAGAACGACGCCGTCGCCACCCACGAGATCCGGTTCGGCGACAACGACCGGCTCGCCTCCCTCGTCGCCCACCTCGCGCACGCGGATCTGCTGATCCTGCTCTCCGACGTCGACGCGCTCTACGACGGGCCGCCCGCCGACGGCGCCCAGCGGATCCCCGAGGTGCACGGCCCGGCCGACCTCGAGGCGATCACGATCGGCACCACCGGGGCGGCCGGCGTCGGCACCGGCGGCATGGCGACCAAGGTGCAGGCGGCCACCATGGCCGCCGCCAACGGCATCCCCGCCCTGGTCACCTCGACGGCGTACGCCGCCGCGGCGCTCGGCGGGGACCCGGTCGGCACCTGGTTCCACACCACCGGCAACCGGC
Source organism: Tersicoccus solisilvae (assembly GCF_014643255.1). Taxonomy (GTDB): domain Bacteria; phylum Actinomycetota; class Actinomycetes; order Actinomycetales; family Micrococcaceae; genus Tersicoccus; species Tersicoccus solisilvae. The sequence goes on along the minus strand of NZ_BMJI01000003.1, from coordinate 166,757 downwards.
ACCCGATCCGGCTGATGTGGCTGGCGCACCTGGCCGACATCCGGGGGCGACTGGTGCTCGACGACGGCGCCGTCCGGGCGGTCCGCGATCGGCGCCGCTCGCTGCTGCCCGCCGGCATCGTCGACGTCACGGGGCGGTTCGCCTCGGGCGACCCCGTGGAGCTGACCGACCGCCGGGGCGAGGTGATCGCCCGCGGCCTGGTCAACTACGACTCCGAGGAACTGCCGCAGATGCTCGGCCGCACCACGTTCGAGCTGGGGGAGGAGCTCGGCCAGGACTACGAGCGGGTGGTCGTGCACGTCAACGACCTCGTCCTGGCCTGAGTCGGCCCTGACGCCGCTGCCTGACGCCGGCGTGGTTGCATGGTTCCATGAGCGAACTGCGGAACATCACCGGCCCGATCGCCTATCACGCCGAGGGGCCGATCTGGTCGCCGACCTGGGGCGGGCTGCGCTGGGTGGACATGTTCGCCGGCGATCTGCTGACCTTCACCGACGACGGCATCACCCGCCGGCACGTCGGCAGACTCGCCGCGTTCGTTCGTCCGCGAGCCAGCGGCGGCTTCGTCGTCGGGCTGTGGCACCAGCTCGCGGTCACGGACGCCGACGACGGCGAACTGCGGCTGCTGCCCCCGATGTGGGCGGATGAGGACACCCGGTTCAACGAGTGCGGCGTCTCCCCGAACGGCACCCTCTACGCCGGCAGCATGCACCTGGAGCAGGCGGAGGGTGCCGGCAGGCTGTACCGGATCGGCGCGGATGGCACCATCGAGACGACCGACCCCGCCGTCACCGTCTCCAACGGCCTCGGCTTCACGCCGAACGGGGAGCTGGCCTACTACGCGGACACCCCGACGGGACGGATCGACGTGTTCGACAACGTCGAGGACCGGCTCGTGAACCGGCGGCCGTTCGTCGAGGTCGACGGCGGGGACGGACCCGGCAGCGGCCGGCCGGACGGGCTGTGCGTCGACGCCGAGGGCGCCGTATGGGTGGCCGTCAACGGCAGCGGGCAGGTGCACCGGTACGACGCCGAGGGCACGCTGACGCAGCGCATCGAGGTGCCGGTCAGCCAGCCCACCGCCTGCACGCTCGGTGGGGACGACCTGCGCACCCTCTACATCACGACCTCCCGGGAGGGCCTGCCCGACGACGCGGAGCCCGACGCCGGCAGCGTCTACGCGACCCGGGTCGGGATCCCCGGGCTTCCCGTGGAGGCCGTGGCGCACTGAGCGGGATGCCTCGCGGAAGGTCGTCAAGAGATGGGCGTAGCTGGACCAGCCTCTCTCGATGGCCAGAGAAAGCGAGGCGGCGCCGGCGGTTGCAACCTCGAGGCTCGGGGAGTCCATGATGTCAAGGGCTACGCCGACGACCGGGTTGTGCCCGGCGACGGATGGCGGTTTGAGCGGTGAATCGTGCGGGATGACCGCCCGTTGGCGGTCAGCTCGACGTCGTCCGCCAGGTGGTGGGTGGCGCCGGGCCGGGTGTAGCTGGCATCCGACCGCCTTTGAGACGGTGACCTCCACGCGGCCCGTGTCTCGGGTGTGGCAACCACTGGCCGCCCGAGCCCGCGTCAGCGGATCCGCGGCGCGGGTGATCAGGTCTTGCGTAGCAGGTTGGTGACCCCGCCCAGCAGCAGGACGGTGAACAGCCATGACAGCGCTTTCAGGGCGGTGATGATCAGCGCCGGAAACCATGCGCCGGGACCCCACACCCATGCCGAGGACTGCACAGTGCCGACGACGGGAAGGGCGGTCTCGACGGCGTACAGGACCTTGTTCAGGCACGGGTAGTCCCAGCCCGCGCGGGCGGCCTCGCACTCGGTGGCACCGGTCAGGGGACCGTGCTGGGCGACGGTTTGCGCCGAGGTTCCAATGTCCAACGGCCGGGCCTGGCGGGAGGGCTCCAACTGGGAGGCTCCGAGGCCAGCGATCAGCATTGTGGCGAGCCCGAAGGCGGCGAGCCAGATCCCAGCGCGTAGCGGCCGGTACCCGAATCCGACGGCGGTCCCGTAGCCGAGGCGCAGCAGCCACCGTGTCCGCCCAGTGACCCAACCATAGATCGAGCGGAATCTTCTCGTCGGCCGTCCAGCAGGTCGAAGCTGCTCGGTAGACCGCTTCGCTGCGGCGATCCGCAACCGGGTCGCCTCCTCCATATGACCATCGCGGGCCAGCGCATCCGCAGCTTCGTGCCACGGCTGTGGCACAAAGACTTCCTGTCTGTCCAGCCACTTGGTGAGAATGACGTCCCGGCCGTTCTGGCCGCTGGGCACAGCGATGAGCCGGAGGCTGGTAAGAGCCCAGCCGGTCGCCTCCACTGCTGGGGGTGGGTTGTTGTCCCGGAGAACGAGCACCTGAATGTGAGCCAAGTGCAGATCCAGAACTGCTTGTATTCGTCCTACGAAAAGGCTATCGATCACCGCACCCTGCAAGTGAAGGCCTCCGACAGTTCCATCGGAGGGAAGGGAGTGACACGCCACGTTCTCCAGGTGCAGCTGGCCTCCAATGTGCGCACCGATTGCGCGCACCTGCCCGGTCGCGGTCAACCCGTCCCAAAACGCTCCACCGTCCACCCGAGCATTGTCGAGGCTGAGCGCGTCCCCGGCAGGGTTGGACAGGATCGCTTTCTGCAGGGCTAGCTGGCCGCCGATGTGCGCACCGGGGGCGCGCACTTGCCCGGTCGCGGTCAACTCGTCCCAGAACGCTCCACCGTCCACCCGAGCACCGTCGAGGCCGAGAGCAATCCCGTCGGGATTAGACATGACCGCCTTCTCCAGGGTTAGCTGGCCGCCGATGTGCGCCCGCCGATGTGCGCACCGACGGCGCGCACCTGCCCGGTCGCGGTCAACGCGGCCCCAAACGCTCCACCGTCTACCTGGATACGGTCGAGGTTGAGCGCGTCCCCATCGGGGTTGGACAGCGCCACCTCCCGCAGGTACAGCTGGCCTCCAATGTGCGCACCGGGGGCGCGCACCTGCCCGGTCGCGGTCAACCCGGCCAACAACGCGTCACCGTCCACCCGAGCATTGTCTAGGCTGAGCGCGTACCCAGCAGGGTTGGACAGGATCGCTTTCTGCAGGGCTAGCTGGCCGCCGATGTGCGCACACCGTCCACCCGAGCACCGTCGAGGCCGAGAGCAATCCCGTCGGGATTGAACAGAGTCGCCTTCTTCAGATTGAGCTGTCCGCCGATGTGCGCACAAACCGCGCGCACCTGCCCGGCCGCGGTCAACCCGGCCCAAAACGCGTCGTTGTCGAGATGAGCGCCGTCGAGATCGATTTCCGCTGTCCGACAGCCGGGGATATTCAACCCCGCCGCCTGTAGCTGCCGACCGCGGATACCTTGGGGAAAGTGACAGCGGGCGAAGACGAGGCGGTGACCGAGGCGCGCACCTGTGAGATCGAGGGACCCGACGATACGGACGGCGTAAATCTGCAGACCGTGCGGATCTGCCGTGAGTTCGCGGCTCAAGACCGCTCGACGTACAGCGGCTGCGGGGACGGTGCGCTCGGAGCCCCATCCTTTAAGAAGTTCGTCTGTCGGCGCGATCACCGCTCGATCTTCGTCAAATTCACCGTCGAGAATGCCGAGATTCTCGCCGCCAGGGTCGACAGGCACGCCAGTCTCGATCGCCCCGATGAGGACTTTCACCCAATCGTCTTCGCTGCGCTCCCCAGTCATGCGGGTCAGTGTGCCGCAGCTCGTGGGCTGCTGGCTAGAGTCCCGTCAGCCGCCGCTTCGCGACGGATGGTGCGTGCACATCAAGCCCGCCGCTCAACGCTCGGCAGATATCGCGCGGCCGGCAACCCCTTCAAACCGTAGGAGTTACTTCATGCCGTCTAGCTGCAACCAAGCTAATCGCTGGATTCAGCTAGAAGCGGCTGCCCGTTCGTGCATTGAACCGGTCGGCGGCGGCCAGCAGCTCGGAGGCCTCCGGGAACGTTCCTAGCGGAGTTGGTTCCAAGCGGTGACGAGGCCGACGCCCTCGGCGGCCCCTGCCGCGAGCCTGACGGCGATGGGCTCGGCCAAGGTTTGTCGGCACGCGTAGCGTGTGACGCCACCCATGCTTGGGGCGGCTCCGCCTCGATAGACTGGGCGGATGACGACGCTCACCCAGCACTCCGGCACGGCCTCTTCCGGGACCGGGAACAGCGACGCCCCGAAACCGGCTGTCGAAGGCGAGAGCACGGCCTCCGAGAACAGCGCCGCCGCCGTCGACGACGCCACCGCGGCCGCGATCGACCAGATCGCCGACGCCGCGAAGGCCGCCTCCCGCGGGCTCGCCCGCGCCACCCGCGCCACCAAGGACGCCGCGCTGCGCGCCATCGGCGCCGCCCTCATCGCCAATCAGGACCGCATCCTCGCCGCCAACGAGCGCGACCTCGCCGACGCCGACGCCAACGGCGTCAGCACGAGCCTGCAGGACCGGCTGCGCCTGACCCCGGAGCGCATCGTCGGCCTCGCCGAGGCGCTGGAGAACCTCGCGTCCCTGCCGGACCCGGTCGGCTCGGTCGTGCGCGGCCAGACCCTGCCCAACGGGCTGCGGCTGCGGCAGGTGCACGTGCCCCTCGGCGTCGTCGGCGCCATCTACGAGGCCCGCCCCAACGTGACCGTCGACATCGCCGGGCTGGCGCTGAAGGCCGGCAACGCCGTCATCCTGCGCGGCGGCACCGCGGCCGCCCACTCCAACGCGGCCCTCGTCGAGCTGATCGGCGAGGCGTTGACGGCCCAGGGGCTGCCCGCCACCGCCGTGCAGACCATCGACGAGCACGGCCGCGCCGGCGCCAACGCGCTGATGCGCGCCCGCGGCAAGGTCGACGTCCTCATCCCGCGCGGCGGCCGCTCCCTGATCCAGACCGTCGTGCGCAACGCGCAGGTGCCCGTCATCGAGACCGGCGAGGGCAACGTGCACATCTTCGTGGACGCCTCCGCGAGCCCGGACATGGTCACCCCGATCGTCCTCAACGCCAAGACGCAGCGGCCCAGCACCTGCAACACCGTCGAGACGCTGCTCGTCCACCCCGGCTACACCGGCCTCGAGGCGACGCTGCGGGCCCTGACCGAGGCGGGCGTCCGGCTGCACGTCGACGCGCGGGTCGCCGCCGCGCTGCCCGCCGACGTCCCCAGCCAGCCGGCCACCGAGGAGGACTGGGCCACCGAGTACATCGACCTGGACCTCGCCGTCGCGACCGTCGACTCGCTCGACGCGGCCATCGAGCACATCGAGACGTACACCACCCGGCACACCGAGGCGATCCTGACGAACGACCTGGCCAACGCCGAGCGATTCGTCGCCGAGGTCGACGCCGCCGCGGTGCTGGTCAACGCGTCCACCCGGTTCACCGACGGCGGCGAGTTCGGGCTCGGCGCGGAGGTGGGCATCTCGACGCAGAAGATGCACGCCCGCGGCCCGATGGGGCTGGCGGAGCTGACGACGACGAAGTGGATCGTGACGGGCGACGGGCACGTGCGCCCGTGACGGCGTCCCCGCCCGCCCGGGGGTGCGCGGCATGAGCGCCCGCACCTCCACGAACGGGGCGACGACGCGAGCGGCCGGCCACCTGCGTGGCCGGCCGCCGGCGTGGTTGCTGGTCGTCGGCATCCTCGCGATCGCGGCCAACCTGCGGCCCATCTTCACGGCGCTGGGCCCGCTCATCGACCAGGTCGGCGCGGAGACGGGCGTGGGGCCCACCGGGCTCGGCCTGCTCGCGGCGATGCCGCTGCTCGCGTTCGCCGTGATCTCGCCGGTGGCCGCGGCGGTCGGCAATCGGTTCGGCGCCGCCCGTACCGTGCTCGCCGCGCTGTTCCTGCTGCTGGTCGGGGCGGGTATCCGGTCCCTGCCGACGGGGGGCCTGCTCGGGGAGGCCGGCCTGTGGATCGGGTCCTTCCTGATCGGCGCGGCGATCGCCGTCGGCAACGTGCTGCTGCCCTCGATCGTCAAGCGGGAGTTTCCCGGCCACGTCCCGCAGCTGACCGGGGCCTACTCGGCGGTCCTCGGCGCGGTCGCCTCGGTCGGCGCGGGTCTGGCGGTGCCGCTGTCCCACCTCCGGCTGCCCGACGGCGACGAGGCCGGCTGGCGGTTGGGCCTGGGCACGTGGGCGCTGCTCGTCGTCCCGGCGATCCTGCTGTGGCTGCCGCACCTGCGCACGCGGACCGCGGTGGACGAGCCCGCCGTCGAGCCCGCCGGCGACGAGCCCGGTGAAGGCGAACGCGCCGCTGCGGCCACCCGACCGCGCCGCAGCGTGTGGCGCTCGCCGCTGGCCTGGCAGGTGACGGCGTACATGGGTCTGCAGTCGGTCAACTTCTACGTCATCGTCACGTGGCTGCCCACCATCGAACGGTCGTGGGGGCACGGGGACGTCGAGTCCGGCTGGGACCTGTTCGCGTATCAGCTCGTCGGCGTCGCCTCCAGCTTCCTCGTCCCCCTGCTGCTGCGCGGCCGCGACCAGCGGCTGCCCAGTGCGCTCGCCCCGGTGTTCACCGGCGGAGGCCTGATGGGCCTGCTGCTCGCGCCGGACCTGGCGACCGTCTGGGCGCTGATCGCCGGACTCGGCGGCGGGGCCTCCCTCGTCATCGCGCTCAGCCTGATCGGGCTGCGCGCCGCGGACCACCGGGACGCCTCGTCGCTGTCCGGCATGTCCCAGTCCGTGGGGTACCTGCTGGCCGCCGTCGGGCCGCCCGTCGTCGGCATCCTGTTCACCGCGACCGGTGCCTGGACGGTGCCGGTGCTGGTGCTCGTCGGCGTCAACGTCGTGCAGGTGGTCGTGGGCCTGTCCGTCGGCCGGGACCGCACCGTCGGCGACGCCCGCGACGGCGGCGCCGGTCCGCGCCACGACGGCGACCCGCTCGCCGCTCGGCAGGGCCCCGCGACGTAGGATGGGGACCGTCCCCCCGACGTGGGCGGCAACCCGGTCGAGCCGGGTGCCCCCGTCCTCGTCCCCGTACCCGACCCGAAGCAGGGAGAGCATGCTCACTTCGATGGCCACCGCCGTCCTGTCCGCCGCCGAGGAGGCCCCCGCCCCGACGATCGCCCCGGCCCCGGTCGTCATGCTGGTGATCTTCGGCATCTTCCTGCTGCTGCTCTTCGTCACCGTGTCCTTCACCAACGTCGGCATGCGCCACGACGCGCACGACGAGCACGTGGACCCGCAGCGCACCCTGCCGGCGGAGCACCACCGGGAGCAGCGCCATTAACTCGCCCGTCCCCACGCCGGGCCACGTCTCCCTCCCCGGGCACCGCGCCCGGGTGGGCGTCATGGGCGGCACGTTCGACCCGATCCACCACGGCCACCTCGTGGCCGCGTCCGAGGTGGCGTCCGTGTTCGGGCTCGACGAGGTCGTCTTCGTCCCCACCGGCCAGCCCTGGCAGAAGTCCACGCAGGACGTCTCGCCCGCCGAGCACCGCTACCTGATGACGGTGATCGCGACGGCGTCCAACCCGCGGTTCAGCGTCTCCCGCGTGGACGTGGACCGGCCCGGCCCCACCTACACGATCGACACGCTCCGTGAGCTGCACGCCCTGCGCCCGGACGCGGACCTGTTCTTCATCACCGGGGCGGACGCGCTCGCGCAGATCCTGTCCTGGAAGGACGTCGACGAGCTGTGGTCGCTCGCCCACTTCGTCGGGGTCACCCGGCCCGGGCACGAGCTGAGCAACATCGGCCGCGACGACATCTCCCTGATGGAGATCCCCGCCATGGCGATCTCCTCGACGGACTGCCGCGCCCGCGTGAGCAGCGGCCACCCCGTCTGGTACCTGGTGCCCGACGGCGTCGTCCAGTACATCGCCAAGTACGGCCTGTACACCGCGGAGGTGGCGGGCGCGGACTCCGGCATCGGGCGGCCCGTGCTCGACGGCGCGACCCCGCAGAATGCCCTGGTGCCGCATGACTGACCCGAACCAGCCCGTCCAGTACCTGACCCGCCGTGAGCGGCGGGCGGCCGAGCGCGCCGCCGAGGAGGCGGCTCGCGGCGCTGCTCCGTCGGATCCGTCGGCCACCGACGCGTCCGACGTCGACGCCGACGGGGTCGCCTTCGGTGCCGGAGCGGCGCTGACCCGGGAGGAGTACGAGGCCCGGATGGCCGAGCTCTCCGGTGAGGCGGGCGAGCACGCGGTCAGCCTGTCCCGGCACGGGGTGTCGACTGCTCCTGCCACGGCGCACGGCGAGCATGAGGGCGCCGAGCACGCCGGGCCCGAGCACGTGGACCCGCAGGTCCGCGCCGAGCAGGAGGCCCTGGCCGCCCGTGCCGCGGCGCTGAACGCCGCCCAGCGGGGGACGCCCGCCGGACCGGCCGTGACCGATGCGCCGGTGGCGTCCGACCTGGTGCCGCCGGTCGAGCTGACCGAGCCGCACAACCTCGGTGCGGTCACCCCGCTGCGGTACCAGAACGACCCCGCGTTCGACTTCCCGACGCTCGCCCCGCCGAGCACCTCGATGCTGTTCCTCACCGTGGACCCGGAGACCGGCACGGCGCAGCCGCTGCCGGGGACGCCGGGCGCGCCCGCCGACGCTGTTGTTCCGACGACGCCCGACCACGAGTCCGACGCCGCTCCCGGTCCCGCCACCGGGTGGGTGCCGACGGCCGACCTGCTCGAGTCGGGCGCGACGGCGTCGTCCTCTCCGGCTCCGGCGTCGCCGGTGTCCGCGTCCGATGTCGAGGCGACGACACCGTCGTCGATCAGCTCGGCACCGCCCCTGCCCGTCGGTGCGGCCGACGCCGCGGGTCTCGACCCGCTCGACTCCCGCACCGCCCGGCAGGGCCGTCGCCCGTGGGTAGCCGCCCTGATCGGCACCTCCGCCATCGTCGTTGTCGGCCTGGCCGTGCTGGCCGCCATGATGTTCCTCCGCTGAGTTCTCTTCACTCGTTTCCTTCAAGGAGTTCCGTGACCGCAACCGACCTCTCCATCTCCCTCGTCCGGGCCGCTGCCCGGGCCGCCGCCGACAAGCAGGCGAACGACGTCGTCGCGCTTGACGTCAGCGAGCGGCTCGCCATCACCGATGCGTTCCTCATCGCGTCGGCGTCCACCGAGCGGCAGGTCAACGCCATCGTGGACGCGATCGAGGAAGCCCTGGCCGAGCTGGGAGAGAAGCCCGTGCGGCGCGAGGGCCGGTCTGAGGGCCGGTGGGTGCTGCTGGACTACGCGCAGGTGATCGTGCACGTGCAGCACAAGGAGGACCGGGTGTTCTACGCGCTGGAGCGGCTGTGGAACGACAGCCCCGTCATCGACATCTCGGCCGAGCTGAACGCGCACGCGAGCGTGCCGGCGGGTCAGGAGCGGGCTGGTGCTGCCTCTTCTGATCGTCCCCTGGTCGACCCGGCCGAGCTGGGTCTCACCTCGCCTTCCGGCGACGACGAGCCCCGGGCGTGAGCTCGGTCGGATCTCACGGCGCCGGATCACACGGGGCCGGCGGCCATCACGCCGCGAACGGCCGCCGCGTCATCGTGTGGCGGCACGGGCAGACGCCGTGGAACGTGGCCGGCCGGTTCCAGGGGCAGACCGACATCGACCTCGACGAGGTCGGGGAGGCGCAGGCGGAGTCGTCGGCGCGGCTGCTGGCGGCGCTGAACCCGGACAGGATCGTCGCCTCCGACCTGACGCGCGCCCGCAAGACCGGGGAGGCGCTGGGTCGGCTCACCGGTCTGCCGGTGACGCTGGACGAGCGGCTGCGGGAGACCAATGCGGGGCGCTGGCAGGGTCTGACGTTCGCGGAGATCAACGAGCAGTTCCCGGAGGAGTCCGCCGCATGGACCACGGGTGACGTCGAGGTGGTGCCCGGGGGAGGGGAGAGCCGGCTCGACGTGGCGGCGCGGGTCTGCGCGTCGGTGCAGGAGCACCTGGCCTCGGTGCCCGACGACGGCCTGCTGGTCCTGGCGACCCACGGCGGCGCGGCGCGCGTGGCGATCACGTCGATGCTGGGACTGCCGCACGGGTCGTGGTCGGTGCTGTCCGGCCTGGCCAACTGCAACTGGTCGATGCTCGAGGAGATGGGCCCGGACAAGGCCGCCCGCGGCCTGCGCTGGCGGCTCGCGGAGCACAACGCGGGGAGCCTGCCGGAGCCGGTGGTGGTCGAGGAGGGCTGAGGCCCTTCCGATTTGGTTACTCGGGAGTTCATTGGATAGACTTCTGGAGTTGCCGCGGCACGGATAACGGTCTCGATCCGGGCTGTGCACGGTGACGATGGGGCTGTGGCGCAGCTGGTAGCGCACCTGCATGGCATGCAGGGGGTCAGGGGTTCGAGTCCCCTCAGCTCCACCAAAATGAGAAGGGCTCTGCCAGCGCCGGCGGGGCCCTTCTTTTGTTGCATACGCTGCTTGCATTCCGGTCGCAGTGCACCGGCGCAGGAGACCTTTCTGGATGCGGAACGTGCCGCAAGGGTGTAGAGACGTCCACCTTGACTCAAGGGTTACATCCGGAGCGATCTATCTTGATCAACCTGGATAGTGGTGGGGATACGGGACTGGAGAAATGAACGTAGTTCCGGATCGCATACATACACGAAGGTTCCGCGCATTCCTCTCGTCATCAGTACAGCATAGATGTTCTTGACGTACTGCAGCAGATCTGCATCGGTGTAGTTGATGCCTAAGCGCGGATTGTTCTCTTTGCCCTTCTTGTCGAAATAGTTGCTCCTATCGAAGACAATGCGCTGTAGGTTCTTGTCGAACTTTAGCTCCGGACCGATGATTACCCCTGCATAATTTAGGTCGTATCCTTGGACGGTATGAATGGATCCGACCTCATTCTTAGAGTTCGGCGAGTTGATCCAGTCCTTGTCTGTAGAGTTCCATCTCAGTCTGGAGCCTTCAATCTCTATATCAAAGAGCTCTCGGTTTTTCTTGCTCGACCAGGGCCAAGCGTATCCGGCGACCAATCTCGAGAGCCCGAATTGCTTATTCTTTCGCTCTATGTGATCTTTCATTCGTTTGAAGTCATCGAATAGAATGAACTCGTAGTTCTTGAGTCTCGGAAGAGCGGCGGTTTCGGTGTCGAATATCCGGCGGATGTAGGCAACATAGTCGTCGCCTGCATTGACGCGCATCTGGCTAAGGAGTTGGTAGATCCGGCCTTCTGTTCTCGCCGTGTCGAGTACGCGGCCGAGTTGCTCAGTGGGAAGGTCAGAGGGTCGAACAGTTTGTTCACTGTCGATGAGAAGAATGAGATGACGACTCACGGCTTGGAGCCAGTCGAGCTGCGTGAGGTCGTAATTGTCCTCGCCGAATAGCTTCTCGTTAATCTGTTGGAATTGTTTGTTCCGTACTCCGGAAGACTGGTTCGCTCGCTGAGACAGGCGGTGAGTCTCATCGACGATCAGCAGATCGAACTGCTCGGTCGACAGGGCAGCTTCGAAAGGGCTCAGGACCATAGTCGCGTCCAGACCAGGAGTCTTCGAGAACACCTTGCGAATCGATTGTCGAAGAGACTGTTGTGGTACAACGAGGCCAAGTCGAAGCCCTGCCAGCAGTTCGGCGTATCCCTCGATGAAGTACTCTGCGAATATGGAGTCGCTGTCGATGACGCCGCGGTCGCGACGCAACTGAATGTCCCTGAGCAGCTTCATCAGATAGATCGCAACGATAGTCTTACCCGTTCCGGGCTCGCCTTTGATCGCGATGACGCTCGAGGTCTCGGTCTCCATATCCTTGAACAGCCCCTCGAGTATGTCATTGACAGCGCCGGCTTGGTCGCTGGTCAGCGCCTTGAAAGGTGAGAGCTTGAACAGATCGGAGTTCTCAATTTGCGGTATGGTCCGAGTGAATAGACCGGAATCCTTCAATCGATTGAAGATTTCATCGAAGGTTTCCTGATACAGGTGTCGATTGTAGTAATCGGCGTTCGTGATTCCCTCGTTAAGATTGGTCACCGCGAACTTCCCATCGCCCGCAAACATGCGGATCAAGAAGGATTCAAGGTCGAGACATACCGACTTGTTGAAGGTGCTATCTATGAGAACTCGCACCACTCGCAAGTGTGAACGGCCCGCAGCGATATGCTGTTTCAGGCGAGCCGCAGCGTTTAATGACTCGCCGACATACACTTCGTTCTGCCCGTTGAGGGTGTACACGACTGGCCAATTTCTATGCTCGACCGATGCCTTTCCCCATGCTGACACGGCGTCCAAGTCCAAGCTCAAGTTTTCGACTCTAAAGTTGGTCACTCTTGGCGCTCCGACCGCGTGACCTCTCCACGGGATATTTGCTACTCGTGATTTCCAGTTTGGCGTAGATGAGATCGATTGGGTCGGAATCGAGATTATCTGCCAACAAGAAGCAATACGTCATTACGTCTGCAAGTTCGTGGCGAATCCGGTCATGATCGGTTTCTGCGCTCCACTGGAAGCACTCGAGAAGCTCTCCTGCTTCGATCGCGATACTCTTCGCGAGATTCTCCGGAGTATGAAATTGAGGCCAGTTGCGCTCTTCCATGAACGATCGCAGCGTTGATAGCGTCTCCGCAACGCGGTCAGTCGGCATAGAGGTAAAGCTATCAGTTCGATCCGTCGTCGACGGTGTCGGCCAAGCCCTATGGATGCGCGTCGAGGCCAGCAGGCGGCAAGGACGGGTCCTCTGAAGTGCGCTCGCGTGGCGCCCGAGGTTTGATATCTCAGAGCTCTTGCGCCACCTCGGTCTCAAGGTTCTCGAGAGCGCTGTCGGCCCAGCATCGGGCCACTCTTGTTGCGCTTTCCCCGCTTGCGGCGTCGTGGCGGCCGTAGTGGCCGATGCGCTCTGCGCCGAGGTGGCGGAGGCCCTCGTCGAGGATCTCCGAACCGCGGGAGTAGGTGGCGTGGTAGGAGTGGTCGCCGAGTCCGAAGACCGCGAAACGGAGGCCGGTGAGATCCGGCTGCTGGTTGAGGAGGGCCCGGTGGAATCCATGGGCGGTGGTGGGCAGTTCGCCGTCGCCGTATGTGGAGCAGATCAGCAGGTGCGGGACGGCGCGGTCGAGCTCCGCGGCAACGTCGGTGGTGCGGAGGGATCCGATATCGCGGACGGTGACAGTGAACCGGTCGGCCAAGTGGCGGGCCAGTTCCTCGGCGACAAGTTCGGCGTTGCCGGACTCGGTGCCGAACAGCACGGTCAGTGGTGGCAGGTGGGTCGCCGCGGCGCCGACCGTCGCTGATGCCCCTTCGGCGGCGCGCTCGGGTGTGCTGATGGCGGCGGAGGCGAGTAGCCGCAGCTCACGGGCGTCGCGGAATTTGCCGCGCACCCGGCCTTCGGTGGCGCGGGCGAGTTCCTCGGTGTCGACTCTTTGCCAGCCGGCCCAGTCGGTCGCGCGCGCCAGGTAGGGAGCGAGTGTCATGTAGCCACGTGCTGGGCCGCTTGGCTGGGAAGGACTCCCTGTCTCGAGGTCGGTGGCGATGGTCTCGGCCAGCTCGCGGGAGTCGGTGCGCTGGGAGGGGATCGTGCCCCGCGGGCCGCGGCGCGCCCACCCGGCCACGTATAGACCCGGTTCGATCCGGCCGGTGTCCCGGATCCGCTCGTCGAGGGCGCCGAGGGAGCCGACGAGGTCGTCCGCGCAGGCATGGAAGCCGATGGCGGTGACAACGGCGTCCGCGTCGAGCCGGGCGGACGCGTTGGCGGCCTTGTCGCACGCGGTGATCGTCAGTGCCGACACGCGTCCCGACTGCGAATCGCTGTGCACCTCGGCGGGGACGTAGCCGATCCACCACTCGATTCGGAGTGAGGCGTCTGCGCCGGACGAACCGGAGCGGATCAGGTCGGCGATCAGCTCCGACCGCGGATCGCCGGCGGCCTCGAGCTGGGCGAGGTTGACGCCATGGACGACGTGCTCGATACCGGGAAGCTCGACGATCTCCCGCAGCATCACCGGGTCGAACTTCGCCATGTCCGGCTGGGACCGCCCGACCACGTGCAGGGTGGTCAGCTGGTCGGTCAGCGCGGTGTGCGCCTCGTCGTGGATATCGGAGTCGGCCAGGTGCTCGGCGCGCTTGGCGGTCAGCCGGATGAGGTCCATGGCGACGTTGCCCATGCCGACGACGACGGCGGTTCGGCCCAGGGTGGGCAACTCGCCGGTGCAGGAAGCGGGGTCGGCGTTGAGCAACCGAGTTAGTTCCCCGGATCCGAACACCCCCGGCCGGGGTGCGCCGTTGACCAGCGCACCGGCCATGTCGAGCGGCGCGTCACCGGTGAGGCCCGTGGCGACGACCACGGCGTCGTGCGCGTCGCGGAGCTGCTGCAGGGTGAGCTCGGCGCCGGCGGCGTCCTGCGAACGGACCGCGGGCGCGTCCTGCGCGGGCCGGCCTCGGAGCACCACGTCCTCGGCGACGGGGTCGGTGTGGACGCGGGTGGACCCGACGAAGCGGACGCCGTCGCGCTCGAAGAGTCGGGCGAACTGGTCGGCCACCGCCTTGGTTCCCTGGTGGTCGGCGGCGACCCCGGACCGGACGAGGCCGTACGGGGTGGGGCTGGCGTCGTAGACGGTCACCCGCGCGCCGGGCAGGCGGCGGAGGACGGCCTGGGCGGTGTAGCATCCGGCGGGGCCGGCGCCGATGATGGCGACATGAGGCCCGGCGACCGACGAGGGTGCCGGAGCCGCCGAGGTGGCGGGGGAGGCACCCGCGGCGGCGCGAGAGCCAGGCGCGCCGGCCGGCGTCGCCGTGTCGAAGGTGACCGGGAGTTCGTCCATGCCGCGGAACACCCAGCCACCGGGAACGGCGGGCCGCTCGGGGTGCAGGCTCAAGCCCGGCAGCGCCTTGAAGAGCGCCGGCAGCGCGACGTCGGCAACCTCGGCGCGGGCGACCCAGGCGCCCAGGCACACGTGCACGCCCTTGCCGAAGGCCAGGTGCGCGCCCTGCCCGCTGCGGGTGAGGTCGAACCGCTCTGGCGAGGGCCACTGGCGCTCGTCGCGGTTGGCCGAGAGCAGGCAGATGCCCAGCTTCGCGCCGGCCGGCAGCCGCACGCCCTGCAGGTCGACGTCGCGCGTGGTCTGCCGCGAGTACATGCCGATCGGCGCCACCCAGCGGATCGCCTCGTCGAACACGGCGTTCCACCGCGACGGGTCGGCCTCGACGAGGGCGCGCTGGTCCGGGTCGCGCATCAGCGCCCAGGCGGCGACGCCGATCGCGTCGCGCGGTTCGTTGAGGCCGCCGCCGATGGTCATCTTCAGGTTGGCCCGGATCGACTCGATCGGCATCTGCTCCCCGGGCAGGGCGAGCAGGGCGGAGAGCAGCGAGCTGTCGGGGTGGCGCCGGTGCCAGCCGATCATCTCGTCCAGCGCGTCGTCGACCTCGTCGAACGACGACTCGCCCCGCGCCCACACCGCCGGGTCGTCGGCGTAGTTGCCGGTGGCGTCGATCAGCGTCTGGCTCCAGCGCTGCAGGTCCTCCTGCGTGACGTTGTGCAGGCCGGTGATGGCGCGCAGGTTCTCGGCGGCGAAGGGCGCGGCGAAGTCCCACACCAGGTCCGCGCCGGGCCCCTTCTCCCGCAGCAGCTCGAGGTAGCGCTCGGCGTTGCGCTCGAAGATCGGCAGCCACGCCTTCTTCACCACCGACGGGCGCAGCACCGGCTGCCAGGCGCGACGCTCGACGGCGTGCTCCGGGTCGTCCTTGCGCAGCATCGAGTGCCCCATGGCCCGGATCATGAGCGACCCCTTCTCGTTGGCGGAGAAGGTCTGCTGGTCCAGCTCGGTGTCGTGGACGGCGGCGTAGGAGGTGACGAGGTAGCGGTTGACGGCGGGGACCCAGTGCACGCCGCCCTCGGCGCGGAGCCGCTCGAAGGTGGGGAAGGGATCGGCGTAGAGCTCGGGGATGGACACCCAGTCGGCGACGGAGGCGTCGGTGATGGTGGTCATCGGGCGTCCTCGATCTCCAGCGAGGCCAGCGGGAGGCCAGCGGGGTAGTGGTCCATGAAGAGGTCGGCGCCGGACTCGGTGAGGATCGGTCGCGTGTACCGCCGGCCGGTCTCGGTCTCCTCGGGGTCGCCGAGGTGCGCGAGGACCATGCGTTCGGCGGGGGAGAAAGGGTCGGTGATGGTGACGACCGGCCCGGAGTGCTCGATCGCGGGGTCGGCGAGGGTGACGGCGAGGAGGCCGTGGTGGCCGGTCCAGTGGACGGCGCCGGTTCCTTTCAAGCAGGTTCCCCGCGCGATGCCGACGGGGAATCGGAAGCGGCCGTCCGCCGTGCGCTCGGCGCCGCCCGAGACGTCGACGCGACCGTCGGCCAGGCGCTCGACGTAGGCGGTGAAGTCGGCGTGGAACGCCCAGATCAGGCTTGCCGACGACGACGTCGTGCGAGTGCCGGGTTCTGTTTCGACAGCGACGATCATGGTGGCTCCTCCGGTCCGGTCGACGGCGACCGGATGTTCTCCTCCACTGTGAGCCAGCTCTCAACTACAGTGCAACTGACTGTTTCTGCTCAACAAACGCAAGGAGATTGCTGATGAAGCCATCGCAGGGTACGGGCGCGGAGCCGGACCTGCAGTCGTCTCCGTCCGACGTCGTGCTCGACGCCCGGCTGACCCTCCGGCAACTCGACCTCTTCGTCGCCGCGGCCGAGCACGGGTCGTTCGCAGCGGCCGCGCAGCACGCGTACGTCACGCCGAACGCCGTCGCCTCGGCCGTCGGTGAGCTGGAGTCCGTCCTCGGGGCGACGCTGGCCGTCCGTCGTCGGGCTCGCGGGCTGACCCTGACGCCGTCCGGAGTCCGTCTGCTCGACGGGGCGCGGGACCTGCTGCGGCAGGCGAGCGAGCTGCGCCTGACCATCGGGGAGCACGACGGCGAGCCGGTGGGGCCGGTCGCCGTCGGGTGCTACTCGACGCTCGCGCCGACCGTGGTGCCCGAGCTGTGGGCGCGGCTGGCCGAGCGGCATCCGGGCGTGGAGCTGAGCGTCACCGAGGGGACGACGGACGAGCTGGTGGCGCGGCTGGCGGTGGGGGAGCTGGACGTCGTGATCGCGTACGAAGTCGCGCTGCCGACCGAGCTCGAGGTGCGCCCGCTGTATGAGGCGCAACCGCGCGTCGTGCTCTCGGCCGAGCACCGGCTGGCGGGTGAGGAGGCGGTCGATGTGCGGGACCTGGCCGACGAGCCGCTGATCCTGCTCGACCTGCCGCCGAGCGGGGCCAACACGCTGGAGCTGCTGCGGCGACGCGGGGTGCGCCCGCAGGTGGCGCACCGGACGACGAACATCGAGCTGGTGCGTTCCCTGGTGGGTCGCAATCTCGGCTATGGCGTGCAGTTCCAGCGGGCGGCGGTGCAGACGAGTGCGGAGGGCCGCCGGCTGGTGACGCTGCCGATCACGCCGGAACCGCGCGCGGAACGGGTGGTGGTCGCGTGGCCGCACCGGCTGGCGTTGACGTCGCGGGCGCAGGCGGTCGTCGAGCTGGCGCGGGAGGTGCTGGCGGGGACGCCGGCGGGGTGAGGAACCCGGGCCATGTCGGTGCACCGCCGTAGACTCGGTGCATGGCACGGAAGGCTGAGGAAGGTCTCTCAGGCTGGCCTCCACCTCGAGCCCCGCGAGCGCACCGCCATCGCTCGACGGCTGCTGGCGAGTGTGCGCCCCGATGACGACGACGCGCAGCCTGACGTCGACGCAGCGTGGCGAGACGAGATCGGCCGTCGTGTGGACGACGTCGTGAATGGCGACGTCGAGTTGAGTTCTTTCGAGCAGACGCGCAGCGGGGCGGGTGACCTGCTGAACGACCTGCGTCGGTGACTCCGCGACTCCGGATTCATCCCGACGCGGAAGCCGATTTCTTCGACGCGGTGCGGTACTACGAAACGACCACCCTCGGTCTGGGTGAGGCATTCGACGATGCGATCGCGGAAGCGGTGGATGACGTTGCCCATGGAACCCGGAAGCGTGGCCTCCCCTCCCGGGCTGGGACCGCCTGCCGGTCGTACGCAGCGGCAACGTCGAAACCTTCCCCTACCGGGTCGTCTACGTCGTCCACGGGGACGATGTGATCATCGTGGCGTTCGCGCGCCGGAGCCGGCGACCGGACTACTGGAACGACCGGGTCGACTGAGTCAGCGGCACCGCTGAAAGGCGCCAGCCAACGTGTAGGCCCACGCAGCGCGGGACCATCACCGTGTCGTTCGGTCCAGACCATCCGCCGTCGTGGCGTCCCAGGCGGTCTGCTCACCGGCCGAGTCCCATTCGTCCGACGCCGCCTCGTAGGAGGTCGAGTCCAGCCGTTCGACAGCTTGGCGATAGCGCTCGACGAAGGTCGCGCGCCAGTTCCCGAGCGGGAACGGGATCTGTTCGTCATGGAGCAGCGGGAGGCCGGCCTCCGCCAGGGCCGGCTTGAGCAGCCGGTGACTCGGGCCGTGGCACACGATGATGCCGTCCGGCTGAAGTGCGCGTGTCCGCGCGACGCAATCGGCGACGTTGGCGCGCCGCGCTGCTGCTCGGGACGTGCCGCTGGCCGCGTTGATCGGATAGGGAACCAGGTCGATGAGGAAAATGCCTCGATCGCGCAACTGCTCGAGCCACCGCTCCTTCGTCTCCGTCTTGCCGTCCAGGTACGGAGTGTCGAGTTCGGCGTGGACGACTGCCCGGAAGAGCGCGTCCTTGCCGGTGAGCCTGTCGTTGTAGAAGAACCGCCGGGCGGCCGGGTCGCCCTTGTCGTCGGGAGCGCTCTCGCCGATCAGCAGGAGCCGGACGTGCTCGGGCTTCCATTGCTCGCGCAGCTGGGTGTACCAGGCGTTCTCGGTCTCCATCGTGTCGGTCATCTCCTTGATCATGCCCTCTCCTTAGCCGACGGCGGCGCAGGCGGCGCGGGATACCGCAGCCCGCTGCACCAGCCGATCTCCCAGCCCTTCTCGTGGTCGAAGTAGTCCGCGTAGGACATCGGCAGCGCGTGGTCGCGTTCCGCCAGCCGCATCAGGCCCTCGTACCACTGCGCATAGGCCGGGTCGTCGGCGGTGGGTTCGAGGTGCGGAATCGCCGCGAGGATGAGCTCGGCCGTCTGCCGGGCAGACGTCGCAGCGTCGACGTGGCCACCCGCGAACTCCCTCAGGCCGCCGGTCGAGTAGAAGATGACCTGATCGGCGTCGCGGTACCCGTCCTCGCCGTCGTCGTAGTCCGTGGACGCGATCGTCACCCGCCAGTACATGCCGGACGCGCTCATGCCGGGCCTCGTCCGCAGCCGGTGATACCCGCGCCGGTGCAGGAGCCGAACCGCCTGCAGGATGCGCAGCGGCGTCGCCTGGAACAGCGCCGACTCGGCCGCGCGATGCGTGTCCTCCGTGGTCGTCAGCAGCACGCGCTCGACCGAGAGATCGCTGCCGGCGACCGCGTCGAGGGCAGCGGCGAGGGAGTCCCGGACGGCCCAGCCGAGCGACCCCGCGCCGAGCAGCGGGACGGCGACACTCCCCGCACCGAGGTCGTCGGCGAGCTGCAGGGCACTCCGGTAGCAGGCCTCGAGCAGGCGACGCCCACCGTGCGCCTCCTGCGCGTGCGGCACCACGGTGTGGATCACCCACCGGGCCGCCAGGTCGCCGGCCGTCGTCCAGCCGGCGTCGCCCGAGGCGAGACCGTCCGGGTACCGCTCAATGGCGTCGAACAGGATGGTCGGGCCACCGGCGGCGTGGATCGCGTGGTCGACCCCGCCGTCGCTGCCGCGAAGGGCATGGTGGGCCGGATTGACGACGGCGTCCACCGCCACGGTGGTGATGTCGCCGCAGACGGCCTCGATCGTGGTCACAAGGACGAGCGTAGAGGCTGCCGCCGACAGAACCGCAGGTCAGCGAAGGTGCAGCACCTAGATTGTCGGACCGCAGCCTTACGCTGGGGCCATGACGACCCCGCCCGTCCCCGCTGCTCGCCTCCAGCTTGGGCACGTTCTGGCCGGGATGGGCATCGACGACTTGAGCGACGTCTTGGTGATCCGCCACACGTATCACCGCGATGGCATCCCGTCACCGGCCGGTGCGACACCCCAGCGCGTCCTCGCCTATACGCGTGAGCAGAGCGTCTCGACCATGAAGTTCATGAAGCACCCGCCGCGGCTGTGGCTCGTCTTCATGGCGGACGGCAAACGGCGGTCGCGCTTCATTGCCGCCTACGAGAACGAGGGAGAGCTCGTCGACCAGCGGGATGCCGTCCACCGTTACTTCGATCTGAAGGTCTCAACGGCCCTGGACAGCGTGAAGGACAAGCTGGTCATCACTTGGTCGGGTGACGCAGTGAATTGGGCGAAACGGGGTGTGGTCGCAGCGTCGTTCCCGGTGGAGGAGATTGCGCCGCGTCGCACCCAACCCTTCCCGGGATTCTCGGATCTCTTGATCGATCACGCCGAGCTGCAGCGCGTGATGGACGACCCCGACTACGAGCAGTGGCGCGACGCGCTCGCCCTCGTCAAGGGCGTCTACCTCATCGCCGATCGAAAGGACGGCCGACTCTACGTCGGCAAGGCCGACGGCGGCGAGCGGGTCCTCGGACGGTGGCGCGCCTACGCCCAGGACGGTCACGGTGGCAACGTCGAGTTGAAGCGCGTGATCAGTGACGACCCGAAGCACGCTCGCCACTTCCAGTACAGCGTCCTGCGGGTGTTCGACCCGCACGACCCGGACGGCGACGTCGACGCCGCCGAGGCGCATTACAAGCGGGCGCTGCTCTCGCGCGAGTTCGGCCACAACCGCAACTGAGCCCGCGCCAGCGGCTCTCGCGAGGCCACGGCATCACACCACGACGTTGATGCGCAGGCCGGCGCACAGGTCGATCAGCCAGTCCAGGTCCGCTCCGACGCCGAGGATGCGCGCGTAGTCCGTGGCGATCTCCAGGTCGTCGGCCCCCACGCGGTCGCCGAAGAGGACGTACGCCTTCGCGTTGTTGCACTGACGGGACATCCAGCACACCCCGTCCAGGCCGCCGTCGTCATCGCGGTACCCATGGGCGGCGCGAGCCCACGCCACGGTTCGGAGATACTCGGCCGACGACGTGTCGGTCAGTTGCGCCGCGGTCACGTCGAGGCGGCGCAGCCCGAGGCCGTGGAACGCGGCGAACCGGAGATCGCGCCGCGTGACCAGTGCCGCGGCGGCCAGCTCGCGGTAGTCCTCGGGATAGACGTCGCCACCCTGGACGGGAACATCGTGCAGCACCGTCTCGGCGACCGCGGACTCCTCGGTTTCACCGGCGTAGAGCACCGGCACCGGTGGTTCGTTGAAGAACGCGAAGCGGGTGGGCGCGCCGAAGCCCGGGTTGAAGCTCGCCGCGGTACGGCCGCCCCCGACGCTGAAGACCCTGACCACACGTGAACCGGCGGCCAGGACGTCGATGCGCGGCTCGAACGGGTCGGGCGGCGCCGGAACGCCAGGGCGATCGATGGTCACCAGCGCACGCCGAAGCGACGCTCCAACGCCTGATCCACCCGGTCGAGGGCCCCGTCGTCCGC
The DNA here is from genome assembly GCF_014643255.1 of Tersicoccus solisilvae. GTDB lineage: Bacteria > Actinomycetota > Actinomycetes > Actinomycetales > Micrococcaceae > Tersicoccus > Tersicoccus solisilvae. The sequence goes on along the minus strand of NZ_BMJI01000003.1, from coordinate 145,411 downwards.
GAGCAGATCGACCGGCCGCTGCGCGTCCAGGGCCTCGGCGGGCGCCACCAGCCACAGGGCGAACGTCTCGTCGGAGACGTCGAGTGAGCGGGCCGTACCCAGCAGACGGGCGACAGCGGGCCGGGGGTGCCCGTCGTCGTCGAACTGGAAACCGGGATAGAGGTTGCGCCCACCGCGTCGGACGGCGAGCAGGCAGCCGCGCGCGCTGGAGACCCGGGTGCGCGCCGCCCGGTCGTTGATCGAGCCCATCCGCCGTCCCGCCTGGGCGGCGGTTAGGAGGCCGAACTCGTCGTCGAGCTGACGCCAGCGGTTCTCGGTGTGCTGAGCGGACCGGGCGAGTTGGGGCGACGCCGGCACCTGCACGGCGTGCGCGGCAGCACCCAGGGCCTCGATCGCCGCGACGGTCCGCTGCGTTGCCGCGAGCAGGGTCTCGGTGGTGGTGCCTTCGACGGACTTGGCTGGGACGGTCATCTCGCACCTCTTCCTGGTCCGACGCGGTGATCTGTTCAGGGCTGGCGCTTGCTGATACTTCTGATCATAGTAGGCAGATGTCAGGAGTGTCATCCGAGTAGTCGCACTGCCGAACGCGAGCGGGAGCATAGCGGTCCGCGCTCTGCACCGATGGGTCTCGCGCGCTGCTCTGACGGCCCGGAAGGTCACGCGAACCCCTGTCGCGCCTGCCGGCGGTCACAGCTGCAGGTGCAGCCGCAACGCGTCGTCGAGTCGGAGCATCAGATCCGGGGGGACACGGCCGGCCGTCCCGCCAACGCGATCGATCGCCACGGAGCGGACCTGCTCCGCCTGCGCCTTAGAGTCGGATGCAAGCCCCGTCTTCTCGGCCGGCAGCAGCACCTGAAACGGGTAAGTGCGCGAATCGTTGCTCGTCACCGGCACCACGGTCACGAAGCCGCGGCCGAGGCGCGCCGTCGTGGCGTTGGCCCGGTCGTTGCTCACGACGATGGCGGGCCGTCGCTTGTCGGCCTCGCCGGCTCGGGCAGGGTCGAGGTCGATCCAGCGGATCTCACCGCGCAGCACGGTTCAAACCGTCTGGCGTGGTGGTATCCCACGCGCTCGCCTCGCCATCGATCTCACACTCGTCCCAGGCGGCCTCGTAGGCGTCCTCCAGTTCGGCATGGTCCAGTATGCGGATGGCTCGCTGCACTCACGCCGACCGCGATGGCAGCCCGGCGTGAGCGGCGTACCGGTCGAGCGTCTCAAGGTCTCTCTCGGTCAGGCGCACACTCACCTTCATACTGAAAATACTGCTCCCGGTAGTAAGGAGGTGGAGGAGGGCTACCCGTTAGACTGCAATCGCCGAACGGCCTCGCGATAACGCTCGACGAAGGCCGCAGGCCAGTTCCCCCGACGGAGCGGGATCCGTTTGTTATGCAGTAATGGCAGGCCGGCTTCCTCCGGGGCCGGCTTAAGTTCCCGGTGGCTTGGGCCGTGGCAAACGATGATGCCCTCGGGCTCCAGCGCGCGTGCCCGTGCGACGCGATTGACGACGTTAGCCCGCCGCGTTGCTGCCCTGGATGTGCGGCTGACAGCGTTGACGGGATAGGGCCGAGGTCGATGAGGAAGATGCCTCGATCGGCGTGACTGCTCGAGCCACCGCTCCTTGCTCTCCGTCTTGCTGTCCAGGTACAGAACATCCAGTTCGGCATGGACGACCGCACGGAAGAGCGTATCCTTCCCGGTCAAGTTCTCGTGATAGAAGTCCGCCGAGCAACGGAAGAACGAGTGACGGCGGGCCGTGCGCGTGGACGCCTGATGGCTCCCATTGTCTCGAGGGCGTTCTCCGGCTTATCTCGGTGCCCTAGCGTCGCGATTGACCCGTTCTATGACGAGAGGAAACGACATGCGCGAGGACCGCTTTCGCGAGTACATCAACCGATTCAACGCCGAGGACGACACCGCCTTCGACGACTACCTGACTCCGGACGTACACGTGAAGAACGGCACGCTCGAGTACACCGGTGTGGACGGGATGAAGCATCACTACAGGGGCAACATCTGGCCGAATTTCGTCGAGGCGCTCATGGTCCCGCGGTTCGTGTCCGATGAACAGACAGCGGCCATCCAGATGCAGACGCTCTTCACCGCGAAGCATGACGCCGTGGAGACCATCTTCGGCGCGGTGAAGAAGGGCGAGACCTTCCGGTTCGACGGCGTGATCATGTACCGGATCGACGCCACCGATCGATTCGCCGACATCCTCGTGGCGTACAACTCCTTCGTCCACACCGACCTCGACGGCAACGCGAAGGACCTGGGCATTCCGCACTGAGTGACGCACCAGAAGTCGGCAGCGCAGAGGGGGCGGCGTGAGGATCCACGCCGCCCCTCTGCCGTGACTTCCCACGGGGCGCTCACGACACCGGGGCAGGATGCTCCAGTACCCAGTGATTGATGTTCAACGTCTCCTGGTCCGCGGCGAGATAGCGGTGAAAGCGGCCCTCCGGGTCACGCGAGGCGATGATGCCCTTCAGCTTCTCCCAGTTCTCCGGGGCCATGAACTGCAGTTGACGGTTGGTCATGTCGCTGTCGCCCAAGTACTGGCCGGCGGTGACGGGCTGGGCGTGCGCGAAGACCGCGTCGACCCAGGACCGGTTGCGTGCGTACTCGGCAGGGTCCTCATACACGGTATAGGCGGCGACATAGGCGTCGGTGTGCAGTGAGAAGGCCATGTCCGGCAGATCGCGGCGAGGTGCGTTGCTCATCCAGATCGCGAAGCCCCGTTCCGTCGGGTTCGTGGTGAACAGGGGTCGGATGCCCTCGACCATCGCGGCGATCCCCTCCGGAGTGTTCTCGCCGTCGATCCACGCATTGTCACAGACATACTGCCAGTGCTCCGGGTTCTGCATCTCCTGCTGTGCACGGTGTTCGGCCAGGGTGGAGGGCGCGGCGTCCTGAACAAAGATCGCGCGGTCGATGACCGGGCACGCGTTGAACCCGGCGAGGGAGGCGCGGGCGTGATCCTCGTCGTCGCCGAATCCCGCCCCGGTCACGAGGAGGACGCGCCTCTCCGTGCCGTCCGGCAGCGGTGCGGGCGTGGAGATCGCCACGATCTCGACGTTGTCGGGGATGCGGTGGTGCGCCCCGTACAGCCACGTCATGACCTCGGCGAAGTCCTCGAGCTCATAGGCGTGCACCGTGTGGGCCAGATGCCCGAAGAGCGGGCGGGTCGCCAGGTGGAACCGCATCACGATGCCGGGAAAGGTGGGGCCCGAGCCCCGGGAGGCCCAGTAGAGGTCGCTGTTGTGCTCGGCGTCGCAGCGGATCAGCTCACCATCGGCGGTCACGACGTCGATGGCGACGACCGACTCGGCGGCCCAGCCCCAGCCCCGCTGGTTCCAGCCCTGACCGCCCTGCAGCAGGAAACCGCCGATGCCGACGGAGGGGCAGTGCCCGCCGTTGAAGAAGCGGCCGCGCTCCTCGAGGTAGGGCGACAGCTCGTCGCCGCCCTTGGTGGCCGGCCCCGCCGAGACGATGCCCGTGTCCTCGTCGTACGCCATGTCCCGGAATGCCCCGAGGTCGATCAGCAGACCCCCGTCGCGAACGCTCCACACCGCCCACGCGTGTCCGCCGGAGCGGACGGACACGATCCACCCGTGTTCCTTCGCCAGGCGAACGCCCTTCTGCACGTCGTCGACCGTGGCGGCGAACAGCACGGCGTCGGGTTGCCTGTCGGGGCGCCGTCCGTTGAAGACGCGGCCCACCCGTGCCTCCTCCCAGTCGAGATCGGAGGGGAGCACCAGGCGCCCGTTGAAGGTGACATCAGCAGTCATCATTGATCTCCTGGAAAGCTCGGCGGATGCAGGACGCTACCGGCACCCACTCCCGAGGCTAGGAAGAGCGGGCCGGACCGGACACCCGATCCCATGGATACCAGCCATCACGGCCCGCTGGGCGCTGGGCGCGGCGTGGTGAGGCCGGATACCAGTCATCCGTCGAGGCGGAGGCGGGATTCCCCCCCATTCGCCAAGATGAGAGAACGCGAGAAGGAGAACCATGGGACGTTTGCAGGACAAGGTGGCGGTCATCACCGGGATCGGTGGGGGCATGGGACGCGAGGCGGCGCGACGGTTCGCCGCGGAGGGCGCGAGGGTCGTCGGCTGCGACCTCCATGCCGAGGGGCTCGAGGAGACGGTGCGGATGGTCCGGGAGGAGGGCGGTGCCATCACCGGCCACGCTCCCGTCGATCTGAGCGACGCGGAGACCGCTGCGGAGTGGATCGACTGGGCGGCCGCCGCCTATGGCTGCATCGACATCCTCTACAACAATGCCGGCGTGCAGCGTTTCGGGCCCATCGACGAGCTCGCGGTCGAGGACTGGGAGCTCAACGTGCGCGGTGAACTGAGTATCGTCTTCTACGCCGTCCGCGCCGCCTGGAAGCACCTGAAGAGGCGCGGCGGGACGATCGTGAACATCGGCTCCATCGCCGGAACCCGTGGCGTGGAGTTCATGCCGCAGAACGTGCACGGCGCGGCGAAGGCCGGAGTCATCAACCTGACGCAGCAGCTGGCCGTCGAGGGCGGACCACACGGCATCCGCGCCGTCTGCATCTCACCGGGGTTCATCGAGACGCCGGCGACCAAGTTCCTGGTCGACAACCCGCCGCCCGCGATGCGGGCGGCCTGGGACCGCATCCCGCTCGGTCGCGTGGGACAACCCGACGACATCGTGAACGCCGCCGTGTTCCTGGCTTCCGACGAGGCCACATGGATCACCGGCGTGAACCTGGTGGTCGACGGCGGAGGGTCGGTGCTGGGCTGACTGTGAGGGTCGACGTACCGGTTCGCTAGTTGTAGGAGGGCGTGACGTTGTTGACACGGGCTGGGACGCGTGAGGCCGGCGGCTGATCGCTGCAGGCGGTATGAGGTCGATGGTAGTTGTAGTGGCTGACCCAGGTTTCCACGGCGCTCCGGCGGGCGGTCTCGGTGGCGTAGGGGCGGGCGTAGAGGACCTCGTCCACGAGCAACCGGTTGAACTGAATCGCCCCGGGTCTGATGGAGGCTCTCAGTCCTGGGAAGGATGATGAGAGTCATGGCAGCACCGAGGAAGTACAGCGTCGAGCTCCAGCAGCGGGCCACGCGGATGGCGATGGACGCCCGGAGAGACCCGGAGTCGGCGCGTGGGGCGATCAAGCGGGTCGCTGACCAGCTCGGGGTCCACCCGGAGGCGTTGAGGACCTGGGTCCGGCAGGCCGAGATCGACGGCGGTGTGCGGCCCGGCATGAGCACCGACGACGCGACCAGGCTGGCCGAGCTCGAGCGCGAGGTCCGCGAGCTGCGGCGAGCCAACGAGATCTTGAAGACGAGCGCGGCTTTTTTCGCGGCTGCGGAGCTCGACCGCAAGATCAGGTAGAGGCACCCACCGCGGTGCTGGTCGACGACATCGATCAGCACCGCGACCGGTTCGGGGTCGAGCCGATCTGCGCAGTCCTGAAGGACGCTGGCGTGCAGATCGCCCCGAGCACCTACTACGCCGCCAGGACCCGCCCACCGTCGCCGCGAGCCGTGCGTGACGCCGAGCTGGTCGCCGAGATCAAGACCGCCCACAAGGCCAACCTCGGTGTCTACGGCGCCCGGAAGATCCACGCCGAGCTCAACCGCGAGGGTGTGCAGGTCGCCCGCTGCACTGTGGAGCGGCTGATGCGGGCCGAGGGGCTACGTGGTATCGCGCGGGACAAGACCCGCACGACCACTCGTGGCGAGGGCGCGGAGACCGAGCGTCCCGAGGACAAGGGTGAAGCGGAAGTTCGTCGCGACCGCCCCGAACCAGCTGTGGGTGGCAGATCTGACCTACGTCCGCACGCACGCGGGCTGGACCGACGTGGCGTTCGTCCTGGACGTCTTCAGCCGGATGATCGTGGGCTGGCAGGTATCCACCTCGTTGCGCACCGACCTGGCGCTGGACGCCCTCGACATGGGCCTGTGGGCTCGCCAGCGAGCCGGCCAGGACGTCACCGGCCTGATCCACCACTCGGACCGGGGATCGCAGGGCGGATTCAACTGGTCGTCGCAACACTTCGATCACGGAGGTGTTTGGCGATGGCGAGGTCGGACTGGGGCAAGAAGGCCAGCGACGTGCCGGAGGGTGCGCGTCGGCAGTGGCGTGCGGATCGGGCGTTGCGTCCTCCGATGCGTTCGCCCGGGCGGCCTGAGCCCTCGCGGGCGGTGCAGCGGCAGTTCTGGCGTCTGATCGCGACGGGCATCACCTCGGCCGAGGCGGCGCTGACGGTGGGCGTGTCCGTGCCGGTCGGGAGCCGCTGGTTTCGCCACGCTGGCGGCATGCCTCCCATTTCCTTGACCGAACCATCCGGACGCTACCTGTCGTTCGAGGAGCGGGAGGAGATCGCGCTGTTGCACGCGCAGCAGGTCGGGGTACGTGAGATCGCCCGCAGGATCGGTCGTGATCCTGGGTCGATCTCCCGTGAGCTGCGCCGTAACGCGGCCACCCGCGGCGGGAAGCAGGAGTACCGGCCGCTGGTCGCGCAGTGGAAGGCTCAACAGGCGGCGAAGCGGCCGAAGCCGGCGAAGCTCGCGACCAACGCCAGGCTGCGGGAATACGTTCAGGAGCGTCTTGCTGGCAGGGTTCGCCGTCCGGACGGCGCCGTCGTGGTCGGGCCGGAGCCGCCCGCGTGGAAGGGGCTGAACAAGCCGCACCGGCAGGACCGGCGGTGGGCGATCGCGTGGAGCCCGGAGCAGATCAGCCACCGGCTGAAGCTGGACTTCCCGGATGATGAGTCCATGCGCATCAGCCACGAGGCGATCTACCAGTCGCTGTTCATCCAGGGCCGGGGTGCGCTCCACCGCGAGCTCGTGACCTGTCTGCGAACCGGGCGTGCGCTGCGGCAGCCACGAGCTCGCGCACAGAACCGGGCCCAGGGGCATGTGAGCGCCGACGTCGTGTTCTCCAAGCGACCCGCCGAAGCCGCTGACCGGGCCGTGCCCGGGCACTGGGAAGGCGACCTGATCATCGGGACCGGCCGGTCAGCGATCGGCACGATCGTCGAACGCAAGAGCCGCTCGACCCTGCTGGTGCACCTGCCGCGGCTGGAAGGCTGGGGCGAGATACCGCCGGTGAAGAACGGCCCGGCGCTGGGCGGTTACGGCGCCACCGCGATGAACACTGCGCTGACCGCGTCGATGGCGAAACTGCCCGCTCAGCTGCGCAAGACACTGACCTGGGACCGCGGCAAAGAGCTCTCCGGGCACGCCCAGTTCGCGCTGGAGACGGGCACCAGGGTCTTCTTCGCCGACCCCCACTCGCCTTGGCAGCGGCCGACGAACGAGAACACCAACGGGCTGCTGCGTCAGTACTTCCCCAAGGGCACCGACCTCTCCCGCTGGTCCGCCGGGGATCTTGAAGCAGTCGCTCTCGCTCTGAACAACCGGCCCCGCAAGAGCCTGGGCTGGAAGACCCCCGCCGAGGTCTTCGAAGAACAGCTACGCTCACTCCAACAACCCGGTGTTGCAACGACCGATTGAACCCAGGCAGTATCGAGCGATTCGCTACACAGAGCGGCTGGCCGAAGCCGAAGCCGTCGCGTCCGTCGGGTCGAAGGGCGACAGCTACGACAACGTCATGGCCGAGGCGCTGAACTCACTGTTCAAGGCCGAGTGCATCCGCAACCCGCTCCTGCGCCCCAACGGCGGCTGGAAGAACGTCGGTGACGTCGAGATCGCCGTCGCCGAGTACGTCGACTGGTTCAACCACAGGCGCCTTCACGGCGAGATCGGGCTCATACCGCCCGTCGAGCTCGAGACCAACCACTGGGCATCACAGCCCGTGGAGCACTACCGTCAGAACCCGGTCCTCACCGAGGTCCGATCCAACTAACCGAGCCTCCACGAAACCCGGGGCGATTCACCGCTGCGGTGCTGGACGCCTCTACCGGCGCCGTGCTGGCCCGCGCCACGGTCAGCACCGACCCCGACGGCTACGCCGAGCTGGTCACGCTGGCCGAAGCCCACGCCGGGCTGCGGGCCTGGGCGCTGGAAGGGGCCGGCGGGTATGGCGCCGGGCTCGCCCGGCACCTGGCCGACGCCGAAGAGCTGGTCGTCGAGCTGGACCGCCCGGTTCGTGCCCACCGCCGCGCCGGGGCCAAGTCCGACGCGATCGACGCCGAGCGAGCCGCCCGCGAAGCCCTCAGCCGAACCCGTCTGGCCCGGCCCAAGACCGGTGCGGAGCGGGCCGCGGTCGCGGTGCACCTGACGGCCCGGCGCGCTGCGGTCGAGGCCGCGAGCACCGCTCAACGCCAACTACGGGCGTTGGTCATCACCGCCCCGGAGAAGGTCCGCGCCCGGTTCCGCGGCCAATCGACCACCGCCATGGTCACCACCGCCACCCGGCTCCGACCAGCCACCACCAACGGTGACGTGGAGGTCCGGGAGGCACTGTCGGTGCTGCGCACCCTGGCCCGTCGGATCACCTTCCTCACCGAGGATGCCGACGAGCACGAGCGCCTCATCCGCGCGCTGGTCCGCTCATGGCGTCCCGACCTGCTCCAGGTCAGCGGCGTAGGCCCGATCGTGGCTGGCACCGTCCTGACAGCCTGGTCGCACCCCGGCCGGGTCCGCGACGATGCCGCCTTCGCCATGCTCGCCGGCGTCGCGCCGATCCCGGCATCCTCAGGCAAGACCACCCGCTACCGCCTCAACCGGTCCGGCGACCGCCAACTGAACCGGGCCCTGCACACGATCGTGCTCTCCCGACTGCCCTACTACCCTGACACTCGCGCCTACGCCGACCGTCGCCGAACCCAAGGCAAGACCGACCGCGAAATCAAACGCTGCCTCAAGCGCTACATCGCCCGCCAGCTCTACCGGCAACTCGAAAACCCCCAAGACCTACCAGCCGCCGCTTGACATCCATAGGAGCGTCGCTGCGCACGACGGAATGGGACCACGTCGATACGTGGTCCCTTTCCGTCGTGTGCTGCGTGCTCTGCGTGCCGGCCCGCCGGTGCGCGTCAGCGCGGGTTCAGGCGTGCGCGGTCGTCCCCTCGGCGAAGGTCTCCGCGACCCAGTCGGCGATGATGCCGGCGACATAGGGCATGTTGTCGATCGAGATGTGCTCCGTGCCGCCCTCGGGGTCGTCGAACAGACGCAGTTCCCGCTTGGGACTGTTCGTGGCCTGCTCGTAGGTCTGGTGGGCGTACTTCACGTTGATCTGCCGGTCTCCGACGCCGTGGGTGATCAACAGCGGCGCGGTGATCTCGGAGGCCACGCCGTTCAGATGCATGTCCTTCGTCTTCTCGATGAAGTCCTCCATGTCGGAGGCGCCCCACACCCAGAACACGTGGTCCCAGTAGTGCGGAACGGGGTTCTCGCCCTCACGCTGACGGCGTCCTTCCTGGACCTCCGCCCACTGGTGATTCGCCCCCCACGCCACGCCGAGCTTCAAGCGCTTCTCGAAGGCCAGCGCGCGCGGTGCGTAGTAACCGCCCAGTGACCACCCGACGATGCCGATCTGCTCGGGGTCGACGGCCAGGTCGTCGGCATTCTGCTCGAGCCAGTCGATGATCGCCCCTGCCCAGATCTCGGTGTCATGGCGGGCGGTCAATCCACGCAGCCGCAATGCCTCGCCGGAGCCGGGGGTGTCGACCATGAGCGTCGAGATGCCGCGCTCGGCCAGCATCTGGGGGAACTGCGAGTAGTACATCATCTCCTTGGTCGAATCCAGTCCGTTCCACTGGATCACCACGGGATGCGGCCCCGGGCCCGAGGCGCGGTAGAAGTAGCCGGGCAGGGCCGCGTCGACGTTCTCGTCGGCTGGGGCGTACGGGATGTCCACCGCGGACAGCGGCACCCCCGAGAGCTCCACGTGCTTGAGCAGCAGATCGATCGACTTCTGGTAGGCCCCGTTTCGGCCCTCCCACTTCGGTGACTGCAGGCGCTCGGCCTGCGAGGTGTACAGCGAGGCGCGGTAGTACGTCTCGCCTGCGCCTATCCGTCGACCGCGGCTCTCGTCGTGCTGTGCCTTCGCGATCAGACGATCGGCGACGGACGACCACGATGCGTAGAGCTCCTCGGTTCCGGCGTCGTCTCCGTTCTGGGATGCCAGCAGCACCGGCTTGCACGCCCGGTCGATCTCATCGATGTAACCGCCGTTGTTGAGCGTGGCGACAACCGACATGCTCCACACGTAGTTGGAGGGGAAGTACATGAACATGGGCGCTCCTAGGAGGTCTCCGGCCGGACGGCGTCCGACAGGTAGGTGGCGACACCGGACAGGAACTGGCCGCCGTCGACGCCGACCTCGGCGCCGGTGATGTAGGAGGCCGCATCCGACAGGAGGAACACCACGACGCCGGCCACCTCCTCGGGCTGACCGCCGCGATGCAGGGGAGCGACCGCGACGTTCGCGTCGAGGAACGTCGGCGGTGCGGTGGCGGTCATCTCCGTGTGGATGTATCCAGGGTGGACGAGGTTGACCCGGATTCCGCGGGGACCCAGCTCGGTTGCCGCCGAGTGACTCAGTCCGCGGATCGCCCACTTGCTGGTGGTGTACGCCGCGGTGTAGTGACCGGTGAGTCCGGCGGCCGAGCCGATGTTGACGATCGAGGAGCCCCTGTCCATCAACGGCAGCAGCGCCTGGATCCCGAGCATGGCGCCGGTCACGTTGATCGAGAGCACGCGATCCCAATCGGCGCGCTCGACTGCACCGATGCGGACGCGGGAGGTGACGCCCGCGTTGTTGACGAGTCCCTTCACCCGTCGCCCGGACAGGGAGGCGGCCAGCGCGGCCCACTCGTCCTCGTCGGCGACGTCGAGTCGTCGATACTCGACCACGCCTGGCAGTCCGGCGGCGGATGCGAGCAGCTCGGGGGCACCATCGCGGATATCCGCAGCGATCACGTGCGCGCCGTTGCGGGCGAGCAGCAGAGCCTCCTCGGCGCCCTGGCCACCGGCCGCGCCGGTCACGACGAACTGGTCGCCGGACAGGCCTGGGAGGACGATGTCGCTCATGCGCTTACCGGCCGGCCGCGGTCCACGAGCTCGATGAAGTTGCCCTCCGGGTCCGTCAGGTAAGCGAAGCGAACGCCCGGCTCCGGTGACGGCGCGGGGCCGCTGACCGGACCGGCACCGGCGGCCAGGAGCCTCTGGTAGACGGCCGTGATGTCATCGACCCGCAGGCAGAGATGACCCCAGCCCTGGGCGAGGAGTTCATCGGGTGCGGACGTCGCCGGGCGCCGATGGACGGACCCGGTGCGTTCGAGGAGCTCGATCGCCAGGTCGTCCGGCCCGAGCAGGAAGGCGCCGCGCAGTCCGAGCGATTCCAGGGCGAAAGGGTTGGCGACGGCGAAACCGAACGCCTCCTGGTACCAGGCGAGCTGGGCGTCGAGGTCGCCGACCGACAGTCCGACGTGATCGATGTGCATGATTCTCCTTCCGTCTCAGTCGCGCGGCCCGTGGCGCATGAGACCGTGCCTCACGTCGACGGGCAGTGCCTGCAGGACGTCGTCCTGGTATTCGCCGCCGACGAGGATGAATGCGACGCGGGCTGTCGTGTTCCCGCGGTTGGCCCAGGCGTGGTCGGTGCCGCGCTGGATCACGATGTCCCCGGCCCGTGCCGTGACCTCGCTGTCGTCGAGGATCAGCGTGATCTCCCCGTCGAGCACGACGCCGTAGTCGATCGACTCGGTGCGATGCACGGGCGACTGCAGGCCACGCTCGTCGAGGTGGCCGGGCAGGAATTCGTTGATGCGAATGCGGGTGCCGTGCGTGGGCGGGGGCACCGTGACCGAACCGGCGGTCGGATCCTCCGGTCCGGCGTGGATCGGGGCCGGCGTCTCTCCGGTCAGCCAGATCTCGTGGAAGGCGACACCGTCGCCGGGAAGCTCCTGGGTGACCGGGACCGGTCCGTCGCTGACGATGAGGGAGGTACCGTGCTCGTCGTGCCCCGTGACGATGCGCCGGGGAACGCGGAAGCCGGGGCGAGGCGCATGCGACGTCACGGTGCGGCCACCAGGGCGAGCAGGGACTCCGCCATCACCCGGCCGGGGTCGGCGTCGGGCGTCCCCGGATTCTGCTCCCAGTGCGCCAGTTGCAGGGAGGCGTCGACGACGCCCCTGATCCGAGGCAGGCGCCGGTCGTGGAACGCGGTCAGTTGCGTCTGAAGGTCGCCGTCCTCAGTGATGTGCTCGGCGAGCAGCAGCGCGTCCTCCAGGCACAGCGCGGCCCCCTGGGCGATCAGCGGCGGAACGGCGTGCACGGCCTCACCGATGGCCAGGACGCGCCCACGGTGCCACGGGCCCTCGACGAAGATCCATTCGATCTGCTGGAAGTTCATGAACGTGTTCTCGTCGATCGACTCACGGATCCAGTCGAACTCACCGTGGAAGTTCTCCATCAGTCTACGTACTTCCTGGTGATCAGCCAGACCGTTGTCGACGCGCTGGGGTCGGCACAGCACGAAGACGTAGCACTGGGTGGCGCTCACCGGCGTGTAGCCGACCTTGTACGCGCCACCGTCGTCCGACGCCGGAAAGGCGATCCCACCGTGCATCTCCGGCTTGCGATCGGTGACCGCGCGCCAGATCCCCAGCCCGGTCGGGGCGCGGTCCTCGGTGATGCCGAGCTCGGCCCGGGTCCGCGACTTGATGCCCTCGGCGATGATGATGAGGTCCCAGGTCTCGGTCGTCCCGTCCGTCAGGACGGAGGTCGCCGCGGTGCCGTCGTCCTGGAAGGAGGCCAGTTCCTGGCCGAGGCGGATCTCGACGCCGAGCGACTCCGCCTTCGACACCAGTACCTCGTGGACGTCGGGCCGAAGGACGCCGATGGTCGGGGGCAGGTCGTCGCCCCCGGTGCGCGGGGTCTGCAGATGCGACATCGTCCGACCGTCGGCGAAGTACAGGGTCACCCCGTCCTCCTCCGGGAACCCTCGGGCGATGATGTCGTCGAGCACGCCCAGGTCCTTGAACACCCGAAGCGCGTTGCCCTGGATCGTCAGGCCGTGCCCGACCCGGGCCCACGCCTTCGCGCGTTCGACGAGCGTGACGGCGACTCCGCGCCGTGCCAGCGCAATTCCTGCCGTCAGCCCGGTGAAGCCTCCACCGACGATGAGTACCTTCTCGACCGACATCGTTGCCACTCTCCTCACGGATGCCTCGTCACATCCGCGGAACGACTCCTGCGTCCCGCATCCGGTGACGACGCTAGGGGCGCGCGACGGCCGCCGCCATACGGCGGCGGCGATGGCTGCCATCGCCTCAGCGGGCGGAGACGGCCTCGGCCCGGACGGCTTCGGCGATGAGTTCGCGGAGCCAGGTGTGAGCGGGGTTGTGCTGATGCGTCGGATGCCACCACAGGCGCTCGATGACTTCGACGCGGGGAAAGGGCGTGGGCACGGCGACGGTGGTGGTCGGGCCGCCGAGCCGGTCGACGAGGCGGCTCGGCACCACCCCGACGAGGGCGGTTCCGGAGACGATCAGAGGGATCGACAGCAGCGTCGAGGTCGTCACCCGGACGTTCGTGCGCAGATCCAGTTCGCGCATCCGCCGTTCCGCCGGCGTCACGTGGGACCGGCCGAAATCACAACGGATCTGCGGACTGGCAAGGAAGTCCTCGAGCGAGATGGCGCCGTCGCCGACGACGGGATTCGAGCGGTCCGCGATGACCACGTAGTGATCCCGGAAGAGTTCGAAGCTCTCCGCCTCGATGCCGATGCCGGGGACCGCGACGATGAAGTCGTGGCCGAGGAGGTCGCGGTCCGCATCGGTCGGTGCGATCGGCAGGCGCTGGAGGTCGAACGACACCCCGCCCGCGGCGGACGTGGCGATACTGAACAACGGACGCAGCTCGATGGCGGCGAAATCCGACAGCTGGAAACTGAAGCGGCGCCGGGCGAACGCCGGGTCGAAGGGCGTTTCCTTGTTCAGTGCCTGCTCGATCAGTGGAATCGTCAACTGCACCTGGGGAAGCACCTCACGTGCCAGCGGGGTGAGTTCGTAGTCGCGACCGATGCGCACCAGCAGTTCGTCCTGGAACACCGCTCGCAGGCGGGCCAGGGCGGAGGACATCGTCGACTGCCCCATGCCGATACGTTGGCCGGCCCGCGTGACGTTCGCCTCCTCGAGCAGCGCACGGAGCGCCACGAGCAGGTTCAGATCGGGTTCGGTGCCAGTCACACGATGCATGGTATTCGACCCACCACATGGTCGGGTGAGGCAGTCCCGCCTACTCTCGGTGCCAATGGACGGCGCCCATCTATGGGTGTCCAGCGGTCAGAGAGGAAAGGTCGACGATGACTGAACGACTGGTCTCCCATCTGCGGTACGCCGCGCTGGCGGTGCCCAATTTCGAGGAGGAGAAGAACTTCTTCATCAAGCACTGGGGGCTCACCGCGGTGCAGAGCGACGAGGGCCTGGTTCACCTGGCCGCCGAGGGGTCCCCGGAGCCGTTCATCCTCCGCCTGCGCGATGACGAGAAGCGGATCGATCTGGTTGGGATGGCCACGAAGAACCGCAGGGACCTGCACAAGCTCGCCGACAAGCTGCACGCGGAAAACGTGACGTTCATCCACGAGCCGCAGGAACTCACCCAACCCGGCGGAGGTTACGGCTTCCGCGTGTTCGACGGCGACGGACGGGTCCTGGAGTTCTCCACCGACTACGAGCTGCGAGCCTCGCGGAAGATCCGCGAACGTGAACCGATTCCGGTGAAGCTGTCTCACGTCGTGTTCAACTCGGCAGACCTGGCCGGCAGCGCCCAGTGGTACATCGACCATCTCGACTTCACCATCTCCGACTCGCTGGTCACGCCCACCGATGTCGACCTGATGCACTTCCTGCGTTGCAACCGCAACCACCACTCGATCGCGATCGCCCAGGGCCCCCATCATTCGCTCCATCACCTCTCGTTCGAGATGCGCGGGATCGAGGAGTGGATGCGCGGCTCCGGCAAGATCCTCCGGGCAGGCACTCGCATGATCTGGGGCCCGGGCCGTCACAACGCCGGCGACAACACCTTCGCGTACTTCCTCTCGCCGGCAGGGAACACCATCGAGTACACGACCGAGCTGGCCGTTCTCGACGAGGACACCTGGCACCCCTCGCGGATGGACACCAGCCTGATGTCCACGCAAGACCAGTGGGGCACTGCCGCAGAGATGAGCGAGCTGGTCGCCCGGGAGTCGTTCAACGACATCGACGAGGGACTGTTCGTCGCTCCGCCGGTCTAGCGGCGACGATCGCAGGCGCGGATCGTGCACACACGGCTGACCACGAGGTCCCTGTCGGGGCCCGCACGTGGGCTCTCGCCGGCACCGCTCCTGGCGGTCGGCACCCTGGCGATGCTCGGACCGCTGTCCACGGACATCTTCCTGCCCGCCCTGCCGACGATCGCCGAGGAGTTCGGAACCGCCGCCGACCGCACGCAATTCTCGCTGAGCGCGGTGACGATCGGCATGGCCGCCGGTCAGTTGCTCTCGGGCCCCGTCTCGGATGCCGTCGGGCGCCGGCGCCCCCTGCTCGCCGGCAGTGCGGCCATGGCACTGTTCGCCCTGGCGTGTGCGTTGTCACCGGGAGTGTGGGTGCTGATCCTGGCCTGCTTCCTGATGGGCTGCGGCGCGGCGACCGGTGCGACGGTCGGACGCGCCGTGATCTCGGATCTGGCTGCCGGCCGTGAGCTGACGCGCGGGTTCACGTTGTTGGGAACGCTGATGGCGGTGGGTCCGATCGCTGCTCCGGTCGCCGGCGTGCTGCTGATGCTGGCGTGGGGGTGGCGCGGCATCTTCGTCGGGGTGGCCGTCGCCGCGGCCCTGACCTTCGTCGGACTGCTCGCCGCCGTGCCCGAGTCGCTGCCGGTCGAGCGCCGCGTACGCGGAGGGCTCCGGGCAGTGCCGGGCTCGATCGCGACGGCGGCACGGTCGCGGACCTTCTGGTGCGGAGCGACCACCGTGTGGGCGGCCTTCGCAGCGAGCTTCGCCTATATCGCCGCTTCGTCGCATGTGCTCCAGACGGGCCTCGGCTTCACCCCCGGGGCCTATGCCATCACTTTCGCCGTGAACGGCATGGGCCTGCTGCTCAGTGGACTGCTCACGGCGCGGCTCTCCGGCCATTGGAGCGGTCACAGGATCCTCGGCGTGGGGCTGGCGGTGCTCACCGTCGGCACGGTCCTCGTCGCGGCAGCGGCTCTCGGCCGGTCACGGTCGGTATGGCTCATCCTGCTCGGCTTCTTCTGTCTCGCCACCGCGTGCGGGCCGTACATCGGCCCGGCCCTCGCCGTCGCCGTCCAGCAGCTCCGCGCCGTCGCCGGTACAGCACTGGCCCTCGTCGGTGCGGTGCGGTTCGTCGTCGCCGGGATCGTGGCGCCGTTGGCCGTCCTGGGCGGTGGCAGGAGCCTGGCGCCCCTGGCCACCGTGGTCGTCGCGGGTACCGCGGTGGCCTGGGGCGGCTGGATCGTGTTCCGGCCCACCACCTCCGCATCAACCAACTCCGCACCCCCTACTTCCGCATCAACCACTTCGATCGAATCACCTGGGAGCTGACACATCATGAGACGTATTCACCTGACCGCGGATCACGGCGGCTACGAGCTGGGCCGAGCCCTGCAGCAGCGCGCCGAGGGCGCGGGGCACGACGTGATCTGGCACGGCGCCGACGCCGTCGACCCGGGCGACGACTACCCGGTGCAGGCGATTCGCGTCGGGCGAGCCGTCGTCGAGGACCAGGACGCCGGCATCGATGCCTTCGCCGTGCTCGTCGTGGAGGAGCCCGCCGCCGGGGTCGTGGCCGCCAACAAGGTCAACGGGGCGCGCGCGGTGCCGGCCACGTCGCCGAACGTCGCGATCGCCACGCGTCGGGTGGTCGATGCCAACGTGCTGGTGCTCGGCGGGGACGCCGACGAGCAGGTGGCCTGGCTCACGCTGAACGCCTTCATCACGACGGGACTGGAGCACGTGGTCGATCATGGCCGCCGCATCCTCCAGATCGAGGAGTACGAGAACGCGGGCACGATCGAGGGCTGGGCGGTGCAGCTCGAGCCGGAGCAGATTGCCCGCCAGTACAGCGAGTGAAGGAGAGGTCATGACGTTGACAGCGCAGTACGATCGCACGGGCGGGCCGGAGACCCTCCATCTGGCGGAGACCCCGCAGCCGGAACCCGGTGTCGGAGAAGCCGTGGTGCGGGTGCGCGCCGCCGGGCTCAACCCCTTCGACGCCAAGCTGCGCGGCGGGTTCGTCCTTTCGGACGATCCATTCCCGCGCCGCATCTGCTCGGACGTGGCCGGCACCGTCGTCGCGGTGGGCGACGACGCCGTCTACTGGGATGGAACCGCGGTCCGCGTCGGAGACGACGTGTTGGGCCGCGCTGCGGGTTCTGCTGCCGAACAGGCCGTCGCACGCGTGTCCGATCTCTCGAAACGCCCGGGCGGGCTGTCGGTGGAAGCGGCCGGGGGCCTCAACGTGGCGGGCCTGACCGCCGTGTCGGTGATCGCGACGGTGCCGGTCGGAGCGGGAGACACCGTGCTGGTCGGAGGTGCCACGGGCGCCGTCGGCTTCGTTGCGGCGCAGCTGGCGTTGGCCGCCGGTGCGACCGTGATCGGGTCTGCGTCACCGCGCCACCACGACCTGCTTCGCTCGGTCGGCGTGGTGCCGGTCGCCCATGGCCCGGGTCTGGCCGATCGCGTGCGCGCGCTCGGAGCGGTGACCGCGGTCCACGACTGTCACGGACGCGACGCGCTGGACGCCGGCGTGGCCCTGGGCGTTCCGGTGGAGCGGATGGTCGCGATCGCCGCCTATGACGCGGTCGACGAACTCGGCGTTCAGAACGTCGAGCGCGAGGCCCGCACCGCCGCCAACCTGGCTGCTCTGGCCGAGGAGATCGCCTCCGGTCGGATCGCCTTCCCCGTCGCGCAGGTCTTCCCCCTCGGCGAGATCGTCGCCGCCTTCCAGACCCTGGAGTCCTCCCACGCGCCGGGAAAGATCGTGGTCGTCCCCTGACGAGGCCGAGATGATCCGGCGCGGTTCACCGCGTCTGATCGGGCCTGCCCGGCTCGGAGACGTTCTCCTCACGCGGCGGCCGGAACGACCCGTCCTTGCCGTCGACGTGGCACGGCTGGAGCGGAGTGCCTCAGGTCGGCTCGACCTGAGGCCCTCCGCTCGAGTTGGCGTCCTCGATCAGTGTGCCGGCGCTCATGAGCACCAGGCGGGGAGTCCGAACCGTGGGGTCAGGCCCTCCACACCGTCTTGAGATTGCAGAACTCGCGGATGCCGGCGGCCGCGAGTTCGCGGCCGACACCGGAGGCCTTCACTCCGCCGAAGGGCAGCTCGGGATGGGACGCCGTCATGCCGTTGACGAACACGGCTCCGGCGTCGAGGTTCTGCACGAACCACTCCTCCTCGTCCGCATCCTGCGTCCAGACGGCGGAGCTGAGGCCGAAGGTCGTGCCGTTGGCGATGCGCAGCGCGTCCTCACGGCTCTCCGCCCGGTACACGGACGCCACCGGCCCGAAGGCCTCCTCCAGGTACAGCCGCATCGCCGGCGTGATTCCGGCCAGCACCGTCGGCTCGTAGAACCACCCGGCGCGCTGCGGCACCCGACCGCCGGCGAGCACCTCGGCGCCCTTGGTGACGGCATCCGTCACCTGCTCCGCCAGTTCGTCACGTCCGGACTCCGTCGCCACCGGCCCCACCTCGGTCGACTCGTCGAAGGGGTCGCCGACGGTCAGGGCCGCGACCTTCTCGGCGAACAGCCGGGTGAACTCGTCGTAGACGTCCCGGTGCACGATGAAGCGCTTGGCCGCGATGCACGACTGACCGTTGTTCTGATTGCGTGCCGTGACCGCGACCGTGGCGGCGCGTTCGACGTCGGCACTGGGCATCACCACGAAGGGGTCGGATCCTCCGAGTTCGAGCACGACGTGCTTGACCTCGGAGCCGGCGATCGAGGCCAGTGACCGGCCGGCGGGCTCGGAGCCGGTCAGGGTGGTGGCCTTGACGCGCGGGTCACGCAGAACCGCCTCTACCCGGGAGGCGGGGATGAGCAGGCTGTGGAACGCGCCGGCGGGGAAGCCCGCCCGCTCGAAGAGCGTGTCGAGGTACAGCGCCGTCTGAGGGACGTTCGACGCATGCTTGAGCAGCCCGGTGTTCCCGGCCATCAAGGCGGGGCCGGCGAACCGCAGGACCTGCCACAGCGGGTAGTTCCACGGCATGACGGCAAGGACTACCCCGATCGGGGCGTAGCGGGTGCCGGCGGCCGATGCGTTCACGGCCGACGGGTCGGCGAGTGGCTCCGGGGCGAGGAACTCCTCGGCATGCTGAGCATAGAAGCGAAGTCCCTTCGCCGACTTCAGCACCTCGGCGCGGGCACCGGTGATCGGTCGGCCCATCTCCAGGGTGACCAGGCGACTGAGCACCTCGACGTCGTCTTCGAGAAGCTGAGCTGCGGCGAGCATCCACTCCGAGCGCTGGGCGAACGACGTGCCGCGGAGCGCATCGAACGCGGCCTGCGCGGCGGCGATTCGCCGTTCCACCTCCTCCTCGGAGTGGGCGTCGAAGGTTTTTTCCGTCTGACCCGTGAACGGGTTGGTCGTCGCGATGGCCATGGGGTGCTCCTCTGGGAAGGGTCGGGCTTCCCGGCGAGCGTACGGTGGCGCCGCACTCGGAAGCCATCGCGAACGACGATGACTGGCATGCTCCCGAGCGACTGGTTCGATATTCGATATTCGATGACTCTGGTGAACATGACGGCACTGCAGCCCCGACGGATGACGGACCAGGTGGTCCGCGTGCTCCGTGACCGCATCGTCACCGGGGAACTCGTCGCCGGCGCGCGCGTCGAGATCAACGACCTGTGCGCCGAACTCGGTGTCAGCCACACGCCCGTGCGCGAGGCGATCCTCCAGCTGGAGGCACTGGGCCTGGTCACCCGCCAGCCCTACCGCGGCACGGTGGTCACCGGCATCGACCCGAATCAGCTCGAGGAGATCACGGCGTTGCGCATCGATCTCGAGGGGCGGGCGACGCTGCTGGGCGTGCCGCGGCTGTCCGACGGGGACGTCGAGCGGATGCGACGGATCCATCTGGACATCGTCTCTCGAGCGCCGGACGCCGAGGCCTTCAATCGTCTGAACCGTGAGTTCCACGGCATCGTCTACGACGCCGCCGACAGCCCGACACTGTCACGGCTGATCACGATCCTCCAGGACGAGGCGGACCGTATCCGCCTGCACGTGGAGGTGAAGAACGACACGGCCGCGGCATTCCACGCCGAGATCCTCGCGGCCTGTGCACGACGCGACCCGCCGGCCGCGTGCGCTGTCACCCGGCGGCATCTCTGGGAAAGCTTCCTCGCGATGCGCGGTGGCGTCCAATCCCTGGCCGACGGCCTCCTCGCGGACGTCGTCGCCGAGAACCGAACGGAGTTGAACCATGACCGATGACGGATTCCGCGCGGAGCCCGCGACGCTGTTCCTCACCGATGAGGACGTCGCCGCGCTCGCCGACTGGGACCGCGTGATCGCCGCCCTCCGGGAGGCCTACCTCCGCGGGGACGTGCCCGGGACGACTCCCGAGCGGGCGGTCGCCTCGACGGCCGCCGGTTGGCAGCGGGTGATGACGTCGGCCCCTCCCGGGGCGCGATTCGCCGGATCCAAGACGATCGCCGCCTCCATGCGCAACGGCCTTGCCAGCTATCTCATCACGCTCTTCGACCAGCAGGACTCCCGGCTCGCCGCCCTCGTCGACGGCAACCGCGTCACGGGGCTGCGGACGGCCGGGACCGCTGCGGCGGCCCTCACCGCGTTGCTGCCGGGCGGTCCGGTCACGGCGGCCGTCGTCGGCTCCGGATTCGAGGCCCGCGCGCAGCTGCGCGCCGCCTCGCGGGTCGCCGACATCACGGCGGCGCGTGTCTCGAGTCCGACCCGAGCGAACCGCGAACGCTTCGCCGAGGAACTGGGGGAAGAGCTCGGCCTGCCGATCACCGCGGTCGAGACCGCCCGCGACGCCGTCGAGGGTGCCGGCCTGGTGCTGGCGGCGGCCCGCTCGCGGGACGATACGCCGACCGTGCTCTCGGAGTGGGTGGGCGACGACGCGACCATCGTCTCGGTCGGCTCCACCACGCCGTCACAGTTCGAACTCGATCCGGCACTCGTCGGCCGGGCCGCCCTCGTGGTGGCCGACGCGATGGAGGAAGTGCTGCACGACAGCGGCGACCTGATCGCCGCACGGCGGGCCGGCCACGATCCCGCAGCGGTCACCGTGTCGCTGCACGACCTGCTCGGCGGACGGGCCGGACGGCCCGGACACGGCATCGCCATCTACAAATCCACGGGCAGCGGGTTCCAGGACATCGTCCTGGCCGAGTCGCTGTACGAACTCGCCGTCGAACGGGGCCTGGGCACCCCGTTGCCCGTCGGCATCCTCACCATCCGCAAGTGACACGAGAGAGAGACCATGGCTGACTACACCAGGACAGAAGCGCGTGACTGGGCCAGGGAGCGCCTCGTCGGCGCGGTGAACTGCACCATCCCCTCGTTCACGAACGACCTCACCGCCATCAACGAGAAGGGCATCCGGCACGACGTCCGGCTCGCCAGGGAGCACGGCTTCCTCGGTTCGCTGGGAGTCTCCGAGGTCAACATCACGCTGCCCGAATACCTGAGGTTCCTCGAGATCATGAAGGACGAGGCGGGGGGAGACCTCGTCGTGGTTCATCACGCGAGCTGGAGCACCCTCGAGCAGAACGTCGAGGCCGTGAAGGGCGCTGAGGCCTCCGGCGCCGAGCTCGTGCTGTTGTCCTACCCGCCGAATTTCTACCCACAGTCCGAGCAGGAGATCTACGACTACACGAAGGCCGTGTGCGACGCCACGAACCTCGCGGTGATCCTGTTCCCGATGTTCCTGTGGGGTTTCAGCAGTCGCATCCACCCCTCGGACATCCCCGCACGGCTCATCCGCCGGCTGCTGGACGACATCCCCAACATCGCCGTGATCAAGGCCGAGGGCGGCTTCCCCTCCATCATGGGCATCGTCGAGGCGCACCGCCTGTTCGGCGAGGAGGTCGTCATCTCGTGCCCCATCGAGGGTGAGCTGCTGCCGCTGGGCCAGTTGATCCCGATCCAGTTGTCCGCCACGAGCGATCACGAGTTCTGGGGGCCGACGATCCCCGAGGCGATGCGGTTGCTGCGAGCCGGCAGATTCAACGAGGTCACCGAGCTGTACTGGAAGATGCACCCGGCCCGGAAGGCGAAGGGCGCCATGGCACAGCAGCTGAACGGCGGCCATTTCATCGACCGGCAGCTGTGGAAGTTCCAGGGCTGGCTGCGCGGCTACAACGGCGGCCCGCTGCGGTTGCCGACCCAGCGCATCCACGACCCACAGATGAACACGCTCAAGCAGGGTCTGATCGCGTCGGGCTTCGAGCCGACGGCCGACCCCTTCTCGGAGTTCTTCATCGGACGCAATCCGGCCTGAGCCCCTTCCGGTTCCGCGAGACCGTCGGCCCTACGAGGCAGCGGTCTCGCGGAACAGGGTGCGCAGGGCGATCTCCTGGAGGTCGGAGAGGAACTCGGCGTCGCTGGTCTCCGCGCCGATGTCGAGCGACGTGCCGAAGGCGACGCGCGCCATAAGCGCGGCGAAAACGACACGGAAGCACCTGTCGATCCGCTCCGGTGCGGCATCGCGGAGCGCCTCCGGGTGCCGCAGTACCAGCTCGCGGAATCGCGTCGCGGTTCCTGCCCTCGCGTCGCGCGTGCGCCGGGCGATCTCGTCGTCGTCCTCGGCCCGGTGGACGATCGTGCGCAGGAACCGCTCGTGCACGAGGGTCGTGGTCACGATGGCGGTGATGGCCTGTCGGACGGCGTCCTGCGGCGATACCGTGCCGGTGCCCGCTGCCGTCAGTTCCTCCTGCTGTCGGCGTCGCACGGGCTCGAAGCCGTGCTCGAACACGGCGAAGAAGAGCGCCTCCTTGCCGCGGACGCGTGCGTAGATCGTCGGTGGGGTGACCCCGGCTCGCGCGCAGATGGACGCGATGGTGAATCCCTCGTACCCGTGCTCATCGAGAATCGCGACACCCGCATCGAGGATCCGCTCCCACGCGGCCTGGGTGCGCTCCTGCCGGGGCGGACGAAGGTCACCGGCGGGCATGGGCCCAGCCTAGCGATCCCGCACGCACAGGGTCGCTCGATACGTGATATCGGCAGGCAGGCATTGTCCCTCGCCGACAAGGAGACTGGAATCAAAACCATAGCGCTCGCTACGGTTTTGAATGATAGAGCGGCCCTCCGTGCCGCAACTCGAAGGAGAGAGCAGATGAGCAGAGTCACCCCCGATTTCCTCCCCGTGGTGACGGCCGCGGTCGGCACCGCCACGGTGCAGGCGGCGCTGGGCGAGATCGCCGGGTGCATCGGCGCCGATCGCGTCATCACCGGTGACGGCGGCGAGTACCGCGACCCCTATCAGCCCCCGGAGTGGGATGCCTTCGCCACGGCCGGTGTCGTGTTCCCCGACAGCGCCGAACAGGTGCAGGAGATTGTGCGGACCGCCGCCCGATACGCCGTTCCCCTGTGGGCGCAGGGACAGGGCCGGAACAACGGCTACGGTGGTGCGGCTCCCCGCGTGTCCGGCGGCATCACCATCAACTTCCGCCGCATGAACCGGGTCCTCGAGATCGACACGGAGCTGGGTGTCGCCCTCATCGAGCCCGGCGCGAGCTTCCAGGACATCTACGACGCGATCGAGGCGGCGGGAGCCGACCTGATGGTGAGCGTGCCCGACCTCGGCTGGGGGTCGATGGGCGGCAACCAGCAGGATAACGGGCTGACCTATCTGCCGTACGGCAAGGACTGGCGCAACATCTGCGGCCTGGAGGTGGTGACCGCCGAAGGAGAGCTGCTGCGCACCGGCATGGGCGCCATGGAGGGCAATGCCAGCTGGAACCTCTACACGCGCAACCTCGGTCCGACGATCGAGCCGCTGTTCTTCCAGGGCAACTTCGGCGTCGTCACCAAGCTCGGCCTGTGGCTGATGCCCAAGCCGGAGGCGATCACCCACGTCCACGTGGACGTCCCGCGGGACGAGGACCTCATCCCTCTCGTCGACACGCTGAGGCGCCTCCGGCTGGACGGCACGATCGACGGTGTTCCCTGCATCCTGAACACGCTCCTGATCGCCAGCACGATCGCCCCGCGGACGACGTGGTACGAGCCGAAGGAGGGGGTGATTCCCGACGGGGTGATCGACGAGATCGCCGCGAAGCTCGGCATCGGCCGCTGGCACCTGCGCTTCGCCTTCTACGACGATGCGGAGATCGCTGCGATCAAGCTGCGCAAGGTCACCGCGGCGTTCGGCCCGATCGCTGGTGCATCGATCCGGCACACCACCACGGGGCCGGACCGGTGGGCTAGCCTCCCCGATCCCTCCGACCGCGTGTACGCCGGCGTGCCGAACCTCGACTGGAACACGATGGCGGGCTGGCGCGGCGGTGAGCACGGCGGGCACATGAGCTTCGCTCCGGTGGCGCCGCTGTCCGGCCGTCAGGTGTACGACCTGCAGATGTGGCTGAAGGCGCAGTTCGAGCGCAACGGCCTCGACCACACCGCCGACCTGATCGTGATCAACGAGCGGTCGCTGTGCAGCGTCGCCGGCATCACCTTCGACATCGACGACGAAGAGTCCACGGTCAGCGGCTATCGCGTCATGCAGGAACTCGTGCGCGAGGGCGGCAGGATCGGCTACGGCGAATACCGCGCGCACCTGCAGTTCATGGACCTCGCGCAGGAGCAGTACGGTTTCAACGATCACGCCTACCGCCGGTTCGTGGAGAAGATCAAGGACGCCGTCGACCCGCAGGGAATCCTCAACCCCGGCCGCCACGGCATCTGGCCCGCCCAGCTGCGAGAGACGTGGTGACCGCCGGCCCTGGATCGTCACGCGTCGTCGTGCTGACCGGCGGTGCCAGCGGCATCGGAGCGGCGATCGCCGAGCGGCTGAAGGCCGACGGACTGGTCGTGGCGAGTCTGGACGTCGCTGCTCCGGACGCACCTCGCCCGGGCATCATCGACATCGGCTGCGACATCACCGATCGTTCAGCCGTAGCATCCGCCGTCGACCACGTCCACGACGTGGCCGGCCCGGTGTCGATCGTCGTGCACTGCGCGGCGTATCAGGTGGTCCTGCCGTTCGGCGAGCTCGACCCGGAGGCATGGTCGCGCACGTTCCGGGTGAACGTGGACGGTGCCTTCCATATCGTGCGCGCAGCGCTTCCCGACCTGCAGGCTTCCGGCTGGGGCCGGATCGTGATGATCACGTCGTCGAGCCAGTTCGCCCCTCCACCCGGGATGACGCACTACATCGCCAGCAAGGGAGCTCTCACCGGTATGGTCCGCGCCCTGGCCACCGAGCTCGGACGCGACGGGATCACCGTGAACGCGGTGGCGCCCGGCCTGACGGCGACCTCGCACGCGCTGCACGACGTGCCGGCGGAGCATTTCGCCGTGGTCCGCTCCCGTCAAGCCATCCCGCGAACCGGCGAGCCCGGCGACATTGCCGCGGTGGTCTCCTTCGCCGTCTCCGACGACGCGGCCTTCATGACTGGGCAGACGCTGCTCGTGGACGGCGGGGAGAGCCGGATCTAGCACTCCGCGATGTGAGCCATCCCTGGTACCCAGTGCCGCCGCGACGCGCGTTGACCCAGGATGTAGGGACGCCGAGTCGAGGAGACCACATGCCCATCATCGATCTCTCGATGCCGCTGGACGACGTCGTTCCCGTCGATCCGCCGTTCCTGCGGCCGAGGATCGACTACAAAGACCACATCGCCGGACTCGCGGACCTGCAGGCGATGTACGGGATCCTCCCCGAGCAGCTCCCCGAGGGGAAGGGGCTGGCGGCCGAGACGATGACCGTCACCACGCACGCCGGTACCCATGTCGATGCCCCATGGCACTACCACCCCACCATGAACGGCGGGGAGAAGGCGTGGAGCATCGACGAGGTGCCACTGGACTGGTTCTACCGACCTGGCGTGAAGCTGGACCTGCGGCACCTCCCGAACGGGCACCTGGTCACCACTGCCGATATCGACGACGCGCTCTCGAGGGCCGGGCACGAGCTCCTGCCGTACGACATCGTGCTCGTGCACACGGTCGCCTCGGCTGCCTACGGACAGGACGACTACATCGACACCGGGATCGGATTCGGTCGCGAGGCCACGAAGCACCTCACCGACCGGGGTGTCCGCGTCGTCGGCACCGACGCCTGGGGGTGGGACATGCCCGTGAGCATCGGCCGGCGGATCTTCGAGGAGACCGGCGACGCCAGCACCGTCTGGGAAGGCCACAAGGCCGGTGCCGACGTCGCCTACTGCCAGATCGAGAAGCTGCAGAACCTCGAGGCGCTGCCGGACGACGGGTTCACCGTCGCTTGCTTCCCAACCAAGGTGCGCGGTGCCTCCGCCGGCTGGACCCGCGCCGTCGCGATACTGGAGGACTGAGATGCGCATTGCACGCTGGAAGCACCGAGGGGCCGAGCACGAGGGGATCGTGCATGAAGGCCGGATGATCGCCTTCGCGGACGACACGACGACGGCCGGTCTGCTCGAGGCCGGGCTCGACGCGGCCCTGGCGGCGGGGGAGCGGCTGGTCGGCGCCGCCGACGGCAGCGAGCCCGCACTGGGGGATGTGCGGCTGCTCGCTCCACTCGACCCACCGACGATCCGGGACTTCGTCGCCTTCGAGGAGCACGTCGAGGGAGTCTCGGTCTCCGTGGACGGCGTCGGGGGTGTGCCCGATTCCTGGTACCGCTATCCCACGTTCTACTTCACCAACCCACACTCCGTGCTCGGCCCCGACGAGGCGGTCACCCCGCCGGCCACGGAGGCGCTGGACTTCGAACTCGAGGTCGCGGCGGTCATCGGTGCCCCGCCCCGCGGCGGAGTGGACCTCACGGCGGCCGAGGGTGCGCGGGCGATCTTCGGGTACACGATCATGAACGACTGGTCCGCCCGCGATGTGCAGGCCCGTGAGATGCAGGTGCGACTGGGGCCGGCCAAGGGCAAGGACTTTGGCACGGCACTCGGCCCATGGATCGTCTCGGCGGACGAGGTCTCCGATCTCATCGACGACGAGGGGTTCCTGGCCCTCGAGCTGGAGGCGCGGATCAACGGCGAACGGGTCGGGTACGACCTGCTCTCGAACATGGGGTGGCCCTTCGGGGAGCTGGTCGCCTACGCCTCGCGCAACACGCGCGTGGTCCCCGGCGACGTGCTGGGATCCGGCACGGCGGGCAACGGAGGATGCCTGGGCGAACTGTGGGGACGCCACGGTGTTCGCACGCCTCCACCGCTGGTCGAGGGGGACGAGGTCACGCTGGACGTGGAGCGTCTGGGCACGCTCACCGGCAGGGTGGGGTGCAGCCGGCCGGTTCCTGACATTCCCCCGGCCCGCAGCCGCCCGCGGGTCCGCACCCGCTGACCTCGTCCTCGGCCGATGGGAGGCATCGATCCGGACCGGTGGTCGAGGCCACGGGGCATCCGTAGCGTGAAAGACGACCGGGAACAATCCGGCCGTGAACTCGAGAGGGGAACCCTGATGGCCTTCGTCTGCAGCGCAACCTGGATCGCCAAGTCCGGAGAGGAGGAGACCGTCCGCTCCGCTCTGGCGAAGCTCTCGCCGGCTTCCCGCGACGAGCCCGGCAACCTGTACTACCAGGCGTACCAGAGCCCGGAGGAGTCGAACGTCTTCCGCATCTTCGAGGTGTACACCGACGAGGCCGCCTTCAAGAAGCACGGCACCTACCCGCACTTCGAGCAGTGGGCGCTCGGTCAGGCGATCCCCGCCCTGGAGACGCGTCAGCGCGACTTCTACGAGACCCTGGACTACTGATGCCCCGGTACGTCCGGTACGTGGAGCGGGGGATCGCGCACACCGGCACGGTCCGCCACGATCGAGTGCACGATCTTCCCCTGGACGCTGAGATCCTGCCGTTGTTGCGGGCACCGGAGGCCGAGCGTTACGACGTCCTGTTGCGCAGCGGGAAACAGCAGCGCAAGGCCGTCTCGGAGACGGAGCTGCTCTCACCTGTCGAGCCGCGCGCCATGCGGGACTTCCTGGCGTTCGAGGCGCACATCGCCGGCATGAAGAAGAACGAGCCCGGTGACGGCACCGTGCCCGAGCAGTGGTATGAAGCGCCGGCGTTCCTGTTCATGAATCCCTGGTCGGTCGTGCCGACCGGAACCGGCATCCCGATGCCTCCGTTCACGCAGAAGCTCGACTTCGAGCTCGAGGTGGCCATGATCGTGAAGAACACGGTCCGTGATGTCTCTCTCGAGGAGGCATTCGAGCACATCGCCGGCTTCTGCATCCTTAACGACTGGTCGGCACGGGACGTCCAGGGCAACGAGATGCGGGTGGGACTCGGCCCCTCCAAGGGCAAGGACTTCGCCAACACCCTCGGTCCGTGGCTCACGACGCCCGACGAGCTGGAGCAGTACCGGGAGGGCGACCGGTACGCCCTGGAGATGTCTGTCGCCATCAACGGTGAGGTCGTCGGCACCGACAACCTGCGCAACATGTCCTGGTCGTTCGAGGAGCTGCTCGTGCATGCGTCTCGAGATGCCTGGGTGGGCGCCGGCGACGTGCTCGCGACGGGCACCGCCTCACGAGGCGCTCTGTCCGAACACTGGGCGCGCAGCGGGACCCTGACACCGCCGCCGCTGAAGGTCGGTGATGTCGTCACGATGACCGTGGAGGGTCTGGGCACCATCGAGAACACGATCGTCGATCGGACCAGTCCCGCGTACACGGTCCCCCGGGCGCGACGCACCTACGGTGCAGACCGGCTCTGACCGGACCCGCGCGGGTCGGACCTGTTGCCTGGTTATGCTGTGAGCGACGCGCAGAGGAGCGGGACTCACGGTATGGACGATCTTCGTGGCATCGACATCAATCTCGTCGTGGTACTCGATGCCGTCCTCACCGAGCGCAGCCTGACCCGCGCCGGCGAGGCCATTGGGCTCACGCAACCCGCCGTCAGCGGCGCGGTCGCCAAGCTCCGCAAGGTGATCGGCGATCCCTTGTTGATCCGCAGTGGCCGCACGTTCGAACTCACCGACAGGGCCCGAGCCCTGCAGCCGATCGTCCGCGAAGCGGTGGTCCAGGTCGACCGGACCTTCACGCTCCGCCCGGCCTTCGACCCCGCTACGAGCGACCGGCGGTTCCGGATCTCGGCATCCGACTACGCCCTGTCCGTGATGACGGCTCCATTGCTGGAGGTCCTCGCGGACGAGGCCCCGGGCACCTCGGTGGAATTCGACGCGCTGTACCAGGTCGACCCGGTGGACCTGCTCCGCAAGGACGTCATCGTCGCCACGTCCGACCGCTCGCTGCCCGGCAAGCACCAGTCGCTGTTCTCGGACCGTTTCGTCTGCCTCGTGCGTCGGGACCATCCGCGCCTGCAAGACGGTGCGCTCTCCATGGAGGATCTGAAGACGCTTCCGTACGTGGACGTGACCTTCGCCGATGGGGTGCCGATGGTCGCGAACAATGCGCTCATGAGTGCGGGGGTGACGCCGGTCGTCGCAATGAGGGTGTCCGATTTCCTCCCCGTGCCGTTCATGATCCAGGGCACCGACGGGTATGGTTTCGTGCCCGAGCGGGTCGCCGATCTCTACGGGGATCAACTGGGGCTCATGGTCGCCCGTACGCCCGTCCCGGTGCCGATGCTGGTCGAGGTCGTCTACTGGCATCCGTCGAAGAAGGACGATCCTGCCCTGCGCTGGCTCGTGGGCATTCTCCGCAAGACAGCCGAGCGCGTCGAGTTCGGCTCCGATCTGCCGTTGCGCCCCTCAACCAGGACGGGCGCTCAGAAGCTCCGCTGAGTAGTCGTGGCTGGAGGCCCAGCTCGCTGCGTGAGCACGTCCGTCCATCAGTCGGCCACCAGGGTGCCGCCGTCGACGACGATGTTCTGGCCGGTCGTGAATCCGCCTGCCGCGGAGGCCAGGTACAGCAACGTACCTGCCACGTGACTCGCGTCCCCGAAGCGGCGCATCGGCGTCTTCGCCAGCCGCGCCTCCCGCTCCTCGCCCTCGGTGATGGGCTTGGCGAACTCCGTGGCGATGACGCCCGGCGAGATCGCGTTCACCCGTACGCCGTGCTCGCCCCACTGCACCGCGAGGTTGCGGGCAAGCTGGGCGTTGGCGGCCTTCGTCACGCCGTACAAGCCGAGCCGGGCGTTTCCGCGCAGGCCGGACAGGCTCGACATGATGATGAACGAGCCGCCACCGTGCGCGGCCATCTGCGGGAGGGTGAGGTTGGCCAGCCGGAGCACACTGCGCACGTGCACGTCGAACATCCGGTCCAGTTGCTCGTCGGTGCTGGTCGTGTGCGGGCCGATGTCGAGTGCGAGACCGGCGTTGCAGAACACCGTGTCGATCCGCCCGTGCCGGTCGAGCGTCCGAGCGACGAGTTCTTCCAGTTGGGCCTGTGACGTCACGTCGCAGGCGATGCCCTCGATCGGCAAGCCGTCGATCGCGCGCTCTGCCGCGATCCGTCCCGGGTGTGCCGACTCGAGGCCACTGAGAACGGTGCGCGCGCCCGCGGAGGCCAGCGCCTCGGCGGCGGCCAGGCCCAGCCCGGAGGTCGCCCCGGTGACCAGGGCAACCGTGCCCTCCAGCGAGAAGAGCTCGGCGGCGGAGGGCGTCGTCATCGTCATGGACGTTGACTCTAGGGACACGTCACGGACCGCACTCATCCTGCCCGTCGATGGTTTCCATCGCCACGTCCCACTGGTTCTCGCTCCTTCCTGCCTCTTGACTGTGTGATCAGGGTCACCGAACCGATCCCTGCGGCAGCGCGGCCGTCTTGAGTCCAGCGCCGTCGCCGATCTCATGGAGGCAAGTTGTGATCAAGGCCAAGGCAGCGCAGACAGCATCCGCGCTCATCCTCGCCGCGCTCGTCCTCTCCGGCTGCAGCGATGGCGCTGGTACGTCCGGCGACGCGACCAACACCGGTGGCGGTGAAACCAGTGCCGGTGTCCAGCAAGCCCTCGACGAGGCGTACAAGGGCGTGGGCTCGGACCTGTCGGACCTCGCGTCGACCACCGTTCCCAAGAGTATGAACGTGTACGTGATGTCGTGCGGCGAGCAGCTCGCCACCTGCCACCAGCCTGCCGCGGCCGTGGTGGAGGCAGCCGAGAAGGCCGGCGGAACCGGCAAGATCGTCGACGGGAAGCTCAATCCTGAGGGTTTCGCCACCGCGATCCGGCAGGCCATCGCGGGTGGCGCCGACGTCCTCGTGCCGATCGGCATCAGTTGCAGCGCGGCCGCGGCCGCCTTCAAGGAGGCGCACGATGCCGGCGTCACCATCATCGGTGGCGGGGGCGTCGACGACTGTTCCCCGAAGGTGTGGAACTCGGAGCGGCTGTGGCTCAAGGACGCACCCAAGACCGGTTTCTTCGGTGTCTTCGGTCAGCTCATGGCCGACTACGTCTACGGCAAGAACAACGGCAACGTGAAGGCCATCGTTATCAACAGCACCACCAACGCCTGGGGTCCCTGGATCACCCAGTCCTTCAAGGACCAGCTCGCCAAGCTGGGTGGCGGCGAGGTTCTGCAGACCATCGACGTCTCCGATCCGGAAACGGCCGACAACTCCTACCTGCAGAAGGTCACCAGCGCGCTGCTGGCCAATCCCGACGCGAACGCCCTGATCGTTCCCACCGACAGCTATCTCGAGACGGGGCTCGCCGCGGCGATCGACCAGGCCGGCCTCGCCGACAAGCTCACGGTGATCGGCGCCTTCGGCGGCGACGGCGCCATCGACATGATCCGCAACGGCAAATCCGGGATCAATGCGACGGTCGCCATGGGCAACGCGTGGCAGGGATGGGGATCGATCGACACCGCGCTCAGGGTGATGAACAAGCAGGATCCGGCCTACATCGGCCAGTCCGTGCAGGTCATCGACGCCGACCACAACATGCCGATGTCGGGCGGATACGAGGGTTCGGTCGACTTCCGTTCGAAGTTCCTCAAGGCGTGGGGGAAGTGACGAACGCGGTGATAGGCGGCGCGTCGGCGGCGTCTCCGGGAGACCTGGAGACGGCCGCGGCGCTGCGTCTGGCTCATCTCAGCAAGGACTTCTCGGGCACTCGCGCGTTGGACGACGTGTCTCTGGTGGTGCGTCCCGGAACGGTTCACGCCCTTCTCGGCGGCAACGGCTCGGGCAAGAGCACAACGATCAAGATTCTCGCCGGCGTGTACTCGGCCGACGCTGGCGAGCTCGAGATCTTCGGGCAGCCGTTCGACCTGCAGCACGGTTACACGCCGACGACCGCCCAGGCCGCCGGCACGCGCTTCGTGCACCAGGACCTCGGCCTGTTCGAGGACCTCTCCATCGAGGAGAACTTCGCACTCGACAACGGGTATCCGCGTCGGGGCCCCGGAATCGACTGGCGAACGCTGCGGCGCCGCGTCAACGCCCTGTTGGGGGAGTACGAGCTGGACGCGCGTGCCGAGACACCGGTGCGCGAGCTGCGACCGTCCGACCGCACGATGGTCGCGATCGCCCGTGCGTTGCAGGACCAGGACGAGGACAATCGCCGGGTTCTCGTGCTCGATGAACCGACGGCACGGCTGGCCGCGCACGAGTCGGAGGTGCTGCTGCAACGCGTACGGCGTCGTGCCGAACTGGGACAGACGGTCGTGATCGTCAGCCATCGGTTGCGCGAGGTGCTCGCTGTGGCCGACGACTTCACGATCTACCGCGACGGTCGGGTGGCAGGCACCATCGTCGACGATTCTCCTACCGAAGACGAGCTGATCCAGACCATGGCCGGGCGTGCGGTGAAGGCGCTCCGGCCCACGGGCGAGGCGTCCAGCGGGGATCGGGCGCCGGTGTTCTCGGTGTCGGGACTTCGGGGTGGACCGCTGCGCGGCATCGACTTCACCGTGCATCGCGGCGAGATCCTCGGACTTGCGGGCCTCGTCGGTTCCGGACGCTCGAGCATCCTGAAGGTGATCTTCGGGGAGCACGCGGCGGAAGCCGGAAGCATGGACTTCGACGGCACGCCGTACCGTCCGAAGAACATCGGCGACGCGATGGCTGCCGGTATCGGGTTGGTGCCCGAGGACCGTGCGGGAGAGGCAGCGTTCCTGGAGCGGACGGTGTCGGAGAACCTCGCCATCGGCACGCTCACGGACAACTGGACCCACGGGTTCATGCCGCGTGGCCGCGAACGGCGCAGAGCCACGGATCTCATCCGGTCATTCGGCGTGAAGGTCGCCGGTCCGGACGCGCTGTTCTCCGCGATGTCCGGTGGAAACCAGCAGAAGGTCGTGATCGCCCGATGGATGCAGCGGAAGCCGACGTTGCTGCTGTTGGACGAGCCGACCCAGGGCGTCGACGTGATGAGCCGCGCGGACATCTATGACATCATCCGCCGCGCCGCCGCCGACGGTTGCGCGGTCGTGGTCGCCTCCAGCGACCTGGCGGAGATCCACGCGCTGTGTGACCGGACCCTCGTCCTCAGTCGTGGAGAGATCAGTGACGAGGTCCTCGCCGGCGAACTCGACGTCGACGGACTGACGAGCCTGGTCCTGCGCGAGAAGAAAATGAACGATGCGAGCACGGAGACGCGATCATGACACAGACCATGCCTGCCACGACGGCTGATGCCGCCGCCGTTCCGGTGAAGCGTCGGCCGATGCGACTGAAGCTGCTCGAGGGGTACGCGCTGCCCGCCCTGACCGTGCTGGTCTGGGTGTTCTTCGCCTTCTTCCCGGCATCATCGCGAGCATTCCCCACGATCAACAACCTCAATGTGATACTCGGCAGCCAAGCAGTGGTCGCACTCGTCGCTGTCGCAGCACTGTTCCCGCTGGTGTCCGGCTACTTCGACTTCTCCCTGGGCGCGACGGCGGCGATGTCCCAGGTGCTCTGCGCCGGGTTCATGGCCAAGCTGGGCCTGCCCCTCTGGGTCGCGATCGTCCTGCCCATCCTGCTGGGGATGCTGGTGGGAGTGGTGAACGGTTTTTTCGTCACGAGGCTCGGGATGAGTCCGTTCGTCACGACACTGGGGATGGCCATGCTGCTCTCGGGCCTGATGATCTGGTACACGAACGGGCAGACGATCATCGGAGGCATCGATCCGGCGCTCGTCCGCTTCGGCTCCTCCCGGCTGCTGGGCATCCCCCTGGTCTTCTTCATCACCCTCGCGGTCGGCGCCGTGGCGTGGTATTTCTTCACGCACACGCCGTACGGGCGCTCGCTGTACGCGATCGGCTCCAATGCGACCGCGGCGAAGCTGGTCGGGCTACCGGTGACCAGGAACGTGTGGTGGAGCTTCATCGTCGCCGGGACCATCGCGGGAGTCGCAGGTGTACTCCAGCTGTCGCGAACCGGATCGGGATCGGCGTCCGATGGCAACTCGCTGCTCTTTCCTGCACTGGCCGCGGTCTTCCTCGGTGCGACGGCGATCCGCCCGGGGTTCTTCAACGTGGTGGGAACCATCATCGGTGCCGTGTTCGTGTCGATCTCGGTGAGCGGTCTGACGCTGTCCGGCGCGAGTGGATGGGCCTCGAACGTGTTCAACGGTGTGGCCCTCCTTGCGGCCGTCGGCTTGTCGACCTACCTCGGTCGCCGTCAGCGCTCCGGGACGTGACCAGCACCCGGTCGATGCGCCGACATCACGCGTCCCGGCATTCCTGCCCCGCAGCACCAGCGGGCAGGAACGCCGGGACGAGACGGTTGCCTCGACCGTGGTCGACGTGGCCCGTCGAGAATCGCCGTGCGACATCCTCCTCCTGTGCCGGCCCTCGTCTGCGAAAATCGGAACGTGCGCGCCGTCCTCACCCTCCCCACGCCGGGCCGGACGCTGACCCGCGACGATGCCGTCGAGGCGCTCCGCAGCACCTCCTGGCTGCCGCACCAGGGACCGGAGACCGAGGCCTGGCGCCGGGCGCAGGTCGAGCGCCTCCGGGCGCGCCTGCCGGACGCCGTGCAGCAGCAACTCGCCGTGAGCGAGTGCCTCTTCATCCAGGTGGACTCCGTCGAGGGCATCGTCAGCCTCGAACGCGATGAGGTCATGCTGATCCGCCTCTTTGGGACGACGGAGAGCATCGAGGCGATCAAGCACGCGGTGAACACGGTGGCCGGGGCCCTCCCACGGGCGTTCATGCAGGCGTTCGGCGGCGCGGCGACGGATCTTCGCCTGGACGACGAGGTGGTCATCCGGCCGGCCGGCGACGAGCGGACGCTGGCCAAGGGCGTCATCGCGACCCCGCGCACCCTGCGGTTCGCCACCTACGTGGTGACGGAGCGCCCCCGGGAACGGAGTCTCCTGCTCTGGCTGGTCCTGCTCACCATGCTCACCGCGGCCGCATCGCTGACACCCGTGCCTCGGATGGGGCGGCGTCCTGTGGGGCGAGGTCAAGGGGTACGGCGAACGCATCGCGTCGGCTCTGGTGGTGGCGATCCTGACGACCATCATCAACCTCGTCTTCGAGTACCGCGACTGGCGCAACGACCGCACCGAGGTCCAGTGGCTCTTCGGATGACGGCGCCGAGGCCCGCACCGGGGCCGGAGCCGGCGCGACTCGTCGGTGGGGGAGTCTAGAGTCGGTCGTGACCGCCGATCCACCCCCGACGAAGGAGTCATCGATGGACATCACGGCAGCCATCACCCGAGGCAAGGGCGAGCCGTTCGAGATCACCACCCTGCAGCTGGACGACCTCCGGCCGACCGAGGTGCGCGTCAAGATCGTCGCCACCGGCGTCTGTCACACCGACGCGATCATCCGTGACCAGGTCTACCCGACGCCGCTGCCGGCGGTGCTCGGCCACGAGGGT
This sequence comes from Tersicoccus solisilvae, assembly GCF_014643255.1. GTDB lineage: Bacteria > Actinomycetota > Actinomycetes > Actinomycetales > Micrococcaceae > Tersicoccus > Tersicoccus solisilvae. The sequence continues at coordinate 109,618 of NZ_BMJI01000003.1, read as the reverse complement.
GCCGGTGTCGTCGAGGAGGTCGGCTCCGCCGTGCGGTCGGTGAAGCCGGGCGACAAGGTGGTGCTCGGCTTCAACTCCTGCGGCGCCTGCCGGCAGTGCCTGGCGGGCCGCCCCTCCTACTGCGTCGAGATGTACGACCGGAACTTCGCCGGCACCCGGCCCGACGGCTCCACGGCCCTGCGCGACGGCGACACCTCCGTCTCCTCCCACTTCTTCGGCCAGTCGTCCTTCGCCACCCACGTCAACGCGGCCGAGCGCTCCGTCGTCAAGGTCGACGACGACGCCCCGCTGGAACTCCTCGGGCCGCTCGGCTGCGGGTTGATGACCGGCGCCGGCGCGATCATCAACTCGATGGCCGTCCGCGCGGGGGAGTCGGTGGCGATTTTCGGCACCGGCGCGGTCGGGTCGGCGGCGACGATGGCGGCGGCGGCCATCGGCGCGACGACGATCGTCGCCATCGACCTCGTCGACTCGCGGCTGGAGGCGGCCCGCGAGTTCGGGGCGACCCACACGATCAACTCCGGTTCCGAGGACCTTGCGGCCCGCGTGGAGGAGATCACCGGGGGAGAGGGCTTCCGGGTCGCCCTGGACACGACGGGCATCACCGCGGTCACCCGCCAGGCCGCCGACTCGGTCGGCATCAACGGCCGCGTGGGTCTGGTCGGCGCCCCGACCCCGGGCGACGAGGTGTCCTTCGAGGTCGGCAGCTCGTTGATGAAGGGCTGGTCCTTCCGCACCATCATCGAGGGCGACGCCGTCCCCCAGCAGTTCATCCCGGCCCTGGTGCACCTGTGGCGACAGGGGAAGTTCCCGATCGAGAAGCTGACGCAGACGTATCCGCTGGCGTCGATCAACCAGGCGTTCGAGGACTCGAAGAGCGGGCAGACGATCAAGCCGATCATCACCTTCTGACGCGCGGGCCGCGAGTTCCCGGAGCCACATCAGCTCCGGGTCGAGATCGCCCCCTCCTGCGTGGCCAGGGGAGTCAGGTGCGGATCCATGTCCGCGACCAGCGGGTGCAGTTCCGTCAGGCCGGTGTCGACGAGCACGCGCCCGCCGTCGCTGCGCGAGGTGCTCGCCTGGCTGAACGACGACGCGACTGCGTCGCTGGACGACGTCAACGACGCTCGGCAGACTGGAGCCACCGGAATCGAGGATGGATGACCAGGGCACACGCACTCGGCTGGGGAGACCGCCGCCCCGCGCGGCAGCGCCGTTCCTGGTCGCCCGCCGTGGTCCAGCAGGTTCGCCAGGAGAGCACCCCCCTCCGCCGGGGAGAAGCCCTTCCGCGCCCGGAGCGCGGCGAATCGGCAGGCCGCCGCGAAGGTCTACATCAAGGCCCGTGAGAAGGCCGGCCGGCCGGTGGCGCCGGAGATCCGACGCCTCGCCGACGGCAACTGAGCGAGTCGGACACCATCGTCGTCCATTGAACGGTCGTCATGCGCGCCCCACTGGGGATCGGCACGCGGCACACACCGGTGACGGCAGGCTTCTGGCCTCTACCTTCTTGACCGCGGCGAAACCCCGGCTTACTTTACTCATATGGAAATTTCCGTTAGCGGAAATAAGGGGCGAAGTGACGAGCTGGCGCTGACGTTCACGGCCCTGGCCGATCCGACACGCCTCGCCCTGGTCGATCGGCTCCGTGACGGAGACGCGACCGTCTCGGAGCTCGCCGCGGGCTTCCCCCTCGGCACCTCGGCGATCTCGAAGCATCTCACCGTGCTCGAGCGCGCCGGACTCATCTCGCGCCGCCGCGAGGCACAGCGTCGGCACTGCCACCTGGAAACCGGCGCCTTCGAACGCGTCGAGGCCTGGGCGCGCCGCCACACGCGGCTGTGGTCGGCCAGCATCGACCGGCTCGAGGACTACCTCGACGAGATGCCCGAGGAGGACGGATGATCGCGGCGACCACGGTGACGCGGCTGCCGCAGGCCCTCATCCTCACCCGGCGTTTCACCGCCCCGCGGGAGAAGGTCTTCCGGGCCCTGTCCCGTCCCGAGCATCTCCGACGCTGGTGGGGCCCGCCGTCCTGTCCCGTCGTCGACTGCACCGTGGACTTCCGACCTGGCGGCATCTGGCACTACCGGCTGCGCAGCACGGACGGCCAGGAGCACTGGATGCGAGCGGTGTACCGGGACATCGTGCCGCCCGAGCGGATCTCCTGGGTCGAGAACTCCTCTGACGAGCACGGTGCGGTGACCACGGCGCTCGCCCCCACCGTCACCACCCTCACCCTGGCGGCCACCGGCAACATCACCCTCCTCACGGCGGAGCTCCGGTACCACTCCACGACGGATCGCGACGCCGCCATCGCCCGGGGTGTCGAACGCGGCTTCGGCGCGGCGCTCGACGAACTGAACGGGCTGCTCGGCCGCGGCATGCCGGCCGCGTACACCACCACCGCGGTCCGCGACGGATCGCCCAGCCAGGGAGGAATCGATGTCCCAGACCATCTCCGCTGACGGAACCGTCATCGACCACGAGACCACCGGGTCCGGCCCGTCCGTCGTGCTCATCGACGGCGCGATGTGCTTCCGCGAGTCCGGTCCGATGCGGCCGCTGGCCGAGCAGTTGCGGGACCGGCTGACCGTGCACCTCTACGACCGTCGCGGACGCGGGCGAAGCTCGGACACGGCGCCGTACGCGGTCGAACGGGAGATCGAGGATCTCGCCGCGCTGATCGCCGCGACCGGCGGACCCGTTGCCCTCGTCGGGATCTCGTCCGGGGGAGCGCTGGCTCTCGCCGCGGCCGCCGCACTGGGCCCCGGACAGGTCGGTCGCGTCGCCGTGTTCGAACCCCCGTTCATGCCCGAACAGGCGCGCCCGGCGGCGGCGGCGTACACCGCCGAGCTCACCGCCGCACTGGCGGCGGACCGACCCGATGAGGCGGTGGCCGCGTTCCTGCGCCGGGTGGGGATGCCGCCGGAGGCCGTCGCGGGCATGCGCGGTTCGCCGGCGTGGGCGGGCATGGAAACCCTCGCCCCGACCCTTGCCTACGACGACGCCGTGATGGGGGACAGCTCGGTGCCGGCGCGGTGGGCGGAGATCCCGGTGCCGGTGCTGGCGATCGCGGGCGGCGCGAGTCCGGCCTTCCTGCGTTTCGGCGCCGAGGAGGTGGCCCGCACGGTGCCGAACGGCACGTTCTCCGTCATCGAGGACCAGGGCCACGACGCGGGCCCGGAGGCCCTGGCGGCGCTCCTCGTCCCGTTCCTCGCCGGCTGACGCCCCCCGAAAACAGCGATCCCCGGCACCAGATGGGTGTCGGGGCTCGCGTTCGTGTCAGGCGGTCAGGAGGCCGTGGGCTCCCACGACCCCGGCAGCTCTTCCGCGTACACCCGGAACTCGTCGTGGTGGGTGTGCAGGTGCCACAGCTTGTCGGCGACCGCGGCCGGGCTCTTGGTCGAGCCCTCGTCCCCCATCGCGCCGGGGATGATGATCTGCCCGACGCCGATGTTCTCGTCCTTCAGCGTCTCGTGCAGCATGGCGGCGAACGCCGTCTCGCCCGCGAAGGCGATCGACGTGCCCGCGACGCCGGAGCTCGGCTTCGCGCCCGACCCGCCGTTGACGAGCAGGATCGAGCCCGTGCCCAGCGTGCGCATGCCCTGCAGCACCTGGTGGGCGGCGGCGACCGGCCCGTAGATGGAGAACTCGACGGCGCCCTTGAGGTCCTCGACCGTGGTCTCCAGGACCGGGCGCAGGAACTCCTTCTGCGGCAGCGGGCTGTACTGCAGCACCTCGATCAGGCCGAGTTCCTGCGTCGCCCGATCCAGCGCGGCGATGAGCGACTGCGGGTCCCGCACGTTTGCGGTGTACCCGCGGGCGGTGATGCCCTCACCCTGCAGCTCCGCGGCCAGTGCGTCGACCCGCTCCTGGTTGCGCGCGATCAGCGCGACGTCGAACCCCTCGGATCCGAACTTGCGGGCGACGGCGGCGCCGAGTCCCTTGCCTGCTCCGACGATGGCGATGGTGCTCATGTGTCTCCTTCGGTTGGTTGGTCGTGCTGGGAAATCTGGTGGACGGTGACGATGGGCAGGTCCCGCTCGCGGCCGAACCGCTCCCACGCCGCCGACGTGTCCTCCGCGAACCGCGCGGTCAGCTCCGCACGGGTGCCACCGACGAGCTGCGTCAGCCGTGCGGCGAAGTGCGGCTCGATCGCCGCGACGGCGACGTGCCCATCGGCCGTCGCGTACAGCCCGTACTGCTCCAGGCCGCCGCCGAGCGGCGTACCGGGACCGGTGAGCCCGTGCCGGAGGGCGGCCGCCGCGTCGTGTGCCGCCTCGGCGAGGACGACGCGCTGGTGCGCCGGGGCACCCACTTCCCGCAGCCGCAGGGCGACCAGCGCGGCGGACACCGCTCGTTCGGCACCGAGCAGGTCGGCGACGGGAGCCACCGGCATCGACAACTCCGCGTCGGTCGAGGACAGCAGCCCGGCCTCCGCCTGGAACGTGAGGTCGTGCCCGGGCCGGCCGTCGTCGTGTCCGACGATCTCGACGTGCGCCAGGCCGAGCCGCGCGACCAACTCCGGCAGCCCGAGTCGTGCAGCCGCCTCCGCGCGCATCGCCGTGACGAGCACGTCCGCGCCGGTCAGCAGCTCCTCGAGACGGGCGGCCTCCCGCTTCAGGTCCAGCGTCACCACGGTCACGTCCCGGTGCAGGTCGCGGTACCAGGCCGGTGCGGCCGCCCGGAGCGGGTCCCCGGACGGCGGTTCGACCTTCGTCACCGACGCCCCGAGCGACGCCAGCCGACCCACGGCCAGCGGGCCGGGCAGGTTGATCGCGAGCGAGACGACGGTGACGCCGACCAGCGGGTGTGACTGCCGGGTCACCGGCGCGTTCACCGTCGACGCGACGCCGGCTGCAGCTCCCGGTCGCCGTAGCTGTTGTCGTCGGGATTGAGCGTCACGCCCGGCGCGACGATCTCGTCGATCCGGTCCAGCACGTCGTCCGTCAGCGTGATGTCCGCGGCCGGCAGGTAGGACTCGAGCTGCTCCATCGTGCGCGGTCCGACGATCGCCGCCGTCACGCCCGGGTGGTTGATGACGAACGCGATGGACAGCTCGATCAGGCTCATGCCTGCGCTCTCCGCCAGCTGCGCCAGGTCCTCGACGACGTCGAGCTTGCGCTGGTTGGCGGGGGCGCTCATGTCGAACCGGGCGCTCGGCCGGCGGCTCGACGCAGGTGCGCTCGGCGCGTCCTTCCGGTACCGGCCCGAGAGCCAGCCGCCGGAGAGCGGACTGTAGGTCAGGGTGCCCATGCCGTGCCGCTGCGTCGTGGCCAGCACGTCCTCCTCGATGCCCCGGACGAGGATCGAGTACGGCGGCTGCTCGGTGACGAACCGCTCGAGGTGGCGCTCCCGCGCCGCCCACTGCGCCTCGACGATCTGCGACCCGGAGTAGGACGAGGAGCCGAGGTAGCGGACCTTGCCCTGCCGCACGAGGTCGGTGAGCGCGCCGAGGGTCTCCTCGACGTCGATGTCGGCGCTCGGGCGGTGCACCTGGTAGAGGTCGAGGTGGTCGGTCCGCAGCCGGCGCAGCGAGTTCTCCACCTCGCGCATGATCCAGCGCCGCGACCCGCCCCGGTGGTTGACGTCGTCGTCCATCGGCAGCGCGAACTTGGTGGCGAGCACGACGTCGTCACGCCGTCCCTGCAGCGCCTCGCCGACGATCTCCTCGGAGACCCCGGCCGAGTAGACGTCGGCGGTGTCGACGACATTGATCCCGGCGTCGAGCGCGCGGTGGATGATGCGGATGGCGTCGGCGCGGTCGTCGGTGCCCCAGGGGCCGAACATCATGGCGCCGAGGCAGAGCGGGCTGACCTGGACGCCGGTGCGTCCGAGGGGTCGGCAGTCCATGGGTCTCCTTGCTGGTCGAGTCTCTCGGGGGCGGTGCCGATCTAGAAGAAGGTCGGCTCGCGCAGCTCGTAGTGCTCCTCGAGCGCGCCCACCTCGTCGTCGGTCAGCTCCAGGTCCAGCGCGGCGACGGCGTCCTCGAGGTGGTGCTGCTTGGTGGCGCCGACGATGGGGGCGGTCACCACGGGATTGCGTAGCACCCACGCGAGGGCGACCTGCGCCATGGACACGCCGCGCTCGCCGGCGATCTTCTCGACGGCGTTCACCACCTGCTCGTCGCCGTCGCGCCACAGCGGCCGGCCGAACATGTCGGTCTGCCGGTCCTCGTCCGAGCGCTTGGTGCCGTGCTGGCCCCACGGCCGGGCGACCTTGCCGCCAGCGAGCGGGGACCACGGGATGCAGCCGACACCCTGGTCCTCGAGCAGGCCGAACATCTCGCGCTCCTCCTCGCGCATCAGCAGGTTGTACTGGTCCTGCATGGAGACGAACGGCGTCCAACCGCCCTCGTACGCGGCCGACTGCAGCTTCGCGAACTGCCACGCCCACATCGAGGAGGCGCCGAGGTAGCGCACCTTGCCGGCCTTGACGACGTCGTGCAGGGCCTCCATCGTCTCCTCGACCGGGACCTCGGGGTCGAACCGGTGGATCTGGTAGAGGTCGATGTAGTCGGTGTCCAGGCGCTTCAGCGAGGCGTCCACCTGCTCCATCACGGCCTTGCGCGACAGACCCTGGCCGCCCGGGCCGTCGTGCATGGGGGAGAAGAGCTTGGTCGCGAGGACCACCTGCTCGCGAGAGGTGTACGTGCCGATGGCGCGGCCGACGATCTCCTCCGACGAGCCGTGCCCGTAGATGTTGGCGGTGTCCCAGAAGGTGATGCCCGCCTCGACGGCCTGCCGGAAGATCGGCTCGGCGTCGTCGTCGCCCAGCGACCACTCCAGCTGCGAGCCCGGCGTGCCGAAGCTCATGCAGCCGAGCACGATGCGGCTGACCTTCAGTCCCGACGATCCCAGTCGTGTGTACTCCATGACGGCCACGCTACGCGGGCACGAGGACGGGAGGGAGGCTCTGTCAGTACCTCGTTCGCCGGGAATATCGGCTCAATGGTGATCGAGAGCTCGCATTCGTCGTGGTGTTCGCACCGCCTCCATGCCGCTGAACCAGGCCTCGGAACCGAACGGGGGCGGAGACTGCGTCGGGGATCGTCGACGGACGCGGCGACGTGGACGAACGGCCCGCTTCCGCGCTCGCAGGAAGTGGAGAACGAGAACCGGCAATGCGATGCCCACGAGCGCGAACAGGAGAGGAAGTGACGGGCCGAGCAGGGTGGTGCCCGCCTGTGACAGAGCGATACACGCCATGACCCCGGCAAGAAGCGTGATGAGCGCGTGCGAGCGTCCGCGCGTCCCGATTCTCTCGAGCGCCAGCGCACGAGTGCACGCGACGCGATGGTGGTGTTGCCATCGAGCGGCATCGTGTGCCGAGGCGGCGTCCGCGCGGAGCGCCGTCGCGTGCTCCTCCAGCTGCACGAGGCGCACGCGCGTCTCCTCCAGCTGCCGTTTCACCTCCTCGTCCATGACGACGGGGCGGGCGGCAGGCGGTGCAGGCGGCCACGCCTTGCCGCCCACCCGTCGGCGAGTGTGCGGCGGTCCGCTGCTTCGGCGCAGTCGAGCGGCGATCTGATGCGCCGCCTCAGTGGGAGTGGAGACGTCGACGGCGGAGACGACGCTGACGAGCGGCTGATCAGCACTGTGGCCAAGCGCGGTCATGACCGGGACGGGCGAGGCGACGACCGCATTGAGGAGACCGATGTCGCTGAGCGGCAGCCAGTCTCGCCAGGTGCCGCCTCCGCGGTAGAGCAGGATCAGGTCGGCGTCCTTGACCTTTGCCAGCTCGGCGATGATCTGGTCGGGCTCGTGGAAGGACGCGGGACTTGCCCAGGTGGCTTGGACGCGGAGTTCTGGCGGGCTCAGTGGCCCGGCGATGTCCGCTCGGGTGGCGCCGTGTCGAGGACCGATGCAGTGCAGCCGGAGAGGTGACGGGAGGGCGAGGTCGATGCTTCCGCGGTTTCGTGTCGCCCTCTCCATCAGCACGCGCGCAGCCTCGGACAGCCGGGGATCGCCGCGAACCGCGTCGGAGCGGAGAGCGCGTGCAACGGGCCCAAGTCCGGCGTGTGGCCGGTGTTTGATCCCTGTCACCTCGAGTCGTGTGCCGAGGCTCTTCGCGTCGACGACGAGCGTGCCGGTGACATCGACGACGTCGCCCACACCGACCTGCAGCACCGACGACCTTGCGGTGAGGTGAAGCGACGGAAGCGACGCCGTTGGTCTGCCCGTCGCATATTCGATCAACGTGGCGTGCGCCATGCCCCCGTAGATCCGGCACTCCCTGATCTCCCCGAAGAGTTCGACGCTCATCCTCACCTGTTGCTCCACCTGCGCGCGCAGCGCGGAGACGGAACAACGGTGACGGGGGAGATCTTGAGCTTCCGGTGCTGGCCCCATGTCGTCATGCTGCCAGGGAGCACCGACAATGTGGATGGTCCGCCCCTGATGACGAATCAACGTCGCGCACCGTCGCCTCGTGCCCGAGTGGACCCGCCGACGGGCGTGTCCCTACCCTGGTCGCGACGACAAGAGAGGCACCATGGCGGACTGGCGGTTCGAGTTCGACGATCAGTCGCAGCAGGTGATCGCCGGATCCGAGGACGACGCCGAGCGGCTCGCGGCGATGACGGACGAGCTCCGTGAGGCCATGACGTCGGTCAATCGCTGCGCCGACCGCCTCGGTTCACTCGTGCGTGAGGTCGTGGCAAGAGGCGATGGGTCACGTGGCTGGGTCGCCTCCGTGACTGGCTTGACGGTGAGCCAGGTCCAGGCAGCCCTCGACGACCGGCCGATGTTCGGCAACTGATCGCTGACAGGTCTCACGTGAGGCCTGAACCACGCCGTCGAACACCACGAACGGCCAGGCGAAGCCCGGGGGCCACCCTTGATCAGGTAGGCGTCGAGGCAGGTGCGCACGAAACCGGCCCGGTCCGTCGCACCCGGCGGGCCTCGCGCAGGCCGGCATCGACATCGTCCACGCTGCACAGCACCACCACGGACAGGACGACGTCCGCGCTGCCCGTCTCCACCGGCAGCGCCTCGGCCCGCGCGGCCAGCGGCGGACGCAGTCCCCGTTCCCGGGCGGCGGCGGCCAGCGTGGTACGCAGACGGCGGTTCGGTTCGGTGCCGATCCAGTCGACCGACGCCGGCAGGTCGGGCAGATTGCGGCCCGCCCCGGAGCCGATCTCCACCACCGTCCCGGTCAGCCGGCTCAGCAGGTCCCGCCGGCTCAGCAGGCCCAGCCGCACCTGCCGCAGCCCCTCGATGGCGATCGGCGTCGTCATGATTCCCAATCGGCTCCGGTGGAGCCGCGATGTCGAGGGGTGGATGGGACACGACCGGGCGGGCGGTACTAGCCTCGTGCCATGACCGAGGACCCGAAGGCGATGGCACGATCCCTCCTGCATGACCTCGCCGATCGACCGCTAGGAGGGGCGGAGCTCGCGTCGGGCCGGACGCTGTTGCCGTTCAGCGCCTCGCTCTTGATCGGCGCGGAGAACCTCCTCGCCAAGGCAGCACGCGCGTGGAGGAACGATCGCGCCAGGGCGGAGCGGTACGTGGATCGAGCGCTCGCCCTGCCGTTCGATGAGCACGAGGAGGCCTACCCCGCCGCGCGCGCCGCCACCCTGTACCTGTACCAGCTGATCACCGCGGCGATCGACGAGCTGGAGGACGACGACGAGTCCTGGCTCGACGCGGCGATCACCGTCCTGCGCAGCAGCACCGGCGCCGGCCAGGCCGAACTGCGCGACGCGCTGGAGGACGTGCCGGTGATCGGGGGCATCTCCGAGACGGAGGAGGACCGGCTACTGCGGGCGATCGGTGCGGTGCCGGAGGAGCCCGGGCGGGTCGAACTCGACGATCGGCCCATCGGCGAGCTGCGCGATCGCATCCTCGCCGTCCTCGACGTCGGTGCCGCCTTCGAGGACGCCTTCGCGCAGCTGCGTCGCTGAGCCGGGTACCCGTCCCCGCGCGGCAACCGCTGGCAACCCCGGGCAGCGCGAGGCGTGGCTCACTAGCCTCGGGAACGATTGTCGACGATGCCGCTCGCCCGGAAGGACCCCCATGCCCACCACCCAGCCGACTCTCGGGGCGCGCAGCAGCCGGATCCTCACCGTCGACGGCCTCGAGTTCAAGGACCTCAACGGCAATGGCGTCCTCGACCCGTACGAGGACTGGCGCCTGCCGGTTGCCGAGCGGGTGGCCGACCTCGTCGGGCGGATGACGACGGCGGAGAAGGCCGGCCTGATGCTCATCACGTCCCACTACATGGGCGCCTCCGCCATCATCGAGGACCCGGACCAGGGCCTGCTGAACACGCACGAGAAGTGGTCCGACACGAACTTCTGGGCCGCCGAGACCTCCTCGACGTACCGCTTCGACCCGCCCGTCCTCGACTACACCGGCTCCGAGAAGGCGATCAACGACCTGGGCCTGCGGTATCTGATCATCCGCGACAACCCGACGTCGCACGATCTCGCCGTCTGGACCAACGCCCTGCAGGAGCTGGCGGAGTCCTCGACGCACGGCATCCCCGTCGTCATGGTCTCCAACCCGCGCAACCACGTCTCCGACAGCGCCATCTTCGGCGTCGCCGAGGCCGCCGACCAGATGTCGCAGTGGCCCGGCGAGCTGGGCCTGGCCGCCACGGGCGACGCCGATCTCGTCGAGGAGTTCGGCCGGCTCGCCGCCCGGCAGTGGCGCGCCGCCGGCATCACCAAGGGCTACATGTACATGGCGGACATCGTCACCGAACCGCGCTGGTCCCGCGCCTCGGGCACCTTCGGGGAGAACCCGGAGCGGGCCGCGGCGATGATCGGCGCGGTCACCCGCGGCTTCCAGGGGCGCACGCTCGGCGCCCACTCGGTGTCGCTGACCACCAAGCACTTTCCGGGCGGCGGCCCGCGCGACAAGGGCCACGACCCGCACTTCGAGCACGGCCGCTACCAGCCGTACCCCACCGCGGGCAGCCTCTACCGCTACCACCTGCCGGTGTTCCAGGCGGCGATCGAGGCCGGGACGACGTCGATCATGCCCTACTACGCGACGACCATCAACGCCATGTCGGCCGCGCAGCTGAAGAACGGCCGGCCGTTCGACGAGGTCGGCTTCGCCTACGACAAGTACCTGCTCACCGAGGTGCTGCGGAACGAGCTCGGCTTCACCGGCTACATCAACTCCGACACCGGCATCTCCACCGGCATGCCCTGGGGGATGGAGTCCGCGACCCGCTCCGAGCGATTCGCCCGCGCCATCGACGCCGGCGTCAACGCGTTCGCCGGTGACGGCAATCCGCAGCCGCTCATCGACGCCGTCGAGCAGGGACTGGTCAGCGCCGCGCAGCTCGACCGCTCGGTGACCTACCTGCTGACCGAGATGATGGAGCTGGGCCTGTTCGAGAACCCGTACGTCGACCCCGACGCCGCCCAGGCCATCGCCGAGGACTCGGGCATCCAGGCGCTCGCGGACGAGGCGCACCGGAAGTCGCTCGTGCTGCTGCGCAACGACGCCGGGGTGCTGCCGCTGGCGCGTGAGGACGACGTCGTCCGCCTCTACGTCGAGGTGTTCACCGGCAACGACGCGGCGGGGGAGACGGCGACGATCGCCGGCGAGGTGAGCGACGCGCTCGCCGGGACGGACGGCATCACCGTGGTCGACGTGCTCGAGGACGCCACCCACGCGCTGCTGTGGGTGCGGCCGGGCATGTCCCTGCTCAACGACAAGCCCGACACCGACCTCTCCATCGCCCTGGACGCCGAGACCGGGATCGACGCCGATCGCATCGTCGAGATCGAGGAGCGGGTGCCGACGGTGCTCGCCGTCAACTTCACCAACCCGTGGCTGCTGGACCGGGTAGCACCGGGCGCGTCGGCCGTCGTCGGCACCTTCGGCGTCCTCACCGACGCGCTGGTCGACCTGATCCGCGGCGCGATCACCCCGTCAGGGACGCTGCCGTACACGATTCCGGCCGACGACGCCGCGGTGCGCGGCAACGCCTCCGATGTGCCGGGCGCAGACGAGCCGACCGGCTACGCCTACATCGACGCCACCGGCGCGGAATACGTGTTCGGGTACGGGCGCGACCGCTTCTGACGCCGGGTCGGCCGGAGCAGCGGTGCAACCACGACACCGAGTGTGACCGGTGTGACAGGAGTCATCCCGATCTCGTCACAGCCGCCACCTCCGTCCCACTCGGTGTAGCCGCTGCTCCGGGTCGGCGTGCGGCGACATCCTTTGCGCGCTCGGCCACGCCTCTGGTAGTTCTGGCGGGGTAACCATCCGGAGCGGCCGAGAGACCTGGCTCGTCGACGCCGCAGCAACCTCCCGATTCGGGCACGGTGCTACTGCCAGGACCGATGGAGAGGTGGCCCTGCCATGTCCTTGAACACCGACCACATCCGCGTGACCCACACCGGGTCGCTGCCCCGGACCCCGGAACTGCTCGCCGCCAACGCGGCCCGGCAGGCCGACGGGATCACCGACGAGTTCCGTGAACTGCTCGAGGCGTCCGTCGTCGACATCGTCGCCCGGCAGAAGAAACTCGGCATCGACATCCCGAACGACGGCGAGTACGGCCACGAGATGAGCAACGACGTCGACTACGGCGCCTGGTGGAACTACTCGTTCTCCCGGCTCGGCGGCCTGCAGCCCGGCGACGGGGACCGCTGGGCCGACCCCGAGGTGCATCGGTCCAGCCCCGGCAACATCGTCCTGACGTCCTTCCCGGACCGGCGCGACTGGTCCCGGTTCCGCGAGGCGTACACCGACCCCAACGGCGGCGTCCTGACTGGCCGCAAGCCCGTCATCCAGCCGAAGGTCGTCGCCCCGCTGACTTACACCGGCCACGACCTGGTCCGCTCCGACGTCACCAACCTCACGACCGCCCTGGCGAAGGCCGGCATCGAGGACGGGTTCCTCGCCTCCCTCTCGCCGGGCTCGTGTGCGCGGATCGGCAACGACTACTACAAGACGCCCGAGGAACTCGTGTGGGCGTCCGCTGAGGCCATGCGCGAGGAGTACCTCGCGATCGTCGACGGCGGCCTGACCGTCCAGCTGGACGACCCGTCGCTCGCCGAGAGCTGGGACCAGATCAACCCCGAGCCCACGGTCGAGGACTACCTCGACTTCCTCAAGGTGCGCATCGAGGCCACCAACTGGGCGCTGCGCGGCATCCCGCAGGAGAAGGTCCGCCTGCACGTGTGCTGGGGCTCCTGGCACGGTCCGCACACCACCGACATCCCGTTCCAGGACATCGTCGACACGGTGCTGCAGGTCAACGCCGGCGCCTACTCGTTCGAGGCCGGCAACGTCCGGCACGAGCACGAGTGGCGGGTCTGGCAGGACACGGAGCTGCCCGAGGGCAAGTCGATCATCCCGGGCGTCGTCTCCCACGCGACCAACGTCATCGAGCACCCCGAGCTGGTCGCCGACCGGATCGAGCGGTTCGCCTCGCTGGTGGGCCGCGAGCGGGTGATCGCGTCGACGGACTGCGGGCTCGGGGGCCGCGTGCACCCGCAGATCGCCGTCGCCAAGCTCGAGGCGCTCGGCCAGGGCGCGGCCCTGGCCACCAAGCGGCTGTGGAAGACGGCGGACGTGCTCGTCTGAGCCGTCGATTCACCTCGGCAGGTCCGGATCCCGTGCGACGGGGTCCGGGCCTGCCGGCGTTCTGGGGAGCCCGCGCGGCCCGGCAGGGAAGAGCGGGCAGGATGGAGGCGTGACCGGACGGGCGTGGATGGAGCGGCACCAGGTGGCCCTGTACCTGGGGTCGATCGCCGTCGGTGCCGCCGCCGGGCTGCTGATTCCGGGGACCGCCGTGCCGGCCGAGGCGATGATCCTGCCGGTGCTGGCCCTCCTGCTCTACGCGACATTCCTGGCCGTGCCCGTCGCGCGGATCGGTGCGGCGCTGGCCGACCGCCGCTTCTTGGTCACCGTGCTGGCCGTGAACTTCGTCGCCGTCCCCGTCGTGGCGCTGGCGCTGTCCACGATCCTCGCCGGCCGGCCGGCCCTGCTGTTGGGGGCGCTCGTCGTCCTGCTGGCGCCCTGCATCGACTACGTCATCGTCTTCACCGGGCTGGCCGGTGGCGCGGCGGACCGACTCGTCGCGTCGACGCCGGTGCTGATGCTCGTCCAGCTGCTGGCGGTCCCGGCCGTGCTGGCGCTCGCCGTCGGCCCCGGCGTCCTCGGCCTGCTGGACCTCGGTCCGTTCCTGACCGCCTTCCTGGCCCTCATCGCGCTGCCGCTGGCCGCGGCGTGGCTGACGCAGGCCGCACGGGAGCGGGACGTCCGCGCGGCCGCCGTGCTCCTGGACGGCGGGGCGGCCGCGATGGTGCCGCTGATGATGGCGACGCTCGCGGTCGTCGTCGCCTCGCAGATCACGCGTGCGGTGAGCCGGCCGACGACGGTGCTGCTCGCCGTCCCGGTCTTCGTCCTGTTCGCGGTCCTCATGGTGGCGGTGGGCGTTGTCGCCGGCCGAGTCGCCCGCCTGGATGTCGCCGGCCGGCGCGCCGTCGTCCTCACCGGCGTCACCCGCAACTCGCTCGTCGTGCTGCCCATCACCCTCGGACTGCCCGGGGAGATGGCGGTGGTGCCCGGCATCGTGGTGACACAGACGCTCGTCGAACTGATCGTCCTGGTGATCCTGGTCCGCCTGGTACCGCGGCTGATCCCGGAACAGCGTCGGGGTGGGGTTCACGACGGCTCATGGGCCGGGCGGTGAAGCGGCGGGCGTGACAGGCTGGCACCATGGCGACGCGCGATCGGTACCGGGCGGCCCGGGTCGACGACCCCGGCACGTACGCCCGGATCGCCGACCACTACCCTGCCGGACTCGAGGTCGAGCTGAGCCACGCCACCGTGCTCGCCGACCTGGTGAACGGCGCTGCCGGGAGCGCCGGATGAGCGCCGCAGCCGACCTGGAGACGCTGCGCCGCTGGGATGACGCGGGCGGCCACTGGCGCGTGGTGGGGCGGTCCGCCACCGGGGTCACGGTCGCGCTGTGCCGGTGCGACGGGGGCGAAGAGCTGCAGCGGTTCACCTCCGACGACGCCGACCTGCTCGCCTGGCTCGGCAACCGGGACGACGCCACCGGCTGACGGCCACCCACCGATCCCGCCGACGACGCCGTCAGACGGCGGCGATGCAGCCGCGGACGGCGAGCTCGACGGTCGGGCGCAGCGGAGCGTCCCGGTCCACCGTCAGCCGGTTGAGGATGAGGCCGGCGCTGAAGGCCATGAACGCCCGGGTCGCCGCGTCCGGCTGGGTCGCGCCGAGCGACGTGAGCAGCTCCCGCGTCCACGCCTCGAAGCGCACCCGCTGGGCGCGCAGCGGCGCCTGGACGTCCGCGTGGCCGCCCATCTCGAGGAACAGGGCGTACCGGGTCCGCGTGCGGTCGGCGTTCGCGCCGGTCAGGTCCTCGAGAACGCCGCAGAAGGCGTCGACCACCTCGTCCAGGGTCCCCGGCGAGGTCATCGACGCGGCCAGTAGCGCCCGCTCCTGCTCGGCGATCCAGTCGGTGACCCCGGCGACGAGGGCGGCGCGGGTGCGGAAGTGGTTCGACGTCGACCCCCGCGGCAGGCCGGCTTCCGCATCGACGCGCCCGTGGGTCAGGGCGCGGACGCCCTGGGTGCCGACCAGGCGGATCGCCGCGGCAATGGCGCGTTCCCGAGTGCTCACCGGCTCACCGTAGCATCGGACTACTACGTTCGTAGTGACAAGGCACTACGAACGTCGTACCGTTCGAGGCATGGCACTCGTGGTGCTCGCGGCGTGGATCATCCAGGCGGCCGCGGGCGTGGCTCTGCTGGTCCGATGGCTCCGCAGGTCGAGTACGCTCCGCAGGTCGAGCACGCTCCGCAGGTCAGGCACGCTCCGCAGGTCGAGCATGCTCCGCAAGTCAGGCACGCTCCGGAACGCTGCCGGGCGCTCGGCCTCGACGGTCCTCACGCACGTCGGTCTCTCCCTCACCGGCCTCGCGCTGTGGATCGGCTTCCTGGTCAGCGGCAACGTGCTGCCGGCATGGCTCGCCCTCGCCGCGATCACGGCCGGCAACAGCCTCGGCGACTCCCTGCTCATCGCCCGCGGCCGGCGGCTGACCGGTGAGCGCCGCGGCTTCTGGCCGGACTACGGCGCGGCGATCGCTGCCGTCTTCCGGGGCCGGATGCCGCGCACGGTTATCTTCCACGCCCTGTTCGCCGGGGTCGTGTTCTTCTCCTGCCTCGGCGTGTGCATCGGGGCGACCATCGCTGCGGCGGCGTGAGTACTCAGTCGGCCGCGCCGTCGGCCGAGTCGCCGTCCGCATCGGCCAGCGTGATCGCCGCGTTGACCAGGGCCAGGTGGCTGAGCGCCTGGGGGAGGTTGCCCCAGAAGTCCCCGGTCGCGGGATCGACCATCTCGGCCATCATCCCGACGTCGTTGGGCAGCACTCGCACCAGCTCGTCCATCAGCGTCCGCGCGTCGGCGCGGTCGCCGGTCAGGTGCAGTGCGGAGACGAGCCAGAACGAACAGGCCGCGAACGCGTGCTCCTGGCGCTGCATGCCCGAGTAGCGGTGGAGGTAGGGCCCCGAACCGAGCTGGTCCCGGAGGGCACGAATCGTCGAACGCATCCGGTCGCCACGCTCGAAGCCGCTGATGGCATGGAGCAGGATGGAGGCGTCGAGCTCCGTCGACCCGGGGTACCAGGTGTAGGTCTGCCGGTTCTCGTCCCACCCCTCCGTCTGCACCCACTCCCGGATCTTCTCCGCCTCGGCCTGCCAGCGGCGGGCATCGCCCGGGATCTGGCCGACCTCGGCCAGGCGCACCGCGCCGGTCAGTGCCTCCCAGGCGCCGAGCTTCGAGGTGACGTAGTGCCGGTTCTCCTTCAGCTCCCACATCCCGGCGTCCGGCTCGCGCCACCGGTCGCAGGCCAGGTCCGCGATGGCGGCGAGCACGCGTCCCGTCTCGGTGTCGAGCACGTGGCCGTGGTCGACGTAGAGCCGGACGATGGTGAACAGGTCGCCGAAGATCCCCAACTGCAGCTGGTCGGCGGCGGCGTTGCCGTTCACCACCGGGCCGATGCCGCGCCACCCTGGCGCATCCGTGCGCTGCTCCCGCGCCGGGGGCAGCGACCCGTCCAGGGCGTAGAAGATCTGCGGCTGCGGGCCGTGCTCGCGGACGCGGCGCAGCATCCAGCTCATCGCGGCGTGCGTCTCCTCGCGCAGCCCGAACCGGAACAGCGCCTTGAGCCCGTACGCGGTGTCGCGCACCCAGGCGAACCGGTAGTCCCAGTTCTTCGGCGCCGTCGTCGACTCCGGCAACGACGTCGTCGCCGCGGCCGTCATCCCGCCGGTCGGGGCGTACAGCAGCAGCTTGAGGACGAGGGCGCTGCGGTGCACCTGGTCCTGCCACGGCCCGTCCCAGGAGAACTGGTCGCTCCAGGCCCGCCACGCGTCGATGGTCCGGTCGATGCCGGCGTCGAGCTCGGCGGGCGGCTGCAGGAACAGCGGCTCCTTCTCGGTCGCGACGAGCCCGACGACGTGCCGGGATCCCGCGGTGGCCGTGAACGTGATCCGCAGGCTCACGTCCTCGGTGCTGACGTCGGTGCCCTCCCCGGCGCGCACCCCGAGGGTGAGCCCGTCCAGCCGCAGCACCAGCCCGTGCACGGTGTCGTGCAGCCAGGGGGAGGCGGTGCGCAGGGCGGTGCCGGGCATGACGACGGCGCGCATCGGCACGGTGCCGGTCAGCCCCTCGACCCGGCGGGCCAGTTCGACCCAGGGGAGCCGGCCGGCCACGCCCACGTTGAGGGCGTCGGTGAGCCGCATGCTGCCGGTCGCCGTCGTGAAGGTGGTGGCGAGGATGTTGGTCGCGCCGACGTACTCCCGGGTGACGGTGAAGTCGTCGACCGGACGGACGCCGTAGTAGCCGCCGAGGTCGGCGTCGAGCAGGGCGCAGAAGGCGGGCACGCCGTTCAGGCCGGGCAACGGCAGCCAGTCGATCCGCCCGTCCAGGGCGACCAGGGCCATCGTCCGGCCGTCCCCGATCGCGGCGTAGGAGCGCAGGTCGGCGTCCCCGTCGTCGTCGCGCGTCGGCGCGACCGGTGCCGGCTCGCTCACAGGGTCTTGATCACGCGGGCCGGGTTGCCGACGGCGACCGAGTTCGGCGGGATGTCGCGGGTGACGACGGCGCCGGCGCCGATGACGCTGTTCTCGCCGATGGTGACGCCGGGGCAGACGATGACGCCGCCGCCGAGCCAGACGTTGTCCTCGAGGGTGATGGGCTGGGCGGCCTCGAGCTTGTCCCGCCGCGGCTGCGGGTCCAGCGGGTGGGTCGGCGTCAGCAGCTGGACGTGAGGGCCGAGCTGGCAGTGCTCGCCGATCGTGCTCGGGGCGACGTCGAGCGCGGTCAGTCCGTAGTTGATGAACGTGTGCGCGCCGACCGAGATGAAGGAGCCGTAGTCGACGTAGACCGGCGGCTTGACGTGCACGTCCTCACCGACGTGCCGGAAGAGGCGCCCGAGGACTGCCTGGGCACGGATGGGGTCCTCGGGGTAGGCGGCGGCGAACTCGGCGGCCAGCTTCATGCCGCGGCGGGACTCGGCCTCGCTCTCCGGGTCGTCCGCGATGTAGAGCTCCCCGGCGAGCATGCGCTCGCGGTTGGTGCGGGGATCGCCCGCGAAGTAGTCCACCATGCGACCAGCCTACGGAGGTGGCTAGGGTGAAGGCTGCCGACCAGGAGGTTCGCTCGTGTCGATCCTGTCCCGCCCGCCCGTCGCCTCCGCCGTCGCGCGCCTGATGCAGGCCGGCACGATGGCCGCGGGCCACCGGCTGACCGCGCGCATGCGTGCCCGGCTGCCGGAGTTCACCGCGACGACCGAGGAGCTCGTGATCCCGACGTCGGTCGGGATCGCTCGCACGACGGTCTACCGGCCGCTCGCGCCGGTGTCGGCGACGCCTCCCGTCCACGTCAATCTGCACGGCGGCGGCTTCGTGATGGCGACGACCGAGCTGGACGATCCGCTGTGCCGGGCGCTCGCGGCCCAGACCGGGGCGGTGGTGCTCAACGTCGACTACGTCGTCGCTCCCCGGCACCGGTTTCCCGTGGCCACGTATCAGATGCACGAGGTGCTGCGCTGGGTCGTCGCGCACGGCACCGAGCACGGATGGGACGGCAGCCGGCTGACCGTCGGGGGGCAGAGCGCGGGTGGCAGCCTGGCCGCGGGCGCCTCCCGCCTGGCATTCGAGCAGGCCGACCCCGCCATCGCGCTGCAGGTGCTGCACTACCCGGCCCTGGATCTGTCGATCGACCCGCAGCAGAAGCACTCGCCGCTGGCGAAGCCCCTGCTGCGCCCCTGGATGCGCGAGGTGTTCGACACCGCGTACGTCCCGCCGCCGGCCGATCGCACGGATCGGCTCGTGTCCCCGGCCGGCGCCGCCGATACCGTGGACCTGACCGGCATCGCTCCCGCCGTCGTCATCGCCGCGGAGTACGACATCCTCCACGACGAGGCGAAGCGGTACGCGGACCGGCTCGCCTCGGTCGGCGCCCTGGTCGAGTACCGGGAGATCGCGGGGGCGGACCACGGCTACGACGGGTTCGACGACGAGCTGGCGCGGACGAGCTACGCGCTCATCGCCGAGCACCTGCGCCGGGCGGTCGGCACGGCCTGACGGTCTTTTCTGCGGCGAGATGTCGATTCGCGCCGTCATGGGGATCCGATGACGGCGCCGAACGACATCTCGCGGCTCCAGGGGCCGTCGCGGTCAGCTCACGCAGAGGAGCGACGCGAGGACGAGCACGGTGGCCCAGCCCAACGCCACCAGGGTCGGGTCCGCTGTGGTCGAGACCCGGAGGACCAACCACACGACCAGGGCGACATGGAGAAAGACGACGATCGCGATCGATCCGCGCCCTCGTCCGGCGGACTTCTCGATCTCCTCGCGGAATCCGGGCAACGGCTGGTCCGGGATCCGCCGCGCATGCCAGGCTCGATGCAGTTGACCGACCAGCGGTTGACGGTCGTCCCTCAACCGCGCCTTTCGACGGGACCACACCCAGAGCGCCGCCATGGGCACCCCGAACAGCAGTCCTCCGCCTGAGGTGATCAGAATCAGCTCGCCGGTGAGCGGCTGGATCCGTCTCGGGACCAGGAGGGTCAGCGCTGCCATCTCGACCACGGCGAAGCACGCCGCCGAGCCGAGGGCGAGCACCGCCAGGCCGAACGGCCCCCTTCGGTCGATCGGGCTGGCGCTCTCCGGGTCGCGGGCGTAGAGCGCCCAGCGATTCGGCCGGCTCATGCGTCCGCCGCCTCGTGCGCCCGTTCCCGCTCCCACCACTGGGCCAGTAGCACGTTGCCGGTCCGCCACCTGCGCGCGCCACTCACCAGGGCGACGACGCCGAGGACCGCGACGACGACGGCGACGACCCAGGCGAGGGCGGCGAATCCGGGGTCCGTCGTGGTGCCGGCGCGGTACACCGCGTAGCCGCCGAAGGCGCCGGCGGCCAGGGGCGCGATGACGGTCTGCACCCCGGCGCCGTCGCGCAGGCTGGTCAGCGGGTGGAGCATCCCGTCGGCGTCCTCCGGCAGCTGCCGGGCGCGGAGCGCGCGGAACACCCGCACGTCCAGCCGCAGTTGGTCGCGGTCGCGGGTCCGCAGACGCCGCCGGCGGCGAAGGATCAACCAGAGGCACAGCGATCCGTACAGCGGGCCGGCGATCCAGTAGCCGACGTTCGTGGACACGTTGCCGCGGAACCAGCCGGCACGGAAGCCGTCGATGACCGTCATGAGCGCGGGAAAGAGGAGTGCGTAGGCCACCCCGGTGGCGGCCAGGCCGAACCGCCCCAGCCGGTCGAGCCGGTTCGTGCTCTCCGGAATCGGGGCATACAGCGCCCACCGGTGCGAGCTCATGCGGCTCGGCTCGCCGAGATGTCGATGGCTGTCGTCATGAGCGACGTCTGACGACACCGCACGACATCTCGCTGCCCGCACTCCACCATGTCGTCTTCCCCTGCGTTCTCCGGCCCCCTGCGCACAGCGTAGGGGGCCGCCACGTCCGACGGAAGGATATCGCCGCACGTCACGAAGGGGGGTTCGCTCAGCGGGGCTCCAGGGCGCGCGCCACCGCGGCCCAGGACGCCGCCGCCCACGCCTGCGGATGGCAGGAGGCCGGTTACGGCTGCGGCGGGTGATGGCCGAGCGCGACGGGCGTCCGGGTCGGCGCCGGGCACGTCGGGAGGTCGAGTCGTGAGTCAGACCGTGAACCAGACCGTGGCCGCGGCCGAGAGCGCAGTTCCCGCTCAAGCTCGCGGCCGCGGCCCCGATGACGATCCCGGTGGCCGTCGTGTTCGCCGTCTTCCAGCGGCGGATCATGAACGCGAGCGCCGGAGCGGTCAAGGAGTGAGACCGGGCCGGATCGCGCCTTCAGTAAGCTGGGCGGATGCCTGAGCAGCCAGACCCGAGCCCGCCCCTGCAGCGCCTGCGCCGGGCGTGGCGCCGCAGTGACGGCATCCCCGAGCGGTTCCCGGAGGCGCAGGAGCTGCTGATCGAGGCGAAGGAGCAGGCCAGCAACATCGCCTACCGCGTCGAGGAGCGGGTCCACGCCTGGCGGGAGGGCCGCGCCCGGCGCCGGAACTTCACGCCCACCGTGGTCCCGTCCACCGGGTACGGCACGACCTCCTGGATCCGCGTGCTCGGCCGGGCGGTGATGACCCGGGAACGATTGCTGGACCGCTTCACCGGCGAGGACGTGCTCAGCGTGCGCGG
Source organism: Tersicoccus solisilvae (assembly GCF_014643255.1). Classification (GTDB taxonomy): domain Bacteria; phylum Actinomycetota; class Actinomycetes; order Actinomycetales; family Micrococcaceae; genus Tersicoccus; species Tersicoccus solisilvae. Next base: position 87,931 of record NZ_BMJI01000003.1, on the reverse strand, counting down.
CTGGCGGTCCTTCCTGTCGATCCCCATCGCCGACGCCGTCGTGACGGTGCGGATCGGCGACACCGAGGTGGAGGTCACCGCGGACCACGGCGGCGTCATCGACGTCGCCGTCGACGTCGACCTGCCGCCGGGGTGGCACGAGATCGGGTTGTCCACGGAGGGCTCGACTCCGCAGACCGCCCAGGTGCACGTCGTCGCGGACGAACAGCAGATCGGCGTCGTGTCCGACATCGACGACACTGTCATGGTCACGGCCCTGCCCCGGCCCATGCTCGCCGCGTGGAACACGTTCGTCCTGGACGAGCACGCCCGCACCCCGACCCCCGGCATGGCCGTGCTCTACGAGCGGCTGCACCGCCAGTACGCGGGCGCCGCCTTCCTCTACCTCTCCACCGGCGCCTGGAACGTCGCCCCGACGCTGCGCCGCTTCCTCAGCCGCAACCTCTACCCGGACGGCCCGCTGCTGCTGACCGACTGGGGCCCCACCCACGAACGCTGGTTCCGCAGCGGCCAGCAGCACAAGGTCAACAGTCTGCGCCGGCTCGCCGAGGAGTTCCCGCACGTCAAGTGGATCCTGATCGGCGACGACGGCCAGCACGACCCGGCGATCTACGGCGAGTTCGCCCGCCGCTACCCGCAGAACGTGGCCGCCGTGTGCATCCGCGAACTCTCGGCGTCGGAAGCGGTGCTGGCCGGCGGCCTGGCCCGGGAGCCACAGCCGATGGCCAACGGCGTGCAGTGGCTCACCGGCCCGGACGGGCGGGGGCTGGCCGCCCAGCTCGCCGACGCCGGCCTGCTCGACCCCGACCGCGGGGGCCGGCCCTGACCGCGCCGCTCGGCCACTGACCACGCCGGCGCGCCCCGGTCCTCGTGCGGAGGGCCGGGGCGCGTCGTCGTCAGCGGGACGGAGAGGGGAGCGCTCAGCTCTCCTGCGCCGGCGGCGCCCCGTGCGAGCCGTTCGCGCGAGCCGCGGCACCGTCGGACGCGGCGCCGGCCTCGGCACGGGCGCGCACCTCCCGGCCACCCCGAGCTGCGCGCTGCAGGGTCTCGGTGAAGTCGACGCCCGTGGTGGAACCGACCATCTCGAGCACTTGCGCCAGACCCAGCGAGATGTTCTGGCCGATCTTCGCCTCGCCGTCGGTCGAGAACACGGACAGCTTCTCGATGTTCGAGTACGGGCGGGCGAGCTCGCCCGCGACGGTCGGCAGCACCTCGAGCACCTGGGCGAGCACCGCGGCGTCGTTGAACTGCTGGTACGCCTCGGCGCGGGCGCGGGTGGTTTTCGCCTCCGCCTCGCCCTTGGCGCGGATGGAGGTGGCCTCCGCCTCACCGCGGGCTCGCAGCGAGCTGGCCTCCGCGTCGCCCTGGGCCCGGAGCGCGTCCGCCTGGGCCTGGCCTTCCAGGCGCACCGCCTCGGCGTCCTTCGAGCGACGCTGCAGCTCGATCTCGGCCTCGGCGCGGCCGCGTGCCTCGATGGCGTGGGCCTCGGAGTCCGCGGAGACCTTCCGGGACTCGGCCCGATTGCGCTCGTCGGCCAGCTGGGCCTCCGAGTCCGCGATCCGTGCGTACTTCTTCGAGTCCGCGTCCTGCTGCTCGGCGTAGCGCTTGGCCTCGGCCGGCTTGTGCACCTCGGCGATGAGCTGCTTCTCCCGCAGGTCGTTGTTGCGGACCGCGATCAGCTCCTCCTGCTCGATGATCCGCTGCTGCTGGGCGGCGCGGGCCAGCGGGCCGGCGGCGTCGGCCACCGCCTGCCGCGCGTCGGTCTGCTCCTTGATCTCCGCCTGGCGCAGGTCGAAGGCCTGCTTCGACTCGGCCTCCTGCTGCAGGTTCACGTTCCTGGCCTGGGTGGCCTCACGGTTAGCGTCGGACTCGGCGATCGCCGCCCGCTTGGCGACGAGCGCCGCCTCGGGCCGGCCCCAGTCGCGCAGGTAGGAGCCGTCGTCCTCGACGGCCGAGATCTGGAACGTGTCGATGACCAGGCCCTGGTTGTTCATGGAGTGCTCGGCCTCGGCCTGGACCTGGCTCGCGAAGGACGCGCGGTCGCGGATGATCTGCTCGACGGTGAGCGTGCCGACGACGGCGCGCAGGGTGCCGGAGAGGATCTCCTGGGTGTAGTGGTCGATCTGCTGCTGCTGGTCCAGGAAGCGCTGGGAGGCCTTGCGGACGTCGTCGACGTTGCCGCCCACCTTCACCTGAGCCACCCCGCGCAGCCGCAGGAAGATGCCGTTCATCGAATAGCCCTCGACCTCCACCGGGATCTGCCGGGAGCTCAGGCTGAGCACGAAGGCGCGGTCGAAAATGGGCCGCACGATGGCCCGCCCGCCGATGACCACCCGGGCGCCGCCGGATTCGAGGTCGATGTCCCCGTTGGGGCTGGTCCGGGCACTGCGACCCGTGATGATGAGCGCCTCGTTCGGCGCGGCGATGCGGTAGCTGCGCATCAGCATCAGCACGAGCACGACGAGGATGACGACGACGATCGCCGCGACGACGATGATGGGCACGAATGCGTCCAATGGATTCCCCCTGGATCGAATGAAGCCGCACGTGAGAGCGCGGGATGTCACCATCCTGCCATTGCGGGCGGGATCGGGGGAGGGATCGGTTCCTGAGCGGACGCCGGGAGTGCGCCCACCGCTCCTGCCACCTCGGCTAGGCTTCGAGCAGCGAGAGATCTCGATGTCATCCGACGGAGCAGGAGCTGACCGTGAGCCAGTCCGCGAGTGCGTCCCTTCGGTCGACCGCCATCGACGCCGAGACCATGGCCGCCGCCGAACGGTCGCTCACCGCGGTCGCGAGCGCCTACGACGCCAAGGTGGTCGGCCAGCAGCGCCTGCGGGAGACCCTGCTTGTCGCCCTGCTCACCGGCGGCCACGTGCTGCTCGAATCCGTGCCCGGCCTGGCCAAGACCACGGCGGCCACCACGCTCGCCGCCGCCGTCAACGGCACGTTCCGGCGCATCCAGTGCACCCCGGACCTGCTGCCCTCCGACATCGTCGGCACCCAGATCTACGACGCCGCGCAGGCCGCGTTCGTCACCCAGCTCGGCCCGGTGCACGCCAACGTCGTCCTCCTCGACGAGATCAACCGCTCCAGCGCCAAGACGCAGAGCGCGATGCTCGAGGCCATGCAGGAGCGGCAGACGACGATCGGCGGCACCGAGTACTCGCTGCCCGAGCCGTTCCTCGTGCTGGCCACCCAGAACCCCATCGAGCAGGAGGGCACCTACCAGCTGCCCGAGGCGCAGATGGACCGCTTCATGCTCAAGGACGTGCTCGACTACCCGACGCCGGTGGAGGAGGCGGAGATGCTGCGCCGCATCGACGCCGGCGTCTACGCCCCCGACCGGGTCCACCCCGCGGTGCTCGAGCTGCACGACGTGCAGACCCTGCAGGCCACGAGCCGGCAGGTCTACCTGGACCGGACCATCGGGGAGTACATCGTCGGGCTGGTCTACGTGACCCGGAACGCGGCGCGCTACATCGACCCGCGGCTGGCCCGGTACATCGAGTTCGGGGCGAGCCCGCGCGCGAGCATCGCCTTCGCCCAGGCGGCGCGGGCCGTCGCCCTGCTCGACCGGCGGGACCACGTGCTGCCCGAGGACGTGAAGTCCCTCGCCCACCGGGTGCTGCGGCACCGCCTCATTCTCGGCTTCGAGGCCGTCGCCCAGGGCGTGCCGGTCGAGACCATCATCGACGCCGTCGTCGCGGCCGTCCGCACCCCCTGACCCTCCCGCCACCGGAACAGAACCGACACGTCATGACCGAGACCCTGCTCACCCGGGTGAAGTCGTCGATGTTCGTGCATCTGCACCGGCGCACCCGTGGCCTGCTCGACGGCGAGTACGCGTCCGTGTTCAAGGGCCGCAGCCTGGACTTCGAGGACCTGCGCACCTACGTGGCCGGCGACGAGGTCCGCGACATCGACTGGAAGGCCACCGCCCGGCAGGGCAGCACCCTGGTCAAACGGTACGTGGCCGTGCGCAAACAGCTCGTGCTGCTGGTCGCGGACACCGGCCGGAACATGGCGGCCGTCACGCGCAGCGGGGAGTCCAAGCGGGACGTCGCGATCATGGCGTTCGGGGTGATGGGCTATCTCGCCAGCCGGCACGCCGACCTGGTGGGGCTGGCCCGCGCCGACGCCGACGGGGGCAGCTCCCTGCCGCTGCTGGCGGGGGAGCCCCACCTGGAGCGGCTGCTGCAGGAGGTGTACCGCGGCACGCGCCTCGACGGTCCCGCCAGCGACACGGACGGCCTCCTGCGCTACGTCGCGGACTCCTCCGGCCGCCGGATGCTGCTGTTCGTCGTCGCCGACGAGGCGCCGATCGGCCCGGAGACGAGAGACCTGCTGCGGCGGCTGCGCGTCCAGCACGAGATCCTCTGGCTGACCGTCGAGGACGCCGACCTGACCTCTCCCGTCACCGACCCGGGCCCCGGCGGCGACGACGCGATGGTCGACGTCGCCTCCGACGCCTGGCTGCCCGAGTCGCTGCGTCGGGACCGGCGGCTCACCGATCAGTACCGCCGGGCCGCCGAGCAGCTGCGGGAGAACACCACCGCGGCGCTGCGGTCGCTCGGCATCGCCCACCAACGCGTCGGCGCCACCGCCGATGTCGTGCCCGCCATGTTCGCGCTCCTGGAGAGCCACCGCCGTGCGCGGTGACCCCATGCTCAGGGACGTCTCGTGAACGACGGCGGCCGCTTCTACGGCCCGCTGCCGTACGAGCCGGTGTGGCTGTGGATCGGTCTCGGGCTGCTCGCCGCCGTGGCGGCCTGGTACATCTGGGCGCTGGCCAGCACCCGCCGGTCCCGGAAGAAGTGGCAGGTGCCCGGCCCGGAGGGGCTGCCCGGCCTGCAGCGTGACTACCTGGCCCGCATCGACGCCGTCGCCGTCGCCGCGGACCGCGGGGAACTGACCGCCCGGCAGGCGCACCAGCGGCTCAGCCGCCTCGTGCGGGTGTTCGCCCACCAGGCCTCGGGTGTCTCCGCGCACACGATGACGCTCGCGGACCTGCGGGAATTGTCCGGCAACAGCCTCTCCGGCAGCACGACCACCGGCGCGCCCGTATCCGGTGCCTCCGGTGCCTCCGGCGTGGCCGACGTCGCCGACGCCGTCGCCGTGCTGTACCCGGCGGAGTTCGGCGTCCCCGAGGCCGCCGACGCCCGGCGTGCCGTCGACGCGGCCCGGGAGGTGGTGAGCGCGTGGCGCTGATCCAGTGGTGGATGCTGCCCGTCGTCGCCGTCGTGCTCGGTGTCGTCGTCTGGCTGCTGCTGCGGCACCGGCGTCGCCGCGGGGCCGCCGTCCCGGTCGCCCACACCGAGCGGCTGACCGCGCTGCCCGGGTACGCGGCGGCCCTGCGCCGGTACCGGGTGACCCTCGCCGCGGCCATCGCCCTCGTCCTCGGCCTCGTCGTCGCGCTCGGCGTGGCGGCCGCCCGGCCGACGTCGACGTCGGCCCTGGACCCGCAGAAGAAGAACCGCGACATCATCCTCTGCATGGACGTCTCCGGGTCGATGCTCTCGTTCAACGCCGAGGTCGTCGACGTGTTCGAACGGCTCGCCCGCGGGTTCAACGGGGAGCGGATCGGCATGGTCATCTTCAACAGCTCCGCCGTGCAGGTCTTCCCGCTGACGGACGACTACGAGTTCGTCGCCGAGCAGTTGGCCACCGCCGGCAAGGCCTTCGACTTCTCCTCCTCGGACATCGAATTCTTCGCGGGCACCTTCACCGGCACCGGCTCCTCCCTGATCGGCGACGGCCTGGCGACGTGCGTCAACAGCTTCGACCAGAAGGGCCAGCCGCGGACCCGGTCGATCGTCCTCTCCACCGACAACCGGCTCGCCGGCCGGCCCCTCTACACGACGGCCGAGGCGGCGGACCTGGCCACGAAGGACGGCATCCGGGTGTACGGGCTCAACCCGGCCCAGTTCGGGCTGGGCAGCGGCCGGGACCGGGCGAGCGCGCAGATGCAGCAGGCGGTCGAGTCCACCGACGGGGACTACTACGCCATCGACGACGCCGATGCCGTGGAGCAGATCATCGCCCGGGTGCAGTCCCGGGAGGCCACCGCGCTGACGTCCGCGCCGCAGGCGACCGCGGGCGACCGGCCGAACGGCGTGCTGGTCGCCGCCCTGCTCGGCGTGGTCCTGCTGCTGCCGCTGGCCTGGAGGCTGCGCCGATGACGACGATGCCGGTGCTGCCCGTGCCCCTCCTGCTGGTCGCTGGCGTCGCCCTGCTCGCCTTCTGCGCCTGGCGCTGGTGGGCCGAGCGGCGTGCGCCCGGTGCGCGGGGGACGTCGCTGTCCCGGTCGTGGCTGTGGCGGGCCGGCCTCGTCGCGCTCGTCGTGGCCGCCGCGTTCCGCCCCGGCATCCCCGGCGCGGGCACCACCCAGAACGCCAGTGCGGACCTGGACGTCTTCTTCGTCGTGGACACGACGGCGTCGATCGTGGCCGAGGACTACGGCGGGGCCAAGCCGCGCCTGGACGGCGTGCGGCAGGACGCGGCCCGGCTGGTCGCGGCGCTGCCCGGCGCCCGGTTCTCCCTGATCACCTTCGACTCCTCCGCCCTGACCCGACTGCCGCTGACCGGCGACGCCACCGCGGTGACCACGGCGATGGAGGTGCTCCGGCCCGAGGTCACCACCTACTCGCGCGGCAGTTCGGTGACCGTCGCCGCGCCGCTGCTCACCCAGCAGCTCGAGCGGGCGCGGGCGGCGCACCCCGAACGCGCGCGCGTCGTCTTCTACTTCGGGGACGGCGAGCAGACCGACGGGCAGGCGCCCACCCCCTTCACCGTCCCGTCCGGCGCGGTCAACGGGGGAGCGGTGCTCGGCTACGGCACCGCCGCCGGCGGCAGGATGAAGGCCAACGAGGGGTACGTGGCGGGCGAGCGCGCCGACTACGTGCAGGACCGGTCGGTCACCCCGGCCGTCGACGCGAAGTCCGTGATCGACGAGGACCGGCTGCGCACCGTCGCCGGGCAGCTCGGCGTGCCCTACACCCACCGCTCCGCCGGCGACCCGATCGAGCACGCCCTGACCGCCACCGACGCCGGCCGGCTCGCCGCCCAGGCGGGGTCCGTCGCCGGCCGGTACGAGCTGTACTGGATCCTCGCCGCGGCCGCGGTCGGCATCGTTGCCCGCGAGCTCTACCTGCTCGGCGCGGATTTGCTGCGGCTGGCGCCACGGCGGGCTGTTTCCCGCCGAGCCGGGCGCGTCCGGGTCCCGGTGTCCGAACGCCTCCCGGAGGTGACCGATGCGCCGCGCTGAGACGGACACGATGCCCGGATCCCCGGCTCTGCCGGGCGACCCCTCCGCGTCGGACAGCGGGGGCTGGCTGAGTGCCGCGGACCTGGAGATCGGACGCCGCCGGGTCCGGCGCCGGCTGCTGTGGTTCTCCGCACCCGTCGTCCTGCTGGCCCTGCTGGTCGCCGCCAAGCTGCTGAGCCTGCCCCTGTTCGGCGGCCAGGCCGCGGACGCCTGGGAGCGGCAGGACGCCCCCGGCGTCGGTACGGCCGCCGAGCGGCTCGGCGTCGTCAACGTCGTCGAGCCCTACAAGGCGCACGTGGCCGCCGGCGACGCCGACGTGCTGCGCTCGGACTGGGAGGGCGCGCGCACCGAGTTCACCCGCGCGCTCGAGCTGGTCGGCGGCGGCGTCAACGACTGCCCGGTGCGCGTCAACCTCGTGCTGGCCATCGAGAAGCGCGGCGACGAGCTCACCGGACAGGGCCGGGCGGCGGACGCCCGGGCCCTCTACGAGCAGGCACAGCAGGTGGTCGGGGACGCCCCGCCGGACTGCTTCGAGGACCCGCAGCAGTCGCAGGACTCCGGACAGCAGCTGCGGCAGGCGGAGGAGCGGCTGCAGGACAAGCAGCAGGCGCCGTCCTCGCCGCCGTCGGCCGGCCCGACGCCGTCGCCCACCCCGGGCACCCCGTCGCCGTCGGCCGGTCCCACGCCCGCGCCCGGCACCGACCCGCGCCAGCAGGAGCTGGAGCAGCGTCAACGCGAGGCCGCCCAGGATCGCGCCCCGGGGGGCCCGCAGGACGACCAGAACGACGCCGACGCGCCGCCGCCGGGCGCCAAGCAGTGGTGAGTCTCTCCAGCTGATCCGGGGCATACCCGAGCCCGCCCGAGCGTTGACCAGATGATGGGGTTCTCGGGTGCGTGTCGGCACCAGCGGTGGTGGTGCGACACGCGGGAGCGGGCGGGACACGCCGGTGTGGATGTGGGGATCCCGTCCTGCACAGGCTGTGGACGGCGGGCCCGGCAACCGCAGGGATCCGCGGGTTGGCGAGCGTTCGCGGGCCCTCTGCCTGTGGACACCCGGTGCACCGAATGACACGCGTGCAATACATCATCTTGGGGTCGTTCCCAGCGCCGAACACTAGATGTAGTATCGACGTACACCGAGGGAAAGCTTCGACGAAGGGGAGGGGCCATGGCGGTCACCGTCTACACCAAGCCGGCGTGCGTGCAGTGCAACGCCACCTACCGGGCGCTCGACAAGAAGGGCGTCGTCTACCAGAGCGTGGACATCTCCCAGGACCCGCAGGCCCTCGAGGAGCTGAAGGCGATGGGCTACCTGCAGGCCCCCGTCGTCGTCACCGATGACGACTCGTGGTCCGGGTTCCGCCCGGACAAGATCGCGACCATCACGGCCGGGGTCTCCGCCTCGTCGGTGGCCTGACCGGGTGATCTGAACGCCGGCAGCAGCTCGGGGGCGGTCACGCCCCTCCGGCCGTCTCCTCACCATCGGCGAGGGGACGGCCGAGTCCGTCAACCCTCCCCCCAGCAGGACAGCCAGAGCGAGGTGAACGCATGAGCACGGCCAGTGCCACCCTCACCGCGGCCGACTTCGCCCGCTTCCGGGCGCAGGCCGAGGCCCCGGGTCACGCGCGGGTGCCCGCCGGGTCGCTCGTGTACTTCTCCTCGGTCACCAACAACACGGCGCGGTTCGTGGAGCGGCTCGGGATCGACGGCATCCGTCTCCCGCTGCGCGCGGCCGAGCCGACGCCGCTGGTGACCGCACCGTACGTGCTCGTCGTTCCCACCTACGGGGCCGGCAGCGTCCGCGTCGGGGCGGTTCCCCGGCAGGTCATCACGTTCCTCAACCAGGAACAGAACCGGCGCCTGATCCGCGGGGTCATCGGCGCCGGCAACACGAACTTCGGCGAGCACTACGGCGAGGCGGCGGACATCATCGCCGCGAAGTGCGCGGTGCCCGTCCTGTACCGCTTCGAACTGATGGGCACGTCCGACGACGTGGCCGCCGTCACCCAGGGATTGGAAGAGTTTTGGACACGACACTCGCACAGCTAGACGCGCAGACCCTCGTCGACGACCGCGACGTCGTCGTGCCCGAGAAGGGCCATGAGGACAAGGCGCTCCCGGCCGCGTTCCAGGGGCTCGGCTATCACGAGCTCAACGCGATGCTGAACCTGTACGACGCGGACGGGAAGATCCAGTTCGGCGCGGACCGGGAAGCGGCGCACCAGTACTTCCTGCAGCACGTCAACAACAACACCGTCTTCTTCCACGACCTGGAGGAGAAGCTCGACTACCTGGTCAAGCACCAGTACTACGAGCGCGAGGTGCTGGACCAGTACCCGATGGACTTCATCCGCTCGCTCTACAACCGGGCGTACGCGAAGAAGTTCCGGTTCGAGACCTTCCTCGGCGCGTTCAAGTACTACACCTCGTACACGCTGAAGACCTTCGACGGGAAGCGCTACCTCGAGCGGTTCGAGGACCGGGTGTGCATGGTCGCCATGGCGCTGGCCCGCGGTGACCAGGCCCTCGCCGAGCACCTCGTGGACGAGATCATCGCCGGCCGCTTCCAGCCGGCCACCCCGACCTTCCTCAACGCGGGCAAGGCCCAGCGCGGCGAGCTGGTCTCCTGCTTCCTGCTGCGCATCGAGGACAACATGGAGTCCATCGCCCGCGGCGTGAACTCCGCGCTGCAGCTGTCCAAGCGGGGCGGCGGCGTCGCCCTGTCGCTGACCAACATCCGTGAGCACGGCGCGCCGATCAAGCAGATCGAGAACCAATCCTCCGGCGTCATCCCCGTGATGAAGCTGCTCGAGGACTCCTTCTCCTACGCCAACCAGCTGGGCGCGCGGCAGGGCGCCGGCGCGGTGTACCTGCACGCCCACCACCCGGACATCTACCGGTTCCTCGACACCAAGCGGGAGAACGCGGACGAGAAGATCCGGATCAAGACCCTGTCCCTCGGCGTCGTCATCCCGGACATCACGTTCGAACTGGCCAAGCGCAACGAGGACATGTACCTCTTCTCCCCGTACGACGTCGAGCGCGTCTACGGCATCCCCTTCTCGGACGTGAACGTCACCGAGAAGTACGAGGAGATGGTCGACGACGCGCGGATCAAGAAGACGAAGATCAGCGCGCGGGAGTTCTTCCAGACCCTGGCGGAGATCCAGTTCGAGTCTGGCTACCCGTACATCGTGTTCGAGGACACGGTGAACAAGGCCAACCCGATCGCCGGCAAGATCACCATGTCGAACCTGTGCTCGGAGATCCTGCAGGTCTCGGCGCCGTCGGAGCTGAACGAGGACCTTTCCTACGACGTCGTCGGCAAGGACATCTCCTGCAACCTCGGGTCGATGAACATCGCGAAGACGATGGACTCGGAAGACTTCGGGATGTCCATCGAGACGGCGATCCGGGCCCTGTCCGCGGTGTCGGACATGTCCTACATCTCCTCGGTGCCGTCGGTCGCGGAGGGCAACAAGTCCTCGCACGCCATCGGCCTCGGGCAGATGAACCTGCACGGGTACCTGGCGCGGGAGCGGGTGCACTACGGGTCCGAGGAGGGCCTGGACTTCACCAACATCTACTTCTACACGGTCCTGTTCCACGCGCTGCGGGCCTCCAACCTGCTGGCGATGGAGCACGGCACGGCGTTCGGCGGGTTCGAGAACTCGGACTACGCGTCCGGCGTCTTCTTCGACAAGTACACCGAGGCGTCGTGGGAGCCGGCGACGGCTCGCGTCCGGGAGCTCTTCGCCCACGTGCACATCCCCACGCAGGATGACTGGCGCGAGCTGAAGGCGTCCGTCATGGAGCACGGCATCTACAACCAGAACCTGCAGGCCGTCCCGCCGACCGGCTCGATCAGCTACATCAACCACTCGACGTCGTCGATCCACCCGGTGGCGTCGAAGATCGAGATCCGCAAGGAAGGCAAGCTGGGGCGCGTCTACTACCCGGCGCCGTACATGACCAACGACAACCTGGAGTACTTCCAGGACGCGTACGAGATCGGCTACGAGAAGATCATCGACACGTACGCGGCCGCCACGCAGCACGTGGACCAGGGCCTGTCGCTGACGCTTTTCTTCAAGGACACGGCGACCACCCGCGACATCAACAAGGCGCAGATCTACGCGTGGCGCAAGGGCATCAAGACGATCTACTACATCCGCCTGCGCCAGCTGGCCCTCGAGGGAACCGAGGTGGAGAATTGCGTTTCCTGCATGTTGTGATGCGTTTAGCGCAACAGGCTTGGGTTTAGCGCAACATAGTGCGAGTAGAAGAGTTCTGGCGGAGACGTCAGACACAAAGAGAGGCCAGGTGCGCCAACACCTGACCTCTCAGCGCCTCGCTGGACGAGGCTTCCCAACGTTCGAGCCGGGAAGTTTGAGTCTACAAAGGAGCGGTCTGTCGGAGCAACCGGCAACTCCAAGCGGGGCCTGACTACCGAGGAGGTAGATCATGGCACGAGGACGAACAGTGAACCGAAGTGCGCGCACTGGACGATTCGTTTCGAACGCGACGAAGGGCCGGTGGCCCGGGAGCACGACGTCGGAGCGCGTCGGCGCAGGAACCTCCAACAGCCGGGCCGTCGTGAGGTCTGTGGCCACCGGTAGGTTCGTCAAGAACAGTGCGGCGGTGTCGAACCCGTCCGGCACGATCACACAGTACGTGTGACTATGGCTGACGGGCGGGGCGAAGTCCCGCCCATCAGTCGCACCTTCTCGAAGAGCATGCAAGCAGAGGAAGTCATGGTTGAGAACTTGAAGCTGGTCGACCACGTCCAGGCGATCAACTGGAACCGCATCCAGGACGACAAGGACGTCGAGGTGTGGAACCGGTTGGTCAACAACTTCTGGCTGCCCGAGAAGGTGCCGGTGTCCAACGACATCCAGTCGTGGCACACCCTCACCGCGGACGAGCAGCAGCTGACCATGCGGGTGTTCACAGGCCTGACACTGCTGGACACCATCCAGGGCACGGTGGGCGCGGTCTCGCTGATCCCGGACGCGATCACCCCGCACGAGGAGGCGGTGTACACCAACATCGCGTTCATGGAGTCGGTGCACGCGAAGAGCTACTCGTCGATCTTCTCGACGCTGTCCTCGACGAAGGACATCGACGACTCGTTCCGCTGGTCGACGGAGAACGAGTTCCTGCAGCGCAAGGCGCAGATCGTCATGGACTACTACCAGGGCGACGAGCCGCTCAAGCGCAAGGTGGCGTCGACACTGCTGGAGTCGTTCCTGTTCTACTCGGGCTTCTACCTGCCGATGTACTGGTCGTCCCGGGCCAAGCTGACGAACACCGCCGACATGATCCGGCTGATCATCCGTGACGAGGCCGTGCACGGCTACTACATCGGCTACAAGTACCAGCGTGGCCTGGAGATCGCGACGCCGGAGAAGCGCGCCGAGCTGAAGGACTACACGTTCGAGCTGCTGTTCGAGCTGTACGAGAACGAGGTCCAGTACACGCACGCCCTGTACGACGAGGTGGGCCTGAGCGAGGACGTCAAGAAGTTCCTGCACTACAACGCCAACAAGGCGCTGATGAACCTGGGCTACGAGGCGATGTTCCCGTCCTCGGTGACCGACGTGAACCCGGCGATCCTCTCGGCGCTGTCCCCGAACGCGGACGAGAACCACGACTTCTTCTCGGGCTCCGGCTCGTCCTACGTCATCGGCAAGGCCGTGGCGACGGAGGACGAGGACTGGGACTTCTGAGTTCTGTCAAACTGACCTAAGACGACGGCGGGCGGCACTTCGGTGCCGCCCGTCGCTGCCGTCTCGGAAGCATAAGTACTCAACGAGCTAAGTCATCGGGTCTGTTCCTACAAGGTCGATCAGCATGTCATCCGCTTGCCAATTCTCCCACGCCTTTCGGAAGGTGGAGAAAGACTTCAAGCTTTCGATGTGATCCTGGAATGGAGTCGAACTCGGTTGGCGGTCTAGTGCCGTCATAAAGTAGTCCCAGGCACTGCCGCCGTGGACGCAAATTTCGTACCAGATGAATCCTTCATCAATTACGTCCGAATGTCCGGGGAGAAATCGCCGGGCTTCCGGAGTTGGGTGTCCGCCCCGTTCGCAATGAAGTGCGTAGTCACTTCCGCGAAACAAGCCTGAGGATGAATCGCGGAGGTGGCGAGGCTGCCACAACTTTCGTCGCTCTTCAGAATCGGCATGGAGCCACGTCGCAGCGGTCCGATTGGCGTCTTCCGCAAATGCCCACCCGAGATATTCAACTTCAACGACTTGTCGAATCAACGCCATCGCAGCATAGCGCTTCTCGGCTTCGAGTAAACGCGCGGAACTTTCAATCAGTTCGCCGCCAATTTGCAAGGCAGTAGAAATTCCGACGACGCTGTTACTTCCGAATTCGCTTGGCCAGTCGCCAATTACGCGATCGGGTCCAACGAAGTATCCTGCATGCCAAAGGATCTCTCCGGTTTCGATCATCGCATCTCCGAGGGCTAGCGCTGCCTTCTTTCGAGCCCGGGCCCCCGCTTTATTGGTAAGCGCGTCGTCGACCGCTTCGCGCGAACTCCGTTCGGTGTAATCGTCATTGCCCAAGACTGCTCTCGATTCTTGAAGTGCCTCTGGTCATAATCTTTTTTGATCGACGTAATCAGTGGATATCCGGCTACCTCTGCGCGACTGGATACTCGCATCTGGGTGTCTGATCACGCGACGTATCGTGCCGCCATCGACTCCATCTGCTCCATGACCAGCACAATGGCCTCGGGTGCCTTGTCCGGCGGGTAGTCGTGCTTCGCTAGCAGCCTCTTGATCGACGACCTCAGCTTGGCCCGGACGTCGTCGCGCACAGTCCAGTCCGTCCGCACGTCCCGCCGCATCACCGCCACCAGCTCGCGGGCGATGTCCGCCAGGACGCCCTCGCCCTGCACGGAAACGGCCGAGTCGTTCTGCGACACCGCGTCGTAGAAGGTCAGCTCGTCGGACGACAGCGGGGGAGTGAACTGCTTCCCGCGGTCCGCCTCCTTCACCAGCTCCTGCGCCAGCTCCTTCACCAGCTCCTGCGCCAGCTCGAGCATCTCCGAGATCACCTCGGCCGAGGTCAGCTGCTGGTTGGTGTATTTCGTCATCAGCTCGGTGATCCGCTCCGAGAACAGGCGCTGCCGGATCGTGTTGTTTCGCGTCGTGCGCGCCGACTCCTCGGACACCAGCTTCCGCAGCGCCTCGATCGCCAGCGACGGGTTCTTCGCCTGCTGTGCCTTCTGGAAGAATTCGGGCGTCAGGTCGTCCAGCGAGGGCTTCGGCAGGCCGGCGGCCGCGTAGATGTCGAGCACGTCGCCGGTCGCCGTCGCCGTGTCGATCAGTCCGGCGAGCATGCGCTGGATGTCTGCCGGCACCGGCTGCCCGCTGTCCTGCCGCTCCTGCGCGTCGAACTTCGCCATCCACACGCGCATCTGCTCGCACGCCCGGATCTCGCCGAGCAGCGAAGCCAGCGTTTCCCGACCACACGCCAGCGCCCACGCCCGGGACAGCTGACCGGACAGCGAGCGGAATCGGACGGCAAGCGAGTCGGCCGATTTGGAGACCTGGTTGCCCGGCGTCTCCGGCGACCGCAGGTAGTTGACTGCACCGAGGAGCGCGTCGATGTACCCCTTCAGCCCACCACGCGCCGCAGCCGACTGCCAGTCATGCCCGACCAGCAGCGCCCGAATCTGGCCGACCAGCGTGGTCGCCAGGGCCACCGCCTCGTCGACGTTCCGCCCCACCGGCTTGTTCTCCCGGTCCGTCGGCGTGTACTCGGCCAGCGCCTTGCTCGGGTTCTCCGCCAGCGGCGCGTACGCCACCAGCAACCCGTCGGACTTGCCGCGGAATGTCCGGTTCACCCGTGCCAGCGTCTGCATCAGCAGCGCGCCCTTGAGCGGTCGGTCCAGGTACAGGGTGTGCAGCGGTGGGGAGTCGTACCCGGTGAGCATCATGTCCTTGACGATCACCAGCTCCAGCTCGTCGTCGGGGTCCTTGAGCCGCTGCTTGATGGTCGCGTTCTCCGAGTCCCGGCGTACGTGGGCGGAGACGGGCGGCAGGTCGGTCGCGTCGCCCGAGTAGACGACCTTGATGACGCCGCGATCCAGCTCGTCGGAGTGCCACTCTGGCCGCAGCTTGACGATCTCCGCGTACAGCCGCGCGCACACCTCACGGGTGACGCCGACGATCATCGCCTTGCCCGGCACCTCGATGAACGGCCGCATCGCCTCCCGACGGGCCTCCCAGTGCGCCACCAGATCGGCGGCCAGGGCGGTGATCCGCTCCGGCGCCCCGTAGACGGCGTTGAGGACAGCGACGCTCTGCTCCATCCGCGACCGCTCGGTGACGTCGAGCCCGAGGGTGGCCTCGTCAGCGGCGGCGACGAGCGTCTCCTCGTCGACACCGGCCGCGAGCTGCACCTTGATCAGGCGCGGCTCGAACGAGACGGGCACGGTGGCACCGTCCTGCACGGCGCGGCTGAGGTCGGTCTCAGTACGCTCCCACCCTGTGTTGCGATCAAGCGTCGCACAAGAGCCCATGTCACCCCCGTGAGTTCTGGGGTAAGTGTGCCCGATCGGTGGCATCCTTCGTAAGAAGTGACCGCCGAGTGTTTTCAAACTGCGGGCAGGGCGTCGAATCAACGCGGGTCGCCATCCTGGGGCAGCGACGCCTTAGCAGGACGTCGACCAGGTCGTTGACGATCTGGAAATCGCCGAGGTCGTGGGCCAGCAAGGGGACCCCTTCGACGGCGGCGAGTCGATCGATGCGGCGGGCGCTCGTCACGCTCATGCCGTCAGGGCAGTTCTGCTACCGCCATCCCTGTGACGGCATCAGGAACCGACGACCGCGGCCATGCGGATCGACACGAGCACCCCGGGGATCACCGCGCCCAGTTTCGCCACGTATCGCGCCGGCGGGTCGGCGGGGAACCACCGTGCCCACTCCTCGTTCATCCCGGCGAAGTCGCTCGGGTCGGCAAGCAGGATCCCGACCTCCACCACGTCATCGAGGTTGGCACCCGCCGCGGTCAGAACGGACTCACAGTTGGCCAGCGATTGACGGGTCTGCTCCTGAATGGTCGGTCCCGCCAGCTCTCCCGACCGGACGTCGATGCCGACGAGTCCTGAGACGTAGACATGGCCATCCGCTTTGATGCCCTGGCTGTACAGCGAAGAGCGTGGAGCATCGGGGGTGCTGATGACTTCTCGCATACGAGCAAGCCTGAGAGAACAGGGGCGCCGAGTCCAGAGGGCGAAGCCCATCGATCTGGTGGCTCCTCCGGGCCGCGGACGCGAATGACTACAGCTCGCCGCTCAGCAGCCCCACACACGGGCCGATGACGACGATGGAGAACACGAGGGTCACGATCAGGATCCCGGTCGCGATCGGCCTCGTCCTCGGCGAGAACATCATGACGACGCCGACCACGAGGATCGCGATGAACGGCCACAGGAAGCCGATCGGGCCGGGCAGGACGGTGGCGATCGCCGACAGCGTCACCAGCCCGATGACGGTCGCGAGGACCATCGCGCCGCAGCCGATACCGACGCCGATGCCGACGCCCGCTCCGGTGCTCATCCCGGGGGAACCCGGAGCCGAGGCCGGCGGCCCATAGGGGTTACCGGGAGCGCCTCCGGAGACCGGTGGCGCCGGGGGGAGCAACGGCGCCGGCTCGGGCGGGACCGGTGCCCCGGGCGGCACGGGGTCACCCGGTCGCTCCGGGGCACCCGACCGCTCCTCCGGCCGCCACGGCTCCTCAGGCGTGTCGCTCACGCGTCACACCCGCCTCACCGGAAGCCGAACGACGTGAGCCCGGAAGCACGCCGTCGAACGCCCCGCGGCGCACCAGCAGGGCGATCCGCACGAGCAGCACCGGGATCGTCACCGCGAGGAACAGCTGGGGTCGCGTCAGGCCCAGCCACGCGACGTCGTTGTCGCGCACGAACTCGATGAGGAACCGGAAGCCCGCGTACGCGGCGATGTACAGCGTCAGCAGCTCGCCCGGCGCGACCGGCGTGAACCGCAGCCACAACCAGAGCACGCCGAACGCCACCAGGTGGAACGCGATCTCGTAGACGAAGCTCGGATGCAGTCCGACGCCGGCGGGCGCGCCTACGCGGGCCGCGGCGGCCGGGTCGAGCACGATGCCCCACCCGGATCCGGTGGGCAGCCCGGGGTTCTCCGTCAGCAGGCACCCGACCCGGCCGATCGCCATCGCCAGCGCCACGGCCGGGGCGAACAGGTCACCGGTCCGGTCGGGGTAGCCCACGATCGCCTTGGACACGTGCACCCCGATCCACGCCCCGAAGAGCGCCGCGAGGAACGACGCGTTGCCGTGCAGCAACTGGTCGACCAGGCTGAGGTTCTCGGCCGGGTTCAGGTGCTGGAACCAGGTGCCGAGCCGCGCGGCCAGCGCGGCGCCGGCGACGCAGCCGAGCACGACGTACGCGATCCGCGGATCGGTGACGCCCCGTCGTCGTCGTTCGATCGAGAAGACGACGCCGGCCGCCGCGAAGGCCAGCGCCACCATGACGGAGTGCATCCCCAGCGGCGGAAGCCCCGGGATCAGGTCGGCCAGCGTCGGAATCATCGCGTCACCTCCGGAATCAGCGACAGCCACATCGTCACCCACAGCGGGATTGCGGCCACGGACGCGACGGCGATCACCGCCAGATACGCGATCACCAGCCTCGTGTCGCCGAGCCGGCACTTCGACCGCATCAGCCCGGCACGCCGCGCCCGCAGGTACCCGCCGATCGCCACCAGCGCGAAGACCAGGACCGCCAGCGGCCCGGCCACACAGGCGATCGCCGCGACCGTCGTGACCACGCACAGCCGGAGCGGGTCGAACGGCGCCGGTCGGCCCACGGCGTCGTCGTACTGGTTCAGGTGCGCGTAGTCGCTCATGACGGGCTCACCGCACGCTCACCGGCAGCTGCCGACGTCCGTCCCCGGCCGTCGTCGCGCCGGTCGCCGTCGAGATCCTCGTCCGGGAGAGCGGCGTCCAGGCCTGCACCGCGCAGAACGGCGCGCACTGGTGGGCGCCGCTTGACTCGTTGACGGTCGCGACATGCACGCAGCACTGGGTGAGCCGCTCCTCGATCATCGTGTTGATGTCCATGAACGGCTTGACGGTGATGCGCAGCACGCGTTCGCCCATCATGGCGCGCAGCCGCTGGTGCTGGCCGGGCAGCCTGGACGCCGCGAGCGTGGCCAGGGTGCCGATGCCGAGATCGCAGTTCACGCAGATGTCCCGCCAGATGTCGCTCATCGACGGGTGCGAGAGCGAGGACTGCTCGCTCAGCAGGTCCAGCAGCGAGTTCTTCACGACGGCGCGGATGCTGGCGTTGACGTTGGAGTCGGCGATCCGGTTGGCGATGAGGTCCGGCTGCAGGTCGAGGAACTGCTTGAGCCGCTCGTGCCCGATCAGCGACGTCAGCGACCGCCACGTCCCGCTGTCGTCCTCGAGCAGGTAGCCGACGGAACAGCAGTGCGGGTGGCTGCAGGGCAGGGCGGTCAGGTCGCGCCAGGTGATCTCGTCGTTGGTCTGCGGACCGAGCCGGGCGAGGACGCCGGTGTGGGTGAGCCGGTCGGTCGGGTCGACGCCGGCGGAGCGCCCGGAGCCGAACACCGGCTGCACGGTGACGCCGCCGACGTACGGCGTCGCCATCGCGGTGCGGATGACGGCGCCGATCTCGTCGTCGTTCACACCCTTGGTCGCCGTCATCGTCAGGGTCATGAAGACGCCGGCGGCCGAGAGCCGCTCGATGGCGCGCTGCTTGAACCGGCGGATGTCGGCGCCGCGGTGGAACGCTGCGGACTCGGCGGACTCGCCGTCGTACTGCAGGTAGATCTCCACCCGCTCGCGGTGCTTCTTCAGGGTGGCGACGAGCGCGTCGTCCTGGGCGATCCGCAGGCCGTTGGAGTTGATCAGGATGCGCACGACGGGCCGGGCGACAAGGTGCTCCAGCAGCTGCTCGAGCCACGGATACAGGGTGGGCTCGCCGCCGGACAGCATGAGGACGTCGATCCGGTCGTTCTCCCTGGCCAGCCGCGCGTCGACGGAGGCGAGGACCTCGGCGAGCGGGGCGACGGCGGCCGCGGCTGGGCCGGACTCGGCGAAGCAGGTGGGGCAGCGCAGATTGCAGTGGTCGGTGAGGTCCTCGAGCAGGATGCAGGTGTGCTGGGTCTGCATCTGGGGCAGCCCGTCCTCGTACGCCGAGGGCACCGGCTTGAAGTTGCCGAGCGTGTCCGGCCCGTGCACCTTGGTCGGGGCCGTCCACTGCTCGAGGTAGGTGAGGATCTCGGCCGACTCGTCGTAGAGGGTGCTGATCAGGCCGTGCTCGGGACAGCCCCGCTCGAGCCAGATCTGCCCGTCCCGGTCGGCGAGCCAGCCCGACAGCCGGCGGACGTCGGCGAGGGGTTGCTCGGGCCGTTCCTCGTGGCACCGGGGACAGAACGCGTTGACGTAGCGATGGATGCGGTAGTCACGCAGCGGCATCCCCGAGCCGGGCTGTGTCATACCGGTCACCCTAGCCGGTGGTGTCCGCGCAGGTCAGGAGGGGAGCGCCGCTTCGGGAAATCGATCCGGTCGAGGTCGCCGGCGGCGAGGACGGTCGTGTCCGGGGCGTGCGCTCTCGCCTGCGCGGCCAACGGCTCGACGTCGGTGTACCGGGACGAGAAGTGCGTGAGCACCAGCGTCCCGACGCCGGCGCGTCCCGCCAGCGCGCCGGCCTGACCCGCCGTGAGGTGCCGGTACTGCGCGGCCAGCTCGGCGTCGTCGTCCGCGAAGGTCGACTCGGCGACGAGCACGTCGGCGCCGTCGGCCAGCTCCTCGGCCCCCACGCACGGCGCGGTGTCCATGACGAACGCGAACCGCTGGCCGGGCCGCGGCACGCTGACGTCCTCGAGACGGACGCCGTCGACGCTGCCCCCGCGCTGCAGGCGCCCGACGTCGGGTCCGGCGATCCCGGCGTCCGCCAGCCGCTCCGGTAGCAGCGTCCGCCCGTCGGGCTCGACCAGCCGGTAGCCGTAGGCCTCGATCCGGTGGTCCAGTGGGCGCACGTGCAGGCCGTCGGCGAACTCGCCGGGACCGCCGTGAGGGTGGAGGCGCAGGTCGACGCCGGGGGAGGCGAGGGAGACGAGGGCCGCCACCACCGACTCGCCGGACGCGGGGTAGTGCAGATGCACCGGGTGGGACACCCCGTCGAGCGCCATCCGCGAGAGTACGCCCGGCAGGCCGTAGCAGTGGTCGCCGTGCACGTGGGTGAGGCAGATGCGGGTGACCTGGCTGGCCGAGACGCCGGCGAGGATCATCTGCCGCTGCGTGCCCTCGCCCGGGTCGAACAGCAGCCCCTCGCCGTCCCACCGCAGCAGATACCCGTTGTGGTTGCGCGTGCGGGTGGGCACCTGGGAGGCGGTGCCGAGGACGACGAGCTCACGCATGGGTCGAGTGTGTCAGGTTCACCGGAAGCGGTGACGGCTGCAGCGCGCGCTGCGACAGTTCTGTCGGCGCCGGCGGCTACGGTGACTCTCGACGGTGGAGGACGGCGGGAGGTACGAATGAGCGACGGAGGAGGCAGCGATGACAGCCGCAGCTCGTTCCGGTCGCCACGTCGACGGCGAATCGACCGATGCACGCCGCCCGCGCCCCCAAGGGCTACACCGAGGAGAACGGCAAGTTCGTGGTGCCGATGGCGTCCTCGGGGGAGACTCACGTCGTCAGCACCGAGGCCCGGGCCCGCATGCTCGTCAATGCCGACCGCATCGCCCTGAGCGCCCAGCGCTACCGGACGGCATAGCCGCCCCTCCATCGGCGCCCTCTGGCGGTCGTTCCCGCTGTCGGTCGGCCCCGGCCAGGGTGCGCGGCCAGTCCCGGCGATCGCCGCCATCTTCGACGCGGATCGTGGTCGTCGATCACGAGACTTCTTCGGCCGGATGCCACCCGCGGCGAGTTCTGTCGGTGGCGCCTGATTGACTCGATTCATGGAAGGCGAAGCGGGCTTCCCGATGCAGCAGAGCAGGCCGACGACGGCTGTGCTCCCCGGGCTGCCCGATGCGGTGAGCCTCCTGGCCGCGACGACGCCGCGGGCCGCGGGTACCGGCCACCCCGATCACGTCGAGAGTGCCGGGTCGCAGGATCCTGCCGTCGAGCCGGTCGACGCCCTGGCCGGAATCCTCCGCGCGGCCTCGTCGGGCGCGGACGGCCTGCCGGACCTGACCGCCTCGGTCGGGGCGCTCGACGTCGTTCGCCGACTCGAGTCGCTGCTGGCCTGGGCGAAGAATCGACTGATCCTGCAGACCATGCGGGCATCGTGCGCCGAGCAGACGCGGTGGGTCGACGCGCATCCCGAGCTCGACGACGACCTCGACCGTCTCGGTCAGCACGGGCTGTCACGCGCTCAACGCGTGGCGGTGGGGGAGCGGAGCGGTGTCGCCGAGATCGCCTGCGCGCTTCGCATCAGCGAGGCGGCCGCCCACGGGATGCTCATCGGTGCGGAGTTGCTCGCCGAGCGGCTGACGTCGACGGACGCGGCGCTGCGCAACGGTGAGATCGCCGCGCCTGCCGCATCGCTGATCGCCGCCGAGGTCGGTGACTACGCCGCTGACCTCGCCTCCGCCCCTGACGAAGCGACGCACGACCAGCTCCTGCACGCCATCGAGGCCACGGAGAACGGTCTGCTCGACGCCGCCCGACGGGGAGACGGCAGGAGCAAGCTCTCCGCTCGTGCCCGCCGGCTCCACGAGCAGTGCCACCCGCAGACGTTCTCCCAGCGGCACTCCGCTGCCCTGACCGAACGCTTCGTCCGCATCAGCCCCGACCGCGACGGCATGGCTCGGTTGAGCGCGCTGCTCCCGTCGGCCGTCGCCTACCGGATCGACGGCCGACTGTCTGCTCTCGCGCGATCGCTCCAGCAGACCGAGTGTGCGGAAGACGCGCCGTCCGCAGCGAAGAACCGTACCGTGGCCCAGCTGCGCGCGGACGTGCTCACCGACCTCCTCGGCGGCCTCGTCAGCGACGTGGACGTCTTGACAGCGGGTCTGAGCGGGGCAGCGGCGCCGTCGTCGCCCGACGGGCAACCGGCCCAGCCGGCCGACGGGCAACCGGCCCGACGGGGACCCACCGGCGGAAGAACTCGGCCGGCACCCGTGCCCGATGACGACGCGAGTCGGGCGGTCGTGCGGGACGTCGCCCCCGTGCCGCAGGTAGTCCTGACCGTTCCGGCGGCCACCCTGCTCGGCGACGGCCACCCCGGTGACCTCAGCCCACTCGGTCCCATCGCCGCTGAGGAAGCACGTCGACTCGCCGGCCTCGCGGTGTCGTTCAGCCTCGTGGTCACCGCCGGTGGCTCACCACCGACGCGCGACGGTCCGTCGCCGCACCCACCGATGCGTGACCGCTTGCCCGAAGCCACTTCTTCACCGCCGTTGCACGAGGCGGGAGCCGGGCCGTTGCCGACGACGGTGATCCCGGTGGCGGTCGCCGACGGGCGGCAGTACCGGATCCCCCAACAGCTCCGCCGCGCCCTCGCCGTACGGGATGTGACCTGCCGCTTCCCCGGGTGCCGCAGACTCGCGGACCGGTGCGACGTCGACCATGTCACCGCGTGGGTCGACGGCGGCAGGACCGAGGCCGACAACCTGGCGCACCTGTGTCGCAAGCACCACGTGCTCAAGCACCAGTCCGGGTGGTCGGTGGAGGTCGACGGCCCGGGACGATCGCCGTCGAGCAGGGGATCCTGGACCCCCGACGACACGCTGCGTTGCCCATCGCTCGCCGGCCGGGAGCAGGAAGGGGCCGATCCGGGTACGGGGACCGATGATGCGGCACGCTCCTCCGCGGCACCCCGATCAGGCTGGTTCGCTGAGGTCGATCGTCGCGAGGCTGCGGCACGGCTGACCTGGACGTCGCCGGCCGGTCGCACCTACGTCGCGGATCCGGAAGACCCACCGTTCTGATTTCCCTCAGTACGGGCGATACACGACTCAGTACGCGCGATACGCGACGCCGTGACGAACGCACAACGGGCCGCCCGGATCCAAAGACCCGGGCGGCCCGTTGCGTGTCGTGGTCAGCGGCGGTACCGCCTCAGCGTCGACGTCCCCCCGTCGCGATGATTCGCCCCCGTACCATCGTGGCCACCGACTCAACGGGACAACGGTTTCATGGATTGACGAATTAGTCAATCCGTGAAACCGTCATCGCGTGGATCCGTTCTCCAACTCTCGGCGTCCCCTCTACGAGGTCAAGGCCAACCTCTTCAAGGGACTCGCCCATCCGGTGCGGGTACGCGTCCTCGAGATCCTCTCGGCCGCAGATCAGCCCGTCGCCGTCAGCGATTTCCTGGCCGACATGAACCTGGAGGCTTCCCTCCTTTCCCAGCACCTGGGCGTGCTGCGTCGGCACAACCTCGTGGTCGCCGACCGGCAGGGCAGCCAGGTGTTCTACCGGCTCGCCTACCCGGCGGTCGCGGACCTGCTCGCGGTGGCGAAGGGTCTGCTGATCGACATCCTCGAGCACACCCAGGAGCAGTTGCAGTCGACGGTAGCCTTGCCCGAATGACGGGATCCGTGCGCATCGACGCCTGGCTGTGGGCGGTGCGGCTCTACAAGACCCGGTCGGAGGCGACGGCCGCCTGCCGGGCCGGGCACGTGAGACTCGACGGCAATCCGGTCAAGGCCGCCCAGCCTGTCGTGCCCGGGGCGACCGTACGGGTTCGCCAGCACGGGTTCGACCGCACCCTCGAGGTCACGCGCCTCATCGCCAAGCGCGTCGGCGCCCCCGTGGCGGCCCAGTGCTACATCGACCACACCCCGGAGCGGCCCCGCGTCACCATCCCGCAGGTGCCGGTACGGGATCGCGGCGCCGGACGGCCCACCAAGAAGGACCGCCGGGAGATGGAGCGGCTGCGCGGGCGGGACTGAGAGCTCAGTCCGCGGTGCGAACGGCGAAGCGGCGGCCGCTCACCTCGGTCGGGACCACCCGCACGAACCGGTTCTTCTCCCCGGCCTGCCACGGGAACAGCGGCAACGCCGCCGCGGCGACCGCGTCGTCGACGTCGTGCGGCCACTCCGCGAAGCCCTTGACCATCACGCTCCACGCCTGCCCGTTGCTCACCCCATCCGCCTCGAACGCCAGCGCCCGGCCCGAGAGCGCCGCGTCGACCTTGCTGCCCTCGGCGCTGCGGAACACCACGGTCCCGTGGTCCACGACGAAGTTGACCGGGAAGATCTCCGGGTGGTCCTCCACGACCACCGCGAGCCGCCCCACCTCCGCCGACCGCAGCGCTTCCCAGCACGCGTGCTCGGGAAGCTGTTCCACACCACCGGCATTCGCATCCGCAGTCATGGCGCCAGTGTAGAGGCGCCGTGCCTCGCCGTCGCCGGGTGGGGGAAGGTCCCGTCGCGGGTCGCTCAGGGAACCTGCGTCGTCACGGCCATGATGAGCCGCTCCATCCGGGCGATCCCGAGGTAACGGCCCGCCGCGTCGGTCACCAGCAGCGGCTCGAACCGCTGCGCACGGGGCCGGGTGACGGCGCGTTCGAGCGCCTCGCTCAGCGGGGTGTGCACGTTGACCCGCAGGCCGGGCGCCACCGCGTACAGATCGACGGTCGACTCCATCACGGCCAGGGGCCGGTCTCGCTCGTCGATCAGGACGACGGCGTGCAGGTGCGCACCGCCGCGGAACAGGCCGGGCGCCGCCGTCACGTCCGTGACGGTCGGCACCACCTCCAGCGCCGCCTCGACGGTGCGCTCCCCAGGGAACTCCCGCTCCGCCGTCCGGTGCGGGTGCGCCGCCGAGGCGAGCCGCAACCCGACGGCGGGCTCGATCGGGACCCACGGCGGTCCCGGCCGACCGAGGTGGTAACCCTGCGCGAGCGGCACCCCGAGGGCGGCCAGGGTGGCCAGCTCCTCGGCCCGTTCGATGCCCTCCGCCAGCAGCCACGCGTCGATCCTGCTGGCGAACGTCCCGAGCATCTCGACGAGGGCGCGCTTGGTCTCGTCGAGGTCGACGTCCTGGATCAGGGCCCGATCGATCTTGATCAGCGAGGGCCGCAGCCGCACGAGGTGCTGCAGTCCGGCGTACCCGGACCCGGCGTCGTCGACGGCGATCAGCGCTCCGGCCGAGCGCAGCAGGTCCAGGTCTGCCTCCAGATCGGCATAGGACTCGATGGGGGCCTGCTCGGTCAGCTCGACCACGAGGCCCCGCAGGTCCCCGTTGCCCTCGCCGGCGGCGTCCCGCCACACCGCTCGCACCGGGGTGGTGCCGAGCAGATCGGGGGAGACGTTGACCGTGAGGAAGCAGTTCGGCGGCAGGGCCCGCCGCTGCCGCAGGGCGCACCGCAGCGCGGCCGCCTCCAGCTCGGCCGCGCACCCGTGCTCGCGGGCGACCGCGAACCAGCGTTCCGGGTTGCGCTCCTCGAAACCGGGAAACCGGGCCAGCGCCTCGTAGCCCACCACGGTGCCCCGCGCGACGTCGACGATGGGTTGGTACGCGCTGTCGAACGCGTCCCGCGCCATTGCCTCACCCGAGAGGACGTCGCGCAGGCGGGCGGCCCAGACCGCGCTCGCCCCGGAAGCGGGGTCGGTCAGCGGACCGTGACGATGGCGTCGCGCACGGACGCGGCGAGTTCGGGCGACACCTCCGTCAGACCGTGAGCGCCGGCGGCGTGCTGGGCCACCTGGAAGAGGATCTCCTCCTCCGTGCTGCACACCCAGCGCGCCTCGCAACCCGGCACGACGTCACCGCACGCAAACGACTTCACTGGACACTCCTTCGTCGAACGGTCAGGCGGCGCCGCACCCTGGCGCACCGCGCACCCCTCACCGGTGTGACGGATGCACGGACGACTATCGGCACGACCGCTGCCACCGGAAAGGCAACCGGCTGATGGTTTCACCACGTCGCCGCGCGTACGATTCGTGCCGACGACCGCGGCCGGGGCCGAGCGTCCCCGCCGGTCGATCCGTGGGAGGCGCACATGAGTGTCGAACAACCTCGCCCCTGGCCGGCGGACCACCACCGCTGGCAATCCCGCCGCATCGCCCTCCACCGGTTCCGCGCGCGGGACACCGTCGGAGCCGGCGAACTCGTCAAGGACCTCACCTCCGCCCTGGGCATCGCCCCGTGCCCGGCATGCGAACGCCGCGCCGCGCGGCTGGACAGGCTCCGCCTGCCGCGGATCGGACGCCGACCCGCCCCCTGACGTCCGCCGCCACGGCCGACGTCGCCATCGTGCGCCCGAGCGGCGCCGCGCCTCACTCCCAGGAACGGGGGACGTCATGCCTCAGCAAGTGAAAGTGACCGAACGGTACTGGTGCCCGGGACCGTGGCCGTGGCAGTGGTTCGACACCTGCACGCGCACCGTCACCAAGTGGTGCTACGACTTCAGCTGGGTGGAGGAGACCGGATTCGGCCTGGCCACCACCCGCCGCCGGCTCCGCGCCCCCCGGCACGAGGAGGCCGACGTCGTCGGCGACGAGCGGGAAGAAGGTGAATCGCGGTGAGCAATCCGATCCTGACCTGCGACATCGTCCTGGACCACCTGTACTGCCACGACGAGGGCGACGGTCCGGGCAACGCCGAGCCCTACCTGTGGCCCGTGTTCTTCAAGGTCGACGGCGACAACTTCGCCGTCGTCACCGGGGGCGGGCTGATCGGCTCGCCGACCATCGAATCGCGCACCGGCGGGCACGGCAATCTCGGCACGACCGACGTGGACGAGGGGGACCAGGTGTCGATCGACGGGGACCTGGGGTCGTGGCGCACGACGCTGCGGCCCATCCCCGTTCTCGACCCTGGCCTCCGTGCGCTGCTCGGGGACGACTCGATCCCGGGCATCGCCGGCGTCGTGGTGACCCTGATGGAGGAGGACGGCTGGCCCGACTCCCTCGCCACCACCGGGTACGACGCGTACGTGGACGCCGTGCGGCTCGCCGTCGTCAAGGTCGCCGCCTCGTTCCAGCACGCGCTCGCCGCTCCGACCAAGGAGCAGATCAAGGAGCGGATCGACGAGGTCAAGGCGGCGGCCGCCACCGCGGTCCGGGCCGCCGTCAAGAACGGGATGAGCGGGTTCGAGCTGCTCTGGTACGGCACGTTCGGCGACAATGACGACTCGGTGGGCACCGAGGCGTTCACGACGACGGGCGACGAACTGGAGGACACCCCGGTCATCGACTTCTCCCGCCGCTGGTCCGGCGACGACTCCGGCGACGGGGACTGGGAACTGTTCGGCTACTTCCGCGGCATCCCGCAGCTCGACTGCTCGCTCGACGCGCTGTTCTCGACGCGCACGACGGCGGCCCGGCGGTCGAGCGTCGGCGCCGCGGACCGGGAGGAGGCCCTGGACCAGCTGCGCCGGTTCCGGGACTCGACCTTCGGCCGGTACGGCGGGTTGACCGACTGGTGGGAGGAACTGAGCGGGCAGGTGCCGCGACTGGACCGGCTCGCCACCCAACCGCACGTCGGCGACGCGCTGGACGGGCTGCTGCTGGACGCCGCCGCGCTGATCCGGGAGCCGGAGCGCACCATCGACGCCGACGTCGTCGGCCGGGTGCACGCGCTGCTCGACGCGCTGCGCCCGGGCGCGGCCGGCCGGTCGCAGCGGGTGCTGCGGCAGGCGCGGCGGGTCAGCGAGCAGTGGACGGGCAGGACGGTGACCGAAGCGGCGCGGATCACCGCGGCGACCCGGCCCGTCGGACGGCGCTCCCGGCCGGCCGACAGCGTGCCGGGGGGAGGGCCACGGCTGGCGCCGACACCGCTCACGTCGCTGCTCGTCGAACTCGCCGACCCCGTCGCGGCCGAACGCTACCGGGTCGACCCGAACGCCTATCTCGCCGGTCGCGGCATCGACGAGACCAGCGGGTACGCCGTGCTCGAGAACCTTCGCGGCCGGATGCGCCTGGAGGCGCAGCGGGAACTCGAGCGTGCGGGCCTGGCCCCGCTGGTCACGGACAAGCTGAAGCCGGGCACGACCGCGATCGACCCGATCACCATCAACACGAACAACTTCAACACCACGTCGTACAACATCCAGACCACGTACACGCAGAGCACGAACACCACCCACGAGACGACGACGTACACGAACACGAGCGACAACACGTCGACGACGACCAATCAGAGTTCGTGGAAGGAGCTGATCGACCTGCAGGTCCAGGCGGCGATCGACTACTTCGCGCGGGAGTCCCATCAGGGCCGCGGCCGGTTGTTCGTCATCGGGTCCGGGATCACGCCGATCACGGACCTGGGCCTCGGCGCGCAGCGGCAGATCCAGCTCGCCGACGTCGTGCACTACTGCGTGGCGGACCCGGCGACGGAACTGCACCTGCACCAGCTCAATCCGCGGGCGCACAGTTTGTACGGCCTGTACGCGGACGACAAGCCGCGGCTGCAGACCTATCTGGAGATGCTCGAGACCATCATGGGCTCGGTGCGCGAGGGGCTGCGGGTGTGCGTGGTGTTCTACGGGCACCCGGGCATCTTCGCGTGGGCGACGCACCGGGCGATCCGCGCCGCGCGCGAGGAGGGGCACGCCGCCGTCATGCTCCCGGCCGTCTCGGCGCAGGACAGCCTGTTCGCCGACCTCGGCATCGACCCGTCCAGTCACGGCCTGCAGACGGTGGACGCGACGGACCTGCTGATCCGTGGCCGGACCCTCGACCCGACCAGTCACGTGTTGGTGTGGCAGGCGGAGTGCGCCGGCGACGACGGATTCAGCTTCTCCGGGTACGGGCGGCAGAACTTCGGCGTCCTCACCGAGTACCTGGGCCGGTTCTACGCGCCGGATCACCCGGTGGTCATCTATGACGCGTCCACCGTGAGCCACCTGCCTCCCGAGATCCGCCTGACGACGCTGGCCGAGCTGCGGGCGGACCAGCTCTCGGGCGTCTCGACCCTCTACCTGCCGCCGGCGGAACAGCCGCCGCTCGACGAGGAGATGATGCATCGGCTCGGTCTCACGTGAGCTGTGGATAACCCTGTGTCTCCCGTCACGCGCTCGGGTACGCTGTGACGCACGAGCGTGGCGGTGTGCGCGGTGGTGAATCCTGACCGGAGGAACGATCCGGTCGGGCTGACCGAGCGGGGGACACATGGTGTCTGCGAGAACTCATTCGACGGCGGCGGGAACCCGGTGGCGGCGTTCCGTCCCGGCGGCCGGCGCGGTGGCGGTGCTCCTGGCTGTGGGGCCGACGCTGTTCGGCTGCACGGGGGACCCGGGAGGCACGACCACGGGCAGCCCGGCGGCCTCCGGCGGGACGACGGCGTCACCCGTGGCCTCGACCAGCGGCACGGCGTCCCCCTCGGTCAGTGCGACGCCGACGCCCGACCCGCGCCCCACCGCGGGCAGCGCCAAGGGCCCGGCGCGAAATCTACCGAAACCGGTCATGCCCGCCGCCGCGAAACAGAAGACGGAAGCGGGACTACTGGCCTACTCGAAGTACTGGGTCGACGCGCTCTCGTATGCGTATGAAACCGATGACATCTCTCCAGCCCAGGCCGCAACATCTCGGGCCTGCGTCGACTGCACGGCGCTATACGACGCCTTCACGAAGAGCGTGCCTAAGGACGGTTGGGGAGCGGGAGGGAAGATCACCAGCGAGTTGCAGCTGGTCGATCGGTTGGTCCCGGACATCAACGGCAACTACGTTGTGATGGCTCGTCTCACTCAGCAGCCATACACAGTTTTTGATTCGGTGGGAGTCCCGAAGGCGAGGAATCCAAATGTCGCTCGCTACTCCCTCCTGCTCTATGCGAATTTTGTTAACGGGCGCTGGGGTTTGATGAACTATGATCGCCTTGAGGGCTAGACTTATCGCGCAGGCCGCAATCATCCTATCGGCGTTGCTAGCGTTCGCGGCTCCCGCAACGGCGGTTGGCGAAGACCCCACAGCTCCGGTCACCACGCCTCCGGGTGGTCAATCCCTCCCGCTGGCCGGGTTTGGACCCACTATGGACAACGCTCACAAGCAAATCGTGCTCGGTCGTGCGGGTTCCAGCACGGTGTCTGTGAAGGGCGTGGATATCCCGGCCGGCGCGCCGATTCTGATCGTTCCACAGGTTGGACCCAAGATCTCCTACGAGGTCGAATATCGCGAGATCTGCAGTGGCAACAACCCGAATCAGACCTGCATATCGGAGAGTGTCTGCGACAAGCGCCCGGGAAACTTCGGGCTCCGGACATCGGTGCGGGCGACCGTCAACGGTAAGACCGGGGACTGGGAGGCCGTCGGCAGCGTCTTCTGCAGCCTGGACGCTCTGCCGGTCCTGGCCTCACCGGACGGGAAGCCCGCCAGGATCACCTCACCCACCGTCACGCTCGCCGACCTGAAACGGCTCAACGTGCTGGCAGCCTCGAGTGTCGTCCAGCCGTCCCCTCACACCCTGCGGGGGGCCGAGACCAACGTCTACGCCGTCTCCCGCACCCAGACCTTCACCACGCGCATCCAGACCTTCGACGTCACCATCCGCGCGATCCCGATCGCCTACACCTTCCACTACGGCGATGGCACCAGCCTGGGACCGGTCCAGAGTCCGGGGGCACCCATCGCCCGCGATCGGTGGGGAACCAGGACCCCGACCAGTCACGTCTACCGCACCACCGGGAGCGTTGGCGTCACCGTGAGCACCATCTATCGCGGCGAATACACCTACAACGGCCGTCCCTACCAGCCGATCCCCGGCACCATCAGCGTGGACAGTGCCCCGGTGGGCCTCACGATCTGGCGGGCACGGGCGGCCAACGTCGCCGACGACTGCGCCACCGATCCGAACGGCTGGGCCTGCGGCCTGCCGACCCGCTAGCGGCAGACACCCGCGAGAAGAACGGCTTGCGCGACGGCGGCTAACGGAGCAGCGTCGCGAAGGCGGGTACGAGGACGGCGCCCGAACCCGTCGTCATGCCGAACAGGCCGACCGCCCGGCCCACGAAGAACAGCAGCATCAGGACCACGATGATGGCGATCGCCACGATCCACAGCGCGTTGAACGCGCGAGGAGCCTTGCCCTTCTCCTCCTCGTGACCGACGTCCTCGGCCATGCTGCCCTCCGCCGGCGGCGTCTCACCGGGCGGCACACCCCCGCCGGGCTCCAGGCCGGTGATGCGCTCGTCCTCCGGGTCGGGATTGCTACTCATGTACTCACTCTTGCACGATTGCCCGTCAGTTCGAAAGCATGCTTATGGGCCCGTCGCTCGGCGGGCCGCCCTCGACACCGTCAGGAGCATGCCGTGGCCTTCACCCCGCGCCGAGCCATCGTCACCGGATCCGATTCCGGCATCGGCCGTTCGACCGCCATCGCCCTTGCCCGCGCGGGCATGGATGTCGGAATCACCTGGCACTCCGACCGGGAGGGCGCCGAGCAGACCGCGGCCGCGGTCCGCGACGCCGGTCGCCAGGCCGCCGTCCGGCAGTTGGACACCAGCGACCTGCACGGCTGCGGCGACGTCATCGACGCCCTCGCGGAGGACCTGGGCGGCCTGGACGTCTTCGTCAACAACTCCGGCACGGGCGACGGCACCCCCTTCCTCGACCTGGACCTCGACACCTGGCGCACCACCGTCGACACCAACCTCACCGGCGCCTTCGTGTGCCTCCAGCGCGCCGCCCGCCGGATGGTCGACGCGGGCGACGGCGGCCGCATCGTCGTCGTCACCAGCGTCCACGAGACCCAGCCCCGCGTCGGCGCCTCCGCCTACGACGTCTCCAAGCACGGCCTCGGCGGCCTGGTCAAGACCATGGCCCTCGAACTCGGCCGGCACGGCATCACCGTCAACGCCGTCGCCCCCGGCGAGATCGCAACCCCGATGAACGACTCCGAGGCCGCGGACGCCTTCCGCGAGAAGCGGCCCGGCATCCCGCTCGGCCGTCCCGGCAGCCCCGATGAGATCGCCGCCGTGATCGGCTTCCTCGCCTCCCCGGCGGCCAGCTACGTCACCGGCGCCTCCTGGCCCGTCGACGGCGGCATGCTGCAGATGGGCCCGCAGGCCGGCTCCCACCTCACCAGCGACGACTGGCGCGACGTCTGACCGGCGGGCGGGCGGTCCGGGACCGCTCGCCGGTTCCTCTCGATGAGCGAGACATCGTGCCGTAGGCTGGCACACACAGCAAGCCTGCTGATGAACGGCGGGCGTGGTACGGACGACGGGAGGGCCGGTGGCCGCGACGCGGAACCAGCGACTGAAGCGGGCCCGGCCGAGCGGCCCCGGATTCGTCCGCAGAGGCCGCGGCAAGGGCTTCGAATACCTCGACTGGAACGGCACCAACGTCACCGACGACGCCCTCAAGGAGCGCTTCGCCGCCCTCGCCATCCCTCCGGCCTGGAAGGACGTGTGGATCGCCCCCACCGAGCGGGAGCACATCCAGGCGATCGGGACCGACGCCGCCGGCCGCCGCCAGTACATCTACCACGAGCGCTGGACCGGCCGGCGCTCCAGCGTCAAGTACGAGCGGTCGCTCGACCTCGGCTCGCGGATGACCCGCGTGCGGCGCGCCGTCTCCCGCGACATCGCCCAGCAGGAGGACGAGCGACTGCGGTGCCTCGCCGCGGCCGTGCGGCTCTTCGACCACGGTTCCCTGCGCATCGGCGGCCAGCGATACGCCCGGGACAACGGCTCCTACGGGGTGTCCACCCTGCTGGCCCGCCACGTCTCGGTCGATGAGAACAGCGACACCGTCCGGCTCAAGTTCCGCGGCAAGTCCGGCAAGGAATGGGACCTGCTGATCGAGGACGACCAGCTGGCGGCCTACGCCCGCGACCGCGGCGGCCAGGGCGGAAACAAGCGATTCCTCTCCTACCGGGTCGGCCGCAAGCGAGTGGGCCTGACCAGCACGGACATCAACCACTACATCGCCGACATCGCCGGCGGCGAGTTCACCGCCAAGGACTTCCGCACCTGGAAGGGGACGGTCACCGCGGCCCTGAGCCTCGCCGACGCGGCGCGCACGGTCGGCGCCTCAGCCTCGGACAGCGCCAAGGCGCGCGCCGTCTCCCGTGCCATGCGCGAGACCGCCGAGACCCTGCACAACACCCCGGCCATGGCGCGCAACAGCTACGTCGACCCGCGCGTCGTCAACCGGTTCCGGCGCGGTCGCGTGATCGAGACCGGCATCAGCCCCGACCGCGCGACGGTCGAGCTGCTCACCGGGCGCTGAGCACCCGCTCGGCCAGCCCGTCGTCCAGCGCGACCCGCACGCACGCCGCGACCAGCAGGGGGAGGTCCTCCGTCCCGACGAGCGCGGCGAGGGCCGCCGCGTCGGTGGGCAGACCGAGCTTCCCGGCCCCGTCGGCGACCCGCCGGTCGGCGAACGGCGCGAGTGACGGCCACACGCCCTGCGCCTCCCGGCAGAAGATCGCCGCCCCGGTCGGCCCGATGCCGGGGAACTCCTGCAGTGCCTTCAGCACGCCCGCCGTGTCCCCGGCCTCGTCCCGCAGCCGACGCAGGTCCCCGTGCCAGCGCTCCAGCAGCAGGTCCGCCCCCTCGCCCAACCGGGTGGCGGTGCCCTCGTCGTAGCGCCGGTAGTGGGCGCGGCCGAGGGCGTCGACCCGCTGCTGCCAGGTCGACTCCCGGAGCCGCTCGGGCGTGGTCCAGCCCGCGCCGAACAGTTCCCGCGCTCCCGCCACGGCGATGTCGGCCTTGATCCGGGTCGACAGTAGGGTGACGAGCACGAGCAGCTGGTACAGCGGGGCCGGGGTGTCCCGCAGGGTGATCCCGGCATCCTCGGCGAAGGTGGTGCCGCAGGCGTCCAGGAGGGCGTCGACGGTGCTCGCGTGGCTGGCCATGGTCCCATGATGTCGCGCCGCCGCACCGGGCGACAGGGGCCGTGGCATCCTGTGGATATGGGTGCGGACCGGGCGGAGACGAGACGACATGGCTGAGGGCCTGTTCACCGGGCACCTCGAGGTCGTGGTGCAGGACACCTCCTTCGGCGCGCGGCAGGACCTCGACTACGCGCTGCACCTGCTCTCCGCCGCGCGCGACGGCGCCGTAGCCCCCACGATGCGGATCTACCGGCCGCGCCCCACCGCCGCCTTCGGGCAACGCGACGTGCGGCTGCCCGGGTACGCCGCCGCCGCCGCCCGCTGCCAGGAGGCCGGGTACGCGCCCGTCGTGCGCAAGTCCGGCGGCCGGGTGGCGATCTACGACGAGGGTGCCGTCGTCATCGACCACGTGGAGCCCGCGACCGACGCCATCGTCGGCTCCCAGCAGCGCTACGGCGAGTTCTCCGCCGTGATCGCGGACGCCCTCGAGCGCGCCGGGGTCGGTGCCGGCATCGGCGAGCTGCCGGGCGAGTACTGCGCGGGCGAGCACAGCGTGTACGGCACCGACGGGCTGCACCGCGCCAAGCTCGCCGGCGTCGCCCAGCGGGTGATCGCCGGTGCGTGGGTGATCAGCGCGGTCGTCAGCATCGAGGACACGGCGTCCCTGCGGCGTCTGATCACCGACGTCTACGCCGACCTGGACCTGCCGCTCGACCCCGGCACCATCGGCTCCGCCACCGACTTCGCCCCGGCGATCACCCCGGACGCGTTCATCGAGCACCTCGTCTGGGCCTACGGGCAGCGCACCGACCTCACGGTCCGCTGACGGGGCCGGTGCGGCCGTTGACCGCCCGCCGGCGGCGCGGGCCGGCGGCGTCCGGTTGATACGGTGGCGGGCGTGACTCACCCCACCGCCGACGCGCGTGCCGCCGCGCCCAGTACGCCGTCCACCGAGCAGCCCAGCAGCTACTACCGCGACCTCGGTGACGGGAGGTGGGAGTCGACCCGTGCCGCCCAGGGCGCCTGGAACGAGCACGAGCAGCACATGGCCCCCGTCACCGGGCTGCTCACCCGCGCGCTGCTGCGGCACGAGCCACGCCCCGGGCTGCGGCTGGCACGGATCGGGTGCGAAATCCTGGGCCTCATCCCCGCCGGGGAGTTCACCATCGAGACGACCACCCTGCGGCCGGGCCGCACCATCGAACTGGTGCAGGCCGAGATGATCGCCGCCGGCCGGCCGGTCGTGCGGGCCACCGGCTGGCGGCTGACGACGACCGACTCGACGCCGGTCGCCGGGCTCACCGTCGACCCGCTGCCGGGCCCCGGGGAGGCCGAGCCCTACCCCATGACGGAGAAGTGGGGCGGCGGCTTCATCGAGTCCCTGACCGGGCGGGTGCTGCCGGACCACGCGCCGGGTCGCGGGCGGGTGTGGTTGACCACGGACCTGGCGCTGGTCCAGGGTGAGGAGCCGAGCCCGCTGGAGCACCTGATGGGCATGGCCGACGCCGCCAACGGCGTCGCCACCCGCGTCCACCCGGCCGGCGGTTGGATCTTCCCGAACGTGGACCTGCAGCTGCACCTGCTGCGCGAGCCGGTGGGCCGCTGGCTCGGGCTCGACGTCTCCGTGGACTTCGGGACCGACGGCGTCGGCATCACCTCCACCGCGCTGCACGACGAGACGGGCCCGTTCGGCCGGTCCCTGCAGATCCTCACGCTGCGCGAACTGCCCGGAGCGGACCAGCCGACACCCTGACGAGCACGGTCAGTGACCCCGGTCGATCCACTCCTGTCGGTGCGGGGCCTCGTCGCCGATCGTCGTCGCCGGGCCGTGCCCGGTCAGCACCGTCACCCCCGCCGGCAGCGTCAGCAAGCGGTTGGTGATCGAGTCCACGATGGTGCCGAAGTCGCTGTAGGAGCGGCCGGTGGCGCCGGGACCGCCCTGGAACAGCGTGTCACCGCTGAACAGGGTGGCGTTGTCCTCCCAGTAGAAGCAGGTGGAGCCGGGGGAGTGGCCGGGCGTGTGGATCGCCTCCAGCGTGGCGCCGGCGACGGTGAACCGCTGCCCGTCCTCGATGGCGTGATCCGGGGCGGCGTCGTCGAAGACCTGGTCCCACAGCACCCGGTCGTTCGCGTTCAGGTACACCGGGGCGTCCAGCCGGGCCTTGACGTGCGCAACCTGGCCGATGTGGTCGTCGTGCCCGTGCGTGAGCAGGATCGCCGTGACCGTCCGGCCGCCCACCGCCTTCTCGACGGCGTCGGCGTCGTGCGCCGGGTCGATCACGATGCACTCGGCGTCGTCGCCGATCACGTAGACGTTGTTGTCGACGTCCCAGGTGCCGCCGTCGAGCGAGAACGTGCCGGACGTGACGAGGGTGTCGATGCGGGTCGGCCCGTTGCCCGCCATCAGAGCTCCACCACCGAGCGCAGCACCGTGCCGGCGTGCATCTTCTCGAAGGCGGCCTCGATGTCGCCCAGGCCGATCCGCTCGGTGACGAACGCGTCCAGGTCGAGCCGGCCGAGCTTGTACTGGTCGACCAGCATGGGGAAGTCGCGCGAGGGCAGGCAGTCGCCGTACCAGGAGGACTTGAGCGCCCCGCCGCGGCCGAACACGTCCAGCAGCGGCAGCTCGAGCGTCATTTCCGGCGTGGGCACCCCGACGAGCACGACGCGGCCGGCCAGGTCCCGGGCGTAGAACGCCTGCCGGTAGGTCTCCGGCCGGCCCACGGCCTCGATGACGACGTCGGCGCCGAACCCGCCGGTCAGTTCCCGGATGGCCTCGACGGGGTCGCTCTCGGAGGAGTTGACGGTGTGGGTCGCGCCCAGGTGCTCGGCCTGGGCGAGCTTCTGCGGGTCGATGTCGACGGCGATGATCGTCGTCGCCCCCGCCAGCTTCGCGCCGGCGATCGCGGCGCAGCCGACGCCGCCGCAGCCGATGACGGCGACGGACTCGCCACGCTGCACGGCGCCGGTGTTGATGGCGGCGCCGATGCCGGCCATGACGCCACACCCGAGCAGGCCCACCGCGGCGGCGTCGGACTCCTCGTCGATCTTCGTGCACTGGCCCGCGGCGACGAGGGTCTTCTCGATGAAGGCGCCGATCCCCAGCGCCGGGGACAGCTCGGTGCCGTCCTCCAGGGTCATCTTCTGGGTGGCGTTGTGGGTGTTGAAGCAGTACTGCGGCTGGCCTTTGCGGCAGGCGCGGCACTCGCCGCACACGGCGCGCCAGTTCAGGATCACGCGGTCGCCGACGGACACCTCCGTGACGCCCTCACCGACGGCGCTCACTCGTCCGGTGGCCTCGTGGCCCAGCAGGAAGGGGTAGTCGTCGCTGATACCGCCGAGTTTGTAGTGCAGGTCGGTGTGGCAGACGCCGCAGGTGATGATGTCGACCAGTGCCTCCCCGGGGCCGGGGTCCGGCACCAGCACGGTCTCGAGGGAGACCGGCTCGTTCTTGCCCTTGACGACGATGCCCTTGACCCGGTGAACCATGCTCTCTCTCTCCCTCATCGGTCGACTGCGATGGAATGGATTTCCGTCCGCCGCCATCCTAGAAAAGATCAAGCGCCGGGTGGCGAGATGACGCCGGCCGCTCCGACTGATCCATGCCCCGAGGCGTCCGTCCGCTGTCGCGCACGAAGCCTTCGGTGCAAGGAGGTCAGGACGCTCTACCGGCGGAGCTGGTGCTGCCCTCCAGCATTGCCTCAAGCATGTGTACCCGGGCTCTCTCGATTCCTGCGGACACGACCGTCCTGATCTCCGCCTCGTCACCACCGCGGATGGCATCGACGATGCGTCCGTGATTGACCGCGGTGTAGGGCTTACCGAGTTCCTTCCGCAGGTTGAGGAAACGCTCGATCTCCTCGTTGAGCGCCGTCACCGTTCGCACCAGGATGGGTACGCGCGCCACCTCGGCGATGCGTACGTGAAGGATGCGATTCGCTTCGTTGCGGGACGTGCTGTCGGCTTCGACGCTCACCGTCGCCTCGCTCAGCTCGTCGAGCTCGTCGAGCTCCTCGGCGGTCGCGCGACGTGAGGCGAGGACGGCAGCCTCGGGCTCGAGGAGCGCCCGCAGTCGATAGACGTCCTGCACCTCGGTGAAGTCGACGATCTTCACGAACGTACCGCGGCGTGGCACCACCACCACCAGGCCCTCCCGGTCGAGGACGTTGATGGCCTGTCGAATCGGCGTCTTGCTCATGCCGTACATCTCGGCGAGTCGAGCGTCGATGATGACCTCGCCTGGCTTCAGACGGCACTGCAGGATATCTCGTTTGAGCGCTTGGTAGGCCTGGTCCACCAATGACGGCTCACGCCCCACGCCCTGTCTCCGTTCGTTCCGCATCGCTCTTGACTCTCGTGTCGAAAGCACCCTAGCATCTGAGAGAAATTTCACAGTAATTTCAACGGGATGGCACCGTGCCCGATATGGCGCCTGTTCCGACGGCGTGGTGCGAGAGACAAGGCGATGACGATGACGACTTCACACGGCGTGAGCCAAGAAGCTCCGCTCAACCGTTTCTACCGAGCGCTCAGCGCGATCGAGAGTGCCGGCAACAAGCTTCCGCACCCCTTCTGGCTGTTCGTCCTCCTGATCGTTGCCCTGGGAGCGGTGAGCGCCGTCCTCGCCGTGGCAGGGGTGACGGTGACCATTCCCTCGTCGGGCAAGACGGTCGCGGTGAACAACCTGTTCTCCGTCGAGGGCGCGCGGTTCGCAATCCAGAGCGCGCTGACGAACTATGCGACGTTCCCGCCTCTGGCGATGGTCGTCGTCGTGCTGCTAGGCGTCAGTGTTGCCGAACGCAGCGGCCTGCTTACCGCGATCCTGCGCATCACGGTCGGCCGCCTCCCCGTCCGCCTGCTCACGTTCGCCATCGCGTTCAGCTCGATGATCGCGCACATCATGAGCGATTCGGCCTATCTGGTGATGATCCCGCTCGGTGCCCTGGCGTTTCGAGCGGCGGGCCGCAGCCCCGTCCTCGGGCTCATGGTGGCGTACGCGTCCACGGCCGTCGGTTTCAACGCGAGTCCATTGGTAACGCCGCAGGACGCCATCCGGTCGTCCCTTTCGACGGCGGCGGCTCAACTCGTCGACCCGGACTACGCCATCACCCCGGTCGCGACGTACTTCTTCACCGCCGTCTCATCCGTCATCCTCGCCGCCGCCATCGCCGTCTTCGTCGACCTTGTCCTCGCACGCCGCCCGGAGTTCTCCGCGTCGCGGCTGGAAGCGGACTTCAAGGTCTCTGACCGACTCTTCAACACGGAGACCGCGACGACGGTGGCGTCGGTGCGTTCCATCACTCTCTCGCGAACCGAGTCACGAGCGCTGACCCTTTCCGCCTTGGTCTTTGCGGTCTCCGTCGTCGTGGTCGTCCTCATGCTGCTACCTGGATCGCCCTTTCTCGGTGAGAACGGAGGACTGCTCGACTCGTACGTCGTCAAGTACATCGCCATCTTCATCGCGGTGATCTTCGCGCTTCTGGGCATCACCTACGGCCGGATCACGGGAACAATTCCCCGGCTGGGCGACGTCCCGCCGGCCATGGCAGAGGGCGTGCGTTCGCTGGCTCCCGTCCTCGTCCTGTTCTTCGTCGTGGCGCAGTTCCTGGCGTACTTCACCTGGACGAACATCGGCTCCGTGGTCAGCGTCAACGGCGCCGACCTGCTCCGCAATCTCCATGCGCCGCACCTGATTGTGCTCCTGGTCATTGTCTTCGCCATCTGCATCCTCAACATGCTGATCACCAGCGGATCAGCGATGTGGTCGATCCTCGCCCCCGTCATCGTGCCGCTGGTCATGTACGTCGGGATGAGGCCGGAGGCCGCCATGGTCGCGTTCATGATCGGGGACTCGGTCACGAACTGCATCACTCCGCTCAACGGGTACTTCGTCCTTGCGCTGGGCTTTGTCCAGCAGTTCCGGAAGGGAGCAGGCATCGGCACGCAGTTGTCCTTCACGATTCCGATCGCCGTGGTCGTCCTTGTCGTCTGGGTCGCCTTGTTCGTGCTCTGGTACGCCCTGGGAATCCCCCTCGGCCCCGGCGTCCCGATCCGCTGACCGCACAGTTCACCGAGGGGCGGCGCCTCGTCGTTCCGCATCATCGAAAGGAGCTTCCGTGGGGAGCATCGCAGTAATCGGAGCAGGCAACGTCGGCCAGGCGATCGGAGGCCACATGGCGTTGGAGGGACACGAGATCCGCATCTTCTCGCGCTGGGAGCGTGACTATGCCGCGATCGAACAGAACGGTGGCATCACGCTCACCGGCGAGGTGGAAGGTACTGCCGTCCCGCACCTGCTGACGACCGATGTCAGGGTCGCCACCGACGGCGCAGACCTGGTGGTCGTGGCCGCG
The DNA here is from genome assembly GCF_014643255.1 of Tersicoccus solisilvae. Lineage (GTDB taxonomy): Bacteria > Actinomycetota > Actinomycetes > Actinomycetales > Micrococcaceae > Tersicoccus > Tersicoccus solisilvae. Next base: position 47,551 of record NZ_BMJI01000003.1, on the reverse strand, counting down.
CCTGCCTTCGCACACCCGTTCCTGTCCGAGGCTCTCGCCACTGTGGTGACACCCGATCAGCTCGTCGTCTTCCAGCCCGGGGTGCTCGGCAGCGCTGTCGAACTCAGAAGGAAGTCAGAAGTGGCCGGGCATGCCCCGGCGCTCATTGCCGAGACCGCGACCAGCCTGTACACCTGTCGGCTGCGCGGGCCCGCCGAGGTGTACGTCGGGGCGATCAAGAACGCGGTACCGATCTCCGCTATTCCGAACGCGAAGACTCGCGACGTGCTCGCACGCTTGGAGCCCTACTTCGGCAACCGGTACCTCGACGGTGGGGACACGCTCACGGTCGGGCTCACGAACGTGAACCCCGTGTACCACGTGCCTCCGGCGATCCTGAACTTCAAGACGGTCGAGGAAGCTGCTCGCCTTCCGCAGCACACCCTCGTCAGCCCGCGGATCGGCGAACTGATCAACGAACTCGACGAGGAGCGCATCGGGCTCGGACAGGCACTGGGAGTGACGGTGCCGAGCTTCTGGGACTTCCTCGAGACGTCGTACGGCGTCAGCGAGGGCGGCTTCGTCGACCGGATCGTCGCCGGCTACGGTCGCCAGGGCTTCCCCGAGCCGGACTCGATCCAGCACCGCTATTTCACCGAGGACGTCCCCTTCGGACTTCTCACCTGGAGCTCGATCGCGTCGGAGATCGGTGTGAGCATGCCCCTGACGGACGCGTTCGTCCGCATCAGCGCGGTCCTCTGCGGCCGTGACTGGGCGCTCGACGGACGCACGGCGACAACGCTGGGGCTCGTCGGTGGTGACGCCCACGCCATCAAGGCGGCATTCGTCACCGGGGAGTTCCCGCAAAGCCGCAGCTGATCGTTCCGTTCACGAGTACGCAAAGAGTCGCGCCACGCACAGAAAGGGGGCCTGCGATGCGGATCGCTGTCCCGAAGGAAGTCAAGAACCACGAGTACCGGGTCGCTATCACTCCGGCCGGTGTGCACGAGTTCGGCCGTCACGGCCACACGGTGCACGTGCAGACCGGTGCCGGTGTCGGCTCTTCGATCGCGGACGCTGAGTACGTCGCGGCCGGTGCGACGATCGAGCCCGACGCCGACACGACGTGGGCCGCCGGTGAGCTGGTCCTCAAGGTCAAGGAGCCAGTGCGCCAGGAGTACGACCGGATGCGGCCCGGTCAGGTGTTGTTCACCTACCTGCATCTGGCCGCCGACAGACCGCTGACCCAGGAACTACTCGGGCGCAGGGTCACGGCAATCGCCTACGAGACCGTCCAGAGGGACGGCGGCGCGCTGCCGTTGCTGGCGCCCATGTCGGAGGTCGCCGGCCGGTTGGCCACCCAGGTCGGCGCAGCTACCCTCCTCAAGGCCGCCGGCGGGCGCGGCGCACTCCTCGGGGGAGTGCCAGGGGTCGCCCCGGCACATGTCGTCGTCATCGGCGCCGGCGTCTCGGGCATGAACGCAGTTCGTGTCGCGGTGGGGATGGGTGCGCGGGTGACCCTGCTCGACAAGAACGTCGATGCGTTACGGACCGCCTCACGTGAGTTCGGCGGCGGGGTCCAGACGCTGGCCTCCAACGCATACACATTGGAAGGTGCTGTCCTCGAGGCGGACCTCGTGGTCGGCGCGGTGCTCGTTCCCGGGGCGAAGGCCCCCACGTTGGTTAGTAATGCACTGGTCTCCAGGATGAAGGCCGGATCGGTGCTGGTCGACATCGCCATCGACCAGGGCGGCTGCTTCGAGGACTCGCGCCCCACGACCCACGCCGCACCGACCTATCCCGTCCACGGTTCGGTCCTCTACGCCGTGGCCAACATGCCCGGTGCCGTGCCCCATACGTCGACCTACGCCCTCACCAACGCGACGTTGCCGCATGCGGTCCACATCGCCGATCAGGGCTGGCAGCGCGCTCTGCGTTCGGATCGCTCTCTGGCCCGTGGTCTGAACGTGCATGACGGTGCAGTCACGCACGCCGGCGTCGCCGGAGCGCACGGCCTGGAGCTGGCGGAGTGCGTCTGATTACGCGGGTACGGGCGCTGGTGGCTCGGAACACGACGGCCGATCACGGGTCACCACGTCGGTCAGAGGCCGAGACGGGCCTTGACCTCCTTGGCGGAGGGGTTCGTCGCGTTGGTCCCGTCGGGGAAGATGACGGTCGGGACGGTCTGGTTGCCGTTGTTGATCGCCTCGACGAGGTCGGCCGTGCCGGGGGTCTCCTCGATGTTGACCTCCGTGAAGCCGATCCCGTCGGCGCTCAGCTGGGACTTCAGACGGCGGCAGTAGCCGCACCACGACGTCGAGAACATGGTGATCGAGCCGGCGGCGGGGGTGTACTCGGTGATGTCGGCAGTCTGGGCCATCGGATTTCCTCTCCTGTGAACGGGTACCACCGGCACAACGGCGTGGCGGGGGCCGGCATTCCCTCGCCGGACGGCGTCCGACGGCGGCTGTCGGTGGCCGGTGCTAGATTCGCAGCATGGCCGAGCAGAGCAGCAACGCGTCGATCAATTCCTCCATCAACGACCTGATCGCGGAGGAGCACGAACTCCGGAACAACCCCGACAAGTCGGACGAGAACCGGCAGCGCCTGCGGTCCGTCGAGGCCGAGCTGGACCAGTGCTGGGACCTGCTCCGGCAGCGGCGCAGCAAGGCCGAGTTCGGGGACAACCCGGACGAGGCCCAGGTTCGCCCGGCCGCCGAGGTGGAGAACTACCGGAACTGACCACGCCGACCGACACCGGTCAGGCCGATCGACGAGTGCCGACGGGAGCTGGTCGCATGCCGGAGGAACCGAGCGTCTTCTCCCCGTTCTCCCACGCCCCGGCCGCCGAGCCGGACGTCGCGTCGGAACCGCACGGCCCGCTCGTCCTGACGGCGTCGATCGGGGCGCCGGTGGACGCCGCCTTCCGGGCGCTGACCGACAGCATCCACCTGTGGTGGCCGCTGGGTCAGGTGAGTACCTGGGGTGAGGAGGCCTACGTCGAGTTCGAGGGCGACGCCCTCGTGGAGACCGGTCCGCGGAACGAGACCGCGCTCTGGGCGCAGGCGCGCGGCTGGCAGCAGGACCGCTGGGTCGAACTCGAGTGGTCGCCCGACGCGCCCGTCCTGGAGGCCTCCACCGTGCTGGTCGAACTCGACGAGGCTTCCGACGGTGCGCTGGCGACGACCGTCACGTGGCGGGTCGAGGATGCGCACCCGCGGGACACGTGGTCCGACGCCTTCGAGCGGTACGTGCGGTTCCTCGGTGGTCGGACCGACCTCGACTAGACTCGAGTGTCGATGTCGGCGCTCGGGACATGCCCGGAGCACGGCCGGCCACATCATGCATAGGGGAGAACGGTCCGCCCACGCGGTGCGCCGAGCACGAAGGATGGAGCACACACATGGCTGACGGCACAGGCGACGAGCGGCGCGGTCCCCGGCGCGGACCCGGCGGACCGGGACGCTCGGGGCGCCCGGGCGACTCCCGCGGCGGCAGCGGTGCCGGCCGGGGTGGGCCCTGGCGCGATCGGCCTCGTCGGGACGACCAGGCTGGTGGTGACCGGCCGCGTCGTCAGTGGGAGGATCGTCCGCGTCGGGATGATCAGGCTGGTGGGGATCGTCCGCGTCGTCAGTGGGAGGATCGGCCGCGGCGGGATGATCAGGCTGGTGGTGATCGGCCGCGTCGGCAGTGGGAGGATCGGCCTCGTCGGGATGACCGCGATCGGAGCGATCGGCCGCGGCGGGATGATCAGGCTGGTGGTGATCGGCCGCGTCGGCAGTGGGAGGACCGTCCCCGTCGCGATGACCGTGACCGCGCCGACCGCCCGCGTCGGGATGACCGTGCCGGTAGTGATCGCCCCCGTCGGCAGTGGGAGGACCGTCCCCGTCGCGATGACCGTGACCGGAGCGATCGGCCGCGTCGGGACGACCGTGACCGCGCTGACCGCCCGCGTCGCGACGACCGTGAGCGGGTCGAGCGCGAGCAGCAGGCAACGCATCACGATCTCCGGCGGTCCAACCGGCCGGACCGGGCCAAGTCGCCCGACATCGATGACGACGTCACGGGCAGCGAGCTCGACAAGGCCGTGCGGGCCCAGCTCCGCACGCTCGAGTCGAAGAACGCCGAGTGGGTCGCCAAGCACCTGGTGATGGCCGGCCGGTACCTCGACATCGACCCCGCGCTGGCATTCGAGCACGCCCTCGCGGCGAGCCGCCGTGGTGGCCGGATCGGAGCCGTGCGCGAGGCCGTCGGGATCACCGCCTACGAGGCCGGCGACTTCGCCGAGGCCCTACGGGAGTTCCGTACCTTCCGCCGGATCAGCGGCTCGAACGAGTATCTGGCCCTGATGGCCGATTGCGAACGCGGACTCGGCCGGCCACAGAAGGCGATCGAGCTGGCCGCCAGCGTCGACGGCTCCACCCTCGACGCGCCGACCCGAGTGGAACTGGCCATGGTCGTCTCCGGCGCCCACGCCGACCTCGGCCGGTCCGAGGAGTCCCTGACCGCGCTCGAGATCCCCCAGCTGGACATCAACCGGGCCTTCTCCTGGAGCCCCCGGCTGTTCCTGGCCTACGCGGATGCGCTCGATGCCGCAGGCCGCACCGGCGAGTCCGAGCGCTGGCGCCTGCAGTCGGAGCGGGCCGAACAAGCCCTCGGCGTCGGCGACTTCGCCGAGCCGGACATCATCGATCTCGGCGACGACGACGAGCCGGAGGATCGACGAGGCCGCGACCGGCGGGACGACGAGCGAGCGGACGCAGGCGCGGACACCGACGCCGACGACACGGCTCCCGCGTCGGACGCCGACGCGGCCGAGCCGGCTGCCGGCACCGAGGCGGACGACGCCTCGTCGGAGGACTCCGCGCCGCAGATCGACGCTGATACCGACGACGCGGCTCCCGCGTCGGAGGCTGACGCGGCCGAGCCGGATGCCGGCACCGTGGCTGTCGCCGGGTCGGAGGTTGACGCGGCCGAGCCGGGTGCAGGTACCGAGGCCGACGCCGACACGGACGGCACGGCACCGGTGTCGGAGGCGGACGCGGCCGAGCCGGACGCCGGCACCGTGGCGGACGGCGCCTCGTCGGAGGACGCGGCGCCGCAGGCCGACGTCGATACCGACAACGCGGCTCCCGCGTCGGACGCCGACGCGGCCGAGCCGGACGCCGGGTCGACCGCGTGAGCGGTGACCGGAGCGGTCGGCTGATCGACCGGTTCGACGGCCTGCTCTGCGACCTGGACGGGGTCGTCTACGCCGGGCCGAACGCGATCCCGCATGCCGTGGAGTCCCTGAACCGGATCGCCGAGGCGGGCATCGCCGTCGGGTACGTGACCAACAACGCCTCCCGGTCCCCGGCCGACGTCGCCGCGCACCTGACCGACCTGGGTGCCCCGGCGAGCGAACGCACCGTGGTCACCTCGGCCCAGGCCGGAGCGCGGCTGCTGGCCGAGAAGCTCACGCCCGGGGACGCCGTGCTCATCACCGGCAGCGACTACCTGGCCGCGGAGGTCCGTCGGGTCGGCCTGACGCCCGTCACCTCCGCCACGGACGACCCGCAGGCCGTGATCCAGGGCTTCGACCCGTCCATCGGCTGGGTCGACCTGGCCGAGGCCGCGTACGCGATCAACGCCGGAGCCCTCTGGGTGGCCACGAACACGGACGCGACCATCCCGCGCGACCGGGGCATCGCCCCCGGGAACGGCACACTGGTCGCCGCCGTCCGCGCGGCGGTCGACGTGGATCCGCTGGTCGCGGGCAAACCGGAGGCACCGCTGTTCCAGGCCGCCGCCGCCGAACTCGACATCAGCGCACCGCTGGTCATCGGGGACCGGCTCGACACCGACATCCTCGGAGGCAACAACGCCGGCCTCACGTCAGCGCTGGTCCTGACCGGCGTGGACACCGTGCACACCACCATCGCCGCCGTCCCCGGTCAACGGCCGGATCTGCTGCTGGCGGACCTGCGCGAACTGTTCGCGCCCGTCAGCGAGGCCGCGCCCGACGGCGACGGCTTCCGGTGCGGCGAATCCAGCGCCCGGGTGGACGGCGACACCGTGCTGGTCGATGGCCGCGAGGACGACCTCGACGGCTGGCGCGCCGCCTGCGCCGCGTGGTGGGCCGCCCACCCGGACGACGCCGCGACGCCCCACGTCTCCTTCGGCTGACCTCCCCGCGGCGGCTGACGGCGTCGGCGATCGTCGCGGGTGAAACCGCCGCAACCGGCGGTGAAACCGGGGTGAGGCCGGACTGAAACCGGTGGGTCCGAGAGTGGTGTCGTGGCGATCGCCACGACGACCCACTGAAGGGAACCACCATGACCACCGAGAACGCTGTCGAGGCCAGCGGCCTCATCAAGCGGTTCGGGGCGAACACCGCCGTGGACGGCATCGACCTGACGGTCGAGCAGGGCCAGGTGTTCGGCGTCCTCGGACCCAACGGCGCCGGCAAGACCACGACCATCCGGATGCTCGCCACGCTGCTGCCGATCGACGGCGGCCGGGCCCGCATCCTGGGCCATGACGTCGCCCGCGACCCCCACGCCGTCCGCGGCCTGATCGGCCTCACCGGGCAGTACGCGTCCGTCGACGAGGAACTGACCGCCCGCGAGAACCTCACCATCTTCGGACGCCTGCTCGGCCTGTCCGGCCGAGCGGCCACCGCCCGAGCCAACGTGCTGCTCGAGCAGTTCGCCCTCACCGAGGCCGCGACCCGTCCGCTCCGCCAGTTCTCCGGCGGCATGCGCCGACGCCTGGACCTGGCCGCGAGCCTGATCGCCCAGCCGCCGCTGATCTTCCTCGACGAGCCCACCACCGGCTTGGACCCCCGCACGCGCGGCCAGATGTGGGACACCATCCGCGACCTCGTCCGCGGCGGCTCCACCATCCTGCTGACCACCCAGTACCTCGACGAGGCGGACCAGCTCGCCGACCGGATCGCCGTCATCGACCACGGCCGGAAGGTCGCCGAGGGCACCCCCGACGACCTGAAGAGCAGCGTCGGCTCGGCCTCGCTCTCCCTCCGCCTGACGGACGCGAGCCGGCTGCCCGACGCCGCCCTGCTGGTCGAGCGTCAGCTCGGGGTGGCCCCGGCGCTCACCCCGGAGGCGTCCCGGCTCGTCGCCCCGCTGGCCAGCACCGGCCGCACCGTGGACGTCCTCACCGGGCTGCGCGACGCCGGCATCGACGTCGCCGAGGTCGCCGTCCACAAGCCCAGCCTGGACGAGGTCTTCCTCGCCCTCACCGCCGACCCCACCCCCGCCGCCGCGAGCGACGAGGCCGCACCCGTGATGGAGCCCGCCCGATGAGCACCTCGACCCTCACCCCCGCCCCCCGCAGAACGACCGCGACCGCCGCGGCCGCACCTCCGCTGTCCCTCCGCCGGTCCGTGGAGCAGACGTTCACCATGGCCCACCGGTCGCTGATCAAGATCCTGCGCAAGCCGGAGGAGATGTTCGACGTCATCCTCCAGCCGATCCTCTTCACGGTGATGTTCACGTTCATCTTCGGCGGGGCCGTGGCCGGCTCCATCGGCTCCTACCTGCCGATGATCATCCCCGGCATCCTGGCGCAGACCATGATCAGCGCCTGCATGAGCGTGGGCACCGGCATCCGCGAGGACATGGAGAAGGGCGTCTTCGACCGCTTCCGGTCCCTGCCGATGTCACGGATCGCGCCCCTGGCCGGGCCGATGATCGCGGACCTGATCCGGTACCTCATCGCCACCGTGCTGACCTTTGCGGTCGGGTTCGCACTCGGCTACCGGCCCTCCGGCGGGGCGCTCGGCGTGGTCGGCGCCGGCCTCCTCGTCATCGTCAGCGCGTGGGCGCTGTCCTGGATCTTTGTCTTCCTCGGCACGGTGGCGCGCAGCGCCCGTGCCGTGCAGGCCATCGGCATGATGATCCTGTTCCCGCTCACGTTCCTCTCAAACGCGTTCGTCTCACCGGACACCATGCCGGACTGGTTGCGGGCGTTCGTCCAGGTCAATCCCGTCTCCCACCTCGTCTCGGCGGTCCGGGATCTGTGCAACGGCGGCGGCGTGACCATCGAGGTGTTCTGGACGGTCGTGTGCCTCGCCGTGGTGGTGGCCGTCTTCGCCCCGCTGGCCCTCTGGGGCTACCGCCGGCGCACCTGATCGGTGTCGTCGGCCGGGCCGGCGTCGGTGTCCGCCACCGGACCGGCACCGGCCCGTAGCGGCGTGAGCACCTCCGCGAGGATCTCGCGGCACCGGTCGAGCAGGGCGTCGTCCTCGAGCGCGGCCAGCTCGGCGGTGGCCGCGTCGAAGACGTCGGCCGCCCCCTCCCGGGCCAGGGTCCGGACGGGATCGAGGCTCATCGACGGATACGTGCGGTTGTAGTCCAGCCGCAGCGCGACGGCGAGCAGTCGGGCACCGGCCCGGCTGCTCGCCGTCCCCGTGTCCCCACTGCGGGTCCGGCCGGCGGCGAGCAACCACGACGCGAGGGCGAACACCACGGTCCCGTACTGCGGACGGTCGAGGAACGGCGAGGCCGTCCAGCCGACGACCGAGAGCAACCAGTCGCTCAGCGCGGCGGCAACGTCGTCACCGGTCAGCGGCCGCTGGTGCCGCGCGAGGATGGCCACGTGCAGGGCCATCGCCGTGCCATACCAGACATTCGGGCGGTCCATGCTCGCGAAGAACCCCTGCTGGTCCCGCGCGTCGTCAGCGAGGTCCCGCAGGATGCGCTCGGCGTCGTGCACCCGGCCCTCGGCCGCCGCGATCTCGGCCGTCACGGTGCCTGTCACCAGCCGGAACGGCGCCGGACCGCCGTCGCGCTGCGGCGGCACCCGGTCGACGACGGCGAGGTGCGCCCGTGCGTCGTCCAGATCGCCGCGAGCCATCGCCGCCATCAGACACACCGCGTGCGCCTGGACGAGGTTCTCCGCTGACCCGAGGGATCCGATCAACGGCAGCACCGGCTCCACCCAGCGCCGCGCTCCCTCGGCGTCGGCACGACCGAGGCACAGTTCGCCGATGCGCAGGTGCACCCCGGCGCGCAGCCAGGGCGCGACGTCGCCGAGCAGGGGGACCAGGGAGGTCAGATCCGCGATCGCGTCGGCGACGCGGCCCTGGTTCTCGGTGAGGAAGGCCCCGAGGAACGCCACGACGACCCGCTCGGTGGTGCCCGCGCCGGGCCCCGGCTCGAGCGGATCCCCGCGCGTGACGGTGTGGAGCACCTCGGGGAACCGCCGGGCGAGGGCGCGCATCGCGTGCACCTGGTCCGGTTCGTCGTCGGTCCCCGGTGCCGCATCGAGCAGGGTGCGCAGCGACCGCACGTTCAGGGCCCGGGAACGGAGGGAGAACGTCCCGCTCGGATCGTCACGGGTGTAGAGGATGAGCACGCTGAGCGTGTCCGCCGTGACGGCGACCTGGTGGTCAGTCCCTCCGTGCGCGACGATCCGGTCCGCCTCCCGGCGCGCCACCTCACCCAGGGGGCCGGCCAGGGCCGACAGGGTCGCCTCGTCGTCCATCAGACCCAACCCCATGCCGACGGCGGCGGCGATGGGCAGGGCCCGCGGGTCGCCGTCCTCGACGGCCAGCCGGAGCGCGCGGGTGAGATTCTCCGCGTCCGCGGCGACGCGGGCGAGCACGCCCGGCTGGTCCGGTCCGTGCAGGGCCCTCCGCTCGGCGGTGCCCCGGTCCGCCGCCCACGCGATCAACCGGTCCCGCACGGCCCCGGGATCGGTCTGCCGCGGCGCGGCGAACTCGCGGACGGTCTCGAGCAGGCGATACCGCACCCCGGGCACGGGCAGCACCGCGACGTGCGCCGTCCGGCCACCCTCGAGCACCGCCAGGAGCGACTGGTCGACCAGCGCGTCGAGCACGTCCTCCGGGTCCGCACCCGGGCCGGCATCGGGATCGCCGCTCACCAGGGCGGCCGCGGCGGTGGGGGTGAAGGCGTCCGGGAAGGCGGTCAGCGCCGCGAGGGCGTTCCGCTCGGTGGCGCTGAGCAGGTCCCAGCTCCACTCGATCACCGCCTCGAGGGTGCGGTGCCGGTCCGGTCGGTCGCGGTCCCGGCCCCGCAGCAGGGCGAAACGGTCGGTGAGCCGGGCGGCGATGTCCGTCACGGTCAGCGTCCGGACGCGTGACGCGGCGAGCTCGATGGCCAGGGGAAGACCGTCGAGCCGCTCGCAGACCGCGGACACGGTGTCGGTGTCCAGGTCGGCGTCCGGCCGGACGGCCAGGGCCCGTCGGGAGAAGAGGTCGACCGACTCGGCGAGCGTGAGCTGGCGGGGGGCGAACACGGCCTCGGCGGCGATCCGCAGGGGAGCGCGACTGGTGGCCAGCACGGTCACCCGTCGGCAGGTCGCCACGATCGCGGCGGTGAGGTCGGCCACGGCGTCGACGATCTGCTCGCAGTTGTCCAGGACGAGCACGGCGCGCGAGTCGCGCAGTCGATCGAGGATCACCTGTCGCGGCGTCAGGGCCGCTCGCGGGGCGCCCACGCTCGCCCGGCCGGTGCCGCCGAGCTGACCGGCGAGGTACCCAGCCAGATCGTCGGCCGAGGTGACGGTGACCAGCTCGACGTAGATCACGGTGGCGGTCGTCAGCCGGTCGGCGACGGCGAGGGCGAGCGTCGTCTTGCCCAGGCCGCCGGGCCCGACGATCGTGGTCACCCGGCTGCTGCGGGTGAGCGCCACGACGGCGTCGATGGCCTCCTTCCGGCCGACGAGCTCGGTGGCGGTGGCCGGCGCGGCGCCGGCGCTCCCGCCGGCCAGCAGGTCGGCGTGCACCGCCGTGAGATCCGGACCCGGATCGGCGCCGAGGGTGTCACGCAGCCGGCGCCGATACCGCTCGAACCGGGTCAGCGCAGCCGCGGTGCCGGTGACCGACGCCTCGGCGCGCAGCAGCCGGGCGAGCACCACCTCGTCGTCGGGGGCGGCGGTGGCCTCCTGCTCCAGGCTCGGCAGCGCCTCGGCCCAGCGGCCCAGATCGGCCAGGGCGAGCGCTCGGATCCGGGCAGCCCGGCGGTGCGCGCCGGTCATCACGGCGGCGACGTCGGCGCCGGGCGAGCTCTCCCCGGGGTCGGCGGTCTCCGGTGACACACCGTGGGCGCTCATGGCGAGCACCCGGTCGGCGAAGTCCAGCGCGGCATCCGGGTGGCCCTGCCGGAGGGCGGTCTCCGCGGCGTCGACGTCCGCGAGCGTCCGCCGCAGGTCGACGCCGTCGTCCTCGGCCAGCCGGTACCCGTCCGCCGTGGTCGTGACGGCGTCCGCGCCCCACTGCGCGCGGATCCGGGAGACGACGACCTGGACGGCCTTGGCGGGATGGGTCGGTTGCCGGCCGTCGGCCCACAGGCCGTCGACGAGGGCGGCGGTCGTGAGGTCACCGGCGGGGGAGAGGGCCAGCAGACGGACGAGGTCGCGGGCCCGGGTGCCGGTCAGCGGCCTTCCGTCGCGGGCGACGTCCTCGACGACGGTGATCCGGTGCACGGCTCCACGGTACTGGGCGGCGGGGCGAACCGACGCGTTCCCGGTCGCGCGCCACGTCGAGGTTCGGGCGACGATGTGGCCCGGACGTGGTGAGGGGTGGTCGGGCCTCCCCAGTCGGCCCGACCACCCCGGCTTTCACTCTAGGGAGAGTGACTGGAGCATTTCAATGGTTTTGTCGATCCGACATGCGGTGATCGTCCAGCGACCGCGTCACGAGCGCGTGGCCGGCTCCGTTTCCGGCTCGTTCACCCGGGCAGGTGACAGCGCCGCCGTGGCGGTGATCGCACCCGCTCGTCCCGGCGCCGGAGGGTCGGCCGGCAGGAGGTGCTCCCCGGTCCGATCGGTCGCCAGCGCGAGCGAGGAGATGAACAGCGGTTCGCCGTCGGGCCCGCTCCGGGCCGATGCGAGCATGTCGGGCCGCTCGAAGTCCAGGCCCGTGACACAGCAGCGCAGCCGGACGTCGGACGGGTTGCCCTCGGCGTCGACCATCGGGATCGCAATGCCGTCGTCGGACCGGCGCAGGTAGTACCGGCCCCGGGTCGCGACCGCGAGCACCGGGGGTAGCACGACGGCCAGGCCGACCGCCACGATCGGGGAGAACGGCTGCACACCCGGACCGAAGGCCCCGAAGAACACCGCGATCGAGGCGAGCGCCGAGGCCAGCATCGACACGAACCCCACCGGGTTGACGGCGTAGAGCATGCCCCGGCGGAACTCAGGGGCCTTCGGCGAGATCTTCAGCAGGTACTTGTTGATCCCGATGTCGGTGGCGACGGTGACCACCCACGCCATCGCGCAGTTGGCGTAGAACCCGAGGATGGTGTTGAGCACGTCGAACATGTTCGCCTCCATCAGCGCCAGGGCGATGCCGAGGTTGACGAGCACGAACACCAGCCGGCCCGGATAGGTGCCGGTCACCCGGGTGAAGCTGTTGGTCCAGGCCAGCGAGCCGGAGTACGCGTTGGTGACGTTGATCTTGATCTGCGAGATGACCACCAGCACGACGGCGAGGGTCATCGCCAGCCAGGCCGGCATCATCTCGGCGTACACGCCGAGGAACTGGTGCACCGGCTCGTTCGCCGTCGCCGACGCCGCCGGGTCGAGGTTCGCGATGACGTAGACCGCGATGAACAGGCCGATGGCCTGCTTGAGCGCCCCGAACACCACCCACCCCGGGCCGGCCATGACCACGGCGGTCCACCAGGCGCGGCGGTTGGCGTCCGTGCGGGGCGGCATGAACCGCAGGTAGTCGATCTGCTCGGCGATCTGGGCCATCAGGGACAGGCAGACGCCCGCCGCGAGCATCACGGACGCCAGGTCGGGGGACCCCTCTCCGGCCTGGCCGCCGTACGCGAAGAACTGCGACACGGACTCCGGGTGCGTGGCCACCAGGTACACCAGCGGGATCACCATCAGCAGCAGCCACAGCGGCGTCGTCCACACCTGCAGCTTCGCCAGGATCTTCATCCCGTAGATCACCAGCGGGATGATCATCAGGGTCGAGAGAGCGTAGCCGACCGGCCGGGGGATGCCGAGGCCGAGTTCAAGGCCCTGAGCCATGATCGAGCCCTCGAGTGCGAAGAAGATGAACGTGAAGGTCGCGAAGACGATGTTCGTGACCACGGACCCGTAGTAGCCGAAGCCGGCGCCCCGGGTGATCAGGTCCAGGTCGATGTTGTACCGGGCCGCGTAGTAGGCCAGCGGTAAGCCGGTGACGAAGATGATGACGGCGGCGACGCCGATGCCGAGCAGGGCGTTGACGGTGCCGTGGGCCATGCCGATGTTCGCGCCGATGGAGAAGTCCGCCAGATACGCGATGCCGCCCAGAGCGCTGGTGGCGACGACCGCCGGCCCCCAGCGCCGGTAGGACCGTGGGGCGAACCGCAGCGTGTAGTCCTCGAGCGATTCGCGGGTGGCCGCACGGGCGGCGTCGGTGTCGGCCGGCGGTGCGGCCGGAGATGCGGTGCTCATCGTGGTCCTCCCGGGGTGCGGGCGAGCGGATGCTGACCCTCCCACCCTGACGAGTCACCGTTGCGCCCACGTCAGCGCCGTGTTTCCCGGCGGTGACACCTGCACCGGCGACGCCCTCGCGAGCCCGGGACGGGGTCCAGCGCGCCGAGTTGCCCCGGTCTGGTGCCTGGTCTACGTTCATCTCACAGCGTGCTGATGTAGGGACGCACCGTTTGCCGGTCGTTCGCCGGCCCCTGATCGGAGGACAACGATGTCGCTTCCCGTCCGGCCCGCGTCGGCCGTACTCCTCGTTTCCGCTCTCGCCCTGACGGGTTGCGCCGGCGGCAGTGACTCCGGTGGAGACGACTCCTCCGAGGCGGCGTCGTTCGGCGCGAGCCCCTCCGGCACCCTGAGCGCCTGGGCGTTCGACAACGCGGACGACGTGGGCAAGGCCCGCCTCGCCTACGCGCAGAGCCAGGTCGGCGGGGTCACCGTCAAGCTGGACCAGACGTCGTTCGACTCGCAGAAGTTCACCACCCGGGCCGCCTCCGGCGACCTGCCCGACGTCGTGCAGATGGACCGGGCGCTGGTCGGCACCTACGCCGCGCAGGGCCTGATCAAGCCGCTCGACCAGTGCTACGCCGCGCACCACGTGGACGCGTCGACGCTGTTCTACCCGGCGGTCGCCGACTCGGTGAAGTACAGGGACCAGCTGTGGGCGGTGCCGCAGTTCTACCAGCCCGCCGCCATCATCACGAACACCCGCGTGCTGGACGAGGCCGGGGTGAAGGCCGAGCAGATCGACACCTCGAAGCCCGACGACCTGGTGGCCGCAGCCAAGACAATGTACAAGGCCAGCGGCGGCGCCCCGACCCGGCTGGGGTTCGACCCCGTGGCGACGGGCCAGCCGGAGCTGTGGATGCTCGCCAGCGGCGGCAAGCTGATGGACGACAGCGGCAAGCCCACCCTCGACGACGCGAAGAACGTCACCGCGATCGAGACACTGAAGAAGATCTCCGACGCCCAGGGCGGGCACGCGAAGATCAAGAGTTTCTCCGACGCCTTCGACACGTTCGGCAAGAACAACCAGTACGTCAAGGATCAGGTGGGGGCCCAGGCCAACGCCCAGTGGTACCTGAACGTGCTCTCCCCGTACGTGGCGCAGGAGAAGATCTCCGCCGTCGCCTTCAAGGACACCGAGGGCAAGCCCATCACCTACGCCGGTGGCAGCGCCTTCGTCATCCCGGCCAGCGCCAAGAATCCCGACGCCGCGTGCGCCTGGGCACTCAGCCTCGTCTCGCAGCCGGCATGGGACGCCGCGGCGAAGGCCCGGTCCGAGACGCTGGCCAAGACGCCGGGCGCGATCAACACCGGCCTGTTCACCGGCTCGCCGGCCGCCGACACCGCGATCCGGCAGAAGTACGTCAAGGCGACCGGCAACGCGGGCTTCGACGCGGCGATCAGCACCTTCTACGACATCGTCGACGACGGGAAGTCGATCGGCGTCTCGCCCGCCGGCGAGGCGATCAAGAACGAACTGAAGAACGCCATCACGGCGGCCCTGCTCGGCCAGAAGGAGCCGCAGCAGGCGCTCGCGGACGCGCAGGCCGCCGCGATGCGCTCGTACAACCAGACGGCGGACCAGTAGCCGCCGGCGTCACCGCGACCGACGGAGGGGGTCAGCCGACCGGGCCGATCCCTCCGTCGTTGCCGGCGTCAGCCCTTCGGGCTCGGGGCGGCCACGTCCGCGAGGAACGACCGGAGCGCCGCCGTCAGCTCCTCGGGAGCCTCCTCCGCGAGGTGGTGACCGGAGTCGATCCCGTGGCCGCGCAGGTCGCTCGCCCAGCTCCGCCAGATCGCCAGCGGATCCCCGTACAGGTCCTCGAGGTCGTCCCGGCGGGACCACAGCACCTGCACCGGCATCGTCAGCCGCCGCCCGGCGGCGCGGTCGGCCCGCTCGGCGGCGGCGTCGACCGTCAGCCCCGCCCGGTAGTCCTCGAGCATGGCCAGGACCACGTCGGGGTCCCGCACGGCCGCCCGCCACTCGGCGTGATTCTCCGCGCCCATGGTGTCCGGGTCGCCCCGGTACCAGGCGTCGGGGTCGGCGGTGATGACTCGCTCGGGGATTTCCGGCTGGGCGTAGAAGAACCAGTGCCACCAGGCGGTGGCGAAGCGGGCGTCGGCGCGATCGAGATGCTCGCTCAGGGGAAGGCAGTCGAGCAGGCTGACGCAGGAGACGGCCGCGGGGTGGTCCAGTGCCAGCCGAAGCGCGACGTAGCTGCCGCGGTCGTGTCCGACGAGGGCGAACCGCTCGTGCCCGAGGCTGCGCATGACCGCGAGCATGTCGCCCGCGACGGCCCGCTTGGCGTGGGCGGAGTGGTCCGGGGACGGTGCCGGCCCCGTCGATCGGCCGTAGCCGCGCAGGTCCGCGCACACGACGGGCAGGCCGGCGTCCGCCAGCAGGGGCGCGACCCGGTGCCACGTCGCAGACGTCCGCGGGTGCCCGTGGAGCAGCAGCACGGGCAGCCCGGCCCCGGCACGGTGCCGGGTGAGGATCACGGCGTCGCCGACGTCGATCCGCTCCTCCGTGAAGCCGTCGAACATCAGCCCTTCCGGCCCTGCGTGGCCACGCCCTCGATGAAGTAGCGCTGCGCGAAGGAGAACAGCAGCAGCATCGGGATGGTGACCACCAGCGCCGCGACCATGACGTACTGGTAGTCGCCGTGCCCGCCGTTGGTGGGCGAGAACATCGTCATCGCCCGCGCGATGCCCAGCGGCACCGTGTAGCCCTCCTCGGAGCCGGCGTTGAGGTAGATCAGCGCGGCCTGGAGATTGTTCCAGCTGGCCTGGAACTCGAAGATGAAGATGATGATGAGCGAGGGGACGGACAGGGGCAGCGCGATCCGGCGGAACATGCCGACGTAGCTGGCGCCGTCGATGCGGGCGGCCTCGAACAGGTCCCGCGGCAGGCCCAGGAAGAACTGGCGCTGCAGGAAGATGTAGAACGCCGACCCGAACAGGTTCATCCCGAACAGCGGGATCCAGGTGCCCAGCACCCCGAGGTTCTTCCAGATCAGGTACTGCGGCACCATGGTCACGGCCCCGGGCAGCATCATGGTCGCCAGCACCAGGCCGAACAGCAGGTTCCGGCCCGGGAAGCGGAAGTAGGCGAAGCCGAAGGCGACGACGGCGCTGGAGATGGTGACCAGGCCGGCCGCGATGACGGCGATGAGCACGCTGTTGCCCAGCCAGCTGAGCAGGGGCAGCTGCTGCCAGACCTGCACGTAGTTCTCGGGGGTGAAGGTCTGGGGGATCAGCCGGTTGTCGAACACCTCGCCGCGCGGCTTCAGGCTCGCGGCGAGCAGCCACACCAGCGGGTAGAGGAACAGGGCGGTGAACCCGAGCAGCAGCACCCACAGCAGCACGGTGCACGGCCGGACGCGCCGACGGCGGCGGCCGGCGGGCTCGACGGGGGCCGCGCCCGGGGCCGCGACGAGCACCGGGGAGGGCGCGGTGCCGCCCGTGCTGACGCCGGTGGCCGTCGTCGCCGTCGTCCCGCCCACCACGGCCCCGGAAGCGACGCGTCGCATCGGTGCGGGTTCGGTTCGCTCGCTCACTGCGCGCCTCCCTCGTAGTACACCCAGCGCTTCGCGAGGCGAGTCTGGATCAGGCTGATCAGCATGATGATGACGAACAGCAGCCACGCCATAGCCGAGGCGAAGCCGAAGTTGAAGTCCCGGAACGCCTGCTGGAACAGGTAGATGCCGTAGAACAGCGACGCCTCGGGGGATGCGTTCGACTGGTCCCGCCAGAACAGCAGGTACGCCGAGTCGAACACCTGCAGCGCGGCGATGGTCAGCACGATGACGTTGAAGAAGATGGTGGGCGAGATCATCGGCACGGTGATGGAGAAGAAGCGGCGAACCGGCCCGGCCCCGTCCAGCGCCGCCGCCTCGTACAGGTCGAGCGGCACCGCCTTCAGGGCGGCGAGGAAGATCACCATGGTGCCGGAGACGCCCCACAGGGTCATCAGCACGATCGACGGTTTGACCCAGGTCGGGTCGACCAGCCACTGCGGGCCCGGGATCCCGATGGCCCGCAGTGCCTGGTTGATGGCGCCCGTATTGCCGTTGAGCAGCAGCAGGAACACGGACGCCGTGGCCACGGCGGGCGTCATCTTGGGCAGGTAGAACACCGACCGGAAGAAGCCGGCGCCGCGGCCGACCCGGGACAGCAGGAGCGCCAGCAGCAGCGCGAAACAGATCTCCAGGGGCACCGCCATGACGGCGAAGTAGAGCGTGTTGGCCAGCGCGGTGGCGACCTTCGGGTCGGCGAAGAGCTGCTCGTAGTTGCGGGTGCCCACCGGGCGGGCGAGGTTCGTCGCCAGGTTGTACCGGCTGAAGGAGATGACGAGGCTGTAGGCCATCGCGCCGACCGTGAAGACGAGGAAACCCACGATCCAGGGCGAGATGAACAGATACCCGGCGATGGCCTCACGCCGGCGCATGCGGGACATCCGGGGCCGGGTGGCCGCCCGCGACCTCGTCGTCACGGAAGTTGCGTTCATGACGTGAAGCGTACTTACCGTGACCGGTCCCGTCACGTCGGGGTGCGGGTGCGCAGCAGCGTCACGGCGAACGCGACCGCGAAGAAGCCGACCAGCGCGACGCCCGCGTACTGCAGGTCGACGGCGGCGAGCCGGCCGAGCACCGGCACGTCCCCGAGCAGCTCGGTGCCCAGTGCCGCCAGGGTGACGGCCGCGACGCCGACGGCGGCCAGGATCGAGACGCCGGTGACGACGGTGTTGTAGGTCAGCCGCCGGCGCCGGTCACGCAGCGCCCACCCGTACGCGCGTTCCATCAGGACGGCGTCGAGCGTGTCGACCAGGGTCATCCCGGCGGCGAACACGACGGGCAGGGCGAGCGCCGCCCACGCGGGCAGCAGGGCGGCGGATCCCGCGGCGATGACGATCAGCCCGATCGTCGTCGCCGTGTCGAAGCCGAGCCCGAACAGCAGCCCGACCGGGTACATCGCTCGGGGCGTGTCGATCCGCCGCAGCGGTGCGGCGAACAGCCGGGTCAGTGGGCCGCCCGCCGGCGCGGGCACCCGGTCGCCGTCGGTGCCGAGCGCGCGCCGGGTGGCGGCCAGCATCCGCAGGTTCAGCACCGCGATCAGCAGCAGGAACGCGCTGGAGACGAGGGGTCCCCACACCCCGGTGAACCGGCCGAGCGGCGACCCGTCGTCGGCGAGCTGGTCGCGCAGCACCGCGACGCCGGCGGTGATCAGCACGACCGCCGCGAACACGACGGTGCTGTGCCCGAGGGCGAACCAGAAGCCGGTGGTGGCGGCGCGGGGCCGGCCGGCGTCGGCTGTGCCCGTCGAGTCTCCGTCTGACCGGTCCAGCAGCCGGCGGGTCGTGTTGTCGATCGCCGCGATGTGGTCCGCGTCCAGGGCGTGCCGCGCGCCGAGCAGCCAGCACGTCACGCCCAGGCCCAGCACGGTCGGCGCGGATCCCGGTGCCGTCACCGCGGCGGCGCCGAGGGTCGCCGCGCCGAGCGCCGTGAGGACACCGATCGCGACGACGACCGGGAGCAGCGCGCGGGACGACGCGGCGGGTGCGAGTGATGCCATGCCCCGAGACTAGTGAGACGCGGTTACCTGCGTATTGCGGCCTCAGAGGGCGACGGCGATCTCCGGTAGCGACTCGAACCCGGGCCGCGCGTACAGGAACCCCTGGTGGTACCGGATCCCCAGGTCGCGCAGCGCCCGCCCCTCCTCGAGCGTCTCGATCCCCTCGGCGATCAGCACCGTGTCCAGGTCCGCGCACAGGCCGACCAGGGCGCGGGCCACCGCCTGCCGGCGCCGATCGGTGTCGATGCCGCGCACCAGCTCCCGGTCCAGCTTCACCAGGTCGGTGGGGAAGCGGGCGAACAGGTCCAGCCCGGAGTGACCGGCCCCGAAGTCGTCGACGGCCACGGCGAACCCGATGTCCCGGTAGGTGGCGATGATCGCCTCCAGGTGATCGGGCGACGCCATCTGCTCGTTCTCCGTGAACTCGAAGATCAGCCGCTCCGGAGGGAACGCGTACCGTTCCGCCGTGCGCAGCGTCAGCTGGATGCAGGCGACGGGCGAGTACACCGCGTTCGGCAGGAAGTTGATGGACAACCGGGCGTCCGTGTCGGCGATGCCCGCGGCCATCGCCGTCTCGATCGCCTTGACGCGGCACGCCTGGTCGAAGCCGTACCGGTTCGCCTCGGTCACCTGGCCCAGCACGCTCATCGCGCCCTGCCCCTCGGGCCCGCGGACCAGCGCCTCGTACGCGAAGGTCGTCGACGTCTCGACGTCGACGATCGGCTGGAAGGCCATGGAGAAGGCGATGTCCAGCTCGTCGCCGTTCCGGCAGGCGCGGCAGGCGCCTCGGGGGGAATGCACCACCCGAGGATAGCGGCGTCGCGTCCGGTGGCCGGCCTCGACGTGCGGGCCGGGACCTAGACTGGCGGGCGTGAACGATCGCGAGGCGCCGGACGTGACGGAGCTGGGGGAGCCACCGGAGTGGCCCGACCTTCCCGACCTGCACGACCCGGCACTGACCGACGACGCCGTCCGCGGCATCCTCGAGCGTCTCGACGCCGTCCGCACGGGGGCCGCCGACGACCCGACGGCGGTGTACGCCGACCTGCACGCGGCCCTGACCGCCGAGTTGGACGCCCCCGAGGGCCCACGGCCCCATGACCGGTGAGCCGGGCCCGGTGAGCCGGCTCGTGAGGCGGGCCCGGTGAGCCGGCTCGACGTCGAGCTGGTCGCCCGCGGGCTGGCGCGCTCCCGCACCCACGCCGCGTCCCTGGTGCGCGAGGGCCGGGTCACCGTCAACGGGTCGCCGGCGGCCAAGCCCTCGGCCGGCACGGCAGCCGACGACGTCGTCGACGTCACCGCGGCGGACGAGGAGTTCGTCAGCCGCGCCGGGCACAAGCTCGCCGGCGCCCTGCGGGCCTTCCCCGACGTGCGCGTGCACGGGCGCCGCTGCCTCGACGCCGGTGCCTCCACGGGCGGGTTCACCGACGTGCTGCTGCGCGCCGGCGCCCGCGAGGTCGCCGCCGTCGACGTCGGGCACGACCAGCTCGTCCCGCAGCTGCGCGACGACCCCCGCGTGCGGGTCGTCGAGGGCCTGAACATCCGGCACCTGACCGCCGCCGACATCGGCGGCCCGGTCGAGCTGACGGTCGCCGACCTGTCGTTCATCTCGTTGCGCCTGGTGGTCGAGCCGCTCGCCGCGGTCACCGCCCCGGGCGGGGACCTGCTGCTGATGGTCAAACCCCAGTTCGAGGTGGGCCGGTCCCGGCTCGGCAAGGGCGGCGTCGTCGTCGCGGAGGCCGACCGGCGCGCCGCCGTCGACGGCGTGATCGCCGCGGCAGGCGAGGCGGGGCTCACCCTCCGCGGGGAGGCGGTCAGTCCCCTGCCCGGCCAGGACGGCAACGTCGAGTTCTTCCTGTGGCTCGGCGCCCGCCTCGCCGCCTGACCCGGTTGTCACCAGCCGGTCCGGGTCCGGCGGTGGGGGGCACCCGAGCGCCTACCATCGAGTCATGACCCGCCGCATCCTCCTGTTGCCTCACACCGGACGCCCCGACGCCATCGACGCGACGGTGACCACGGCGAAGCAACTGCAGGACGAGGGTCTCGCGGCGGTCCTGACCCGCACCGACCGGGACGCGCTCGCCGACGTCGGCGTCGAGGTCGCGTGCGGGGAGATCCTCAACGAGCACGTCAGCCTCGCGGACGTCGAGCTGGGCATGGTGCTCGGCGGCGACGGCACCATCCTGCGGTCGGCCGAACTGGTGCGGCACTCCGCCGTCCCGCTGCTCGGCGTCAACCTCGGACACGTCGGCTTCCTCGCCGAGAGCGATCGCACCGACCTGGCCGAGACCATCCGCCAAGTGGCCGACCGGGCCTACGACATCGAGGAGCGGATGACCATCGACGTCGCCGTGTGGCGCGACGGCCGGCAGGTGGACCACAACTGGGCCCTGAACGAGGCCAGCGTGGAGAAGTCCGACCGGGCGCGGATGATCGAGGTGGTGATGGAGGTCGACGGACGCCCGATCAGCACCTTCGGCTGCGACGGCGTCGTGATGGCCACGCCGACCGGGTCCACCGCGTACGCGTTCTCCGCCGGTGGCCCGGTGGTGTGGCCCGAGGTGGACGCCCTGCTGATGGTGCCGCTGAGCGCCCACGCGCTATTCGCCAAGCCCCTCGTCGTCGCGCCCACCTCCACCCTCGCCGTCGAGGTGCTCAACCGCACCGACGCCTCCGGCGTGCTCTGGTGCGACGGGCGTCGTGCGACCGAGGTGCCCACCGGCTCCCGGATCGAGGTGACCCGCTCGGCCACGCCGGTGCGGCTGGCCCGCACCCACGTCGCGCCGTTCTCGGAGCGGCTGGTGCGCAAGTTCTCCCTGCCCACGGCCGGCTGGCGGGGACCCTCGGTCGCGCATCCGGTGACCGGGGCGGTGCCGGTGCCGCCGCGGGACCAGGACGAGCCCGACGACGCCGCCGCCGAGGCGCGGCGATGATCGAGGAGATCCGCATCAGCGACCTCGGGGTCATCACCGAGGCGACCCTGCCGCTCGGTCCGGGCCTCACCGTGGTCACCGGCGAGACCGGGGCGGGCAAGACCATGGTCGTCACGGCGCTGGGGCTGCTGCTCGGGGCCCGTGCGGACGCCGGCGCCGTGCGCGCGGGTGCCGCCTCCGCCGTCGTCGAGTCCACCGTCCGGCTCGCCCCCGGCGCCGGGGCCACCACGGCGGTCAGGGCGGCCGCCGAGGACGCCGGGGCCGTGCTGGACGACGCGGGTGACGCCCTCGAGCTGCTGATCGCCCGCACCGTCAGCGCCGAGGGTCGCAGCCGCGCCCACGCCGGGGGCCGGACCGTGCCCGTCGGGGTCCTGGCCGGCATGGGGCAGCACCTCGTCGCCGTGCACGGCCAGTCGGACCAGCTGCGGCTGGCCTCACCGGCCGCCCAGCGCACCGCGCTCGATGCCTTCGCCGGGGCCGAGCTCGCCGCGGCCCTGGGGGAGTACCAGCGCACCTGGCGTCGCCACGCGGACGCCGCGGCCACCCTGCGGGAGCTGACCGAGCACCAGCGCGAGCGGCTGCGCGAGGCCGAGAGCCTGCAGGCGGCGCTGGAGGAGATCGACACCACCGACCCGCAGCCGGGGGAGGACGACGCCCTGCGCGCCGAGGCGCTCAAGCTCGGCAACATCGAACAGCTGCGCATCGCCGCGCTCACCGCGCACCAGGCGCTGGTGTCCGACGGCGTCGACGACGCGCCCGACGTCGCCCGGCTGGTCGACGCGGCGCGCCGGGCCCTGGAGGCGGAGTCCGGTGACGACGAGGAGATCGCCGCGGCCGCGAAACGCGTCGCCGAGGTCGGCTACCTCGTCGCCGACATCGCCTCCGACCTCGCCGGCTACTCCGCCCGGCTCGACGAGAGCGGGCCCGCCCGGCTCGCCGAGGTCGAGGACCGGCGCGCCGCCCTGACCACGCTGACCCGGCGCTACGGCTCCACCATCGACGAGGTGCTCGACTGGGCCGCCACCTCCCGCACCCGGCTCGACGAGCTCACCGACGACAGCAGCCGGATCGAGGCCCTGCAGGCCGAGGTCGCCGAGGCGGAGACGGCGATGACCGAGCAGGCCGCCACGGTGACCGCCCTCAGGGCCGAGGCCGCGGACCGGCTGGCCACCGCCGTCAGCAGCGAGCTGACCGCCCTGGCCATGAAGGACGCGACCCTGGTCGTCCGCGTCGAGGGCGGCGGCGAGCCCGGCCCGCACGGCGCCGACGAGATCGCCATGCTGCTCCAGCCCCACGCCGGGTCCGCGCCGCGGCCGCTGGGCAAGGGCGCCTCGGGCGGTGAGCTCTCCCGCGTCATGCTCGCCCTCGAGGTGGTGCTCGCCCAGGTGGACCCGGTCCCGACCTTCGTCTTCGACGAGGTCGACGCGGGTGTGGGCGGCAAGGCGGCGGTCGAGATCGGCCGACGACTCGCCCGGCTGGCCCGGCACGTGCAGGTCATCGTCGTCACCCATCTGCCACAGGTGGCCGCCTTCGCCGACCGGCACATCCGCGTGCTCAAGACCTCCGACGCGTCCGCCGGCGTGACCACGAGCGACGTCTCCGTGCTGGACGCCGAGGACCGCGTCGTCGAGCTCGCCCGCATGCTGGCCGGTCAGGAGCAGTCCGCGACGGCGCGCGCGCACGCCCGGGAACTGCTCGAGGCCGCGCGCGCCTGATAGGCTCGAACTCCGTGGTGCAGCGAACGAATACACACAGCGGATCCCCGGCCAAAGGCTCGTCCACGATGACGCGTCACATCTTCGTGACGGGGGGTGTGGCGTCCTCCCTCGGCAAGGGCCTGACGGCTTCCAGCCTCGGTCACGTCCTGCGCAAGCGCGGTCTCTCCGTGACGATGCAGAAGCTCGACCCGTACCTGAACGTGGACCCCGGCACCATGAACCCGTTCCAGCACGGTGAGGTGTTCGTCACCGACGACGGCGCCGAGACCGACCTGGACATCGGGCACTACGAGCGGTTCCTCGACGAGAACCTCAACGCCTCCTCGAACGTGACCACCGGCCAGGTGTACTCCTCCGTCATCGCCAAGGAGCGCCGCGGCGAGTACCTCGGTGACACCGTGCAGGTCATCCCGCACATCACCGACGAGATCAAGAACCGGATGCGGTTCGCGGCGAGCACCCCGAACGCGCCGGACATCATCATCACCGAGATCGGCGGCACCGTCGGCGACATCGAGTCGCAGCCGTTCCTCGAGGCCGCGCGCCAGGTCCGTCAGGACATCGGCCGGGCCAACGTGTTCTTCCTGCACGTCTCCCTCGTGCCGTACATCGGCCCGTCGCAGGAGATGAAGACCAAGCCGACGCAGCACTCCGTCGCCGCGCTGCGCAGCATCGGCATCCAGCCCGACGCCATCGTGCTGCGGGCGGACCGGCCCGTCCCGGACGCCATGCAGATCAAGATCGGCCGCGCCTGCGACGTCGACCCCGAGGCCGTCATCGCCTGCCCGGACGCGCCGAGCATCTACGACATCCCCAAGACCCTGCACGCCCAGGGCCTGGACGCGTACATCGTCCGCCACCTCGGCCTGTCCTTCAAGGACGTCGACTGGACCGACTGGGACCGGCTGCTCGAGGCCGTGCACCACCCCAAGCACGAGGTGGAGGTCGCGCTCGTCGGCAAGTACATCGACCTGCCCGACGCCTACCTCTCCGTCACCGAGGCGCTGCGGGCCGGCGGGTTCGCGACCGACGCGAAGGTGTCGCTGCGCTGGGTCCGCTCGGACGAGTGCGCGACGCCGGACGGCTCCCGGAAGGCGCTCGACGGCGTGGACGCGATCTGCGTGCCCGGCGGCTTCGGCATCCGTGGCCTCGAGGGCAAACTCGGCGCCCTGCGCTGGGCGCGCGAGAACCAGGTGCCGGCGCTGGGCCTGTGCCTGGGCCTGCAGTGCATGGTGATCGAGTACGCCCGCAACGTCGTCGGCTGGGAGGACGCCTCCTCCAGCGAGTTCGAGTCCGACTCGACGCACCCGGTGATCGCCACCATGGCCGAGCAGAAGAGCATCGTGGCCGGTCAGGGCGACATGGGCGGCACCATGCGGCTCGGCCTCTACCCGGCGGACCTGGCCGAGGGGTCGATCGTCTCCGAGGTCTACGGCGCCACCAGCGCCTCCGAGCGGCACCGGCACCGGTACGAGGTCAACAACGAGTTCCGTCCGCAGATCGAGGCGGCGGGCCTGGTGTTCTCCGGGCTGTCCCCGGACCGGGAGCTCGTCGAGTACGTCGAGCTGCCCCGGGACGTGCACCCCTACTACGTGGGCACCCAGGCGCACCCCGAGCTCTCCTCCCGGCCGACCCGGCCGCACCCGCTGTTCGCCGGCCTCGTGCAGGCCGCCCTGCAGCGCCAGCGCGACGGTCGCCTGGTCGAGGTGAACTGAGGCATGGCGACGCCCCTGCAGGACACCCACCGCGAACGGTTCACCCGCGGCTCCGACGTCGTCTTCGACGGCAAGATCTGGGACGTCCGGTCCGACACCTTCTCCCTCACCGAGGACGGCGAACCGATCACGCGGGAGTACGTCGCGCACACCGGCGCCGTCTCGATCGTGGCGTTGAACGACGACGGTCAGATCCTGCTGATCAACCAGTACCGGCACCCGGTGCGGATGAATCTGTGGGAGATCCCGGCCGGGCTGCTCGACGTCGAGGGGGAGGACGTGCAGACCGCGGCCGCCCGGGAGCTGGCCGAGGAGGCGGATCTGATCGCCGAGCGGTGGAACGTGCTCGTCGACTTCCACAATTCGCCGGGCTCCTCCTCCGAGGTGCAGCGGGTCTACCTCGCCCGCGGGCTGCGGCCCGTGCCCGAGGCCGACCGGCACCAGCGCGAGGACGAGGAGGCCGAGATCGAGACCGGCTGGTTCGACGTGCAGGACGCCGTCACCGCCGTGCTCGCGGGCCGGCTGCACAGCCCGTCCGCCGTCGTCGCCGTCCTCGCCACCGCCGCGGCCCAGGCCACCGGCTTCGATCACCTGCGGCCCGCCGACGCGCCGTTCCCCGAGGACCCCACCCGGCCCGAGAACCGGCCGCGCAACCGCGGCTGAGCGGTGACCCGCGTCGTGCCCCCGGTCGACCCGGGCGGTGTCCCTCCGCAGACTGGTCCGGTCGACTCGTCGGACGACCCGTTCCGGGCGAGTCCGCTCGGGCGGGCCGCGGGGGAGTACCTCGTGCACGTCAGCGTCGAGCGGGGCCTGGCCGGCAACACGCTCGCCGCGTACCGGCGGGATCTGCGCCGGTACCTGCACTTCCTGGCCTCCCGGTCGGTGACCCGGCCGGCCGACGTCGCCCGGGCCGACGTGACCGCGTTCGCGCAGGCGCTCGGTGACGGGTCCGACGGCGGGGCGGCGCTGAGCGTGCGGTCCGCTGCGCGCACCGTCGTCGCCGTCCGCGGCCTGCACCGGTACTGGGCGCTCGAGGGCGTCACCCCCACCGACCCGGCCGCCGAGGTGCACCCCCCGATGCCGGGCAAGCGGCTGCCCAAGGCGATCACCGTGGACGAGGTGGATCGGATCCTGGCGGCGGCCGGCTCGGACACCGCGACGGGGCTGCGCGACCGGGCGCTGCTCGAGTTCCTCTACGCGACCGGGGCGCGAATCAGCGAGGCGGTGGGGCTGGACGTCGACGACGTGTACCTGGCGTCGTCCTTCGCCGACGAGGGGCCGGGCACCGACGGCGGGGAGATGACCGACGTCGTCCGGTTGTTCGGGAAGGGATCGAAGGAGCGGGTGGTGCCGCTCGGCTCGTACGCCGTGCGGTCGGTGGACGCCTATCTGGTGCGCGGCCGGCCGGCGCTGGCGGCCAAGGGCAAGGGCGACCCGGGCTTGTTCCTCAACGCCCGGGGCGGGCGACTGAGCCGGCAGAGCGCGTGGAGCATCCTCAAGGCCGCCGCCGAGAAGGCGCAGATCACCCGCGAGGTCTCCCCGCACACGCTGCGCCACTCGTTCGCGACCCACCTTCTCGAGGGCGGTGCGGACGTCCGGGTGGTGCAGGAACTGCTGGGCCACGCGTCCGTCACGACGACGCAGGTGTACACCCTGGTCACGGCGGACACCCTGCGGGAGGTCTACGCGGCCGCCCACCCGCGCGCCCTGGGGTAGCGGGCGGTGCCCGACCGCCGCACTACGCTGGGAGCGTGTCGATCCCGCCCGTGACCGTCCCGGATCTGCCGACCCGGGAGACGCTGACCCCGATCGCCCTGTGCTTCCCGCTCCGCGAGCGTGACGGCGTCCCCGAGGTGCTGCTCGGCCTGAAGAAGACCGGCTTCGGGGTGGGCCGGATGGTCGGACTCGGCGGCCACGTCGAACCGGGGGAGAGCGATGCTCAGGCGGCCTGCCGGGAACTGGCCGAGGAGTCCGGCCTGACCACCTCGCTCGAGGACGTGAACCTCGCCGGCGTCGTCGACTTCCACTTCCCCGCCAGGCCCGCATGGTCGATGGCGACGGCGTTGTTCACGACCCGACGGTGGGGCGGCACGCTGCGGGAGACGGCCGAGATCGCGCCGGAGTGGTTCGCCCACCAGCAGTTGCCCGTCGAGCGGATGTGGGCCGACGCCGAGCACTGGTTGCCCCGGATGCTCGCCGGGGAGCGCCGCCACACCGTCGTCGTCCTCGCCGACGACAACGCCACCGTCCGCGCCAGCTGGAGCGTTCCGCTCGATTGAGCAGGAGGACCGGACCCCTTGTATCGCGTTGTATCGCGATATATCGTTAACGCACGCACCGCGGGAGTTCCGTCGAGGGCCCACGATGCGGGCGGACCGGAGATCCGGTTCGTCGACCTTTCAGCAGCACAGGAGGTCGCGATCATGCGACACCATCATGGATTTCCCGGCTCGGACGAGGGCCCCGAGGGCGGCCGCGGCTTCGGTCCCGGCGGCTGGGGCGGCCCCGGTTGGGGCGGCGCCGGCCGCGGTGGGTTCGGACCCGGCTTCGGTGGCGGCGGCGGGGGCCGACCGCCCTGGGCCGGCGGCGATCCCGCCGCCTGGTTCGGTTCGATGGGCTTCGGCCCGCGGGGCTGGGGCGGGCCCGGCGGACGGCGTCGCGCCGGCCGTGGCGACATCCGCCTGGCGGTCCTCGCCGTCCTGACCGAGGCGCCGTCGAACGGGTACGGGGTGATGAAGACCATCGCCTCGCGCACCGAGGACGCCTGGACGCCGAGCGCCGGATCGATCTACCCGATCCTCTCCCAGCTCGTCGACGAGGGGCTCGTCGCCGGCGAAGGGCAGGGCCGCAGCGTCGAGTACGCGCTCACCGACGAGGGCCGTGCCTACGTCGAGGAGCATCGCGAGACGATCGACGCCGTGTGGGACACCGCGCCCTCGCACGGCCCCTGGCCCGGTTCCGAGACCATCGAACTGTTCAGCAGCATCGCCGAACTGGCCAAGGCGGCCAAGCAGCTGCGCAACGCCCCCGAGGCGCAGCAGCGCGCCGCCATCAAGGAGGTCGACGCCGCGCGGCGGGCGATCTACCGGATTCTCGCGGAGGAGGAGGACACCGAGGAGTAGCCCACCCCGGAACGCCGACGGCCGGCGGCCACCCGGAGAGGGCGACCGCCGGCCGTCGCCGTGGGGACGGCGAGCCTCAGCTCACGTGACGCTCGTCCGGGCCGTTGTACGCGCTCAGCGGCCGGATCAGGGCGTTGGACTCGAGCTGCTCCATGATGTGGGCGGTCCACCCGGAGATCCGCGAGGCGACGAACAGTGGGGTGAACGTCGGGGTGTCGAAGCCCATCAGGTGGTAGGCGGGGCCGGCCGGGTAGTCGAGGTTCGGCTTGATGTTCTTCGCCTCGCCCATCGACTTCTCGAGGCCGTTGTACAGGCCGAGCAGCTCGGGCCGGTCGTAGTGCTCGATCATCGCGTCCAGGGCGGCCTTCATGGTCGGCACCCGGGAGTCGCCGTTCTTGTAGACGCGGTGCCCGAAGCCCATCACCTTCTTCTTCTGCGCCAGGGCGTCGTCCATCCACGCTTTCGCCCGGGCCTCGGCCTCCTCGGCGGTCTCCTCCTGCCGGATGCCGATCTCGTCGAAGGTGTGCATCACGGCCTCGTTGGCGCCGCCGTGCAGCGGACCCTTGAGGGCGCCGATCGCGCCGACGACGGCCGAGTGCAGGTCCGCGAGGGTCGAGGTGATGACGCGGGCGGTGAACGTGGAGGCGTTGAAGGAGTGCTCGGCGTACAGGATCATCGAGACGTTGAACGCCTCGACGACCGGCGGCGCGGCCTCCTCGCCGAACGTCATCCACAGGAAGTTCTGCGCGTAGCCCAGGTCGTCGCGCGGTTCCACGAGCTCCTGGCCGCGGCGGCGGCGCTGGTCGTAGGCGACGACGGCGGGCATGGCCGCCAGCAGGGACTTCGCCTTGGCGAGGTTCGCCTCCCGTGACGAGTCCTCCGCGGTCGGGTCCTGCGCGCCGAGCACGGACGCGGCGGTGCGGCACACGTCCATCGGGTGACAGGTGGCGGGCAGGGCGTCGATGATCTGCTTCAGCTCGGGGGAGAGCGCCCGGTGGGACCGCTCGAACGCGGTGAACTCGGCCAGCTCGCTATCGGACGGCAGCTCGCCGTTCCACAGCAGCAGGGCCACCTGCTCGAAGCTGCACGAGGCGGCGAGCTCCTGCACGGGATAGCCGCGGTAGAGCAGCGAGTTGGTCTCGGGGTTGACCTTGGAGACCGCGGTGGTGTCGACGACGACGCCCGCGAGCCCCTTCTTGATGTCGGTCTCGGTCATGAGGAAGCTCCTGTCGTCGTCGGTCCGGTCGTGGGTGTGCCCGGGACCTGGAAGTTGAACACCCCGGTGTCGAACCGGTTGTACGCCTCGTAGTCAACGAGATCGTACAGCCGCGCCCGGGTCGCCATGTCGGGGACCGCACCGGCCTGCGTGCCGTCCGCGGCCAGGGTGTCGAGCGCCCGCTCGGCCGCTCCGAGCGCGATCCGCAGCAGGGTCACGGGGTAGATCACCAGGGCGACACCGGCGTCGGCCAGCTGCTTCCGGGTGAACAGGTCGGACTTGCCGAACTCCGTCATGTTCGCGAGCACCGGTACGTCCACGGCCGCACAGATGGCCGCGAATTCCTCGACCGTGGCCATCGCCTCGGGGAAGATGGCGTCCGCGCCGGCGTCGACCAGGGCCTTCGCCCGCTCGACGGCGGCGTCCAGACCGGCGGGGCCCGTGTCCGTGGCGCGGATGTCGGTGCGGGCCATGATCAGGAAGTTCTGGTCGCGGCGCCCGTCCGCGGCCGCCTTGATCCGCTTCAGCGCCGTCTCGGTGTCGACGACGGCCTTGCCGTCCAGGTGGCCGCAGCGCTTGGGGTTGATCTGGTCCTCGATGTGGCACCCGGCCAGGCCGGCGTTCTCGAGTTCCTGCACCGTGCGGGCGACGTTCATCGGTTCACCGAAGCCCGTGTCCGCGTCGACCAGGGCCGGCAGGTCGGTCATCCGGGCGATCTGCCCGGCCCGCGTGGCGACCTCGGTCAGCGTCGTCAGCCCGATGTCGGGCAGGCCGAGGTCGTTGGCGAGAACGGCGCCGGAGATGTAGACCCCGTCGAAGCCCTTCTGCTCGATCAGCCGCGCGGAGAGCGGGTTGAACGCGCCGGGGAACTGCCGGGCGGTGCCGGGGACGAGCAGCTCCCGGAGTTTCGACCGCTTGGCCTGCGGTGTCGTCGTGGAGTACAGCATCGGAGTGGATCCTCTCGGAAGAAAACTCAGAACAGGCCGGCCGGGGCCGCGGCGAGGTCGATGACCCCGCCGGCGGCCTGGATGTTGAGGGTGTCCAGCTCCCCGGCGCCCAGCTCGGGCAGGCGCGCGGCGGCGTCGAGGAAGCGGTCCATCTCGGCGGGCTCGACCAGCCCGGTGGCCAGGGTGCGGAACTTCTGGACGTACTGGTCGCGGCCGAAGGGTCGCGCGCCGAGGGGGTGCGCATCGGCGACGGCGATCTCGTCGGTGATGACCCGGCCGTCGGTCAGCGTGATCTCCACGGAACCGCCGAACGCCTTCTCCGCGATGTCGAGGGAGTGGTACCGGCGGGTCCACTCGGGGTCCTCGGCCGTGGTGACCTTGCGCCACAGCTCCACGGTGTCCGGCCGGCCGGCGCGCTCGGGAGCGTAGGAGTCGACGTGGTGCCAGGCGCCGTCCTGCAGGGCGACCGTGAAGATGTACGGGATCGAGTGGTCCAGAGTCTCCCGCGACGCCGTCGGGTCGTACTTCTGCGGGTCGTTGGCGCCGGAGCCGATCACGTAGTGGGTGTGGTGGCTCGTCTTGATCAGCACGGACGCGACGTTCGCCGGGTCGACCAGCTCGGGGTGCTCGCGGTGCAGCTTGCGGGCCAGGTCGATCCAGGCCTGCGCCTGGTACTCGGCCGAGTGCTCCTTCGTGTAGGTGTCCAGGATGGAGCGCTTGGCCTCGCCGGCGGCGGGCAGCGGCACGTCGTAGGCGCCCTGCGGACCGTCGAGCAGCCAGGCGATGACGCCGTCCTCGCCCTCATAGATCGGCACGGGGGAGGTCTGGCCGCGCATCGCCCGGTCGACCGCCTCGACGGCCATCTTGCCGGCGAGGGCCGGCGCGTGGGCCTTCCACGTGGAGATCTCGCCCTTGCGGGACTGCCGGGTGGCCGTCGTCGTGTGCAGGGCCTGGCCGACGGCCTGGAAGATCGTCTCCACGTCCAGGCCGAGCAGGGTGCCGATGCCGGCGGCGGCGGAGGGCCCGAGGTGGGCGACGTGGTCGATCTTGTGGGCGTGCAGGCAGACGGCCCGGACGAGGTCGACCTGGATCTCGTAGCCGGTGGCGATGCCGCGCACCAGGTCCGCGCCGCTGCGGCCGGTGTGCTGCGCGACGGCGAGGATCGGCGGGATGTTGTCGCCGGGGTGGGAGTACTCGGCGGCCAGGAACGTGTCGTGGTAGTCGAGCTCGCGCACGGCGACGCCGTTGGCCCAGGCGGCCCACTCGGGGGACGTCCGGTGCTCGGCCGCGCCGTCGAGCCCGAACAGCAGGGCGCCCGCCCCGCCGCGGGAGGCCGGGTGGGTGAGGGCCTGGGCGCGAGCGGCGACGATCGGCCCGCGGTTCAGTGACGCGATCGCGACCGAGGCGTTGTCGATCACGCGGTTGATCACCATGGCGGTGACCTCGTCGTCGACGGCGACCGGGTCGGCGGCGACCTCGGCGATCAGGTGGGCGAGCTGCTGCTCGCGCGGCAGGTTCTCGTCGCTGCGGTGGACGCGCACGTGGTGGGTCTGCATCGGTGGGAGGTCCTCTCGAGTGGAGCGGGTGACGTGGACGGGACGGATGAGCGGGTCAGGGAGCCACGCCGGCGGCGGCCGGCCGCGGCGCGTCGGCCGTGATGGCGGTCGTGATCCCGGCCAGGGCGTTGGCCAGGTGCAGACGCGTCGCGGCGACGGCGAGGTCGGCGTCGCCCGCGGCGATCGCGTCGGCGATGGCGGCGTGTTCGAGGGCGGACGTGGCGAGGCGACGGGGATTGTCCCGGGCCAGACGGCGCAGGCGGGTGAGCTGGGCGCGCAGCCGGCGCTGCGCCTCGAACAGGTGGGGGTTCGCGACGGCGTCGTCGACGGCCTCGTCCAGCCGCGCGACCAGCGCATAGTAGGCGTCGGTGTCGTTGCCGGACCGGTCCTCGTCGAGCCGGAGGACGTCCGCTGCGGCGCGCAATCGGTCACCGAGTTCGGCGAAGACGGCCGGATCCGCTCGTCGGGCCGCGAGGGCGGCAGCGCGCCCGTCGAGCGCGACGCGCACGTCGAACAGATCCCGCGCGTCGTCGAGCGACACGGCCGTGACCGTCACCCCGCGACCGCCCTGCGGTGCGGCCAACCCGTCCGCGACGAGCCGGCTCAGGGCCTCCCGCACCGGGGTGCGCGACACGCCCAACCGGCCGGAGAGCTCGACCTCAGCGAGCACCGTCCCCGGGGGGATCCGCCAGTCCACGATCTCCGTGCGCAACCGGACGTACGCCATGTCGCTGGCTCGCCTGCCCATTGCGTCCTCTCCGGTCGGCGTCGTCACCGCACGGTCGTCAGTGTATACACAGGAGCGTCAAGATGCGACAGAAGGGCGTGTTTTCTTGATCGATGTATACACAGGGGTGGCGCGACCCGGCTGCCGTCCCTACCATGAGGTGCATCACACCGACCGAGCAGAGGGGCACGCGGTGAGCGCAGGGGACTACCGACGCGAGTACGAGAGCAGCCTGACCGATCCCGAGGGCTTCTGGCTGCGGGCCGCCGACGCGGTGCAGTGGACCGCCAGGCCGACCCGGGCTCTCGACGACGAGCGCGCGCCGCTCTACCGGTGGTTCCCCGACGGCAGGCTGAACGCCTGCGCCAACGCGCTGGACCGTCACGTCGCCGCGGGCCACGGTGAGCGGACCGCCCTGATCTACGACTCGGCGGTGCTGGGCCGCACGGAGACGTACAGCTACCGGCGGCTCCTGGACGAGGTCAGCCGCTTCGCCGGCGTGCTGCGCGACCAGGGCGTGGAGTACGGGGACCGGGTGATCCTCTACCTGCCGATGATCCCGCAGGCGGTCATCGCGATGCTCGCGTGTGCCCGGATCGGGGCCGTGCACTCGGTGGTGTTCGGCGGCTTCGCACCCCGTGAACTCGCCAGCCGGGTGCAGGACGCGGCGCCGGCCGTCATCGTCACCGCCAGCGGCGGCGTGGAGCCACGGCGCCGCGTCGAGTACCTGCCGGCGGTCGACGAGGCACTGCGGTTGAGCGGTCACCGCGTGCGGTCGGTGATCGTCGCCGAACGGGACGGGTTCGCTCACGGGCGGGCCGAGTTCGACGGCGCCGCCGATGGCGAGCCGTGGCTGTCGTGGGACGACCTGATGGCGACGGCCACCCCGGTCGAACCGGTGCCGGTCGCGGCCACCGATCCGCTCTACATCCTGTACACCTCCGGCACCACGGGCTCCCCGAAGGGCGTGGTGCGGGACACCGGCGGCGCCTGTGTGGCGCTGACCTGGTCGATGGCCAACATCTACGACGTCGGGCCCGGCCAGGTGATGTGGACCGCCTCCGACGTCGGCTGGGTGGTCGGGCACTCCTACATCGTCTACGGACCCCTGCTGGCCGGGGCCACCACGGTGCTCTACGAGGGCAAACCCGTCGGTACCCCCGATGCCGGCGCCTTCTGGCGGGTGGTGGCCGACCACGGCGTGGAGGTGCTGTTCACCGCGCCGACCGCACTGCGGGCCATCCGCAAGGCCGACCCCGACGCGTCCCTGCTGGCCGATCACGACGTCTCCTCCCTGCGGACGCTGTTCGCAGCGGGGGAGCGGCTGGACACCGACACGTACCGGTGGGCGGCGGAGCACCTGAAGGTGCCGGTGGTGGACCACTGGTGGCAGACGGAGACCGGATGGGCGATCTGCGCGAATCCCCGCGGACTCGAGCCCCTGCCGATCAAGGCGGGTTCGCCGACCGTGCCGGTGCCCGGCTACGACATCGCGATCGTCGACGGTGCGGGCGAGCCGCTGCCGGCCGGGATGGAGGGCAACATCGCCATCCGGCTGCCGCTGCCGCCGGGCACCCTGACGACGTTGTGGGGCAGCGACGAGCGGTTCGTCTCCTCGTACCTCTCGGCGTTCCCCGGGTTCTACGCCACCGGGGACTCCGGCTACCGGGACGAGGACGGCTACGTGTTCGTCATGGGGCGCACCGACGACGTCATCAACGTCGCCGGCCACCGGCTCTCGACCGGCGCCATCGAGCAGGTCGTCGGTTCGCACCCGGCCGTCGCCGAGTGCGCCGTCATCGGTGTCGCGGACGTCCTGAAGGGCCAGCGGGCCAACGCCTACGTCGTGCTCAAGTCGGGCGTGTCCGCGGATCCGGAAGAACTGCAGCGTCAGCTCGTGGCCCTCGTCCGCACCGAGATCGGGCCGGTGGCCGACTTCCGCACCGCCGTCGTCGTGGACGCGCTCCCCAAGACGCGGTCGGGCAAGATCCTGCGCAAGACCATGCGCCAGATCGCCGACGGCGAGGACTACGTGGTGCCCTCGACCATCGAGGATCCCGACGTCCTCGACGCGATCCGCCCGGCGCTGCGACCCTGACGCCTCAGATGTCGCGCTGAGCCGGCCGATCCGGGTCCACCGGCTCGAAGCCCGTGTCCATCAACTCGGCCTCGTCACGCAGCGGATCGTCGACGAGCTGCGGGTCGCCCGAGTCGCCCTCGACCGGCTGCGCGTCGCGGCCGTCCTGGGGGTCCAGCTCGTCCGCCGTCGGGTCCTCCATGGGCACGTCGCCGGGAAGGTCGCTCATCGTCGTCTCCTTGTCGCAGGGATGGGGAGCCCGATCCCGGACTCCTGGTTCGACGCTACCGTGTGCTGCCGATCGAACCCCGATTCGGCGTGAGTCAGCGGGTTCCGTCCGAATGCGGGGCTCGTTGAGCACGTCATTCGATCGGAACCCGCTCAATCAGCGTGTGGTCGTGTGGGCGAAACCGGTTCACGGGTGCCAGCGGTAACCCATCTCGGGGCGGCCGGGCGTGCCGTAGCGGGCCTCCTTCTCCACCCGGCCGACCGCGGCCAGGTACTCGAGGTACCGCCGCGCGGTGACCCGGGAGATGCCCGTGCCCGTGTGCACCTCGGTGGCCGAGAGCGCCTCGGTGCTGCCGGCGAGCAGCTCCGCCACCTGGGACAGCGTCGTCTCGGACAGGCCCTTCGGCAGGGGCGACGGCGTCCGCACGGCGCGCGAGGCCCCGTCGTCCGCGGCCGGCGGGACGGCGGCACCCGGGGCGCGGGCGCCGCGCAGCCGGGTGAGGGCGGCGTCGACCGCGTCCTGCGTCGCGCCGCCGTCGACGGCGCCCGCGGTCAGGGTGGAGCGGAAGGCGGCGTAGGCGAGCAGCTTCTCCTCGAAGGCGGCGAAGCCGAACGGCTTGATCAGGTACTGCACGACGCCGAGCGCGATGGCCTCGCGCACCACCGGGAGTTCCGTGGCCGCCGTGATCGCGAGGACGTCGATGCCGGCGCCCGCGGCGCGCAGCATCCGGCAGATCGCGAGCCCGTGCCCGTCGGGCAGATTCATGTCGAGCAGCACGAGGTCGGCGGGCGGCCGGGAGCCCGGTTCGGCGCGGGCGCCGTCGGGCAGCAGTGCCGCGACCGCCTCCCGCCGGGTGTGCGCGGTGCCGACCAGCGTGAAGCCGGGCACCCGGCGCACGTACTCGCCGTGCAGCGACGCGGTCAGCTGGTCGTCCTCCACGACGAAGACGCGCAGGTCGGCCGTCACGGCAGCGGCACCCCGGTGGAACTGTCCCGCACCGTTCGGTGCGGGGACGCGTCCCGCGGCCGGCCCGACGGGCCCGGGGAGCTCGGGAAGCCGGGAGGAGCCGGGCTCGCGACGGTGTCCGCGTCGGCGGCGTCGGCCGCCGGCTGGTGCGGGATGGCGACGGTGAACACCGTGCCGTCGCGCACGTCGACGTCGATGTCCCCGCCGAGACTCGCCACCGCCTGCCGGACCAGGGCCAGCCCGACGCCGCGGCCGGCGGCCCGGGGTGCGTCCGGAGGAACCGGCTTCGTGCTGAAACCGCGGGTGAAGATCCGCTCGACGTCGGCGGCCGTGAGGGCCGCGGCCCCGTCCGCGACCGAGACCTCCAGTTCGCCGTCGCCCCCACCCAGCGCCACGTGCACCCAGCGGCCCGCCGGCCCGGCACTGGCCGCCGCGTCGAGCGCGTTGTCGATCAGGTTGCCGAGGACGGTCAGCAGTGCGGTGGCCTCGCGGTCGGTCGGGTCGAAGCCGGCACCGGCCTCGACCGTGACGTCGACGCCGCGCTCGCGGCCCTGCGCGGCCTTCGCCGCCAGCAGGGCGCCGGTGCGGGGCTCGGGGACGACGGCGGCGACGGCGGGATCGGCGGACCCCGTCCCCGCGGCGCTGCCGGAGAGCTCACCGGCGATCAGCCCGGCGGCCTCGCCGGCCCGGCCGAGCTCCAGCAGGGTCAGGACGGTGTGCAGCCGGTTGGCGTGCTCGTGGGTCTGGGCCCGCAGGGCGTCGCTGAGCGTGCGCGTGGTCTGCAGTTCCCCGGCGATGGCGGTCAGCTCCGTGTGGTCGCGCACCGTCAGCATCCGGCCGATCCGGCGATCCGCACGGATGCCGAACCCCCGGAACCGGCCGGTCCGTTCCGTGCTGACGGCGTCGCGCTGCGTCACCACGAGGATGCGGGCCCCGGCCACGTGCACCTCGTCCTCGCAGCGGCGGCCGGTGCGCACCAGCTCGGCGATCGACGGCGGCAGCGTGACGTCCGCCAACGCCACCGGCCGGGCCGCCGCCGCGGCCGGCGGCAGCCCGAGCAGGTCCGCCGCGACGTCGTTGTACAGCAGCACCCGGTGCGCGTCGTCGGTCAGCACCAGCCCGTCGTCCACCGAGTGCAGTGCCGCGTCGAACACCACCACCATCCGGGCGAGCTGCTCGGGTCCCTGCCCGAACGTGACCCGCCGCAGATACCGGTTCAGCCCGACCGAGACGATCGCCCCCGCCGCGGCGAACAGGGCCGCGATGCTGAGGATGGCCGGCAGCTGGGCGAGCGCGGTCGACTCGACGGACGCCGTGGTCTGGCCGACGGCGACCATGCCGATCACCGTCCCGGCGTCGTCCTTCACCGGCGCGATCGCCCGCACCGAGGGGCCGAGCGTGCCCGTGTAGGTCTCGGTGAACACCTGTCCGCGCAGCGCCGGCTCGACGGTGCCCAGGTACGGCCTGCCGATCTCGGCCGGATTCGGGTGCGTCACCCGGGTCCGGTTCGGCCGCATCACCGTGATGAAGTCGAGCCGGGCGTGGGCGGTGACGTCGAGCGTGTAGGCACGCAACCGGTCCGAGCTGGCGCCCCCGCGCAGTCCCTCCGCCACGAACGGGCTGTCGGCCAAGGTCACCGCCGTCGTGCTCATCCGGGCCGCCGCCTGCGTGGCGAGCGTGTCCCGGCTGTGGGTCACCACGACCCACGACACCACGACGGTGGCACAGACGATGAACAGCAGCTGCCCGACGAAGAGACGCCGCGCGATGCTCCACGGGTGCACGCTCCACCTCCGGACGCTCGGACGGATGACAGGGACGGCGTCGCCGCGACCAGTATGACCACAACCGGTGACGGGGGTCACAGCAGTGGGATCGTGGAACACGAGCGGCCGTGAGCTGCGTCTCCTGGGCATCCCCGGGGCGCGAGTACAGCAGCCGACCAGCAATTCTCCACCATCAGCACGGAACCAGCACGGAGTCGAAGGGGACACCATGAGTGAGAACCAGGCGGAAGCCGCCGCCAAGCCGGGGGTCCCGGCCCGCAAGAAGGACCGCACCCACTGGCTGTACATCGCCGTCATCACCGCGGTGGTGCTCGGCGTCGCCGTCGGGCTCGTCGCGCCCGAGTTCGCCAAGAGCCTCAAGCCGCTGGGCGACGGGTTCGTCAACCTGATCAAGATGATGATCGGCCCGGTCATCTTCTGCACCATCGTGCTCGGCATCGGCTCGATCGCGAAGGCCGCCACGGTCGGCAAGGTCGGCGGCCTGGCCCTGGTCTACTTCATCGCGATGTCGACGTTCGCCCTGGCCATCGGCCTGGTGGTGGGCAACTTCGTGCACCCGGGCACCGGGCTGAAGCTCACCCCGTACAACCCGGCCGCCGCCGGGGACGTCGATCCGACGGTCAAGTTCCTGATGGAGATCATCCCGGGCTCCGTCCCGGTGCTGCCCGTGCTGTTCGTGGCCCTGCTCGTCGGGTTCGCGCTGCAGCAGATGGGCCCGACGGCGCAGCCGCTGATCAAGGGGCTGACCCTGGTCCAGGGCGTCGTGTTCCGGATCCTCACCATGATCATGTGGGTCGCCCCGATCGGCGCGTTCGGCGCCATCGCCGCCGTTGTCGGCAGCACCGGCTGGGCCGCCGTCGGCGCCATGTTCCTGCTGATGGCCGCCTTCTACCTCACCTGCGCCGTGTTCATCGTCGGTGTGCTCGGCACGCTGCTGAAGGTGGTCACCGGGGTCAGCATCCTCAAGCTGATGAAGTACCTGGGCCGCGAGTACCTGCTGATCTTCTCCACCTCGTCCTCCGAGACGGCGCTGCCGCGGCTGATCGCGAAGATGGAGCACGCGGGCGTCTCCAAGCCGGTGGTCGGCGTCACCGTCCCGACCGGGTACTCCTTCAACCTGGACGGCACCGCGATCTACCTGACGATGGCGTCCCTGTTCGTGGCCAACGCCATGGGCATCCAGATGAGCCTGGGGGAGCAGATCGGCCTGCTCGTCTTCATGATCATCGCCTCCAAGGGCGCCGCCGGGGTCACCGGCGCCGGCCTGGCCACCCTCGCGGCCGGCCTGCAGGCGCACCGGGCGGACCTGCTCGGCGGGATGGGCGTCATCGTCGGCATCGACAAGTTCATGTCCGAGGCCCGCGCGCTGACCAACTTCACCGGCAACGCCGTCGCCACCCTGCTGATCGGCAAGTGGGTCGGCGAGATCGACCTCGGCCAGGTGAACCGCGTGCTCTCCGGCGACGACAGGTTCGACGAGGCGACGATGCTCGCCCACGGCGAGGCCGACCTGCACGAGCCCACGTCGGTGACCGCCGAGCCCGCCGTCGACGGGTCGACGACGGACCGGCTCGCCGGGACCGGCAGCTCCGCCACCCGCTGAGCGCACCACGGCCGGCGTCACCGCCGTCACCGCACCGTCGAGGTCCCCGTCCGGTCTGCCCGGGCGGGGACCTCGTCGTCGGACGGGCCCCAGCCTTCAACCTCCACCTGAACCTACGACCGGTCCCGTCCACGGCCTACCGCTACGCTGGGGTGGAACCTGACCACGGGGCCGTGCCTGCGCGTCGCGCCCGACGATTCGACCGTGAACCGCCGGATGCGTCACGACCGCTGGCGAGGGCGACGTGCAGCCGACTTTCGAGATGAGTGATGGATCAGTGACGAGCAAGCAGGACACCCTGCTCGACGTCGCCGGGCGACCGGCGATCGAGTTCCCCGAACCGCCCGAACTGTCCTCCCACGGGCCCGCCCGGATCATCGCGATGGTCAACCAGAAGGGCGGGGTCGGCAAGACCACCTCCACCATCAACCTCGGCGCCTCCCTGGCCGAGCTGGGCCGCCGGGTGCTGCTCGTCGACTTCGACCCGCAGGGCGCCCTGTCCGCCGGCATGGGCGTGAACCCGTACGAGGTGGACCTGACGGTCTACAACCTGCTGACCGACCGCAAGGTCGACATCCACGACGTCGTCGTGAAGACCGAGACCGAGGGCGTGGACCTGCTGCCCGCCAACATCGACCTCTCGGCGGCCGAGATCCAGCTCGTCAACGAGGTGGCTCGCGAGCAGTTGCTGCAGGGCGCGCTGCGGAAGGTCACCGACGAGTACGACGTCGTCCTGATCGACTGCCAGCCCTCGCTGGGCCTGCTGACCGTCAACGCGCTGACCGCCGCGCACGGCGTCATCATCCCGCTCACCGCCGAGTTCTTCGCCCTGCGCGCCGTCGCCCTGCTGGTCGAGACGATCGAGAAGGTGCAGGACCGGCTCAACCCGGGCCTGCAGATCGACGGCGTGCTGCCGACCATGTTCGACGCGCGCACCCTGCACTCCCGCGAGGTGCTCGCCCGGCTCGTCGACGCCTTCGGCGACAAGGTGTTCCACACGGTGATCAAGCGGACCATCAAGTTCGCCGACGCGACCGTGGCCGCGGAGCCGATCACCGCGTACGCCGGCACCCACCAGGCCGCGGCGTCCTACCGGAACCTCGCCAAGGAACTGATCAGCCGCGGCGGGGCTCCCTGAGCCGCGTCCGCCGCTGCCCGCAGCACCGCTGAGCGCCGCCCGTGACTGAGCAGTCCGTCGCCGCCGCGGACGGTTCCGTGCCCCCCGAGGCGGAGTCGGACCGGTTCACCGTCCGGCTCGAGAACTTCACCGGCCCGTTCGATCTGCTGCTGACCCTCATCTCGAAGCACGAGATGGACATCACCGAGGTCGCGCTCGCCGTCGTCACCGACGAGTTCGTCCAGTACATCCGCCGGCTGCAGGCCTCCGGCCAGGACTGGGCGCTGGACGAGGCCAGCGAGTTCCTCGTCGTCGCGGCGACCCTGCTCGACCTGAAGGCCGCGCGGCTGCTCCCTGCCGGCGAGGTCGAGAACGAGGAGGACATCGCGCTGCTGGAGGCCCGCGACCTGCTCTTCGCCCGGCTGCTGCAGTACCGGGCGTTCAAGGAGGTGGCGCGGTTGATCGGGGACCGGCTGGCCGCCGAGTCCAGCCGCCATCCGCGACTCGTGTCCCTCGAGCCGCAGTTCGCGGCGCTCCTGCCCGAGCTGATCCTCAAGACCACCCCGGAGGACTTCGCCGCGCTCGCCGCCAAGGCGCTGGCCCCGAAGCCCGCCGTCCCGGTCGAGGTCGGCCTGGCGCACCTGCACGCGCCGGCGGTGAGCGTCCGGGAGCAGGCCGAGATCCTCGCCCACCGGTTGCAGGAGCACGGCGCCGCCTCGTTCCGGGCGCTCGTCGCCGACGCGGACACCACGCTCGTCGTCGTCGCCCGCTTCCTCGCGCTGCTGGAGATGTACCGGGACCAGGTGGTGGGGTTCGACCAGGTCAGCCCGCTGGGGGAGCTGACCGTGCACTGGCGTTCCCCGGAGACGGACTGGTCCGCCGAGGCGCTGACCGAGGAGTACGACGCCGACGGTCTCGGGGTCGCGTCCGACGACGACGCGGCAGCTGCGACGGCGGTGACGGACGCCGACGTCGCGGCCGCCGTCCGGCGGCGGCGTGAACCCGCACTCGCGGAGGAGGAAGGACCGGAGGATGACTGAGGACACGAGCACGGGCGTCGACGATGCCGTCGACGACGGGCGCGATGCGGACGCCGGGCCGAGCGCGGACGGGCTCGACCTCGACGCGCTGCCCGGCGGGGCGAAGGCCGCGCTGGAGGCGGTGCTGATGGTCGTCGACGAGCCGGTCGGCGAGCTGGACCTGGCGACCGCCCTGGCGCTGCCCGTGGACCGGATCCGCACCCTGCTCGCCCAGCTGCGGGCGGAGTACGACGGATACGGGCCAGACGGTGCCGACGGCGCCGCCGGGCTGCCGCCGCGCGGCTTCGAGCTGCGCAACGTGGCCGGCGGCTGGCGGTTCTTCTCCCGGAGCGAGTTCGCGCCCGTCGTCTCCCGCTTCGTGCTCGAGGGGCAGACCGCGCGGCTGACCCAGGCGGCCCTGGAGACCCTCGCCGTCATCGCCTACCGGCAGCCGGTCTCGCGCGCCCGCGTCTCGGCGATCCGCGGCGTCAACGTCGACTCCGTCGTGCGCACCCTGACCGCCCGCGGCATGATCGAGGACGCCGGCACCGATCCGGAATCCGGGGCGCTGCTGTACCGGACGACGTCATACTTCCTCGAGCGGATGGGTCTGGGCAGCATCGACGAGCTGCCACAGATCGCGCCGCACCTGCCGGGCCTGGACGCGCTCGACGACTACGACGACGCCGGGTACTGAGGTTCCCGCCCGTCGTCCCGCGAGCCGCGAACCATGCGGACGGTGGTCGTCCGCGGTGCCACTCGATCCGGCCGGGGAGCCTGCCCCCCGCTGCGACGGGCCAGTAGCCTGCGGTGATGGCGACGGACACCGCGATCGACCCGGCTCTGCAGGACTGGCTCCTGGACACCGATCCCGCCCTGCGCTGGCAGGTGGAGCGGGATCTGGCGAAGGCGCCACCGGAGGCGTGGCAGGCGACGCGCGCCCGCATCGCGACGGAGGGATACGGCGCCGCCCTGCTCGCCGAGCAGGACGACGACGGTCAGTGGGCCGGCGGCGCCTACTTCCCGAAGGCCTTCATCGAGGAACAGCAGGCCAGGCAGAGGGCTGCCCAGGAGGCCGCCGCATCGGGGAGCCCGGCCGCCGAACCGGAGCAGGACAGCGCGTGGGACGGTCAGCCCTACACCGCCACGACGTGGAGCCTCGTGACGCTGCGCGAGTGGGGGCTCGACCCGGCCGCCCTGGATGGCACCGCCGAGAAGCTCGCGGCGAACAGCCGCTGGGAGTACGACGACCTGCCGTACTGGGGCGGGGAGGTCGACTGCTGCATCAACGCCTTCACCCTGGCCAACGGCGCCTGGCTCGGTGCCGACGTCTCCGCGCTGGCCCGGTGGTTCGTCGAGCACCGGCAGCCCGACGGCGGCTGGAACTGCGAGTGGGTCGAGGGGTCGACGCGGTCGTCGTTCCACTCGACCCTGAACACGGTCAAGGGGCTGCTGGCGTGGGAGGAGATCACCGGGGACGAGTCGCTCCGCGACGTCCGGCACGCGGGGGAGCAGTACCTGCTCGAGCGGAAGCTGCTGTACCGGCTCTCGACCGGCGACGTCGTCGGCCCGTGGGCCACCTGCCTCGCCTACCCCTCGCGCTGGGTGTACAACATCCTCAGCGCCGCGGACCACCTGCGGGCCGCCGCCCTGCGCGACGGCACGACGCCGGACCCGCGGATGGCCGACGCCGTCGAGCGCGTCCGCATGGAGCGGCAGCCGGACGGCCGGTGGCTTCAGGAGCGGCGGCACCCCGGCGAGGTCTGGTTCGACGTGGACGTGCCCGTCGGCGAGCCGTCCCCGTGGCTGACGTTCTTCGCCACCCGCGTCCTGGACTGGTGGGACGGCGCTCGCTGAGCGTCAGCCCTCCTTGTGCGGCAGGAACTCCTGGACCTTCGTCTTGATGCCCTCGGCGATCACACCCAGAGCGTTCTCGTCGCCGGCCAGGACCGCCTTGGCCGAGTTCAGCGCCTGATCAAGGGTGGCGTGCGGCGGGATCGGCGGCATGTCGGCGTTGACGTGGAAGTCCAGCACGGTGGGCGCGTCGGCGTCGAGCGCCTGCCGCCACGCGCCGGCGACGTCGTCCTCGGTCGTGACCGCGATGCCCCGCAGGCCGAGGCTCCGAGCGAACGCCGCGTAGTCCACCTCGGGCAGCCGCTGCGACTCCGCGAACTTGGGGCTGCCGCCCATCGCCCGCAGCTCCCAGGTGACCTGGTTGAGGTCGTTGTTGTGCAGGACGGCGACGATGAGGCGCGGGTCCTCCCACTCGCGCCAGTACCGCTGGACGGTGATCAGCTCGGCCAGCCCGTTCATCTGCATGGCGCCGTCGCCCTCATAGGCGATCACCGGCCGCGACGGGTGGGCGAACTTCGCGCCGATGGCATACGGGACGGCCGGGCCCATGGTGGCGAGCGTGCCGGAGAGGGTGCCGCGCACCCGACCGCGGAACCGCAGCTGCCGGGCGTACCAGTTGGCGGCCGAGCCGGAGTCGGCGGTGACGATCGCGTCCTCGGGCAGTACCGCGGACAGCTCGGAGAAGATCCGCATCGGGTTGACCGGATCCATGCTGACGTGGGCTTCCTTGTCCATCGTCTCCCACCAGCGGGCGACGTCGGACTCTATGCCCTCTCGCCAGCTCCGGTCCTCCTTCCGCGTCAGCAGGGGGATCAGCGCCCGCAGCGTCGCGGTGGCGTCGCCGACCAGGTTCACCTCGTACGGGTAGCGCATGCCGATCATCGCGCCGTCGTCGTCGATCTGCACCGCTCGCGCCTGCCCGTACTCGGGCAGGAACTGGCTGTAGGGGAACGACGAGCCGACCGTCAGCAGCGTGTCGCAGTCGCGCATCATCTCGTAGCTCGGCCGCGTGCCCAGCAGCCCGATCGATCCGGTGACGAACGGGAGGTCGTCCGCGAGGACGTCCTTGCCCAGCAGCGCCTTGGCTACGCCGGCGCCGAGCAGCTCCGCGACCTGCTCGATCTCCGCGGCCGCACCCCGCGCCCCCTGACCGACGAGCATCGCGACCTTGCCGCCCGCGTTGAGCACCTCGGCGGCGCGGCGGACGGCGTCGTCGTCGGGCACCGTCGTGGACGGCTCCAGGCCGAGGCTGGAGGGCACCATCTTGAACTCGTGGGCCGGCGGCGTGTAGTCCAGCTCCTGCACGTCGTTGGGGATGATGACGGCGGTGGGCGCCCGGCGGGTCAGCGCCACCCGGATGGCCCGGTCGATCACGTTGGGCAGCTGCTCGGGGACGGTCACC
This sequence comes from Tersicoccus solisilvae, assembly GCF_014643255.1. Classification (GTDB taxonomy): domain Bacteria; phylum Actinomycetota; class Actinomycetes; order Actinomycetales; family Micrococcaceae; genus Tersicoccus; species Tersicoccus solisilvae. The sequence continues at coordinate 2,555 of NZ_BMJI01000003.1, read as the reverse complement.
ACCTGCACGTAGTCGCTGGCGACGTCCTTGAAGAGGCTGAGCAGGTCGACCTCCTGCTGGTAGGAGCCGCCCATCGCCGTCCGGTTGGTCTGGCCGACGACGGCGACGACCGGCACGTGGTCCAGCTTGGCGTCGTAGAGGCCGTTGAGCAGGTGGATCGCCCCCGGCCCGGAGGTGGCCATGCAGACGCCGACCCGGTCGGTGAACTTGGCGTAGCCGACGGCCTCGAACGCGGCCATCTCCTCGTGCCGGGCCTGGATGAAGGCCGGCTGGTTGTCGGCCTCCCCGAACGCGGACACGATGCCGTTGATGCCGTCGCCGGGGTAGGCGAAGACCTTCTCCACTCCCCAGTCGCGCAGTCGTTCGAGCAGGTGGGCGGCCACTGTCTGCGCCATGACGGATCCTCCGCATCGATGATCAGTAGGCTGACAGTCTATGCCCGCCGCGGACGGCACCGGGGCAGTGGCCGATGTCGGTGGTGCGGCGTACGGTGCCGCTGAGGACGCGCCGACGCATCGACGCGCCCGGTGCGGCCTGGGACGAGAGGGACGGGATGACGCGCGAGGCCATCGTCGTCGGGGCGGGTGTCGGTGGCGCCGCTGCCGCGCTGGCGCTGACCGCCGCCGGCTGGTCGGTGACGGTGCTGGAGCGTCATCCCGCGGCATCGTCGCCGGACGCCGTTGCAGCCGTCGACGCCGTCGGCGCAGGTGGGCGCGGGTCCGGGATCAGCCTCTGGCCGAACGCCCTGCGCGCGCTCGCCGAACTCGGCCTGGACGACGTCGTCGCCGCCGGCGCGGTGCTGGGCGGCAGCAGCGGCGTGCGTGACCCGGCCGGACGATGGCTGGCCCGGACGGACCTGACCGACGCCATCCGCGTCCGTTACGGCCGTCCGCTGCTCATCACCCGCCGCGAGACCCTGCTGCGGCGGTTGCGCGAGCGGATCCCGGCGGACCGGCTCGTGCACGGCGTCACGGTCGCCTCGGTGCTACCCGGCGCCGCGCGGGCGGCGGTCGTGGAGGAGGGCGGCCGGGAGCGCGCGGCGGACCTCGTCGTCGTCGCCGACGGTGCCCGGTCCCGACTGCGCACGAGCCTGTTCCCCGCGCATCCCGGCCTGACACCGGCCCGTTACACCACGTGGCGGATGCTGGTCCGCCGCCGGGACGCGCTCGACGACGACGGCAGCCTCCCCGTCGGGGAGACGTGGGGACGGCGCGGGGAACGGTTCGCGATCCTGCCCGTCGACGCGGAATGGTGCTACTGCTACGCGACCGCCTACGCCGAACCGGTCACGACCGGCTCCGCGGACACCGACGAGCGGGCGGTGCTCCGGGACCGGTTCGGCCGTTGGCACCGGCCGATCCCCCAATTGCTCGACGCCGTCGCACCGTCGGACGTGATCCGTACCGACGCCGTCTTCGTCGCGCAACCGCTCGGCGTCCACCACCGCGGCCGGGTCGTCCTGCTCGGCGACGCCGCCCACGCGATGACGCCCGACCTGGGGCAGGGCGGCTGTCAGGCGCTCGAGGACGCGGTCACGCTGGGCGCAGTGCTCGCGCATCCCGGCGGCGTCGACGCGGGACTGGCTCGGTACTCCGCGCTGCGGGCCGGCCGGACGGCCGACATCGTGCGCCGCTCCCGCTGGGCCGGCCGCGTCTACGACCTGCCACCCGCCCTCGCCCGCGTCCTGGCGCGGGCCGGCGGCGCCGTCCCTGCTGCGGTGATCGCCCGCGGCCTCGACCCGGTACTCGGCTGGTCGCCGCCGGCCAGCCGACCGCACGCTTCCGTTGTCGCGCCGAGTGGACGGCAGATGCGGTGATCCGGCGCGGATGCGTGCCTTTCCCGTTCACTCGGCGACGTCGCGTGGCTCGCGTCGTGACGCACCCGTCAGCTCGGAGCCGCTCATCGCCGGTGGCCTCGCGATACAGTGGAGGGTGGCCGTGCGCGGCCGCGTTCGCCCCGGCCAGGCCCGGGGCGCATCTCCTTTCCGGCCGACGAGCCGGACACTCCACACCATTTGTCTGTGAGGCAGCACCATGACTCAGCCGCCAGCTTCCGGCGCGGGCCGGGAGGCCAACCGCCGTCGAGGCGACTCGGCATCCGGCTCCGGCCGGAACTCCGCTTCGCGTTCGTCGAACCCGCGTTCCTCGAACCCCCGTTCATCCGCCCCGCGTTCCGGCGGCTCGGGTGCCGGCCGTGACGGCGCCCCCCGCTCCGGAGGAGACCGCCGTGACGGCGCCCCGCGTTCCGGTGGTGAGCGCCGTGACGGCGCGCCCCGCTTCGGTGGTGCGGGCCGTGACGGCGCGCCTCGCTTCGGTGGTGCCGGCCGTGACGGCGCGCCCCGCTCCGGTGGTGACCGCCGTGACGGCGCGGGACGTCCCGCTGGAGGACGCGGCGGCGCCGGCGCTCCGCGTTCGGCCGGACAGCGCTCCGGTGCTCCCCGCGCCGGCGCACCGCGCGGCAACGGTGACCGGTACGGCCGGGACGACGAGTCCCGCGGTTTCGGCGGCCGTCCCGGCGACGACCGGCGTACCGGCGGCGGCTGGCCCGGCGACGAC
>NZ_BMJI01000002.1 GCF_014643255.1 Tersicoccus solisilvae | reverse complement strand
CTGGCCGCGGTGCCCGGCGAGCAGGCCGCGGTGATGGGCGCCGGCGCGGTCGCCCGACCGCTGGCGACGGGCGCGGTGGTGCCCGCCGCCGCGGAGGGTCACCAGCTGATCCAGTACCTGGCCCGGTTGGCCGGCTCCGAGTACGCCGTCATCGACGGGCGGGGCGCCGTCACCGGCCTGCTCACGCAGGGCGCCGTGCTCACCGCCCTGCAGGGGCGCACCGACCCCTGGACCTGACCGGAACCGAGCGCACCGTTCCGAGCGACCCGGCGGGTCCCCGACCTGCCGCATCCCACCGAACCGCGGGCCCGCCCGCTCCCGAGGAGATCACGATGACCCATGCGACCACCGGCGCGGCCGCCCGCCGCGGCCCCTTCCGGGACGGCGAACGCGTCCAGCTGACGGACGAGAAGGGCCGGCTGAGCACCATCACCCTGACCGCCGGCGAGGCGTTCCACACCCACCGCGGCGTGCTCGAGCACGACGCGCTGATCGGCCGCGACGAGGGCACCGTGGTCACGAACTCGGCCGGTCACCGCTACCAGGCGCTGCGCCCGCTGCTCAAGGACTTCGTCCTCTCGATGCCGCGTGGCGCCGCCGTCATCTACCCGAAGGACGCCGCCCAGATCGTCACCATGGGCGACATCTTCCCGGGTGCCCGGGTCGTCGAGGCCGGCGTCGGCTCCGGCGCCCTGACCATCTCGCTGCTGCGCGCCGTCGGGGACGCCGGCCGGGTGCACTCCTTCGAGCTGCGGCCCGAGTTCGCCGACGTCGCGCGCGGCAACGTCACCACCATGTTCGGCGCCGACCACCCGGCCTGGCAGCTGACCCTCGGGGATCTGGCCACCGAGCTCGGCGTCCACGAGGAGCCCGGCAGCGTCGACCGGATCGTCCTCGACATGCTCGCCCCGTGGGAGTGCCTCGACGCCGCGGCCACGGCCCTGGCCCCCGGCGGGGTGCTGATCGCCTACATCGCGACCGTCACGCAGCTCTCCCGCGTCGCCGAGGCCGTGCGCGACGACGGCCGCTTCACCGAACCCGAGTCCTGGGAGACGATGGTGCGCGGCTGGCACGTCGAGGGGCTCGCCGTCCGGCCCGACCACCGGATGGTGGCCCACACCGCGTTCCTGCTGATGACGCGGCGGCTCGCCGACGGGTCCGAACGGCTGGCGCCGCGCCGGCGAGCGTCGAAGACCGACTACACCGAGGAGGACCTCAACGCCTGGACGCCGGGGGCGGTGGGGGAGCGGCCCGTCTCGGACAAGCGGTTGCGCAAGGTCGGCCGGGACGCCAGCCGGCTCGCCGAGCGGGCTCGCGCGGCCGGCGCCGACACCGGGGTGGACGCCGGCCCCGGGCGCGCGGCCGCGGCCGGCGCGACCGATGACGGTGCTGGTCACCGGCCCGTCACGGATGCCGCCGGGGAGTCACCGACGAACTAGGGTGGAACGCAGGACCGGCCGGTCCGCGCCGACCGCGCGGCGCCGCCCGGTCGCGGTGCTGCGAAGGAGGTAACGGCCATGTCCGAGCCCACATCGACGGGCGCGACCGGTCCCACGGGGACCCCCGACGCCGCCGGCCGCCAGCTGGCGGTGCTGCGGGACAAGCTGCGGCTGCTCGACCGCCAGCTCGCCGGCGCTACCGCCCAGAACGCCACCCTGGTCAAGGCCCTCGAGGCGGCGAAGGGTGAGATCGTCCGGCTCAAGGGGGCCCTCGAGCGTGACGGGGTCGCGCCGTTCGGTTTCGGCACGGTGATCGCGATCAACCCGGCCCGCCCCGCCGATGCCGCCCGCGGTGTCGCCCTGGCCGCGGAGACCGTCGACGTCGTCAACGCCGGGCGCAAGGTGCGCGTCAGCGTCTCCCCGCTGGTCGGCCTGGACGCCCTCGCCGTCGGGCAGGAGGTGCTGCTGAACGAGTCCCTGACCGTCGTCGGCGCCCTGGGCTTCGAACGCGCCGGCGACGTGGCCACCGTCAAGGAGCTGATCGGGGCCGACCGTGCGCTCGTCGTCGGCCGCTCCGACGACGAGAAGGTCGTCCGGCTCTCCGGCGCCCTCCAGGGAGCACCCCTGCGCGTGGGCGACGCCGTCACCGTGGACGCCCGGCTCGGGTACGCCCTGGAGAAGATCGCCCGCAGCGAGGTCGAGTCCCTCATCCTCGAGGAGGTGCCCGACATCTCCTACACCGACATCGGCGGCCTGGGCCCGCAGATCGAGCAGATCCGCGACGCCGTCGAGCTGCCGTTCATGCACCCGGACCTGTACCGCGAGCACGGGCTGAAGGCGCCCAAGGGCATCCTGCTGTACGGCCCGCCCGGGTGCGGCAAGACCCTGATCGCCAAGGCGGTGGCCAACTCCCTGGCGGCCCGCGTCGCCGAACGGCGCGGCACCGACGTCACCAGCTACTTCCTGAACATCAAGGGCCCCGAGCTGCTCGACAAGTACGTCGGCGAGACCGAGCGGCACATCCGGCTGATCTTCGCCCGCGCGAGGGAGAAGGCCTCGGCCGGCAACCCGGTCGTCGTGTTCTTCGACGAAATGGACTCCCTGTTCCGCACCCGCGGCACCGGCGTCTCCTCCGACGTCGAGACCACGATCGTCCCCCAGCTGCTCAGCGAGATCGACGGCGTCGAGCGGCTCGACAACGTCATCGTCATCGGCGCCTCCAACCGGGAGGACATGATCGACCCGGCGATCCTGCGGCCCGGCCGGCTGGACGTGAAGATCAAGATCCACCGACCCGACGCGGAGGCGGCCGCCGAGATCTTCGGCAAGTACCTGACCGCCGAGGTGCCGCTGCACGAGGAGGACCTGGGCGAGCACGGCCGGGACCGGGGTGCCACGGTGGACGCGATGATCCAGCGCACCGTCGAGGCGATGTACGCGACCGACGCGACCACCGAGTACCTCGAGGTCACCTACGCCAACGGCGAGTCCGAGGTGCTCTACTTCAAGGACTTCAACTCCGGCGCGGTGATCCAGAACGTCGTCGACCGGGCCAAGAAGAACGCCATCAAGGACCTGCTGACCACGGGGCAGAAGGGGTTGCGGATCGAGCACCTGCTGCGCGCGGTCACCGACGAGTACCACGAGCACGAGGACCTCCCCAACACCACCAACCCCGACGACTGGGCGCGGATCTCCGGCAAGAAGGGCGAGCGGATCACGTACATCCGCACCATCGCCCACGCCAAGACCGGACAGTCGCGCGGCCGGGCCGTGACCACGGCCACCGACACCGGGCAGTACCTGTGATGCGCACTCCCGGGCACGGATGACCGTCCACCGCATCATGGGCAGCGAGACCGAGTTCGGTGTGCTCGCGCCCAGCGCCCCCGGCGCCGACTCCACCGTGCTCGCCACCCGGGTGATCAACGCCTGGGCGGACCTGACCGGCCTGTACACGCGCGCGAACTCCTCCGCCGGGGGAGCGGGCTGGGACTACTCGGACGAGGCGCCCCTGGCCGACGCCCGCGGCTGGGTCCTGGCCAGGGGGGCCGCCGACCCGAGCCAGCTCACCGACGAGCCGGACGTGCTCACCGCCGAACAGGTGGCGGCGGAGGGCCTCGACGACGCCGCCGACGACGGGACCGACCCCATCACCGACGGCATCCTGATGAACGTCGTCCTGGGCAACGGGGCCCGCCTGTACGTCGATCACGCGCACCCCGAGTACGCCGGCCCCGAGGTGACCAACCCGCTGGACGCCGTGCGCTGGGACGCCGCCGGCGACGCCGTCGCGCGGGCCGCCATGGACCGGATCACCGCCACCGGCGGCACCCCGATCCAGCTGTACAAGAACAACACCGACGGCAAGGCCGCCTCCTACGGCAGCCACGAGAACTACCTGATGCCGCGGGAGGTGCCGTTCGGGGCCATCGTGGCGGGGCTGGTCCCCTTCTTCGTCAGCCGTCAGGTGATCTGCGGCGCCGGCCGCGTGGGCATCGGCGTCGACGGGTCCACCCCGGGTTTCCAGCTCAGCCAGCGGGCCGACTTCTTCGAGGCCGAGGTCGGCCTGGAGACCACGGTGCGCCGGCCCATCATCAACACCCGGGACGAGCCGCACGCCGTCGCCGAACGGTTCCGGCGGCTGCACGTCATCATCGGCGACGCCAACCTCGCCGAGATCTCCGGCTACCTCAAGTTCGGCACCACCGCGCTCGTGCTGTCGATGATCGAGGCGGGCACGGCGCCCACCGTCCAGGTGGTCGACCCCGTGGCGGCGCTGCAGACCATCAGCCACGACCCGACGCTGCGCGCGACCGTCCGGCTCGCCGACGGGCGCGCCGTCACCGGCCTGGACCTGCAGCGCATCTACCTGGACGCGGCCCGGGCCCACTGCGCCCGCACCGGCGCCGACGATCCCGCCACCGACCCGATGACCGCCGACGTCCTGGCCCGCTGGACGGAGCTGACCGACCTGCTCGCCGCCGACCCCGCCGCAGCGGCCGACCAGCTGGACTGGGCCGCCAAGCTCGCGCTCGTCTCCGCTTACCGGGACCGCGACCGCCTGGCGTGGGACGACCCCCGGCTGGCCCTGGTGGACCTGCAGTACTCCGACGTGCGCACCGGCCGCGGTCTCTACCACCGGCTCGTGGCCGGCGGCCGGCTGCGGCGGCTGCTCGACGACGAGGACGTCGCCGCGGCGGTGACCGACCCGCCCGAGGACACCCGGGCGTGGTTCCGCGGTCAGTGCCTGCAGCGGTTCGCCGGCAACGTCGCCGCCGCCAACTGGGACTCCGTCGTGTTCGACCTGCCCGGCGCCCGGCGGCTCGTGCGGATCCCCACGAAGGAGCCCCACCGGGGCACTCGGGACCTGACCGCGTCGCTGTTCGCGGACAGCATCGACGCCGCCGACTTCGTCCGCCGGCTGGGCACCGGTCCCGAACCCGGTGGCGTGGCACGATAGGACCATGAGCGAACAGCAGCGTGCCTCCGCCTCCTCCTCGGAGCATCAGGAGCAGATCGACCAGCCGGCCGACCCGACGCCGCCGGCCGCCGAGGCCGCGCCGACCGCCGCGACCGCCGGCGTCGACGACCTGCTCGACGAGATCGACGGTGTCCTCGAGGCGAACGCCGAGGAGTTCGTGCGCGGATTCGTGCAGAAGGGCGGCCAGTAACCGTCCATGGAGCACACAGGCCGGCACGGCGGCACCAGGGAAGGCGCACGATTCGACGCCGCGGGCGCGGGAACGGGATCCTCGTTCACCGCCTGGCTGCAGACCGACCACCCGGATCTGCTGCCGTTCGGCCGCACCCCGCTGGCGGTGCCCGGCGCGGGGGAGACGCTCGCCCCGCACGGCACCACCATCCTGGCCATGACCTACGGCGGTGGCGTGCTGATGGCCGGTGACCGCCGCGCGACCATGGGCAACCTGATCGCCAGCCGGCACATCGAGAAGGTGTACCCGGCGGACTCCCACTCCGTGCTCGGCGTCGCCGGCACCGCGGGCATCGCCCTGGACGTGATGCGCCTGTTCCAGGTCGAGTTGGAGCACTACGAGAAGATCGAGGGCACCCGGCTCAGCCTCGAGGGCAAGGCCAACCGGCTCGGCGCCATGGTCAGAGAGAATCTGCCGCGCGCGGTGCAGGGCCTGGCCGTGCTGCCGCTCTTCGCCGGCTACGACACCACCCGTGCGGTCGGGCGCATCTTCTCCTACGACGTCACCGGCGGCCGGTACGAGGAGATCGAGCACCACACCGTCGGGTCCGGCTCCGCGTTCGCGCGCGGCGCCCTCAAGAAGCTGTGGCGCCCGCACCTGACCGAGGAGGAGGCCGTCCGGGTGGCCGTCGAGTCCCTCTTCGACGCGGCCGACGACGACTCCGCCACCGGCGGTCCCGACGCCATCCGCCGGCTGTGGCCGGTGATCATGACGGTCGGCGCCGCCGGGCACCGCCGCATCCCCGAGCACGAGCTCGAGGAGGTGTGCGAGGACGTCCTCGCCGCCCGGTCCCGCGCCGGACGGGAGGCGTGAGCATGACGCAGTCGTTCTACGTCTCACCCGAGCAGCTGATGAAGGACCGGGCGGACTTCGCCCGCAAGGGCATCGCCCGGGGCCGGTCCGTCGTCGTCGTCTCCTGCGCCGAGGGCATCGCCCTGGTCGCCGAGAACCCGTCCCCGTCCCTGCACAAGGTGGGGGAGATCTACGACCGGATCGCGTTCGCCGCGGTCGGCAAGTACAACGAGTTCGAGTCCCTGCGCCAGGCCGGCGTGCGCTATGCCGACCTGCGCGGGTACGCGTACGACCGGGAGGACGTCACCGCTCGGGGGCTGGCCAGCGTCTACACCCAGTCCCTGGGCGCCGTGTTCACGACCGAGGGCAAGCCGTTCGAGGTCGAGCTGGCGGTCGTCGAGGTCGGGGCGGTGCCCGAGGAGGACCGGCTGTTCCGGCTGCTGTTCGACGGGTCCATCTCCGACCAGCGCGCGTTCGTCGTCATGGGGGGCGCCGCCGAGGCGATCGGCGGGGTGCTGGCCACCGCGCACGACCCGGGCGCCACCTTCGCCGGTGCGGTGAGCACGGCCGTCGACGCCCTGCGCCGGGCCGGAGTCGACGGCGAGGAGGACGGCCCGGGCCGCGACCTGCCCGCCGAGCAGCTCGAGGTCGCGGTGCTCGACCGGGACCCCCTGACGCTGCGCGGCAGCCGCCGCGCGTTCCGGCGGCTGACGACCGACGAGTGCGCCGCCCTGCTGGCGGGGGGACGGGCCTAGCCATGCAGCGACGCATCGTCGGTCTCGAGACCGAGTTCGGGCTGTCCTACGCCGCGGCCGGCGGTTCGCCGCTCTCACCCGAGGAGGTGGCCCGGTACCTGTTCCGCAAGGTGGTGCACTGGGGCCGCTCCTCCAACGTGTTCCTCGGCAACGGCGCCCGCCTCTACCTGGACGTCGGCTCCCACCCCGAGTACGCGACCGCCGAGTGCGACCACGTCGACGACCTGCTGGCGCAGGACCTGGCCGGGGAGCTGATCCTGGACGACCTGTGCCGGGAGGCGGAGGAGCGGCTGGCCGCCGAGGGCTACGGCGGGTCCGTCTACCTGTTCAAGAACAACACCGACTCGGTGGGCAACTCCTACGGCAGCCACGAGAACTATCTGATCCCGCGGACCACGTCCTTCACCCGGCTCGCGGAGATCCTCATCCCGTTCCTGGTGTCGCGGCAGCTGATCGCCGGCGCCGGGAAGGTCGTCTCGGGGCCCGGCGGCACCGGCTACGCCTTCAGCCAGCGCGCCGATCACATCTGGGAGGGCGTCTCCTCGGCGACCACCCGTTCCCGGCCGATCATCAACACCCGGGACGAGCCGCACGCCGACGCCGAGCACTACCGGCGCCTGCACGTGATCTCCGGGGACTCGTCGATGAGCCAGAGCACCACCGTGCTCAAGATCGTCAGCGTCGACCTGCTGCTGCGGATGATCGAGGACGGCGTCATCATGCGCGACCTGCGCCTGGAGAACCCGATCCGCAGCATCCGCGACATCTCCCACGACCCGACCGGCCGTCACCCCGTGCGCCTGGCCGACGGCAGCACCATCAGCGCGCTCGACCTGCAGCGGTACTTCTGGCAGAAGGCCACCGACTACGTCGCCCGTGCCGGCGCCCACCACGACCGGGTCGCCTTCGCCCTCGACCTCTGGGACCGGACCCTGACCGCCGTGGAGACCGGCGACACCGCCGCGATCGACACCGAGATCGACTGGGCGATCAAGAAGAAGCTCCTGGACTCCTACCGGGCGCGCAGCGGGCTGGCGCTGAGCGCCCCGCGCATCGCGCAGCTCGACCTGACGTACCACGACATCCATCGCGGGCGCGGGGTGTTCCACCTGCTCCAGTCCCGGGGGGCCGTGCGCACCCTGATCAGCGAGCAGCGGGTCAAGTCCGCGGTCGACGACCCGCCCGCCACCACGCGCGCCCGGCTGCGCGGCGAGTTCGTCCGCGCCGCCGTCGCCGCCGGCCGGGACTACACCGTGGACTGGGTGCACCTGAAACTGAACGACCGGACCCAGCAGACCATCCTGTGCAAGGACCCCTTCAAGGCGGAGGATGCCCGCGTCGACGAGCTGATCGCGGCCATCCGGGCGTCCGCCCCCGAGCCGGGCACGGACCCCGGCGCCGGCGGCCCGGCCGGTGGAGGCAACACACAGACTGGTCCGCTACCGTAGTCGGGCGCGCGGCTGCCCGCCCGGGTGCGCCGTCGAACCCGACCCCGTTGTTGAGGATGTCCCTGTGCGCCGCTATCTCGCCCTGCTGCTGATCCCGCTGCTGCTCCTGCTCGCCGGCTGCTCCGGCTCCGACAGCTCGTCGTCGTCCTCGTCGGCGTCCGGCCCGCTGGACTCGATGAAGGTCACCAGCGACGAGGACAAGAAGGTCCCCGGCCTCGACTTCGCCAAGCCGCTGGTCTCCCAGGACGCCGCCGCGAAGGTGATCAAGGAGGGTGACGGGGACACGGTCAAGGCCGGCCAGTCGGTCAGCTACGTCGGCGCGGTGATCAACGGCGCCGACGGCGCGGTCCAGAACGAGACGTTCACCACCAACAAGCTGGAGAGCCTGCTGCTCTCCGATTCGGTGAAGCAGCAGAACGAGGTGCTCTACAACGCCCTCGTCAACGCCAAGGTCGGTTCCTACATCGCGTTCGCCACCCCGGCGCAGACGCCGACCGCCGAGCCGAGTGCGAGCGCGAGTTCCAGTGGCAGCGCGAGTGCCAGTGCGAGCGCCTCGCCGACCGCGTCCAACGTCATCGTGTTGAAGCTGCAGTCCGTCAAGGACGTCCCGACCCGCGCCCAGGGCACCGCGGTGGCCCCGAAGGCCGGTCTGCCGACCGTCAAGCTCGCCGACGACGGCGCCCCGACCGTGACCGTCCCCAAGACCAAGGCACCCACGAAGCTCGTGGCCCAGGACCTGATCACCGGCAAGGGCCAGAAGGTGAAGGCCACCGACAACGTCACCGTCCAGTACACCGGCGTCAAGTGGTCCGACGGCTCCGTCTTCGACTCCAGCTGGAAGAACGGCAGCCCCGTCTCCTTCCCGCTCAGCGGCGTCGTGAAGGGCTGGACCCAGGGCCTGACCGGCAAGACCGTCGGCTCCCAGGTGCTGCTCGTCGTGCCGCCGAGCCTCGGCTACGGTAGTGATTCGACGTCGGAGCTGAAGAACGAGACGCTCGTCTTCGTCGTCGACATCCTCGATGTCGCCTCCTGACGCCCACCTCTCACCGACCTCACCTCCCGACACGACAGGAGACCGCTGTGTCCTTCGGCAAGCGCGAGTACGACCGGCAGAAGCCCGATATCGAGTTCCCCGACCACGAGGCGCCCGCCGACCTGGTCGTCGAGGACATCATCGTCGGCGACGGACCGGAGGCCACGCCCGGCAGCACCGTGAGCGCCCACTACGTCGGCGTCGCCTTCTCCACCGGTGAGGAGTTCGACGCGTCCTGGAACCGGGGCGCGCCGCTGGACTTCCGGCTCGGCGTGGGCCAGGTCATCGCCGGCTGGGACGAGGGCATCGCCGGAATGAAGGTCGGCGGCCGCCGCCGGCTGGAGATCCCCGCGGCGAAGGCCTACGGCGACCGCGGCGCCGGCGGGGCCATCGCCCCGGGCGAGTCCCTGATCTTCGTCGTCGACCTGGTCGGCGTGCGCTGACCGGTCCCCGGAACGGGGCCGCCGCGCTGTTAGCGTAGGCGTCTGTGGCCCCCCGACGCACCGAGCGACTGCTCAACCTCCTGATCGCCCTGCTCGAGCGCCGGCAGGGCTACAGCAAGGAGGAGCTGCGCCGCGTCATCCCGCCGTACGCGAGCGCCGGCGACGAGGCGTTCGAGCGGATGTTCGAACGCGACAAGGCCGACCTGCGCGACCTGGGCCTGCCCCTCGAGTCGTTCAGCGACGAGTCCTACTTCGACGGGGACCTGCACACGGTCCGCTACCGCATCGACCCGAACCGGTACCGGCTGCCGCCGGTCCGGTTCTCGACCGACGAGTCCGCCGTCCTCAACCTCGCCTCCCGGATGTGGCAGCAGGCCTCGCTCTCCTCGGCGGCCGGCCGGGCCGTGCGCAAGCTCTCCGCCCGCGGCGTCGAACCCGCGACCGACGTGCTGCTCGGTGTCGAACCGCGGATCCGGGCCACCGAACCGGCATTCGGGCCGCTGCTCGACGCCATCGTCGCGCGCCGGCCGGTCAGCTTCGGCTACCAGCGGCCGGAGGCCGACGCCCCGCAGACCCGGCGCCTGCAGCCGTGGGGGATCGGCAACCGCTTCGGCCACTGGTACGTCGTCGGCCACGACGAGGACCGCGACGCGGAGCGGACGTTCCGGCTGTCGCGAATGACCACGCCCGTCGTCACCCGGCCGGGGACCGTCACGATCCCGGCCGGCTTCACGGTCGCCGGGGCGCTGGCCGGCCTCGTGCAGCGGGAGGCGACCGAGACCGCCGTCGTCGAGGCCCGCCCGGGCACCGCCCTGGCGCTGCGCCCGCCCGCCGAGGGCCGGCCCGGCACACCGCACGGCGGACCCGACGCCGCGCCCGCACCACAGGATCCCGACTGGGAGCGGTTCACCGTGCCCTACTCGGACACGGAGATCCTCGCCGAGGAGCTGGCCGGGCACGGCCCGCACGTGCGCGTGCTCGCTCCGCCGACCCTGCGCGACGCGGTCGCCCGCCGGCTTCGGGCCGCCCGCCGGCTCGCGGACCGGTCCCCGGTGCCGGACGCCGGGACGGCCGCGCCGGCCCGGCCGCGCACGCAGCGCACGTCCCGGGACGACCTGACCCGGCTGCTCGACCTCGTCCCGTATCTGACGGAGCACCCCGGTGCCGACCTGTCCGCCACCGCCCGCCTGTTCGACGTCAGCCCGCAGCAGCTGGTCAAGGACCTGGAGCTGCTGTTCGTCTGCGGGCTGCCCGGCTACGGCCCGGACCAGCTGATCGACGCCAGCTGGGAGGAGGGTGCCATCTACCTCGGCAACGCCGACGAGCTGAGCGAACCCGTCCGGCTCAGCGTCGACGAGGCGGGCGCCCTGATCGTCGGGCTGCAGGCGCTGGCCGCGGTGCCCGGCATCGGTCAGCGGCCCGCCGTCGAGTCCGCGCTGGCCAAGATCTCCTCCGCCGCCTCCGACGCGATCGACCTCACCGCGTCCCTGCACGCCGACGTCGCCGGGGACGGGGACGGGCTGCTGCCCACCCTGCAGCGCGACGTGCGGGACGGCCGCCGGATCGTCATCGACTACCTGGTCCCGCACCGGGACGAGCTGACCACCCGCAGCGTCGACCCGTGGCGGCTCTTCTCCGCGAACGACGTCTGGTACCTGCAGGGGTGGTGCTACCGCAGCGGCGACGTGCGCAACTTCCGGCTCGACCGGATCCGTGCGGTCCGCCCCGACGGGGATGCCGTGGTCGACCGGGAGCGGATCGCGGCGCACGGCGGCAGCGACCCGGAGGTGGAGCTGTTCACCCGGTCCGACGACGACATCGAGGTCACCGTGCTGCTCTCCCCGCGGGGGCGCTGGGTGGCCGACCACTTCGACGCCGAGCACGTGGCGGACGCGGGGTCGGTCCCGGGCGGCGGCTGGGACGGCTGGCTGGTGGCCCGGCTGCGGGTCGGCACCACGGCGTGGCTGCCCGGCCTCTGCACGCGGGCCGGCGGGGACGTGCGGGTGCTGGCGCCCGCCGACGTGGCCGCGGCCTGCTCGGCGTGGATCGACGACGCGCTGGCCGTGGCCGGGCAGCTCTCGTCCGACGGCGCCGACCCGGCACGCGGCGGACCGGACGCACACCGCGGCTAGGATCGGATCGTGCCGTGGTGGTTCTGGATCCTGCTGTGGGGCGGCCTGCTGCTGGTGTCCGCCGCGGTGCTGGCGCTCGCCTGCCGGCGAATGATCCGCTCCGGCCTCGCCCTGGTGCGCGAGCTGGACCGCGCTGCCGGGGCCATGCCCGGCGCACCGCTGGCCCGGCAGGACGACGTCCCGTCCGGCGCCCGCGATCTGGCATAGCATGGTCACCGAGGAAAGGATCCCCACCCGTGCGTATCTTCGACAACCCGTGGCTCATCGTCATCCTGGTCGTGGCCGCTCTGCTGCTCTTCGGCGCCCCCAAGCTGCCCGGCATGGCCCGCAGCCTCGGCCAGTCGATGCGGATCTTCAAGTCCGAGGTCAAGCAGATGAAGGACGACGACACCCCCCCGGGGTCGGCGACGCCGTCCTCGGCCACGCAGCCGACCGTCCCCCGGGCATCCGCGGAGGCGGGTCACCAGCTGACCCCGCCGCCCGCCGGCGCGACCCCCACCGGCACCGTGCCGCCGCAGCCCGACGCCGTCCGTGACCCGCAGGGCCCGGCCAGCGGTACCGGTGGCACCGCCACCCACTGACCCGCGGTGACACCGAGGTCCCGCCGCCGGTCCAACCCCGAGGGCCGGATGGCCCTGCGCGACCACCTGCGGGAGGCGCGCAACCGGCTGATCGTCTCGCTCGTCGCCGTCCTGCTCGGCGCCGTCGCGGGCTGGTTCCTCTATCAACCGGCGTTCGAGCTGCTGCAGCAGCCGATCCACGAGATCGCCGCCCGGGACGGCCGGACGGCGCTGATCAACTTCGAGGGCGTCGCGTCCTCCCTGGACATGCAGGTGCAGGGGGCCGTGTTCATTGGCATCCTCCTCACCTGTCCGGTGTGGCTGTACGAGGTCTGGGCGTTCGTGACCCCCGGCCTGACCCGCGCCGAGCGGCGGTACGCGGTCGGTTTCCTCTCCGCCGCGGTGCCGCTGTTCGTCCTCGGCGCGCTGATGGCGTGGACCGCGCTGCCCGGCGTCGTCGCCGTCCTGACCCAGTTCACCCCGCCGGGCTCGACCAGCAACATCATCCGCGCCCAGGACTACCTCGTCTTCGTGATGCGGATGATCCTCGTCTTCGGCGTCGCGTTCGTGCTGCCGGTGCTGCTCGTGGGGCTGAACATGATGCGCATCCTGCGCGGCCGGCAGATCCTCAAGGCGTGGCGCATCACCGTGTTCGGGATCTTCGTGCTCGCGGCGATGGCGGCGCCCGGCGCCGACGCGCTGTCCATGTTCTACCTGGCGCTGCCGCTGGTGGTGCTCTACTTCCTGGCCATCGCCCTGTGCCTGATCCTGGACCGGCGCCGGGACCGCCGGGACGCCCGCCGCTCCGACACCATCGAACTCGGCGCGGACACGGCGACGCCGGTCGAACGGCTCGGCGAGCTCTGACCAGCGCGGAGCGTGCGGAAGCGGGAGCGGCGCGCTTGTAGGCTGAGGACATGTCCTCGCCGTCCGAACGGTATGCGGCTGCCCGGGAACGGAACCAGCACGCCAAGACCCGGCTCGCCGCCTTCGAGCGGACCCAGTCCTTCGAGCTCGACGAGTTCCAGCGCCAGGCGTGCCGGTGCCTGGAGGCCGGCCACGGGGTCCTCGTCGCGGCCCCGACCGGAGCCGGCAAGACGGTGGTCGGGGAGTTCGCCATCCACCTGGCGCTCACCGACGGGCTCAAGGCCTTCTACACCACGCCCATCAAGGCGCTGAGCAACCAGAAGTACGCCGAACTGGTCGCCGTGCACGGTCCCGGCCGGGTCGGCCTGCTCACCGGCGACACCAGCATCAATCCCGAGGCCGACGTGGTCGTGATGACCACCGAGGTGCTCCGGAACATGCTCTACGCCTCCTCGTCCACCCTCGCCGGACTGGGCTACGTGGTGATGGACGAGGTCCACTACCTCGCGGACCGGTTCCGCGGCGCGGTGTGGGAGGAGGTCATCATCCACCTGCCCGACAGTGTCCGGCTCGTCTCCCTGAGCGCCACCGTCTCCAACGCGGAGGAGTTCGGCGCCTGGCTGGACACCGTACGCGGCGAGACCGACGTGATCGTCTCGGAGCACCGCCCGGTGCCCCTGTGGCAGCACGTGATGGTCGGGGAGCGCATCGTCGACCTGTTCGCCACGCCCACCAGCTTCGACGCCGCCGCCGTCGCGGCGGCAGCCGGGGAGAGCGCAGGCGACGCCGGCGGCGACCGTCCCGAGCGGCGCGACGACGGCGGCGGACGCCGGTCCGGCGGCGCCGGCCGGCCGAGCCGGGCGAAGGACCGGCGGCGACACGAGGCCCTGCGGCAGCAGGAGCAGCGCGCCCGGGCCGCCGCCACCCGCACCGAGCAGCAGGACAGCGGCATCACCGTCAACCCCGAGCTGAACCGGCTCGCCCGGACGGAGAGCCGGGTGCCGCGGCAGGCGCACCGCGGCCGCGGCCGTCGACCCGACCGGCCACCGGTGCGCGAATCCGTGCGCCGCGTCTCCCGGCCGGCGATGATCCGGCAGCTGGACCGCGAGGCGCTGCTGCCGGCGATCGTCTTCATCTTCTCCCGCGCCGGCTGCGATGCGGCCGTCCGCCAGTGCGTGGACGCCGACCTGTGGCTGACCACCCGCGCCGAGCAGCGCGTCATCCGCGCCGAGCTGGACGACGCGGTCAGCGAGCTCTCTCCGGAGGACCTCGAGGTGCTCGGGTTCTGGACCTGGCGCGACGGCCTGCTGCGCGGCATCGCCGCCCACCACGCCGGGATGCTGCCGCCGTTCAAGGAGGTGGTCGAGCGCCTGTTCGGCGCCGGCGTCGTCAAGGTGGTGTTCGCGACCGAGACCCTGGCCCTCGGGGTGAACATGCCCGCCCGATCCGTGGTGCTGGAGAAGCTCGACAAGTTCAACGGCGAGGCGCACGTGCCGATCACGGCGGGGGAGTACACCCAGCTCACCGGCCGGGCCGGCCGCCGCGGCATCGACGTCGAGGGCCACGCGGTGGTGCTCTGGCAGCCGGGCACCGACCCGTCCGCCGTCGCCGGCCTCGCGTCCCGGCGCACCTACCCGCTCAACTCCAGCTTCCGGCCCACCTACAACATGAGCATCAACCTGATCGCCCAGTTCGGCCGGGACGCCGCCCGGGAGATCCTCGAGTCCTCGTTCGCGCAGTTCCAGGCGGACCGCTCCGTGGTCGGCATCGCCCGGCAGATCCGCAGCCGCGAGGAGTCCCTCGCCGGGTACGCCGAGTCGATGCGCTGCCACCTCGGCGACTTTTCCGAGTACGCCCGGCTGCGCCGCGAGCTCTCCGACGCCGAGCAGCGCGCGGCCTCGACCCGCAGCCGCCGCGCCCGGGACGCCGCGATGGCGTCCCTGGACCGATTGCGGCCCGGCGACGTCATCGAGGTGCCCACGGGCCGCAGCGCCGGCTTCGTCGTCGTGCTCCGACCCGAGACCAACGGGTACGAGCCGCGCACCACCGTGCTCACCCTCGGGCACCAGGTCCGCCGGATCACCGCGCAGGACCTGCAGGGCGAGGTGCGCACGGTCGGCTCGGTGCGCATCCCGAAGCACTTCGACGCGAAGAACCCTCGCGAACGACGCGACCTGGCCTCCTCGCTGCGCAACGCGCTGCACGAGAAGCGGCCGTCGCCCGGGGAGAAGCAGCGCCAGGGCGACGGCCACGGGACCGAGCGTGCCACCGATCGGCAGGAGGCCCGCATCGCCGACCTGCGCCGTCAGGTGCGCGCTCACCCCTGCCACGGTTGCAGCGACCGGGAGCAGCATGCCCGCTGGGCGGAACGCTGGCACCGGCTCAACCGGGAGACCGAGGGCCTCAAACGACAGATCCAGGGCCGTACCAACACCATCGCCCGCACCTTCGACACGGTGTGCGACGTGCTGGCCGGGTACGGGTACCTGACCAACGAGCCCGTGTCCCCGCCGGAGGACCCCACGCCGGGGCCGCTGCGCATCACCCCGGCCGGCAGCCGGCTGCGGCGCATCTACGGGGAGAAGGACCTGCTGATCGCCCTGTGCCTGGGCGACGGCGTGTTTGACGGGCTCGACCCGGAGGAACTGGCCGGACTCGCCAGCGTCCTCGTCTACCAGGCCAAACGCGAGGAACGAGGAGTGCGCCCCACCATGCCGACGCCCGCCCTGGAGGACGCCGTGCGCGGCGTCGTCCGCCGCTGGTCCGAACTGACCGACGCCGAGGAGGCCGCCGGCCTGCCCGAGACCGCGGAGCCGGAGCTCGGCCTGGTCCGGCCCATGATCGCGTGGGCGCGCGGCCGCACCCTGCAGGAGGCGCTGCGCGGCACCGACCTGGCCGCCGGCGACTTCGTGCGCTGGTCCAAGCAGGTGATCGACCTGCTGGACCAGCTGGCAGGCGTGCCCGAGATCTCTGCCCGGCTGCGCACGCGGCTGCGCTCCGCGATCGAGGCGGTCCGCCGGGGCGTCGTCGCCTACTCGGCGGTGGCCGCATGAGCCGCACCCTCTACCGCAACGGTGCGGTCTACTCGACCCACGACCCGTTCGCGACGGCCCTGCTGGTCGACGACGACACCGTCGCCTGGCTCGGCTCCGAGGAGGCCGCGGACGGAATCGCGGGCACCGACGTGACGGTCGTCGACCTCGCGGGTGCCCTGATCACCCCCGGCCTCTACGACTCCGGGCTGGCCCCCGTGCCCGGGGCCGACCCGGCGGCGCGGTGGGCGCAGCTCACGGCCGCCGGGTACGTCGCGGTCACGGCTCACGGTGCCCCCGACGACGCCCGGCACGCCGGCCATCTGCGCGCTCTCGCCGCCGAGGCGGAGAGCCCGGCCTCCGGGCTGCCCGGCACCCGGCTGTGGGCCGCGCGGACGGTGCACGACGCCGCGGGTGTCGACCACCTGCGGGACGTGATCGGGCCGCACCTGGCCGGCGCGGCGCCCGCCCCCGACGACGCGACCGACGTCCCGGCGCTGACCGCGCACCTGACCGCCGTCACCCGGGCCGGGCTCGCCGCGGGGTGGGCGGTCACCACGGACGCCGAACTCGACGCCCTGCGGGTGGCCCTGCCGGCCGCGGCGGCCGCCGGTGCGCCGCTGCGCGGTGCCGGGGTGACGCTGGCCGTCGCGACCGACCTCGACGCCGCGGACCGTTCACTGCTGAGTCGGCACGGGGTGACCGTGCTGATCACCCCGACCGACGGTCTGCCGCTGCGCACGCCCCTGGCCGCCCTGGCCGCCGACGGAGTCCCGCTCGTCCTCGGCACGAGCGCCTGGCACCGGGGCGGCACCGAGCCGGCGCCACCGTGGAGCCTGGTCCGGGCCTGCGTCCAGCACCCGGACCCCGCGCAGCGGCTCTCGTCGCGCGCGGCGTTCCTCGCCCTCAGCCGCGGAGGCTGGCGGGCGGCACGCGCCGTCCACCCCCTGCTGGGCCAGCTCGTGCCGGGCGCCCCGGCCGGCCTCGCCGTCTGGGAGGCCACCGAGCTGATGGTGCAGACGCCGGACAGCACGGTCGCCGCGTGGAGCACCGACCCGCGGGCCGGGACGCCGTTGCTGCCGGCACTGGACACGGGCACCGACCCGCGGTGTCTGCGGACCGTCCGGGACGGGCTCGTGGTGCACGACGACGGCACGCTCGCCGGCTGAGCCCCCGGCTCCCTGCGGGCGGACGACCCACCGGGACGACACACCGGGGCGACACGCCGCAGATCGTCGTCACCGGCGGTAACCCCGCGCCGCACGGGGCCGCACCAGCCCGCCGCTGACCAGTGGCATCGGACGTCGCCGCAGGTCAGCGCCCAATTGACAGGTCGTTGCCAACCCGTAATATCGATGCACAGGGTCGTCGTGCAGCGATGGCCGCAGCCGGCAGGCGGACGCGCACCCGCACCGTTCACCGGCTTCACGGGCAGGTCCCGGCGTCAGCAGAAAACAGGTCCCTCGAGAGCCGACTTCGACGGGGGCCTGGCCCGAAGGCGCCGGGGCCTGCCCGCCGTCCTCTCCGGGCGGGGATGAGCCGCGGCGCGCGCGGACCGGAGCCGTCGGCACGCGGTGACGTCGTATATCCTGAATGGTCCCGCCCGAATCGCGGTGGGTCCCGACCTCTCATCCTCGACACGACCCGGCCACCGGTCCGGGACAGGCAGGACTGCACGTGCGCGTACTGACGATCATCCCGACTTACAACGAGAAGCAGTCGCTGCCCACGACGCTCTCCCGGCTGCGCGCCACCGTCCCGGACGCGGACGTCCTGATCGTCGACGACAACAGCCCGGACGGCACCGGTGTGCTCGCGGACGGCTTCGCCGCCGAGGACGGCCAGGTGCACGTGCTGCACCGCAAGGGCAAGGAGGGTCTCGGCGCGGCCTACCGGGCCGGTTTCGCGTGGGGTCTCGAGCGGGACTACGAGGTCCTGGTGGAGCTGGACGCCGACGGCTCGCACCGCCCGGAGGACCTGCCGCGCCTGCTCGCCGCCGTCGAGGACGGCGCCGACCTCGCCGTCGGCTCCCGGTGGGTCCCCGGCGGGAGCGTCGTCAACTGGCCGCTGCAGCGCAAGGTGATCTCCCGTGGCGGCAGCTTCTACGTCCGCACCATGCTCGGGCTGCCCTACCGGGACGCGACCGCCGGTTTCAAGGCGTTCCGGGCCACCACCCTGCGCCGCATCGACTACGCGTCGGTGCAGTCCGCCGGGTACGTGTTCCAGGTGGACCTGCTGTGGCGCACGCACCTGGCGGGCCTGCGCGTCGTGGAGGTGCCGATCACGTTCGTCGAGCGGGTCGCGGGCGACTCCAAGATGAGCGGCGCGATCGTGGCCGAGGCGATGCAGCGGGTCACCGCCTGGGGCCTGGCCGCGCGCGGCCGGGTTCTGAAGAACATCGTCACGTCCGTCAGGCGCTGAGGACCACCCACGCGACGAGGGCCGGGACCGACGATCGTCGGTCCCGGCCCTCGCGGCGTGTCGGTGCGGTCCGCGGCGACCTAGGCGGAGGTCTTCTCGCCGCGCCGCTCCCGGAGCAGGGTCAGCCGGTCGGCGAGGATCTGCTCGAGGTCCTCGACGCTGCGCCGTTCCAGCAGCATGTCCCAGTGGGTGCGCACGGGCTTCTCGTTGCCGGGCACGGGCTTCTCGCCGTCGACGAGCAGTGCCTCCTTGCCGGTCTTGGACACCCAGGTCGGCGGGATCTCGGCCTCGGCGGCGAAGGTCACGAAGACGCGCTCGCCGTCCTTGCACCGGTACTCGACCCGCTGCCGCGGTGCCGGCTCGACGCCGGCCTCGGTCTCCATGCTCTGTGAACCCAGACGCATGCCGCGCAGGCTGCGGTCACTCATGTTTGATCCTCCGAATCATCGCGTGCGCCCCCGGGTGCTTCTGCTCGGACGGTGCCGGCACACTCCACGTCTGTCAACACGTGCGAGCGGCGATCTGTTCCCGTGGGCCAGCCGTTCAGTATACCGGGCTCAGCCCCGCGGCGGAGAAGTCGGCGCGGGCGGGACCGCGCCGTCCCTGGATCCGGCCGGAGAGCTCCCGGAGCGAGTAGCCCCGAACAGTGCGCCGTCGCCACCGCCCATCGCGCCGCCGATGCCCTTGAGGGCCTCGCTGACCTCCGACGGGATGATCCACAGCTTGTTGGACGAGCCCTCGGCGAGCTTGGGCAGGGTCTGCAGGTACTGGTAGGCGAGCAGCTTCGGGTCGGCGTCGCCCTGGTGGATGGCCTCGAAGACCTTCTGGATGGCCTGGGATTCGCCGTCGGCCCGCAGGATCGCCGCCTTCGCCTCGCCCTCGGCCTGCAGGATGGCCGCCTGCCGCTGACCCTCGGCGGTGAGGATCTGCGACTGCTTGGTGCCCTCGGCCGTGAGGATCGCGGCGCGCCGGTCCCGCTCGGCGCGCATCTGCTTCTCCATCGAGTCCTGGATCGACAGGGGCGGCTCGATCGCCTTCAGCTCGACCCGCGAGACGCGGATGCCCCAGCGGCCGGTCGCCTCGTCGAGCACGCCGCGCAGCTGACCGTTGATCTGGTCCCGGGAGGTCAGCGCCTCCTCGAGGTTCAGGCCGCCGACGACGTTGCGCAGGGTCGTCGTCGTCAGCTGCTCGACCGCCTGGATGTAGTTGGCGATCTCGTACGTCGCCGCCCGCGGGTCGGTGACCTGGAAGTACACGACGGTGTCGATGGAGACCACGAGGTTGTCCTCGGTGATCACCGGCTGCGGCGGGAAGGAGACGACCTGCTCGCGCAGATCGATCATGGGCAGCAGCCGGTCGACGAAGGGAATCAGCAGGCTCAGGCCGGGCTGGAGGGTGCGCTGGTACTTGCCGAGGCGCTCCACCACGCCCGCCCGCGCCTGCGGGATGATCCGGATGGACCGCACCAGCACGGTGATCACGAACACCAGCACGACCACCAGCAGGACGGCGACGACGACGCCGCCGATCGACTCGTTCATCAGAGGGAACTCCTGTTCTCGGGGTGGGCGACGATGGCCGTGGCTCCGCTGATCCGGTGCACCCGCACCGCGCTGCCCACCGGGATGGCGGTTCCGTCCGCGCTGCGCGCGGTCCAGGTGTCGCCGCCGATCTTCACCAGTCCGCTGTGCTCGCCGACCGGTTCGAGTACGACCGCCGGCTCGCCGATCAAGGAGTCGATGTTGGTGCGTTGACCTGCCTCGGGTCGTCCGAGGTGATTCAGGGCGACAGGCCGGACGATGACGACGAGCAGCAGGGCGACGACGCAGAAGGTGAGGATCTGGACGACGAGGTTGTCGGTAGCGAACGACACCGCCATCGCGGCGAGCGCGCCCCCGGAGAGCATGATGAAGAAGAGGTCGAGCGTGAGCATCTCGATGAGGGCCAGCACGAGGACCAGGGCCAGCCACACGACCCAGCTGTTCTGAGCGATCCATGCGAGCATCTGTGCGTCCTCACCTGCGAAGCGTCGACGGCGCGTCGGCGCGCCGTCGATACTTCCATTGTGCGTGCTGACCAGTCGCTCCGCCACTCTCGCGCGGTCCGGGCGCGCCCCCCGGGGTGCCGGCGGTCAGACGACGGTCACCGTGGGGGAGGCCGGTGTCCGACGCCGGGCGGGCGCCTCGTCCGCGACCCGGCGGACGGCACGCGCCAGCGCGGTCAGCACCGGGTCGATCTCGGCCTCCGGCACCACCGTCGGCACCCGGATGAAACGTTCGAACGCCCCGTCGAGACCGAAGCGGGGCCCGGGCACCAGGGCGATGCCTTCGCTGCGGGCGGCGAGGGTGAGCGCCGAGCTGGACAGCTCGTCCAGGCCGACCCAGAGGGACAGGCCGCCCGGGGCCGACGGGAGGGTCCAGGTCGGGAACCGGACCGCGAGCCCGGCGAGCAGGGCGTCGCGCTGCGCCCGCATCCGCGTCAGCCGGGCGTCGATCATCGTCGCCTCGTCCCGCAGCAGCACCGTGGCGGTGAGTTGCTCGAGGATCGGGGTGCCCAGGTCGATGCTGCGCCGCTGCAGCCGGATGCTCTCGAGCAGATCGCGGCGCGCCCGGATCCACCCGACCCGCATGCCGCCCCACGCGGTCTTGGACAGGGAGCCGATGCTGACGATGTTCTCCCCGTGCGCGGCCAGCGGGGTGCGCGGCCCACGGTCGAGATCGAGCATCGCCGTCGTCTCGTCGGCGATCACGACGGTGCCGGCGCTGCGCGCGGCGAGCGCGATCCGGGCTCGCTCCTCCTCGGTCAGGGAGCTGCCGGTCGGATTCTGGAAGTCGGGCATCAGGTAGGCCAGGGGCGGCCGGTGTGCGCGGAGCAGGCCGACGACGGCCTCGACGTCCGTGCCGTCGACGTCGACGGGGACGGCGAGCAACCGGGCCTTCAGGGAGCGGAACGTGTCGATCGCGTGCGGATACGTCGGCTGCTCGATCAGCACCCGGCCGCCGGGCAGGTGGACGTGCTGGGCGACGAGGCGCAGTCCGTGCTGGGCGCCGAGCGTGATCATCACCTGGTCCGGCGCCGTCGGTACCCCGCGGGCCTCGTAGTGCCGGGCGACGGCGGCCCGCAGGTCCGGCAGGCCGCCGAGGTCCAGGCCCGCCTCGGGCATGAAGCCGGGCAGCACCTCGAGCGCCTGGCGGTAGGCCGCGGCCAGTCCCGCGTAGGCGGGGGGAGCGGACTGGGTGAGGTCCCAGCGGAACGCCTCCGGGGTGCCGGCACTCCGGGTGCCGGTGGTGCGACCGGGCTCCCGTGCCGCCGCCCCCTGCAGGGAGAGGACGCTGCCGGACCCGCGCACACTGCTGAGGTAGCCGCCGGCACGCAGGGCGGCGTATGCGCCGGTCACCGTGGTCCGGCTGACCCTCAGGGTCGAGGCGAGCTCCCGCTCGGCGGGCAGCCGGGTGCCCGACGGCAGCCGGCCGTCCAGCAGCAGCAGCCGGATCCGGTCCGCGAGCGCCCGGTAGGCGGTGCCGGAGGTGCCGGCGGGGCGCCACGGACCGAGCTCGCGCTCGAGGCGCTGCGCGGAGTACGTGAGGGACATCGGCAGGGATCCTCGGGGCCGCGGAATGATTGGACTGCTGGGTCGATGCCAATCATACGGCGCGCCGATCGGGGTCGTGCGGCCGCCTCACTCCGGCGCCAGGAGGGAGGTCAGGGCGTCGTGGACCAGATCGCCGGTCAGGGCCGGTTCGACGAGGTGGATCCAGTGCCCCGCGGACCGCTGGGCGGCCTCGACGTACCGGACGCGGTCGGTGAGCACGGTCAACGCCCCCGGGTCGACGGGTCGATCGCTGTGCAGGTACACCGCCGGCAGCTCCAGCCGGCGCCAGAAGGCCACCGAGTCCAGGCCCAGCACGGAGAGCCAGAACTCGCGGATCACCCGGGCGCCGGCCGCGTCGACGCCGTCCATCACCTGGCGGAAGGCGGGGCCGCCGACGTCGCGCCCGCCCCACGACCGGCGCATCGACGCGGCGAACGCCTCCCGCAGCGGCGCGTCGGGCAGCCGGCTCAGCTTCTCCGCCCGGGCCCGCTTGTCCCGGCTGGCCGCCGGATCCGTGGGCAGGTTCGCGTCGAGCAGCACCGCCCCGGCCACGTCGCCCGAGTCGGCGCGCAGCGCCCGGGCCACCTCGACCGCGACGATGCCGCCCGCGCTGTGCCCGACGACGGCCCGGGGTTGCGCACCGCACTCCGCCAGGAGGGCGGCGACGGCGGCCGCGGTGGCGGTGACGTCCAGCAGGGGCAGGTCGTCCGCCCAGGCGCGTGAGCGCCCGGTCCCGGGCAGGTCGAGCCTCAGCACCCGGAAGGGTCCGGCCAGTCGCCGCGTCAGGCCGTCGAGCTCGCCGCTGCGCCCGGCGGTGCCGGGCAGCAGCAGCACGGGGTCGGCGTCGGCGGGACCGTCGACCCGCAACAGTTCGTCACGCGCGGTCGTCGGCGGTGGCGTCGTCGTCATCGTGGGTCCGTCTCGGGATCGGGGAGGGATGGTCACCCCCATCGCATCATGTCCGCGGCCTGCACGTCCGCCCACGCCCGACGTGATAGGACGACGGGGTGAAGATGACGTGGCGGATCCTGGTGCTGTTCGTGGGGCTCGGGCTCTACGGGGCGGCGATCGGGCTGATGATCCGCTCGGAGCTCGGTGCGAGCCCCTGGGACGTGCTCGCGCAGGGCGTGTCCCGCCGCAGCGGTCTGACGTTCGGGCTGTCCACCGTGGTGATCAGCGCGGTGGTGCTGCTGTGCTGGTTCCCCTTGCGGGTCCGGCCCGGCTGGGGCACCCTGGCCAACGCCGTCTCGGTCGGCCTGTTCGCCGACGCGACCCTCGCGTTGGTCCCGCCGACGGGCCACTGGCTGCAGCGCTCCGGGTTGCTCGCCGGCGGGGTGGTGCTGCTGGCGTTCGCCACCGCCGTCTACCTCAGTCCCCGGTTCGGCCCGGGTCCGCGCGACGGGCTGTTCACGGGACTGGTCCGCCGGACGGGGCTGCCCGTGTGGGCGGTGCGCGGCTGCCTCGAGGTCACCGTGCTGGTCATCGGGTGGCTACTCGGCGGCATCGTGGGCATCGGGACTGTCGTGTTCGCCGCGGCGGTCGGTCCCCTGGTGCACGTCTTCCTGCGCTGGCTGCGGGTCGACGTGGGGCACTGAGACCGCTCACTCAGCCGGCGTCCCCGGCCCGCGCTCGCGGGCGCAGCACCTGGACCGTGACCTGGGCGTCCACCCGGAGCGGTGCGTCCACCCCGCCGAGCCGGGCGGCGAGCTCGGCCGCGGTCGCATGATGCCCCGCCGGCCCCATGAACGCCGCATCGACGGCCTCCGCGCCGGTCAGGCCCAGGGGCACGTCGACGTCGTGCCGGGCCAGCACGGTGAAGTGGTCCGCGAGGGCCTGCTGCAGCCGGTCGTCCTTGTCCGGGTCCACGGCGAGCATGCCGGTCACGTCGCGCAGCCGCGCCAGGTGCGCGGGCCGCGGCGTGACCAGCACGAGGACGCCGCCCGGCGCGAGCACCCGGGCGAACTCGGGCCCGTTGCGCGGCGCGAACACGGCGAGCGCGACGTCGACCGCCCCGTCGCGCAGGGGCAGCGGCCGCCACGTGTCCCACACGAGCGGCAGGGCCGTCGGCACGGTCCGCGCCAGGCGCCGCAGCGCGGCGGGGGAAAGGTCGGTGGCCACGGCGGCGGGCCCGTCGGAGGTGCTGTGCCCCGGGGCGGAGGACCCGTCGGCGAACCCGGCGAGAACGGCGTCGAGGTAGTAGCCGGTGCCCGCCCCGGCGTCGAGGACCGCGGGCGTCTCGGTCGTCACCGCCGACCGCACCGCCGCCGCGACGGCGTCCGCGATCGGGGCGTAGTGCCCGGCCCGGAGGAAGCGGTCCCGCGCCTCGACCATCGCCGGGGTGTCGGGAGTGAACCGGCTGCCGGCCCCGGTGAGGAGGTTGACCACACCCTGCCGGGCGGCGTCCCAGTGGTGGCCGGCGGGGCAGTCCAGCCCGGCGACGCGGTCGCGGCGCGCCGGGGCCGTCAACTCCGCCGACCCGCACACGGGGCAGGTCAGCAGGCCGACGGCCCGGACCAGGGGCGGCGGCAGCGTGTCCTGCGGGCGGATGGGATCGGCGGTGCTCACCCGTTCATCCTAGGAAGCCACGGCGACCCACGACGCGACCCATGACGGGACGCGAACCGCCGGGCAGTCGTGACCAGTGTCCCGCCCCACCCCGTCCGAGCCGCCTGTGACGTGCGTCTCTGCCCACCGTCGAACGCCAGTAGGCTGATCGGATGCGCCCCGAACAGATCGAGCTGCTGGTCACGCCCGGCACGCCCACCATCCATCCCGAGGGCAGCCGCGTCGTCGTGGCGACCTCCCGCCCCAGCCTGGCCGCCGACGCCTACGTCGGCCAGCTCCTGGCCCTGACCCTCGGGGGCGACGGGCCGACCACCCCGCAGCGCCTCACCCAGGGCCGGCACGACTCCGCCCCCCGCTACAGCCCGGACGGCCGGTTGGTCGGCTTCCTCCGCGCCGACGGCGGCCCGGCCCAGCTCGCGCTCATGAACGCCGACGGTGGCGAGCCGCGCGTGGTGACGGACCGGCTACTCGGCGTCAGCGACTTCGCCTTCTCCCCGGACTCGCGGCACGTCGTCCTCGTCTCCCGCGAGCCCGAGGCCGGCCGGTACGGCTCCCTCGACGGGGTGGGCCCCGCCGCCGAGGACCCACGGTTGATCACCGGGCACCGCTACCAGGCCAACGGCGTCGGCTACACCCGGGACCGTCCCGCCCAGCTGTTCCTGCTCGAGCTGCCCGACCTGGACGCCGAGCCCCCGGTCGAGCCGACCGGCCGGGCCAAGGACGCCGCCGCGAAGGCGGGGACGGAGGACCAGCACCGCACCGTCCCGGCCCTGCAGCAGCTCACCGACGGCATCGCCGACCACCGGGTCCCGGTGTTCGCCCCCGACGGGCGCACGGTCTACTTCGTCGCCGCACTGCACCCGACCCAGGACACGGACTTGCGCGTCGGCGTCTACGCCACCGACACGACGGGGGCGGCGCCGCGGCTCGTCACCGCCGGCGCACCGGATCTGGCCGCCGCGTCCGTGGCCCCGACCCCGGACGGACGTGCCCTGTACGTGCTGGCCAGCGACACGGGCTCCGACGGACAGGATTTCGTCGCCCGGAACCCGGCCGTATACCTGGCCGATCTCGACGCCGACGGCGTGGCCACGACCGCGCCGCGCCGTCTCACCGATCCCGAGACCATGGACCCGTCCGGCGGCGACGGCCGGCTGGTCCCCACCGGCGACGGCGGCGTCCTCGTCGTCGTCAACGCCCGGGGACGCGGGGAACTCGTCCACGTGGACGGCGGTGCTGGGGTGCGCACCCTGCACAGCGGCGACGACGTCGTCACCGGCGTGGCGGCGGCGGCCGGTCGGATCGTGGTCACCGTCAGCAGTCCGACCTCGGCCGGGGATCTCGCGCAGCTCGTCGACGACGGCACCGATACCGGCCTGCGGACGCTGACCGATCTCAGCGCGCCCCTGCGGTCGGCGACCGAGGTGATCGTCCCCGTCGAGCGCACCGTCACGGCCGCCGACGGGTACCCGGTGCACGGGTGGGTGCTCGTCCCGTCCGGGCCGGGCCCTCACCCGGTGCTGCTGAACATCCACGGCGGCCCCTACGCCCAGTACGGATGGAACCTGTTCGACGAGGCCCAGGTGTACGCGGAGGCGGGCTACGCCGTCGTCATGTGCAACCCGCGTGGTTCGGCCGGGTACGGGCAGGAGCACGGCCGGTCGATCCGGCAGGCGATGGGCACCGTGGACGCCTCCGACGTGCTCACCTTCCTGGAGGGGGCCGTCGACGCGGACCCGGCGCTGGACGGAACTCGCCTCGGGGTGATGGGCGGCTCGTACGGCGGCTTCCTCACCGCCTGGCTGATCGCCCACGACCACCGCTTCGCCGGCGCCGTCGTCGAACGCGGCTTCCTCGACCCGGACGGCTTCGCCGGGACCTCGGACATCGGGTCGTTCTTCGGGCACGAGTACGTCGGCAGGGACCCGGAGGCGATGCGCGCGCAGAGCCCGCTCGCCGTCGCCGATCAGGTGCGCACGCCGACCCTGGTGATCCACTCCGAGCAGGACCTGCGCTGCCCGCTGCCGCAGGCGCAGCGGTACTTCGAGCGGCTGCTGGACGCCGGGGTCGACGCGCAGCTGCTCGTCTTCCCGGGCGAGAACCACGAGCTCTCCCGCTCGGGCACGCCCTGGCACCGGGTGCAGCGTTTCGAGGCGATCCTGCGGTTCTGGCAGCGCAGGTTGCCGGTGACCGCGAGCTGAGAGATACCGGCCCCCGCCGGTGCCGTACGTGGGTTCATCTGTGTTTGGTTTGGATTGCTTGACATCCACAGATGAACCCACGTACGGTTGTGCCCGTCACATCGTGTGAGCGGGATCACCCGTCTCGCCGCGGCCGGGTCGGGAGGAGAGCGCGTGTTCGCCGAGGAACGTCAACTGCGCATCGCGCGCTGGGTCACGGATTCCGGGCGCGTCAGCGTCGGGGAGCTGGCCAGCACGTTCGACCTGACGCAGGAGACCATCCGCCGCGACCTGAGCCTGCTCGAGGCCGAGGGCGTGCTGCGCCGCGTGCACGGGGGAGCGGTCGCCGCCAGCCGGGTCAGCCTGGCCGAGGCGTCGCTGCCCGAGCGGCAGAACCGCAACGTCGACGCCAAGGCCCGGATCGCCGCGGCCGCCCTCGACCTGGTGCCCACGTCGGCCACCGGGTCGGTGGTCCTGGATGCCGGCACGACGACGACCGCCCTGGCCGGCCAGCTCGGCCCCGCCTGCGAGAACCGTGGCTCGGCGCTGCTGCTGATCACCAACTCCCTCCCGGTCGCGACCGCCCTCACGGGCGCCCCGAACATCGAGCTCGAGGTGCTCGGCGGCCGGATCCGCCCCACCACCGGCGCCGCGGTCGGCCCCGTCGCCGTCGAGCGGATGGGCCGGTTGCGTCCCGACATCGCGTTCGTCGGCACCAACGGCATCGACGCCGCCTTCGGGCTGAGCACTCCCGACGCGCAGGAGGCGTCCGTCAAGAGCGCCTTCGTGCGCAGCGCTCACCGCGTCGTCGTGCTCGCCGACGCCTCCAAACTGGGGGTCACGGCGCTGGTCCAATTCGCCGAGCTCGACGCCGTGGACACCCTGATCACCGACACCGAGCCCGCCGGAACCCTCCGGGAGGCCCTGAACGAGGCGGAAGTCGAGGTCCTGGTCGCATGATCATCACGTTCACCGCGAACCCGAGTCTGGATCGCACCATCGAACTGCCGGGGCCGCTGGCCCGGGGCGAGGTGCAGCGCGCCGTCGCCGCCGCCCAGCAGCCCGGCGGCAAGGGCGTCAACGTCAGCCGCGCGCTGGTCGCCTCCGCCGAGGAGTCGTTGGCGCTGCTGCCGGGCGACGACGACGACGCCGTCGTGGCCGCCCTGCGCGCGGAGGGCATCCCGCACCGCACCCTGCCGATCGGGCGCCCGCTGCGCAGCAACGTCACCGTCACCGAGCCGGACGGCACCACCACCAAGATCAACGAGCCCGGCCCCACACTGACCGACGCGCAGCGGGCCGAGCTGCTCGCCCTCGTCGTCTCCCACGGCGCCGACGCGTCCTGGCTCGTGCTCGCCGGGTCGCTCCCGCCCGGGCTGCCCGAGGATTTCTACGTCGAGGTCATCCTCGAGGTGCGCTCCCGCTGGGGTGCCCGCGCACCGCGCATCGCCGTCGACTCCTCCGGAGCACCGCTGGCGGCCGTGCTGGCCGCGGGCCCGGACGCCGCGCCGGACCTGATCAAGCCCAATGCCGAGGAGCTCGCCGAGCTGACCGGCGTCGGCCATGGGGACAGCCTGGAGTCCGACCCGGAGGAGGCCGCCCGGGCGGCCGCCGGGCTGGTGGAAGGCGGCGTCGGCACCGTGCTCGCCACGCTCGGATCGAAGGGCGCCCTGGTGGTCACCGCGCAGGAGACGTTCCGCGCCACCCATCCGCCGGTCACCGCCCGGAGCACGGTCGGTGCCGGGGATTCGTCGCTGGCCGGTTTCCTCATTGCCAGCACCCGGGGCGCGGACCTCGCCGGCTGCGCCCGGCAGGCCGTCGCTCACGGAGCCGCCGCGGCGTCGCTGCCCGGCTCCAGCGTCCCGACCCTCGAGCAGACGACGCCCGACGCCGTCGAGCTCACCCCGCTCACCCGCAGTATCTGAAGCAGCACCGCCTGAATCGTCACCCGCCGGGTGCCAACCACAAGGAGAGATGACATGTCATCGATGATCATTCCGGAGCTGGTCACTCTGGACCAGGATCTCGGCGGGGACAAGTCCGCCGTGATCCGGCACCTGGCCAGCTCCATCGTGTCCGCCGGACGCGCCGACGACCTCGAGGGGCTCTACGGTGACGCGTGGGCCCGCGAGTCGAAGACCGCGACGGGCGTGCCCGGCGGGATCGGCATCCCGCACTGCAAGTCCGCCCACGTGACGACGCCGTCGCTGGCGATGGCGCGGCTGCCGCGGGGAGTGGACTGGGGCGCCAACGACGGCCCCGCCGACATCGTCTTCTTCATCGCCGCCACCGAGGGAGCGGACCAGGCGCACCTGAAGCTGCTCGCGAAGCTCGCCCGGTCCCTGATCAAGAAGGACTTCACCGCGGCGCTGCGCGCGGCGAGGACGCCGCAGGAGGTCGTCGACCTGGTCGAGGACGCCATCAGCGACCAGCCCGCGGCGGCTCCGGCTCAGCCGGCAGCGGGCGCCGGCACTGGGGTGACCGAGGCCGTCGCCGACGAGCGGCAGGCGAATGCCGGCGCCGACGCCACCGGGGCCACCGCCGCCGGTGCTGCCGCGGGCGGCGCCGCGGGTGCTGCCGGGAGCGACGTCCGGTCCGCTCCCGCGGAGGGCGCTGGAGCCGAGGCCGGCACCGGGGCCGGGTCCGGCGGACGGAAGTCGCTCGTCGCCGTCACCGCCTGCCCCACCGGCATCGCCCACACCTACATGGCCGCCGACTCCCTGCAGGCCGCGGCCGACGAGATGGGCGTGCCGCTGCAGGTCGAGACCCAGGGTTCGGCCGGAGCCACCCCGCTGCCCAAGAACGTCATCGACGACGCCGCGGCCGTGATCTTCGCGGTCGAGGTGGACGTGCGGGACAAGGGCCGGTTCGCCGGCAAGCCCGTCATCCAGGGCCCGGTCAAGCGCGGCATCGACGAGCCGAAGCAGATGATCGAGGAGGCCCTCGCGGCGGCCGACAACCCGAACGCCCGCCGCGTCGGCGGCGCGGCGGACACGTCGGTCGACGAAGGCGCGGGGGAGAGCTTCGGCGCCAAGACCAAGAAGGTCCTGCTTACCGGTGTCAGCTACATGATCCCGTTTGTCGCGGCCGGTGGTCTGCTGATCGCGCTCGGCTTCCTGTTCGGTGGCTACGACATCGCTCTGAACCAGGACAACGGCAAGACGCTCGCTGACAACATCCTGGCGAACAACTCGATCTGGAACCTTCCCACCGATGTCCACACGGAGAGCCCGCTGGCGTTCCTCGGCCCGTTCGGCCTTTACCTCGGGGCTGTGCTCTTCAAGGTCGGCGGACTCTCAATGGGATTCCTCGTCCCCGCACTGGCCGGCTACATCGCCTACGGCATGGCGGACCGTCCCGGCATCGCGCCCGGGTTCACCGCCGGTGCGGTGGCGGGTTTCATGGGCGCCGGTTTCATCGGCGGCCTCGTCGGCGGTGTGCTCGCTGGTGCAGTGGCGCACTACTTCGCGCATCTGTCCGCACCGCGGTGGCTGCGCGGTCTCATGCCCGTCGTCATCATTCCGCTTCTCGCTTCGCTGGTGGCGGGTGGTCTGATGCTGTTCATTCTCGGCGCGCCGATCGTCTGGCTGACCAACGCCCTCAACGCCTGGCTGACAGGGCTGAGCGGTGCCGCCGCCATCGGTCTCGGCATCATTCTCGGCTTGATGATGGCGTTCGACCTCGGTGGCCCGGTCAACAAGGTGGCCTACTCGTTCGCCGTCGCCGGGCTCGCAGCCGGATCGGTGTCCAATACGGCGCCCTACGGGATCATGGCCGCGGTGATGGCGGCAGGCATGGTGCCGCCGCTCGCACTGGCGCTGGCGACCGCGCTGGACAAGAAGCACTACAGTCTCGCCGAGCGGGAGAACGGCAAGGCCGCCTGGCTGCTCGGCGCGTCCTTCATCTCGGAGGGTGCCATCCCGTTCGCGGCGGCTGACCCGCTGCGCGTCATTCCGGCGTCCATGGTGGGCGCGGCCGTCACCGGAGCGACAATCATGGGTCTGGGCGTCACGTCACGAGCTCCCCACGGTGGGATCTTCGTCTTCTTCGCGATGAACAATCCGCTGCTGTTCATCCTGGCGATCATCCTCGGGACGGTCGTCTCGGCGGCGGCGCTGATCGCGCTGAAGCGCGTGGGCACACGCCGGCCCGAGGCGGACCGCGAGGAGGTCGTCAGCCCCGCCCGGCAGACCGCCGCGGCCTGACGCACCACCTCCACCCGCACGAGCGGGCGGTGACTCCTCACGGAGTCGCCGCCCGCTCGTCGTTCGCAGTCCGTGTCCGGGCCGGTCTGCCGCTACTTCTTCAGCGGGTCGTTGCCCCAGTTCATCAGCGAGTACCGCCAGCGCGTGTGTTCCACGTCGCCGTCCGGGCGCTGCGCCGAGTGACGCTTGACGTAGCCGACGACCTTGGCCATGTGCTGCCAGTCGCCGTCGGTGAGGTCGGCCTTCTTCGTGTGCAGGATCGTCACGATGTGGCGTCCGCTCTCGTGCCCGGTGGACCTCACCGCCGCCGTCCTTCTGGCCGACCTCCTTGGCCTCGTCGGTGGTCAGCCAGCGCTCCAGCTCGCCGGCGGTCATGTTGACCGCCGCGCTGAAGTCCGTCCACGTGCTCTCACGGTCGGCGCTCATGCGTCCTCCGCCCGGCCGGTATCACCGGGGGCCGAGCCGGCCGCGGCGATCGCCAACTGGTCCAGGCCCTTCTCGAAGTCCTTGCCGACCAGCTTGTCCATGGGCACGACGAGCGCGAAGATCCGGCCGAGGCCGCGGTTCTCCCCGGTCATGGTCCAGGTGACCCGGGTGCTGCCCGGACCGGCCGCGTCGAACGTGAAGGTGGTCGGGTTGACCGCCTTCATCGGCCTGCTGAACTCCAGGCGGAGGTGGATGCGGGTGTGGGGGACGGACTCGAGGATCTCCATGGAACCGGACCCGGCCTTCCGGTTGCCCCGCCAGGTGTAACGGGCGCCGACGCCGCGGTCCGGACCGGCGTACGTCCGCTCCATCTGCGGGTCGAGGCCCTCCCAGGGGGACCAGGCGGTCCACCGGTGGAAGTCGTCGACGAGGGGGAACAGGGTCTCGGCAGGGGCGTCGATGACGCGGCTGCGGGAGATGGCGAAGCTGCTCATGCGGGCCAGTGTAGGAGGTGACGGCACGCGCGTCTGCTGCCGTCAGGGCGTGGGCGCACCGCTCAGATCACGTACGTGTGCGCCTGCCGGGCCGCGACCCCGGAGGCGAGCATCGACCCGGCCGCGATCACCGCGTCGATCACCGGGAGCTCCAGGCGGCGGCGCAGTTCGGCCGCCATGCCGATGCTGGAGAGTCCCGTGGTGCCGAGCACGATGACGTCGGCGCCCGCGTCGGCCAGCAGGTGGGCGTCGGTGATGGCGTCCATGACGCCGGTCGGCGTGAGGTAGTCGGCGGGCCGGTGGGAGGCGCCGGCGCCGTCGATGACGAGCATCCGGTCGCCGATGGCGTCCGCGATCACCGTGGGGGCCGTGCGGCTGAGGCCGAGCACGCCGACGGTGCCGCCGAAGGCCGCGGCCGCGGCGCCCGCCGCGGATCCGGCCCCGACCACCGGGATGTCGACCGCGGAACGGGCCAGCTCGAGGCCCGGGTCGGCCGCGCAGCTGATCACGATCGCGTCGACGTCGGGGGCGAGCTCGACGGCGAGGCGGGCGACCTTCGGGGCCGCGGCGGCCAGCGACGCGTCGTCGTACACGCCGTCGGGCTGGTTCTCGATGGCGCGGGTGAGGACCTCGAACCCGAAGGTGTTCTCGAGGGCGGCGCCGTGGCTGTCGAGCAGGCGGGGATCGGTGGTGGTGACGGCGCGGATCAGTCCGACCTTCATGAGGTGTCTCCTGGGGTGGGTCGTTCGGGGGACACCCATCACGCTAGGAGGCCGATGTTTCCGTCCGGTGTGCGCGGCATGACGATCAGCTGTGGGAGGTGGGTCACCCTGTCCTGCGCGGGGCGCACCGCCGTCCGTCGGCTCAGGTGGGGTCGGTGCCGCCGTCGGGCTCGTCGCTGTGCCGCTCGCCGGTGAGGCGGCCGAGCGTCGGGCCCCCACCTGCTGCCCGGCGTTCGTCAGAGCCGCGGCGGCATCGGGGTCGGTGCCGTCGACGGGCTCGACCCCCGGGTCGGAGCGGTCCGTGGCGTCGGTGCTGCCCACGTCGCGCCGCAGCCGCTCGTCGTCGGGCAGGTCCGCATCGGAGGCGCTGGGGTTCTCGGTGCTCATGTCGCCAGCGAACCATCCGGGGGAGCGCGGTGACAAGTGCCCGTGCCACCATGGCGGACATGGACATCGAGCTGGCGCTGGGCGACATCACCACGTGGGAGGTCGACGCGATCGTCAACGCCGCCAACCACACGCTGCTCGGCGGCGGTGGAGTGGACGGTGCGATTCACCGCGCGGGCGGGCGGGCGATCCTGGAGGAATGCCGGGTCCTCCGGGCGGACCGGTACCCGGACGGGCTGCCGACCGGCGAGGCGGTGGCCACCACCGGCGGCGACCTGCCCGCTCGGTGGGTGATCCATACCGTCGGGCCCACCTGGGCGAAGACGAAGGACAAGTCGGATCTGCTGCGCTCCTGCTTCCGGACGAGCCTGACCGTGGCGGACGAGCTCGGCGCGTCCACCGTCGCGTTCCCGTTGATCTCCGCCGGCGTGTACCGCTGGCCGAAGGAGGACGCGATCATCCAGGCGCTCAGCACGCTGCGGGCGACGTCGACATCGGTGCGGACGGCGACGCTGGTGCTCTACGACGAGGCGACCCACCGGCTGGCGCAGCGGCTCGCCTCGTCGTGACCGACGGGCGCGGTCTCAAACGGCGGAGATCGACGCAACGACGCCCTTGGTGAGCGCCAGCAGGTCGTTCGGCGAGAGCTCGACGTCGAAGCCGCGTCGGCCGCCGCTGACCAGGATCGTGGCGTGCCCGGTGGCGCTCGTGTCGAGCACGGTGGGCAGTGTCGACCGTTGGCCGAGCGGGGAGATGCCGCCGGCAACGTACCCGGTGACCCGCTCGGCGTCCTTGACGTCCGCCATCCGCACGCGTTTGACGCCGAGGGCGGCGGCGAGGTGCTTGAGGTCCAGCGTGGTGGCGACCGGCACGATCCCGACGGCGAGTCCTGCGCCGGTGTCCACGACCAGCGTCTTGAACACGCGCGCGGGGTCGACGCCCAGTGCCTCGGCGGCCTCGAGACCATACGACGGGGCGGCCGGGTCGTGGTCGTAGGCCCGCTCGGCGAACGGGATGCGGGCGGCGGTCAGCGCGCGCACCGCCGGTGTCCCGCCGGATCCGCCGTGACGACTCATCCGGCCACCGTAGCGCGCCGATGCCCCCTCGGTTCACTGGTCGATCGACGCGGGTTCCGGCGTCACGGACAGCGGATTTCCCGCAGTCATCGACCAGTCAGCGGGGCCGCCGCACCCGCGGTGGGACGCGGGAGGCGCCGGCCGGGAAGGAGAAGCGGGCGACGAC
The DNA here is from genome assembly GCF_014643255.1 of Tersicoccus solisilvae. Lineage (GTDB taxonomy): Bacteria > Actinomycetota > Actinomycetes > Actinomycetales > Micrococcaceae > Tersicoccus > Tersicoccus solisilvae. The sequence continues at coordinate 202,096 of NZ_BMJI01000002.1, read as the reverse complement.
CCCGCTACGCTCGGTGACGACGTCCCCAACGCCTCCGGAAAGCGATTGCTCATGACCACCGTGTCCGCCCGCCTCGCCACCGTCCTCGCCGCGCACGTCGACCAGGCGTTCGCCCTGATGGGCAACGGCAACGCGTGGTTCCTCGACGCGTTGCGCACGACGGACATGCGGATCACGGCCGTGCGGCACGAGACGGCCACGGTCGCGTCCGCCGACGCCTATCACCGGGTGTGTGGGCGGGTCGGCCTGGCCACGATGACCTACGGGCCGGGTTTCACCAACACCGTGACGTCGCTGGCCGAGGCGGCGCAGGCCCGCACGCCGCTGCTCGTCGTCGCGGGGGCGGCCCCGACCACCGGCCCGCGACCCTGGGACGTCGACCAGACGGCCATCGCCGCTGCCGTGGGGGTGCCCACCTACACGGTCGACGCCGGGACGCCCGGCCGGGTCGCGGTCGAGGCGCTGCATCACGCCCTCGCCCGACGCACTCCGGTCATCCTCGCCCTCCCGTACGACCTGGTGAACGCGCCGACCGCCGAGGACGACGACGTGCCGGCGCTGCCGGCGCTGCCGACGCCGCCCGGACCCGGCGGTGCCGACGTCGCGCGGGTCGCCGAGGTGCTCGGCGCTGCGGCACGACCGCTGATCCTCGCCGGTCGGGGCGCGAAGGCCGCGGCCGTGCAGGTCCGGGAGCTGGCGGATCGGCTCGGTGCCGTCACCGCGAGCAGCGCCCCGGCGCGCGGCCTGTTCGCGGGACGTCCGTACGACCTCGGCGTGGCGGGCGGCTTCGCCTCCGTCCCGTCGGCCGAGTTGATCCACGCCGCCGACGTCGTCCTGGCCGTCGGCGCCGGGCTGAATCAGTTCACGACCGCCTTCGGCCAGGCCTTCGCGCCCCACGCCCGGGTGATCCAGGTCGACCTGGCCGAGCACGCCCTGCACCCGGCCGTGACCGACGTCGTCCGCGGCGACGCCTCGATCGTCGTCCGGGCGCTGGCCGATGAACTCGCCGACCATCCGCGCCCGGATCGGCCGTGGGGAGGCGCCGCCGAGACCGCGCGCGACGGGCGCCTCATCTTCGAGCGCGAGCCGGGGGAGCGCGCTGCGCCGGACGGGCGGTTGGACCCGCGCAGCGTGATGCGTCGGCTCGACGCGGTGCTGCCCGCCGATCGGGTCGTCGTCTCCGACGGCGGTCACTTCATCGGCTGGGCCAACACCTACCTCGATCTGCCGGCCGCGGACAGCATCACCCTGGTGGGCACGGCGTTCCAATCCATCGGGCTCGGCTTCCCGTCGGCCCCCGGCGCGGCCGCCGCCCGCCCCGATGCCACGGTCGTCGTCGTCACCGGCGACGGCGGAGGACTGATGGGGCTGCCGGACCTGGACTCCCTCGCGCGCGCCGCGGCCAGCGCGATCGTGCTGGTGTTCAACGACGCCGCCTACGGGGCCGAGGTGCACCAGTACGGCTCCCAGGGTCTCGACCAGGACATCATGCTCATCGACGAGGTGGATTTCGCCCGGGTGGCCACCGGGTTCGGGTGCGCCTCGGCGGTCGTTCGCACGTTCGACGACCTCGACGCGATCGAGGCCTGGGTAGCCGACGGCGCTCGGGGCACCTTCGTGGCGGACCTGCGGGTGTCCCGCGAGGTCGTCGCGCCGTACATCCTCGAGATCATCGAGGCGACGCTGAAGGCGCCGAAGCCGGGGGATCCGTCGTCCGCCGAGGCGGCAGGCGCGCTGACGGAGGCCTGAGCGGAGATCGTCAGCCCGCGACGATCTCCGGCTGGGAGCCCTGCCCGTTCTCCCGGAACGAGGCGGTGTGGCCCGGACCGCCGGCGTGGTGCAGCGGATTCACGGTGTCGGCTCGTCATGTGCGCCGTGCCGTGAGGACGGCGACCCCGGGCCCGGTCAGGTCGGCGTGCGCCGCCGACCGGCCGGCGACCGCCAGCAGCAGGGCCTCGGCCGGTCCGTCGATGCGCGGCCCCGTCGTCGGACCGTGCGCCCAGCTGGCGTCAGTGGCGATCAGCCTCAGGTCCTCCACGTGTCGCCGCGACGGCAGCGTCGGCGCCGTGAGGGCGAAGTCGAGCGCGTGCAGCAGGCGTTCGGTGGGGACGTCCCGGGTGAGCCCGAGCGGGCGGCGGATGTCCTGGTGGTGGATCACGGCGTCCGTCAGGGCGATGCCGCCATGGAACGCGGCCGTCAGGCCCGTCGGGGTGAGTCGGCGGTTCAGCAGGTCGAGCAGCTGTGCCGGCTCGTGCCGCGCGTACCGGCGCAGGGCGACGTCGTTGATCCGGCCGAAGCGCAGGCCGCCGCGCAGGAAGACCGAGGCGAGCGCGGCGGGGGAGAGGCCGTCGAACGAGATCAGGTGGGCGACGACGTCGCGCACGGTCCACCCGGTGCAGAGGGATGACGTCCGCCACTGGTCCGGTGACAGGGTGCGCAGGAACCGCAGCAGGTCGGCGCGTTCGTCGCGGGCGAGGCCGATGAGATCCGCGGTCATGACGTGAGCGTAGCGCGGTCACCGGCGGCATCGACATGGCCGGCCACCGGCATCGGCACGGAGCAGAGGCCGTCGTCGCACCCTGCACGGGGGCCCCGGTCTACGGTGGAGCGATGGAATGCCGGGTCGGGCAGACGACGGTCCACTACGTCGAGCACGGGCACGGGACGCCGGTGCTCGTCCTCCACGGCGCCGGGGTCGACCACCGCGAGGCGGAGGCCTGCTTCGACCCGGGACTCGACGTCGACGGCCTCCGTCGGCTCTATCCCGACCTGCCCGGGATGGGCCGCACGGCTGCGCCGCCGTCGATCCGCAGCGCCGACGACGTGCTCGACATCCTCCTCGGGTTCATCGACAGGGTCGCCCGGGGAGGGGATCTGCTCGTCGCCGGACACTCCGCCGGCGCGCACTACGCCCGCGCTCTTGCGGCGCGACGTCCCGGTGTGACCGGCCTGGCCCTGATCTGCCCGCTGCTTCCCGACACTCACGACGTGCCCACGCACGCGCCCGTCATCGCCCGTGACGACCTCGGGGACGCCGGGTTCCACGGGTATTTCGTGCTCCAGACCCCGGAGATGCTCGATCGCTACGAGCGGTTCGTCGCGCCCGCGGCCGAGCTGGTGGACGCGGTCGCGATGGACCGCATCGGGCAACGGTGGGAGCTCGCCGCGGCGGGGGAGCCGTATGTCGGGCCGGTGCTGCTGGTCGCCGGCCGCCGGGACTCGACGGTGGGCTGGGCGGCGACGGCCGACCTGGCCGAGGTCTATCCGCGGGCCACCCTGGCCGTGCTCGACGACGTCGGGCACGCGCTGCCGCACGAGGAGTCCACCCTGCTGGCCGCCCTGCTCCAGGACTGGCTCAGGCGGGTTGCCACAACTCGATCCGACGGCCCTCCGGGTCGGTGACCCAGCCGAACCGGCCCACGCCCTCCATCTCCTGCGTCTCCTCGGCGACGTCGGCGCCCTTCTGGCGCAGCTGGGCGAGCATCGCGTCCAGGTCGCGGACCCGGAAGTTGAGCATCGCCTGCTGGGTGGCGGAGCCGAAGTAGTCCGTGTCGGCGGGGAACGCCGCGAAGACGGTCGGACCCGCCTCCTGCGTCCACTGGCCGTACTCGTCCAGGTCGAGGCCGAGGCAGTCGCGATACCAGCCGGTCACCGCCTCCGGGTCCGACGCACGGAGGAAGTGGCCGCCGATGCCGAGCACGTGTTCCATGGCCCCAGTCTGACACCCGCTCAGGCCACGGACGGGACCCGGCTGACCAGGCCGACGAGGTTGCCCTCGCTGTCGCGGACGAACGCGTGCCACTCGTCGGTCCCGTCGGGGCCCAGGGTGTCGTCGGCATGGGTGAAGATGACGTGCGGCTCGCTCTCCACGTCGGTGCCGGACGTGCGGAGTCGTTCCACGGCGCCGGGCAGGTCCTCGACCTCGAGATAGAGCAACGACGACGGGGCGGTGCGGTCGAGTAGGAGCCGCACCGGGCCGAGCCGGAAGAACAACATGCCGGGCGAATCGAATCGGGCGGTCGCACTGGCCGTGCTGCGGTTCGACGGCGGGAACGAACTGATCATCCACTCGATGAAGGCCCGGCGGCGTGAGCAGCTCGGTGAGCTGCTGGCGATGCGACGGCTGATGGCGACCATCGCCAACAACGTCAACCAGCTCGCCAAGCACGCGAACCAGACCGGGGAAGTCCCGGCGGAGGCTGCGGCCACGCTGCGCATCGCACGGACATTCGGCGAAGAAGCGCTGGCGAAGCTGGAGGAGTACCGGCTGTGATCCCGAACGTGACGAGGGGCTCCCGGCCGGCCGGGCTGATGTCGCACCTGGTGGGCCCGGGGCGGGCCAACGAGCACACTCATCCGCACCTGATCAACGGGTCCGCCACCATCATGGCGTGGCACGACCATGCCGAACTCGATACGACCGCGGCCAAGTCCATCGCCCGGAAGATCGACCTGAACCGTCGCACCTACGGGCTCGACGAAATGATGCGTCACGTCTGGCATTGCTCGCTGGCGGGGCGAGGACGGACGGGCGTGGGCCGCGAAGCGGACCACCGACCCGACGATGGTGGCCCTCGCCGCGGTAATCGGCTGCATCGAGGCCGACATGGGCAAGGACTCGTGGCGGAACCGGCCCTCCGGGGCGGGGGAGCACCTGACCGCGCTGATCGGCTGGGGATACACCCCCGCCGACGTCGAACGGCTCCTGACCGACGACGGCAAGTAGCCGTAGCGGGTGGTGGGTCCGGTCCTCGGGCAGGGCCCACCACTGGGGGTGACGCAGGCATGCTTTCAGAGAGTGCCGATCCAGAACGAGATCGGAACGTCCGGAACCCAGCTGTCAGGGTGGGGACCAGTCTCTTGACTTGTCCCCCATGGGGGGATCAAATCGCCGAGGAAGGCAAGCCGCAAGAATTCTTCCGTGTTTGCAGCCGACTCGGGTCTCGGAAGGTATTCGTACTGGTAAGCGCGACCAATAAATGAGTTGCCAGTAGCGAACCGGTCGTGTTGGAAAAAGATGATAAGATTGCCGGTTTCATCGAACCCTATGTCACAGCCGCGAAAACCTTCCGAAGGCAGCTGCAGCTCGGTTTCGATATGACGAAGCGAATCCCTCCACCTTTGAATTCTCTCTCCCCTTTGACCGGCGGGGTCAGTAGACACCGCCAGCTCCTCCAACGACATAAGACGGTTCGGTGTCGATGACAAACTCAGTGCCGTCGGAGTAGGGAGTGGCTACCGGCAACTGGTAGCCCGGGGGCCGGACTGCGGGATACTTCGGCCTCACTGCGTCCACGCTTGGACCGGCCGAAGTTGGAGCACCGAACTCGTCAAGCGGTTCGTCGGGCAGGGTCACGGCAGGCGCAGCTTCTGTAGTAGTAGGAGCGGCCGAGATGTCGGGGGTCGGTTCAAGCGCGGGATCTCCGCCTGCAGGGTTCGATACCTTGCTCGTGGCCCTTTGCGCTGTGTTGACCCAATCTGGGCACTTAGTCCTGCTCGGATCTCCGTAATCACAGTACATAGTGAAAAGGCCAGCGGGACTGGATGTTTGGTAACCCTTTACGTTCACGGCGCGGTTCAGAATTACGACAGCGCGCACCTTTTGCTCTAGATAGACCCTTTTAGTCCTGACATCTCGGATTTGAAGCCACACGTACTTGACGTACGTTCCCGCATCAACTTTGTCGATCGAAGACGAACCTGTCAAGACGGTGGATATGGTCGACCTGTTCCACAGATCATGGTGCCAAAAAATCTTATCGAAACCGAATCCCGACTTACTCACCGAATCCCAATACCCACGGCGTACCGGTATGTCTCCCTTTGGCGTGTGTGCCCACCAAAGAATCTGATTGTACGGATAGTACCTGGGTGGCATCGCTGCCACACTTGCGGATGTGTTAGTGCCTACCAGCGCCAGTGACGATAGTGCCACCGCGACGACTAAAGTCATCAGCTTTCTCAAAGCCAAACCCCCCAATGCAAGTGGCGACAGCAGTGTCGCCGCATCAAGCTAACGCCGGATCAGGTGAAGGGCAACTATGGATAGGCAACCTAAATACAAGTTTCACCCGCTGATTGGTAACCCCTTCGTTCTGACGCTCCGACACGGCGGCCGACCGCTGGGAATCGGTCCTCGCTGCGCTCGGGCTGATCAGCCGCCGCCGCCGGCCTCCGCAAGCTCCGGACCGCCGTCGGTGCCCCCTTGTTTTCCGGCTGTCCTTCGGATCATCGCGGCCGCTCCAAGCAGTTCAACCCCCTCCTTCGTGGGGGCCGGCTCCACCGAGATTCTGCCGAAGCGCTCCAGCGTCGCTTATATCGCCGGCAGATTCTCTCCTCCGCCGCCCTGCGGGTTGACCGCTTTCCGTCGGCCGTAGCTCGCATGCTCGCCAGCCGGAAAAACACGTGGGGGAGAGGGACGCGGCTGGTTCCGTCCCAGCCCCGACTCGCCAAAGGGGCACGACATGACCAAGCGCATCACCATCCGCACCCAGGCCGACCTCCTCGCCCTGATGGAACTGACCGCCGGGCGGCGCCCGCCCGGCTCACTGCTCGTCCAGGGGATGACCCGCAACGGGGCCGAGGTGGGTCCGACCCTGCGGCTGGATCTGCCCCAGCACGTCGAGGGGCGGTGCGGTCGAGCAGGAGCCGCACCGGGCCGAGCCGGAATAACAGCAGGCCGGGCGAATCGAATCGGGCGGTCGCACTGGCCGTGCTGCGGTTCGACGGCGGGAACGAACTGATCATCCACTCGATGAAGGCCCGGCGGAAGTACATCGAGCTTCTTCTGGAGTGACCGGCGACGCCGTTTCCATCACGCCATACCACCCGCCGATAATCGGCATTATGTCAATTACTTGCCCAGATTGTGCCTCGGCGTCCAAGGCGACTGCATAACGCACGGTCAGCGAGACGCCCTGACGAGAGAGGGACCTCTCCTCGCCGTGACACGCCGCAGCAACCGACCTCGGAGAACCGTGCCGCGTGGAATTCAAGATCGACGGCCTGCGTGTGGAACGTGAGCGCTGAACGTCGCAGGCGTCCGCTTCGAGCGCCGCGCGCCGGTGAGGTCATTCCCGAGCCGGCCGCACAAGCGGCCCTCGTGCGTGACAGGGATGACTCGGTTCGTGGCAAGGAGCGGTGAGAAAGGTCACGCACGGCCCGACTGAATGTGAGCTTAACCCACTTAGACAGCCGGGTGCTCACGTGATTGCATATTAAACCCCGTTATTTCAAGGAGTCCGGTAAGTCGTCAAGCGCGAGGGAGGCGGTCCTGTCGGTGGCGATAACGAAACGTGCAATGGCGATTGGTTCATAGCCGTTCATGCCCTTACGGAAGATCACGTCGTCGAGCATCAGCAGTGCCCAATACCCGCCTCGGTTCATCATGACCACGACATCGCCAGGCTCCGTCATTTCGACGCGATTAGACATAGGCAGGGCGGCGAGATCGGTCAGGCGCTCGGGCCTTTGAACGGCTGATTTCACTAGCCCGATATTTCCGATATAGTCGTTTAAGTGTCGGACTTGCTTCGGTCCGTCTTTGCCGTTTATGTGGCTATAGGGGTAGTCCAAGCACAAGGTAAAGCTGGAGTCGTCACCGCCAAGGGTGAACCGGCCAGAGTTCTCGCTCAGGTTCAGTTCTACCAAGCCGCTTGATCGGCCGTCGCGCCACCGGGTGGGGTCGTTGCGGATCATCGCGCGCGCCTGTGCCTCGGTTGCGCCAACAAAAGGATTCGGCCCAAGCTGCGGGGCGGCCTCAATTGGTACTCCGTGAAGGTCCCGCAGGAGGTGCTCATATGCGGTTTCGTGGTCATCCCTGAAATCGAGCCAAATCCTGCCAGCCAGATAAGTAGGTAGAACGGGTTCCGCCGCCACCGTCCCGGAGTCTGGTATGACCGGTATGACTCGATTGCCTCCCAAGTCATTATAGACGGTCGACGACACGATGGTCGTCTCCGTGCCGACACCGGATGGTGAGTTTGCCCGGTTGTTTGCCTTCGGCCCATAGTCGTCAGAGAGTATGACAAGCACACGAGCAGAAGTATCCGCGTATCTCTCCATGAATAGGTAAATGTCGTTACCCAGGCTCACATCCCATCTGTCGAGGTGCACATCGACGCCGTTGGCGCGGAGGCGGCGAGCTAAGCTGGTGACCCAGGCGATGTGCTCTTCGGTGGCCCATGAGTAGGAGACGAAGGCAACGGGCGGGTCGGAGTGCTCCGTGGTAGGTGACGCGTCCATAGACACAGCTTGCCTGATGAGGAGCGACTCAGGCCGATCCAGCACCACGGAGCGCGTGTAGTGACTTCAGGACTCTCTTCCGAGCCGTCTCGAAGGCGCTCGCTAGCCAGAACTACATGACTGAACTTGATACAGAGGCTGTCCAGCAGTAGTCCGCTCTTGAGGGTTCGGGGCTGTGAATGGTCGCAAGCCAGTCCCGGCGCGTCGGCGTCACCGGCAGCCCACGGCGATGGCCAGGACAGCACAGTTCTACCGAATTCTCATGTCGCTCAGACGTCCAAGTCGCTCGACCAGCACCGCGAGCGACACGCTCTCGACGGAGTCGAGGTTGACTGCCGAGCGACGCGGGATGGGGTCCTCCCCCGGCTCCAGGACAACCTCGCTCGCGAGCCCACGGATGGTGGTCGTGCACGGGGCGGTCGTTCACGTCGCCGCTGCGGATTCGCGAAAGGAGGCGAGGTCGCCCCATTCTTCCGGTTCGCTCAGGGGGTGCACGTCGTAGGCGGCATAGCTGGCGTCCACCTCGGCCGCGCGGTGCGCGGCGAGGAGGGCAGCCAGCGCCTCGTCCACCAGGGCCGCCTCCGTCGTGCCTGACCGGAGGCGCCGTGCCTCGCCGAGGAGCGCGGAATCGACCGTCGTGCTCAACCGTGTGCGAGCCATGCCATCATCGTGCCACGGTCGGTAGTCGGCGGGGAGGTCATTTCCCTTACGATCGACGATGACACCGGGCGGAATCGTCCGCTGACGATCCCCCGCCGAAGGAGCCCTCCGTGACCGATGGCACGCGCCCGATGGAGAAGACGATCCGGACCGACTTCCACGACGCGATGTCCTACGGGCGCTACCTCGACCTGGACCGCATCCTCGGCGCGCAGCATCCCCAGAGCACGCCCGAGCACCACGACGAACTGCTGTTCATCATCCAGCACCAGACCAGCGAGCTGTGGCTGAAGCTCATCCTGCACGAGCTGCGGGAGGCCCGCCGCCTGATCGACGCCGACGACCTCGGCAAGGCGCTCAAGGGCCTGGCCCGCGTCAAGGCCACCCAGCGGACCCTCACCGAGCAGTGGTCCGTGCTGGGCACGCTCACCCCGCGGGAGTACGCGGAGTTCCGGGATTCGCTGGGCAGTTCGTCCGGCTTCCAGTCGTTCCAGTACCGCGCCGTCGAATTCATCCTCGGCAACAAGAACGCGCGGCTGCTCGAGCTGTTCACCAGCGAGCCGGGCGCGCACGAGTTGCTCTCGACCCTGCTGGGCGAACCGACGCTGTACGACGCGTTCCTCCGCGCGCTCGCCCGCGCCGGATACGCCGTCCCGGCCGACATCCTCGACCGGGACGTCACCCAGCCCTGGGTTCTGCGCGAGGACCTCGTGCCCGTCTTCCGCCGGATCTACGAGTCCCCCGACACCCCGTGGGCGCTGTACCAGGCGTGCGAGGACCTCGTCGACGTCGAAGACAACTTCCAGTTCTGGCGCTTCCGCCATCTCCGGACCGTGCAACGCACCATCGGATTCAAGACCGGCACCGGCGGTTCCTCGGGCGTCGGCTTCCTGCAGCGCGCGCTCGACCTCACCTTCTTCCCCGAGCTCTACGCGGTGCGCACCGAGATCGGCCGCTGACGTGGCCGTTCGCGCCGCGCACAACGCGGAATGTGACGACCGTGGGGGTGGTGCGCCGACCGCGCGACGTGCCTGAGCCGCCTCGATGACGCGCTGCTCCGATGCGAGGGACTCCATCCGCCCACCCTGCCAGGCGTCGCGTGCTCAGCGACGCAGGGCGGCCCACACCTGGCGCTCGGTGTGCACCGCCAGGTCGTGGCGCCGCATGATGCTGCCCGGCCCGTCGACGTCGAGGAGCCGGTCGATCGCCGCGAGATCCGCGGGATCCAGGTCGGCGCCGACGGTCTCGCGCACGCGACGGATCGTGGCGAGGGCGTAGCGCCCGAGGACCTCGTCGCCGCCGGAAGCGACGTTCCCGTCGATGTCCACGGTGACGGCGCGCTCACCGGCGAGCTCGAAGCCGGCCTCGACCAATCGCGGGCCCCAGTCGGACCCGAGGTGCGGCACCCGGTCGGCGTGGGAGCGGGCGGTCACCTCGTGCCAGCGGTCCTCCAGGCCCGGCCGCTCGGCCGGCGCATCCGCGGGCAGGAAGCGAGGGAAGTCAGCGAGCTCGACGAGCGCGAACAGCCCGCCGCGCGTCAGCAGGTCGCGGATGGCGCGGAGCCCGCGGTCCGGGTCGGCGAGGTGGTGGATCGCCGCGGAGGACCAGACGAGGTCAGGCGTGCCGAGGTCCGGCCAGTCGCCGTCCAGGTCCGCCTGCACCGTGCGCACCCGCTCCCCCAGGCCCCGCGCCTCCGCCTTCTCCCGGACGCGCTGCAGGTAGGCGGCGGAGACGTCGACGGCGGTCACGGACGCGTCCGGGAATCGATCGAGCAGCGCGAAGGCGCCGCCGCCCGTTCCGGTGCCGAGGTCGAGGATGCGCCGCGGCGGTGTCGCGACCGGTAACCAGCCGACGACGTCGGTGAGGTAGCCGGTGAGCACGTCGGCGTCCAGGTCGAGCAGCTCGGTGAGGTCGCCGTCGTGCTCGTGCGAGTCATGGGCGTGGTGCTGCTGGTGGACGTGCTGGTGCTGCGGTGAAGTCGTCACCCGTTCACGCTACGGCCCGGACCGCGGGCAGAGCGCCGGATCCGCCGGAACGGCAAGAGGATGCCCGTCCACCGTGCCGGAACGGCAATCGGCGTCGGTCACCCGCCGTCCGGGCCGCGTCGGGCGTCCGCCGTCGCGTCCTGGTGATGGCGCCGCGCTTCGCGATCGAAGATGCCGAGGATCTCGCACGGCCGGCCGGCGGCGCCGATGGCGTGCGGCAGCATGGTGGGGAACTCGGCAGCCTGGTCCGTCTCGACGCGGAACCGCCGGTTGCCGAGCATGAGGACCGCGGTGCCGGAGAGGACGACGAGCCACTCCCGGCCGGGATGCGCCCGCATGGCGGCCGGGTTCTCCGGCGGCGGACCGGTGATGCGCTGCCGGATCACCGTGACGCCGGGCTCGGCGCGGATGGGCCAGCGCTTCTGGTCGCGCGACCGGTCGATCACCGGGCTGATGACGACGTCGTCCGAGGCCGTCTCCACGAGCTGGTCCAGGCTGGTGTCCAGGGCGCGCGCCAGGGTCACGAGGCTGTCGAGCGCGAGGCGGCGCTGACCGTTCTCGATCCGGCTGAGCGTCGACTGGCTCAGCCGCGCCCGGGTCGCCAACTCCTCCAGCGACCAGCCCTGCGCCACCCGGAGCGCGCGGATCCGCTTGCGCACGAGGCCGTCGAGGTCATCATCGTCTTGCTGCATGAGCAAGAGTCTATGCCAACGGAGCATCGACCGGTTAGCGTGACGGTGCCGGTCCGATCGACCGGTTGTTGAGGCTTTCGGAAGGACACCCCATGACGCAGACCAACCCCGTCGACATCATCTCCGACGAGCTGCCCGAGGACACCGTGGACACGGTCGTGATCGGCGGCGGCGCGGCGGGCCTGAACGGCGCGCTGATGCTCGCCCGGTCCCGCCGTTCCGTCGTCGTCGTCGATGCCGGCGACCCGCGCAACGCCCCGGCCGACGCGGTGCACGGAGCGATCGGTCTCGACGGCACACCGCCCGCCGAGCTTCTCCGCCGCGGCCGGGAGGACGTGCGCCGCTACGGCGGCCTCGTGGTCGCCGGGACGGTGGTCGACGCCGCTCCCCTGCCACCGGCGGCCGACGGGGACCTGGGTTTCCGCGTGCGTCTCGCCGACGGTCGTGCCGTCACCGCGCGGCGCCTGCTCGTGGCCACCGGTCTGCGGGATGTGCTGCCGGAGGTGCCGGGCCTGGCCGAGCACTGGGGTCACCACGTGGTTCACTGCCCGTACTGCCACGGGTGGGAGGTCCGCGACGAGACGATCGGCGTCATCGCCACGGGCCCGATGTCCGTCCACCAGGCGCTGCTCTTCCGGCAGCTGACCGACGACGTCGTCTACTTCTCCCGGGGCATCGACCTCGACGACCCCGACCGGGCCCGGCTCGCCGCCCGCGGCGTCCGGGTGGTCGAGGCGCCGGTCAGCGAGGTGCTTCGGGCCGACGACGGCGGCATCGCGGGTGTGCGCCTGGCCGATGGCGACGTCATCGAGCGGCGCGTGCTCGCGGTCGGCACGACGCTGCAGGCCCGGACCGAAGGGCTCGAGGCGCTCGGGCTCGCCACGGAGGAGGTGCCGCCGGGCATCGGCACCCGCTTCGTCTCCGGACTCGCCGGGGCCACCGACGTGCCCGGCGTGTGGGTCGCCGGGAACGCCACCGATCTCACCGCACAGGTGGGGGCGGCCGCTGCGGCGGGAGCGCTCGCGGGCGCCCGGATCAACGCGGATCTCGTGATCGCCGAGGCCGACGCCGCGGTGGTCGCCACCGATACCGTCGGCAGCGTCGCCTGATCGCGATCCGGGCAGCCTCCCGGCCGGGCCGACCGGGCCCCCGGCCGGGCCGACGGGGCCGGGCCGACGGGGGTGGACGGCGGGGCTGGACGGCGGGGCCGCCGAGGGACAGGCTGAACCGGTCGGCCACCGCCGGCACCGTCCGCACCGTCGACCAGGAAGAGGCCGGACCATGAGCGGAGCCAGCGCCCAGACGCAGCGCGTGCAGTACATCAACGCCAACTGGGCCGGCGGGGAGGAGTTCGACCTCCTCGTCGTCACCGAGGACGGCACGCGGCACGTGCTGCCGGTCTCGGCCCCCGCCTTCGCCGCACTGTCCGCCACGATGCGCGAGGGCGTCGTCCACCTGTTCGACGCGGAGGCGAAGACGCTGATCATCGGCAATCTCGTCGGGAACTGGATCCCGCAGGACTGGTCGAAAGCGCAGACCTCCGCGGGGTGACGGCCGGCAGCCGGATCACACCGCCGTGTACCCGCCGTCCACCGCCAGCACCGCGCCCACGACGAACGAGGCCGCGTCCGAGGCGAGGAACGCGATGGCCTCGGCGATCTCCTCCGGCCGGGCGAGCCGCCCGATCGGCTGCCTGGCCACCATCGAGCCGCGCACCGCCTCCGGCAGTCCGGCGACCAGCGGCGTGTCGGCGTAGCCGGGCGCGACGGCGTTGACCCGGATCCCGGACGCCGCGTAGGTCACCGCCGTGGAGCGGGTGAGGTTCGCGACGGCGGCCTTCGCGGCGCAGTATGCGCCGCTGTTCGCCTGGCCGACCGTCCCGAGGATCGAGGACACGTTGACGATCGACCCGCGGCCGGCCTCGACCATGTGCCGCAGCGCGTGCTTGCCGCACAGGGCGACCCCGGTCAGGTCGATGTCGATCACCCGTCGCCACGCCGTCACGTCGAGCGCGTGCAGCGGCGCCTTCGGCTCGGCGATGCCCGCGTTGGCGACGAGGACGTCCACGCCACCGAACGCGCTCGCCGCCGCGTCCATCAGCGCCGCCGTCGACGCCTCGTCCGTCACGTCGGTGCGGACGAAGAGTGCCCGGTGACCCGCCTCGGTGAGCTCGGCCGCCACCGTTCGGGCCGCCTCGGCGACGTCGCCGATCACGACGGCGGCGCCACGCTCGGCGAGCAGGCATGCGGTGGCCCGGCCGATACCCGAGGCGGCTCCCGTGACCACCGCGGTGCGCCCGGCGAAGTCGAGAGCCGGTGCGTTCGTCATCTACGCGTCCTCCCGGAGGTGGTTCCCCGCGGTCTCGCCGCCGTCGATCGCGAGCGAGGCACCGGTCATGAACCGGGACTCGTCGGAGGCCAGGTAGAGAATGAGGTCCGAGATCTCGGTGACGTCCGCGTCCCGGCCCAGCGGGATCTGGCCGAAGCCTCGCTCCAGGTCCGCCGTCAGCGGCGTCCGGACCGACCCGGGGTGCACCGAGTTGACCCGGATCCCGTACGGTCCGAGGTCCAGGGCACTCGTCTTCGTCAGCCCCTGGACGCCCCACTTCGCCGCGGCATACGCCGCCCGGTTCTTGAAGCCGACCAGCCCGGCGATGGAGGAGATGTTGATGATCGAGCCGCCCTCGGCCTTCATCGCCGGGACGGCGGCCTTCATGCCGAGGAAGTTACCGGTCAGGTCGATGTCGATGGTCCGCCGCCACTCGTCCACGTCGGCGTCCTCCACGCTGCCGCGGGTGAAGATGCCCGCGTTGTTCACCAGCACGTCGAGCCGGCCGAACCGGTCGACGGTCGCCGCCACCGCGGCCGTCCAGCTCGCATGGTCGGTGACGTCCAGGGGCACGAACAGCGCGACGTCGTCACCAGCGATAGCGCCGATCTCCGCGGCGAGCGCCCGCCCTTCCTCCTCGAGCAGGTCGCCGATCACCACCCGAGCCCCGTGTGCGGCGAGGACGCGGGCGTGTGACGCCCCCATCCCCCGCGCCGCCCCGGAGATGAGCACGACCTTGCCCTCCACCCGGTCCGCGCTCATCGGGCGCCCCCCTCGGAGACGTCCGCGGCGACCTGCGCTCCGCGACCGGCGGCACTGCCGCCCCGGCGCTCCGCGGCGAGCCGGGCGACGTCCCGGCCGGCCCGGTAGCCGAACACCAGGGCCGCACCGATGTGCGACCCGTACCCCGGGTAGCCGCCGCCGAACACGCTCCGGGCGGCGGCGCCCACGGCGAACAGGCCCGGGATGGGCGCGCCCTCCGCGGTGACGACGACGTTGTCCCGGTCCACCGCAACGCCGGCGAACGTGCCGAGATCGCCCATCTGGATCTTCGCGGCGTAGTAGGGACCCTTGTCGAGTGCGGCCAGGTTCGGATTCGGCCGGTGCTCCAGGTCGCCCCGGAAGTGGTTGTACTCGGTGGAGCCGCGCCCGAACTCGGCGTCGACGCCCTCGACGGCGCCGCGGTTGAAGGTGCCGATGGTCTGCTCGAGCTCGGCCGGGTCCATGCCGAGTTTGCCGGCCAGGTCGGCGAGCGTCTCCCCGCGGACCAGGTAGCCCGTCCGGTAGAAGTAGCCGCGCGGCATGGGCCAGGGCTTCGCGTAGCCGATGCCGTACTTGTGCATGGCCTTCGCGTCGGCGATGACGAACCCGTAGGTGCCGTCCTCGTCGGCGTCGTGCGCGATCATCGTGCCGCCGAAGTCGTGGTAGCTCAGCGCCTCGTTGCCGAACCGCTTTCCGTGCCGGTCGACGGCCACCAGGCCCGGCAGGCCGATGGCCCGCAGATGCGGGAAGAGACGCCGCCGCCCGTCGCGGTACCGGAACACGGTCACGGGCGCCCAGGAGCCGACGGAGGAGACGCCGTCGTCGATGTGCCCGCCGGCGGCCATCGCCATCCGGGCCGCGTCGCCGCCGTGACCCACGGTCGGCGTGAAGTGGTCGTCACCGCCCGCGTCGTGCGGGAAGTACCGGCGACGCAGCTCGGCGTCGCCGGAGAAGCCGCCGGCGGCGAGGATGACGCCGAGCCGGGCCTCGACCCGGCCCGCCCGGTCGCCGCCGAGCACCGCCCCGGTGACCGCGCCGTCGTCGCCCCGGGTGAGGGACTCGACCGGCGTGGACTCCCACAGCCGGACCCCGGCGTCGAGCGCGCTCTTGACCATCAGCGTCATCAGCGCGTTGCCGTTGGACCGGAGCACCGGGCGACGGTAACGGGCGGCGTCGACCCAGGTGCGCAGCAACTTCCGCGCCACGTAGACGAAGGACGTCACCGACTGGTTGACGTGGAAGAACTCGTTGATGTCCGGCCCCACCTGGGGCATGTAGCCGAACACGGTGTAGGAGGACAGGTAGGGCTGCATCAGCAGGCGCTTGTCGCCGAGGATCCGGGCATCGGTGTCCGTCGGGAGGATCGCGCGGCCGCCGAGCCGGGCGCCGGGCAGGTCCATCTGGTAGTCCGGCGCCTTGTCCGGGTAGACGAAGGAGACGTCGGTCTCGCGCTCGAAGAACTCCAGCGCCTCGGGAACATTGTCGAGGAAGTCGGCGACGCCGTCGGCGTTGTAGGTGTCCGGGGCGAGATTCCGCAGGTAGGTCTCGACCGCCTCGCGGGTGTCCCCCGCCTCGGTGCCCGCACGGTTGCCGGGCACCCAGGCCCAGCCGGCGGAGATCGCCGTCGTCCCGCCGACGTACTGCTCCTTCTCGGCGACGATCACACTCAGGCCCTGGCTGGCGGCCTTCAGCGCGGCGGCCATGCCGGCGGCGCCGGAGCCCACGACGAGGACGTCGCAGACGGTGCTCTTCTCGGTGGTCTTTCCGCTCGTGGTTCCGGTGGTGGCGGTTCGTGGTGACATCAGTCGATGACTCCCTGTTGTCGGTGGTGGAAAGGGTCGTGTCGGTCAGCGTCGGGCGGGGGCGCCGAGCTCGTCGATGGGGGTGCGGGCGGTCTCGGGCGAAGCGATGACGGCGATCGCCGCGGCGATCGCGCAGGCGGCCCCGAAGACGGCCACCGGCACCCAGCCGACGGGCCCGCTCGTCATCAGCAGGCCGCCGATGAGCGGGCCGAAGCCGGCGACGACGAGGCCGAGCTGGTTGCCCAGCGCCATGCCCGTGTACCGGACGGGAGCCGCGAACTGCTCGGCGAAGAACCCGGGCCACAGGCCGTTGAAGCCCGAGTACAGGACGGTCATGAACAGGACACTGGCCAGGAACGCCACCAGAAGGCTCCCGGTGCCCAGCGCGCCGAAGTAGAGGAACAGGGCCACCGCGCAGCCGAGCATCGAGGCGATCAGCAGCGGCTTCCGTCCCACCCGGTCCGAGAGCGTGGCGAGGGCGGGCATGGCGAGGATCGACAGGCCGATGGTGACGGCGTTGATGGTCAGGATCGCGCCGCGGTCGAGTCCGCCCTGGGCGGTGGCGTAGGAGAGGCCGAAGACCGTGAAGATCGTCTGCATCACGGAGAAGATCGACATGAAGAGCACGCGGACGACGGCGCCGGGCTGGTGGCGGAGCACCTGACCGAGGGGGAGCTTGCGCACCTCGCCCTCCTCGCGGGCCTCCTCGAAGACGGGCGTCTCGTCGAGCCGGGTCCGTACCCAGTAGGCGATCGCGAGGACGACGACGGAGCACCAGAACGGCACGCGCCAGCCCCACGCCATCAGCTGGTCCTTCGGCAGCGCGGTGATCGGGACGAAGACGAGGGTCGCCAGCACCATGCCGGCCGCATAGCCGGTCATCACGAAGGAGGTGAAGAACGCGCGGCGGCCCTCGGGCGAGTGCTCGAGCGTGAGGGTGGAGGCGCCGGCCGACTCGGCGCCGGCGGAGAACCCCTGGATCAGGCGGCCGAGGGTCAGCAGCACGGGGGCGAGCACGCCGACGGCGTCGTAGGTCGGCAGGAACCCGATGCCGAGCGACGCCAGCCCCATCAGGCACAGGGTCACCAGCAGGACGTTCTTCCGGCCGAGCCGGTCCCCGAAGTGGCCCATCACCATGCCGCCCAGCGGCCGGGCGACGTAGGCGACGCCGAACGTGGCGAAGGCGGCGACCAGGCCGACGGCGGGCGCGTCGGCCGGGAAGAACAGGGCCGGGAACACGAGCGCCGCGGCGGTGCCGTAGATGAAGAAGTCGTAGTACTCGAGCGTCGAGCCGAGGAAGGACGCGAGCGCGGCCTTCCGCGGAGTCTTCGCAGGGATGACGGGGTCCGGTGAGCCGGAGGTCGCCGTCGTTGCGGCGGTCGTTGCGGTGGCGGAGCGGGCGGTGGTGCTCATGAGGCGTCCTCGGGGATCTCGAAGTCGACGGCGAGAATCTGCTCGCTGTTGGGGAGGGAGTACTGCTTGAGCGGTTCGTGCAGCGGATGGGTGTCGTACACCGCGATGTCGTCCACGGAGGCGAAGTCCGCGACGATGGCATAGTCGAAGGCCCGCGCCGAGGCGATGACGTTCGCTCCGTGGGTCAGGGCGAGCAGGCCCGGGACGTGGCCCCGCATCCGGTCCAGGCCGGTGGTCCAGGCCGCGCGCTGCTCGTCCGGGAAGTCGGGCTTGAACCGGAAGAGGACGGTGTGGCGGATCATCGTGCCGCTCCCGCGAGCGCGTCGGCGTCGTCCTGGGCCACCGGCTGCCCGCTGATGGTCCGCCCGGCCAGGTAGCCCATGGTCATGAGCGGGCCGAGGGTGGCGCCCGCGCCGGGGTACCCGGCCGCGTAGGCGCTCTCGGTGGCGTTGCCGACGGCGAACAGGCCGGCGATCGGTGCGCCGTCGACGTCGAGCACCCTGGCCCGCCCGTCGGTGGCGATGCCGCCGCTGGTGCCGAACGCGCCGTTGACCACCTCGAGGGCGTAGAACGGGCCGCGCGCCAGCGGGGCGAGGGACGGGTTGGGCCAGGGGTTCTCCGCGTCGCCCCAGTACCGGTCGTAGGCCGTCTCCCCGCGGTGGAAGTCCGGGTCCTCGCCCCGGGCGGCGTGCTGGTTGAACCGGTCGACGGTGGCGACCAGGGTCTCCGCCGGCACCCCGATGCGCTCGGCGAGCTCCTCGAGGGTGTCCGCCTCGACCAGGTGCGCGGGGGTGGGCTCCCCCGCCCGGTGGGCCAGCAGCCCGTAGGTGTCGAGGTACTGCTGGTCGATGATCACGTGCGCCGGGGTGTTCAGGGTGCGGTTGTTCGGCGAGTCCCAGGACTGCAGGGCGCGAGCCAGGTCGTTGTAGTTCTGCGACTCGTTCGCGAAGCGCCGGCCGTCGCGGTTGACCATGATCGATCCCGGTCCCTGCCGCTCGAACCGGAGCAGCGTGCCGATGGGACGGCCGTCGCGGGTGTCGCCGGTGACGGCCATGGGAGCCCACCAGGCCTCGCGCGTGCCGCGGGTCTGGGCGCCGATCCGCTGCGCCATGCGCAGGCCGTCGCCCTCGTTGGTCGGAGGTGAGCACATCGTGAAGAGGCGGCTGGCGAGCAGCGAGTCGGCCAGTGCCGTGTCCCACTCGAAGCCGCCGGTGCCGATGACGACGGCGTCCGTCGCCAGGAGGCGCTCGCCGGTGTCCAGGACGACGCCGGCGACCCGTCCGCCGTCGACGACGAGCCGCTCGCCGCGGGCCTCGACGGCGACGTGCACGCCCTCCCGCACGGCGGCGGCGAGGAGCATCGTCACCAGCGCCCGGCCCTTGGCGACCATGCCGGTCCGTTCCCGCTCGGCGAGCTCGTCCCAGGGGAACCGGGTGAAGGCGCCCCACCGCTCGTACTCCTGCATGGTGAAGGGGGCGCGCCCGTCGGAGCGCACGTGGGCGGCCAGGCCGCCGAGCAGCGCGTGGCTGTTCACCGGCTGCGGCTCGATGGTGCGGCCGGTCTCGACGGACCCGGGAAGGTCGGTGCGGTAGTCGGGGAACGTCTCCAGGAACTGGAACCGGACACCCAGCTCGTCCTCGGCGAAGCGCAGCATGGCGTCGCCGAACGTGACGGCCGCGTCGACCAGCTCGGCGCGGCCACGGCCGCGCGAGATGGCGGTCACGTAGGCCGAGGCGGCGTCGGTGCTGTCGTCGATGCCGGCCTCGCGGGCGTGGTGGTTGGCGGCGATCCAGAGCATGCCGCCGGAGATCGCGCTCGTGCCGCCGAGCAGGCTCGCCTTCTCCAGCACGACGACGGTCTTGCCGGCGCGCGCCGCGGTCGCCGCGGCGGTCAGAGCGCCGGCGCCGGAGCCGAGGACGAGGACGTCGACGTCGCCGGCGGGTGCTTCGGTCAGGTACTTCATCGAGGACTCTCCTTCGAGCCGGAACGGATGCGCTCCACTGTTCCGGCGGGAGTGTTCTCTGGGTCACACCTTCCCGTTCATCGGGAATCGAGCAGGATCCTCAGGGGCGGCGGACGGCGTCGCCGAGGGGACGATGCCAGCCGAGGGCGCGGGAGATGCCGCGTGAGGCGGTGCGCAGGGCGGTGACGGAGGTGGCGACCGGGCCGCCGTGCCGCGGGATGATGACGCTCAGCCCGGCGACGGCCGTCCCCGCGCGGTCGAAGACGGGGACGGCGACGCCGGTGGACTCCGGCACGATCAAGCCCGGCATCACGCAGTGCCCGGTCCGACGGATCTCGGCGAAGACGCGCCGCAGCTCGGCCGGGTCGGTGATGGTGGTGTCGGTCAGCGCCGGCAGCCGGCGCCGCAGGAACGCCTCCTGCACTTCCGCGGTGGCGAAAGCCGTGAGGACGAGCCCGGTGGACGTGCCGTGAGCGGGCAGCCGGCGCGCCACCTGCGCGATGTTCGTCGTCATCTCGTTGCTGCCGATCCGTTCGATGTAGAGCACGTCGTTCCCGTCCAGCACGCCGAGCGCGGTGTGGTGGCCGACCACGGACTGGACGTCCTCCATGAACGGCAGCGCGGCCTCCCGCAGCCCGAGCACCGGGGAGCCGCGGGAGACCAGTTCCCAGAGCCGATTGCCCAGCCGCAATCGCTGGCCGTGCCGTTCGAGCAGGGACTCGCCCAGCAGGTCCTCCACGATCCGGTAGGTGGTGCTGCTGGGAAGGTCGGCGCGGCGGGCCAGCTCGGCCGCGCTCAGGGAGCGGTGATCGGCGTCGAACGCCTCGATGATGCGCACGAGGCGGTTGACCATGGAATCGCCCGAGGAGGAGTTGGCCATGGTTGCTTCCTTTCATCGCTCGCGCGTGGTGGACGGCCCGGCGACGGTCAGGAGATAGCAGCACAGGTCTCCCGGCGCAGCGCCTCGCCCGTCAGCTCCGCAGGTACGAGGCCCCGTTCAGATCCAGGATCGCGCCCGACGCCCATGACGACGCCGGGTCGGCCAGGTGCGCGATGGCGTGGGCCACCTCCTCGGCGCTGGCGACCCGACCGAATGGGCTCTGGGCAGTGATGCGCTCCCGGCCGGCACCCGCCAGCCGGTCCGCGGTGCGCTCGGTGGCCGTGAACCCCGGCGCCACCGACGTGACGACGATGCCGTGCGGCGCCAGGGCGACGGCGAGGGACTGGCCGAGAGCGTGCAGCGCCGCCTTCGTGGCCGCGTACGCGGGGTGCTCGGGTTCGCCCCGGAAGGCGCCGCGGGAGCCGACGTTGACGATGCTCGCCGCGTGCCCGGCCTCGATCGCCTGCCGGGCGAACCAGTAGCTGACATCGGCGGCGGCCCTGAGGTTGACGTCGATCATGCCGCGGAAGGCCGCCGACCAGTCCGCGAAGGAGCATTCGGCCGGATGGTGGCGGTTCTCGGGTCCGGTGGCGATCGCGGCATTGTTGACCAGCACGCCGAGGGCGCCGAGTCCGTCGCCGGCGTCACTCACCACCCGCTCCGGAGCACCCGGTTCCGTCAGGTCGCCGCGGACCAGCAGGTGACCCTCGCCCGGCAGGGAGGCGAGCGTCTCACGGGCCCCGTCGCCGTTGACGGCCCAGTGCACCGCGACCCGATACCTGCGCGCCGCCAGCGCCTGGCAGGTAGCCCGGCCGATCCCGCCGGAGGCACCGGTCACGAGGGCGGTCAGTGGCTGGTCGGCGCGGGGCTGGGTCTCGGTGACGTCCATCCGCTCACCCTACGATCACGGCGCGAGCGTGGGTCGCACGACGCCGTTCTCGTAGGCGTGAATGGCGAGCTGGACGCGACTCGCGAGCCCGAGCTTGCGCAGCACCGCGGCGACCTGGGACTTCACCGTCGCCACCGACACGTGCTCACCGGCGGCGATCTCGGCGTTGGTCAGACCGCGGGCGCACAGCACGTAGACGACGCGTTCGCGCTCGGTCAGTTCGGGGAGCAGGGCCTCGGACCGCGCGGGCGGGGACGCGTCACCGTGCCGCACGAGGACGTCCCTCAGCTCGGGCGCCCCGACGGCGCGATCGCCGTCGAGCACCCGGCGGATCGTCTCGAGGAGAAGGACGGGAGCGGCATCCTTGGTGAGAAACGCCGCCGCGCCCGACCGCAGCGCCTCGTAGACCGCCCGTTCGTGCCGCAGGGTCGTGAGGACGACGACGGGGGTCGAGTCCCCGGCATCGCGCAGCCGACGCAGTACCGCGAGACCGCTCATGCCCGGCATCCGCAGATCGAGCAGGACGACATCGGCGACGCCGGTAACGATGACGTCCAGCGCGTCCTGGCCGGACCCGACCTCGGCGACCACCTCCAGGCCTTCCGCGGCGTCGATCACCAGGGCGATGCCCGAGGCGAACAACGGCTGGTCGTCGACGACGAGGACGCGCCGTCGGCCCGCAGAAGATCCCACCATCGTGCTCATCGGAGCACCTCGAGGGCCAACTCCTGCGTGGGGATCTGGGCGGTCACGCTCCAGCCGCCATCGGCCGGGCCGGCGGTCAGCCAGCCACCGGTCATCTCCGCCCGGGTCTGCATGCTGGACAGGCCCACGCCGGCGACGCCGTCCGCGGGGTGACCCGCTTCTCCCGGGTTCGTCGTCACGGCCGCCTCGCGCCGTGAGATCGATGTGACCGTGAGGAGCAGATCGGGCGCGCTCCCCCGCCAGTCGAGGGTGACCAGGGCAGCCGACCCGCGACCGCCGTGCTTGAGCACATTGGTGAGCGACTCCTGGACGATGCGGTACACCGCCAGCTGTGACGCATCGCCAAGGCCACGGGCAGTGCCGTGCTCGTCGGCGGTCACGCGCAGGCCCGCGTCGGAGAAGGTCTGCAGCAGCCGCGGCAGATCGTCCAGGCCCGGCGCCGGGACGTCGGTGCACGCGTCGTCGAGGCGTTCGATCATGCCGCGCACGTCCCGCAGCGACGAGCGAGCCACCTCGACCAACCGGCCCAGCGACTCGCTGCGTACCGGTTCCTCACTCACGAGCGCGCCCTCGCCTTGCGCGACGATCACGGTGAGCGAATGCGCCAGCACGTCATGGACGTCGGCCGCGATCCGACGCCGCTGGTCGACCAGCGCGCTGCGGGCGTCACGTTCGTGGATCTCCGCATGCGCCGCGGCCAGCTGTCGCCGGGTGACGCCTGCCCTGACCGCCGCACGGACGAGGAGTCCGACGCCGATCACCACCGCGACGAGGAAGAGCCGGCCGATGGACGCCTGGACGATCTGATCCCTGACCCAGTCACCCTGGGCCAGCACCGTGTCGCGCAGGTCGATGGGCTCCCTGCTCATCCCGAGGACCACTGAGCTGACCAGATCCAGGCGGCCGGACCAGGACGCCACATGGATACCCGCCGACAGCACCGCCAGGAGCACGGCAAGCGCGCAGATCAGCGTGGGACCGTGGCTGCGGGCCGTCGAGGCTCCGACGGACAGCAGAAGTACGAGCAGGATGGCGGCGAAGAGAGCGTCACCGTAGAGGCCTCCAGCGATCGGTGGAAGGATCAGCAGCACCTGAAGGGCGACCAGAACGGTGACCGCAGAGACCGCGGCGACCGGATGCCGGAAGCTGATGACGGCGGCGGATATCACCGTGGCGCCACCGACAGCCCATCCCAGCAGCACGGTGGCGTCGCCCCAGGTGGACGGGAACACAGCGAGAATGATCGAACAGACGACACCGACGACGGATACGCGGATCCACCAGTCACTGCGGCGCTGCGGGAGACGGTCGAGTGAGATCACCATGCCGTCACCGTAGGTGCCGGGGAGCCTACTGTCCCGGAATCACGCAACGATTTCATGCCTGAGGATGAGGACCTCGCCAGAGCGTTCTCGGCGACACTCGGGGCCGGCCTGACCCTCGTCAGTCACCGAGCGTGCACCTCGATCCCGCGACGCGCCGCGACGACCGGGATATGGCCCCGTCATGCGGCAGTCACGGCGCCGGGGGCTCCTCCTCCCCACCGCCCAGTCCGCCGAGGTCGAAGACCCGGAACACGACGGCGTACTCGCCCCCGAGCGCCTGGCCCCCCTGCCGGAGCATCGCCGGGATGAACTCGCCCGGGTCGGGGTGCCCCGTGACGTGCTTCAGGTACGCCTCGTGGCTGCGCAGCGACGCAACGCCGGCCTGCACGGCGTCCTCGTCGACGGCCAGGCCATGGGTGGGCGTCTCGTGCCCGGCGACGAGCAGGGCTTTCGCATGCCACGGCTCCAGACCCTCCTGCTCGGCGAGTTCTCGGAAGACCCACGGGTTGTCCGCGTCGCGCACGGCGTCGATCGTCGCGAGCCCCGCGGCGCGGTGATCGGCCTGGTTGAGCATGCCCCACGCCTCGACGTCGAAGACTCCGCCGACGACGGCGTCGGGCCGCACCTGTCGCACCACGCGGGCAATGTCGCGACGCAGGGCCAGACCGCCCTCCAGCATGCCGTCCGCGTGGCCGAGGATGCGCAGGTCGCTGACACCGACGGTGTCGCACGCCCGGCGCTGCTCCCGGGCGCGCAGCGGGGCGACCACATCCGGCGGCTCGGCCATGCCGGCCTCGCCCGCGGTCAGCAGGAGGTAGGTGACCTCGACGCCGCGCCGGGTCCAGGTGGCGACGGCGGCGGAGGTGCCGTATTCCAGGTCGTCGGGATGCGCGGCCACACACAGCACGCGCGACCACCCGGCGTCGGGCAGGGCTTTCAGTGACTCCGGCACAGCGCCTCCATCCTCGAACCAACGGTGAGCACCACGCTAGTCCCGGCCGGCGGGAGAAAGAGGTGTCAACTTAGTTGACATGGTCACGTGGGGCTCGCAGACTCGTGCCACCGGCGTCCGCACGGATGGACACCACGAAGAACCACGACCAGGAAGAGGAACGACATGCCCGCACCCGACGCCCCGCTGACCGGACGCTCGACCATCGCCCAGTGGCTCGACGACCCCACCGGTGGGCCCTTGCTGCGCGACCTGCTCGCGGCCGGCGGTCAGACCGAGCAGGATCTCGCGCCCGCACGCGGCTTCACGCTCGAGCGTCTGGTCGCTCTCAGCCAGGGCCGGCTCCCCCAGTCCGCCGTGGACGACCTGGTGCGCCGCGCCAACGGCGGTGTGCTGCCGGCGGTACCCGAGGAGACGACACCGGCCGGGGCGGCGTTCACCGAGAGGATCACGCCGGGCCGCTTCACCGGCCAGACCGTCATCGTCACCGGCGCGGGGTCCGGCATCGGGCGGGCGACGGCGTCCCGCGTGGCCCGCGAGGGCGGCCGGGTCATCGCCGTCGACGTCGCCGCGGACCGGCTCGAGGCCTTCGCGGCCGACATGTCCGCCGCCGCCCCGGACGCCGACGTCGTCACCGTCGCCGGGGACATCACGAAGGCCGAGGACGTCGAGCGCATCGTCGCGGCCGCGGGCGATCGTATCGACGGACTCGCGAACGTCGCCGGGATCATGGACGACATGACGCCGCTGCACGAGGTCACCGACGCCGTCTGGGAGCGGGTGTTCGCCGTCAACGTGGACGGCCTGTTCCGACTGAGTCGAGCCGTGCTGCCCGTCATGCTCGCCGCCGGGCGCGGGTCCGTCGTCAACGTCGCCTCGGAGGCCGGGCTGCGCGGGTCGGCGGCCGGGCTCGCCTACACGGCGTCGAAGCACGCCGTCGTCGGCATCACGAAGAGCTCGGCCTACCTGTACGGCGCCAGCGGGATCCGGGTGAACGCGGTGGCACCGGGACCGGTGGCGACCAACATCCAGGCGACCTTCGGGTCGGAGCTCGGCCAGCAGCGGATCGGCGCGGCCATGACGACCCTCCCGCCCGTCGCCGAACCCGAGCAGCTGGCCGCCTCCATCACGTTCCTGCTCAGCGACGACGGCACGAACGTCTCCGGCGCGATCCTGCCCTCCGACGGCGCCTGGTCGGCCCAGTAGGCCCGGGCGGATCCCGGGCACCGAGCGCTCACGCCGGGGTGATGAGGTCCTGGAGGACCCGCCCGTAGTGCCGGGCGAGGTCGGCGTGGTCGGTGGCGAGCAGCCGTTCGTCACCGACCACCCACAGCCCGTACAGCAGCCCGCCGACCAGCGCCCCGGCCAGGCTCGCTCGCAGCTCGCGGTCCGGCCCGGTCAGCCGGCGGCGCAGCGGCTCGACGAACCCCGCGTCGTGGACCTCGCGCAGCCGCACCCCGACGTCATCGGTGTCACTCGCGCGCAGCAGCGCCAGGAAGACGCCCCGGGTGCGTTCGTCGGCGTCGAGCAGGTAGGCGATCAGGCGCGGACCGAGCGAGTCGATCGCTCCGTCCAGCACGGCCTCGAGCCCGACGTCCAGGTGCATCGTGGCGAGGAACAGCGGCTCCTTGCCGGAGAAGTGCCGGATGACGAGGGCGGGGTCGACGGCCGCGGCGGCGGCGATGTCCCGCACCGAGGTGCCGGCGTATCCCCGCTCGGTGAAGAGCCGCTCGGCCGCGGACCGGATCGCGTCGCGGCTGAGCCCGCGCCGGGTGCCCATCGCCGATGCCGGCCTGCGGTGGCCGGCCGGGTCGTCACTGGTGCTCACCGGCCCGAGCCTAGCGGTCCCGGACTGCGCCCTCGATCAGGCTCCGCACGTAGGTGAAGGAGTCGTGGATCGCCGCTCGCCAGCGCTCCTCCTGGTCCCCGCCGGCCGACTCCGCGTCCGCCTCGCCCGGGCCCGCGGCGACCGGCAGCGCGACCCACTCGCGCATGACCCGGCCCCCCAGCTCCACGCGGTCGCCGGTGCCGTCGTCGAGCAGGACCCGCAACCGATCGGGCGGGAGCTTGACGATCAGCCGGCCGTCCGGTGCGACGAAGGCGAACACCTTCCCGCGTATGCGCAGCGCGGGGGCGTGGAACATCCTCTCGCGCGACACCCCCGGGGTGCCGGCGAACTCCGCGGCGATCCGCTCCAGCCGATCGAGCCCACGCTCCCCCGCGCCCGTCACGGGTCAGCGATTCTGCGTGACGACCGCGGTCAGGTCCTCGTCCTCCGGTTTGCGCGGCGGGGCGATCGTGCGCACCTGCGACCGCGACAGCCGGCGGGCGCGATCGCGCGGCGGCAGATCGACCGACTGTCCGGTCCGGAGGGACTCCTCGATCGCCTCGAGGGCGAGCACGTCGAGGAGCCCTTCCTCTCCCGACGGCTCGGGTTCGGCACCGGAGCGGACGCAGTCGACGAAGTAGTCGATCTGCCCGGCGAACTGGTCGACCGGGTCGTGCCGGTGGTCCTGGACATCGCCGTCGGCGTCGGTGACCGTCCACGAGATGGCGACGT
The DNA here is from genome assembly GCF_014643255.1 of Tersicoccus solisilvae. GTDB lineage: Bacteria > Actinomycetota > Actinomycetes > Actinomycetales > Micrococcaceae > Tersicoccus > Tersicoccus solisilvae. The sequence continues at coordinate 174,936 of NZ_BMJI01000002.1, read as the reverse complement.
CGTCGCCCCAGTCGTAGCACGCGTCGGAGGTGATGGACCCGGCGGTGCCGGCCAGCGTGAAGCCCTGGGCCGGCGTGGTGGCGTACGAGACGGTGAACTGGGCAACCCGCTCACCCGGGAAGGTCAGCGTGACCGCGACCGTGTCCTCGAAATCGAAGGACCGGCCGGGGGTCCGCACCCCGTGCGCGCTCACCCGGAGCGGTTCGGCGCCGAACAGCGTGCGCACCTGGTTGAGCGGGTAGGCGCCCATGTCGGCGACCGGACCGCCCCAGAAGCCGTTCTGGCCACGATGGTTGGCCTCGTCGATGTCCTGGGAGAACGCGCTGGTGAAGTACCGCGGATCCCCGATCACCCCGTCCCGGACCGCCTCCATCAGCGCGACCGTGCCGGGCTCCTGGTGCAGCCGGTAGGCGACCATCAGGGTCGCCCCGCCCCGGTCCGCGGCGTCGATCATGGCCTGCGCGTTCTCGCCGCTGACCTCGAACGGCTTCTCCACCAGCGCGTGGATCCCGGCCTCCAGGGCCGGGACGGCGAACTCGCGATGCCGGAACACCGGGGTGGCGATGTAGACCGCGTCGACGGTGCCCGAGGTGAGCAGCGCCGGGTACTGGTCGTAGTCCCAGGTCGCCACGCCGTGATCGCGACCGAACTGCTCCCGCTTGGCCGGGTCACCCGAGACGAGGGCCGTGAACTCCGCCTTGCCGGTGCGGCCGAGGGCGGGCAGGAAGGCCTGCTGGGAGATCTGGCCGCCGCCGACGACGGCGAACCGCAGCGGTGCGTCCGCCATCAGGCCGCGCCGTATCGCTGAGCGCTGCGGGCCCGGGCCTTCGCCGCCTCGATCTCGCGGTTCTTCGGCGGCGCGCTGGTGGTCAGGTGCGCCAGCAGGTGGGCGGTGACGTGGGCGATCTCCTCGACCGCCTCGTCGAAGGCCGCCTGGTTGGCCTGCGACGGCTTGGTGCTGCCGCTGACCTTGCGGACGTACTGGAGGGCGGCGGCGCGGATCTCGTCACTGGTCGCCGCCGGTTCGAAGTTGTGGAGCTGCCGGATGTTCCTGCACATGCCGCCAGCGTAGGCGCGGGGCCGCGCGCCTGTCACGGGACGGGCGCGGACGCGGCCGGGAGGACGTCGTACGCGAGGTAGGCGAACGTGCCGTCGGTGTGGACTCCCGTGAGGCTCAGCCGCCGTTCCAGGCGCCGGGGCAGCAGGGGCTTGCCGGCACCGAGGGTGACCGGGGCGATGCTCACCCGCAGCTCGTCGAGGGCGCCGGCGTCGTCGAACTGGCCGACCAGCTCACCACCGCCGAGCAACCAGATGTCGCGTTCCCCGGCCGCCTCCCGGATGGCGGGCAGGTCGGCCGCGACGGACTCGCGGGCGATCCGGACGTCGGCACCAACGACGTCGGGCAGCTCGCCGTGCGTGAAGACGAAGGTGGGCACGGCGCCGTAGGTGTCGGTCCAGCGTTCCGGGTGGGCGGCGAGGTCCTCGTGTCGGTGCACCCAGCGGAACGTGTTGGCCCCCATCACCATGGCACCGACACCGGCGAAGAAGGCGGCGAAGTCGAACGCGGGGGGCATCCGCTCCGGATCCGGCGTCAGCCGCAGCAGCCAGCCCAGGTCGTGGTGCTCGTCGGCGAGGAAGCCGTCCAGCGTCGCAGCGGTGTAGTAGACGACGGGTGCCATGAGCTCAGCGTGGCACAACCCCCCGACGATCGTCCTGTCCGGAGGCCGGTCAGGCGTCGAGCGCCGGCACCTCCCGGGTGAAGGTCCCGAAGGTCTTCACCGCCGCGAAACCGACGCCCTCGTAGAGCCGGGTGGCGCCGGTGGGGCTGTCCGCGTCGACGTGCAGGACGGCGCGGGTGAACCGGGGCCGCCCGTCGGGACGCCGCTGCCGCGCGGCGGCGTCGAGCGACGCGGCGATGCAGGCGCGGGCCAGCCCCCGGCCCCGGGCTTCGGGCGCGGTACCGATCAGTGCGAGGTAGACCGGACCGTCCTGCCAGTCCTGAGCCAGGCAGAACGAGCCGACCACACCGGCTTCGATCGGGCCGTCCGGATCGGAGGGCCGCGGGCCGGCCGCGGGCGCCACCGCGAGGAACGAGCAGTCCGCCGTGAAGCTGCGGGCACCGGTCAGGTCCGCCCACTCGGCCTCCGACGTCGACGTCGAGCCCCAGTGGTCGGCGAACGCGGCGTTGCGCGCACGCAGCGTGCCGGCCGAGAGCTCCGGGGCGAAGGGCAGGACCCGGTACCCGGCGGCCGGCTGCGGCGGCGCGTTCGCGGCCGACGGCGCGGGCAGGTCGCGCTCCATCTGCACGAACCAGCGGCTGAGGGCGTATCCCCGGTGGGTCAGCAGTCCGCGCACGGGATCGGTCTCGAGCCCCCCGGCGTTGCGGAGCACGACGGGGGCTCCGGGATGCCGCTCCGCGGCCAGCTCCCGGGCGCGCACCTCGATCCGGTCCATCAGGGCCCGCCCGATGCCGCGGCCGCGCCGGTCGGGGCGCACTCCCCCGCCGAGCACCGCGACCGCCCGGCCGTCCAGCAGGTCCGCCTTCACGCGGACCTGCCCGTAGGCGACGACGGCGGCGGTGCTCCCGTCGCGCTCGTGCAACGCCCAGGTGTCGAGCTCCGGTCGGACACCGTCCTCGGCGAGTTCCTCCGCCAGGTCCTCGGCACTGGAGAACTCGTCGGTGCCGTCGACGCGGGCCAGCGCCGTGGTCAGGTCCGACCAGGCCGGGACGTCCGCCGCGGTCAGCGGCACGAAGACGGGGTCCATGCCCGGAGTCTACGATCCGGTACCACCGAGGGCCGGCCGGCATCGACCAGCGGGGAGCGCCGGCTCCGGGGGATCCATCGGGCACCGGCTCGTAGACTGGCGACGTGCCCACGCCCTCCCCCGACGCCCTGACCCGCGACCCGACCGCCGTCCGACCCGCGCAAGGCCGCCGGCGCCGCCCGGTGGGCTCCGCCGTCGTCGACGTCGTCCTCGTGATCGTGTTCGCCGCGATCGGCCGGGCCAGCCATCAGGAGGCCCACCCCGTGCTCGGCGTCGTCGACACGGCATGGCCCTTCCTGGTCGGCACCGCGCTCGGGTGGCTGCTCAGCCGCGCCTGGCGGACGCCGGTGCGGCTCTGGCCGACCGGTGTCGTGGTCTGGGTGGCGACCGTGGTCGGCGGCATGCTGCTGCGCACCGCCACCGGCGACGGTACCGCCGTGGCCTTCGTCGTCGTCGCGACCGTCACCCTGGCCGTGTTCCTGCTCGGTTGGCGCGCCGTCGTCGCCCTGATCCGCCGGTTCTCCTCCCGAGGCGCCGGCTCGTCCCCGAAGGAGAACCCGCTGTGATCACCGCATTCACCCACGTGTCCGTCGAGCCGGACCGCATCCCCGAGACCGCGGAGGAGATCTCCGCGATCGAGGGCATCAGCGAGGTCTACTCGGTGACCGGGGACTGGGACCTCATCGTGGTGGCCCGGGTGCGGCGGCACGAGGACCTGGAACGGGTCATCGCGGACCGGCTGTCCAAGGTCCCGGCGATCCGGGAGACCACCACGCAGATCGCGTTCCGGGCGTACTCGCAGCACGACCTCGACGCGGCCTTCGCGCTCGGCGGCGACTGAAGGTCAGCGACCGCGTTCGTCGCTGAAGCGGACCCACCGCTCCAGCACGCCGGCGGCCGCACCGGTGTCCAACGACCGGCGCGCCCGGTCGAGGCCGGCCGCGAGGCGCTGGGTCAGTGAGCCCTCGGCGGTCGGGTCCGCCGCGGTCAGGCCGGCGGCCGCGTTGAGCACGACGGCGTCCCGGACCGGGCCCGTCTCTCCCGCCAGCACCGACCGGACGACGGCGGCGTTGTGCACCGGCGCCCCGCCGCGCAGGTCGTCCAGGGTGGCGCGCGGGATGCCCAGGTCGGACTGCGGATCGATCTGCTGTTCGGTGACCGCGCCGTCGCGGACCTCCCAGACGGTCGACGCCGCCGTCGTCGTCAGCTCGTCCAGCCCGTCGTGGCCGTGGAAGACGAGGGCGCGGTTGCCTCGCCGCGCGAGGACGCCGGCGATCAGCGGGCCGATCCTCGGGTCGGCGACCCCGATCGCGGACGCGTCCACGCGGGCCGGGTTCGTCATCGGGCCGAGGAAGTTGAAGACGGTCGGCACCCCGAGCGCCTTGCGCGCACCGGCGGCGAACCGCATCGACGGGTGGAAGACCTGGGCGAAGCAGAACGTGACCCCGACGGCCCGCGCGGCCTCGGCCACGTCCCCGACCGACAGGTCGAGGTTGACGCCGAGGGCCTCGAGCACGTCGGCCGTGCCGGTCGACGACGACGCGGCCCGGTTGCCGTGCTTGACCACGGGCGTGCCGGCGCCCGCGCACACGAGCGCGGCCATGGTGGAGATGTTGACGGTGTTCTGGCGGTCCCCACCGGTACCGACGATGTCGAGGGCGTCGCTGCCGATCGGCAGCGGGTTGGCGTGCTCGAGCATCGCCTCGACGAGCCCGGCGAGTTCCTCGACCGTCTCCCCCTTGGCCTTCAGCGCCACCAGGAAGCCCGCGACCGCCGCGTCGGGCAGCTCGCCCGACATCACCCGGTCCATCGCCCACGCCGTCTCCGGGGCCGAGAGGTCGCGCCCCGCCAGCAGCGCCGTCAGCAGTTCGGGCCAGGAGCGCACCACCGATCCGGTCGAGGCAACACGGTCGGTCGCGGACGCGCGGGTGCTCGGGCTCTCGGGCTGGGGATTCACGCGTCGATCCTATCGCCGTCCCGCCGGCGCGCCCGTTCCCGCGGGCGTTCCGCCGAACCTGAGTGCGGGCTGGGAGCGAATCCTAGCGCGGACCCCTTTTCTATCCTGCGTAGACAAATTTTCGGGGGTATCGTCCCACGTCAGAGACGAGTTCGGGCGCGTTGCGTTGGTGGCTCAGGGTTTTACCAGCCATAATGGCAAGGTGACCAGTGCAACCCATGCTCCGAGCCCCCAGGCGCACCCGGCTCTGAACCGTCCGAACATGGTGTCGGTGGGGACGATCGTGTGGCTCTCCAGCGAGATCATGTTCTTCGCGGCCCTGTTCGCGATGTACTTCACGCTCCGGTCGACGTCGCCCGACATGTGGGCCACCGAGACCGAGAAGCTGAACGTGCCGTTCGCGCTGGCCAACACCATCGTGCTCGTCCTCAGCTCGGTGACCTGCCAGTTCGGGGTGTTCGCCGCCGAGCGGCTGCAGCCCCGCCGGACCGGCGGCCTGCTGAACGTGGCGCGCTGGGGCATGGTCGAGTGGTTCATCCTGACCTTCATCATGGGCGCGGTCTTCGTCTCCGTGCAGGCGTTCGAGTACACGATGCTCGTCTCGGAGCACGTCTCGCTCTCCTCCGACGCGTACGGCTCGTCGTTCTACCTGACCACCGGGTTCCACGGCCTGCACGTGACCGGCGGCCTGATCGCCTTCCTGTTCATCATCGGCCGCGCGTACATCGCCAAGCGCTTCGGTCACTTCGAGGCGACCTCCGCCGTCGTCGTCTCGTACTACTGGCACTTCGTCGACGTCGTCTGGATCGCCCTCTTCTTCATCATCTACTTCCTCAAGTAGATCGGCCTTGACGGCAGCCGGAGGCGGACGAGAATGAGACCACAGATATCTCGAAAAACGAGACACCTCGGATGACCGAGCACCGCACGGGTGCGACCCGCAGCTCCCGAGAAGCAGAACCACGACGGAAGAGGTACGGACAGGTGAAGTCACTCGCACAACGGCGCAGGCACCCCCTCGCGGCGGTGGCCCTGATCCTGCTGGCGCTGCTGATCACGGGCACGGTCTACGCGGCCGCCAGCTCGGCGAACACCGCGCAGGCGTCCCAGTCCCGCGAGAGCTACACCGCCGAGGACGTCGACAACGGCGAGAAGCTCTTCCTGGCGAACTGCGCATCCTGCCACGGCATGGGTGCCAAGGGCAGCCCGTCCGGCCCGTCGCTCGTGGGCGTCGGCGCGGCGAGCGTCGACTTCCAGGTCGGCACCGGCCGGATGCCGATGGCCATGCAGGGCCCGCAGGCGCAGAAGAAGCCGGCCCAGTTCGACGAGGAGCAGACCCGGCAGCTGGCCGCCTACGTGGCCTCGCTGGGTTCCGGTCCCGCGGTCCCGAGCGAGGAGCAGGTCGACACGGCCGACGGCGACGCCGCCAAGGGCGGCGAGGTCTTCCGCGTCAACTGCGCCATGTGCCACAACGCCGCGGCCGCCGGTGGCGCGCTCACCCGCGGCAAGTTCGCTCCCGCCCTCGAGGGCGTGAGCGAGAAGCACATCTACGAGGCCATGGTCACGGGCCCCCAGAACATGCCCGTGTTCAACGACTCGAACATCTCCCCGGAGGAGAAGAAGAACCTGATCACGTTCCTCAAGACCATCGAGACGCAGGGCTCGCCCGGCGGTGCCGACCTCGGCTCGCTCGGTCCGGTCTCCGAGGGTCTGTTCGCGTGGGTGGCCGGTCTCGGCATCATCATCGCGTTCACCATCTGGTTGACCTCCCGGTCCTCCTGAGCACGACCCGGATCGACGGACGGCGGGAGACCCGCCCGTCGCCCCGGGAACCCGACAGACACCAGCACCACGACGAAGAATGAGGGGGCTCATGAGCGACCGTAGCAACGGCACCCCGGGCAACTCCGGCGCAGTCGCCACGGCGGACGGCCGACCCAACGACCTGGCGCACCCGGATCCGGGGCTGCCGCCGCACCGCCCGCGGCTCTCCGACACGCAGCCGCGTGCCGCGAAGCGCAGCGAGCGGCAGGTCTCCCTGCTGTTCCTCGTGTCCATCCTGGGCACGCTGCTGTTCTTCTTCGGGTACTTCTTCATCCGGCTCGACGACACCGTCGCCACGCTGCGGCTGCAGAACCTGCTGCTGGGCCTGGGTACCGCCTTCGCCATGTTCGGCATCGGCATCGGCGTCGTGCACTGGGCGAAGACGCTCATGCCGGACCACGAATGGGTCGAGGAGCGGCACGAGATCCGGCCCGAGGCCGACCGCCGGGACGCCGAGGGCATCGTCAAGGGTGTCCTCGAGGAATCCGGCATCGCCCGCCGGCCGCTGATCCGCAACACCCTGATCGGTGCCGGCGCCCTCGCGGTGCTCCCCGCGATCGCGATCTTCCGCGACCTCGGGCCCCTGCCGGGCGACACGCTGCGGCACACCATGTGGGACAAGGGCGTCCGGTTGACCCGCGACCCGGACGGCACCCCCATCCGCGCCGCCGACGTGCAGATCGGTTCGGTCTTCCACGTCATCCCCGAGGGCCTGAACGAGGCCGAGGACAAGCTCGAGCAGAAGGCCAAGGCCGTCGTGCTCCTGATGCGCCTGAACCCGGAGGACCTCAACCCCTCCGCCGGGCGCGAGAACTGGGGCTACGAGGGCATCGTGGCCTATTCGAAGATCTGCACGCACGTCGGTTGCCCGGTCGCGCTGTACGAGCAGCACACGCACCACCTGCTCTGCCCGTGCCACCAGTCGACCTTCGACCTGACGCAGGAGTGCAAGGTCATCTTCGGGCCGGCGTCACACCCGCTGCCCCAACTGCCCATCATGGTCGACGACCAGGGCTACCTCGTTGCACAAAGCGACTTCCACGAGCCCGTGGGTCCGAGTTTCTGGGAGCGTGGCTGATGTCATCCACCACCACTGATCAGCGCGCCGCGTACGTGGCGCCCACCGCCGTCGGCAAGATGGCCAATTTCGTCGACCAGCGCGTCGGCGGCTCCGCCATGGTCAAGGAGTTCGGCCGCAAGGTCTTCCCCGACCACTGGTCGTTCATGTTCGGCGAGGTGGCGCTCTACTCGTTCGTCATCCTGCTGCTGTCGGGCACGTTCCTGACGTTCTTCTTCGATCCGTCGATGGCGGAGACGCACTACGCCGGGTCCTTCGTGCCCCTCAAGGGCGTGGAGATGTCGGTGGCGTACCAGTCCTCCCTCGACATCTCGTTCGACATCCGCGGTGGCCTGTTCATCCGCCAGGTGCACCACTGGGCCGCCCTGCTGTTCGTGGCGTCCAACGCGGTGCACATGCTGCGCGTGTTCTTCACCGGCGCGTTCCGCAAGCCCCGCGAACTGAACTGGGTCGTCGGCTCCGTCCTGCTGATCCTGGGTCTGGCCGCCGGCTTCACCGGCTACTCCCTCCCGGACGATCTGCTCTCCGGCAACGGCCTGCGCATCATCGACGGCGTGATCAAGTCGATCCCGCTGATCGGCACGTACATCTCGTTCTTCCTGTTCGGCGGCGAGTTCCCGGGTACCGACATCGTCGGCCGCCTGTACGTGCTGCACATCCTGCTGATCCCCGCCATCATCCTGTTGATGATCGCCGTGCACCTGTTCATGGTGGTCCTGCACAAGCACACGCAGTACCCCGGGCCGGGTCGCAAGGAGACCAACGTGGTCGGGTATCCCGTCGGTCCCGTGTACGCCGCCAAGGCGGGCGGCTTCTTCTTCATCGTGTTCGGCGTGATCGCGCTGATGGCGGCGGCGTTCACGATCAACCCGATCTGGAACTACGGTCCGTACGACCCCTCCCCCGTCTCCGCCGGCACCCAGCCGGACTGGTACATCGGCTGGGTCGACGGTGCACTGCGTCTGATGCCCGGCACCTGGCCGTGGCACTGGGAATTCGTCCTGTTCGGCAACTGGACGCTGACGCTGAACGTGCTGCTGCCGGCCCTGGGCCCGGCGGGTCTGCTGTTCACACTGATGTTCGCGTACCCCTGGATCGAGCGCTGGGTGACCAAGGACGACCGGGAGCACCACATCCTGGACCGGCCGCGCAACGCCCCGACCCGGACCGGTATCGGCGTCGCCGGCGTCATCTTCTACTGCGTGTTGTGGGCGGCGGCGAGCTCGGACCTGATCGCGACCCACTTCCACGTGTCGCTGAACGACGTGACGTACTGGCTGCGCGCGCTGTTCTTCATCGGGCCGATCGTCGGGTTCATCGTCGCCCGCCGGGTCGCCCTGGCGCTGCAGCGCAAGGATCGTGAGATCGCCCTGCACGGCCGGGAGACGGGCCGCATCGTGCGGCTGCCGCACGGCGAGTTCATCGAGGTGCACGAGCCGGTCGACCGGTACCGCCTGTACCGGATGATCAACTTCGATTCTCCCGAGGTGCTCGAGGCGCGACCGGGCCGCAACGGCAAGGTCTCCGGTGCCGAGAAGATCCGTGGCCGCCTGTCCCGGTTCTTCTTCGAGGACCGCGTCGCCCCGGTCACCCCGGCGGAGCTGGAGGCCGCGCATTCCCACCACGGTCACGACGAGATCGAGACCGCGGAATCGGAGCGCGCCGGCATCGGTCACTGACGCTCGTTCCCCCCTCCACGGGGCCGGCAGGATTCGTCCTGCCGGCCCCGTGGCGTGTCCGGAGCCCCGCCTTCCGAGGGGCTCGGATCACCGCCAGAAGGCCGTCAGCGGCCTCGCGAGGGCCCGCCCCTGGGCGAGACCGGCGTGTGCCGCCGCCGGACGCGTGGACGGATCCATCATGGTCTCGCCGAAGGTGCGTCGCGCCGCGTCGTCCGGGAACACCGTCTCGACGGCGCTGCCGCCGGCGCGCAGCTCGCTCACCTGGGCCGCCAGCTGCATCCCCCACGTCAGCGGATGCCGGGTCCGCCCCCCGAACGGGGACAGCACCAGCACCCGTCCGTACCCTTCCGCCAGGTCGGCGTTCTCGTTGCGACGGTAGCCACCGTCCAGGTACCGATCGTTCCCGATGCGGTGCGGCGCCCCGCTGGACGTGCTGGCGGCGACGGCGTCGACCAGGTCGACGCCGCTGTGCCGGTCGAACACGATCGGTTCCCCGGTGCGGGCGTCGACCGCCGTGATCAGCAGTGTCCGGGCCGGCCAGGTGACGCCGGGCAGGCGGGCCGCGACGGTCTCGCGCCACCGCTCCGCCCGGGACCCGTCCGACGCCGCGTCCAGCTCCAGGGCCGCGGCCCCCATCCGGCGGCGCATGTCCGCGGGGTCCGCGGCGGAGGCGATGATGCGGGCGGTCCGCTCCAGCTGAGCGGCCACCGCACCCGGGCGCGCCGGCCTGCCCCCGGCTCCGGCTCCGGCTCCGGCTCCGGGCGGATGTTGCCGGTCCCCCGGCTGTTCGGCGAGGACGGCGGCCACCAGGTCGGCCGGTGTCGACGCGGTGATCTGGACCGCGACCGTCGATCCGGCCGAGGTGCCGACGATCAGGTCGGCGTCGGTCACGTCCAGGCCGGCGTCGGCCAGCCCGGCGATGACGCCGATCTCCCAGGCGTGGCCGGCCGAGCCGCCGCCGTGGAGGACCAGCGCACGGTCCCCACTGGCCGGCACCCGACCGGTGGCGTCAACGGGCCGGACGCCGGGGAGAAGGAGTCCCTCGGCGTGGCTGACGGTATTCGCACGGGGCGTGGACGCGGGTACGCCGGACGAGGAGAACGGGGAGGTGGTCATGGCGGCCGTCCGTCCTCAGCGTCGCCGCAGGACCGGACGGTGCCCCTGCGGACGGCGCGGCCGCTGCAGCGGCACGGACAGCCGGTAGCGGTCCGCCCGGTAGTACGAGACCGAGAAGTCCACCACGACGCGGCCGACATAGGCTCGCCGCTCGATCTTCAGCAGCGGGTCGCGTGCGTCGATGGTCAGCAGGCGGGCCAGGGACGGTGTCGCCGAGGTCGCCTCGATGGTGTCCTCGCCCCACTCGATCACCAGCCCGTACTCCTCGCTGAGGTAGCGGTACAGCGAGGACGGTGGCGCCGCCCGGGCCATGCCGGGCACGTGCTGGGGCACGAGGAAGTTCTCGTCCACGCTCATCGGCTCCCCGTCGGCGTAGAACAGGCGCCGGTACCGGACCACCGGATCGCCCGGCTCCAGGCGCAGCTGCCGGGCGACGTGGTCGGACGCGGCGACGGCGCCGAAGTCCAGCACGGTGGCCGTCGGGATCATGCCGCGACGGGTCATCTCCTCGGTGTAGGAGGTCAGTTGCACGTGGATGGACCGCTTCGGGTAGGCGACGAACGTGCCGACCCCCACCAGCCGGTCGATCAGGCCCTCGGTGGCCAGCTCGTCCAGCGCACGCCGGACCGTCATCCGAGCCACGCCGAACCGCGCGGCGAGCTCGCGCTCCGGCGGCAGTCCGTCCCCGGGCTCCAGGACGCCGAGCACGTCCTCGCGCAGGTGCGCCAGCACACGGCGGTAGCCGGTCATGCCCTCCTCCACCACGCCTCCCTTCGACGAGGTGCGAAGAGGCCCGGAGCGGTCGCCCGCCCGGGCCTCTTCATCGAACCTTCCGTCCCGGGCATCGCTGGCCGGACACGGATCAGGACATCAGTGCGCGTGGTCCCCGCGGCTGTACTCGTAGACCCAGCCGACCAGGCCGACGACGGCGAAGCCGGCGCCGATGAACACGATCCACCAGCCGACGGCCATGCCCAGCATCGCGGCGGCGGCGGACAGGGCGAGAGTGAGAGGCCACCAGCTCCAGGGGCTGAAGAAGCCCTGTTCGCCGGCACCCTCGTGGATCTCCCCGTCGGTGCGGTCCTCGGGCCGGAAACCGACGCGCCGACCGGTGTACCAGAGGTACAGGCCGACCATCGCCGACAGTGCGGCCACGAGCCAGATGCCCAGGAAACCGACCGGCTCCGTCCACGCCACCATGAAGCCGTACACGGTGCCCACCAGAAGGAAGAACGGCACCATGTAGAGGAACAGTTTCGTCTCGACGCGCATGGGTCAGCCTTCTCCTCGGTCGGCCGGGCCGAAGACGGCCGCGGTGGGGTTGCGGGGAGCGGAGTGCGCCGCCAGCTCGGGGTGGTGCAGGTCGAGCGCGGGACGCTCGGACCGGATCCGGGGCAGCGAGGTGAAGTTGTGCCGCGGGGGCGGGCACGACGTCGCCCACTCGAGGGAGCCGCCGAAGCCCCACGGGTCGTCCACCATGACCTTCTCCTTGCGCCGCCAGGTCACGTAGACGTTCCAGAAGAACGGCAGCAGGGAGGCGCCCAGGACGAACGAGGAGACCGTGGAGATCTGGTTCATCCAGGTGAAGTTGTCCTCCGGCAGGTAGTCCGCGTACCGCCGGGGCATGCCCACGACACCGAGCCAGTGCTGGATGAGGAACGTGCCGTGGAAGCCGAGGAACAGCATCCAGAAGTGCACCTTACCGAGCCGTTCGTTCAGCATCGTGCCGGTGAACTTGGGCCACCAGAAGTAGAAGCCGGCGAACATCGCGAACACCACGGTGCCGAACACGACGTAGTGGAAGTGGGCGACGACGAAATAGGTGTCCGAGACGTGGAAGTCCAGCGGCGGGGACGCCAGGATGATCCCGGTCAGGCCACCGAACAGGAAGGTGATCAGGAAGCCGATCGCCCACAGCATGGGAGTCTCGAACGTCACCGAGCCCCGGAACATCGTGCCGATCCAGTTGAAGAACTTCACACCGGTCGGCACCGCGATCAACATCGTCATGAAGGCGAAGAACGGCAGCATGACCGAGCCGGTGACGTACATGTGGTGCGCCCACACCGTCACCGACAGGGCGGCGATGGCGATGGTCGCGAACACGAGGCCCTTGTAGCCGAAGATCGGCTTGCGGCTGAACACCGGGAAGATCTCGGTCACGATGCCGAAGAACGGCAGCGCGATGATGTACACCTCGGGGTGCCCGAAGAACCAGAACAGGTGCTGCCACAGGATGGCCCCGCCGTTCTCCGGGTCGAAGATGTGGGCACCGAACTTGCGGTCCGCGCCGAGCGCGAACAGCGCGGCGGCCAGGGGCGGGAACGCCATCAGGACGAGCATCGAGGTGACGAGCGCGTTCCAGGTGAAGATGGGCATCCGCCACATCGTCATGCCGGGGGCGCGCATGCAGATGATCGTGGTGATGAAGTTGACGGCACCGAGGATGGTGCCGAAACCGGACAGCGCGAGGCCGAAGACCCACAGGTCACCACCGACGCCCGGTGAGAACGTGGTGTTCGACAGGGGCGCGTAGGCGAACCAGCCGAACGACGCGGCACCCTGCGGCGTGATGTAGCCGGCGACGGCGATGAGCGAGCCGAACAGGTAGAACCAGAAGGCCAGGGCGTTCAGTCGCGGGAAGGCCACGTCCGGCGCGCCGATCTGCAGCGGCATGATCACGTTGGTGAACCCCGCGAACAGCGGCGTCGCGAACATCAGCAGCATGATCGTGCCGTGCATGGTGAAGAGCTGGTTGTACTGGTCCTTCGTCTGCAGGATCTGCATCCCCGGCTCGAACAGCTCCGAACGGATCAGCAGCGCCATCACGCCGCCGATGCAGAAGAAGAAGAACGAACCGATCAGGTACATGTACCCGATCGTCTTGTGGTCCGTGCTGGTCAGCCAGCTGACGACGATCCTGCCCTTGGAGCGCGGCACCACCCGGGGGGCGGTCCGGACGGAGGATTCCTCAGCGGTGTAGTCGTATGTTGACACGAGTCCCTCAGCCTTCCGACTCGGAGTTGGGGGTCAGGGACGCGTTGCGGTCGTACTCCTGGCCGATCTGTCCGCTCTGCCCACGGTCACGCAGCTCCGACATGTGCTGGTCGAACTCGGCCTGGCTGACCACCTTGACGTTGAACAACATCTCGGAGTGGTACTCGCCGCACAGCTCGGTGCACTTGCCGTCGAACTGCCCCTCCTTCTGAGGGGTGATCGTCATGTAGTTGGTCTTGCCGGGGATCATGTCCGTCTTCTGCAGGAACGCCGGCACCCAGAACGAGTGGATCACGTCGCGGGCGTTCAGCTGCAGCTCCACGGTGCGGTTGACCGGCAGGTACAGGGTCGGCAGCCGGTCCTTGGCGCCGGTCTGACCGTCCAGGTGGGCCTGCTGGCCGGTGTCGTACGTGTCCTGCTTGACGTAATTGAAGTCCCAGGACCACTGCTTCGCCCGGACGTCCACGACGACGTCGGGGTTGTCGCTGCGCTGCGTGATGTTGGTCTGGGCGACGTCCGTGAAGTAGAACAGCACGAACACCATGGCCAGCGGCACGAACGTGTAGAAGATCTCGATCGGCAGGTTGTAGCTGAGCTGCCGGGGATAGCCCTTGTCGTTCTTGCGGCGGCGGTAGGCGATGATGCACCACAGGATGAGACCCCAGACCAGCAGGCCGACGGCCAGGGCCGCGATCCACGAGTTGATCCAGAGATCCCAGATGTAGTGCGAGCGGTCCGTGATGTCCCGCTCGGACGGCAGCCAGCCCTTGCTGGCCTCACTGGTGCATCCGGACAGCAGCACGGCTGCCGCTGCCCCGATGGCCACCGTCCCGGCGAGACGGAACCGGTGCCCGCCGTTGGGTTTCCGCGAAGTCACGAAACGGCCCTTCCTCTTCGGTACGAGATGCGGTGCTGCCGTTCCGCATCCGCCTTCCGACGGTGCCCCGGGAACGTGACCGCTTTACTACTCTCTGTAGAGCCTACCGCCAGATCCGGGTTCCCGCCCCCATCCGAAGAACCGCGTGGCGGTCTCCGTGATGGGGCTGATCTGCGGCGGAGCCCGGCGGGTCGACCGCCGGGCTCCGGTGCTCTAGTGGAACGAGTCGCCGCAGGCGCAGGAGCCGGCGGCGTTGGGGTTGTCGATGGTGAACCCCTGCTTGGCGATGGTGTCCTCGAAGTCGATGCTCGCCCCCGCGAGGTACGGCACGCTCATCTTGTCGACCACGACCTCGACGCCGTCGTACTCGCGCACGGCGTCGCCGTCGAGCAGGCGCTCGTCGAAGTAGAGCTGGTAGATCAGACCGGAGCAGCCGCCCGGCTGCACGGCGATCCGCAGCCGCAGGTCGGTGCGGCCCTCCTGGTCGAGCAGGCTGGCGACCTTCTGCGCGGCGACGTCGCTGAGGTTGACGTCATGGGCGGGCAGGTCGGCGGTGTCCACGGTCTCGGTGGTCGATGCGCTCACGGTGAGTCCTCTCTGTGCTGACCGGGAACCGGGACGCGTGTTCTCGCGACCGGCGCCCGACGGCGTGGTTCCATCGTACGTCGTCCGTCAGCGTCGCAGCCGGTGCAGCAGCAGGGCCTCGGCGAGGATCGCGTTGCGGAAGTCGGACCGGTCCATCGACTCGTTCGCGCCGTGGGCACGCGTGTCGGGGTCGATGACGCCGGTGAGCAGGATCTGCGCCTCCGGGTACACCTCGGTCAGGTCGGCGACGAAGGGGATGGAGCCGCCCATGCCGGCCGTCACCGCCGGGGTGCCCCACGCGTCGCTCAAGGACCGCAGCGCCAGCTCCGAGGCGGTGGACGTGACGTCGGCGTCGAACGCCTGGCCCCGCTCCCCCGCGGTGAACTCCACCCGCGCGCCGAAGGGGGCGTGGTCGGTCAGGTGCCGCTCCAGCGCCGCCATCGCCGCGTCCGGGTCCTGCCCCGGGGCCAGGCGCATGCTCAGCTTGGCCCGCGCAGCCGGGATGAGGGTGTTGGACGCGACGTCGACCGCGGGCGCGTCGAGCCCGATCACGGACAGCGCCGGCCGGTTCCACAGACGCGTGGTCAGGGAGCCCGTGCCGGCCAGCTCCGTGCCGGGCAGCATCGAGGCGTCCGCGCGGAACGCGTCCTCGTCGTAGTCCAGCCCGTCGGCGGTGCCCCGGGCCAGGCCCTCGACGGCCACGTCGCCGTTCTCGTCGTGCAGCGTGCCGATCAGGCGGGCGAGCAGGGTGACCGCGTCGAGCACCGGGCCGCCGAACATGCCCGAGTGCACCCCGTGGTCCAGCACCGTCACGGTGACGGTCCCGTCGACCAGGCCGCGCAGGCTCGTGGTCAGCGCGGGCACGCCGGCCTTCCAGTTCCCGGCGTCCGCGACGACGATGACGTCGGCGCGCAGCAGGTCCCGGTGCGCGTCGAGGAAGGCGCGGAACGTCGGCGAGCCCGCCTCCTCTTCCCCCTCGACGAAGACGGTGACGCCGACGCCGGACTCCCCCACCGCCCGGGCCAGGGCGCCGAGCGCGGCCACGTGCACCAGCACGCCGCCCTTGTCGTCGGCGGCGCCGCGGCCGTAGAGCCGCCCGTCCCGCTCGACCAGGGTGAAGGGGTCGCTGTCCCACGCGTCGGGGTCGCCCGGAGGCTGCACATCGTGGTGGGCGTAGAGCAGCACGGTGGGCTGGCCCTCCGCCGCGGGCCGGGTCGCCACCACGGCCGGGCCGCCGGTCCGGTCGCCGTCGTCCACGCTGAGCACCTGCGCCTCGAGCCCGAGATCGGCGAACAGGCCGGCCACGGTGTGGGCGCTGCGCCGCAGGTTCTCCGGGTCGAAGGACGCCCACGCGATGCCCGGGATGCTCACCAGTCCGGCGAGGGCGTCGAGGGTGCCGGCGAGACCGTCGTCGACGGCGGCGGCGATCGCGGCCTCCGTGGCGTCGGCCGCGGTCGTCTGCGGGGAACGGAAGGTGGGTTCGCTCATGCCGGTCAGCCTAGCGGCGACCACCGGCGCGTCCGGTGAGGGGTGCGGGGCCCGAGGGGGCCCGCGCCCGGTATCCTTGACGGGTGTTCGGACGCAACAAGGGATCAACTGCCGTGACCGCCGCTCCCGTCGAGGAGCCGGCCGACGCGACGCGCCGTGCGGGCAAGGGCGC
The DNA here is from genome assembly GCF_014643255.1 of Tersicoccus solisilvae. GTDB lineage: Bacteria > Actinomycetota > Actinomycetes > Actinomycetales > Micrococcaceae > Tersicoccus > Tersicoccus solisilvae. The sequence continues at coordinate 158,397 of NZ_BMJI01000002.1, read as the reverse complement.
CCCCACGCCGAAGCGGCGCGACCAGGAGGCCGCACGGCGGCGTCCGCTGGTGCCCGACGACCGCAAGGCCGCCCGTGAGGCCAACCGGGAGGCGACGCGCGAGGCGCGGTTGCGCACCCGGCGGGCGATGGACACCGGCGAGGACAAGTACCTGCCGCTGCGGGACAAGGGACCGCAGAAGCGATTCGCCCGCGACTGGGTGGACGCCCGGTTCAGCGTCGGCGAGGTGCTGCTGCCCCTGGCGCTGGTGTTCGTGCTGCTGACGTTCATCCCGAACACCACGATCCAGTCCGTTGTGCTCGTCCTCTTCTACGCCTTCTTCGCGATCGTGGTGCTCGACGGGCTGTGGCTGCGGCGCACTCTCAAGCGGAAGCTGACGGCGAAGTTCGGGGCGACCGAGCGCGGCGTCTACTGGTACGCCTTCATGCGCACCCTGCAGTTCCGCCGGATCCGCCTGCCCAAGCCGATGGTCAAGCGCGGCCAGTACCCCTCCTGACCCGAGCCCCGTCGGGCGGCCGGCGGTCCGAAGCGTTCGACCTGCGGGGATAGGCTGGCCGGATGGATTATCGCTACCTCGGCAACAGCGGTCTCAAGGTCTCCGAGATCACCTACGGCAACTGGCTCACCCACGGCTCCCAGGTCGAGAACGACGTCGCCACCCAGTGTGTGCGGGCGGCGCTCGACGCGGGCATCACCACCTTCGACACCGCCGACGCGTATGCGAACGGCGCCGCCGAGCAGGTGCTCGGCGAAGCCCTGAAGACCGAGCGACGCGAGTCGCTGGAGGTCTTCACCAAGGTGTACTGGCCGGTCGGACCCAAGGGCGTCAACGACGTCGGGCTCAGCCGCAAGCACATCATGGAGGGCATCAACGCCTCGCTGGCCCGCTTGCAGATGGACTACGTCGACCTCTACCAGGCGCACCGGTACGACCACGAGACGCCGCTGGAGGAGACGATCCAGGCCTTCGCCGACGTCGTCCGGTCCGGCAAGGCACTCTACATCGGCGTCTCCGAGTGGGACGCGGACCAACTGCGGCGTGGCCAGGAGCTGGCCCGGCAGGCCGGATTCTCGATCGTCTCCAACCAGCCCCAGTACTCGGCGCTGTGGCGCGTCATCGAGAAGAAGGTCGTGCCGGCCTCCCGTGAGCTCGGCATCTCCCAGATCGTCTGGTCCCCCATGGCGCAGGGCGTGCTCTCGGGCAAGTACGAGCCCGGCAAGGACGCCCCGTCGGGCTCCCGCGCCACCGACAGCAAGGGCGGATCGCAGACGATCTCCCGCTTCATGGACGACAAGACCCTGACCGCGGTGCAGCGGCTCAAGCCGGTGGCGGAGCAGGCAGGCCTGAAGATGTCCCAGCTGGCCGTCGCGTGGGTGCTGCAGAACGACAACGTGGCCTCCGCGCTCGTCGGCGCCTCCCGGCCCGAGCAGGTGGCGGAGAACGTCGCCGCGGCGGGCGTGAAGCTCGACAAGGACGCCATGAAGGCCATCGACAAGGCGCTCTCCGGCGTCGTCGAGACGGACCCGGCGAAGACGGTCTCCCCGGAGCACCGTCCGGCCTGACCGGTCGCGGCCACGCAGCATCGCTGGGCCCGGGTCGCCGTTCGCCGGTGGCCCGGGCCCAGCGCCGTGTCGAGGCCGTCGGCGCGCCGAGTGTGCGCACGATGTCGTCATTCGGCGCGAACGCGTGCGTCACCCGCACACTCGGCGTAGGGGCGTAGGGGCGGCGGGGGCGGCGGGAGCCCTCTCAGCGCCGGACGGCACCCAGGCGGCGGGCCAGACCGCGGTTGATCCGCCGCGCCCAGAAGGGCCCCTCGTAGAGGAAGGCGGTGTAGCCCTGGACCAGGTCGGCGCCGGCGACCAGCCGCTCGGCGACGTCGTCGGCGGTCGTCACCCCGCCGACCGAGACGAGCGCGAGCCGGTCCCCGACCGCGGTCTTGAGCCGGTGCAGCACCGCCAGGGACCGGTCGGCCAGGGGGGCTCCCGAGAGCCCGCCGGCACCCGCGCCGGCGACCGTGGCGGCGTCGGTGGCGAGCCCGTCCCGGCGCAGCGTCGTGTTGGTGGCGATGATGCCGTCGAGATCGAGCTCGAGGGCGAGGGCGGCGACGGCGTCGACGTCCTCGTCGGCCAGGTCGGGGGCGATCTTGACCAGCAGGGGCACGTCGGGTCGGCCGGCTGCCGTGGCGGCCGCCCGCACGGCACGCAGCAACGGCGCGAGGGCGTCGATCTCCTGCAGCTGACGCAGCCCGGGCGTGTTGGGGCTGGACACGTTGACGACGAGGTAGTCGGCGTGCGGGGCGAGGGTGCGGGCGGAGAGCTCGTAGTCGGCGACGGCGTCCTCCAGCGGCACCGCCTTCGTCTTGCCGATGTTCACCCCGATGATCGGCCTCGGCGCGCCGTGGTCACGCGAGAGCGCGGCGCGGGCCGCGGCCAGTCGCGGCGCGAGGGCCGCGGCGCCGTCGTTGTTGAACCCCATCCGGTTGATCACGGCCCGGTCGGCGATCAGCCGGAACAGGCGGGGCCGCGGGTTGCCGGGCTGCGCGGTGCCGGTGATGGTGCCGACCTCGATGTGCCCGAAGCCGAGGTCCGTCAGGGCGACGGTGTGCCGGCCGTGCTTGTCGAAGCCGGCGGCCAGGCCGAACGGCGAGGGGAAGTCCAGGCCCATCACGGTGGTGCGCAGTGCGGGGTCCGGGGCGGCGATCCGGCGCAGGACCCGGCCGGCGCCGACGCGGTGCGCCAGCCCGATCAGCCCGGCGCCGATGCCGTGCGCGCGTTCGGCGTCCATCCACGAGAAGGCGGCCCGGAAGACGAGGGGATACACGCGCATGGGATCACGGTGCCACACGGGTGCCGCGCCGGCCGAATCACCCGCCCGCCCCGCTACTGCGCCCGCCCGCCCGGGACGGGCGCGGTGTCCGCCCCCGCCGCCACCGCCGCCTCCGTGCGGGAGGTGTGCACGGCGTCGATGTCCCGCAGGCTGAGGGATGCGGTCTCCTTCGCCGTGATCGCCGCGACGAGCGAGATGAGGCACGCCACCGTCACCAGGATCCCGACGGCCACCCAGTTGCCGCCCCCGGTGCCGGCGAGGGTGCCGGCGATGATCGGCGTCAGGCCGCCGGAGACCGCGAAGCCAACCTGCGTGCCCAGCGCGAGGCCGGTGACCCGGACCCGGATCGGGAACATCTCCGCGTAGAACGACGGCCAGACCGCGTTGGCCAGGGAGTAGAGCAGGCCCGACATCACGACGCCGAGCAGGAAGATCAGCGCCCAGTTGCCCGCAGCCACCGCGGCCAGGTACGGGTACACCATGATCGCCGAGCCGATCACGCCGGCCATGAACACCGGTTTGCGTCCGACCCGGTCGGCCACCGTACCGGCGAGCGGGATGACCAGCAGCGCCAGGGCGTTGGCCGCGACGGAGACCCACAGCATCGTCGCGCGGTCCAGTTTCACCACGGACGTCGCGAAGGAGAGCGACCACACCAGGAAGACGACGTTGACCGTGTTGATCATGGCCGCCGCCGCGACCCGGAGCATCGCGGCCTTGTGGAACCGGAACGCCAGCGTGATGGGCGAGGCTCCCCGGGTGGAGGCCGACTCCTCGACGGCCGCCTCGAAGGCCGGCGGCTCCTCGAGCCGGCGCCGGATGATCCAGGCGACGACGACCACCACCGCGGAGAGCCAGAACGGGATCCGCCAGCCCCAGCTGAACAGCTGGTCCTCCGTCAGAAGGAACGTGAACGGGATGAACACGCCGGTGGCCAGCAGCGTGCCGAACTGAGTGCCCTGCAGGGTCCAGCTGGTGGTGAAGCCGCGCCGGTGGTCGTCCGCGTGCTCCAGCGAGACCGAGATGGCGCTGGCCTGCTCGCCGGAGGCGGAGAGCCCCTGGATCAACCGGCACAGCACCAACAGCGCCGGTGCGAGGAACCCGACCTGGTCGTACGTCGGCAGGCAGCCGACGGCGAAGGTGGCGCCGCCCATGGCGAACAGGGTCAGCATCAGCACGAAGCGCCGGCCGAGGCGGTCACCGAGCGGGCCCATCAGCAGGGCGCCGAGCGGGCGGACGAAGTAGGCGACGCCCACGGTGCCCAGGGACAGCAGGATGGCGATGCCGGGCGCCGTGCTGTCCGGGAAGAAGAGGTGGTTGAGCACGAGGGCGGCGGCGGTGCCGTACACGGCGAAGTCGTAGTACTCCAGGGCGCTGCCGATCCAGGAGGCGAGCATCGCCCTGCGCGGCGTGCGGCCGTGGGAGGCGTCCGGATGGGCGGGGGCTACGGGCTGGTGCATGACGGTTCCTTCAGGGAGCGGGCAGGTCGGTGGGCAGGTGTGCGGGGCGGTCAGCCCCGCACGGGGTGCGGGGGCCGGGTGCGGCGGCGCTCGTCGAGGGCGAACTGAGCAGCGAGGCGCACCGGCGCGTTGGCGGCACCGTGGCCGTCGTAGCCGTGGCGGCGCTCGACCACCTCGAAGAAGAGAGTGCCGACGGTCTCGGTGTAGAAGTGCAGGTACTCGCCGTCCCCCTCGCGGTCGTAGAGCAGGTCGAGTTCGCGCAGGACGGCGACCTCGTCCGGGTCCAGCGGGAAGCGGGCGGCGAGGTCCTCGTAGTAGTTGGCCGGCACCGGCAGCACGGCCATGCCCGCGGCCCGGGCGCGCCGGGCCACCGCGACGACGTCGCTCGTGGCGAAGGCGATGTGCTCGGGGTAGGCCCCGGCGTCGAGCACGTGCGGCACCATGTTCAGGGCCAGCCGCACGCAGCCGTCCTCGGTACGCATCACCTGGCTGCGGACCAGCCCGCGGGGACTGGGCACCTCGGCGGTCGGTTGCCGGGACAGACCGAGGGTGCTCTCGAAGAACAGCACGGCCTCGTCGAAGGCCTGCCACGGCTGCGCGAGATTGACGTGGTCCACCGCGGTCAGCAGGCTCGTGGCGTCGCCCGGGGCCGGCCCGAACTCGTCCGCCCAGGCGGGGGTGGGATCGAGCGGAGCGAAGAAGATCTCCGTGCCGTCCGGGGCGAGGACGCCGACGAGCGCCTCCTCGTCGGGGGTGTTCTGGCGGGGCACCCGCGGTGCGGCGAGCATGCTCGCGCGGTCGGCGCTCGCGGCCGGATCGGCCACGGCCAGGCCGAGCGCCGAGATGCTCGGGGCCACCCCGCGGGCGCGCTGCCCGTCGATCACCATCCGGATGCCTCCCTGCTCCCACAACTGCACCGGCTTGCGCCGGTGCTGGCCCCGGAACCGGAAGCCCAGCTGGGCCAGCACGGTGCCGACGCCGTCGGCGTCGTCGGTGCGGATGTCCGTGAACGCGTGTCCCGCCGGGCCGCCGGAGCGTGGCAGGGCGGTCAGCGTCATCGCCTGCCGGCCGGCTCCGGCCGGCTCGGGCGTGCCGGCGAGCCGGTCCCGCGTCCGGTCCTGCAGCCACAGCAGGGACCGCATCCCGTCCAGCGCGGTGCGCAGCACGTCTGACTGCCGGAAGGTGTCGTTGAAGATCTCGAGGGACACGGGCCCGCCGTAGCCACCCCGCACCAGGTGAGCAAGGAACCCGGCGAGGTCGAAGCCCCCCTGGCCGGGGAACAGGCGATGGTGCCGGCTCCAAGAGAGGGCGTCCATCGTCAGTGTGGGCGCATCCGCGAGCTGGACGAAGAAGATCCGCTCCGGGTCGATGTCCTCGATGCCGGCGGGGTCGTCACCGCGGGAGAGGATGTGGAAGCTGTCCAGGCACGTGCCGACGGCGGGGTGATCGGCCAGCTCGACGATGTGCTGGGCGTGCCGGTAGGTGGAGACGTTCTTTCCCCAGGCCAGGGCCTCGTACGCCACCCGCACCCCGTGCCCGGCGGCCAGCTCGCCCAACCGGCGCAGGTGGTCGGCGGCGAGGTCGTCGTCGTCCGGTCCGGCGGTGGCGACGTTGGAGCACACCAGCATGGTGTCGATACCCAGCCGGTTCATCAGGCTGAACTTCGCCTCGGCACGGCGCAGGTTCTCGGCCAGCAGTCGCTCCTCCACGCCCTCGAAGTCGCGGAACGGCTGGTACAGGTTCAGCCGCAGGTCGAGCCGGTCGGCGAGGGCGCGCACCTCCTCGGGCGAGGCGGGATTGACGAGCAGGTCCTGCTCGAAGATCTCCACGCCGTCGAACCCGGCGCCGGCGCTCGCGTGCAGCTTCTCCTCGAGGCTGCCCGACATGCACACCGTCGCGATGGATGTCCGCACCTGGCTTCTCCTCTGTGTTTGCACTATTTGGCAATTATTGCTGTATGCTGAACACCGAGTGTGATGCAGGTCATGTCACGCTGTCAAGGTCGGCACCGTCACGATCGGTGCCGGACGTCGGATTCGGAAGGAGCGCCATGTCCGCTCACGCCGCGGGGACGCCGGGCAAGGCGTTCGACGTGCTGACCGCCCTGTGCGGCCGGCCGCGGGGTGCGACGGCCGCGGAGATCGTCGGCGACGTCGGCTACCCCTTCAGCACCGTGTACCGCCTGCTCGGCGTGCTCGTCACCTCCGGGTTCGCGGAGTTCGACCCGCAGCACAAGCGCTACCGCCCCGGACTGCGGATCTACCAGCTCGGCCAGCAGGTCGCGCACGCCCGGGGATTCACCGACGTCAGCGGATCGGTCCTGCAGCGCCTGACCGCGCAGACCGACGAGAGCTCCCTGCTCGCGGTGCTGGACGGTGACCGCTTCCTCACCGTCGGCAAGGTCGACGGCCCCCAGTTCCGCACCACCACGGATCCCGGGGACCGCGGGTTCCTGCACACCAGCGCCCTCGGTAAGGCCCTGCTGGCCTTCGCGGAGCCCGAACGCCGGGCTGCGCTGCTCGACGAACTCGAGTTGACCCCCCGCACCCCGCACTCGATCACGGACCGCGCCACGCTGGACCGCGAGCTGGAGGCGATCCGGGACCGGGGCTGGGCAGGCCAGCAGGAGGAGCACGACGTCGGCATGGTCGCCATCGGGGTCCCTGTCCGGTCCCTGTCCGGTGACGTCATCGCCGCGGTGGCCCTGGCGGCACCGGTGTTCCGCGCCGACCTGGACACGCTGCAGCGGTGGCTGCCGCAGCTGCGCTCCGCCGCCGACGAGCTCGCCGCGACCCTGCCCGCCTTCCGCACCGCGACCGCCCGACCCGACCACGCCCCGCACGGAGGATGACCCATGAGCACCACCGCTGAATCGTTCCTCGTCGGGCTCGTCGGGTCGGGGATCACCGCCAGTCTGACCCCGCCCATGCACGAGGAGGAGGCGGCGCGGCTCGGTCTGCGGTACCTGTACCGCCCGGTCGACCTGGACGTCATCGGCCGGCCCGGCACCGCCGTCGGGGAGCTGCTGCGCGCGGGCCGAGACCTGGGGTTCAACGCCTTCAACATCACCCACCCGTGCAAGCAGCTGGTGATCGACCACCTGGACGAGCTGGTGCCCCAGGCCGCCGCGCTGCAGGCGGTGAACACCGTCCTGGTCGTGGACGGCCGGCTGGTGGGCTACAACACCGACCGGACCGGCTTCGCCACCGGCCTGGCCGCGGAACTTCCCGACGTGCCCCGGAGCACCGTGCTGCAGATCGGGACCGGCGGGGCCGGCGCGGCCGTCGCGGCCGCCCTCGTCGACACCGGGGTGCAGCGGCTGGTGCTGACCGACGCGGATCCCGCCCGCGCGCGCGCCCGGGCCGCCGTCCTGCAGGAGCAGCACGCCGACCGCGAGTTCGTCGTCGTCGGAACCGACCGGATCGGCGAGGTGATGGAGACCGCTGACGGGGTGGTCAACGCCACCCCCATCGGCATGCATCACCACCCCGGCACCCCGCTGCCGGCCGATCGGCTGCGTCCGGACCAGTGGGTGGCCGACGTCGTCTACCTGCCGATCGACACCCCGCTCGTGCAGGCCGCCCGCGCGCGCGGCTGCCGCGTCCTCGACGGCGGCCACATGGCCGTGGGGCAGGCCGCCGATGCCTTCGCGCTGATCACCGGCATCACGCCGGACCGGACCCGGATGCGGGACCACTTCCTCCGCCTGGTCGGCGGCGGCCCGGACTGAGCGTCCCCACCACCGGTGATAGCTTTCCCGATGTGGTGGATGGATACGCCCCGGACCTGCTCGGTCCCGGGTTCACGAGCCGCGACCTGCCCCTGGGCGAGGACACGGAGGGACCGGTGGGCGCGACCTTGGTCCGCTACCGGGATCCGGACGCCCCGCCGGGGCCGCGGGCGCCGGTCGTCCTCTACGTGCACGGGTGGACCGACTACTTCCACCAGCGGGACCTCGCCCGGTTCTGGTCCGACCGCGGGTGCGCGTTCCACGCCCTGGACCTGCGCAAGTATGGTCGCAGCCTGCGTGATGGTCAGACCCCGGGATACGTGGACGACCTCGGAGCCTACGACGACGACATCGACGCGGCACTGGCGGCCATCGCGGCGGACGGCCACCCGACGCCGCGTGGGCCGCTCGTGCTGATGGGTCACTCCACCGGCGGCCTGGTGGCCAGCCTGTGGGCCGCACGGCGTCCCGGCCGGGTGCGTGCCCTGGTGCTGAACAGCCCGTGGCTGGAGGCGCACGGCAGCGCCCTGCTGCGCACGACCACGACGCCGGTGCTGGAGCACCTCGCCCGGCGCCGGCCCCGCACGGCCCTGCGCCTGCCCACCGTCGACCACTACTGGCGCACGCTCAGCGACCAGGCGGAGGGCGAGTGGGAACTGGATCCGCGCTGGCGGCCCCGGTTCTCGTTCCCGGTCCGGGCCGGGTGGCTGCGCGCCGTCGTCGCCGGGCAGGAGCGGGTGGCCCGGGGCCTGGACCTGGACTGCCCCGTGCTCGTGCTCGCCAGTGCCCGCTCGGTCATCTCACCCCGGTGGAACGAGCGGATGCGGACGGCCGACTGCGTCCTCGACGTGACGACGATGGCCCACCGGGCCCTCGACCTCGGCCCGCGGGTGACGGTGAACCGGTTCGACGGCGCCCTGCACGACGTGCTGCTCTCCCCCGCCGGCATCCGCGCCGACGTGTACAGGGCGATGGATCAGTGGGCGCAGGCGTACGTGTTCGGATCCACTCCCGTCGCGGTGCCGGTGCTGGATCCCCCGGGCATGGGTCCCGTCAGCGCACCGTGACCCGTCCCGCGTCGACCTCCCACCGCTGGTCGAGCTGGACGTTGGCGAGGAGCCGGCGGTCGTGCGAGACCAGCAGCAGGGTGCCGTCGTAGGACCCGAGCGCCTGCTCGAGCTGCTCGATCGCGGGCAGGTCGAGGTGGTTGGTCGGCTCGTCCAGGACGAGCAGGTTGACCCCACGGGCCTGGAGCAGCGCCATCGCGGCGCGCGTGCGTTCGCCCGGTGACAGCCGTCCGACCAGGCTCGCGACCTGGTCGGCCTTGAGCCCGAACTTCGCCAGCAGCGTGCGGACCTCCGCCGACGCCATGGCCGGGACGGCGGCCTCGAAGGCGTCGCCGAGCGGCAGGGCCTCGTCCAGCGACGTGCGGGACTGGTCGATCTCGCCGATCGCGACGCTGGCGCCGAGCGAGGCCCGTCCCTCGTCGGGGGTGACGCGGCCCAGCAGCAGGCGCAGCAGGGTGGTCTTGCCGGCGCCGTTGGGGCCGGTGATGGCGATCCGGTCGCCGGCGGCGACCTGGAGGGAGACCGGTCCGAGGACGAAGTCACCCAGCCGCTTGACGGCCGCGTCGAGCGTGGCGACGACGCTGGAGGACCGCGGCGCGGCGGCGATGTCGAACTGGAGCACCCACTCCTTGCGGGGCTCCTCGACCGTCGTCAGGCGCGCGATCCGCGACTCCATCTGGCGCACCTTCTGCGCCTGCTTCTCCGACGACTCGCTCTGGGCACGGCGCCGGATCTTGTCGTTGTCGGGTGACTTGCGCAGGGCGTTGCGCACGCCCTGCGAGCTCCACTCGCGCTGGGTGCGGGCGCGGCTCACGAGGTCGGCCTTCCGGTCGGCGAACTCCTCGTAGGCCTCGCGGGCGTGCCGGCGCGCGATGGCGCGCTCCTCGAGGAACGCGTCGTAGCCTCCGTCGTAGACCGCGACCTGGCCCTGCGCGAGGTCGAGCTCGACGATCCGCGTGACGCAGCGGGCCAGGAACTCGCGGTCGTGCGAGACGAGCACGACGCCCGCGCGCAGGCCGCGGACGAAGCGCTCCAGGCGTTCGAGGCCGTCGAGATCGAGGTCGTTGGTGGGCTCGTCGAGGAGCACCACGTCGAAGCGGCTGAGCAGGAGCGCGGCGAGGGCGACCCGCGCGGCCTGCCCGCCGGACAGACCGGTCATCAGCGCGTCGATCCCGACGTCCAGCCCCAGCTCGGCGAGCGTCGCGGGCGCGCGGTCCTGAAGGTCCGGCGCGCCCGTGGCGAGCCAGTGCTCGAGGGCGTCGGCGTAGGTCTCGCCGGCGTCGGGATCCTCGGACTCCAGGGCGGCGGCCGCCGCCTCCATGGCCTCGGTCGCGGCGGTGGCGCCGGTGCGCCTGCCGAGGTAGGCCGCCACGGTCTCCCCCGGGACCCGCTCGTGCTCCTGCGGCAGCCAGCCCACGAACGCGCCGGCCGGCGCCGTCGACACCGTCCCGCCCATCGGCGTCGCCTCACCGCCGAGCAGCCGCAGCAGGGTCGACTTCCCGGCGCCGTTGGCCCCCACGACGCCGACCACGTCGCCGGGCGCCACCGTGAGGTCGAGGGATTCGAAGAGGGTGCGGTGGCCGTGGCCACCGGCCAGGTCCTTCGCGACGAGGGTGCCAGTCACGCCTGCCAGCTTAGGGCCGATCCGGTCTACTCCCCGGCCGCGATCGCCGAGCCGTCGTCCGGAAGACCCACGGCCCGGTCCACGGCCGCGCCGTACCGGCGATCCCGTCGGGCGTAGATCTCGATGGCGTCCCACAGGGTGCGCCGGTCGACGTCGGGCCACAGGGTGTCGAGGAAGACGAACTCGGCGTAGGCGGACTGCCACAGCAGGAAGTTGCTCATCCGCTGCTCGCCCGACGTGCGCAGGAACAGGTCGACGTCGGGCAGGTCCGGCTCGTCGAGGTAACGCTGGATGGTCCGCTCCGACACCGAGCCCGGCCGAAGCCGACCCGCCGCCACGTCCTGCGCGATCCCGGCGACGGCGTCGGCGATCTCGGCGCGGCCCCCGTAGTTCACGCACATGGTCAGGTGGCAGACGTCGTTGCCGCGGGTGCGCTCCTCGGCGATCTCGAGCTCGTTGACCACGGACCGCCACAGCCGCGGCCGGCGTCCGGACCAGCGGACCCGCACCCCCCAGGCGTCCAGCTGGTCGCGCTGCCGGCGCAGCACGTCCCGGCTGAACCCCATCAGGAAGCGCACCTCCTCCGGGGAGCGCTTCCAGTTCTCCGTGGAGAACGCGTACACGCTGACGTACTTCACGCCGATCTCGATGGCCCCGGCCATCACGTCCAGCAGGGCGGCCTCACCGCGCCGGTGCCCCTCGTTGCGGGGCAGGCCGCGGGCGTTCGCCCATCGGCCGTTGCCGTCCATCACGATCGCCACGTGCCGGGGCACCAGGGCGGGCGGCACGACGGGAGGCCGCGCGCCGCTCGGGTGCGGCTCGGGGGCGACGTGGCGACGGTCGGGCATCGGTGTTCAGACCCTCTCGATGTGCTTGAACGAGCGCACGGAACGCTCCAGGTGGTACTGGGCGTAGGCCGCCACGAGGCCGGACGCCTCGTTGCGCTGGGCCTGGTCCGCGTCCGCGGTGCGGTCCCAGTCCCCCGCCAGCAGCGCGGCCAGCAGGGCGAGCGCGCCGGGATCCGGCGACGCGGACCCCGGGGGCCGGCAGTCCGGGCAGACGACGCCGCCGACCGGCACGGAGAACGCCCGGTGCGGGCCGGGCGCTCCGCACCGTGCGCACGCGGTGAAGCTCGGCGCCCAGCCGGCGTCGGCCAGGGCCCGCAGCAGGTACGAGTCGAGCACGGTCTGTGGCGCGTGCGTTCCGGCGGCCAGCGCGTGCAGGGCGCCGAGCAGCAACCCGTACTGGCTGCTGGCCGCCTCGGTGTCGATGTCGCTGAGCCGTTCCGCCGTCTCGCAGATCGCCGCGGCGGCCGTGTACTTGGCGTAGTCCGCGACGATCGGCTGACCGTAGCTGGCCACCGACTCGGCCTGGGACACGATGTCCAGGTTCCGGCCGGTGACCAGCTGGAGGTCGGCCACCATGAACGGTTCCAGCCGGGCACCGAACTTGCTGCTCGTGCGCCGGACGCCCTTCGCCACTGCCCGCACCTGACCGTGTCGCCGGGTGAGCAGCACGATGATGCGGTCCGCCTCCCCCAGCTTGTGGGTACGGAGGATCACCCCGTGGTCGCGGTACTGCCGCGAGGCGAAGGAGGACGACCGGGCCACGGCAGCCCCTCAGTCCTGGTCGCGCACGGCCCGGTTGACGGCGGAGACGACCGCCTTCAGCGAGGCCAGGGTGGTGTTCTCGTCGATACCGGCACCCCAGAGCACGCGCTCGCCGACGGCCGCCTCGACGTAGGCGGCGGCCTTGGCGTTGCCGCCCTCGGACAGGGCGTGCTCGGTGTAGTCCAGCACCCGCACGTCGATCCCGTCCCCCGCCAGCAGGGTCAGCAGCGCCGACACGGGACCGTTGCCGGTGGCGGTCCGGTGCTGCTCGACGCCGGCGACGACCAGGTCGACGTCCAGGGTGGTGACGTCGCCCTCACTGCGGGTGCTGAACGAGGAGATGGCGTACCGGCCCCACTCAGGCAGGGGCTCGCCGACCCGCTCGTGCTCGGCGGAGGGCAGGTACTCGTGGATGAACATCTTCCACAGGTCCGCCCCGCTGACCTCGCCCCCGGCGGTGTCCGTGAGGCGCTGGACGACGCCGGAGAACTCGATCTGCATGCGGCGCGGCAGTTCCAGGCTGTGCTCGTTCTTGAGCAGGTAGGCGACGCCGCCCTTGCCGGACTGGGAGTTGACCCGGATGACCGCCTCGTAGGAGCGGCCGATGTCCTTCGGGTCGATCGGCAGGTACGGCACCCCCCAGACCATGTCCGACACGTCTCGGCCCGCGGCCTGCGCGTCGGCGGTCATCGCCTCGAAGCCCTTCTTGATGGCGTCCTGGTGGGAGCCGGAGAAGGCGGTGAAGACCAGGTCGCCGCCGTACGGGGACCGCTCGGGGACACCGAGCTGGGTGCAGTACTCGGCGGTCCGGCGCACGGCGTCCAGATCGGAGAAGTCGATCATCGGGTCGATGCCCTGGCTGAACAGATTCAGGCCCAGGGTGACCAGGTCCACGTTGCCGGTGCGCTCCCCGTTGCCGAACAGGCAGCCCTCGATCCGGTCCGCCCCGGCGAGGTAGCCCAGTTCCGCGGCGGCGACGCCCGTGCCCCGGTCGTTGTGCGGGTGCAGGGAGAGGATGATGTTCTCTCGGTGGTACAGGTGCCGGCCCATCCATTCGATCGAGTCGGCGTACACGTTGGGGGTGGCCATCTCCACGGTGGCCGGCAGGTTGAGGATCACCTGGTTGTCCTCGGACACCTCGAACACGTCGGCCACCGCGTTGCAGATCCGGGCCGCGAACTCCAGCTCGGTGCCGGTGTAGGACTCCGGGGAGTACTCGTAGGTGATCCGCGTGTCCCGCAGGGTCTCCTCGAACTTCTTGCACAGCCGGGCACCGGACAGCGCGATGTCCAGGATGCCATCCTGGTCCTGCTTGAACACGACGCGCCGCTGCAGCACGGACGTCGAGTTGTACAGGTGGACGATGGCCTGCTTCGCGCCCTGCAGCGACTCGTAGGTGCGCTCGATCAGGTGTTCCCGCGACTGGGTCAGCACCTGGATGGTGACGTCGTCGGGGATCCGGTCCCGCTCGATGAGCTGGCGGACGAAGTCGAAGTCGGTCTGGGAGGCGGACGGGAAGCCGACCTCGATCTCCTTGTAGCCCATCTGCACGAGCAAGTCGAACATGCGGTGCTTGCGTTCGGGGCTCATCGGGTCGATCAGGGCCTGGTTGCCGTCCCGCAGGTCCACGGCGCACCAGCGCGGCGCCGTCGTGATCCGCCGGGTGGGCCAGGTGCGGTCCGGTAGTTCGACGGCGATCTGCTCATGGAACGGGGTGTACCGGTGGACCGGCATGCCGGACGGCTTCTGCTGATTCTGCATCGGGTTCGCCTTCTCTCCTGTCGACGACCAGCGGCCGGGCGGGCCCTGCTGGGCGGAAGTGGGTCTGGCCAGACACAACGACTCCGCACCGGGGCGTCGGCCGCCTTCGCGAGCGTCGAACTCGAAACGAAGACTCAGACCCTGGCGCGGCAGCTAAGGAGGAGAAGTCCCTGAGGCACGTTGTCACCCTACACGGGGCGCGCGGGCGCGCGGCAAACCGACGGGCGTCACACGGCGGGGGCCACGGGCGGCGCGGTCAGAAGTTCCCGTACGCGGACTGGCAGGTGACCTGGTCGGCGGTCTGGCCGTTCAACTCGCCCAGATCCGCACCGCTGGTCATCTTCGTGCCGGTGGTGAAGTCGGTGCCGATGTCCACGCGGACCCCGGCGATCTCGGCCGACGGGACGACCTGGACGCGGCCGATCCCGAGCACGGTCGCCAGCGCCCGCGCCTGGTCCTGGTAGCCGGCGCCGTAAAACACCTGCGTGCCCGGGCGCTTGCCGGAGGCGGAGTCGACCCCCGCCTGGGTGTAGCCCGCCTTGACGAGCACACGCGCGATGGCGGCGTCCCGCTTCGCCGCGCCGGAGAGGTTGCGCACGCTGACCGGAACCGCGGCGCGGGCGGCGAGGACCTCCTGCGCGTCGGCCGTGGCCGTGGGCGTCGACGTGGGCGTGGCGGTGGGGGTGGCCCTGGGCTTCGCGGTGGCCGTCGCCGTGGCGCTCGCGGTGGCGGGCGAGGAGGTGCTGCCACCGGGCCGGGAAGCCGAGGCGGTCGGGCCGGCGGTCGTGGCCGGCGCCGTCAGGTCCTCGTCGGCGCGCAACCGCGCGAAGAGGGCGTCGGCGGCGCTCTTCTTCAGCTTCAGGCGGTTCGGGTCCTGGGGGTACTCCTCGACCGGGGCGGTGACGAAGGCGACGCGCGCCAGGTCGATGTTCTGCAGCTTCGTGGCCAGGTTGATCAGGGAGGGGATCTGGGCGAGCTGGTCGTCGACGGTGAGGTTCTTCGTGATGGTCTCGGCGATCGAGTACAGGCGAGGGATGTCCGTCAGCGTGCCCTCCGCCTTGACCTTGCGCACCATCGAGGCGAGGAAGCTCTGCTGGGCGCGGATGCGGCCCTCGTCGCCCCCGTTGCCGAAGCCGTGCCGGGTGCGCAGGAAGGAGAGCGCCTGGTCGCCCTCGATGGTGCTGACACCTGCGGGCAGCTTCAGCCCCGAGTCGGGGTCGTCGATCGCCTGGTTGACGCAGACCTCGACGCCGCCGAGGGTGCGGGAGAGCTCGGTGACCGCGTTGAAGTCGGCCATCATGAAGTGGTCGATGTTCAGACCCGTGAAGCGGTTGATCGCCGCGACCGTGCAGCCGGGACCGCCGGACGCCAGGGCGCTGTTGAGCTGGCCCATGGCCGTGGCCGGGTACTCCTTGCCGGTCCCCGGGTCCTTGCAGCGGGGGATGGCGACCATCAGGTCACGGGGGAAGCTGACGACGGTGACGCGTTTCCGGTCCGCGGAGACCTGCATCAGCATCATCACGTCGGAGTTGCCGGCCGTCGACGAGTCCGAGGGGCTGCCGAACCGGGCGTCCTCCCCCGTGCGGGTGTCCGTGCCGAGCACGAGGATCTGCATCGGCCGGTGGTCGAGGTCCTCGTCCGGGCCGGCGCTGGACTCGGCGTCGAGGTTCAGCGGCCGGGAGAGCAGGTTGCCCTGCAGGCGGAGCACCTGGATGCCGGCGAAGGCGACGCCGGCGACGAGGACCAGGGCGAGGACCGCGGCCGTGAGCTTCAGCGCGCGGTGCCGTGGCTCCCGCCCGATGTGCCGGCCACGTCCCAGGTGCTTGGGCACCGGGTGGCGGACGGTGCCGCGGCTGAGCCCGGGGCCGGTCGGATGGTCGGCGTGCCGGTCGGCGGGGTGTTCGTCGTCGGCGACGTGACGTCGGCTCATCCCCCCACCCTTCTGGCTGTCGCTGCTGGTGTCCGGTCGGTGTGCCGTACGGGTGAGCGGGCGGCGCCGAGGGACCGCGAACGGTGCGGTCGACCGGGCGCTCTCCACCGGCGGACTCGCTGTATTGTGGCACACCGGTCCGGGTGCCGGCTGGTCGCTCCGGGGACTCCGGGACCTCGCGTGGCCCGGCTCACGCCGCCCGGACGATCAGAACCCGAGCCGGGCCAGCTGCTTGGGGTCGCGCTGCCAGTCCTTGGCGATCTTCACGTGCAGGTCCAGGTACACGGGGGTGCCGAGCAGCGCCTCGATCCCCTTCCGCGCCGCCGTCCCCACCTCGCGGAGGCGGGAGCCGCCCCGGCCGATGATGATGGCCTTCTGGGAGGACCGTTCGACGAAGAGGTTGACCCGCACGTCGAGCAGCGGCCGGTCCTCGGGCCGGTCCTCGCGGGGCACGATCTCCTCGACCACCACGGCGAGCGAGTGCGGCAGTTCGTCGCGCACACCCTCGAGCGCCGCCTCGCGGACGAGCTCGGCGACCATGACGGCCTCGGGTTCGTCCGTCAGCTCCCCGTCCGGGTAGAGCGGGGGCGACGACGGCATGGCGGCGATCAGCACGTCGGCCACGGTGCGGACCTGGAACCCGTCGACGGCGCTGACCGGCACGATGCCCGCCCAGCCGTCCTCCCCGAGCGCCTCCCGGCCCAGGGTGTCGACGGCGACGAGGGCGGAGGCCAGCGCGTCCCGGCTCACCGTGTCGGTCTTGGTGACGAGCGCGTAGACGGGCCGTCGGCGCAGTCCCGCCAGCTTCTCGGCGATGAACCGGTCGCCCGGGCCGATCTTCTCGTTCGCCGGCAGGCAGAATCCGATGGCGTCGACCTCGGCCAGCGTCTCGGTGACGAGGTCGTTGAGCCGCTGGCCGAGCAGGGTGCGGGGCCGGTGCAGGCCCGGGGTGTCGACGAGGATGAGCTGGCCGTCCTCGCGGTGCACGATGCCCCGGATGGTGTGCCGGGTGGTCTGCGGCCGCGACGAGGTGATGGCGACCTTCTGCCCCACCAGCGCGTTGGTCAGGGTGGACTTGCCCGCGTTGGGTCGTCCGACGAGGCTGACGAAGCCGGCGCGGAAGGGGGCCGGCGCCCCGGTGCCGGGATCGGGCGCGGTGTCGCGCCGCGCGTGCAGCACCGACGGCGTCGATGCGGCGTCGGTCTTCTCGCCGCCCGGTCGACGGGGACCGGACGTGGCTGGTCCGCGGCTCATCCGGCGACCTCCTGCTGGCTGGTGCTGTCGTGTCTGGTGGCGTCGTGCCGGGTGCTGCCGTGCCGGGGTGCGTCCCGGCGGCCGCCGTCGGCGTCGTCGTCGCCCTCCGGTTCGGGCACCGGGTCGGCCAGGCGCGCGATGAGGTGGGACACCCGGTTCCGGCGGCCCTCGAGCCGCTCGGCGTGCAGGTCGATGCCGGCGATGCGGGCCTCGCTGCCGACGATCGGAACTTTGCCGATCGCCTTGCCGAGCAGCCCGCCGACGGTGTCGACCTCGTCGTCCTCGAGCTCCATGTCGAACAGCTCGCCGAGGTCCTCGACGGCTAGCTGGGCGGAGATCCGGTACCGGCCGTCGCCGAGATCCTCGATCTCCGGCCGTTCGGAGTCGTACTCGTCGACGATGTCGCCGACGATCTCCTCGATCAGGTCCTCGAGGGTGACCATGCCGGCGGTCCCGCCGAACTCGTCGATGACGATGGCGACGTGGGTGCCCTCCCGCTGCAGCTCGCTGAGCAGGTCGGCCACCGGCTTGGACTCGGGCACGAACCGCACCGGCCGGGCGATGCTGTCCACGGTCGCGGTGCCGGGGTCGACGGTCGTGGACGCGCCGGCCGCACCGTGCACCGCGCGGTCCGCCCCGTACACCGCGGCCACGACGTCCTTGAGGTACAGCACCCCGCGCGGGTCGTCCGTGCTGTGCCCCATCACCGGCACGCGGGAGTAGCCCGAGCGCAGGAACAGGGAGAGGGCCTGGCGCAGTGTGGCACCGGTCTCGATGCCGACGATGTCGGTGCGCGGCACCATCACGGCCCGGACCTTGGTGTCGTTCAGGTCGAACACCGAGTGGATCAGTTCCGCCTCGTTGTCCTCGATCATCTCGGACTCGTTGGCCCGGTAGACCATCTCCCGCAGCTCGTCCTCGGTGAAGAACGCGGCGTCGGCACGCGGGGCGCCCGGCGTGACGAGGCTGCCGACGGAGATCAGCCAACCGGGCACCGGCCCGAGCACGACGCACAGGAGGTGCACCAGCGGGGCCGTGGCGGTGACCACGCCCACCGAGTAGGTGCGGCCGAGCTGGCGGGGTGAGACGCCGACGAGGACGAAGCCGATCGCGGCCATCACGACGGTGCCGATCAGGCCCGCGATCCACGGGTTGCCGAGCGTGTGGAGGAGCAGCATGGCCACGGCGACGGCCGCGGCCATCTCGAACCACACGCGCCAGAACCGGGTGGCGTGCATGTGTCGGGCCGGCTCGTCGATGATGCGCCGCAGCGCGCCGGCGTTCCGGCCCCCGAGGGCGGCCTCGGCGTCGTGCCGGGGAAGGTAGGTGAAGGCCGCCTCCGCGGCGGCCGTCAGCGCCGCTCCGCACAGGAAGAGGACCACGAGGACCAGCAGCAGCGCCACCGTCACGAGTCGGTCTCCCGCGGGGCGGGCCGCCCCAGGTACCCGGTCAGCAGCTCGCGCTGCAGGGCGAACATCTCGGCCTTCTCGTCGGGCTCCTCGTGGTCGTAGCCGAGCAGGTGGAGGACACCGTGGGTGACGAGCAGGAGGATCTCGTCGTCGACGCCGTGGCCCCCGCGCTCGGCCTGCCGGGCGGCCACCTGCGGGCACACGACGATGTCGCCGAGCAGGCCCTCGGCGGCCGGTGCCTCCTCGGTGCCGGGGCGCAGCTCGTCCATGGGGAAGGACATCACGTCGGTGGGCCCGGGCTCGTCCATCCACTGCTGGTGCAGGGCCGCCATCGCCTGCTCGTCCACGAGGACGACGGAGAGTTCGGTCTGCGGGTGCAGGTGGAGGCGGTCGAACAGGTACCGGGCCAGGGCCAGGATCGCGTCCTCGTCGACGGTGCGGGCTGACTCGTTCGAGATCTCGATGCTCACGAGGCCGACTCCCGCCGCTCCTGCGGGCGGACCCGGTCCGCTGCCCGGTCGGAGCGGGGGCGGTCCCCGCGTGGCCGGTCGTCGGCGCGCCGGTGCTCGCGGCGCTCCCGGGCGCGCTCCTGCCCCTGGCGCTGCTGCTCGTCCCACCGGCTGTACGCGTTGACGATGTCGCCGACCAGGCGGTGCCGCACGACGTCGGTCGAGTCCAGCGTCGTGAAGGCGACGTCGTCGATCCCGGAGAGGATGTCGCTGACCACCCGCAGCCCCGACTGGGTGCCCTGCGGCAGGTCGACCTGGGTGACGTCGCCGGTGACGACGATGCGGGAGCCGAAGCCGAGCCGGGTGAGGAACATCTTCATCTGCTCGGGCGTCGTGTTCTGCGCCTCGTCGAGGATGATGAACGCGTCGTTGAGGGTGCGGCCACGCATGTAGGCCAGCGGTGCCACCTCGATCGTCCCGGCGGCCATCAGGCGGGGGATGGACTCGGGATCCATCATGTCGTGCAGCGCGTCGTACAGCGGACGCAGGTAGGGGTCGATCTTGTCGCTCAGCGTGCCGGGCAGGTAGCCGAGCCGCTCCCCCGCCTCGACCGCCGGTCGGGTCAGGATGATCCGGTTGACCTCGCGGTTCTGCAGCGCCTGCACCGCCTTGGCCATGGCCAGGTAGGTCTTCCCTGTGCCGGCCGGCCCGATCCCGAAGATCACCGTGTTCGCGTCGATCGCGTCGACGTACAGCTTCTGGTTCAGGGTCTTGGGGCGGATGGTGCGGCCGCGGCTGGAGAGGATGTTCTGCGTCAGCACCTGCGCGGGGCGGGCCTCGCCGGCGGTCTCCAGCATGCTCATCAGCTGACGAAGGGTCTGCGCCGACATCACGGTGTGCGCGGCGGCCATGTCCTTCACCTCGGCGAGCACCTCGGCGGCGCGGGTGACGGCGGCGGGGTCGGCGCCGGTCACCTGCACGGAGTGGCCGCGCACGGTCAGGCTGAGGGTGGGATAGGTGCTCTCGATGATGCGCAGCGCCTCGTCCTGCGCGCCGAGCGCCTGGACCATCTGCTCCGGTGAGTCGAAGTCGATGGTGCGGTTCTCGGGTCCGGTGCTGCCGGGGGATGCGGGTGCGGTGAACTCGCTCATGGGTGCGGCCGAAGGGCCTGCCGTCGCTCCTCACGGGATGTGCTGGTGGATCTGCTGGTCGGTCGGTGCCCGACGCCGGCGCGGAACGCTTCTCCGGCACTGCCGATTCTACGGCACCGGCCCCCGTGCCAGACTGGGGACGGCGCGCGGACGGCCCGCGTTCGCGCAGGGTGGATCGGGCGCTCGACGGTCGCCGGGAGGTCCTCCGGCGACGGTGGGACGCCGGCCCGGGACGCGAACGACGGAGGTGGAGATGGTCGTCATCGACACGCGACGCCGTGCCCGATGCTGTCCCGGCCGGCCGGGCGGACGGCGGTCGAGGCGACTGCTGACGGTCCTCACCGCCCTGGCCCTGGTGCTGCCCTGCCTCACCGCGTGCACCGCGCTCTCCACGCCGCGGCCCACCGCCGAGCCGAGCGCCGAGGGACAGGACGCCTCCGACCTCAGCCAGCCGACCGGGGCCGCCGAGTCCGTCGCGAGCACCTCCCAGGTGCCCGTCTACTGGCTGGGCGGGACGAACGAGGGCCGGTACCTGTTCCGGGAGTACCGGTTGCTCCCGGCCCGGGACGACTCCGTCTCGACCGCCGTGGCGGCGATGATGTCGGCCCGGCCCCTGGACCCGGACTACTACACCCCGTGGCGTCCGGCGTCGCGGGTGGGATCGGCGATCGGCGACAACAACACGGTGACGGTGGACGTCTCCTCCGACGCCTTCGGCGCTCAGCTCAGCCCCGAGGAGGCGGAGCTGGCCGTCCAGCAGTTGGTGTACACGGCGACGGGCGCCGCGGCCAACGCCGGCCTGATCCCGACGGACCAGCAGAGCCGGGTGATCATCCTGGTGGACGGGCACACCCAGTACCGCGCGTTCGGGCAGGTGACCCTCGGGGAGCCGATGAGCCGGCAGGTGGAGCGGGCCGCGCCGATCTGGGTGATCGACCCGCAGGACGGCACCGTGGTGACCGGGTCCACCGTGCGGGCCTCGGGCCGGACCACCAGCGTGGTGCACCGGGTCGGCTGGGAGATCGGCCGCGCCACCGACGACGGCCGGGACGGGTATCGCCGTTATCGCAGCGGCACGGCGTCGCTGCAGGCCGACACGGCGACCGGGGGCACCTTCTCGCTGACCGAGCAGCTCCCGCCCGGCAACTACCGCCTGACCTTCTTCGAGCCCGGGGACGACGGGTCCCAGCGCTGGGCGGACAGCAAGACGATCACGATGCGCTGACGCGCCACGGCGTCAGGCCGCGGGCCAGCGCCCGAGCTGCACGGAGGCGAGGGCGATCGCCGCGGGGCCGGCGGTCGAGGAACGCAGCACGTGCGGCCCGAGCACCGCGGTGCGGGCTCCGGCGCCGGTGAGGGCACCGAGCTCGTCGGGCCCGATGCCGCCCTCCGGACCGACGATCACCAGCACGCGTGCGGGACCGTCGGCGCCGACGCTCTCGGCCAGCACCGCGCCCAGCGGCGCCGCGGCGTCCTCGTGCAGCACCACGGCGGCCAGGGAGCCGTCGGCGGTGCCCGCGGCGATGCGCGCCGCCAGGGCGCGCGTCCCGGTCAGCCCGGCCAGGCGCGGAATGCGGGCCCGGCGGGACTGCTGGGCCGCGGCGCGCAGGGTGCTCTCCCACTTCCCGGCGGCCTTGGCCGCGCGATCGGCGTGCCACCGCACGATCGACCGGTCGGCCTGCCAGGGCACGACGACGTCGACCCCGAGCTCGGTGGCCGTCTCGATCGCCTGCAGATCCCGGTCGCCCTTCGCCAGGGCCTGGACCAGCTCGAGCACGGGCGCCGGCGCGGGTTCGATCGTCACGGACCGCACGCTCAACTCCAGTGCGTCCCTGCCGACGCCGACGACGACGCAGGTGAGGCGCCGCCCGTCGCCGTCGCACACCTCGACCGTCTCCCCCGAACCGATCCGGCGCACGGTGGCCGCATGCCGGCCCTCCGGCCCGTCCAGCCGGAACCGGCCCCCCGCGGCCACGCCGGACAGGTCGGCGGTCGGGTAGAACACCGGGGCGCTCACGTGGTCGGCCTCCTGGGTCGGGTCGGACGGGACGGTGGGGCGAGGAATGCGGGCCGCGGCGGCCGGGGCTCAGAGACCGCCGAAGCGTTCCCGGAGCCGCGAGAAGACGCCGCTGCCGGCGGTCGCCGGCTTGGCGGAGGGCTTCTCCTCGTGCCGCAGCTCCGCCAGCCGGCGCAGCAGCTCCTCCTGCTCGTCGTCCAGCCGCGTGGGCGTCTCCACGTGCAGGTGGATGCGCACGTCGCCGCGACCGCCCGAGCGCAGGTGCGTGACGCCGAGGCCCTTGAGGGTGATCACCTCGCCGGACTGGCTGCCCGACGCGACGCGCACGGGCTGGGGACCGTCGAAGGTGTCGAAGTCGAGCACCGTGCCGAGCGCCGCCGCCGTCATCGGCAGCTGGAGGGTGGCGTGCAGGTCGTCACCGTCGCGCACGAAGGCGGGATCCTTCGCCACCTGGATCTCGACGTACAGGTCGCCCTGCGGCCCGCCGGCGACGCCGGCCTCGCCCTGGCCGCCCAGCTGGATGCGGGTGCCGGTGGCGACGCCCGCGGGGATCTTCAGCGTCAGGTTGCGGCGGCTGCGCACCCGGCCCTGCCCCGCGCACTCGTTGCAGGGGTTGCGGATGACGGTGCCGTGCCCCTGGCAGGTGGGGCACGCGGCCGTCGTCATCACCTGGCCCAGGATGGAGCGGACGGCGCGCTGGATCTGGCCGGTGCCGTGGCAGATGTCGCACGTGGTCGGCGCGGTGCCGGGTTCACAGCAGGAACCGGAGCACCGGTCGCACACGACGGCGGTCTCGAGCTCGATGCTCTTGTTCGTGCCGAACACGGCGTCGCGCAGCTCGACGCCCACCGAGATCAGGGCGTCCTGACCGCGCCGCATCCGCGACGCCGGCCCGGCCGCACCGGCACCCGTGCCGCCGAAGAACGTGTCGAAGATGTCCTGGAACCCGAAGCCCGCGCCGTCGAAGCCGCCGCCGAACCCGGTGGCGCTGCCGTTCTCGTTGCCCGTGGTGTCGTAGATCTGCCGCTTCTGCGGATCGCTGAGCACCTCGTAGGCGTGGCTGACCTTCTTGAACTCCTCGGCCGCCTCGGGCCCGGCATTCACATCGGGGTGCAGCTTGCGGGCCAGCTTGCGGTACGCCTTCTTGATCTCTTCGCCGGTGGCGTCCCGGGACACACCCAGGACCTCGTAATGACTGGCCACAACGTCCTTTCACGTCGATCGTCGGCGCCGCCGGGCGCGGGTGCCCCGGCGGCGAGCATCAGCCCGCGAGGATGCGGGAGAGATAACGGGCCACCGCACGCACGGCGGCCATGGAGGTCGGATAGTCCATCCGGGTGGGGCCGACCACCCCGAGCCGGGACGCGGACGCGGGCCCGTAGCCGGACGCGATGACCGAGGCCTCGCTGAGGGGCTCGTACGGGTTCTCGTGGCCGATGCGGACCGAGACACCGGCCTCGTCCTGTCCCATCTCCGACAACAACCGGAGCATGACGACCTGTTCCTCCAGCGCCTCGAGCACCGGCAGGATCGTCAGCGGGAAGTCGCGGGTGGCGCGCGCGAGGTTGGCGGTGCCGGCCATGACGATCCGGTCCTGGCCGGCGAAGCCGACGAGGGAGGTCACGGCCGCGGCGAGCCGGTCGAGCAGCCGCGCGCCGGGCCCGGTCCCGTCGTCCGGTGTCGGACCCCCACCCTCGGTCGTGTCCCCCGGCAGGCGCAACCGGCCGAGCATCGCCGGGACCTCGGTGAGCTGCCGGCCGTCGACCAGGCCGAGCAGCCGCGTGCGGGCGTCGGCCAGGTCCTCGACGGTCGCGGGCTCGTCCAGGGCCACCACCCGCTGCTCCACGTGCCCATTGCTGGCGATCAGCACCACGAGGGCGCGGTCCTCGGTCAGGGCGACGACGTCGAGGTGACGCACGTGGGCGCTGCCGATGGTGGGGTACTGGATCAGCGCCACCTGACGGGTGAGCTGGGCCAGCAGCCGGGCGGTCTTCTCCATCACGTCGTCGAGGTCGTTCGCCTCGTCGAGCAGCGTCTGGATGGCGCGGCGCTCGGCCGGGGACAGCGGCTTGACGTCGGAGATCCGGTCCACGAAGAGGCGGTAGCCCGCGTCGGTGGGCACACGCCCCGCGCTCGTGTGGGGCGCCACGATCAGGCCCTCCTCCTCGAGCACCGCCATGTCGTTGCGGATCGTGGCGGAGGAGACGCCGAGCCGGTGTCGGTCCACCAGCGCGCGGGAGCCGACCGGCTCACGGTACTGGACGTAGTCCTCGACGATCGCGCGCAGCACGTCCAGTCGTCGCGCATCGCTCACTGCCGCACCTCCTGGCGCTCTCGACGGTGCCTCGGTCACCCGCGGAGCACGCCGCGGGGCTGCATCCGGGTTAGCACTCGGGATGCTCAAGTGCCAAGTCTAGTACCTCGGCCCTCGCGGCATGCCCGTTGTTAGCATGGAGGCGCCCGCGGCCGGCCGGCCCGGCGCCGCCCCGCCCGCAACGGTGCGGGGCCCGACGACCGGGAACCCGGCGAGGCCAGGAGGACGTGTGCACGAGTACGGCTGGGGTCCGCAGGAGCTGACGACGTCGGGCGTCGGGCACCGGTCCGGGCGGGTCCGCCGCGAGGTGCCCGCGGTGCCCGCCCGGCGCGGACTCGTGCTCGAGGACAGCGCCAGCGGGTGGGTCGGCGAGCTGCTGCGGCTCGAGCGCACCGCCGGGATGGTCGTCATGGTGCTGGAGGGCCGCGGCGGGCGTACCCGTGCCTTCCCCCTCGGCCACGGGTTCCTGCTCGAGGGCCGGCCCGTCGAGATCGTGGACCCCGGCTCCGTCCGGACGACCGGCGCCGCGGCTCCGGCCGCCACCGCGCGCACCGCGTCCGGCTCGGTGCGGGCCGCCGCCCCCACCCAGGCGCGCGTCGCGCGGGCCAGCCGCATCTGGGTGGAGGGCAAGCACGACGCCGAGCTGGTCGAGAAGGTGTGGGGTGACGACCTGCGCGAGCAGGGCATCGTCGTCGAACCGCTCGGCGGCATCGACGACCTCGTCGACGCGATCCGCGACTTCGGTCCGGGCCCGGCGCGCCGGCTCGGCGTGCTCGTCGACCATCTCGTCCCCGGCAGCAAGGAGTCCCGGATCGCCGGCGACGCGATCCGGGTGCCCGGCGCGGCGGGCAACGTGCTCGTCGTCGGGCACCCCTACGTCGATGTCTGGCAGGTGATCAAACCGGCCGTCCTCGGCATCGACGCCTGGCCCGTGATCGCCCGTGGCCAGGACTGGAAGACCGGCATCCTCGCCGGCCTCGGCTGGCCGCACGGCGACCAGGCCGACGTCGCCCGCGGCTGGCAACGCCTTCTCGGTTCCGTGCACACCTACACCGACCTGGAGCCGGCGATGCTCGGCCGCGTCGAGGAGATCATCGACTTCCTCACGGCGACCGGCTGACCGCCGGTTTCTGGCGGCCGCGCCGCTTGACGTGGGGCCGCGCCACCGGTGCGCGGGCCGCGGCGGCCGCCCCGATACACTGGAGCCGGCGCGGACAGCCCCGGGTCCGTGCCGGCCAACGATCCGGCGGGCCGTCGTCGGCTCGCAGAGAGGCAGTCGTGTCGCAGACCCCCCGGCCCGAGAGCCCCGGCGCCCGCAGCCACGGCGAGGCGGGCGACTACACCGGTGTGCCGGCCCACGCCCTGCCGTTGACGGCGACCGAGGACCGCCAGTGGGCGACCCTGGCCCATTTCGGCGGCATCCTCGGCTGCATCCCGTCGCTGGTCATCTTCCTCGTCTTCCGGGAGCGCGGTCCGTTCACCGCGCAGGAGGCCGGGGAGGCCCTCAATTTCACCGCTCCACCCACCGTGATCGCCGTCGTCTGCAACGTGCTGGCCCTGATCCCGGTCATCGGCTGGATCTTCGCCCTGCTCGCCGCGGTGCTGTGGCTCGGGATCACGGTCTTCTCGGTGATCGGCGGCGTGCACGCCAACCGCGGCGAACCGTACCGGTATCCGGTCAATCTGCGTCTGCTCCGTCGCTGACGACCCCGCCGGCCCGCTCCCGCGGTCCGGCGTGTCCGGGCAGGGGCCCTCAGTCGTCGAGCAGGCGCCGCACGACGGCGTCGGCCAGCAGCCGCCCGCGCAGGGTGAGGCGCAGCGTGCCGGCGAAGGCCGCGGCCGGCTCGACCAGTTCCTCGGCGATCAACCCGGCCACCTGCCGGCGGCCGGCGGCGCCGAGCATGGCGACGGGCAGCCCCTCGGCGAGCCGGGCGCGCAGCATGACGTCCTCCACGTGGCGGGTCGCCGCGTCCAGCGTCTCCCGGCCCGCGGCCGGTGAGTCCCCGGCCGCCAGCCGGGCCGCGTAGGCGGTGGGGTGCTTGACGTTCCACCAGCGCACGCCTCCGACGTGGGAGTGGGCGCCGGGGCCGATGCCCCACCAGTCGCCGCTGCGCCAGTACGCGACGTTGTGCCGGCAGGCGTGGTCGGCCGTGCGCGCCCAGTTGCTCACCTCGTACCAGCCCATGCCGGCTTCGGTCAGCCGCGCGTTGGCGAGCTCGTACTTGGCGGCGTGATCGTCGTCGTCGACGTCGGGCACCTGCCCGCGGCGGATCCGCGCGGCCAGGCGTGTGCCCTCCTCGATGATCAGCGCGTAGGCCGAGAGGTGATCCGGCTCGCAGGCCAGGGCCGCGTCGAGGGAGCGTTCCCAGTCGGCCAGGCTCTCCCCCGGCGTGCCGTAGATCAGGTCCAGGCTCACGTCGAGGCCGGCGTCCCGGGCCCAGGCGACGGCCTGCGGCACGTTGTCCGGGTTGTGGGTGCGGTCCAGCACGGCCAGGACGTGCGGCACAGCGGACTGCATGCCGAAGGAGACGCGGGTGACGCCGGCGTCGGCCAGCCGGCGCAGGCTCTCCGGGGTGACCGAGTCGGGGTTCGCCTCGGTGGTGATCTCGACGTCGTCAGCGAACGTCCAGTGCGATCGGGCGGCGTCGAGGATGCCGATCAGGTCCCCGGCGGGCAGCAGGGTCGGCGTGCCGCCGCCGAAGAACACGGTGTGCACCGGCCGGCTCCCGACGCCGGCCTCGGTCAGCACGGTGGCCGCGAGGTCCACCTCGGCGACCGCCCGGGACGCGTACTCGGCCTGGCTGCCCCCGCCGCCGAGCTCGGTGGCGGTGTAGGTGTTGAAGTCGCAGTACCCGCAGCGCACCGCGCAGAACGGGATGTGCACGTAGAGGCTGAAGGTCCGGTCCCCGGCGCCGTCGGCGACGACGGCGGGCAGCCGGCCGTCGGCGGGCGCCGGGTCGGCCAGGGGTAGCGCACTGGGCATGGGGCTACTTCTTCGCCTTGTCCTTGTCCTTGCTGCCGCCGCCGCTGCCGCCGTCGTCGGACGAGAGCGCGGCGATGAACGCCTCCTGGGGAACTTCGACCCGGCCGACCATCTTCATCCGCTTCTTGCCCTCCTTCTGCTTCTCCAGCAGCTTGCGCTTGCGGGTGATGTCGCCGCCGTAGCACTTGGCGAGCACGTCCTTGCGGATCGCGCGGATGTTCTCGCGGGCGATGATGCGGGAGCCGATGGCCGCCTGGATGGGCACCTCGAACTGCTGGCGCGGGATCAGTTCGCGCAGCTTGCCGGTCATCATGACGCCGTAGGCGTAGGCCTTGTCCCGGTGCGTGATGGCGCTGAAGGCGTCGACCTGTTCGCCCTGCAGGAGGATGTCCACCTTGACCAGGTCGGCGGCCTCCTCGCCCTCGGCCTTCCAGTCCAGGGAGGCGTAGCCGCGGGTCTTCGACTTGAGCTGGTCGAAGAAGTCGAAGACGATCTCGGCGAGCGGCAGCCGGTAGCGCAGTTCGACGCGGTCCTCGGAGAGGTAGTCCATGCCCTTGAGCTGGCCGCGGCGGGCCTGGCACAGCTCCATGATGGCGCCGACGTAGTCGCTCGGGGCGAGGATGGTGGCGGCGACCATGGGCTCGCGCACCTCGGCGACCTTGCCCCCGGTGGGGAACTCGCTGGGATTGGTCACCACGGCCTCCGACCCGTCCTCCATCGTCACGTCGTAGACGACGTTGGGGGCGGTGGAGATGAGGTCGAGGTTGAACTCGCGCTCGAGCCGGTCGCGCGTGATCTCCAGGTGCAGCAGACCGAGGAAGCCGCAACGGAAGCCGAAGCCGAGCGCCGCGGAGGTCTCCGGCTCGTACACCAGCGCCGCGTCGTTGAGCTTGAGTTTGTCGAGCGCGTCCCGCAGGTCCGGGTAGTCCGACCCGTCCAGCGGGTACAGCCCGGAGAAGACCATCGGCTTCGGGTCCTCGTAGCCCCCGAGGGACTCGGTCGCGGGCTTCGCCAGGTCGGTGACGGTGTCACCGACCTTGGACTGGCGCACGTCCTTCACGCCGGTGATGAGGTAGCCGACCTCGCCGACGCCGAGCCCCTTCGTGGGGTTCGGCTCCGGGGAGATGACACCGATCTCGAGCAGCTCGTGGCTGGCGCGGGTCGACATCATCTGGATCCGCTGGCGTGGGGTCAGGGCGCCGTCGACCACGCGGACGTAGGTGACGACGCCGCGGTAGGAGTCGTACACGGAGTCGAAGATCATGGCGCGCGCGGGGGCGTCGGCGACACCGACCGGCGAGGGGATCTCGGCGACGATCCGATCGAGGAGCGCCTCGACACCGACGCCGGTCTTGCCCGAGACGAGCAGGACGTCCTCGGGGTCCCCGCCGATCAGGTTGGCCAGTTCCGCCGCGTACTTCTCCGGCTGCGCGGCGGGCAGGTCGATCTTGTTCAGCACCGGGATGATGGTCAGGTCGTTCTCCATGGCCAGGTACAGGTTGGCCAGCGTCTGCGCCTCGATGCCCTGGGCGGCGTCGACCAGCAGCAGCGCACCCTCGCACGCGGCGAGCGACCGGGACACCTCGTAGGTGAAGTCGACGTGGCCGGGCGTGTCGATCATGTTCAGCGCGTAGGCGGTGCCGTCGACCTCCCACGGCATGCGCACGGCCTGCGACTTGATGGTGATGCCGCGTTCGCGCTCGATGTCCATCCGGTCCAGGTACTGGGCCTTCATGTCCCGCGGCTGAACCACGCCGGTGGCCTGCAGCATCCGGTCGGCCAGGGTGGACTTGCCGTGGTCGATGTGCGCGATGATGCAGAAGTTCCGGAGGATCTCCGGGGCGGTCTCGGCGGGCACCGGTGCGGTGCGTGCCAGCGGTGACACGAATAGCCCTCACTCAGGACGGATGGCGGACGGGGGTGGCCGACGACGCGGCGATTCACCCTCCAGTCTCCCACGAAGCGCACGGCCCACCGCCCGGGCGGCACGCCCGGGCGGGCATCACCGCCGCGGCGTGCTCCTCTGCTAGACTTGACCGCTGTGTGTCCGTTGGTCGACGGGCACGACCCGGGTCGAACCGCCACTACGGTGCCCCACGCCGTTCTCAGTCTTCTCGACCCACTGCCCTCAGACCACACACCCGTTTTCCCGCAGGAAAGAGATCAGCACGTGGCCAACATCAAGTCCCAGAAGAAGCGCATCCTCACCAACGAGAAGGCGCGTCTGCGCAACAACTCGTACAAGTCGGAGCTGAAGACCGCCATCCGCGCGGTGCACTCGGCCCTGACCGCCGGCGACAAGGAGGCCGCCACCTCGGCCCTGAAGAACGCCAGCAAGAAGCTGGACAAGGCCGTCAGCAAGGGCGTCATCCACAAGAACAACGCGGCGAACCGCAAGTCCTCGATCGCCAAGCAGGTCTCCAGCCTCTGAGCTGAAGGACGCGGCGTCCCCGGCAGCGAGACTGCACTGCACCGGAGACGAGAGCCAGGTGGCCCGGACCGTTCGGTCCGGGCCACTGCTGTGTCCGGGGGCCGTCGCGGTGTGCTCCCCCGGGCGAGCGGCGTCAGGCGCGTCCCGCGGCGATCAGCATGACGGCGCTCTCGACGGCGTACTCCGGGTCGCGCGACTCGCCCTTGACCTGGGCGTCGGCGGCGGCCAAGGCGGTCAGGGCCGCGGCCAGGTGCTCCTCGGTGAAGCGGGACGCCTCCCGCCGGGCCTGATCGATCTGCCAGGGCGCCATCGACAGCTGACCGGCCAGCGCCTGGGACGACCCGCGCACCCCGTAGACCTTGGCGACGGCGCGGACCTTCATCGCCAGGGCCGCGACCAGGGGCACCGGGTCGACGCCCGTGGCGAAGGCGTGCCGCAGGGTCGCCAGCGCGCGGACGCTGTTGCCGGAGAGAGCGGCGTCGGCCACCTTGAACGCGGTCGCCTCGACCCGGCCGCCGTAGTAACGCTCGACGGTGTCGGCGTCCACGGTGGTCTCCGTGTCGGAGACCAGCTGCTCGCACGCCCCCGCCAGCTCCGGCAGGCTGGATCCGACGGCGTTGACGAGGGCTCGCACGGCGTCGACCTCGATCCGCCGGCGGGCGGCCCGGAACTCCCCCGTGACGAAGTCCATCTTGTCGCTGTCCCGCTTGAGCGGCTGACAGTCGATCGTGGGCACGCCGGCGGCTCGCAGCGCGTCCAGCAACTTCTTCCCCCGGTTCCCCCCGGCGTGCCAGAGCACGAGGAAGACCTCGGGCTCCGGGTCGGCCACGTAGGCCAGGGCGTCGGTGAGGAAGTCGTCGGTCATCGCGGCCAGTCCCCCCACCTCCAGCAGGATGGTCTCCCCGAACAGGGACGGACTGGCGACCATGGTCAGCTGGCCGGCGGCGTAGGTCGAGGCGTCGAGCTGCTGGACCTGCAGGTCCGCGCCGTTCTCCCGCAACTGCGCCCGGATTCGCAGGCGCGCGCGCTGCGCCAGCAGGTCCTCCGCGCCGCTGAGCAGCACGACGGGGGCGGCGGCGGCCTCCCGCCAGGGGACCAGGGCCGGGGCCCTGCCGCGGGACGCGGTGGTGGAGCGAGCGGCCACGGCGGTGTCCTCCTCGGGACGGACGGCGGTATCGAGCGGACGTGTGCCGGCCCGATCGGCGGTTCGGCGACGTCGCTTCCGAGCATGTCACGGGCCACCGACACGACGCCAACGTGCGGGCCGCCCGCACGCCCGGGGCCCGATGTCACGGCGGCAGGCGTCACGGCGGCAGGGCTGTGGCGACCACCCGGTCGGCGGTGCGGCGCACGGTGGCGCCGCCACGCTGGTCCGTGCGCCAGACCGTGGCGCCGATGCCCCGGGCATGGTCGAGGACGGCCGCGGCCGGGTGCCCGTACTCGTTGTCTCGGCCCACGGAGACGAGGGCGAGCGGTGCACGCACGGCGTCGAGCAGCGCGGTGCCGCCGTTGCGGGCACCGTGGTGCGCCAGTTTGATGACGTCGACCCCCCGCAGCGCGGCCGAGGTTCCGGGTGCCCTCAGCAGGGCGGCCGCCGCGTCCTCCTCCAGATCCCCGGTGAGCAGCACCCGCAGCGGCGGACCGCCGGCGGCCGCGATGTCGACCCGCAGGACGACGCTGTTGTCGTTCTCGTCGCCGACGGGACGGGGGGACAGGGGCCACAGCACCGACCAGCTCACCGCGCCCACGCTGCCGTGTGCGGGCGCCTGCAGCCGATCGACCGGCGTCGCGGTCCGACCGAGCAGCGCGGCGACCGGCGGCGCGAGGGTCGCGTCCGCGGCGGAGACGAGCACCCGCTGCGGCACGCGGCCTCGTACCGCCTCGGCCAGACCGCCGTAGTGGTCGTCGTGCTGATGGGTGAGCACGACCGCGGCGAGGCGCCGCACCCCCAACCGGTCCAGGCAGCGCGCCATGGCCGGCCCGGGCGGCCCGCTGTCGACGAGCATCGCCGTCCCCTCGCCCGCCCGCAGGACCAGGCCGTCGCCCTGCCCCACGTCGCACACGGCCAACTGCCACTCCCCGGCGGCGGGCACCGCTGTCGTGAAGGCCGCGGTGCCGGCCGCCACCAGCCCGAGGCCGCTAGTCACCACCGCGGTCCGCACCAGCAGCCGGGCACCGGCGCGACCCCCCGACGGGATCGGCCGCAGGATGCGGGGCGTCCTGCCCGGGGGTGGGCGCAGCGCCTCGTCGACGCGACGCCGCGCCGGTGCGGGACGGACCGGATGCGGCGATCGGGCGGGCGGACCCGTCGCACGGGGCCCGCGGGCCCTGCGGCGCGCCGCCCAGAGCAGGACGCCGGTGGCCAGCGCCGAGGCAACGGCCAGCAGTGCCGCGCCGGCGGGGCCGTCGGGCCACGGGAGTGTGGCGGCGGGCGCCGCGGCCGCGGTCCGGGCGACGGCGGCGATGGCGTCCGCTCCGCTCGCGGCGACCTGCAGCGGGAGCGCCGCGAGCGGTGCCCACGCGGACCCGAGCAGCACGGCGGTCGACCCGGCCACGGTGACCACCGGAACGAGCGGGGCCACGAGCGCGTTCGCCACCACCCCCCAGGTGCTCACGCCGGGCTGGACGAGCAGGAGCAGCGGGGCGCAGGCGAGCTGTGCCGCGAGCGGGGCGGCGATCAGTCGGATCACCGGCACGGGCACTCGGGCCGCCGGCCCCGCGGGCAGCAGGGCGGTCACGGCGCCACCGATCGGCCCGCACAGCCCGACCAGGGCAGCGGTCGCCACCACCGACAGGGCGAAGCCGAGCGCCGTCGCCAGGTACGGGTCGACCAGCAGGAGCACTCCCACCGCCGTGCACAGCATCGCGACCGGCGTCCGGCCCCGGCCCGAGATGACGGCGACGACGCCGACGGCGCCCATCACCGCGGCCCGCAGCACGCTCGGGTCCGGCCCGACCACCAGCACGAACGCGGCCAAGGCGGCCAGCGCACCGGGAACGAGCGACCACCGGGGCAGACGCAGGAGGACCCCGAGGCCGAGCACACAGCCGAGGACGATCGTGCAGTTGGTGCCGCTCACCGCGGTCAGGTGGGTCAGGGAGGCGGTGCGCATCACGGTGCGCAGCTCCTCGCCCAGGGGCGTCCGGTCGCCGAGCACCAGTCCCGGGACGAGCTGCCCCGCATCCGGCGATCGCGCGGCGCTCCGCTCGCGCAGCTGCCATCGGATCGTGGCGGCGAGGTCCTCGCCCGGTCCGGGTGCGACCAGGACGCGTGGCGGCGCACTGGCGCGCAGGAACGCCGCCTCCCGTGCCCCGGGCGCGGTTGCCGCGAGCCTGCCGGCGACGCGCACGGTCTGCCCGGGCCGGACGGTCCTCCACCGGTCGTCGCCGACGACCAGCACCGGCGTCGACGCGGAGAAGCGCGCACCGGCGGCGGTCGCCGCGGTGATCGTGCCCCGCACCAGCAGCTGCGCGTCCCGGGGTGTCCCGGCGTCCGGCCGGAGCGGGTGAGGTTCCTCGGACACCACCAGGTCGGCGGTCACGGCGCGGCCCGCGACGATGGCCGCGCCGATCGGTCCGGCCCGTTGCGTGTCGTGAGCCATCCGCCCGGTCCCGAGGGCCGCACCGGCCAGGAGCAGCAGGGCGGCGCCGGCCAGCAGCGACGCTCGCCGTCGTGTCCGCACAGGCGAAGGAGAGCCCGACGCGACCAGTGCCACGACGAGCACGGCGATTCCTGCCACCGCGGCGGCGACGAGGGCCCATCCCACCGCATCCGGCACCGTCACGGCCGTGGCGGTGCCCGCCCAGATCACCGCGGCCGGCGCGATCAACCGCAGGTCCCAGCGCCGCTCGCGGTCGGCCACCGCGCGCGCCGGTTCCCGCGCCCGGACCGCCCGTGCTCGTTCCCGCACCCTGTCCCGCTCCCCGGAAGGGGGTCGAGGCGCGGCGGGCCGGGTAGGCGCGCCCGCGCTCACGGCCGCCGCTCCCCCCGGGTCAGGACCGCGGCTGGCCGCCTCGGCCAGCCGGCGCCACGCAGGATCGGCTCGCCGGTTCATCCCGTCGTCACCAGCGGACGCAGATCGGCCATCATCTTCTCGCCGATGCCGGGCACGGCATCCAGGTCGTCGACGCCGCCGAATGGGCCGTGCTCGGTGCGCCACGCGACGATGCGCTGTGCCAGCACCGGACCGACCCGGGGAAGCGAGTCCAGGCCGGCCACGTCGGCCGTGTTGATGTTCACCGGTGCCGCCACGGAGCCCGGTCCCGGACCGGTGACGCCCGGACTCGCCGGCACCGGACCGGCCGCCGAACCAGGACTCGGGGTTGCCCCTGCCTCGTTCCCACCGGTGCCCGGCGCGGGGCCGGGTACCGTCGCGGACGCGCCGCTCGTGGCCTCCTCGCCCGCGGCCGGCACGTGGATCTGTGTCCCGTCCTGAGCCGGGGCGGCCAGGTTGATCGCGTCCAGGCGGGCCCCCGGCAGGGCCCCACCCGCCGCCGCCACGGCGTCGGCGACGCGACCGCCCGGGGCCACCCGGACCACGCCGGGCCGACGCACGGCTCCGGTCACGTGGACCACCACCCGGCTCTCGCCCGTCGAACCCGATGCCACCGCGGCCGGGTCCCCGGCGGCGCCGGGCGCGCCCGGCGCCGCCGGCGACCCGGTCTGCTGCCCGCGCGGCGGTGATCCTGGAGACGGTGATCCCGGCGACGGCGATCCCGGCGACGACTCCGCCTGCGCCGAACCCGCCGGCGGCGACGCGGTCGCCGCCGCGCCGGCGGCCCCGGCAGCCGTCACCGGCTGCACGCTGATGTCCGCGGCGGGGGCGAGGAGCGCCCGCACCACCAGCACGACCGCGATCACCGCCAGGACCGCGGCGGCCCCGGCGCCGATGCGCCAGACCACCCGCGGTGCGCCGCCACGCTCCGCACGCCGGCGATACCGTGTCGCGGGACCGTCGCCGTCGAGCACGCCGACGCCGTCGACCCCGTCGACGGCCCCCTCGTCGACCACGGTGTCACGGTCATCCGCGTCGTACGCGTCCTCGACATGATCACCGCGGTTCGCGTCCGGCCATGGGTCCAGGCCCTCGCCGTCGGGCGGCTCGCCCACTCCGTCGCTCGCGTCACGGCCACCGACCTGCCGGATCAGGGCCGCGCTCCTCCTCCCCCGGCGCCCGATGCCACGCGCGAAGCCGAACTCCTCCTCGGGGGTGACGTCACCATCGTCGCCGTCCACGCGCGCCCACGTCTCGCGGGACCGTGTTTCGCGGGATGGTGTCTCGCGGGACGGTGTCTCGCGGGATGGTGTGTCGCGGAATAGCGCCTTCCGGGACGGCGGCGGCGGATCGGGCATGTCCCCACGCTAGGAAGCCCACCACCGGGCCGGTGCCGGACGAGTCCCGACTGTGGATTCAGTCGCGGTCCGGTGGCCCTGGGGAGGGAGAAGCCGCCGGCCCGGTGACGACGCCGAGCACCCCGAGCCCGACGTGGGCGGCCAGCACGGACGGCAGGCGGGAGACCACCGGGCGCACGCCCGTGAGTTCGGTCAGCCGCTCCGCCAGCTCCTCGGCCTCGGCGACGTTGCCGAAGTGGTGCACCGCGCACTCACGGCCGGCGGACGGCGGCGCCGCGGCGAGGTCGGCCGCGGCCAGCGCCTCGAGCCGCCGGACCGCCCGGGCGGCCGCGCGGATCCGCTCGACGGGCACCACCACGCCGTCGGCGATCTGCAGCAGCGGCTTGATGGCGAGCACCCCGCCGATCCACGCGGCCGCACCTCCGACCCGGCCGCCGCGGCGCAGCGTCTCGAGGCTGGGCACGTAGAACCGCACGCGGTGCCGCTCGGACGTCCGGCGGGCGGCGGCCGCCACCGCCCCGGGGGTCGCCCCTGCGGCGGCCGCCGCGCAGGCGTCGCGGACGGCATAGCCCAGTGCCATCCCGGCGGTCCCGGAATCGATCACCGAGACGGGGACGGGCACGCGGCCGGCCGCCCAGCGGGCGGAGTCGACGGTGCCGGACAGTCCCGAGGAGAGGTGGATCGAGACGATGTGGTCGTGCCCCGCCTCGGCCAGGCGCCGGTACACGGCCTCCACGGCGCCGGGCGACGGCCGGGAGGTGGCCACGGGACGGCCCGACGCCAGGGCGAGCTCCAGCGCGGTCGGCGGGCCCGGCGGCAGGGGGACGCCGTCCACGGTCACCGGCAGGTCCAGCACGATCAGCCCGTGCTCGGTCTCCAGGGAGGCGCGCAGGTCGTCGGGCAGGCCGGCGGCGGCGTCGGTGACCACGGCCACCGGCGGCACTGACCCGCGCCCGGAGACGTTCACGCGGACCGTCCCCCGCTGCCGGTCACGTCCGCCGGCTCAGGCCGGGACGATGTTGACGAGCTTCGGTGCCCGCACGATGACCGTGCGCACCCCGCGGCCGTCCAGGGACCGCGTCACCCCGTCCGCGGCCAGGGCCCGCTCGCGCAGCTCGTCCTCGCCGATGTCGACGGGCACCTCGAGCCGGTCCCGGACCTTGCCGGCGACCTGGACGACGGCGGTCACGGTCTGCTGCACCAGCAGTGACTCGTCCACGGTCGGCCACGCGGCCTGGTTGACCGGGCCGTCGTGCCCGAGCCGGTGCCACATGTCCTCGGCGGTGTACGGGCCGACCAGGCTCAGCAGGATCGCCACCGCCTCGGCGGCCTCGCGCACCGCGGGGTCGCCGGCGCCCGGGCCGGCGTCGATCGCCTTCCGGGTCGCGTTGACCAGCTCCATGGTGCGGGCGACGACGACGTTGAACTTGTGGTCGTCCAACAGGGCCGCCGCGTCCGCGACGGTGCGGTGGGTGACGGCCCGCAGCGCCCGGTCACCGGCGGCCGGGTCGGCGCCCACCGGGGACGCCACGTCGGACGCCAACCGCCACGCCCGGGCCAGGAACTTCGCCGACCCGGCAGGGGACACATCCGCCCAGTCCACGTCGTCCTCGGGCGGGGAGGCGAACACCATGGTCAGCCGGATGGCGTCGACGCCGTACCGGTCCAGCTGCTGGCCCAGGTCCACACCGTTGCCCAGCGACTTGCTCATCGCCCGGCCGCCGTTGAGCACCTGACCCTGGTTCAGCAGCGCCGTGAACGGCTCGGTGAAGTCGAGCAGGCCCTCGTCGTGCAGCACCTTGGTGATGAACCGGCTGTACAGCAGATGCAGGATGGCGTGCTCGACGCCGCCCACGTACTGGTCGACGGGAGCCCACCGGCGCACCGCCTCGGGGTCGAACGCCGCCTCGGTGTCGTGCGGCGACGTGTAGCGCAGCACGTACCAGGACGAGTCGACGAAGGTGTCCATCGTGTCGGTGTCCCGGCGCGCCTCACCGCCGCAGGCGGGGCAGTCCACGCGCACCCACGCCTCGTTGGACGCCAGCGGGGACTGGCCCTGCGGCGCCAGGTCCGCCCCGCGCATGTCGTCGGGCAGCCGCACCGGCAGCGCCTCGTCCGGCACGGGCACCTCGCCGCACGTCTCGCAGTGGATGATCGGGATCGGGGCGCCCCAGAACCGCTGCCGGGACAGCAGCCAGTCCCGCAGCCGGTAGTTGACGGTCGCCTCACCGGTGCCGGCCTCCCCGACCAGCTCGACGGCGCGGGCGATCGCCTCGGCCTTGGCCAGGCCGTCCAGCGGCCCGGAGTTGATCAGCGTGCCGTCGCCGGCGGTCGCGATGCCGGTCACGGCCGGGTCCTCGTCGCCGGTGTCGACGACGGCCCGGACCGGCAGGTCGAAGGTGCGGGCGAAGTCCAGGTCGCGCTGGTCGTGCGCGGGCACGGCCATGATCGCGCCGGTGCCGTAGTCGGCCAGCACGTAGTCGGCCGCCCACACCGGGATCCGCTCCCCGCTGAGCGGGTTGACCGCGTACCGGCCCAGGAACACGCCGGTCTTGGTGCGGTCGGTGGCCTGCCGCTCGATGTCGGAGAGGTGCTTGACCTCCTCGCGGTACGCGGTGAGCATCTGCGCGTGCTCGTCCGTGACCAGCTCGGTGGCCAGGTCCGCGTCCGCGGCGACGACGAAGAACGTGGCCCCGTACAGGGTGTCCGGTCGGGTGGTGAAGACCGTGACCTTTCGCTCGGGAGCAGAACCCGCTGCTTCGATGACGAAGTCGACGTGCGCGCCGGTGGACCGGCCGATCCAGTTCCGCTGCATCGCCAGCACCCGCTCGGGCCAGTGCCCGGCCAGGGCGTCCATGTCGTCCAGCAGCCGGTCCGCGTAGTCGGTGATCCGGAAGTACCACTGGTTCAGGGCCTTCTTCGTCACCGGGGTGCCGCACCGCTCGCAGGCGCCGTTGACGACCTGTTCGTTGGCCAGCACCGTCTGGTCCTTCGGGCACCAGTTGACCGGCGAGTTCTTCCGGTACGCCAGGCCGCGGCGGTACAGCTGCAGGAACAGCCACTGCGTCCACCGGTAGTACTCGGGGTCGGACGTGTGCAGGCGCCGGCTCCAGTCCAGGCTCAGCCCGTACCGCTTGAAGGAGGCCGCCTGGGTCGCGATGTTCGCGTAGGTCCACTCGGCCGGGTGGGCGTTCCGGGCGATCGCGGCGTTCTCCGCGGGCAGGCCGAAGGAGTCCCACCCGATCGGGTGCAGCACGTCGTAGCCCCGCAGGCGCCAGTAGCGGGCGACGACGTCACCCATCGCGAAGGCCTCCGCGTGGCCCATGTGCAGGTCCCCGGAGGGGTAGGGGAACATGTCGGCCACGTACCGGCGTTCCCGCGACCCGTCGTCGACCGGGGCGAACACGTCGTGCTCCTCCCACCACGGACCCCAGGTCGCCTCCAGGGTGGCGAAGTCCCAGCCGGTGGGCTGGGCGTCGGGGGCGGTCTGCGCCTCGGTGTTCACGCTTCTCACTCGTCCTTCGGTACGCGTCGGGGCCGGGTCCGGACACACAAAAGCCCCTCGCTGCGCAAGGGGCCGCTGTGCCGTGGGGCGGGGACGGGGCCTCCGCCGGCACAGCCACTAGGGAAGTCGGATCGGCATGCGCTCCATGCTACCGCAGCACGTCGGCGCCGGGACGAACCCGGCGCCGACGTGGGACGGTGGAGCGAGAGTGCTACTGGACGTCCTCGTCGACCCAGTCGAAGGTCTTGGTGACGGCCTTCTTCCACAGCCGCATCTGACGGTCGCGCTCGGCGGCGTCCATCTGCGGCTCCCAGCGCTTGTCCTCGGCCCAGTTGGCGGTCACGTCGTCCGTGCTCTGCCAGAACCCGACCGCCAGGCCCGCTGCGTACGCGGCACCGAGCGCGGTCGTCTCGACGACCTTCGGGCGGACCACGGGGATGCCGAGGATGTCGGCCTGGAACTGCATCAGGGCGTCGTTGGCGACCATGCCGCCGTCCACCCGCAGGTCCTCCATGTCGACCCCGGCGTCCGCGTTGGCGGCGTCGAGCACCTCACGGGTCTGGAAGGCCGTGGCCTCCAGCGCCGCCCGGGCGATGTGTCCCTTGTTGACGTACCGGGTCAGGCCCACGATGGCGCCGCGGGCGTCGCCACGCCAGTACGGGGCGAACAGGCCGGAGAACGCCGGCACGACGTACACGCCGCCGTTGTCCTCGACCGTGCGGGCGAGCTCCTCCACCTCGGGCGCCGTCTTGATCAGGCCCAGGTTGTCCCGCAGCCACTGGATCAGGGAGCCGGTGACGGCGATGGAGCCCTCGAGCGCGTACACCGGCTTCGCGTCGCCGAGCTTGTAGCAGACGGTGGTCAGCAGGCCGTTCTTCGAGTGGACGATCTCCTCCCCGGTGTTGACGATGAGGAAGTTGCCGGTGCCGTACGTGTTCTTGGCGCCGCCCTTCTCGAACGCCGCCTGCCCGAACGTGGCGGCCTGCTGGTCGCCGAGGATGCCGGCCACCGGCGTCTCGCGCAGCAGCTGGGAGCTGTGCACCGTGCCGTACTCCTCGGAGGAGGACTTGATCTGCGGCAGCATCGAGGCGGGCACGCCGAACACGTCGAGGATGCCCTGGTCCCAGGACAGGGTCTCCAGGTCCATGAACATGGTGCGGGACGCGTTGGTGACGTCGGTGATGTGCACGCCACCGTCGGTGCCGCCGGTCAGGTTCCACACCACCCAGCTGTCCGTGTTGCCGAACAGCAGATCGCCGGCTTCGGCCTTCTCGCGGGCGCCGTCGACGTTGTCGAGGATCCACTTGACCTTGGTGCCGGAGAAGTAGGTGGCCAGCGGGAGGCCGACCTTGTCCTTGAACCGCTCGACCCCGCCGTCGGCGGCGAGCTCGTCGACGATCTTCTGCGTGCGAGTGTCCTGCCAGACGATCGCGTTGTAGACCGGCTTGCCGGTGGTCTTGTCCCACACCACCGCGGTCTCCCGCTGGTTGGTGATGCCGACGGCGGCGATGTCGTGCCGGGTCAGGTTGGCACGGCTCAGCGCGATGCCGATGACCTCCCGGACGTTGGTCCAGATCTCCTCCGGGTCGTGCTCGACCCAGCCGGCCCGGGGGAAGATCTGCTCGTGCTCGAGCTGGCCGGTGGAGATGATGCTGCCGGACTTGTCGAAGACGATGGCGCGGGAGGACGTGGTGCCCTGGTCGATCGCCAGAACGTAGTCGGCCATGAGTGACTCCTGTCGTGAGGGTGAACGGGTGGGGGCGCGACTCAGGCCGCGGTGGCGGCGTAGTGCACGAGCGGGGCGACCAGGCCGCCGAGGATGCCCCCGACGATCGGCCCCACGACCGGGATCCAGGCGTAGCCCCAGTCGCTGGAGCCCTTGCCCTTGATCGGCAGGAAGGCGTGGGCGATGCGCGGGCCGAGGTCACGGTTCGGGTTGATCGCGTAGCCCGTCGGTCCGCCGAGGGACGCCCCGATGCCGACGACGAGCAGGGCGACGGCCAGCGGGCCGAGGCCGCTCGGGTTGTTCCCGAAGCTGACGATGACGAGCACGAGCACGAAGGTGCCGATGATCTCGGTGATCAGGTTCCAGGCGGTGCTGCGGATGGCCGGGCCGGTGGAGAACACCCCGAGCTTGTTCGCCGGGTCCGGCTCCTCGTCGAAGTGCTGCTTGTAGGCGGCCCACGCGAGCACGGCGCCGAGGATCGACCCGATCATCTGGGCGAGCAGGTACAGCAGGGCGTTGCCGAACGTCTTGTCGATGCCGGGACCGAAGGCCTCCGTCTGCGGGTTGACCCAGAGTCCCACGGTGACCGCGAAGTTCAGGTGGGCCCCGGAGGCGGCAGCGGCGTAGACACCGGCGAAGACCGCGAGGCCCCAGCCGAAGTTGACCATCAGGAAGCCGCCGCCGTTGCCCTTGGTGCGGGCGAGAGCGACGTTCGCGACGACGCCGCAGCCGAGCAGCAGCAGCAGCGTGGTGCCGATCAGCTCGGCCACGAATGCGGTTGGTGACACCGTTGACTCCTTCATGGAAGCGGACACGCGGAACGTCGTCGTCCCTCGTGCGCGGGGTGGAACGGACATCCCCGTGGTGCCGATGGGGTGGGGAACCGGTGTGGTCCCCACCACATCTTCAGCGCAAGTGGACGCCGACGCAACCGCTGTTGCCCGTGTCGCGCCCCCGTCGAAAGCATGCTCCACGTGCACGGATAGAGTCGGGACCATGGATCCAGCGTCGAGCCGCACCACGCACGCGGCCCCGGTACCGCACCAGATCGTGCTCAACAACGGGGTGACCATGCCGACCGTCGGCTTCGGCACCTACCAGGTGCCACCGGAGCGCGCGGCCGAGCTCGTCGGCCTCGCCCTGGAGGCCGGGTACCGGCACGTGGACACCGCCGCCCTGTATCGCAACGAGGCCGGCGTCGGCGCCGCCGTGCGGGAGGCCGCCGCGGAGGCGGGCGACCTCCGTCTGCGCCGCGAGGACGTGTTCGTCACCACGAAACTGTGGAACGACCGGCACGACGACGCGCGGGCGGCCTTCGCCCGGTCCCGGGAAACCCTCGGCCTGACCACCGTGGACCAGTATCTGATCCACTGGCCGGTGCCGTCGGCGGACCGGTACGTGCACGCCTGGCGGCAGCTCGAGGCCCTGTACCACGAGGGCGCGGTGCGCAGCATCGGCGTCAGCAACTTCACCGTCGGCCAGCTCGAGCGGCTGCTCGCGGAGACGGACGTGATCCCGGCGGTCAACCAGGTGGAGCTGCACCCGTATCTGCAGCAGGACGACCTGCTCGCCTTCCACGCCGCGCACGGCATCGTGACCGTGGCGTGGAGCCCGCTGGGCCGTGGTGCCTGCCTGCACGACGCCGAGCTCGCCTCGATCGCCGGACCGCTCGGCGTCTCGATCGCCCAGCTGATCCTGCGCTGGCACCTGCAGCGCGGCACCGTCGTCATCCCGAAGGCGAGCAGCGCGGAGCGGATCGCCCAGAACGTCGACCTGTTCTCGTTCCGGCTCGACGACGAGACGATGGCCCGGATCGCGGCGCTGGACCGCGGTGACCGGGGCGGTCCCGACCCGGAGCAGATGTGATGGACGCTCGGTCCGCCACTCTCGACCTGGCCGACGGACGCCGGGCTCCCGTCTGGTGGTACGGCGATGCGGGCGCACCCGCCCGCACCGTCGTGCTCGTCCACGGCTTCCGCGGCGACCACCACGGCCTCGCGGGGATCGCCGCCGCGCTGGCGAGCGGTTCGTCGAGCGCGACGCCGGGATGGCGCGTCGTCGTGCCCGATCTGCCCGGCTTCGGCGCCGCCGCCCCGTTCGACGGCCGGCACGACGTGCCCGCGTACGCTCGGTTCGTCCGGCTGGTCGCCGACGCGGTCCAGCCCGGTGGCGCCCCCGCCCTGGTGGGACACTCCTTCGGCTCGATCGTCGCCGCGCACGCCGTCGCCGCTGGTCCGGACGCGTTCAGCAGCCTCACCCTGATCAACCCGATCGCCGCGCCGGCGCTCGAGGGACCGCAAGCGCTGATGTCCCGGCTCGCCCAGCTGTACTACGCCGCAGGCGCCCGTCTCCCCGAACCGATCGGGCAGGCGCTGCTGCGCAACCGGGTGATCGTGCGGCTGATGAGCGAGGTGATGGCCACGACGAAGGATCCCGCCCTGCGCCGGTTCATCCACGACCAGCACCGCCGCTACTTCAGCGCCTTCGCCGACCGGCGCGTCGTGCGGGAGGCGTTCACCGCGTCGGTCACCGGCACCGTCACGGAGGTGGCGGGCCGACTGACGCTGCCGGTGCAGCTGATCGCGGGCGACGCGGACGACATCGCCCCCCTGGACACTCAGCGGCGGCTGCACACCCTGCTGCCCGGCTCCGAGTTGTCGGTGATCGCCGGGGTGGGCCACCTGACCCACTACGAGACGCCGGAGCTGGTCGCCGGGCTCATCGGCGACTTCCTGGATCGGCATCCGGCCGCGACCGGCGAGGGGGCGGCGTCGTGAGGCTGCTGGTGGACGCGCGGTTCACGCGGATCGGGCGGCACGACGGCATCAGCCGGTACGGCGCGAGCCTGATCGCCGCCCTGGCCCGGCACACCGACGTCGTCATGCTGATCCACGACGAGCGCCAGCTCGAGCTGCTGCCGGACGTGCCCTGGGTCAAGGTCGGCAGCCCGCTCTCCCCCGCCGAACTGGTCATCGCCGGTACCGTCAACCGGCTGCGGCCCGACGTCGTGTTCTGCCCCATGCAGACGATGGGCAGCGCCGGCCGCCGGTACGGGCTGATCCTGACCCTGCACGACACCATCTACTACGAGCACCCCACCCCGCCGGGGTTCCTGCCCGCTCCGGTGCGCGTGCTGTGGCGGCTCTATCATCGGGCGTACTGGCCGCAGCGGCTGCTGCTGAACCGCGCCGACGCCGTCGCCACGGTCAGCGCCACCACGGCGGCCGCGATCGCGCGGCTTCGGCTGACCCGGCGCCCGGTCACGGTGATCGGCAACGCCCCGCAACCGGCCGATTCCTCCGGTCCGCGGGATCCCCGCACGACGCCGGAGCGCTCCCTCGTGTACATGGGCGCCTTCCTGCCGTACAAGAACGTCGAGACGCTGATCGCCGCGATGGAGCACCTGCCCGGGTACACCCTGCACCTGCTCAGCCGGGTGCCGCCGGTGCGACGCCGGGAGCTGACCGCGGGCATCCCGGCGGGCGCGGACGTGGTGTTCCACGACGGGGTGAGCGACGAGGAGTACACGGACCTGCTACACCGGTGCACCGCCCTCGTCACCCTGTCCCAGGCGGAGGGGTACGGGCTGCCGCTGGTGGAGGCGATGGCCGAGGGCACGCCGGTGATCGCCAGTGACATCCCGATCTTCCGGGAGGTCGGCGCCGACGCCGTCCGTTACGTGCCGCCGACGGATCCGGCGGCGGTGGCCGCCGCCGTGCGGGAGCTGGA
This sequence comes from Tersicoccus solisilvae, assembly GCF_014643255.1. Taxonomy (GTDB): domain Bacteria; phylum Actinomycetota; class Actinomycetes; order Actinomycetales; family Micrococcaceae; genus Tersicoccus; species Tersicoccus solisilvae. The sequence goes on along the minus strand of NZ_BMJI01000002.1, from coordinate 114,067 downwards.
GGTTCCGCGGGCGTTCGCGGACGCGTCGACCCGGGGCGTCGAGCGCGCCGCCGACTTCGACTGGGACGCCTCCGCGCGCACCCTGCTGAACCTGGCGGAGGACGTGGTGCGGCAGCGGCATGCCGTCGACGGGTCGGCGACCGGGCGGCTGTCGCGGCTGCTGACCCGGATCGCCCGCCGCCGCTGAGCCGTCCGCGCCGGCCGGCCGTCCCGGTCCCACGACACGTCCACGTGGGCACACCGTCAGACCAGGTCGAGGCCGTCCAGGCGCAGGTGTGCCGGCGCGGCCCGCTTGGCGGCCCACTGGCGCGCCCGTGAGGCCTTGAGGGCGCCGGCCACCGCGGCACCGTGCCGGTAGGAGAAGAACACGAGCGCGCGCTCCTCCCGCGTTCCGGCCGCACCGGCGTCCGGCACCGCCGGCCCGGGTGCGTCGGTGTCCGCGCCGGGAACCGGCACCGGCCCGATCACCCGGCAGTCGTGCGGCAGCTCCGCCCGCTCGACCAGGTCCCGGACCGAGTCGGGCGTCCCCGTGATGGCGGCGACCCGGACGGCCGGCGGAAGCGCCAGCTCACGGCGCAGCGCGTACTCCCGCTCCGCGAAGCCCGCGGCATCCCAGCGCACCAGGGCCGCGACGGCGGCGGACTCCCCCGCCGTGACGACCACGACGCCGCCGTCCGCGGCGCCGCGGACCAGGCCGGCCGCGCCGAACCAGCGCCGCACCGTCTCCTCCGCCGCCCGCAGGGACTCGCGTTCGAGCATCGCGTCCCCGTCGAGCAGCAGCGCGGCGGCGTACCCGCCGACCGCAACGGGTTCGGCGCCGGACGTGGCGACGACGAGCGCCGGCTCGTCCGGGACGTCGGTGCGGATGTGATCCCCGGACGAGGAGATGACCGGCACCTGCGGGAACGCCCGGCCCAGTTCGTCCGCGGTGCGCAGCGCCCCGACGGCGATCATCCGCAGGGCGGTACCGCCGCACACCGGGCACGTGTATCCGGGGGCGTGGCGGTGACACCAGCGGCACACCGGCGGTGCGTTCCGCCCGGCGACCGCGAGCGGCCCGGCGCAGTGCGGGCAGCGGGCGGGTTGCCGGCACCGCTGGCACGAGAGCGCGGGTGCGTACCCGGTGCGTGCCACCTGCACGAGCACCGGCCCACGGGCCAGCGCCGCGCGGGCGGTCTCGTGCGCGAGTTGCGGCAACCGGGCCACCCGGGCGAGCGGATCCCGCGCGGACTGGACGCTGTCGACGGTGCTGACCACGCGCGGTGCCGTCCGGCGGCGAGTGTGCCGGTCCGGGCTGAGCGGTTGCGCCCACCCGGACTCCACCAGTCGTTGCGCCTCGGTGCTCCGACCCGCGCCGGCCAGCAGCACGCCGGTGTCCGCCTGACCGGCGCGCAGCAACAGCACCTCGCGGCTGTGCTGATAGGGAGCGCGGGGTTCGACGTGCAGGTCGTCCCCGTCGTCCCAGAGGCACAGCAGGCCGAGGTCCCGCACCGGCGCCCAGGCGGCGGACCGGGTGCCGATCGCCACCCGCGCCGCCCCGAATCGCAGGGCCAGGTAGTTCCGGTAGCGCGGCGTCGGCCCGTCGTCGGCGCTGAGCCGGACGACGGTGCCCGCGGGCAGCCGCTCCCTCAGCGCGGCTTCCAGCCGGGCGAGATCGCGCAGGTCCGGCACGACGGCGATCGCGCCCCGGCCGGAGGCATGACACGCCTCGATCGCCGCGGCCAGCAGCTCGGGCCAGGCATGCGGCCCGTGCCCGGGGGCCGCGTCCAGCACGGCGCGGGGCGATCCGCCGTCGCGCAGGTGGGCGAGGAACACCTCACCGTGCGGATAGAGGGAGAAGGCCGGGTCCGTGGGCACCCGGCCCACCGTCGTCGGGGCCTCGGTGTCGTCGGTGGCGGTGTCGTCCGTCGCCTCGTCGAGGCGGTCGTCGCCGTCGCCGTCGCCCGTCCAGCGCAGCAGCGCGGGCGGCACGTCGAGGGCCTTCTCGACGGAGGCGACGCGGGAGGGCACGGCGGCGCGCAGCACGTCCCAGGTGACACCGGCGTAACGGGCGGCGACCGCGCGGGCCAGTTCCAGCACCGCGCCGGTGAGCACGGGCACCGACGAGTCGACGCGCTGCAGGTCGGCCAGCCGCCCGTCCGGGTCCGGCTCGCGTACCCGGTCCACCACGAAGCCGGAACGGACCCGGCCGGAGAAGCGGACGGTGACGCGGCACCCGACCGTGACCGACTCGCTCATCGCGGCCGGGACACGGTAGTCGAACGGCCGATCCAGATGCGGCAGCGGGCTGTCGACGACGACGCGCACGACATCGACGGGCTCGGCGGTGTCCTCGACGGCCGCCGCCGTGCGGGCCGCGGGCAGGTCGAGCAGCGCCGCCTGGCCGGAGTCCTCCCCCGGCGTGGATGCAGCCATCGGGTCCTCCCTCCTGAACGGCGCCCACCACTCGGCGGGGACCGGGCGGTGCGTGCGATCGACCGGCGCCGCGACGACGTCACGGCCGTGGACACAGTCCACCACCGGCCTCCGACAGAACCGTGCCGGCGGGGACGGTCGAGGTGCCGGGCGACTCGGTCAGAGCCCGGCGGCGCTCCGCAGCGCGTCGGCGCGGTCGGTGAGCTCCCAGGTGAAGCCCGGCTCCTCGCGACCGAAATGACCGTGCGCGGCGGTGCGGGCGTAGATCGGCCGCTGCAGGTCGAGGTCCCGGATGATCGCCAGCGGGCGCAGGTCGAACACCTCGCGGATGGCGCGGGAGATCCGCGCCGGGTCGGTCTTCTCGGTGCCGAACGTCTCGACGTACAGGCCCACCGGGTGCGCCCGACCGATCGCATAGGCGACCTGGATCTCGGCGCGTGCGGCGAGCCCGGCGGCCACGACGTTCTTCGCGACCCAGCGCATCGCGTACGCGGCGGAGCGGTCCACCTTCGACGGGTCCTTGCCGGAGAACGCGCCGCCGCCGTGCCGGGCCATTCCCCCGTAGGTGTCGACGATGATCTTGCGGCCGGTCAGACCGGCGTCGCCCACCGGGCCGCCGATGACGAACGGCCCGCCGGGGTTGATGATGTGCTTCGTGTTCGACGTGTCGAGGCCCGAGGACGCGAGCACCGGCTCGATGACCGCGGCCGTGATGTCGGCCTTCAACTGCGCCTGGGCGTAGTCGGCCTCGTGCTGGGTGGAGACGACGACGGTGTCGACGCTCACCGGGGTCAGTCCGTCGTACCCGATGGTGACCTGGGTCTTCCCGTCCGGGCGCAGGGCGGGCAGGGCCCCGGACGTGCGCACGTCCGTCAGTCGCTCCGAGAGCCGGTGGGCGAGCCAGATCGGCATCGGCATCAGGACCGGCGTCTCCTCGCTGGCGTAGCCGAACATGAGCCCCTGGTCGCCGGCGCCCTGCCGGTCCAGGTCGTCGACGGCCCGCCCCTCTCGCACCTCCAGGGAGGTGGTGACGCCACCGGAGATGTCCGGCGACTGCTCGCCGATGGAGACGGAGACGCCACAGTTGGCGCCGTCGAAGCCCTTGTCGGAGGAGTCGTAGCCGATCCGCAGGATGGTGTCGCGCACGATCCGCGGGATCTCGACGTAGCCCGATGTGGTCACCTCGCCGGCGACGTGCACGAGGCCGGTCGTGACCATGGTCTCGACCGCCACGCGGGAGTTGGGGTCGGCGGTCAGCAGCCCGTCGAGGATGGCGTCACTGATCTGGTCGCAGATCTTGTCCGGGTGCCCGTTCGTCACGGATTCGGAGGTGAACAGACGCAGATCGGTGGAAGTCACCTGCCCACTGTACTGGCTGCGATCCGGGCGAATGTGCCCACGAGGAACACGGCGACATCATCCTTGGTGCCGCTCGCCTCGGCCACCTGGCCGTCGGGGGTGACGACGTGCACGGCGGTGCTGTCCTGCCCGAACACGGCGCCGTCGGTGACCTCGTTGAGCACCAGGGCGTCGCACCCCTTGCGGGCCAGCTTGGCCCGGGCGAACTCGAGCGGGGTGTGCGTCGCGTCGCCGGTCTCGGCGGCGAAACCGACGATCACCTGCCCGGGCCGGGCCCGGTGCGCGGAGATCTCGGCGAGGATGTCCGGGGTGCGGGTCAGTTCGATGACGGGGTCGGTCCCGTCCTCGCTCTTCTTGATCTTGTGCGCGGCGAGGCTGCGGGGCCGGAAGTCGGCGACGGCGGCGGCCATGATGACGAGGTCGGCGTCGCCCCGGGCGGCGAGCACGGCGTCGTGCAACTGCTCGCTGGTCTCGACGGCCACGTGTTCGACGCCGGCGGGCGGCTCGACCTGCAGGTTGGCCCCGATCAGGGTGACCTCGGCTCCGGCCGCCCGTGCCGCCCGGGCCAGGGCGACGCCCTGCTTGCCACTGGAGCGGTTGCCGAGGTAGCGGACGGGGTCGAGCGGCTCGCGGGTGCCGCCGGCGGTCACGAGAACCCGCCGCCCGGCGAGAACACTGCCGGATGCGGCCTCCCGCCCCGGCGAGGACGGCTCGTCGATCAGCGCGAGGGCCGCCGCGTGGATGTCGTCGGGGTCGGGCAGCCGGCCGGGACCGCTGTCGGCGCCGGTGAGGCGGCCCACGGCGGGGTCGAGCACGTGCACGCCGCGGGACCGGAGGGTCGCGACGTTGGCGGCCGTCGCCGGGTGCTGCCACATCTGCGTGTGCATGGCCGGCACGAGCAGCACCGGGCAGGTGGCCACCAGCAGGGTGTTGGTCAGCAGGTCGTCGGCCAGGCCGTGGGCGGCCCGGGCGAGCAGGTCCGCGGTGGCGGGAGCGACGACGACGAGGTCCGCCTCGCTGCCGAGGCGCACGTGGTTGACCTGCTCGACGTCCTCGAAGACGTCGCGCGGCGCGGGCCGGCCGGAGAGGGCCTCCCAGGTGGCGGCGCCGACGAAGTTCAGCGACGCGGCGGTGGGCAGGACGGTGACGTCGTGGCCCTGCTCGGTGAAGAGCCGCAGCAACAGGGCACTCTTGTAGGCGGCGACCCCGCCGCCGACACCGAGGACGACCTTCACGCGCCGCCCCGGGTCACGCGGTGGGGTCGGCGTCGCCGAAGACGTCCGCGTCGTCCAGCGCGGACGGGGCGGCCGGCACGGCGTCGGGGTCGATGGCCTTGCGCTCGAGCAGGCCCTCCTCGATCTCGCGCAGCGCGATGGACAGGGGCTTCTCGTTCAGCCGGGTCTCCACCAGCGGGCCGACGTACTCGAACAGGCCCTCGTGCAGCTGCGCGTAGTAGGCGTTGATCTGGCGGGCCCGCTTGGCGCCGTAGATGACGAGCGCGTACTTGGAGTCGGTCGTCTCCAGCAGCGAGTCGATCGACGGGGAAATGATGCCTTCGGCGTGAGTGGTCACGGATTTGTCTCCAGGTGTCGGGGTCTCGGGCGCCGGGCGGGCCGGTGGCCGAGGTTCGTCGGGCAGAACCGGTGGGCCGGGCGGGTGGGAAGCGGCTCAGCGGGCGGGCAGCCCCATCAGGCTGACGAGCTCCGCGGCGGCCCGCTCGACCCTGTCGTTGACCACGGTGTGGTCGAACTCGGGTTCTGCAGCAAGCTCCAGTCTAGCGGTCTCGAGCCGGTGCTGCTGTTCCTCGGGGGTCTCGGTGCCCCGCCCGATCAGCCGCCGGACCATCTCGTCCCACGTCGGCGGCGCGAGGAAGACGAACGACGCCTCGGGCATGGCGTCGCGCACCTGCCGGGCGCCCTGGAGGTCGATCTCCAGCAGGACGCTGCGGCCCTCGGCCAGCGCCGCCTCCACCGCGGGGCGAGGGGTGCCGTACCGGTGCCGCCCGTGCACGACGGCCCACTCGAGCATCTGACCCGTCGCGACCAGCTCGTCGAACCGCTCGGGGGTGAGGAAGAAGTAGTGCACGCCGTCCCGCTCGCCCGGGCGTGGCGGCCTGGTCGTCGCCGAGACCGAGAGCCACACCTGGGGGTAGTGGTCGCGGATGTAGGTGGAGACGGTGCCCTTGCCGACGGCGGTCGGCCCGGCCAGCACGGTCAGGCGCGGGGAACCATCCGCTCCCGTCCCCGGCGCTTCCGGGTCGGTGCTCGAGGCCGGTTCGGTACCGATCGCCGTCGGCGCGTCGTCGCTCACGATGCTGGGGCCCTTGTCCGGGCGTCGCGGTCCGCCGTGCGCTCGGCGGGTGCTGCGGCGCCCTGTGCGTCGCGGGGCGACCACGCTGCGGTGGGCCGGCCCCTAGTGTGCGGTGAGATAGTCGATGAGGGCCTTGCGCTGGTGCACGCCGAGGCCCCGGATCCGACGGGACGGCGAGATGCCGACCTCGGCCATGATAGCCGCCGAGCGCTTCTTGCCGACGCCGGGCAGCGACTCGAGCATCTCGCTGACCTTCATCCGGCCGATCGCCTCGTCGGAGGCGCCGGAATCGATCACGGAGGCGACCGACGAGTTCCCCGACTTCAGTCGTGACTTCGCGTCGGCTCGCACGGACCTCGCCGCGGTCGCCTTGTCGCGGGCGCGCGCCCGTTCGTCGGTGGTCAACGGTTTCAGAGCCACGGTTCTCTCCCGTACACGTCCCGGGCACCGGGACCGGCCTCGCGGGCCGTCCGGCGCTCCTGATGGATGGTCGAACAAGCTCCGCGCGCCGGTTCCGCGAGTGCACCGGTGCCCGGGTGGAAAGCCCCCCATGTCGCGTCGTGCACGTAGTGTAACCCCGGCTCGCGGCCAGGAACAGGAGCAGGCGTAGCACCGCCGCGGCACGTGCGTGCAGGTCAGCGGTGGGACGAGCGGGTCGGACGGGCGCGCCGGACGGGCGTCCTCAGCCCGCCGGGGCGAGCGACCGGAGGTCCTCCACGGTCGCCTCGACGGCGGCGCGCACGTCCGCGGCCGCAGGCCCCGCCGCCAGGATCTGCCGACTGGAGGAGACGAGTGCCGCCGGCACGGCCCGGCCGAACGTGGCCGCGACCTCGGCCACGCCGGCCCCCTGGGCGCCGTATCCGGGGGCGAGCAGAGGACCGGCGACGGCGGCGAGGTCGATTCCCAGGCGCCGGATCGTCTCCGCCCCGACGGTGGCGCCGACGACGAGGCCCACCGGGCCCCAGCCGTCGGCGGACCGGCGGGCGGCGTTCTCGTCCGCCGCGGCGGCGCAGATCCGCCCGGCCACGGAACCACCGTCGCCGTCGTCGCCGGCGTGCTGGACGCCGGCGCCCTCGGGGTTGGACGTCAGGGCGAGCACGAACACCCCGCGGCCGGTGACGGCCGCCAGGTCCAGGGCCGGCCGCAGCGAGTCGAACCCGAGGTACGGGCTCAGCGTCACGGCGTCCGCGGCCAGCGGGGAGCCGTCGGCCAACCAGGCCTGCGCGTACGCGGCCATGGTCGAGCCGATGTCGCCGCGCTTCGCGTCGGCGATGGTCAACACGTCCGCCGCGGCCGCCTCCGCGAGCAGCCGCTCGAGCGCGGCCATCCCCGCGGACCCGTGGCGTTCGAACAGGGCCACCTGCGGCTTGAACGCCGCGCACCGCCCGGCGGCGGCCTCCAGCACGGTGCGGGAGAACCGCTCCACACCGGCGGCGTCGTCGGGCAGCTCCCAGGCGCTCAGCAGCGCCGGGTGGGGATCGATGCCGACGCACAGCGGACCGCGGCGGGCCATCGCGGCCTGCAGGCGCGGCCCGAAGCCGAGCTCCGACACCGCCGCGGGACCGGCGCCCGGCAGGGGATCCGGCGTCGGCGCCGGGCCGGCGGCCGGCTCGGGAACCCGCCCGGGATCCCGCTCAGACACGTGCCGGCTCCTGCTCGCCCGCGTCACGCGCCGCGGCCAGCCGCGCCGCGTGCTCCTGCAGGCTGGCGACCGACCACGTGTAGGTGCGCTGCGCCTCGATCGCCTGCACCGCGGCGCCCAGCTCGGCCAGCGTGGTGATCACGGGGATGCCGGTGGAGGTGGCGGCCGCGCGGATCTCGTAGCCGTCCTCGCGCGCCGCTCCCCCGGTGGGGGTGTTGGCGACCAGGTCGACGCCGCCGCTGGTGATCAGCTCCGCGATGGTCGGCGCGTCCTGCTCGCCCACCGCGCCGGGCTCCTCGCCGATCTTGCGGACCACGTCCGCCGAGATCCCGTTGCGGCGCAGCACCTCGGCGGTACCGGCGGTGGCGAGCAGCCGGAAGCCCAGATCCGCGAGCCGCTTGATCGGCATCACCATGGCCCGCTTGTCCCGGTTCGCGATCGACACGAACGCGGTGCCCTCCGAGGGCAGTGCGTTGTTCGCCGCGGCCTGGCTCTTGGCGAACGCCGTGTCGAAGTACGCGTCGATGCCCATCACCTCGCCGGTGGAGCGCATCTCGGGGCCGAGCAGCGAGTCGACGACCGTGCCCTCCGGGGTGCGGAACCGGCTGAACGGCAACACGGCCTCCTTGACCGCGAACGGCGCGGACAGCGGCAGGGTGGACCCGTCCCCGGTCTCGGGGAGCAGCGAGCCGCGCAGCTGCGCGATCGTCCTCCCGGTGCCGATCAGGGCGGCGGCCTTGGCCAGCTGCACGCCGGTCGCCTTGGACACGAACGGCACGGTCCGGGACGCCCGGGGGTTGGCCTCGAGCACGTACAGCACGTCGGAGGCGAGGGCGAACTGGATGTTGATCAGCCCGCGCACCCCGACGCCGTCCGCGATGGCCCGGGTCGCGGTGCGCACCCGGTCGACGACGTCGGAGCCCAGCGTGATCGGCGGGAGCACGCACGCGGAGTCGCCGGAGTGGATGCCGGCCTCCTCGATGTGCTCCATGACGCCGCCGACGTACAGGTCGGTGCCGTCGAACAGGGCGTCGACGTCGATCTCGATGGCGTCCTCGAGGAACCGGTCGATCAGGGCCGGGTGGTCCTCGGTGATCTCGGTGGCGTGCGCGATGTACCGGGCCAGGCCCGCCTCGTCGTACACGATCTCCATGCCGCGGCCGCCGAGCACGTACGACGGGCGCACGAGCACCGGGTAGCCGATCTCGTCGGCGATGGCCTTCGCGTCCTCGAAGCTGACGGCGGTGCCGTTCTTCGGGACGGTCAGCCCGGCCGCGTCCAGCACCCGGGAGAACACGCCGCGGTGCTCGGCCGCCTCGATCGCCTCCGGCGGGGTCCCCAGGATCGGCACGCCCGCGGCCTGCAGCTGCTCGGCGAGCTTGAGCGGGGTCTGCCCGCCCAGCTGCACGAACACGCCGAGCAGGCCGCCGGTGCGACGCTCCGCGGCGATCACCTCGAGCACGTCCTCCAGCGTCAGCGGCTCGAAGTACAGCCGGGAGGAGATGTCGTAGTCGGTGGAGACCGTCTCGGGGTTGCAGTTGATCATCACCGTGTCGATGCCGGCCTCGCCGAGCACCAGGGACGCGTGCACGCACGAGTAGTCGAACTCGATGCCCTGCCCGATCCGGTTCGGCCCCGAGCCGAGGATGATGACGGACGGGTGTCCGTGCGGCGCGATCTCGTCCTCCTCGTCGTACGCCGAGTAGTGGTACGGCGTGTACGCGGCGAACTCGGCGGCGCAGGTGTCCACCGTCTTGAACACGGGACGGATGCCCAGGGCGTGCCGGATGCCCCGGATCACGGCCTCGGACTGGTGGGTCAGGGAGCCTAGCTGGGCGTCGGAGAAGCCGTGCTGCTTGGCGTGGCGCAGCAGCTCCGGCGTCAGGCCCTCGGCCTCGCGGATCTCGGCGGCGACCTCGTTCAGCAGCACGATCTGGTCGAGGAACCACGGGTCGATGGCCGTGGTCTCGAACAGCTCCTCGATGCTCGCCCCGGCCAGCAGGGCCCGCTGGACCTGGTGGATGCGCGCCGTCGTCGGGCTGGCGGCGCCCGCGAGGGCGGCCTCCTTCTCCCCCGCGGCGGCCGGCCGGAAGTCGAACGAGGAGCCGGACTGCTCGAGCGAGCGCATCGCCTTCTGCAGCGCCTCGGTGAAGTTGCGGCCGATGGCCATCGCCTCACCGACGGACTTCATCGTGGTGGTCAGCGTCGGGTCCGCGGCCGGGAACTTCTCGAACGCGAAGCGCGGCACCTTGACGACGACGTAGTCCAGGGTCGGCTCGAACGACGCCGGGGTCTCCCGGGTGATGTCGTTGCGGATCTCGTCCAGGGTGTAGCCGACGGCCAGCTTCGTGGCGATCTTGGCGATCGGGAAGCCGGTGGCCTTCGACGCCAGCGCGGACGAGCGGGACACCCGGGGGTTCATCTCGATCACGACGACGCGGCCGGTGGACGGCTCGACGGCGAACTGGATGTTGCAGCCGCCGGTGTCGACGCCGACCTCGCGGATGACGGCGATGGCCACGTCGCGCAGCTTCTGGTACTCGCGGTCCGTCAGGGTCAGTGCGGGGGCGACGGTGATGGAGTCGCCCGTGTGCACGCCGACCGGGTCGAGGTTCTCGATGGAGCACACCACCACGACGTTGTCGTTGCGGTCGCGCATCATCTCCAGCTCGTACTCCTTCCAGCCGAGGATGGACTCCTCCAGGAGCACCTCGGAGGTCGGGCTGTACTGGATGCCGGCGCCGGCGATGCGGCGCAGGTCCGTCTCGTCGTAGGCGATGCCCGAGCCGAGGCCGCCCATGGTGAAGGACGGGCGGACGACGACGGGGTAGTTCAGTTCCTCGACGGCGGCGAACGCCTCGTCCAGGCTGTGCACGATCCGGGACCGGGCGGACTCGGCGCCGCAGCGCTCGACGACGCCCTTGAAGGCCTCGCGGTCCTCGCCGAGGTTGATCGCCGCGACGTTGGCGCCGATCAGTTCGACGCCGTACTTCTCGAGCACCCCGTTGCCGTCGAGTGCGATCGCGGTGTTCAGGGCGGTCTGCCCGCCCAGGGTCGGCAGCAGGGCGTCGGGCCGCTCCTTGGCGATGATCTTCTCGACCACCTCCGGGGTGATCGGCTCGACGTACGTGGCGTCGGCCAGCTCCGGGTCCGTCATGATCGTCGCCGGGTTGGAGTTGACGAGGATGACCCGCAGGCCCTCCTCCTTGAGCACGCGCAGTGCCTGGGTGCCGGAGTAGTCGAACTCGGCCGCCTGCCCGATGACGATCGGCCCGGAGCCGATCACCATGACGGAGGTGAGGTCGTCGCGTCTGGGCATCAGTGGGAGTCCTCCATGAGTGCGATGAACCGGTCGAACAGGTAGGCCGCGTCGTGCGGGCCGGCCGCCGCCTCCGGGTGGTACTGGACCGAGAAGGCGGGGATGTCCAGGCAGCGCAGGCCCTCGACGACGTCGTCGTTGAGGCACACGTGGCTGACCTCGACCCGGCCGTAGTCCCCGGCGGGCGCCTCGACGGGTCCGTCCAGGGGGGCGTCGACGGCGAAGCCGTGGTTCTGGGAGGTGATCTCCACCCTGCCGGTGCTGCGGTCCAGCACCGGCTGGTTGATGCCCCGGTGCCCGAAGCGGAGCTTGTAGGTGCCGAAGCCGAGCGCCCGGCCGAGCAGCTGGTTGCCGAAGCAGATCCCGAAGAACGGGATCCGGGCGTCCAGGACCCGGCGCAGCAGGGCGATCTGGTCCTCCGCGGTGGCCGGGTCGCCGGGACCGTTGGAGTAGAAGACGCCGTCGGGCTGCACCGCCTGCAGCTGCTCCCACGTGGTCGTGGCGGGCAGCACGTGCACCCGCACGCCGCGCTCGGCGAACCGGTGCGGGGTCATCGCCTTGATGCCGAGGTCGACGGCGGCGAGGGTGAAGCGGACCGGCCCGTCCCAGCCGTGGTCGGCGGGCTCGATCACCTCGGGCTCGCTGACGGAGACCGTCTCGGCCAGCTTCGCGCCGGTCATCCGCGGGCTCGCGGCGACCTCCGCGGCCAGCTCGGCGACGGGCCGCTCGGCGGCGGGGCCGGAGAAGATGCCGCCGCGCATGGAGCCGGCGTCGCGCAGGTGCCGGGTGAGCGCGCGGGTGTCGATGCCGGCGATGCCCACGACGCCCTGGCGGACCAGCTCGTCGTCGAGGGAGGACTCGCTGCGCCAGTTGGACGCGCGGCGGGCGGGGTCGCGGACGATGTAGCCGGCGACCTGGATGCGCACGGACTCGGCGTCCTCGCGGTTGACGCCGGTGTTGCCGATGTGCGGTGCGGTCTGCACCACGAGCTGGCCGGCGTAGGACGGGTCGGTGATGGTCTCCTGGTAGCCGGTCATGCCGGTGGCGAAGACGGCCTCGCCGAGCGCCTGCCCGACGGCGCCGTAGGAGCGGCCGCGGAAGGTGCGCCCGTCCTCGAGGATCAGGATGGCGGGAGTGGTCATGCGGAAGGTCCCCTGGTCTCGGTGGTGGGGTCGGTGGGATCGGTGGTGGTGGCGCCGCGGTCGGGGCCGGACACCGGCTCGGTGTCGGGCACGCCCCGCGGCGCCTCGCGTCGTCGCACGCCCGGCAGGGTCAGCAGCGCCTCGATCAGCGCCGCCTGCTCCCCCGCGTGCCGGACGCGGAAGCCCGTGTCGACGCGCCGCGGGCCGAGCCGCCAGGTGAGCACGAGCAGCCCGTCGCGCTCGACGAACTTGCCGGCCATGCCGGAGGTGGTGGTGACGGATTCCAGGTCGGCGGCGGGGATCACGACGTCGTCGGCGCCGCGGCGGGAGATCAGCACCCCGCCCGGGTGCACGCTCAGGGCGGCGGCGGTGCGCACGCCGAGGCCGTGCACGGCGACCCGGTCCAGCCAGTCGCCGGCGGTGGTCGTCACCACGTACATGCCGTCGGCGGCGGCGATGCTCGCGCCGAGGTCGCCGCTCCGGTGGGGGGCCGGCAGGTCACCCTGGCGCCGCTGCCGGGCCAGCCAGCCGCGCCGCATCAGGGCGAACACGACCACGAGCGCGACGACGAGGAGGACGACGGCGAGCACCCGGCCGGTCATCGGGCGCCTCCCGTCGCCGTGGCCACCGTGAACGGGGCGTTCAGGGCACCGTCAAGCACCGTCGGGTGCCCGGCGAGGAAGGTCGCCACCACCCGGCCGGGCAGCTCGCGACCGGCGAACGGGCTGTTGCGCCCCTTGGTGGCCATCGTCGCGGGGTCGACGACGCGGCGCGCGGCCGGGTCGACCAGGACGAGGTTCGCCCGCTCCCCGACGGCGAGGCCGCCACCCTGCCAGGGCAGCCGGCCGATCCGGGCGGGGGTCTGCGCCATGATCCGGGCGACTCCCGCCCAGTCGAGCATCCCGGTCTCGACCAGGGCCTCCTGGACGACGGGGAGCGCGGTCTCCAGCCCGGTCATGCCCATCGCGGCCTGGCTCCACTCGCACTCCTTGGCCTGGGCCGGGTGCGGGGCGTGATCGGTGCCGATGACGTCGATCGTGCCGTCGGCGACACCCTGCCGCAGGGCGGTGACGTCCTCGGCCGTGCGCAGCGGCGGGTTGACCTTGAACACGGGGTCGTACCCGGTGACGGCCTCGTCGGTGAGCATCAGGTGGTGCGGGGTGACCTCGGCGGTGACGGCGACGCCGCGCTGCTTGGCCCAGCGGATCAGCTCCACGCTGCCGGCGGTGGACACGTGGCACACGTGCAGCCGGGAGCCGACGTGCTCGGCGAGCAGCACGTCGCGGGCGATGATCGCCTCCTCGGCGACGGCGGGCCAGCCGGTCAGCCCGAGGGTCGCCGAGACGGCGCCCTCGTTCATCTGGGCGCCCTCGGTCAGCCGGGGCTCCTGGGCGTGCTGGGCGACGACACCGTCGAACGCCTTGACGTACTCCAGGGCCCGGCGCATCAGCACCGGGTCGTGCACGCACATCCCGTCGTCGGAGAAGACCCGGACGCGGGCGCGGGAGTCGGCCATGGCGCCGAGCTCGGCCAGCCGGGTGCCGCCCAGACCCACGGTGACCGCGCCGACCGGGCGCACCTCGGTCCAACCCGCGTCCCGGCCCAGGGTGAACACCTGCTCGACGACGCCGGCGGTGTCGGCGACCGGGTCCGAGTTGGCCATCGCGTGCACCGCGGTGAACCCGCCCAGGGCCGCGGCGCGGGAGCCGGTCAGCACCGTCTCGGCGTCCTCGCGGCCGGGTTCGCGCAGGTGGGTGTGCAGGTCGACGAACCCGGGCAGGGCGACCAGCCCGTCGGCGTCGACGAGCTGCGCGCCGGCCGCGGAGAGGGCCCCGGTCTCGGTGATCACCCCGTCCTCGATCAGCAGGTCGGTGGGCGCGCCGCCGAGGAGGCGGGCGCCGCGGATCAGGTACCGGCCGCCGCCGGGAGGCAGGGCACTGGCGTCGGTCACGGAGTCGGTCACGGCGTCCTCTCGAGGTGAGCGTCGGCGGCGGAGCCCGTGGACGGGTCGTCCGGGCCGCCGGCGAGCAGGTGGTAGAGCACGGCCATCCGCACGGACACGCCGTTGCGGACCTGCGCCAGGACCGTCGAGCGCGGTGAGTCGGCGGCCTCGGCGGCGATCTCCAGGCCCCGGTTCATCGGGCCGGGATGCATGATGATCGTCTCGGCGGCAGCGGCCCGAGCACCGGCGGCGCCGGCGCGGTCGAGCGCGGCCAGCCGGGCCGCGTCGAACCCCCACCGGCGGGCGTACTCGCGGGCCGTCGGGAAGAACGCGGCCTGCATCCGCTCGGCCTGCACCCGCAGCATCATCACGGCGTCGACACCGCCGTCGAGCACCTCGTCCAGGTCGTAGCTGATCCGCGCGGGCCAGCCGCCGGCTCCGACGGGGACCAGGGTGGGCGGCGCGACGAGGGTGACGTCGGCGCCGAGCGTGGTGAGCAGCCAGAGGTTGGACCGGGCGACCCGGGAGTGCAGCACGTCCCCGACGATGGCGACCCGCATCCCGGCCAGGTCGGTGCCGGCGGGATCGGTGCCGGCGACGGCGGCCCGGTGCCGGCGCAGGGTGAACGCGTCCAGCAGCGCCTGCGTCGGGTGCTCGTGGGTGCCGTCCCCGGCGTTGACCACGCCCGCGTCGATCCAGCCGGACCGGGCGAGCTGCTCGGCGGCACCGGAGGAGGCGTGCCGGATGACGACGGCGTCGGCGCCCATCGCCTCCAGGGTCTGGGCGGTGTCCTTGAGCGATTCGCCCTTGGATACCGAGGAGCCCCTGGCGGCGAAGTTGATGACGTCCGCGCTCAGCCGCTTGGCGGCGGCCTCGAAGGAGATGCGGGTGCGGGTGGAGTCCTCGAAGAAGAGGTTGACGACGGTCCGGCCGCGCAGCACCGGCAGCTTCTTGATCTCCCGGTGCTCCACCTCGGACATCCGCTCGGCGGTGTCCAGCAGACCGACGGCGGTGGCCCGGGGCAGGCCCGCGGTGCTCAGCAGGTGCTTCATCCCTCGATCACGACCTCGTCGAGAGAGCCGGGCCCGGAGCCGACACCGTCCCCGGCGCCGTCGCGCGGCCCGGCGTCCTCGCCGTCCGTCTCGGTCAGGCGGACCCGGACCCGCTCGGCGGAGGAGGTCGGCAGGTTCTTGCCCACGTGGTCGGCGCGGATCGGCAGTTCGCGGTGGCCGCGGTCCACGAGCACCGCGAGTCGGATGATGCGTGGCCGGCCCAGGTCGGCGATGGCGTCCAGGGCCGCCCGGATGGTCCGGCCGGAGTAGAGCACGTCGTCGACGAGGACGACGACCTTGTCGTCCACGCCCGCGGGGGGCAGCGTCGTGGCGTGGGGGGTGCGGGTCGGGTGGCGCCGCAGGTCGTCCCGGAACATGGTGACGTCGAGCTGGCCGACGATGGCCTCCGGGTCGATGCCGGGCTCGATGGCGCCGATGCGGGCGGCGAGCCGGCGGGCCAGCGGGAATCCGCGGCGGGGGATGCCCAGCAGCAGGAGATCCTCGGCTCCCTTGTTGCCCTCGATGATCTCGTGGGCGATCCGGGTCAACGCCCGGTCGATGTCCGGGGCCGCCAGGACGACGCGCGTCCTCACCGGGCTCCCGTCGGGGGGCACACTCATCCGCTGCCTCCTCCTTCCCCGCCTCACAGGACGGTCATTAAAGGGTGGGTGCGGCATCCACGCTACCACGCAGCCGCCCCTATTCTGGGGCTATGACGACCCCGGGCCGGCGGCAGGACCGCACCTTCGACCCCTACGACCAGCCGGCCTACCGGGCCGACTCCCCGGCACCGTCGGGCGCTTCGGCGGCCGGCTCGAGCGGCCTCGCCGGGCCGGCCGGTCCCGGGTGGACGGCGCCCGGGTGGCGCTCCCCGACGCGGCCGCACGCCTCCCCCGCTCCCGAGCGCCAGGTCGCGGTGGCGCCCCTCTGGCAGGCCCCGGCGCGACGTCGCCGCGGCGTGGCCGGGACGGTGGTGCTCGTGCTGCTGTTCGTGTTCCTCGCGGCGGCGTCGGTCGGCGTCGGGCTGCTGCTGGTGTCCCGGCTCGGGGCGACGGCGTTCCTGATCTGCTGGGTGCTGGCCCTGGTGCCCCTGTCGATCGTCCTGCTGGCCGTGCGCTGGCTGGACCGCTGGGAGCCCGAACCGCTGGTGACGAAGGCGTTCGCGTTCCTGTGGGGGGCGGCCGGGTCGATCGTGGTCACCATGACGATCGGCGAGCCGGTGCGCCGCTACCTGCAGGCCGCGACGGACCCGTCCACGTCCGAGGTGCTCGGCACGGTGCTGCAGGCCCCCGTGGTCGAGGAGTTCGCCAAGGGCCTGGGCGTGCTGCTGCTGGTGCTGCTGCGCCGCCGGCACGTGGACGGGCCCGTCGACGGCGTCGTCTACGCGATGCTGGTGGCCGCGGGCTTCGCCTTCACGGAGAACATCCTCTACTTCGGTTCCACCCTCGCGCAGGCCGGTGTCATCGACGGCTCCCTGGCGGCGATCTTCATCGGCCGCGGCCTGCTCTCCCCGTTCGCGCACACCATGTTCACCGCGTGCCTCGGCTTCGCCCTGGGCTGGGCGTCCCGCCGGCACCGGACCGCCCCGGTGCTGCTGGCCTTCGTGCTCGGCCTGCTGCCCGCGGTCGCGCTGCACGCGCTCTGGAACGGCGGCGCGACCCTGGCCGGCAGCTTCCTCGGCTTCTACGTCCTGATCGAGGTGCCGCTCTTCGTGCTCGGCATCGTCGGTGTCGTGCTGCTGGGCCGCGGCGAGGTGCGGCTGACTCGGGCGCGGCTGGCCGATTACGTGCACGCGGGCTGGTTCACGCCCGCCGAGGTGCAGATGCTCGCGACCCCGGCCGGCCGGCGTCAGGCGCTGGCGTGGGCGGGGACCCGCGGCGCCCGTGCGCCGATGAAACGGTTCGTCCGGGACGCGACGGCGCTGGCGTTCACCCGGCAGCGGATCATCGCCGGTTTCGACCGGGACACGCAGCAGGAGGAGGAGCTGCGCCTGCTGCACGCGGTCACCACGGCCCGCGGCGAGGTGCTCGCCCGGGTGCGGTGAGCGGCCCCGGCACCGCCGCTCAGGCCAGCAGCGTCGGCTTGAGCTGCTGCAACCGGCCGAGCAGGCCGTTGATGAACGACGGCGAGTCGTCCGTGGAGAGTTCCCGCGCCATCGCGACGGCCTCGGCGACGGCCACGTTGTCCGGCACGTCGTCGTTGAACAACAGCTCCCACGCGCCGACCCGCAGGACGACGCGGTCCACGGAGGGCATCCGCTCGAGGGACCAGCCCTGCGAGTACGTCGTCAGGTACTCGTCGATCTCGGCCTGCCGGCTGATCACCCCGTCGATGATCTGCTCGGTGTACTCCCCGTAGGTCGCCTCGGTGTTCCGCCGCCGCAGCGCGAGGATCTCCCCGGTCGGCAGCGACCGCTGCTCGGCCTCGAAGAGGATCTCGAAGGCCCGGCGCCGGGCCTTGCCGCGGGCACTCATCAGTTGACGCGGCCCAGGTAGTCCCCGGTGCGGGTGTCGACCTTGACCCGGGTGCCGGTCTCGAGGAAGAGCGGCACCTGGATCTCGTAGCCGGTCTCCACGGTGGCCGGCTTCGTGCCGGCCGAGGACCGGTCGCCCTGCAGGCCCGGCTCGGTGTAGGTGATCTCGAGGACCACGGACGGCGGCAGCTCGATGTAGAGCACCTCGCCCTCGTGCAGCGCGATCTGCACAGTCATGCTCTCGAGCATGAAGTTCGCAGCGTCGCCCACGGTCTCACCGGGCACGGTCAGCTGGTCGTAGTCGGCCGTGTCCATGAACACGAAGTCGGCGCCGTCCTGGTACAGGTACTGGTAGTCGCGCCGGTCGACGGTCGCGAAGTCCACCTTGGTGCCGGCGTTGAACGTCTTGTCGACGACCTTGCTGGTGCGCACGTTCCGCAGCTTGGTGCGCACGAACGCGCCGCCCTTGCCGGGCTTCACGTGCTGGAACTCGATGACGTTCCACAGGTTGCCCTCGAGGTTGAGGACGCTGCCGTTCTTGATGTCGTTCGTGGTTGCCACAGACCGCTCTCTCACCGTATCGATGTCGAAAAACCAGAGGCCATTCTAGCCTGCTGGGGCGCTCCTCCCGGTGCGGGCGGGAGCGGCTGCCTCAGTCCGCGATCTCGCCGAAGGCCGTGAACAGCAGGGACGTGTCCGGCACCTCGAGGATGCCCGGCTTGCCGAGCCCGTCCAGGACGATGAAGCGCAGCAGGTCGCCGCGGGCCTTCTTGTCGCGGCGCATCCCGTCGAGCAGGGTCTTCCAGCGGTCACCGCGGTAGGTGACGGGCAGGCCGAGGCCGGTCAGGATGGAGCGGTGCCGGTCGGCGACGTCGTCGGGCGTGCGCCCCACCAGCCGGCCGAGCTCGGCCGCGTAGACCAGCCCGACGGAGACCGCCGCCCCGTGCCGCCACTGGTACCGCTCCGCGAGCTCGATGGCGTGCGCGAGGGTGTGCCCGTAGTTGAGGAACTCGCGTCGGCCGGACTCCTTCAGGTCGGTGGAGACGATGTCGGCCTTGACCGTGATGGCCCGCTCGACCAGGTCCCGCAGCACGTCCGAGCCGGCGTCGGTGGCGGCATCGGGCTGCTGCTCGATGGTGTCGAGGATGACCGGGTCGGCGATGAACCCGCACTTGACCACCTCGGCCAGCCCTGGGATCAGCTCGTTACGCGGCAGGGTGGCCAGGGCGTCCAGGTCCGCGAGGACGGCGGCGGGGGGGTGGAACACCCCGACCAGGTTCTTGCCCTCCGCGGTGTTGATGCCGGTCTTCCCACCGACCGCGGCGTCGACCATGCCCAGCAGCGAGGTGGGCAGGTGCACGACCTTCACCCCGCGCAGCCAAGTGGCGGCCACGAAGCCGGCGACGTCGCTGACGGCGCCCCCGCCGACGGAGACGATGGCGTCGGAGCGCGTGAAGTCGTTCTGGCCGAGCACCTGCCAGCAGAACGCGGCCACCTGGATGTGCTTGCCCTCCTCGGCGTCCGGGATCTCCGCGAGCAGGGCGGTGTACCCGGCGTCGAGCAGCTCCTGGCGCACCGTCTCCCCGGTCGTGCGCAGGGCCCGGGGGTGGATGATCAGCACCCGTCGCACCCGTTCGCCCAGGGTCGCCGGCAGGGCGCCGAGCAGGCCCCGGCCGACGAGGACGTCGTAGGACTCGGCGCTGGTGGATCCGCAGACCCGGATGGTGGTCGTGGACGCGTTCACGCGTTCTCCTCCCAGTGCAACAGGCGGTTGTTCAGTTCGATGGCGATGTCCTGGATGGGCCGGCCCGGGACGTCGAGGGTGATGTCGGCGAGCCGCTCGAAGGTGGGCCGGCGCTGCTCGTAGAGCTCGGTCCACCGGCGGCGGGGGTCCGGCCGGAGCATCGGCCGGGTGAAGGTTCCCGTGATCCGCGGCAGCACGGTCTCGAGGTCGGTCTTCAGGTAGACGACGACGGTGTCGGCGAGGGCCTGGGCGATGTCCGGGTGCATGGGCGCCCCGCCGCCGACGGAGAGGACCAGTGCCCCGCTGTCGGTGCCGGACGCGTTGGCATGCACGTCGTGCGGGGGCGGGCGGTGCTCACCGAGCAGGTCGCAGATGGTGTCCCGTTCCAGCTCGCGGAACCGCTCCTCGCCGTGCTCGACGAAGATCTCCTGGATGGAGCCGTGCCGGCTGACGATCACCTGGTCCGCGTCGATGAAGGTGTACCCGAAGAGGTCGGCCATCCACATGCCGAGGAAGGACTTGCCGGCCGCCATCGGGCCGATGATGACGACGGGTTTGAGCAGGGCGGCCGGCGGTCCCGGATGCGGGGTCACCGCGTCGCGCCGTCGTGGCCGAACGAGTCCAGGGCGGCCGGGACGGCGTCGACGAACGCGGTCAGGTTGCGGCGGGTCTCCGCGACCGAGTCGCCGCCGAACTTCTCCAGCACCGCGTCGGCGAGCACGAGGGCGACCATGGCCTCGGCGACCACGCCCGCGGCGGGCACCGCGCACACGTCGGAACGCTGGTGGTGGGCCTTCGCCTCCTCGCCGGTGGCGACGTCGATGGTGCGCAGGGCGCGGGGCACGGTGGCGATGGGCTTCATCGCGGCGCGGACCCGGAGGGTGTCGCCGATGCTCATGCCGCCCTCGATGCCGCCGGCGCGGTTGGTGGAGCGGACGATGACGCCGTGCTCGTCACGGACGATCTCGTCGTGCGCGGCCGAACCGCGGCGGGTGGCGGTGGTGAAGCCGTCGCCGACCTCGACGCCCTTGATCGCCTGGATGCCCATCAGGGCGCCGGCCAGCCGGGAGTCCAGGCGCCGGTCCCAGTGCACGTAGCTGCCCAGTCCCGGCGGCAGGCCGTAGGCGAGGACCTCGACGACGCCGCCGAGGGTCTCCCCCTCCTTGTGGGCGGCGTCCACCTCGGCCACCATCGCCGTCGACGTGGCGGGGTCGAAGCAGCGCATCGGGTCGGCGTCGAGCGCGTCGACGTCCCCGGGCACCGGGACGGGCGCCTCGGCCGGTGCGGCGACCGGGCCGATGGCGACGGTGTGGCTGACCAGGTCGATGCCGAGCTGGTGGAGGAAGTTCGCGGCCACGGTACCGAGGGCGACCCGGGTGGCGGTCTCGCGGGCGCTGGCGCGTTCGAGCACGGGCCGCGCCTCGTCGAACCCGTACTTCTGCATGCCGGTGAAGTCGGCGTGCCCGGGGCGGGGCCTGGTGAGCGGGGCGTTGCGGGCCAGCCCGGCGACCACGTCCGGGTCGACCGGGTCGGCGGCCATGATCTGCTCCCACTTCGGCCACTCGGTGTTGCCGACCTCGATGGCGACGGGCCCGCCCTGGCTCAGGCCGTGCCGGACCCCGCCGAGGAGGCGGACGGCGTCCTTCTCGAAGGACATCCGGGCGCCGCGGCCGTAGCCGAGCCGGCGCCGCGCGAGTGCGGCCTGGATCTGCGCGGTGGTCACCTCGATGCCGGCGGGAACGCCCTCCAGGATGCCGACGACCGCCGGACCGTGTGATTCTCCCGCAGTCAACCAGCGCATGGTTTCCATCCTCGCACGGGGCGGGACCGTCATCCGCGCCGGGGCAGCCCCACCGCGTCACACATGGCGTCGAGCAGGGTGCTGCGCGCGTCGGCGTCGACGATGCGGGCGTCCCACGCGTCGGGCGCGAACAGGCGCACCTGCTCGACGGCCTGGTAGAGCAGCATCTCCAGGCCCGGGACGATGGTGCCGCCGGCCCGCTCCCAGTGGTCGGCCAGCGCCGAGGGCCACGGGTCGTAGGCGGCGTCCAGCAGGACGGCGCCCGGCCGGACGGCGGTGTGGGCCTGCACCATCGCGGCCGCGAGGCCGTCCGCCCCGCGCGGGGGCAGGGTGGCGACGACGAGGTCGGCCTCGGCGAGGCGGGCGACGGCGTCGTCCCAGTCGCAGAAGGTCAGGTCGACGCCGAGCCTCCGGCCGACCCGGCGGACGTTGGCGGCGCGGGACGAGTCACGCACGAACACGTCGACCTCCCGGGCCGCGAGGGCCGCCAGGGCGGCGACCGCCGCAGTGGCGGTGCCCCCGCCGCCGAGGATCGCTCCGCGCAGCCCCGGCGCCGCGCCGGCGTGGGTGACGGCGCCGACGATGCCGTCGACGTCCGTGTTGTGGCCGGTCAGCACGCGGGCTCCGGGATCCCCGGACACGGTGACCGTGTTGACGACGCCGAGGGCCTCCGCCCGGCCGGCCAGCCGGTCGACCCGCTCGGCGACGGCGGCCTTCAACGGCATGGTCACCGACAGGCCGATCCAGACGTCCTCGGCACGGATCCGGCGCAGGACGTCGTCGAGCTGCTCCAGGGTCGTGTCGATCGCCTCGTACGCGATGTCCGTCTCGAGCACCCGGTACGCGGCGGGATGCAGCACCGGGGACAGGCTGTGCGCGATCGGGTGCCCGAGCACGGCCGCCCGGCGCGTCGTCGCCTCGCCCGGCGCCCCGTCGCGCTGGTGGTCGGGCGTCAGTCGCACTTGCCGGGGTTCGCGCCGCACCAGGCGGTGTACTCGTCCACGTTGCGCTGGTGCTCCTCGAGCGTGGTCGCGTACTTGGTCTCCCCCGTGTCCAGGTTGACCGTCACCCAGTAGAAGTACGGCACCTTCTCGGGGTTCTTCGCCGCCTCGATGGCCTTGCCCGCCGGGGAACCGATCGGCCCGACCGGCAGGCCCGGGTTGGCGAAGGTGTTGTACTTGTTGCTCGCGTCCTGCTTCTCCTCGTTGGAGATCTGGTAGCTGCGCCGGCCGAGCCCGTAGCTGACCGTGGCGTCCGAGTCGAGCCGACCGACGGTCTCCTTGTTGTTCGGACCGAGCCGGTTGTAGATGGCGCCGGAGACCTTGCCGTAGTCGGCCTCACCGGCCTCCGCCTCGATGATGGACGCGATGGTGAGCAGCCGGTACTGCTCGTTCGGGTCGGTGACACCCGCGTCGGTCAGCGACTTCTTGGTGCTGGCGACCATCTGGCCGATGATGTCCTTCGGCTTCGCGTCGAGGGCGAACCGGTACTCGCCCGGGTGCAGGTAGCCCTCGAGGCTGGGTGCCTTCGCGGGCAGCCCGAACTGTTGCGGGTTCTTCGCGAGGGCCTGGAACTGGGCCACGGGCACGCTCGTCGCCTTGGAGAGGATCGCGAACACGTCGCTCTGCCGCAGGTTCTGGCTCACGGCCGCGTAGTGGACGGCGCTGGCGGTGGTGTCCAGCATCGAGGTCAGCGCGTCGGAGGCCTTCATCTCCTTCTTCAGCTGGTACTGACCGGGCTGGATGAACTTGCCGCCGCCCTGGTTCTGCAGCGCCTCGGTGAAGGCCTTGGTGCTGGCGATCACGCCCTGCTGGACGAGGGTGTTGCCGATCGCCTGGTTGGTGTCGCCCTGGGCGACGGTCACGATCGCGCTGTCCTTGCCGGGGCCGGGATAGTCCGGCGTCTGGAACCGGGCCAGGAACGGGGCGACCAGGGTGTTGGCGAGCACGACGACGGCGACGACAACGAGGGCGAGCGCGGCGAGCACGACGACGGTGCGGCGGCGGCGGACCCGACGCGGCGGGCGCGCTCGGCGGTCGTGGCGCTTGCGGTCCTCGTCGTCGTGGCCGAAACCGGGAATGGCGTCCAGGGAACCCGTGCTGGTGTCCTCGGGACGGCCGTGGGAGAGGTGGCTCACGAACGGCCTCCATCATCGGGCGGGGTCTCCGCCGGGGTGGTCGGGGGGACGGGTTCACCGGGCCGGCGGCCCGCACGCAGCCCGTCCAGGGCCTGCTGCAGGATGCCGGTCGCGGCCACCTGGTCCACCCGGCTGCGGTGCTTCTTCATCGGCAGCCCCGCGGCGTGCAGGGACCGGTGCGCGGACACGGTGGTCAGGCGCTCGTCGATCAGGTAGACCTCGACGGGGGGCTCGTGGGGCCCGCGTGGTGCGGCGAGCCGGTCGGCGAGGCGCTGGGCGTACTCACGGGCCATCCGCGCACTGGTTCCTTCCTGCCCCGCGAGGGTGCGCGGCAGTCCGACGTACACGCCGACGGCGTCGCGCTCCCGTATCTCGCCCACAATAGCCGCAATGTCGCTGTCGGTGGCCGTGTCGCGGGGCACGGTGGAGACGGGAGTGGCCAGGATCAGGTGCGGGTCGCTCGCGGCGACGCCGACGCGCACGGCCCCGACGTCGACGCCCATCCGCACGCCCGGCGCGAAGCGGGGCCCGTCGTCAGCGGTCATGCACGGCCCGCCACGGCGTCGCGCACGGCGGACAGCGCGGCCGGGATCCGGCCGGCATCGGACCCGCCGCCCTGGGCGATGTCGTCCTTGCCGCCGCCACCGCCGCCGAGCACCCCGGCAGCGACGCGGACCAGGGCGCCGGCCTTCACCCCGGCGGCGCGGGCCGCGTCGTTGGTGGCCACGAGCACCTGCGGCCGGTCCTTCGCGACCCCGGTGAGGGCGACCACGGCGGGCCCGGAGCCGAGGCGGGAGCGCAGGTCCAGCGCCAGGGTGCGCAGATCGTCGGCGCCGGAGACCTGCCCGGCGTCGTGCGCGATCAGGCGCACCCCGTCGACGTCCTGCGCAGTGTCGACCAGCGCGGCGGCGGACGCGGCGAGGGACGCGGCGCGCAGCCGGTCCAGTTCCTTCTCCACGGTCTTGAGCCGGTTCAACGTCGCCGCGAGCCGCTCGGGCAGCTGCGGGGAGGGCACCTTGAGCATCTCGGACAGTTCGGTGACGAGCGCCCTCTCGGCGGCCAGGTGCCGGAACGCCTCCATGCCGACGAACGCCTCGACGCGGCGGTTGCCGGAGCCGACCGACTGCTCGCCGGTCAGGGTGAGGGAGCCGATCAGGGAGGTGTTGGCCACGTGGGTGCCGCCGCACAGCTCGCGGGACCAGGCGCCGTCGATCTCGACGACGCGCACGGTGTCACCGTAGTTCTCGCCGAACAGGGCGGTCGCCCCGAGGGCCTTCGCCTCGGCCAGCGGCATCACGCGGGTGACGACCTCGTGGTCGTTGCGGATGGCGAGGTTGGTGACCTCCTCCACCTCGCTGCGCGCGGCGGCCGAGAGCTGCTCACCCCACGAGAAGTCGAAGCGCAGGTAGCCGGCCTTGTTGAAGGAGCCGCGCTGCAGCGCCTCGGGCCCGAGCACCTGGTGCAGGGCGGCGTGCACGAGGTGGGTGCCCGAATGCGCCTGTTCCCCGGCGCGGCGCCGCTCCCGGTCGACGTCCGCGGTCGCGCGGGCCCCCGGGTAGACCTCGCCCTCGCGCACGATCGCCCGGTGCACGCTCAGCCCCTTGATCGGGGCCTGCACGTCGGTGACCTCGAGGACGTACCCGTCCCCGGTGATCAGTCCGGTGTCGGCGGCCTGGCCGCCGCCCTCCGCGTAGAACGGGGTCTCGTCCAGGACGATCTCGATCTCCTGGCCGACGCCGGCGCTGCCGGTCGGCGCGCCGCCGGAGAGCACGCCCCGCACGCGGGACGCCGTCGTCAGCTCGTCGTAGCCGGTGAAGGTCGTGCCGCCGTCGGTCATCAGGTCGCGGTAGACGCTCAGGTCGACGCCGCCGGACTTCTTGCCCCTGGCGTCGGCGCGGGCCCGGTCGCGCTGTTCCGCCATCAGGGTGCGGAACCCGGTCTCGTCGACCGACAGGCCGGCCTCCGCGGCCATCTCCAGGGTCAGGTCGATCGGGAAGCCGTACGTGTCGTGCAGGGTGAAGGCGTCCTGCCCGGAGAGCGGCGTGCCGGCGGCGCGGGAGGCGGCGACCGCCTCGTCGAGCCGCGCGGTGCCGGAGGCGATGGTGCGCAGGAAGGCCTTCTCCTCCGCGTAGGCGATGCGGCTGATCCGGGAGAAGTCCGCCTCGACCTCCGGGTAGGTGCCCTTCATCGCGTCCCGGGAGGCCGGCAGCAGCGCGGGCAGGCAGGCGTCCTCGACACCGAGCAGGCGCATGGCCCGCACGGCCCGGCGGATCAGCCGGCGCAGGATGTAGCCGCGACCCTCGTTGGAGGGGGCGACCCCGTCGCTGATGAGCATCAGGGCGGACCGGACGTGATCGGCCACCACGCGCATCCGCACGTCGTCCGCGTACGCCGGGTCGTTCTTGTCCTCGGTGCTGGTGTAGGTCCTGCCGGACAGGGCCGCGGCGGCGTCGAGCACGGGACGGACCTGGTCCGTCTCGTACATGTTCTCGACGCCCTGCAGGATCATGGCGAGGCGCTCGACGCCCAGGCCGGTGTCGATGTTCTTCTTCGGCAGCTCGCCGAGGATCGGGAAGTCGTCGCCGCTGCCCTCACCGCGCTGGTACTGCATGAACACGAGATTCCAGATCTCGATGTACCGGGTGTCGTTGGCGGCCGGTCCCCCGCCGGGACCGTACTTCTCCCCACGGTCGTAGAAGATCTCCGAGTCGGGGCCGGCGGGACCGGGCTGGCCGGTGTGCCAGTAGTTGTCCTCCATGCCGAGACGCTGGATCCGCTCGGCGGGCAGGCCGATCTTCTGGTGCCAGATGCCGGCCGCCTCGTCGTCGTCCAGGTAGACGGTGACCCAGAGCCGGTCCGGGTCCAGGCCGAAGCCCCCGGCGGCCACCGGGGTGGTCAGCAGCTCCCACGCGAACGTGATGGCGCCTTCCTTGAAGTAGTCGCCGAAGGAGAAGTTGCCGGCCATCTGGAAGAAGGTGCCGTGCCGGGCGGTCTTGCCGACCTCGTCGATGTCGAGGGTGCGGATGCACTTCTGCACGCTGGTGGCCCGCGAGTAGGGCGGGGTCTGCCGACCGGTCAGGTACGGGATGAAGGGCACCATGCCCGCGATGTTGAACATCACGGTCGGGTCCGCGGAGACCAGCGACGCCGAGGGCACGACCTCGTGCCCGTGCTTGGCGAAGTAGGACTTCCAGCGGTCGGTGATCTCGTGCGTCTTCATGGTCGGCGGGCGGTCCTTCGCGTGGTCGGGGTTCGTGCGGGGGTGGTGAGGCGCTGGGCGACGGCGGCGAGCCGGCCCAGGGGCGTGCCGATCAGGGCGGTGACGCTGGCCGAGAGGGAGGACAGGCTGGCGGCCGTCGCGGCGAGGTGTCGGGAGATGTCGTCGACGCGGCGCAGCTGCTCGTGCGTGGTCGCGACGGTGCCGGTGACCTCCTGCAGCAGGGGCGTGGTCTCGTCGCTGACGCCGCGGATGGCGCGGCGGGCCTCGTCGAACACGGCCCCGAGTTTGAGGATCGGGACCGCGAGCAGGATCACCAGCACGGCGAAGACGCCGGCGGCGATCAGTCCGGCGATGTCGCCACCACTCATCGGGTCTCCTCGGTCGGTCTCGGCTGGGGTTCCGGGGCGCGTCCGGCCCCGGTCCACTCTAGAGTGTCCGCTTCTTCAGGCACGAACAGCCCGCGGCGTGTGCCGCGGGCTGTTCGTGGTGCTTCGTGGAAGCGGGGTCAGCGAGCGTAGTACTCGACGACCAGCTGCTCCTCGCAGGTCACGGGGACCTCGGAGCGCTTCGGGCGCCGCACGAGGCGGGCCTGCAGCTTCTCCAGCGAGACGTCCAGGTACCCCGGCAGCGTCGGCAGCACGTCGCGGTGCGCACCGGCGGCGGCGACCTGGAAGGGGGTCATCTTCTCGCTGCGCTCGTGCACGTGGATGGTCTGCCCCTCCTTCACGCGGAAGGAGGGGATGTCCACGCGACGGCCGTCCACCATGATGTGGCGGTGGGTGACCATCTGGCGGGCCTGCGCCATGGTGCGGGCGAAGCCGGCACGCAGGACGAGGGCGTCCAGCCGCATCTCGAGCAGCTCGATGAGGTTCTCACCGGTCAGACCCTCGGTGCGACGGGCCTCGACGAACACGCGCTCAAGCTGCTTCTCGCGAATGCCGTACTGGGCGCGCAGGCGCTGCTTCTCGCGCAGGCGGACCGCGTAGTCGGAATCCTGCTTGCGGCGGGCACGGCCGTGCTCACCCGGCGGGTACGGACGACGCTCGAAGTACTTGGCGGCCTTCGGCGTCAGGGCGATCCCGAGGGCTCGGGACTTGCGCGCCTGGCGGCGCACACGTGCTTGTGCAGTCACGTCTACCTTTCATGGTTGCGGTGGCCGGAGCGAACCGCAGCGCATGCGGATCCCCGGCTCATGTCTGTATGGTCTGGCCTCCGTCGCGATCCGGACGTTCCCGTCCGGTCGTGGAGCGGAGAGCGTGGAGCAGCCGCTACCCGTGCTACAGCCGCCACGTGCCCATGCGACCAGGGCCCGGTTCAGCACCGAGTCCGATGACAGGGGTGTGGTGGCTTGCCAGCCAACCGGTCCATCCTACCGCACGCGGGACGTGCCGCTGCTCAGCGCCCACCCCGCAGGATCTGCCGCAGCCGGTCGACGCGAGTGGTGATCTCCCGTTCGGCGCCGCGGTCGGTCGGCTGGTAGTACTCCCGACCGACGAGGTCGTCGGGCGCGTACTGCTGGGCGGCCACCCCGTGCGGGGCGTCGTGACTGTAGCGGTAACCCCTGCCGTGGCCGAGCTGCCTGGCGCCCGGGTAGTGGGCGTCCCGCAGGTGCGCGGGCACGGACTGCCCCTTTCCGGCGCGGATGTCGGCGATCGCGGCGTCGATGCCCACGTAGGCGGCGTTGGACTTGGGCGCGGTGGCCAGGTGCACCACGGCCTCGGCGAGGACGATCCGGCCCTCGGGCATCCCGATCAGCTGCACGGCCTGCGCGGCGGCGACCGCCGTCTGCAGCGCGGTGGGATCGGCCATCCCGACGTCCTCCGACGCGGAGATCACCAGGCGGCGGGCGATGAACCGCGGGTCCTCCCCCGCCTCGACCATCCGGGCGAGGTAGTGCAGGGCCGCGTCGACGTCGGACCCGCGGATCGACTTGATCAGGGCGCTGGCGACGTCGTAGTGCCCGTCCCCGGCCCGGTCGTAGCGCACGGACGCCTTGTCGAGGGCCTGTTCCGCGTGGCCGAGGGTGACGACGACGGGTCCGTCGTCCTCCGTCCGCTGTACCGTCCCGCTGCCCTCCACGGCCTCGGCGAAGGCGACGCCGGCCGCCGCCTCGAGCGAGGTGAGCGCGCGTCGCGCGTCGCCACCGGCGAGCCGGACCAGGTGCTCCATGGCGTCGTCGTCGACCGTCACGGACCCGTCGAGGCCGCGCGGGTCCTCGACGGCCCGGCGCAGCAGGCCCGTGATGTCGTCGTCCGTCAGGGACCGCAGCGTCAACAGCAGGGACCGGGACAGCAGCGGGGAGACGACGGAGAAGGACGGGTTCTCGGTGGTGGCGGCGACGAGCACCACCCACCGGTTCTCGACGCCGGGCAGCAGCGCGTCCTGCTGGGCCTTGGTGAAGCGGTGAATCTCGTCGAGGAAGAGGACCGTGGTGGTGCCGTGCAGGTCGCGGTGGGTCAGGGCGTCGTCCATCACCTTGCGCACGTCCTTGACGCCGGCGGTGATGGCGGAGAGTTCGACGAAGCGGCGGCCGCCGGCGCGGGCGATGACGTGGGCGATCGTCGTCTTGCCGGTGCCGGGCGGTCCCCACAGGATCACCGAGGACGGCCCGGTGGGGCCGGCCTGACTGCCGGAGAGCACCCGCAGGGGCGACCCGTCCTTGAGCAGGTGCTGCTGCCCGACGATCTCCTCGACGCCGCGCGGTCGCATCCGCACGGCCAGGGGTTGCCGCTCCCGGGTGCGCCGGGGCGCGACGACGTCGTCGTCCTCGTCGGAGTCCGGGTCGGAGGCGGCACTGAAGAGATCCTGCACGCCCTTCAGGCTACGTCCCCGCACCGACGGAAGCGGATCGGAACGGAGTTGTCCACAGGTTCACGCCGCCCTCTGGCGGCGGGCGGCCCTGCCTCCCTACGCTCGGCGACACCGGGTCGGCCACCGCGTACGGCGCCCGGCGAGGCAGGACGGGGGACCACCGTGAGGATCCGTCACCGAGCGGCCGTGATCGGCGTGCTGGTCATGGCGCTGCTGCTCGCGGGCTGCACCGGCAACCGACCACCCGGGTCCGGCGATGCGGCGTCGACCCACCCGGTCACCAGCGCCGCGGCCACCGCGGCCCCGGTCGACATCGACGCCGCCACGGTCCGCTCCGGCGCGGCCGAGGACCGGATCGGCCGGTCACGCATCGAGCACCTCGAGGTCGACGGGGCGACGGTGGTGGCCCCGGTGGACCGCGGGACGGACCGGTGGCAGCTGCGACGCAGCACCGATGCCGGCCGCACCTGGACGGAGTCGAGCGTGCAGGGTCTCGCGGGGATCGACGCCACCATGATCGGCGCCGACGTCCGGCTGCTGGCGCACCGCCCGGGCCAGTGGCTGCTCCTGCTGCACGACCCGGCCGATGCGTCGTCGCGCTACACGGTCGCCACCAGTGCGGACGGTGCGGTCTTCCGGGTCGTGGGAAGCCGGCTCGACGTGCGCGCAGACGAGACAGTGGAGCGGGTGCTCGGCACGCGGTCCGGTTGGGTCCTGGTGACCTCCGCCGTCCGGGCGGACCGGCCGGACCTGCTGCGCACCCGGCGCAGCGCCGACGGGGGGCACTGGGACGGGGCCGTCGAGATCCGGCCGACGGTGGACGACTTCATCCTGACCGTGGCCGCCGCCACGACGGACCGCATCGCCCTCGGCGGGGTGACGGTCCGCGGGCCCCTGGCCGACGGCGTCTTCCGCGGCGCGATCGTCACCTCGACGGGCGGCACCGCACCCGGTCAACCCGGACGACGACTACGCCCGGGTGGACGCTCTGCAGTACGCCGGCGACACCCTGGCCGCGAGCGTGGAGGCGAGTCACCCGGACCTCGACGTGCGGACGGAGTGGGCGCAGTTCCGCGGGGACACGGTCACCCGTGACGTCGTCGACGAGGTGCGCCGCGCTCCGGCCGGAGGCGCCTTCGTCACGGGCACCGACCCGGTGAACGAGACCCGGGCGCTGTCGCTGTCGGGTGGCTCCCGGCTCCTGGTGCAGAGCATCGGCGACCGGGCGCAGCGGCACACCCAGGTGCATCTCGCCGGCCCAGGCACCGCGCCCTTCAGCCCGGTCACCCTGCCTCCCGAACCCGCGGGCAACGAGCGGTTCATCCGCACGGCGCGGCCGGTGCCCGGCGGTCACCTGCTGGTGTGGAACGACTACGCCGGCGGGGGCGTGCGGTCCCGCGTGCTGTTCGTCGGCCCGTCCGGGCGGACCACCGAGCGCACCCCCGCCCTGCCGGACGAGGGCACGCCTCGCAGTGCGACGGTCAGTGGGCCGGTCGGCGGCGACGGCGCTCCCCTGCTGGGGTCGATCGGTCGGCAGGCGGTGCTCCTGGCCGGGCCGCCCGCCCGGACGCTGACCGTGCAGGCCACCGTCACCCTGCCCGACGGCTACCGGGTGGACCGGGTCGCCGCGGGCGCCGGCGGGTATCTGGCCACCGGGTGGAAGCAGTACTCGCTCCGGCCGGCGCCGGCGATCTTCACCAGCCGCGACGGCGTGACCTGGCGGACCGGTTCCGGTGACCCCCTGGAGGCCCGTCACCGTGGGACCGATCTGGACCTGACCGGGGCGGTCCGAGCAGGGTCCGCATGGGTCGTGGTGGGCACCGAGACCGCCGAACGGGTCACGCGCGGGGTCGCCCTGGTCTCCCGGGACGGATCGAGCTGGTCGCCACTGCGCCCACGGGCGCTGGACGGCACCGTCACGGCTGACACCCGGGTGACTGCGCTCACCGCCGGTCGGGCGGGCCGGGTGCTCGCCGGGGGCTCGGTGACCACGCGGGACGGCTGGCGACCCACCGTCTTCCCGGGCGGACAGACGGCCGTCTCCTGGGGCCGGATCCTGCTGCGCCTGCCGGCGGGGTCCGTGTCGGGGTCGGTCGACCAGCTCGTGGCGGACGGCACGCACCGGCTGGCCTCGGGCTCCTGCCCCACCCGCACCGGTGACCGGCACTGTGTCTGGACGTCCGCGGACCAGGGAGTCACGTGGCGGCCGGCCACGGTGGTCAGGGCCGCGGACCCCGCCGCCCGGGTCGTCTCGGTCGACCCGTTCGCGACGGGCCGCCGGCCGGGGATCGCCGTCGTCGAGGAGAAAGCGGGGCAGCGGTCCGTTGGCATCGTCGCCGTCGATGCCGACGGCGGGTACGGCCGGCGACTCCCGGTGGACACCGGCGCCTTCACCGCACGCTCGACGACGATGCTGGCGGCCGTGCTCGGCCGGGGCAACCTGCTGCTGTCGGGTACGACGGGGCCGGGTGCCGGGGAACACGCCGTCACCACGGTGCAACCGATCGATCCGACCGCCTTCGCCCCGCCCGCCGGCGGCCCGACCCCGTCCAGCTCCCCGTCCCCGTCGTCGTCACGCGGATCGAGCGGTTCGGGCGGCTCGGGCTGAACCGGGCGGCTCGGGCTGACGCCGCCGGCTCGGGCTTACCCGGGCGGTTCGGGCTGATGCGGACGCGACGACGGGCCGGCGGACGGGATGTCCCGTCCACCGGCCCGCCGTCGTCGCGCGGTTTGCCGGCTCGGTCAGCGGCGGGCGACCGCCGTGACGCCGAGGTCCGAGTTGTCGGTGAACACCGAGTCCACGCCGGCGGCGACGAAGGTGCGGATCTCCCGGACCAGGTCACCCGGGGCGGCGGGATCGCTGCCGCGCCGGTAGTCGACCGGCAGGAACTGGTTCTCCCGCCGGAAGGTCCAGCCGGTCACGGTCAGCCCGGCGCGGTGGGCGTCCCGGATCACCGGGGTGGGGCGCTTCGCCAGCGTGCCGTTGGGGTTGCGCGGGATCATCACGTCCTTGCAGAAGCTGACGTCGTCGGCGTACCGGGCGATCTGCCGCAGGCCGCCCGCCGTGACGAGCTGCTGGTAGGTGCGCGGGGTGCCGGCGGAGGTCAGGTCGTACGGGCTGCCCTGGCAGTCGATCAGCTGGCTCAGGGTGACCGGGGTCTTGCGGTTCAGCGTCTTGAGGTTGCTCGTCTCGAAGCTCTGGATGATCACCGGGGCGTGCGGACGGTTCAGGCCGGCCGCGCTCAGGTCGGCGACCAGCCGGTCCTCCAGCGGCAGCCCGAGAGAGCGGAAGTACGTCGGGTGCTTGGTCTCCGGGGCCACCCCGACCGGCTTGCCCGCGCAGGTACGGGAGTGGCGGGCCAGGTCGAGGACCTCGGCGAGGGTGGGCACCCGGTACATCCCGTCGTAGGCCGTGTTCTGGGGTCGCACCTGCGGCAGCCGCTCGACGGCGCGCAGGGTGCGGAGCTCGGCCAGGGTGAAGTCCTCCGTGAACCAGCCGGTCAGCATCGTGCCGTCGACGGTCTTCGTGGTGCGACGGTCGGCGAATTCCGGGTGGTTGGCCACGTTCGTGGTGCCACTGATCTCCGGCTCGTGCCGGTCGACCAGCACCCCGTCCCTGGTCGCCACGACGTCGGGCTCGATCACGTCGGCGCACTGCCGGATCGCCAGCTCGTAGGCGGCCAGGGTGTGCTCGGGCCGGTAGCCGCTGGCGCCGCGGTGAGCGATCACGGTGGCGGTGTGAACGGGCGCGGCGATCCGAGCGGCCGGGTCGATGACGATCATCTCGGTGTCGTCCGGGGTGCCCGGCCGACGCGCCGCGTCGCCCGGGTAGTTGTTGTCGTTGGCCAGCAGCAGCGTGCCGTCCCGCAGGGGCACGAGCGTCTCCACGGAGCGGTAGCCGAACGCGTAGGGGTCGCCGGTCCCCCACCCGCCGCCGGCGCTGATCCGGGACGGGTCGGTGATGGCGAGCAGATCGGCCACGAGGCTCTTGGCCAGGGTGCCGCCGGCCTCGGTCCGGCCCAGCTGCACCCGGTAGACCCTCTTGGTGACCGCGGCGTCGCCGTCCTGGTCGTCGCGCTCGAGGATCAGCAGACTGCCGTCGCGCATCATCTGCGCGTCGCCGACCAGGTTCTCGTCGGTGTCCACCCGATAGGTCCAGTTACGGCCGGTGTACCGGCCGGTGCGCGTGTCGACCTGATTGATGACGCGGGCCCGCGGATCAGAGGCGGTGGTGGTCGCCTTCTCCAGCACGGGGTACAGGTACCGGCCGTCGCGCGAGGCGGCCATCGCCTCGAATCCGCCGCTGGCCTGGGTCAGCGGTGCGCCGGTGCCCGCGCGGGGGTTCTGCGGGGAGCCGCCGCCCGGGAACGGCAGCGGGGCGCGCAGCAGCCTGCCGTTCGCGTCGAACTGCAGCACGAAGGGGCCGAACTCCTCGCCGATCCAGAAGCTGCCGTCCTTACCGCGCTGCAGGGACTCGATGTCGAAGTCCCCACCGGTCAGCTGCCGACCGGCGGTGTTCTCGTTCACGATCGGGAAGCCGGTGCGGTGGCGCGGGTCGGAGAGGGTGATGAAGTTCAGTACCCGGACGGTCCCCGGACCGCGTCCGGCCTTCTTCCACAGCGGCTTGACGCGATAGATCCGCAGCAGGAAGTCGGCCGAGTTGGTCTTCGCCCCGAAACCGTTGTCCGGCATGGCCCAGAAGGTGCCGTCGCCATTGTCGATCGCGGCGGAGAAGCCGGGGATCACCTGGCCGGGGAAGGGGCCGGTGCGGCCGTTGGCGGGGGTGGCCTGGGCGCCCGACGGCGGCCCGGGCTGCGGGGCGTCGGCCGGCAGGGTCGCCCGGGCGATCAGCCGAGGCGCGGTCGCCTGGACCCGGCCGGGCTTGCCGTGACCGGAACCTCGGTCGTCCGGCGTGGTCGGGGCGTTCGTCGGCGCCTTCGTCGGGGCCGGGGTCGTCGTCGGGGTTGGGGCGGTCGTCGGGGTCGGGGTCGGGGCGGCTTGCGCGGGTCCGACGACGAGGCCGGCCAAGGCGGATGCGGCCACGACGGCGGCGAGCGTTCCGCCGGTCAGACGGCGGAGAAGGCCGCCGGGGGTGGGGGTGTGGTGATCCATGGTGCGCTCCTGGGGAGAGGTCGCGAGTGAGGATGACCGTCCGATCCCACCACCGTCCGGTGGCGCCGGGAAGGACGCGCCGTGACGTCCGGGTGAACGACGTCACTCCGGGGCGGGCCGTGGCAATGGAAGACTGGGCCGGTGCGTGCCGTCCTGCAGCGAGTGAGCCGAGCCCGGGTGACCGTCGAAGGCGCCGTCGTCGGTGCGATCGACGAACCGGGTCTGCTGGTGCTGCTCGGCGTCACCCACGAGGACACCGAGGCGACGTGCGCGGCCGTGGCCGAGAAATGCTGGCGGCTGCGGATCCTCGACGGGGAGCGCTCGTGCGCGGACGCCGGGGCACCGTTGCTGGTGGTCAGCCAGTTCACCCTGTACGGGGACGTGCGAAAGGGTCGCCGGCCGTCGTGGAGCCGGGCCGCCGGGCGTGACCACAGCGAACCGTTGTACGAGCGGTTCGTGGCCGAACTGCGCGAGCGGGGCGCCCGCGTCGAGACCGGGGTGTTCGGCGCCATGATGGACGTGGAGTCGATCAACAGCGGCCCGTTCACGGTGTTGGTCGACAGCGCCGACTTCGCCCCACCATCTCCCTGATCCCGTTCGCCGACGGCCCCGCCCGGGTCGGCAGCGCCGTTCGCCGGCGGCCCCGCCCGGGTCGGCAGCGCCGTTCGCCGGCGGCCCCGCCCGGGTCCGCAGCAGAGTTCTGGGTCGGGTACTCAGAACGGCGGCGGTTCGGGATCGGTCAGGTAGCGTCGGCCCGCGGGCGAGGTCCACTCCAGGGTGGCTGCCCGCGAAGCGGCGCCCGGTACGGCCCCACGCACCGCCTCGACCGACCACCCGGAGTGGTGCTTGAGGACGTGATGGGTGCGGCACAGGTGGGCGAGATTGTCCGACGTCGACCGCCCGCCGTCGGCCCAGGCGATCACGTGGTCGACATCGCAACTCTCGGCCGTCCGCCGACAGCCCGGGAACCGACAGGTGACGTCGCGGATCGCCAGTGCGCGATGCAGCGCCCGCGGCAACCGGTACTGCTCCCCCGCCGTCCAGGTGACGGGAACGACCATCCCGAGCGGATCGCTCCCGAACGGTGGTGCGGCACCGCTCTCGGGTGGCGGGTCACCGTCCGGGGCCGGTCCGGCACCACCGGGTGCCAGTGCCGCGTCGGGTGGTCGTGCAAGGTCGGGCCTGGACGCCGATCCCGTGGGCGGACCAGTGTACGAACCTGGTCCGGGAGCGCATCGCGACAGCGATGACCCCGGCCGCGCACCTGTCCAGCGCTCGGAGGTCACCGCAAGGGTGAACGACGGCGCGAGGGCGGCGAGGCGACGGGCATCGGCCGCGGCGACGGGGCCGAACATCCCGAGTATGCCGGGATCGTCACCGCCCAGCAGGGTCTCAGCCGACACCGTGAGCGTCAGTCCGGGAACGGGACCATCATCCGTGCGTCTGACCACTCCGTCGAGCGGCGATTCACCCGACTCGCGGGGCGGCGAGCCGTTCGATGAATCGGCCGGCGGCGAGCAGCCGTCCGGCGTGATGCCCGTGCCGCCGAGGCCGCCGAGCAGGTCCACCAGGACGTCGGCGCGCAGCTGAGCGAGTGTGCGGTCATCCGCCGGCACGGGTCCCGGAGAGGCAGCGGCATCGGTGCCCGGATCGCCGACATGCGGCGCGGACGTCGTGGTATCGGTCCCCTCACCGCCGTCGCTGACAAGCGTCGCGCGGAGCTGACGCGCCAACGACGAGAGCCGGCCGTCGACTCGGTACGCCACCGCGGCGGGAAGCAGGGCAGTGAGCGTCGCCATCCCGTCGGGCCGGGAGAAGATCCTGACGTATCGCTCAGCGCACGCCTCCCGGTGCCGCTGGGCGAAGGCGACGGGGTGGCAGGCTTCACGAACGCGGCGAGCGCGGGCGTTCAGCTTGGTGGTCGACTCCCCCCGCTCCGCGGCCGGCAGCAATGCCTGCTCGGTGGTGTCGATCGCTCCCTCCAGTGCCGCCTCCATACCGGGATCGACGCCCTGTTCGAGCCGGTCGGCATACTCGGCGGTCGCGCCCGCGATCGCCGCCGCAGCCGGACCCGAGATCCGGCCGGTCCGCAGCGCGGCGTCCGTGTCGGGGAGACGTTCGGCCAGCAGCTCCGCGCTTCGCAGCAGCGTGGTGACCGCGTCTTCGCTGATCCGCAGAGCGCAAGCGATCTCCGCCACGCCGCTCCGGTGACCAACCGCGAGCCGGTCGGAACGGCTCAAACCCCGCGACGGCTCCGACTCGTCGTCGAACCAGCGCGGATGCGCGTCCACCCACCGTCCGTGCGCGGCCTGGGCCGCAGAGGCCGCCGCCGCCGCGACCCGATGCCTGGCCCACGCTACCCACGACTCGAGCCGCCGGAGGTCCTCGAGAGCCGTCACCGCCGAGCCCAGCGCGACGGCATCCCCCTCCGCACGACCAGCGTCGACGACGGCGGAGACCGCCCCGACGGCCGCGAGCAGCTCGAACGACGTCGGACCGTTCGGCCTGCGCCGAGCGGGCGCGGTCAGGGAGAAGAGGGCGTCCGTCGACGGGCCGAGGCCTCCGGCGACCCCCGTGTCCGCGGAGCCCGTGTCGATCGGCGGCCGGGACTCACCCGGCGACGGTGCCGGTGCGGGGCGTTCGGTCAAGGGTGCCTCCATGACCCCACTCCACCAGCCCCCACCGACAAAACTCGCCGCCGACGAGCCGGCACCGACGCCAGGCGGCAAACCCTGCCCAGCCCCGCGTCCACGCGGGTCGGCAGCGAATCCGATCGGCGGCCGGGACTCACCCGGCGACGGTGCCGGGCGTTCGGTCGTCGATGCCTCCATGACCCCACTCCACCAGCCCCCACCGACGAAACTCGCCGTTGTCCGATCGGTACACGATCGGCCTGGTCAGCGGGCACTCGACCGGGGCATGATGCACGCAGGACGCCGATGCGGCCGGCCGGAACGGGAGGCGACATGCGGGGACGAATGGCGCGCAGAGCCGTCGCCGCGCTCGCGCTGGTCGCGCTGGCGACCGGGTGCTCGGCGCCCCCGACGACGACCGCCGGGCCTCCGGCGGCGACGGCGCCGACCGTGGCCATCACGACCACCGTGGCTCACGGCAGCAGCGCGAGCTGGGCCCGCGCCTACCCCACCCTGGCGAGCCTGACGGCGGACGCCGACGTCGTCGTGCGCGGCACCGTCAGCCGGGGACAGCGCCTCGTCGTCGAGAACGGGATGCCCCACACGGACTCGCCCGTCACGGTCACCGCCTGGCTGAAGGGGTCGACCGCGCACCGTCGTCGTCCGGCAGGGCGGGGGCGTCGTCGACGGTGTGCAGGTCCACACCCCGGACGCCCCGCTCCTGCACCCGGGCGACGACGAGATCCTGTTCCTGCGCGCCACCGGACGCTCCGGGGACGACGACGTGTACGTCACCCTCTCCGGGCCGTCCGGCAGACTTCGCGTCGCGGCAGGGACCGTTCGCCTCTACCCGGGCACGTCCCTCACCGAGGGTCTACCGACCACGGTCGATGCCGTGACCGCGCGGATCCGCGGCCACGCGGCGACCGGCGGCAGCCGCTGAGGGCTCAGGCGTCCTCGGGGTCCGCCGGTTCGGTCGTGATGCCGGTGCCGCCCTCGGGCTCGTTCCTCGCCGCCTGCGACGTCGTCTCGGGCTTCGCGTCCACGCCGGCCTCCTTGCGCTGCTCCGGGGTGATCGGGGCGGGCGCCGCGGTGAGCGGGTCGTAGCCGCCACCGGTCTTCGGGAAGGCGATCACCTCGCGGATCGAGTCGTACCCGGCCAGCAGTGCGACGACGCGGTCCCAGCCGAAGGCGATGCCGCCGTGCGGCGGGGCGCCGAACTTGAAGCCCTCGAGGAGGAAGCCGAACTTCTCCTGCGCCTCGGCCTCGCTCAGCCCCATCACCGCGAAGACGCGTTCCTGCACGTCGCGGCGGTGGATACGGATGGAGCCGCCGCCGATCTCGTTGCCGTTGCAGACGATGTCGTAGGCGTAGGCCAGCGCCGAACCGGGATCGGTGTCGAACGTGTCCAGGAACTCCGGCTTGGGCGAGGTGAAGGCGTGGTGGACGGCGGTCCAGGCGCCGTGCCCGACGGCGACGTCGCCGGAGGCGACCGCGTCGGCGGCCGGCTCGAACAGGGGCGCGTCCACGACCCACACGAACGCCCAGTCCCCGTCCTTGATCAGCCCGGTCCGGTGGCCGATCTCGACGCGCGCCGCGCCGAGAAGCGCGCGGGAGGACTTGGCGTCTCCGGCGCCGAAGAAGATGCAGTCCCCCGCGGAGGCGCCGACGGCGTCGGCGAGGCCGGCCCGCTCGGTGTCGGTGAGGTTCTTGGCGACCGGCCCGGTGAGCTCGCCGCCCTCCTGCACGAGCACGTAGGCCAGGCCCTTCGCGCCGCGCTGCTTGGCCCACTCCTGCCAGGCGTCCAGCGTGCGCCGCGGCTGGGAGGCGCCGCCCGGCATCACCACGGCACCCACGTACGGCGCCTGGAACACGCGGAAGGTGGTGTCCTTGAAGAAGGTGGTCAGCTCGGTCAGCTCCAGGCCGAACCGCAGGTCCGGCTTGTCGGAGCCGTACCTGGCCATCGCGTCGGCGTAGGTCATCCGCGCGATGGGCCGCGGGATCTCCACGTCGATCAGCTTCCACAGCGCCGCGACGATCCGCTCGCCCAGGTCGATGATGTCGTCCTGCTCGACGAAGGACGCCTCGATGTCCAGCTGGGTGAACTCGGGCTGCCGGTCGGCGCGGAAGTCCTCGTCGCGGTAGCAGCGGGCGAGCTGGTAGTACTTCTCGATCCCGCCCACCTGCAGCAGCTGCTTGAACAGCTGCGGGGACTGCGGCAGGGCGTACCAGCTGCCCGGCGCCAGGCGGGCCGGGACCAGGAAGTCACGGGCGCCCTCGGGCGTGGAGCGGGTCAGGGTCGGCGTCTCCACCTCGGTGAACCCGTCGTCGTGCAGCAGGTCCCGC
This sequence comes from Tersicoccus solisilvae, assembly GCF_014643255.1. Taxonomy (GTDB): domain Bacteria; phylum Actinomycetota; class Actinomycetes; order Actinomycetales; family Micrococcaceae; genus Tersicoccus; species Tersicoccus solisilvae. Next base: position 74,609 of record NZ_BMJI01000002.1, on the reverse strand, counting down.
GCCACCTTGTTGGCGGTCGAACGCAGCCGCATGGCCGCGGCCGGGCCGGGCCGGCGCAGGTCGAGGTAGCGGTGCCGCAGTCGGGCCTCCTCGCCGACCTCGACGTGCTCGTCCACCTGGAACGGCAGCGCCGCGGCGGTGTTGAGCACGACGACGTCGTCGGCCATCAGCTCGACCTCACCGCTGGGCAGCCCCGGATTCTCGTTGCCCTCGGGCCGGCGCTCGATCGCGCCCGTGACCTGGAGGACGAACTCGTTGCGCAGCCCGTGGAAGACGTCCTCGTCGCGCACGACGACCTGGACGATGCCGCTGGCGTCCCGCAGATCCAGGAACGCGACGCCGCCGTGGTCACGCCGGCGGGCCACCCACCCGGCGACGGTGACGGTCTGTCCGATCTGCTCGGCCGACAGGGAGCCGGCCTCATGGGTGCGCAGCACAGGGGTCCTTCCGAAGAACAAGGGGAAACGTCCGGTCGATTCTACCGACCGAGAGCGGGAGGGGCGGGTCAGTCGCCGGGGACGACGCGCGGCAGCAGGTCGTCGGCCGGCGGCGTCCAGGTCTCCGGGTCCGCGGGCACCTGCTCGCCGGAGCGGATGTCCTTGACCTCGTGGCGGACCGTGCCGTCGTCATCCACCGAGGTGAACCAGACGAACGGGATGCCCCGCCGGTCGGCGTACTTGATCTGCTTGCCGAACTTCGCGGCGGTGGCGGCGACCTCCGTGGGGATGCCGCGCGCCCGCAGGCCGGTGGCGACGTCGTCGGCGGCGGCCCAGCCGTCCTCGTCGGCGAGGCTCACCAGCACCGCGGTGGGCACCGGGCGAGTCGCGACGGCCAGCTTCTGGGCGAGCACGCGCGCCAGCAGCCGGGTGACGCCGACGGAGAGGCCGACGCCGGGGAAGCGCCGGTCGCCCTTGACGGCGAGGGCGTCGTAACGCCCGCCCGAGCAGATGGAGCCGAGCGACTCGTGGCCGACCATGACGGTCTCGTAGACGGTGCCGGTGTAGTAGTCCAGCCCACGGGCGATGGACAGGTCGGCGACCACCCGGCCCGGCGCGCGCCGGCTCGCGAGCCCGATCACCTCGGCGAGCTCGCTCAGGCCCTGCTCGAGCAGCGGGTGCTCGACGCCGAGGGCCCGGACCTGCTCGACGAACCCGGTGTCGGGGGTGCGGATCGCGGCCAGGGCCAGGGCGGCGCGGGCCTGCTCCTCGGTGGCGCCGGCCGTCGCGACCAGCTCGGCGACGACGCCGCTCTCGCCGATCTTCTCCAGCTTGTCGACGGCGCGCAGCACCGCGGTCGGGTCGTCGAGGCCCAGTCCCCGGTAGAAGCCCTCGGCGAGCTTGCGGTTGTTGATCCGGATGACGAAGTCGCCGATCGGCAGGGCCGCCAGGGCCTCGGCGGCGATCAGGGCCATCTCGACGTCGTACACGAAGGGCAGCTCGCCGTCGCCGACGACGTCGATGTCCGCCTGGGTGAACTCGCGGGCCCGGCCCTCCTGGGGCCGCTCCCCCCGCCAGCACTTCTGGATCTGGTAGCGCCGGAACGGGAAGGAGAGGTAGCCGGCGTTCTCGACGACGTACCGGGCGAAGGGCACGGTCAGATCGAAGTGCAGGGCCAGCTGCTGCGGGTCGGTGCGGCCGCCGCGCTCGTCCTCGTCGGCCTGCAGCCGGCTGACGGCGTAGACCTCCTTGTCGATCTCGCCCTTCTGCAGCAGCGAGCCGACGGTCTCCACGGCGCGGGTCTCCAGCGAGGAGAAACCGTGCAGCTCGAAGGTGCGGCGCAGGCTGTCGAGCACGTGCAGCTCCACCACCCGTTCGGCCGGAAGCAGTTCCGTGAAGCCGGACAGGGATGCTTGACGTGCCATGGAGCGGCAACACCTTTCGATTCGACGGTTCCGCGCGTGGTCGCGACCGGGCGTCGCGCGCGTCCGTCAGTCTATTCTCCGGTCCCCGTCCCGCCCCAACCGGGCCCGCGGGTCGGTCCCCGCCACGCCCGTCGCCGCTCGTCGCGCGCGATGCGGGCGGCGAACCTGTGACGCTAGACTCATCCTCCTGAGTCATGTCGCCGGTGCCTGTCTTCGGCAGTATCCGCCCGTCCGGGTGCCGGTGCAGATCCGAGAAGGAAGTTCCAGCGGTGACACACAGTCAGCAATCCGACGAACGCAGCGTCCGCCCCGATGTCCAGGACGCCGACCAGTATGCCGACCCGGCCCCCGAACCGGAGCGGCGCGAGACCACGGACCTTCCCGATACGGGTCGGCACGAGAACGACCAGCCGGACACTTTCACCGAGGACACCGACCCGGCCGACGGCGCACCCGTGCCGGGCGCCCCGGCCGAGTCCGACGGCGGTGAACGCCCGGTGGATCCCGCCGCGGACCCCGATTCCGATTCCTCCTCCCTGGAGCAACCCAGCGCCGAGCCGGGCAGCACCGGCCCGGACGGCACTCAGGACGCCTCTCACGACGCCGGTGCGGACACCGTCGCCACGCCACCGGCAGCCACCGACCGGCCGGCCTCGCCGGCGCCCGGTGGAGCCCGGCCCGGCCCGCCGAAGCCGGCGGCCCCGCGACCCGGCCCCCGACCGGTACCGCACGCCCCGGCCGCGTCCGGCCCCCGGCCCGAGACGACGTCGCTGCCGGTGATCGCCCCACCGACGCCGTCCATGACGCTCGAGGAGGCCTCCCGGTGGGGCCGCGTCGACGGCGACGGCACCGTGTACCTGACGGTGGACGGGCAGGAGCAGGTCGCCGGTCAGTACCCCGGGGCGTCCGCGGACGAGGCCCTCGCCTACTTCGTGCGCAAGTTCGACGAGGTGCGGGGCAAGGTGGAGCTGCTCGAGCAGCGGGTGTTCGCCCACGCGCCGAGTACCGACATGCGTCGCACCATCGATCACGCCCGTGAGCAGCTGGCCGAACGCGCCCTCGTCGGCGACGTCCGCGATCTCGAACACCGCCTGGACGCCCTGGCCGAGAAGATCGGTGCCCTCGAGGGCGAGGAGAAGCAGGCCCACGAACAGGCCCGCCGAGAGGCGGTGAGCGCCCGCGAGGCGATCGTGACCGAGGCCGAGGAGCTGGCGGCCAAGGATCCCACCACCGTGCAGTGGAAGGCCAGCAGCACGCGGATGAACGAGCTGTTCGACGCGTGGAAGACGGCGCAGAAGAGCGGCGTGCGCCTCCCCCGCAGTGCGGAGGACGGGCTGTGGAAGCGCTTCCGCACCGCCCGCACCACCTTCGACAAGCACCGTCGGGCGTATTTCTCCCAGCTCGACGACGCGAACGCCACCGCGCGCAAGGAGAAGGAGAAGCTGATCGCCGAGGCGGAGTCCCTCTCCGGGTCGACCGACTGGGGGGCGACGGCCGGCGAGTACCGCCGCCTGATGGACCGCTGGAAGGCATCCCCCCGGGCCAGCCGCAAGGACGACGACGCGCTGTGGGCCAGGTTCCGGGCCGCGCAGGACGCGTTCTTCTCGGCGCGCACGGCGGCCAACGCCGCGGTCGACGCCGAGTTCGCCCAGAACCTGACGGCCAAGGAGGAATTGCTCCGCGAGGCGCAGGGGTTGCTGCCCGTCACCGACCACGCCGCGGCGCGCAAAGCCCTCGGGTCCCTCCAGGACCGGTGGGAGGCGGCGGGCAAGGTGCCGCGCGGTGACATGCACCGGATGGAGTCCGGCTTCCGTGCGGTCGAGGAGGCCGTGCAGAAGGCCGAGCGTGACCACTGGCGGCGCTCCGACCCGGAGACGAAGGCGCGCACGAACAGCGCGCTGAGTCAGCTCGAGTCGACCATCGCCTCGCTGCAGGACGACCTCACGGCGGCGGAGTCCGCGGGCGACGCGTCCCGCGTTGCGCGGGCTCGGCAGGCGCTCGAGGCTCGTCAGCAGTGGCTGGAGACACTGCAGCGCTCGGCCCAGGACTTCCGCTGACGGGTACTCCCGGCCCGTGACGGGCCGGGAGTTCTTCTCCCTCCCCGGAGGGCACCGGCCGTCGCACTTGTCCACAACCGCCGCGCCCGCCGACCGGAGGCGCCGCCTCCGGGACGAGACTGGCCGCATGACCACCGTTCCCGTGCTCCGTCCCGGTCGGCCGTTCCGCGCCGAGGAGCTGACCATCCTGACGCGGGACGGGATCCTGAGGCACGTGATCCGGGACGTCTACACGGCGGTGGGCATGCCGGAGACGATCGCGTTGCGGGCCGTCGCCCTGGACGCCCTGCTGGATCCGGTGCTGCGCCGACGTGCCCTCGTCTGTCGGTCGACGGCCGCCTGGTTGTACGCCGGTGGTGCGCCGCCCCCGGTGCTCGACGTCCTGCTCGACGCACGCCGGCGCTCCAAGCGGGCGCCGCCGGGGCTGCGGGTGCACGAGACGGTGTGCTCGGGGGTCGAGGCCGCGGTGGTCGCCGGGGTGCTCACGACGACCCTGCCGCAGACCGTGCTGGACCTGGCGCAGTACGGCGGTGCCGAGGACGAGCCCGCCCTGGAGGCGGCGCGGCGAGCGATGAGCCCGCAGGACCGTGAGCACCTCGCCGAGGTGCTGGCGACCATGCCACGCCGTCCGGGCCGGCACCGGGCGCTCGAGCGTCTCGGCGGGCTCGTCCCCCGGTGACCGGCGAGTGCCGCCCTCACGGTACCCGTCGTGCGATGCCCCTCAGGCGGGGTGGCGGGTGCCCCCGACGGTGCGATGCACGTCGTACACGCCGTCGATCTTCCGCACGGCGGTCAGCACGTGGTTCAGGTACCGCGGGTCGCCCATCTCGAACGAGAACCGGCTGATCGCCTGCCGGTTGCTGGAGGTGTGCACCGTGGCGGAGAGGATGTTGACGTGGTTCTCGGACAGCACGCGGGTCACGTCCGAGAGGAGGCTCTTCCGGTCCAGGGCCTCCACCTGGATCTCGACCAGGAAGACGCTGGACTGGGTGGGCGCCCACTCGACCTCGACGAACCGCTCCTGCTCGGAGCGCATCGATCCGAGATTGGCACAGTCCGCCCGGTGCACGGACACGCCGTGCGCCCGGGTGATGAAGCCGACGACGGGGTCGGGGGGTACCGGCGTGCAACAGCGGGCCAGCTTGGCCCAGACGTCGCCCACGCCCTTGACGATGATGCCCGAGTCGGAGAACCGCGGGCGCTCGGGGGCGGCCGCGGAGACCGTCTCCGAGAGGTCCTCCTCGGCGCCCTCGTGCCCGCCGATGGATTCGACCAGCCAGTCCACCACGCGGCCGGCCGAGACCTGGTTGTCGCCGATGGCGGCGTAGAGGGCGGAGATGTCGGCGTGCCGCAGCTCGTCGGCGGCGGCGACCAGCAGGTCGTGCGTGATCAGCCGCTGCGGCAGCCGCCGCTTCCGCATCGCCTTGGTGAGCTGGTCCTTGCCCTTCTCGATGTTCTCCTCGCGCCGCTCCTTGGAGAACCAGGCGCGGATCTTGTTCCGGGCACGCGGCGACTTGACGAAGTTCTGCCAGTCCTGGCTCGGTCCCGCGTTCTCCGCCTTGGACGTGAAGATTTCGACCCAGTCCCCGTTGGTCAGCTCGCTGTTCAGCGGCACGAGCTTGCCGTTCACGCGGGCCCCGATGGTGCGGTGCCCGACCTCCGTGTGCACCGCGTAGGCGAAGTCCACCGGGGTGGACCCGGCGGGCAGCGACATCACCTCGCCCTTGGGCGTGAAGACGAACACCTCCTTCGCGTTGATCTCGAAGCGGAGGGAGTCCAGGAACTCGTTCGGGTCGCTGGTCTCCTGCTGCCACGCAACGAGGGAACGCAACCAGTTCATGTCGGAGGTGTCGCGCCCGCCGGAAGCGTCCGTGGCGAGGTTACGGTCCTTGTACTTCCAGTGCGCCGCGATGCCGTACTCGGCACGCTTGTGCATCTCGTGGGTGCGGATCTGGATCTCCACCGGTTTGCCGCCCGGCCCGATCACCGTCGTGTGCAACGACTGGTACATGTTGAACTTCGGCATCGCGATGTAGTCCTTGAACCGCCCCGGCAGCGGGCTCCAGCGGGCGTGCAGCGCCCCGAGCGTCGCGTAGCAGTCCCGGACAGAGTCGACGAGAACCCGCACCCCGGTCAGGTCGTAGATGTCATCGAAGTCGCGGCCCTTGACGATCATCTTCTGGTAGATCGAGTAGTAGTGCTTCGGGCGTCCGCTGATGGAGGCCCGGATCCGCACGGATCGCAGGTCCTCGGCGATCTGGGCGCTGACGGCCGCGAGGTTCTTCTCCCGCTCCGGGGTGCGGTCCCCCACGAGCCGGACGATCTCCTCGTACACCTTCGGGTACAGCGCGGCGAACGAGAGGTCCTCGAGCTCCCACTTGATGGTGTTCAGCCCGAGCCGGTGGGCCAGCGGCGCGAAGATCTCCAGCGTCTCGCGGGCCTTGCGGGCAGAGGACTCCGGCGAGACGAAGCGCCAGGTGCGGGCGTTGTGCAGCCGGTCGGAGAGCTTGATCAGCAGCACCCGGATGTCCTTGGACATCGCGACGATCATCTTGCGGACCGTCTCGGACTGCGCCGATTCGCCGAACGTGACCTTGTCGAGCTTCGTGACACCGTCGACGAGGCGGGCGACCTCCTCGCCGAAGTCCTTCGTCAGCTGCTCGATCGTGTACTCGGTGTCCTCCACCGTGTCGTGCAGGAGCGCGGCGGCGAGTGTGGACCCGGTCATGCCGAGTTCGGCGAGGATCGTCGCGACGGCCACCGGATGGGTGATGTACGGGTCGCCGCTCTTGCGCTTCTGACCGCGGTGCGCACGTTCGGCGACGACGAAGGCCCGCTGGATGAGGTCGAGGTCCTCGCGAGGGTTGTTCGACCGCACCGTCCGCATCAACGGCTCGAGGATGGGCGAGTACGCGGGCGGGGTGCCCCGTCCGGTCAACCGGGCGATCCGGGACCGGGTGCGCTCCCGTCGCCCGGTGGCCGGCGCCGGTGCGGCCGCCGGGCCGTGCGACCCGGGCCGGGACGGGCCGGGCTCCCGGGGCGTGCCGGTGGCCGTTTCCCGGGGCGCGGGCACGACGGACTGGACGGACATGGAGCCCGGGGTCTGGCTGTCATCTGCCACGGCTGCCACCTCCCTTGGTCGGTCAGCGGAGGAACGGCCGCCGGTTCCGAGGACGTGGGACGGCCCCGCGCGTCGCCGCGCCGGACCGTCCGCGAGAACGGTTGTGACAGTTTATGCCCTCGCAACGAAAACGTTTACACGGCCGCGGCGCGGGCCTCCCGAAACGCCGTCAGGCCGTCGCCGCGGCCTCGCGGCGGGCGCTCACGCGCTCCGCCTGGTGCACGAGGTCCGGCTCCCGGGCGCGCAGCGCCGCGTACAGCGGGGCGGCGATGAACAGGGTGGTCAGGGTGCCGAGGATGATGCCGATGAAGAGCGCCAGGGACAGGTCCTTCAGCGTGCCCGCCCCGAGCAGGAAGGCACCGATGAAGAGGATCGCCGCGACCGGCAGGATGGCCACCACCGAGGTGTTGATCGACCGGACCAGGGTCTGGTTCACGGCGAGGTTGACCTCCTCGGCGAAGGTGCGTCGCGTGTTGGTGGCGATATCGGCGGTGTTCTCGCGAATCTTGTCGAACACCACCACCGTGTCGTACAGCGAGTAGCTGAGCACGGTGAGGAAGCCGATGATCGCGGACGGTGTCACCTCGAAGCCGCTGAGCGCGTAGAGGCCGGCGGTGACGACCATGACGGTCACCAGACCCCCGAGCGCGGCCACCGACATCTTCCACGTGCGGAAGTACAGGGCCATCAGGACGGCGGCGAGCACGACGAACACGACCAGGCCCTGCAGGGCCTGCCGGGTCACGTCGGCGCCCCAGGTGGGGCCGACGAAGTTCGAGGTCACTTGCCCCTCGGGCACCTCGTAGGCGGTCCGCAGCGCGTCGCGCACCTGCAGGGTCTGGTCGTCGCTGAGGCGCTCCGTCTGCACCCGCATGGTGCCCGGAGCGACGTTGGTGACGGTGGCGTCCTCACCGCCGACGACGGAGTCCACGGCGTCCTCACCCCGGCTGATCTCGGTGTGGGTGCTGCCGGAGACGGTGAACTCGGAGCCGCCACGGAATTCGATGCCGAGGTTGAAGCCGCCGCCGATCACCGGCACGAGGATGGACCCGATGATCGCGAGGGCCGCGAGCACGAACCAGATCCGCCGCTTGCCGACGAAGTCGAAGGAACGCCGGCCGCTGTAGAGGTCGTTGCCGAAACGGGAGAAGCTGATCATCGTTCGTCCTTCCCGACAGCGGTGCTGCCGGCACGGTCGTGGGTCTCGCGCGCGCCCGCGCCCTGCTCGGCTGCCCGACGCTCGGCGATCGTCAGCCGACGCTCCGCCTCCCGGCCCGCGCCACTGTTGCGGCCGCGCCGAGCGGGGCTGGCGCCCGCCCCGGCGAGCACCGGCTCGCGGAACCGGCCGGCGCCGCGGTAGAACGGCACGGCGCCGAGCCGCTCCGGGTCCAGCCCGGACCAGCGGTGGCCCCCGCCGAAGAACCGGGTGCGCGCGAGCAGCACCATCGTCGGGTGGGTGAACATGAACACCACGATCAGGTCGGCGATCGCCGTCAGGCCCAGGGTGAAGGCGAAGCCGCGGACGTTGCCGACGGCCACGAAGTAGAGCACCAGCGCGGCCAGCAGGTTGACCGCCTTCGAGGCGAGCACCGTCCGCTTGGCGCGCTTCCAGCCGTGATCGACGGCGGAGATCACCGATCGCCCGTCGCGCAGCTCGTCGCGGATGCGCTCGAAGTACACGATGAACGAGTCCGCGGTCTGGCCGATGGCGACGATCAGGCCGGCCACGCCCGCGAGGGACAGCCGGTAGTTGGCGGTCCAGCCGAGGATGGCGATGGCGAGCCAGGTGAGGACGCCGGCCACCACGAGCGAGGCGATGGTGACGAAGCCCAGCAGCCGGTACTGGAACAGCGAGTACACGCACACCAGCGCCAGGCCGATCAGACCGGCGATGATGCCCATCGCCAGCTGCTGGCTGCCCAGCGTCGCGGAGATCTGCTGTTCGCTCTGGATCTCGAAGCTGATCGGCAGGGCGCCGTACTTCAGCTGCTCGGACAGGGCCTTCGCCGACTCCTGGGTGAAGTTGCCGGTGATCTGCGGCTTGCCGTCGGTGATCACCGCGTTCGTCTGCGGGGCGGACAGGACCCGCCCGTCGAGCACGATGGCGAACTGATCACGCGGCGACTCCTGCTTCAGACTGAAGAGGCGCTGCGTGACGGTGCGGAACTTGTCGGTGCCGGGGCCGTTGAACTGGATGTTCACGGCCCATTTGCCGGTGCTCGCGCCCTGCGCGCCCGTCTCCATGCCGAAGCTGGCGGTCTGGATGTCCGACCCGGGGACCTCGACGGGACCGAGGATGTACTTGGCGCCGGTGGAGGGCTCGCACGCGATGGCGGGCTTCGCCGGGTCGGTCGGCGGCTGCTGCTTCGCCGCGGCCTCGGGGCGGCAGTCCTTCGCCTCGAACGCCCGGTACACGTCGCCGGTGATCCAGTTGGTGTCGCTCGCGTTCGTCGGCTTGGCCGTGGGCTTGGGCAGGGCCGCGTCCTTCGCCCGGTTCGCCCCGGTGACCGGTGCGGCGTCGCCGACCTGCAGGACGGGGCGGAACGTCATGTCCGCGGACGCCTGGATCAGTTCCCGGGTCTGGGCGCTGGGCGTGCCGGGCATGCTGACGACGACGTTGCGGCCCGACTGGGTGCTGATCTCCGCCTCGGCGACACCGGAGCCGTCGACGCGCTGACGGATGATCTCCACCGCCTGCGCGAGCTGCTCCTCGTTGATCTCGGTGCCCGACTGGGTACGGGGCGCGAGGATCATCTCGGTGCCGCCCTCGAGGTCGAGGGCGAGTTTCGGCGCGGCACTCGCCTGGCCGGTCAGGGCACCGCCGGTCAGCACCGCGCCGAGCGCGATGAAGAGGACGGCGAGCCAGATGATGGTGCGGCGGGCACCGGACATCGTCCGGTTCGTGCCGGCCCGGTTCTTTGCCATGGGCGGAGGGTCTCCTGCGAACGCGGCGCCCACCGCGAGGGTGGGCGCCGGCGTGGGTCAGCGGTTGTTGTTCTCGTTGCGCTCGTTGAGGCGGCGCAGCGTCTCCTCCGGGGTCTCCGTGCGAGTGGCGGACGCATCGGAGGCGGCGCCGTCGGCGTCGCGGGGGTCACCGAGGACCGGATCACCGGTGCGCTGCGCGTCGGCGCGCGGCGTGTCGAGGGGCTCGGCGTCCAGCGGAGCACCGGCGGCGGTCGCCCCGGCGTCGGCGGTGGCGGAGGTCTCTGCCGGGTCGATGATCTTGGTGACGGACTGCAGGTGCACGGTGGCCGTGTTGCCGGGCGAGAGCTCGAGGACCACCTTGTTCTCGGGTGCGTCCACGGAGACGACGGTGCCGAAGAGACCGTAGCTGGTCATGACCTGCTGACCGGGGGCCATCGAGGACTTCCGCTCCTGCGCTTCGGTCTGAGCCTTCTTGTTGCGGCGGAACATCGTGAAGATCAGGAAGATCAGCACGACGAGCATGATGAGGAAAAGGGGATCCACGGTCCTGAGAGTCCATTCGTCGAGTGCAGGATCACGCCGGCCAGCGGCGAGCACCCCTGATGGTGGCACGGCAACCTGAACGGGCGCGCAGAAGCATCACGAGTGTCGGCCCAGTCTAGGCCACGTCACCGACGAACGCGGCGACGGCGCGCTGACGTGCGTCGGCGCCCCGGAGCGCACCCGCCTCAGCCGTCGACGTCGTCGCCGGTGAACAGCGGGGCCATACCGCTGCCGGCCGCGACGTCCTCGTCGAGCCGCGCCGACAGCGAGGCGGCGGCGTACCCGGCGGGAGGTTCGATGCCGAGGTGCTCGTAGGCGGCCGGCATCGCGATCCGCCCGCGCGGGGTGCGGCCGAGCAGCCCCTCCCGGACGAGATACGGCTCGGCCACCGTCTCCACCGTCTCGGTCTCCTCCCCCACCGCGATGGCGAGGGTGGACAGGCCGACCGGGCCGCCGTGGAACTTGCCGACGAGGGCCTGCAGCACCGCGCGGTCGAGCCGGTCGAGCCCGCGGGCGTCGACCTCGTACATGTCCAGGGCGGCCGAGGCGGCGCGGGAGTCGATCTGGTCGACCCCGTGCACCAGGGCCCAGTCCCGGACCCGGCGCAGCAGCCGGTTGGCGATGCGGGGAGTGCCGCGGGACCGCATGGCGATCTCGGCGAACCCGGCGGAGTTGACGGCGAGGTCCATCAGCCCGGCGGACCGGCGCAGCACGCGTTCGAGCTCGTCGACGGCGTAGAACTCGAGGTGGCCGGTGAAGCCGAACCGGTCCCGCAGCGGGCCGGGCAGCAGACCGGCGCGGGTGGTGGCGCCGACCAGGGTGAACGGCGGCAGATCCAGCGGAATGGCGGTGGCGCCCGCACCCTTGCCCACGACGATGTCGACCCGGAAGTCCTCCATCGCCATGTACAGCATCTCCTCGGCGGGCCGGGACATGCGGTGGATCTCGTCGAGGAAGAGCACCTCCCCCTCGCTCAGCGACGACAGGATGGCGGCGAGGTCCCCGGCGTGCTGGATGGCCGGGCCGGAGGTGATTCGCAGGGGCGCGTTCATCTCCGCGGCGATGATCATGGCCAGCGTCGTCTTGCCCAGACCCGGCGGGCCGGACAGGAGGACGTGATCGGCGCTGCGGCCACGCATCCGGGAGGCCTCCAGGACGAGGGAGAGCTGCTCGCGCACGCGCCGCTGCCCCACAAAGTCGTCGAGGCTCTTCGGCCGCAGGGCGGCCTCGATCATCCGCTCCTCAGGTTCCCCGTCGGCGGAGACCATGCGGGCGCCGGCGCCGCCGGGCTGAGCGCCGTCAGGGTCAGCCACGTCCGGCCCCCACGGCGTCGTCGTCGGTGGCCGCGGCGGACCGCACGCCGGTGCCGCGGGAGCCGGTGATGCGGCCCGGGCTGCGGGGGGCTCGGCCGGTGTCCTGGCCGAGCCAGCGCAGGGTGAGGCGGAGGATCTCGGCGACCTGGCCGCGGGCGGCGACCTCCGGCTCGTCCGCGGTGGCCGACTCGACGGCGGCGGTCGCGTCCTTCTCCGACCAGCCCAGCCCAGTGAGGGCCTGCAGCACCTGCGGCTGCCAGACGGGGCCGGCGGGCGCGGCGGCAACGGGCGCGGCGCCCGTCGGGACGAGCTTGTCGGCGAGTTCGAGGACGATCCGGCGCGCGCCCTTGGGGCCGATGCCGGGCACCTTGCTGAAGGCCTTGTCGTCGCCCGAGGCAGCGGCGACGCGGACGGTCTCGGGGTCGTGGACGGCGAGGACGGCGAGGGCGAGCCGGGGTCCGACGCCGCTGACCCCGAGCAGCGTCTCGAACACCTCGCGGTGCTCGGCGTCGGGGAAGCCGAAGAGCGTCATCGAGTCCTCGCGCACCACCATCGACGTCGCGACGGTGGCGCTCTCCCCCGTCCGGAGGCCGGCGAGGGTCTGGGGCGTGGCGTTGACGAGCATGCCGAAGCCGTTGACGTCGATGACGGCCGAGGTGAGGCCGACGTGGGTCACGGTGCCGCGCAGCGAGCTGATCACGTCGGGTCACTCCTGTCGTGAGGGGGCGGGGTCGTCGGACGAGACGTCGTCGAACATATCTACGAACACCCTAGCGGCGGACGCCGACGGTCCCGCATCATCGCCACGCCGGGCGGCGGTGCAGCATCGTCCCGGCGCGCCGGGTCCCGAGGTACGGGGGAACCGAGACATCCAGGCATCCAGGCATCCAGGCATCCAGGGCGACCCACCGGTGCCGACACCCCAGGGCACGCCCTATCGGTGGCGCCGGCCGTGTCCGGCCTGGCGGGCGCTCGCCTCGGCCTGCACCCAGAGCTGCTGGGCGGCCGTCAGGGTGCCCGCGGGCGTGCGCTGGCCGGCACGGGCGGCCGCCGCGGCCCGTGAGCCCGCGCCCGACGCGGCGCCGCCCGATCCGTTGACGGACGACGCCGCCGCCGAGAGCCCGGAGCGCCAGGCGTGGGTGATCGCCAGGGCCAGCGCGTCCGCCGCGTCCGCCGGGGTCGGTGCCACGTCCAGCCGCAGAATCCGCACCACCATCCGGGCGACCGAGCCCTTGTCCGCCTGCCCGTTCCCGGTCACCGCGGCCTTGACCTCGGTGGGGGTGTGCAGGGCGACGGTGATCCCCCGGCGCGCGGCGGCGGCGATGACGACGCCGGAGGCCTGGGCGGTGCCCATCACGGTCGAGACGTTGAGCTGACTGAACACCCGTTCGACGGCGAGCACGTCCGGGGAGTGGCGGTCCAGCCACTGCTCGACCGCGGCGTCGATGGCCAGCAGCCGGGCGTCGAGCGGGGTGTCCGCCGATGTGCCCACGACGCCGACCTCGACGAGGGTGGCGCGCCGGTTGGCCGCGACGTCGACGACGCCGAGCCCGCACCGGGTGAGGCCCGGGTCGACACCGAGCACGCGCAGGGTCACGCCGCCGTCGCTCCCGGTCAGCCCTCGGCGTCCAGCTCGGCCAGCACGGCCTCGCTGATGTCCGCGTTGGAGTAGACGTTCTGCACGTCGTCGAGCTCCTCGAGGGCGTCGACCAGGCGCAGGAACTTGCGGGCGGCGTCGCTGTCCAGCTCCACCTGCATCGAGGGGAGGAACTCCGCCTCGTCCGTCTCGTACTCGATGGACGCCTCGGTCAGGGCGGCGCGGATGGCCGGCAGGTCGCTGGCCTCGGAGATCACCTCGAAGGACTCGCCCTCCTCCTTGACCTCCTCGGCACCGGCGTCGAGCACGGCCATCAGGACGTCGTCCTCGGACAGCCCGTTCTTCGGCAGCCGGACGACGCCCTTGCGCGTGAACAGGTAGTTGACCGAGCCCTGGTCGGCGACGGTGCCGCCGTTGCGCGTGATGGCCACGCGCACCTCGGAGGCGGCGCGGTTCTTGTTGTCGGTCAGGCATTCGACGAGCAGCGCCGACCCCTGGGGACCGCGGGCCTCGTAGAAGATCTCCGCGTAGTCGACGGTCTCGCCGGTCAGGCCCGCGCCGCGCTTGACCGCGCGGTCGATGTTGTCGTTCGGGACCGAGTTCTTCTTCGCCTTGGAGACGGCGAGCTCGAGGGCCGGGTTGCCCGAGGTGTCGGGCCCGCCCATCCGCGCGGCGACCTCGATGTTCTTGATGAACTTGGCGAACGCCTTCGCGCGGCGGCCGTCGATGACCGCCTTCTTGTGCTTGGTGGTCGCCCATTTGGAGTGGCCCGACATGCCTACGCTTCTCCTCTGATGATCCGGATGAACAGGTCGTGGATCCGCCGCTCGCCGGTGACCTCCGGATGGAAGGACGTGGCGAGCAGCCGGCCCGACCGCACGGCGACGATTCTACCGGCCGTGTCCCGCACCACCGGCGCATCGCTCGGCCCGCCGAGCCCCTCGGGGTGCTGGGCCGGGGCGTCGGACGGCGTGCGGGCGAGCACCTCGACGGCGTCGCCGACGTCCTCGGCCAGGGGCGCGCGGATGAACACCGCGGGCACCGCGCCGACCCCGGTGAAGTCGAGGGTCACCTCGAAGGAGTCGCGCTGGCGACCGAAGGCGTTGCGCCGCACGGTCATGTCGATGCCGCCGAGGGACCGCTGCGGGTCGCCCCGGCGGTCGCGTGCCGGGTCGGCGATGCGGTCGGCCAGCATGATCATGCCGGCGCAGGAGCCGTAGACGGGCAGGCCGTCGGCGATGGCGGTCCGCAGCGGATCGGCGAGGTCGAACGCGCGGGTGAGCCGGTCCATCGTCGTGGACTCCCCGCCGGGGATGACCAGGCCGTCCAGACCGTCGATCTCCCGCGGCCGGCGCACCAGCACGACGTCGGCGCCGGCCGCGTCGAGGATCGCCGCGTGCTCCCGCACGTCCCCCTGCACGGCGAGGACGCCGACGCGCAGCCCGGCGGCGCTGACGGGTGCGGCGGCGGTCTCGAGCACGACGGGGTCGAGTGGACGCGAGAGGGAGGACGGGGTCATGGTCACCCGGTTCATGATACGAGCGGCCGGCGGCCCCCCGAGCTCGGGGTCCGCCGGCCGCTCGTGCCGGATCAGGGTCGGGCGGCCCGGCTCAGGCGGGGACCTCCGCGCCGCGGCGCGGATCGGCGTTGGGCTCGGCGCCGGGCGCGACCGCCGCGGGGTCGACGTCCAGCCCGATCCGCCGGCGGTCCCGCTGCTGGTTCACGAACAGCAGGCACAGGATCCCGCAGACGAGCATGAGGCCGCCGGCGAGGGCGAACGACGCGGTGTAGCCGGCGGCCGGCCCGGCGGCACCCCCGATCAGGAACCCGGAGACGGCCGGGGCGAACACGCCGCCGGTGGTGAACACCGCATTGGCGATCGACAGGTTGGCCCCGCGCTGGGCCACCGACGTCAGCTCCGCGACCACGAGGTAGCTCAGGGCGAACAGCGCCGGCGCCGTCCCGAAGCCGAACACCATCAGCCCGACGGCCACCGTCGGATTCGGCACCATCGACGCGGCGAACAGGGCGGCCCCGCCGAAGAGGGCACCTCCCCCCAGCACCCAGGCGCGGGACTTCCGCGTGGGGACCCCGCGCAGGTGGAGCCGTTGGGTGAGGGCGCTCAGGCCGACCGTGGCGACGGCACCCCAGGCGGCCGGCAGGGCGATGAGGCTGCCGGCCTGCTGTCCGGTCAGGCCCAGCACCGTCTGGAAGTAGGCGGGACCCCAGGACATCGCCAGGGTGAAGGTCCAGTAGCCGAAGAAGGAGGTGAGGACGGCGAAGATCCAGCTCGGGGTCAGGATGGTGCGCAGGTACGGCACCCGCTGCTCGACGACCGCCGGGCCCTCGATGCCGTGGGCCGCCAGCGCGGCCTCGCCCGGACCGTCCAGCTCCAGCTCGGCGGCGCGGCTCGTGTAGGGCCCTTCCTTGCCGATCACGGCCCAGTAGACGGCGAACAGGAGCCCGACGACGGCGAGGACGGCGAACGCGGCGCGCCAACCGTAGGCACCGATCACCCAGGCCAGCACGGGGGCGAAGGCCACGATGCCGAGCGTGACGCCGGAGGAGGCGAGGGCGGCCGGGGTGGCACCCTTCTTCGCCGGGAACCACTTGTAGACGCCGTGCATCATGACGGGGGCGAGGGGCCCCTCACCGGCACCGAGCATCAGCCGGCTCACCCACAGCGCCGGCAGCGACGCGAAGACGAGGACGGGGGCCTGCGCGATCGACCAGAGGATGCAGATCACCAGGAGGATCCAGCGGCTCTGCACCTTGTTGGCCAGGGGCGCGGCGATCAGCTGGGCGACGCCGAACGTGAAGAACATCGCGCTGCTGACGACGCCGAACGCCTCGGGGGTGATGTGCAGGTCCTTCATGATCGGCACGGCGGCGAGGCCGAGGACCGCCTTGTCCGCCCAGCTGAGCATCATCAGGAACAGCAGGGAGACGGTGACGATCCAGCCGTAGCGACGGCGCCTGGCATAGGACCAGGACGCGGGGCCGGTCGAGGGCGCCTTCGGCGCCCGGTCCGGTGTGGGTTCGGCGAGCTGAGTCATGGCTACTCCTTCGGAGCGCGGGTCCGCGCCGCGGCGGAGACCGTGAGGGGAACGGAAGCGAAGAAATGCAGGGTGTTGTGGAGCTCCTCGACGGGATCGCCGTCGAGCTCCAGCGTGGCGGCACGGGCCACCAGCGCCGTGAGGACCAGTTCGATCTCGAGGCGGGCGATGGGCTGCCCGATGCACTGGTGCAGGCCCATCCCGAAGGCGACGTGGCCGGTGGCGTTCCGCTCCAGGTCGAACGACGAGGCGGACGCGCCCCACCGCCGCGGGTCCCGGTTGGCGGCGCCGAGGAAGAGCAGGAGCTTCGCGTCGGCGGGGATCCGGACACCCGCGAGCTCCGTGTCCACCGTCGTCGTGCGGTGGAACATCTGGAAGGGCGACTCCAGCCGGAGCGCCTCGTCGACGGCGAATTTGACCAGGTGGGGCTCGCGGCGCAGCCGGTCCCATTGCTCCGGTTCCCTGGCCAGGCAGAGGACGGTGTTGCCGATGCCGGCCACGGTGGTGTCGACACCGGCGGAGAGCAGGGCCCGCACGAGGAAGGATGCCTCGGTGTCGGTGATGTTGCCCAGGTCCGCCTGCTCCCAGATCTTCTCCCCGAACCCGCCGGGGAGGAGGCTGCCGCGGGCGCAGGCCTGCTCCACCCAGGCCGTCACCGACTCGGCGCCGACGAACGCGCGGTCGTAGATCTCGTTCCGCGGGCCGAAGGCGTTGAACGCCATGCTGCCGTAGGGCAGCAGGTTCTCCCGTCCGACGTCGGGGATGCCCACGGCGTCGGGGAAGACCCGCAGCGGGTAGACCTGGGCGAGGTCCGTCACGGCGTCGAAGCCGCCGCGGGCGACGAGGGCCTCGGCCAGGGCGTCCGCCGACGGGGCGAAACCGGCGGCGAGCTCCCGGACCGAGCCGGGGTGGATCACCTTGGCCAGGCCGCGGCGCATGGCGGTGTGCGTGGGCGGGTCGGACTCGAGGATGCCGGCGGGCCGCCACTCGGATTCCCTGCGGATGTCCGTCGGTCCGACGCCGCCGGAGGAGCAGTACGTCTCGAAGTCCATGAGCACCTCGTGGACGGCGTCGAAGTGGGTGACGGCGTAGACGCCGTACTGCTCCAGGTAGACCACCGGGCCCGCCTCGCGGAGGGTCTCGTGGAGGGCGTAACGGCCGCGGAGGTTCTCCGGGGAGAACGGATCGACGTCGAGGACGGGGGCCTCGTGCTGGGTGATGAGCGACATGGTGGTCTCCCGGGGGTCAGAGGTCGAGGGTGAGTCTGCTGCAGCCGGCGGCGGCACGGGAGACGCACACCATCATCGAGGCGCTCCGGGCCTTGTCCTCGGGGGTGAGGATCGCGTCACGATGGTCGATCTCGCCGGCGAGGACCGGGATCTCGCACGTGCCGCACACGCCCTGCCGGCAGGACGAGAGCACCCGCACCCCGGCTTCCTCGACGGCGTCGAGGATCGTGCGATCCGCGGCCACGTGGACGGTCCGCCCGGTCCGGCTCAATTCCACGTCGAACGGACCGGAGGTGCCCTGCCCGTCCGACGCCGCGGCGAAGCGCTCGAGGTGCAGGGCACCGGCCGGCCAGCCGAGGCAGTACTCCTCGATCGCGTCGAGGAGCCGCTGGGGCCCACAGGCGTAGACGAGCATGAGCGCGCGCGGGACGCCGAGCAGTGTCTCGAGATCGAGCCGCCCGGTCTCCTCCGCCGGGTAGAGGAGGATCCGCTCGGGACCGTAGGTGTCGAGCAGCTCCCGGGCGAATGCCATCGTGCGCAGGCTCCGGCCGCCGTAGGCGAGGCGCCATTCCTTGCCCGCGTGCTCGGCCGCCTCGATCATCGCCAGCATCGGGGTGATGCCGATGCCGCCGGCGATGAAGAGATACTTGCGCGACGGGGCGAGCGCGAAGTTGTTGCGGGGTCCGCCGACCACCACCCGGGTGCCGACGGTCAGCTCCGCATGCACCCACGCGGACCCGCCCCGGGAGTCGGGGTCGTGCAGCACCGCGATCTCCAGGCTGGAGCGGTCGGTCGGCGAGGAGCAGATCGAGTACTGGCGCGTGTGCCCCGGCACGTGCAGATCGATGTGAGCGCCCGCTTCCCAGGCGGGGAAGGACCCGCCCACGGCGGGGCGCAGCGTGAGGTGCGCGATGCCGTCCGCCGCCTCCCGTCGCGCGACCACGATCGCGTCCTGGGTGGCGGAGACCGGCAGCACGTGGCCCGCAGCCTCGACCTGAGCGGTCATCCGGATGTCCTTTCGTCCGACGGTCGCCGTGACCGGTGTCACGGCAACGTCTGTGGAGACGATAGGTCCGGCAGGTGCCGTGGATCACGCCCTGCTTACCGCTGGATGGAACGCTGCGCCGAATTGGTCGCTACGGAGCCGCGTCGCGGTTCAGGGTCGCGGTTCAGGGTCGCGTTCAGGAGGGTCCGCCGAGGGCTCTGCCGATGGCCTTGGCGGCCACCTGGAGCGCCGGGATCGTGCGCTGCACCGGCGGGGGCGTCGCTCCGATCCCCACCACACCGAGAGCGGCGAGGATCCGGCCCCCGTTCCCCTGCACCGGCACGGCGAGGCCCGAGGTGCCGAGCGCGTGCTCCTCCACGGTCGTCGCGTACCCCCGCTCGTGCACCCGGGCGAGCTCGCGGCGCAACCGTGCGGGGTCGATGATGCTGTGCCGCGTCTCCCGGGTGAGTTCGGCGAAGACCCCTTCGACGACGGAGGGCGGTGCGAAGGCGAGCAGCACCTTGCCGGCCGCACTGGTGTGGAGCGGCAGACGCTCCCCCACCCGGGCCACGGGTTGCCCGACGGCCGTGCCGGCGATCCGCTCGAGCAGGAGCGCGCGGCGATCGTCGAGGACGAAGAGATTGACGACGTGCCGAGTGGCGAAGAGGACGTCGTGCATGTAGGGGCCGGCGACCTCGCGAAGACCCTTCTGCACGGGCGCCAACATGCCGAGCGTCCACAGCCGATGACCGACCTGATAGCGCCCGTCGGAGGTCCGCGCCAGCGCCCCCCACTCCGTCAGCTCGCCCAGCAGACGGTGGCAGGTGGCCACGGGCGTTCCCGAGCGACGGGCGATCTCGGACAACCCGAGCACGGGATGATCCTGGTCGAAGGCGGCGAGCACGTTCAAGGCTCGGGACGTCACCGACCTCCCGGCATCCTTCGCGTGCCCTGCCACGTGCTCCACCCCATCGACGACGCGCCCGGCGCGTTGCCGGACGCCTTCCCACGGTAGCCCCGCCGGGGGATCGCCGCGCCCGGCCGGCGCCCGGTCAGCGCGTCGCCGGCACCCGTCCGGGGACGAAGATCTGTCCCGGCTGGGCCACGGTGATGGGGCCGGAGAACCCGGAGGCCACGCCGGCCGCCCACTCGGCGTCCGTGGCGATCCCGGCCAGGTGCGACAGGACCACGTGTCCCACCCCGGCAGCCGTCGCGATCCTGCCCACGCCGTCGGGCGTCGTGTGCGCGATCTGCTGGTGATTGAGGAACTCGGCGGAGAAGTCGCCCGACGCGAAGTAGGCGAGATTGACGGCCTCGTGCACGAGCAGGTCCGCACCGGTCGCCAGGGTCGCCACGTTCTCGCACTCGGCCGTGTCCCCCGAGATCACGACCGAGCCGTACCGGGTGTCGAAGCGGAAGGCGAAAGACGGGAACACCGGCGGGTGCTGCACCAGGATCGCCGTCACCGTCACGTGCTCGTCCCGGTAGATCTCGAACGGGCGCATCACCGGAGTGGCGTCGGGTCCGGCACCGGAGGCGTCCGGGGGCAGCACGAGGTCCACGGGCCGGACGATCTGCCGCAGGTCCGGGCGGGCCTCGTCGACGATGCGGATGCTGATGTCGTCGTCGAAGGCGGCAAGGATGTGCCCCACCATCGCGCTGGTCTGCGGCCCCGGACCGTGGACGGGGACATCGTCGACGAATCCCTCCACCGGTGCGCCCCAGTTCCACAGCAGGTAGGCGGGCAGCTCACCGACGTGGTCGGAGTGCAGGTGGGTGATGAAGGCGGCCCGCAGGTCCCGGCCGCGCAGGCCCGCCGCGTGGGCCTGCCGGGTACAGCCGAGGCCGAAGTCCACGAGGTAGTGCCCGCCGTCGACGACGATCGCGGTCGCGATGCCGGGAGCGCCGCTGCGGATGGCCGGCCCTGCGGCGGTACCCAGCGTGATGACCTGGAGTCCGGTCGAGCCCGGTGAGTTCGCGGTGGTCATGGCAGTCCTCCGGTCACCGGGCCGTGCTGACGGCGGCCGTCGGGCTCACGGCGGGGGCGTGGGCGCGGGCGTTGATGGTGCGCAGCTCGAGGTACGGTTCGAGGCCGAAGGGCCCGCGCTCACGCCCGATACCGGAGGCCTTCCACCCGCCGAACGGCGCGTCGAGCTCCACCTGGGTGTGCTGGTTGATCCACACCGTGCCTGCCTCGATGCGCGTGGCGAGCAGCTCCGCTCGATCCAGATCCGGGCTCCACACGGACGCACCGAGGCCGAATTCCTGGGCGTTGAGCCGGGCGAGCAGGTCGTCGAGGTCGGTGTAGGCGACGACGGGCAGGGCGGCACCGAACTGTTCCCTGGCGACCAGCGGACTGTCGAAGGCGGCATCGGCGACGACCGTGGGTTCCAGGAAGTAGCCGGGAAGGGACGTGCCGCGGCCACCGCCGGTGGCGAGCCGGCCCCCGGCGTCGACGGCGTCTCGCACGAGTCCCTCGACCAGCTCGAGCTGGGACCGGGAGTGCATCGGGCCCATGGTGGTGCCCTCGTCGACACCGTGTCCGACCGTGAGCCGCGCCGCTTCCGCGGCGATCGCGTCGACCATCTCCCTCGCGCGGTCCGCGGGCACGAAGACCCGTTTGACGGCCATGCACACCTGACCGGCGTTGCGGAAGGCCGACCCGACCACGCCCGCGGCCGTGAAGGCGGCATCGGCGTCGGGCAGGACGATCGCGGGGTCGTTCCCGCCGAGCTCGAGCGTGACCCGTTTGACCGTCGGTGCGGCTTGCGCCGCGATCGCCGCACCGACCTCGGTGGAACCCGTGAACGAGATCTTGCGGACGCGGGGGTGCTCGCTCAGCGCCTTGTTGACGGCGCGACGACCCGTGAGCCACTGCACCACGCCGGTGGGAGTGAACGCGGCGACGGTCTCGATCAGGGCGATCGTCGACAACGGCGTCGTCGGGGAGGGCTTGGCGATGACGGTGCAGCCGGCCACGAGCGCGGGGGCGAGCTTGACGCTCAGCAGCGAGATCGGGAAGTTCCAGGGCGTGATGGCGGCGACGACGCCGACCGGCCGGCGCTGGACGAGGAGCGACCGTCCCTGCCGATCGGGAAGCGTCTCCTCCTCGTCCCAGTCCAGCGCCGCGTAGTAGTCGAACACGTCGGCGGCGACGAGCACCTCGCCGACCGCCTCCCGCAGCACCTTGCCCTGCTCCAGGGACAGCCGGCGGCCGATCTCGGGGGCCTTCGCGCGCAGCGCTTCGGCGGCTCCGCGCAGCGCGGCGCGGCGGGCGCCTCGGTCCGCGGCCCAGCCGGGGCCCGCGGCGACGGCGCGAGTGACGGCGACGTCGACGTCGTCCGCCCCGTGCAGCGGGGCCTGGCCCACCAGCTCCAGTGTGGCCGGGTCGAACACGTCGTAGGTCGTCATGGCTCCAGCGTCGCCGCGAGGACCACCGGAGACAACGACCGCGTTCCGTCCAGTGGGAAACGGTGGTTGTCGGCGTGAGGCCGTCCGCGAAGACTGGGGTCGTCCACCACGGATGATCGTCAGCACATCGTCAGCAAGGGGAAGCCATGGAGCCGGATCTCGCCGGGCAGACCATCGTCGTCACCGGGGCAGCCTCGGGCATCGGCGCCGCGACGGCGGCCCGGTTCGCGCGATCCGGTGCCCACGTCATCGGGGTCGACCGCAACGTCCCGGTCGGCGCCACCTCGTTCGTGCAGGCCGATCTCTCCACCAGCCAGGGTGCCGTCGAGGCCGCCCGGGACGTCCTCGCCCTCGCCCCGTCGATCCAGGGGCTGGCCAACATCGCGGGTGTTCCCGGGACAGCGCCGTGGCGCACGGTGCTCGCGGTCAACGTCCACGGCCTGCGCGCGCTGACGACGGCCGTGCTGCCCTCCATCACCGCGGGCGGCTTCGTCACCAACCTGGCGTCCGCGGTCGGCGACGGCTGGGCGGAGCGGGTGGCCGAGATCCAGGCCTTCCTCCGTCACGCGGACGACCCCGAGGCGCTCGCCTCCGTCGAGGCCGACCCGGAGGTCACGACCAATGCGTACCGCTTCTCCAAGGAGTGCGTGCGCGTCCTCACCCAGACGCTCGCCGCCGAGACGATCGGCCGCGTCCGCGTCAACTCGGTGAGCCCCGGGCCGGTGAACACGCCCATCCTCGACGACTTCAAGCGGGATCACGGGGTCGCCAAGGTCGAGGGGGCCATCACCCTCACCGGCGGGGCCGCGACGCCGGAGGTCATCGCCGAGGTCGTGGCGTTCCTCGCCTCCCCCGCTGCCGCGTGGATCAACGGCACCGACATCCGGGTGGACGGCGGCCTCGGCGCGTTCCGCTTCGCCCAGCAGGCCGCCGCGGCCGTCGGCTGATCAGCCGGTGACACTGACCACCCGGTAGGCGGACCACGCCGGTCCGGCGGCGGCGAGCGCGTGCGGGTCGAGGAAGCACGCCGTCGCCCATGCGTCTGCCCACGTCAGCTCCGGCCCCGCGACGGTGACGGACGTGTGCCGCGCGTCGGCCGCGGCGTCGGTGCGCGGGTCGATGATGTGCCGGCCGCGGGCGGCGGTGCCCGAGGTGGCGAGGGCTCCCTCGGTGACGGTGATGACGGTCGCGATGCCGCCGGGTGTGCCCGGCCGCTCGACGCCGATCCGCCAGGCGGAGTCGACCAGGGCGGCCGCCGGTCCCCGCCCGCAGACCAGGTCGCCGCCGGCGTTGACGCTGAACGCGATCCCCGGGACGGCGCGCAGGTGGGCGGCGGCCTGCTCGACGGCCCACCCCTTGACGATCCCGGTGGGGTCCCAGCCGCGGGTGCCGTCGGGGCCGGTCAGGTCGGTGCTGTACAGCCCGCCGGTGGCCTCGACGGCGCGCCGGGCCACGTCCTGCACCTGCGCCAGCCACGGGTCCGCCGCCTCGACCGCCAGCTCGCCGCGCCGGATCCGGCTCAGTGCACTGTCGGGCCGCCACAGGGAGAACACGTCGTCTGCCCGTCGGAGGTCATCGAACAGGGCGTCGACCGCGTCGTCGATGTCGGCACGCGCGGGGTCGGCCGCGCGCACGTGCACCGAGACGGGCAGTCCCATCACCTGGCGCACCCACGCCCGGGCGGTGCGGACGCTGCCGGGCAGCACCGCGGGGAGGCCGAACGCGCGGCTGGTCGCCGTCTCCGCGCTCACGACAGGTGCGCCTGATCGAGCGCGGACTGCAGGCTGCCGATGTAGCCGTCGGAGGTGACGGTGGCTCCGGAGACCATGTCGATGTCCGCGCTCTGCGCGTCGACGGCCTCCTGGTTGAGCATCGGGATCGCGACGGCGTTGATCTCCACGTCGCGGTGGTTCTCCTGCGGGTAGACGACGGCCTCGGCGGCGGTGACCTTGCCGTCCGCGACGGTGATCCGCACCTGCACCGGTCCCCAGCGGGTGTCGACGGCGTCGCCGGTGTAGGTCCCCGAGCCGCTGGTCCCGGAGGACGTGCCGGAGCCGCCGGACGTGATCCCGCCCGACGCCGTCGACCGCGTGTCGGGGGCGACCGCGGCCGCGGCCGGCAGGGCGTTGGTCGAGGTGCGGTAGCTGAAGAGCAGGACCAGCACGGTGACCGTGACGGCGGCCCAGAGGACGATGCGGCGCATGAGGACTCCTGGAAGGAAGGACGAGGATTCAGTACTGGAAGCGTTCGAGGTGGATCCGGTCGGCGGGGACGCCGGCGGACAGGGCGGCGGTGCGCACCCGGTCCATCCACTCCGGCGCACCGCAGACGAAGACGTCCTGCTCGGCGATGTCGGGGCAGAGGTGCAGGAGCGCAGCGGCGTCGTCCCAGGCGTCCGCCCAGCCGGGCAGCCAGCTGGCGCGGTCCCGGTTGCGCGGTCCGGCGAGGCGCACGTAGCGGGCGCCGCGGCGCCGGGCGGTGGCGTCGAGGGCGGCGGCGAGGGTGGGATCCTGCTCGGACCCGACCCGGTGGATCACCGTGACGTCGCCGGGCGCCTGCGGCAGCCCCTCGAGCAGCGACTTCATGGGGGCGATGCCGATGCCCCCGCCGATCAGCGTGACCTTCCGCCGGGTGCGCACGCCCGGATGCAACCGGCCGTAGGGCCCCTCGACCAGCACCCGGGTCCCGGGTCGCAGGCCGGCCAGCCGCACCGTGCCGTCCCCGGCGCGGCCGGCCGTGAACTGCAGGGTCGCGCCGTCGGGCGCGGCGGAGAGGGAGAACGGGTGCGCCCGGGTCCAGCCGGGCCCGTCGAGGAAGCGCCACTGGAAGAACTGCCCCGCCTGGGCGCGCAGTCGGGCGACGCCGGGGCCGCCGACGACGACGGTCGTGGTGGTCGGCGACTCGGGCCGGACGTGCACGACGCGCAGCGGTGCCCGCAGCGAGCGCCACAGCGGGACACCGATGCGGTAGACCAGCACCGCGCCGGCGCAGGCGAGGTACAGGCCCCACCAGAACACGGTCGCCACCGGGGAGGACAGGAACTCCTGCCCGGTCCACAGCTGGTGCGGCAACGCCAGCCCGACGCCCAGGTAGGCGTACAGGTGGATCAGGTGCCACGACTCGTACCGCAGCCGGCGGCGGGCGGCCCGGTAGGACGTCACCACCACCAGGCACAGCGCGACCGTCCCCGCGATCGCCAGCAGCATGCCGGGGTAGTTCAGGGTCAGGTCGACGATGGTGCCCCAGAGCCCGGCGGCCGAGCCGGCCGCGTAGCCGAGGGTGATGATCGCGAGGTGCGCGAGCATCAGGGAGAAGGACGTGAAGCCGACCAGCCGGTGGGTCCGGGCCAGGGCGTCCTGCCCCCACGCCCGCTCGACCCAGGGGACGCGGGCCATCAGGAACACCTGGATCAGCAGCAGGGCGGAGGCGATCAACCCGGTCAGCCGGCCGACGGACAGCAGCGCACCGTCGACCGTGCCGAGGGACTGGACTCCCCCGCCGGCCACCCACAGGGCGACGACGGCCAGCAGCACCGCCCACGCCGCCAGCACGGAGGTGTCCCGCCACCAGGTGGGCGGTCGGGAGATGCCGGTGGCCCAGACCGGCGGCCGGGGAACGGAGGGGCGGGGAACCCCGTCGATCCGGGGATATCCACCGGGGTGCGGAGGCCGGACGGGCTGCTGGACGGTCATGGTCTCACTGTCGGGCGCCGGGCTGGCACGGGCATGTCGCTGACCTGTGCGGCGCCTGTGCGAGTCACGGACCGCCGGAACAGCAGGCCCCGCTAGCATGGTCAGCTGAACCAGGAGCTCTCGACACCGGCAGCGTCGAGCAGCGCCGTCACCCGAGGATGAGGTCTGAATCTATGTGTGGAATCGCCGGCTACTACGGCTTCGGTGAGGACCGGGAACTGCTGGGCGCGATGAACCAGTGCATCCAGCACCGCGGCCCGGACGGCGAGGGTTACCACACCGACGAGCAGGTGGGCCTGGCCCACCGCCGGCTCTCGATCATCGACGTCGCGCACGGCCAGGAGCCGATGTACAGCGCCGACGGTCAGGTCGCCCTGATCTACAACGGGGAGGTCTACAACTACCTGGACCTGCGGGCCGAGCTGGAGGCGCTGGGCCGCACGTTCAGCACCGTCTCGGACACCGAGGTCGTGCTGCAGGCCTACGAGGAGTGGGGCGACGACGCGTTCGACCGCTTCAACGGCATGTTCGGCTTCGCCATCCACGACAAGCGGAACCACCGGCTCGTGCTGGCCCGCGACCACTTCGGCATCAAGCCGCTGTACTTCGCCTCCTTCACCGAGGACGGCGAGAAGAAGCTGCTGTTCGCCTCCGAGATCCGCCCGATCCTCGCCGCGGAGAAGCTGGAGCGCAAGGTCAACGAGCGGATCCTGTACCGCTACCTGCAGTTCCGCATCCACGACGAGGAGGCGGCCACCTTCTTCGAGGGCATCGAGAAGCTGCTGCCGGGCGAGAAGCTGGTGCTCGACACGACGACGGGCGAGCACGAGGTCGCGAAGTTCACCCGGCTGGAGGAGGAGCTCACCGAGCTGGCCACCGTCGAGCGGCCCTACGATGCGGGCGTCATCGACGAGTACCGCGAGCGGTTCACCGAGGGCGTCCGGCTGCGCCTGCAGTCCGAGGTGCCCGTCGGCACCGCTCTCTCCGGCGGCCTGGACTCCTCCGCCGTTGTCGTCACCATCAACAAGCTGATGCAGGAGAAGGCCGCCGCCACCGACTCGCTCGGCGCCAAGCAGCAGACCTTCTCCGCCGTCTTCCCCAACTCGATCAACGACGAGGAGAAGTACGCCGACGCCGTTCTGGCCAGCGTCAAGGGCAACGTCGAGAGCCACAAGATCCTACCGAAGGCGCACGAGTTCGCCGAGGACCTCCTCGACTTCGTCCGCACGCAGGAGGAGCCGATCATCTCCTCCGGGCCCTACGCCCAGTACCGGGTGATGAAGAAGGCGTCGGAGACCGTCACCGTGCTGCTCGACGGGCAGGGCGCCGACGAGATGATGGCCGGTTACATCCCCTACTACTTCGCCTATCTCGGGCAGCTGCGCAAGAACAAGCAGTGGGACAAGCTGGCCGGCGAGGTCGCCCGCGCCACCGACATCTTCTACCGGCTCGGCCGCTTCCGGATCCAGTCGAAGCTGACGCTGAAGAAGGACCTGACGATCGGCTCCCTGCTGCGCAAGGAGTGGACGAGCCGCTTCGCCGGCGAGACCTACCGCGTGATCGGGGACAACCTCAAGCTGCGCCTGATCGACGACCTGTTCCGCAAGTCGCTGCCCTCGGTGCTGCGGTACGAGGACAAGAACACGATGCGCTGGTCCCTCGAGGGGCGCGTGCCGTTCCTCGACAAGGAGGTCGTGAAGTTCCTGTTCTCGCTCTCCGACGAGGCGATCATCAAGGACGGCTGGAACAAGCGAATCCTGCGCGACGCCACCCGCGGCCTTCTGCCCGCGATGATCAGCGACCGGCGGAACAAGATCGGCTTCACCACCCCCGAGGCGGAGTGGTTCAAGCTGATGAAGGAACGCATCTACGAGATCTTCCTCTCCTCCTCCTTCGAGGACCGGCCGTACTGGGACCAGGACGCCGTGCTGTACGCGTTCGAGGAGTACCTGCAGGACCGCAACGGCGCCTCGACCATGGTGTTCTGGCGCCTGCTGAACGTGGAGCTGTGGCTGCGCGAGTTCATCGACGGCGCCCCCGCCCCGAAGGCCGGCAAGGCCGACAAGACGGACTACGAGCCGAACCCGGGCAAGCAGCTGGAGTTGACCGTGCCGGACGGCCACACGTTCCGCCGCTACCCGCTGCGCACCGACGTGTTCTACCGGGACACCGACTTCGAGCCGGCGGTGATGGGCTACGTGTCCCGGTTCGTCGACGGGCTCGGGGAGGCCGGCGAGGACCACGCCACCGCGATGAACAACTCCCCGTGGTACCTGTTCGTCTCCGAGAAGATCGTGGCGATGACGCAGGGCCGCTCCATCCCGGTGTGGGACATCAAGGTCTCCCCCGCCGCCCGGATGCTCTCGAAGGCCGTCGTGCGCAACCCCGGCGGCATCGGCCTGGCCAGTCCGTGGTCGATGCAGCTGGCGATCGACGAGGTGGGCCTGCCGCGGATCCTCTACGCGTCCGCTCGGTCCGTCGTCGGCAAGCTGCAGGGCAAGAGCGGCGTGTTCTACGAGGTGGCCGGCGGCAACATCAACGCCATCGACGGCGCCGCCGGGTACCAGGTGGGCACCTCCACCCACTCGGTCAAGCTCGCCCCGAAGGACCCGGACAAGGTCGCCGACCGGCTGTCCGAGCTGGTCCGCCAGACGGTCCCGGCCCAGTACGCGGCGACGTTCGCGGGCACCGCGATCATGGACGCCAACGACCTCGGCGTCGTGTGCCTGGGCAACGGCACCGACCTGGACACGGCCACCGTCGAGGCGATCTTCAAGGACAACCCGCAGGGCCAGACGACCGAGCAGACCCCGATGTCGATCGTGGTCGCGCGGTAGCCACGCGAGCGGTCCAGAGAACGCCAACTGGACCGCGACGGATCGACGGCCGTCCGATGGTCTGAGCCCGTCAGTGCCGGCCGCCGACCCGGCCGACGACGAGCGGAGGATCGGATGAGCGACGCGGAACCCGTCGTGGGCTTCATCGGCCTGGGCATCATGGGCTCGGCCATGGCCGCGAACCTGTTGGCGGCAGGGCCCCTGCTGGTCTGGAACCGGTCTCCCGAGGCACGTGACCGGCTCGCCACCGCCGGAGCCTCTGTCGCCGCCACGTCGAGGGAGGTGTTCGAGCGCTGCTCCGTCGTCTTCCTCATGCTCACGGACGACCGGGCCACCGACGCCGTCCTGCCGCTCGACGACCCGGGCGCGCTCCACGACCGGATCGTGGTGCAGATGAGCACGCTGTCCCCCGAGTACTCGCAGCGCAGTGCCGAACGCGTCCGCGCGGCCGGCGGACGCTACGTGGAGGCGCCCGTCTCCGGATCCCGCCAGCCCGCCATCGACGCCACCCTGGTGGCCATGGTCGCGGGTGAGGACGAGGACCTGAACCGCATCGCCCCGTTGCTGGACTCGATGTGCGCTTCGGTGCTGCGCTGCGGCCGGGTACCGAACGGCCTGCGGATGAAACTCGCCGTCAACACCTTCCTCATCACCATGGTGACCGGGCTCGCCGAGGCCTTCCACTTCGCGGAACAGCACCGCCTCGACCCGCTCCAGCTGGAGGCGGCGCTCGCGGCTGGGCCGATGGCGTCGGCGGTGTCCCGCGCCAAGGCTGCGAAGATCGTGCACCAGGACTGGTCCGTGCACGCGGCCGTCCCGGACGTGCTGAAGAACAGCCGCCTCATCGTCGACGAGGCGCGGCGCCACCACGTCGCGTCGCCGCTGATGGACGTGTGCGCGGACCTCTTCGCGCAGACCGAGGCGCTCGGTCACGACCACGAGGACATGGCCGCCGTCATCACCGCCGTGCGCGACCGGACCGAGCGACAGGGCCGTCCCTGAGCCAACCCGCCGATGTCCGTCAGCGGTGCATCGACGCGGGAATCCGGCCGCCGTCGAGCGCCGGTTCCCGCAGCAGCCGGACGCGGGCGAGCAGGACGCCGGCGAGGATCGCTCCGAGGCCGCCGACCGCCATGTCGCCGATCGTGTCGTCGTAGGTGACGTAGATCTGCGCAGTGATGAAGGTGCGGCCGAACCACTCGACCATCTCCCACACCGCGCTCATCGCCAGCCCGATCGCGGCGGTCAGGACGATAGGGGCGATCGCCCGCACCCCCGCCGCGCGCGGCGACGCCACGATGCCGAGTCCGGCCAGCAGCAGGTAGGCCAGCGCGCTGACCACCCCGGTGCAGACGAGGTGGATCGGCACGTCCCACCAGTCGACGGAGGTGTACAGGTCCGCGACGTTGCTCCACCCCGCCACGAGCAACGAGACCGACACGGCGACGTCGAAGCCGGCACGCACGCCGACGAAACGCGGGACGACGAGGCCGGGCAGGACGAAGGCGAGGATGCCGGCGTCGGTCAGGCTCCACCCGACGCCGGCCACGACGATGCTCAGGACGCCGATCAGGCGCAGCGCGTCGGCGATCAGCTCCCCCAGCGACTGGGGCGGCCGGAGGAAGTTCGTGATCATGGCGACGGATCCAGGATCTCCGGCTGCGGCAGGCGCACGACGGCCTGCACGGCCAGGTGGTCCGAGGGCCACACGCCGTCGGGCCGTCGCGCGTTCATCCCGGCCCGGACCACGTCGACGTCCGAGGTCGTGACGATCCAGTCGATGCGGCGGCGACCCGCCCGCGGCGGCCGGTAGTTGGCGAAGGTGCCCCAGGGCGGCGACACCCGCACGTGCGCCGCACGCCAGGCATCATCGAGGGCGCCGTCGGCCAGCAGCGCCCGCAGCGCGCTCGAGCGTTGACCGGCGTTCAGGTCGCCGGTCACGACCGCCGGCAGCCCGTGCTCGGCCACCACCTTGCGGACCGCCTCCGCCGAGCGGATCCGGGACCGTGGGGACAGGTGGTCGAAGTGGGTGTTGACGGCGAGGAACCGGACGCCGGTGGCCCGGTCCCGCAGCTGCGCGAGCACCATCACCCGAGGGGTCATGTTGCCCCACGACGTCGACCCCGGCACCTGGGGTGTGTCGGAGAGGGCGGTCTGCTCCCACGCGATCAGGTCGATCCGGTCGGCGTCGTAGTACAGGGGACACCCCTCGCCCCGCCCGTCCGCCCGCCGGCCGTGCCCGACCCGCCCGTACGCGTCCCCCAGGGCGCCCATGACGGCGTCTGCCTGGTCGGCCATCGCCTCCTGCACGCCGAGCAGCGTGGGCCGTTCGGCCGCGAGCAGCACGCGCACCGCTCGCCGGCGGCGTTCCCACCGGTCCGCCGGGCGCGGGGTCATGCTCAGGCGGCGGCGGATGTTGAACGTCATGACGTGCAGGTCAGGGGGCCCGAGCGGCCCGATCAGCGCGTCATCCATGCCACCACCGTACGACCCGCGACGCCGCCTGTCTCTCGGTTGTCGAGAAGTCAGCGGCCGAGCGGCCGCGCCAGCCGCCACGACCGCGCCGGCTGCAGGTCGTGCGGCCAGTGGACGGTGACCGTGCGCATGCCGCGCCGCATCCGATGGGCGAAGGACCGGCCGCTGCGGAACGGGCGCATCGACATGCCCATGGACGCCCCCGGGAGGTAGCGGATGCGGTGGCGTTCGCCCAGGTGGAAGGAGAGGTCGAGGTCGTCGTGCAGCAGCGGGTCGTCCCGGTGCACCGACGCCCTGACATCCTCCCAGGCCGCCCGGCGCATGCCGAGGTTGGACCCGAACAGCGGGGGGTGCCCCAGGGCCGCCCCCGTGGCCAGCGCGTAGGCGCCGAGGTAGGCCACCGCCAGGGGCCCCCGCAGCCGGGGTGGCCCGTCGATGAAGCGGGCGTGGCCGGTGACGGCGCCGACCTCCGGGTGCCGGTCGAGGGCGGCGACGACGGTCGCGACCCAGGTCGGGCCCGGGACGCAGTCGGCGTCCAGGCGCAGGATGAGGTCCCCGGCGGCGGCGTCGTAGCCCGTGGCGCTGGCGGCGGGGATGCCCGGAGTCGCGCACGGCACGACGCGGGCGCCGGCGGCCCGGGCGAGGGCGGCGGAATCGTCGGTCGAGTTGTTGTCGACGACGACGATCTCGTCGGCTCGCCGGGTCTGGTGGGCGAGGGCGTCCAGGCAGGCGGCCAGCGCGACGGCGTCGTCCTTGACGGGGATGACGACGGAGACGGTGACGGGCACCGCGGTGCTGGTCGGCGTGAGGTCAGCGCGCACCACGACCTCCGGGGTGGGCGCGGGGCAGCTCGGGTTGCCGGGGGTGCACCCTTCCGAATCTAGTGGACCGAGACGGCCGCGAGCGGCACGCTGGGAGCGAGGCGTCGCCGGGCGCATCGAGCCGGTTCCGTCAGTGGCCTGTGGCACAGTGGAAAGCATGACGACGACCTCGCCTGCCACCACCCCGGTCGCGCAGCCCAACCCGCTGCTGGCCGACTCCCCGCTGCCCTACGGCCTGCCCGACTTCGGCGCCATCGTGCCCGAGCACTACCGGGAGGCCATCGAGGCCGGCATCGAGGCACACCGGGGAGAGATCGAGCTGATCGTCGCCAACCCCGAACCGGCCACCGTCGAGAACACGCTCGTCCGGCTGGAGACCTCCGGGCAGCTGCTGCGGCGCGCGGCGCTGGCCTTCTTCACCGTCCAGTGGGCCGACGCCACCCCGGCCATCGCCGACCTGGCCGCGGCGCTCAAACCCGCCATGCAGGCGCACGACGACGACGTGGCCCTGAACCGCGGCCTCCACGAGCGGATCCGCGCGATCGACCTCACCCACGCCGACGACGAGAGCCGCCGCCTCGCCGAGGAGTACCTCACGGATGCCGTGCACCGGGGCATCGACCTGGACGACGCCGCGCAGCAGCGGGTCCGCGAGATCAACACGACGATCGCGGAGTTGACCACCGAGTTCTCCGCCCTCGTCCAGCAGGAGGGCAACGACGCCGCCGTCCTCGTCGACACGGCCGAGGAACTGGACGGCCTCTCCCCCGACGACCTGGCGGCCGCGGCCCAGGCCGCCGACGAGGCCGGCCACCCGGGCCGGTACCTGATCACCCTGATCCTGCCGTCCAACCAGCCGGTCCTGGCCACCCTGACGAACAGCGAGACCCGTCGCCGCATCCACACCGCGTCCGTGAACCGGGGCCTCGGAGCACGAGCGGAGAACAGCACCGACAGCCCGACCTCCCGCGTGGACGTCACCCCGATCGCCGCCCGGATCGCCGCCCTGCGGGCGGAGAAGGCCCAGCTGTTCGGCCACGCCAACTACGCGCAGTACGCGGTGGAGGACCAGACCGCCCCGGACTACGCCAGCGTGCGGGCGATGCTCGAGCGGCTCGCCCCCGCCGCCGTGCGCAACGCCGGCGCCGAGCGGGAGGCCCTGGCCGAGGCCGCCGGAACCGGCGTCGAGGCCTGGGACTGGTCGTTCTGGTCCGACGCGGTCCGCCGCCAGCGGTACGGCGTCGACGAGGCCGGTCTGCGTCCGTGGTTCGAGCTGGATCGGGTCCTCACCGACGGCGTGTTCTTCGCCGCCCACGAGCTGTACGGGCTGACCTTCACCGAGCGGGCCGACCTGACCGGCTACCACCCGGACGTCCGGGTGTGGGAGGTGCACGACGCCGACGGCTCCGGGCTCGGGCTCTTCCTCGGCGACTACTGGACCCGGCCCACCAAGAACGGCGGTGCCTGGATGAACCCGATCGTCGAGCAGTCCCGCCTGCTCGGCGACCGGCCTGTCGTCGTGAACAACCTCAACCTCGTCAAGCCGGCACCGGGCGAGCCCGCCCTGCTCACCCTCGACGAGGTGACCACCCTCTTCCACGAGTTCGGTCACGCGCTGCACGGGTTGCTCTCCGACGTCACCTACCGACGGCTCAGTGGCACCGACGTGCCCCGCGACTTCGTCGAGTACCCGTCGCAGGTCAACGAGATGTGGATGCTGTGGCCCGAGGTGCTGGCCAACTACGCGCGGCACCACCGCACGGGTGAGCCGCTGCCGGCCGAGACGGTCGAGAAGCTGCTGGCCGCGCAGCAGTGGGGCGAGGGCTTCGCCACCACCGAGTACCTGGGCGCCGCGCTGCTCGACCTCGCGTGGCACGAGCAGACCGACACCGAGCCGGTCGCGGACCCGCTCGCCTTCGAGCGACAGGCCCTCGCCGAGGCCGGGCTCGCGGTCGAGGCCGTGCCGCCGCGCTACCGGACCGGCTACTTCAAG
Source organism: Tersicoccus solisilvae (assembly GCF_014643255.1). Classification (GTDB taxonomy): domain Bacteria; phylum Actinomycetota; class Actinomycetes; order Actinomycetales; family Micrococcaceae; genus Tersicoccus; species Tersicoccus solisilvae. Next base: position 40,693 of record NZ_BMJI01000002.1, on the reverse strand, counting down.
CACATCTTCGCCAGCGAGTACGCGGCCGGGTACTACTCCTACCTCTGGTCCGAGGTGCTGGACGCCGACACGGTGGAGTGGTTCCGGGAGAACGGCGGGCTGACGCGCGCGAACGGTGACACGTTCCGCCGGGAGCTGCTCGGGCGCGGCAACAGCCGTGACCCGCTGGCCTCGTTCCGGGCGTTCCGTGGCCGGGACGCCGCGGTCGAGCCGCTGCTGGCCCGCCGGGGGCTCGGCTGATGACCGACCGACCGACCGAGAACCTCCCCGGCGAGGCGGAGATCGCCCGGGCCGTCGACGGGCTCTACGCCCGGCGGATGCCGGACTGGGAGCGAGCGCGCGTACGAGCCCAGGAGGTGCTGGCCGCCGTCGCCCGCGCCACCACGGCCGGCGGTGACACGAGCCGGCTCGACGTCACCCAGTTCCGGATCAAGGACCGTCGGCGTGCCGCGGACAAGATGCGGCGCGTGCTGCGGGACGAGCCCGAGCTCGCCCCTTACGTCTCCACGGACCCCGAGCGCGTGGTGCCCGACGTCGTCGGCCTCAAGGTGCTGTGCAAGACGCCGCGGGACCTCGCCGACGTCGTGGACGCCGTCCGCGACTACTGCGGCTCCCCCGACACGGACGTCACCCTGATCCAGGTGCGCGACTACGTCAGCGCCCCCAAGGACTCGGGGTACCGCGCCTTCCACTTGCTGCTGCGGGTGCCGATCGACGGCGCCGTCGGACCCGACGCCGTCAGTGTCGAGGTGCAGGTCAAGACCCGGCTGCAGGACGCGTGGAGCGAGCTCACCCACGAGGACATGTACAAGCCCGGCGGCGCGCTCAAACCGGACCGCTTCCACACCTCCGTGGCCCGTGCCATGGCGGGGCTGCTGGCCGAGGTGGACCTGCTGGCCGACGAACTCGCGACCGAGCTGGATGCCCGCACCGAGGGTGAGGAGGAGCGCCGGGAGACCGTCGTCATCGACGGGGAGGCCGCGACCCACCGCGGCCGGCGCTCGGTCACCGTGCGCACCACCGGGGCACGCTTCGCGCTGGCGGTGGACCCCGAGGGCCGGCAGGGCCTCATCCCCGCCCTGCGGATCAAGGAACTGCTCGGCAGCGAGACGCGCATCGACGTGGACGACCACCTGCGGGTCGACGACGTGCTCACGGTCGACGTCGAGGAGAACAGCAAGGGCCTGTACTACTACCCGGTGGAGCTGCCCGACCGGGGGTGACCGTGCTCAGCCGGTCGTGACGCCGAGGTCGAAGCCCTGCGCCTGCAGTCGGCTGGCCAGCGACTCACCGAGCGCGATCGACGGGGTGAGCACACCGCCGCGGCCGGCGTCGCCCTCGCCGGCGGCCAGCGCCAGGGCGGCCTGGCCGAGCATGACGGCGGTGCCGTCGTACCCGGGGTCGAGTTCCGCCCCGACGCGGGAGCGCACCGTGACGCCGCTCGTCGTCCCGGCGACCGCCTCGAGGAGGAACCGTCCGGCCGCCCGGGCGCTCTCGCTCGGTCCCTCCCCGGCCGCGGGCAGCAGCCGGTCCCAGACCGGGTCCAGCACGGGCACGCTCAGCGCCGCGAACGCGAGCGGCGTCGCCCGCCGGAGTGCCCGGGCGCGCAGGGCACCGCGACGGCCGCGACCGGTGTCGGTCACCTCCCGGTAGCGGAACCGGGCCCCGTAGGCGCCGCCGGTCAGGGCGTTGCTGCGCCGCACCAGCGGCTCGTTGTAACCGGCCATGACGAACGGCCCGAACCACCCGCCGTCGTCGTCCACCCCGAACCGGGACCGGCTGCTGCGCCGGTCGGTGCGGGCGGAATCGGCAGGGTCGAGGGCGTGGGGGTCCAGCATCGTGCGCGCGACGGCGCGATCCGCCCGTGCCTCGGCCAGCTGGGTGCGCGCCGAGGCGATCGTGCCCCCGCTGAAACCGCCGCGCATCCGCCGCACGTGCGAGGTCACGTCGGTCAGCTCGCCCAGCCCGTGCTCGTGGGCGTGGACGGCGGCCCGCAGCACCGCCAGATCCGAGGGGATCGAGTCGAACCCGCAGGAGTGGACGATGCGGGCGCCGGTCCGCCGTGCCGTCGCGTCGGCGGCGTCGATGCTGCGCCGGACGAAGAGCACCTCGCCGGTCAGGTCGGCGTAGTCGGTGCCCGCCTCCGCGCACGCGCGCACGAGCGGCAGTCCGTGGGTCGCGTACGGGCCGACGGTGGTGACGACGACGCGGGTGCGTGCGGCCATCGCCCGCAGGCCCGCCTCGTCCCCGGCGTCCACGACGATGAGGGGCCAGTCGGCGGCCGCGCCGGTGAGCCCGGCACGGACGGACTCGAGTCGCCGGCGGTTGCGGCCCGCCAGGGCGACGCGCACGTCCGGCGCGGCCCGGGAGGCCAGATGCTCGGCGGTCAGCCGGCCGACGAAGCCGGTGGCGCCGAACAGGACGATGTCGAACTCGCGGGCGGCCGAGCCCGGTCCGTGCGGCGTCTCGGTCATCGGTCGGTCATCCTCTCCTCGTCGGGAACGTCCGCGGGAAGCGCCGGATGCTCGCCGCCGGCGTCGTCGGTGGTCTCGGCCCAGAACTGCTGCACCAGCCGGGCGAACTCCTCGGCCCGCTCCACCTGCGGCAGGTGCCCGGTGTCGGGGAAGACGTGCAGCCTGGCGTTCGGCAGGGCCGTGGCGACCGCCTCCACGTGCGCCACCGGCAGGATCAGGTCCTTCTGCCCCCAGAGCACGAACGTGGGGATGTCCAGCTCGACCATCCGGGCGAGCAGGTCGCGACGCCAGCGGGCCCGCACGCCCCACAGGTTGCCGAGGCCGCCGAGGGTCGTGAGCATGACGTCGCCGCCGTGCGCGCGCCGGGCGAAACGCATGCCCCGGTCCAGCCGCTCGGGCGTCACCAGCTCGCGGCTGACGTAGAGGCCGCGCTCGGCGTTGTAGATCGCCTTCGTGGTCGGCCGGCTGAGCAGCCAACGCCCCAGCGGCCGGATCGCGAGCAGCCGGATCGCCGGGGCGACCGTCCGGCCGAAGCCCGCGCTGGCGGCCAGCACCAGGCTGCGGACCCGCTCCGGTGCCAGCGTGGCGACCTGCATCGCCACCGCACCGCCGAGCGAGTTGCCCACCACGTGCGCCCGCTCGACGCCGAGCGCCGTCATCACCCCGAGCACGGCGCGGGCCATGGACTCCATCGTGTTCGGTGCCGCGGGCGGCCCGGACTCACCGAAGCCGGGCAGGTCCACGCTGGTGACCCGGAACCGCGCGGAGAGCAGCGCGTGCTGCTCGTCCCAGTCCTCCAGGCTGCGCGCGATCCCGTGCAGCAGCACGACGTCTGGTCCCTCGCCCGTCGTCCGGTACCGCAGGTCGATCCCGTCGACCGTCATCCGTGCCGTCATGCGACCACTGTCTCACTCGCCGGCCGATCCACCGTCGTGCCGTCATCCCCTCGATCCGTTGCCCTCCCGGTGGCGCGGCTGAAGCACAGGCCGCGTCCGCTGGTCCGGCCCCAGCGGAACGAGGCGAGGTCCAGCAGGTAGTTCTGGTTGATCCGCCACGGCGCGCGGGGACCCTGCCGGGGCAGCACGTCCAGGCTGCGGGTGATGTACCCGGAGTTCAGGTCCAGCAGCGGTCGGCGGTCCTCGGCCGGCACGTCCGGCGCGACCGGGGTGACGACGTCGGCGCCCGTGCGTGCCATCCGGCCCAGCACCCGCACGAGGAACCGGTTGACCAGGTCGATCTTCAGCGTCCAGGAGGCGTTGGTGTAGCCGATCGCCAGGGCCAGATTCGGGACGCCGTCGAGCATCGCGCCCCGGTAGGTCAGCCGCTGCGCCGGGTCGACCGTCTGTCCGTCCACCCGCAGCGTCATGCCGCCGAGCAGCTGCAGGCGCAGGCCGGTGGCGGTGACGAGGACGTCGGCCGGCAGGGTCCGGCCCGAGGTCAGGCGGACGCCGTCGGCCGTGAACCGGTCGATGGTGTCGGTGACGACCTCGGCGCCGCCGTCCCGGATGGCGCGGAACAGGTCGCCGTCGGGCACCGCGCACAGCCGCTGGTCCCACGGGTCGTACGGGGGCAGGAAGTGGGTGTTCACGTCGTAACCCTGGGGCAGCTTGCGGGTGAGCGCGGTCAGCAGCTGCTTCTTCATCACCTCGGGCCGACGCCGGCTGAGCTGGTAGCTGACCGTCTGGATCATGACGTTGCGCCAGCGCAGCAGCGGTTCGACGACGGGCCCGGGCAGCCGACCGCGCAGCTTCACCGCCGTCCGGTCCGTCGAGGGCAGGCTCACGATCCAGGTCGGCGTGCGCTGCAGCATGGTCACCTGGGCGCCGAGCTTCGCCAGCGCCGGCACGAGCGTCACCGCGGTGGCGCCGCTGCCGATGACGACGACGCGGCGCCCGTCCACCTCGAGGTCGTCGGGCCAGTGCTGCGGGTGCACGAGGCGGCCGGTGAAGTCCGCGGCGCCGGGGAACTCGGGCGTGTAGCCGGCGTCGTACCGGTAGTAGCCGGCGCACACGTAGAGGAATCCGGCGGTCAACGTGGTGGTCTCACCGTCCCGCTCGACGGTGACCGTCCAGCGGCCGGTCCCCGAGTCGAAGTCCGCGCCGACGGCACGGTGACCGTAGCGGACCAGCCGGTCGACGCCACGCTCGCGGGCGGTGTCGCGGATGTAGTCGAGGATGTCGGGCCCGGCCGCGAGGGCGCTCGCGTCGGTCCACGGGCGGAACGCGTACCCGAGGGTGAGCATGTCCGAGTCCGACCGCACGCCCGGGTAGCGGAACAGGTCCCAGGTGCCACCCAGTGCCGCCCGGGCCTCGAGGACGGCCATCGACCGGTCGGGGAACCGCTCGCCGAGGGTGACGGCGGCGCCGATGCCGGAGAGGCCCGCTCCGACGATCAGGGTGTCGACGTGCTCGGGCTTCCCGGCGTGGCCGGGCGTCGTCGTGGACGCGGGCGCGGCGCGGGACGTCGTCGTCATCCGGTCACGCTATCAACACCCTGTCGAGAGTCGCCGGCCGACCGGCGGGACATCTCGATCGGCGAACTGGCGGCGGGTGCCGGCATCTCCCGGCCGACGGTCGACCGGCAGATGTGGACAGCGTTCACATCGTGCCCTAGGCTGCGCGGTGACCGTCCACGCCGAAGGAGTCGTCCGATGCAGATGAAGCTCGAACTCGTGCCCGTGCCCGTCACCGACGTGGACCGGGCCAGGGCGTTCTACGCCGACGCCCTCGGGTTCCACCTGGACGTCGACGTCGAGGTGGCGCCCGGGGTGCGCGTCGTCCAGCTGACGCCGCCGGGGTCGGGCTGCTCGGTCGGGTTCGGCACGGGACTGCCGGCGTACGACGGCGAGCCGGGCTCGGTGCGCGCGCTGCACCTGGTCGTCGCGGACGTCGACGCCGCCCGGGCCGAGCTGGTGGGACGGGGTGTCGACGTCGGCCCGGTCGTCGACGTCGGCGGCGGGGTGCGCTACGCGGGCTTCGCCGACCCGGACGGCAACACGCTGGAGCTGCAGGAGATGGCCTGGCGCCGCGGCGACACGTTCTGAGGCACCGCCGGCGGCGTGCTCAGCGCTCCGTGCGGCGCGAGGCGGTCACCAGCCGCGCTCAGCCAGCCGGTGCGGGACCGGGATGTCGGCGACGTTGATGCCGACCATGGCCTCGCCGAGGCCGCGCGAGACGTCGGCGATGACCGTCGGGTCGTCGTGGAACGTCGTCGCCTTGACGATGGCCTTCGCCCGCTGCTCCGGGTTGCCGGACTTGAAGATGCCGGAGCCGACGAACACGCCGTCGGCGCCGAGCTGCATCATCATGGCCGCGTCGGCCGGGGTCGCGATGCCGCCCGCGGTGAACATGACGACGGGCAGCTTGCCGGTCTCGGCGATCTCCTTGACCAGCTCGTACGGGGCCTGCAGCTCCTTGGCCGCGACGTACAGCTCGTCCGGCGCCATCGAGCGCAGCCGGTTGATCTCGGCGCGGATGGTGCGCATGTGAGTGGTGGCGTTGGAGACGTCGCCGGTGCCGGCCTCGCCCTTGGACCGGATCATGGCGGCACCCTCGTTGATCCGGCGCAGCGCCTCACCGAGGTTGGTGGCCCCGCAGACGAAGGGGACGGTGAACGCCCACTTGTCGATGTGGTTGGCGTAGTCGGCCGGGGTCAGCACCTCGGACTCGTCGATGTAGTCCACGCCGAGGGACTGCAGCACCTGCGCCTCGACGAAGTGGCCGATGCGGGCCTTGGCCATCACCGGGATCGAGACGGCCGCGATGATGGAGTCGATCATGTCCGGGTCGCTCATCCGGGACACGCCACCCTGGGCGCGGATGTCCGCCGGCACGCGCTCGAGGGCCATCACGGCGACGGCGCCGGCGTCCTCGGCGATGCGGGCCTGCTCGGCGGTGACGACGTCCATGATGACGCCGCCCTTGAGCATCTCGGCCATGCCGCGCTTGACGCGGTCCGATCCGGTCACGGGGGCGGAGGTGGTCTCACTCGTCACGGCGGTTCGTTCCTTCGACTCGACTACTGGCCGCATCGAGCGTAGGACACCGGCCCGCCGCGGCGCGCGCCGGAGACCGGTCCACGGTCACACCGGTGGCCCGCTCAGCGGCCGTCCGCCTCCCACGCCCGCAGCCAGGCGTCGACCCCGGTGGGCGTCACGTCGAACCGGGCGTTGTCGAGGGACTGCAGCCTGCCCCGGCCCGAGAACATGTCCCGCAGGTACTGCATGCCCTGCCAGGCGGGGAACACGGCGTCGTGGGTGCGATCCGCGAGCCGCATCGCACCGATCGCGGCGTCCAGCGTGCGCAGGCCGCCCGCGCGGAAGAGCCGGTACGGCACCCCCGCGATCTCGCCGCTGATGCGGGCGAGGTCGCGCGCGGTCACGGAGTCGCCGACGAAGCGGACGAAGCGGGGCTGCTCGGACGGGGCGAGCGCGACCTCGGCGGTGACGGCGGCCGTGTCGTCGCGGCTGGTGAAGTCCAGGGGCTGGTCGGCGTCGACCCAGTAGAGCACCCGCCGCAGCCGCGGCTGGAGGATCGGCATGGGGCCGGCGAGCAGGTCCGTGAAGGCGCCGACCAGCACGCTGGTCGGCGCGATGGAGGCCCGATCGACCCGGCCGGCGAACTCGCGCCGCAGATCGATGTTGCGGTTGTCGCCCCGCCGGGTGCGGGTCCAGTCCAGGCAGTAGTCCGAGGGGACGAAGCGACGGACCCCGGCGGCGACGGCGGCGTCGACCAGGACGGACTGCCGGTCGACGATCACGTCCCGGAGCCCGTTCCAGGCGCTCACGACGACGTCGGTCCCGGTCAGGGCGGCGGCGACGCGGTCGGTGTCGGTCCAGGCCACCGGCACCGGGGTGGCGCCACGTCGGGCGAGCTGGTCCGTGCCGGCCGGGTCGGAGCCGTCCTCGACGAGCATCCGCACCGTGGCGCCGCGGTCCAGCAACGCCCGGACGATCCGGCCGCCGAGATCACCGGCCGCCCCGGCGACGGCGACGGTCCGGACGGGGTCCGCTCCGGGTGCGGAGCTCGTGTTCTCAGCCATGACGTCATCCTCGCATCCGCGGGGCACGAGTCCGCCGGTTCCGCCCGCGGGCCGATCGTGGACCGTCCCCGCAGGGCCGACGCGACGGGCTCGGCGGAACGGCGGGCCAGACGCCGCCGTCAGACCGTCGTCTGCCGCCGGACGGTGAGGATGCGCTGGCCGAGCGTCGCCGCCGAGGCGACGGCCAGCAACACGAGCACGACGAGCAGGAACACCGGCGGCAGCCCGAGCCCGGTGAAGCCCGTGAAGACGAGGACGGCGACGAGCCGCTCGCTGCGTTCGGCGATGCCGACGTCGGCGGTGGCTCCGATGGCCTCCGCGCGGGCACGCGCATACGGGACGAGACTGCCCAGGACCAGGCAGAACAGGGCAGCGACGGCGATCGCGGGGTTCGCTCCCCCGGTGAAGAACCAGATCACGACGCCGGCGAACACCGCGGCGTCGGCTACCCGGTCCAGGGTGGAGTCGAGGAAGGCGCCCCAGTCGCTGCGCCGGTCCAGGGCGCGGGCCATCAGCCCGTCGACGATGTCGGAGAAGACGAAGACGGTGACGACGACGGTCCCCCAGAACAGCTGGCCGAGCGGGTAGAGGACGAGGGCGGCGGCGCTGACGCCGACGGTGCCGACGACGGTGACCGCGTCCGGCGACACCCCCCGCCGCAGCAGGAACTGCGCCAGCGGGGTGAACAGCCGCGCGAAGAACGCTCGCGCGTACTTGTTGAGCACGGTCAGCCCCGGCTGTGGTCCGCTGCCGCGGTGTCGGTCGCGCCGGTGACCCCCGCGGCGACGCCGTTCCACGCCTCGTGCAGCTGCCGCCACTGCTCACCCAGGGTCTGGGTGATGGCCTTGGTCTGGGCGATGATCGGCATGAAGTTGCCGTCGCCGGCCCAGCGCGGCACCACGTGCTGGTGCAGGTGCGCGGCGAGACTGCCACCGGCCACCTCGCCGAGGTTGAGGCCGACGTTGAACGCGCTCGGGTGGGCGACGTGCCGGATCACCTCGACCGCGGCCCGCGTGAGGGTCTGCAGCTCGACGAGCTCGGCGTCCGTCAACTCCGAGAGGTCCGCCACGTGGCGGTACGGGTTCACGAGCACGTGCCCCGGGTTGTACGGGTACAGGTTGAGCACGACGTAGCAGGTCTGTCCGCGGTGCACGATGAGGGACTCCTCGTCGCTGCGGCCCGGGGCGGCGCAGAACGGGCAGCCGGTGTCGCGCGGCTTCTCCTCGCCGGTGATGTACGCGAGGCGATGCGGCGTCCAGAGCCGCTGGAACGCGTCGGGCACCCCGGCGAGTTCGAAGTCGTCGGTGCTGGCCCGCCCCGCGGTACCGCCGTCGTCGGGACCACTCACGAGTTGACCCGGTCCCGGACGGTGGCGACGATCTTCTCGATCGCCTCCTCGATCGGCACCCCGTTCTCCTGGCTGCCGTCCCGGTACCGGAAGGAGACGGCGCCGGCCTCGGCGTCCTCCCCGCCCGCGATGAGCACGAACGGCACCTTCTCCTTGGCGGCGGTGCGGATCTTCTTCGGGAACCGGTCCGTGCCGTCGTCGAGCTGGGCGCGGATGCCCCGCTGCTTGAGCCGCGCCACGACGTCGGCCACGTAGTCGTTGAACGCCTCGGCGACGGGGATGCCGATCACCTGCACGGGCGCGAGCCAGGCGGGGAACGCGCCGGCGTAGTGCTCGGTGAGGACCCCCATGAACCGCTCGATGGAGCCGAACTTCGCGGCGTGGATCATCACCGGCCGCTGCCGGGTGCCGTCCGCCGCCTGGTACTCGAGGCCGAACCGCTCGGGCTGGTTGAAGTCGTACTGAATGGTCGACATCTGCCAGGTGCGCCCGATCGCGTCCCGGGCCTGCACGGAGACCTTCGGCCCGTAGTACGCGGCGCCGCCCGGATCCGGCACCAGTTCCAGCCCGGTGCCCGCACACACGTCCGCGAGCACCTGGGTCGCCTGTTCCCACTGCTCGTCCGAGCCGATGAACTTGTCCGACTCGGGATCGCGCGTCGAGAGCTCGAGGTAGAAGTCGTCCAGGCCGAAGTCCCGCAGCAGGCCGAGGATGAAGTCGAGCAGGTGGCGGATCTCCCCGGGCGCCTGGTCCGCGGTGACGTACGAGTGGGAGTCGTCCTGCGCGAAACCGCGCACCCGGGTGAGGCCGTGCACGACGCCGGACTTCTCGTACCGGTAGACGTGCCCGAACTCGAACAGGCGCAGCGGCAGCTCGCGGTAGGACCGGCCGCGGGAACGGTAGATGAGGTTGTGCATGGGGCAGTTCATCGCCTTGAGCCGGTACTCCTGCCCCGGCTTGACGACGTTGCCGTCCTCGTCGAGCTCCTCGTCGACCGTGAGCGGCGGGAACATGGTGTCCGCGTAGTACGGCAGGTGCCCGGAGGTGTGGAACAGACCGTCCTTGGAGATGTGCGGGGTGCCGACGTACTCGAAGCCCTCCGCGATGTGGCGGGCGCGGACGTAGTCCTCCATCTCCCGTTTGATGATGCCGCCGCGGGGGTGGAAGACGGGCAGGCCGGAGCCGAGCTCGTCGGGGAAGGAGAACAGGTCGAGTTCCCGGCCGAGCTTGCGGTGGTCGCGGCGCTCCGCTTCGGCGAGCCGCTCCTGGTAGGCCTTCAGGTCCTCCTTGGACGCCCAGGCGGTGCCGTAGATGCGCTGCAGCTGCTTGTTCTTCTCGTTGCCGCGCCAGTAGGCCGCGGCGCTGCGGGTCAGGGCGTAGGCGGCGCCGATCAGCTTCGTGGTGGGCAGGTGCGGCCCGCGGCACAGGTCCTTCCAGACGGTGTCGCCGGACTTGCGGTCCACGTTGTCGTAGATGGTCAGTCCGCCCTCGCCGACCTCCTGGGCGGCGCCCTCGGCGGCCCCCTCGGCGTTGGACTTCAGGCCGATCAGCTCGAGCTTGTACGGCTCGTCCGCCATCTCGGCGCGGGCGTCGTCGTCGGACACCTCACGGCGGACGAACGACTGGGAGGCGTTGACGATCTTGAGCATCATCTTCTCGAGGGCCTTGAGGTCCTCGGGGGTGAACGGCTCCTCGACGTCGAAGTCGAAGTAGAAGCCGTCGGTGATGTGGGGGCCGATGCCGAGCTTGGCGTCCGGACGCAGCTGCTGGACCGCCTGCGCCATCACGTGCGCGGTCGAGTGGCGCAGCACGTTCAGCCCGTCGGGAGAGTCGATGGTCAGGGGGATGACGACGTCGCCGTCCGTCACCGGGGCGGCGAGGTCCTTCAGCTCGCCGTTGACGCGCATCACGACGACGTCGCGCCGATCGGCGAACAGGTCGGTCCCGGTGGTGCCCGTGGTGACCACGACCTCCTCGGTGTGCTGCGACGCGAGGGCGGACGGGGTGTGCTGGGCCACGGGGTGTCTCCTTGGGTTGTCGGCGTCACGGTTCACGACATACGACGCCGCAACCCGCCGCCATCCAGCGTAGCAACGGCGGGCCCGCCTCCCGGCACCTGCGGCCCTCCCCGCACTGGCATGATCGTCACTCGTGGACACTCCTGTGCTGATCGTCGGGTGTGGTGACCTCGGCACCGAGGCCGGACTGCGGTTCACCGCCGCCGGGCACCGGGTGACCGGGTGGCGGCGGAACCCGTCCGTGCTGCCTCCCGTGCTGCACGGCCGCGCCGCCGACGTGACCGACCCGTCCTCCCTCCCGCCCGTCGATCCGGCCACCGGCATCGTCGTCATCTGTCTCACGCCGGCCGCCCGGGACGCCGCGGGCTACCGCGCGACGTACGTGGCGGGGACCCGGGCGGCGCTGGCCGCGGTGGACGCGGCCGGCGCCCGGCCGCGCGTGCTGTTCGTGTCCTCGACGTCGGTGGTGGGCGTGGACGACGGGAGCGTGGTCGACGAGTCCTGGGACGTCGCGTCCGGTGCGCCCGCGAGCGCGACGGCGGCGGTGCTCGGGGAGGCCGAGGAGCTGGTGCTGGCGCGGCCCGGCGGCGTCGTGCTGCGCCTGGCCGGGGTGTACGGACCCGGGCGCACCCGGCTGATCGATCGGGCGCGATCGGGCGGCGTCGGTCGGGTGGGCCACTGGACGAACCGGATTCACCGGGACGACGCCGCGTCCGCCCTCGTGCACCTGGCCACGGTTCCCGAGCCGGCGCCGGTCTACCACGGCGTGGACGACGAGCCGGCGCGGGAGGCCGACGTGCTGGCGTTCCTCGCCGGGGAACTGTCGTCCGGGGGTGGGTGTATCGCACCGACCGGGTCTGTCGCGGCGAGCGGGTCCCCCTCGTTGTCCGGCATGGCGCCCGACCTGGCGGGCGGTTCTCCCTCGCCACGCGACGTGGGCGACGACGCGCCGACCGGGAAGCGGCTGCCCAACGACCTGCTCCGTGCCACGGGCTGGTCACCGGCGTATCCGTCCTACCGGGAGGGTTACCGGGCGGTCCTCGCCGGGGTCGGCACCCGCCACCCGTGACGCCGTGTCTGCCGAGTCAGCTACTTCTGCCCGACAACCAGGCTCTTTGAGCACTGCCTTCGGGCGGGATCCGCTGACTCGGCCTTCTGGGCGACCGCTTCCGGGCGGGACCCGCTGACTCAGCCGGCCAGTGCAGTGAGACGGGGTGGCTCACGCCTCCGGTGCGCCCGCGCCTTGTCCGACGCGCCGCCGACCTCAATCCGGGCGGCGCGCGATGATGACGGCCTGGGGCGTCCGTTCGTGCGCGGCCGGTGCTCGCTCCAGTCGCGCGACCTCGTCCATGCCCGCGGCCAGCAGCGCGGCGGCGACATCGTCGGCCGTGCGGTCGTGCCGGTACAGGATGACGTCGAGCCCGTGCTCGCGGTAGGCGCCGGACAGCTCCACCACGCCTGCACCCGACTGGAAGGCGAGCAGGACGAAACCACCCGGCCTCACGACGCGCCGCAGCTCCGCCAGCACACCGGGCAGTTCGGCGTCTGGCGTGTGGATGGTCGAGTACCAGGAGAAGACGCCGTCGACCGCGGCGTCCGGGAACGGGAGACCGGACAGGGTCGCGACCCGGGATGGGAACTGCCCGTGGTCCCGCTGGGCTCGCCGGATCATCCCGGCCGAGAGGTCGACGCCCTGGACGCGGCACCCGAGGCCGGCCAGCAGCGGCATCATGCGGCCGGCGCCGCAGCCGGCGTCGAGCACGTCCCGCGGCTGCGCCAGCAGCGAGACGAAGTGCTCGATCATCGCCAGGTCCACGGGCAGCTCGGGCTCGGTCGAGGCGAAGGCATCGGCATACGCATCCGCCACGGTGTCGTAGGCGCGGCGCACGACGTCCTCGGCGGCGTCGTCATCGGTCGGTTCCACCCGCCGATCGTCTCAGACCGGAGGCCGGCGGCGGCCACCGTCCGCCGAGTCCGTCACCTCCGCCCTCGGGAGGGGGTCGACGACCGGGGGGCGCCGGGCGGAAGTGACGGACTCACGTGATCCGCCGGGCGGAAGTGACGGACTCACGCCAGACGACCTCAGGACACCGTCCGCACTCGACAGCAACCTCCTTGATACGCCCCCGACGGCGTGTCAGGATCACGCCGATGACCGCCCCCGCCACCGCCGCTCAGCGCCGGGCCGACCTGGTGCGGCTGCGCCGTGTCCGCGACCGGATCGACCGCGAGTACGCCCAGCCGCTCGACGTCGAATCACTCGCCCGCGGAGCCGGCCTGTCCGCCGGCCATCTGAGCCGCCAGTTCAAGCTCGCCTACGGCGAGTCGCCCTACGCCTACCTGATGACCCGGCGCATCGAGCGGGCCATGGCGCTGCTGCGCCGCGGCGATCTGAGTGTCACCGAGGTGTGCTTCGCCGTCGGCTGCCAGTCGCTGGGCACCTTCAGCACCCGGTTCACCGAGCTCGTGGGGATGCCGCCCAGCGTCTACCGCACCCTCGAGAAGCACCCGACGACGGGCCTGCCCTCGTGCGTCGAGAAGCAGGTGACGCGACCGATCAGGAATCGAGAAGCGGGCCCGGTCGCCGCTCCGTAGCGTGGGCGCATGACCATCACCATCAGCTCCAGTTTCCTGCCGCACACCGAGCCCGAGGCGTCGCTCGCCTTCTACCGGGACGTCCTCGGCTTCGAGATCCGGCTCGACGTCGGTCAGGGCGAGTACCGCTGGCTGACCGTCGGCCCCGCCGGCCAGCCCGACACCGCCATCGTGCTCACCCCGCCCGCGGTGCAGCCGGGCCTGACCGACGAGGAGAAGCAGACGATCCTCGACATCATGGCCAAGGGGAGTTTCTTCGGCGTCAATCTCACCAGCACCGACCTCGACGCCACGTTCGCCGACCTCGAGGCGAAGGGGGCCGACGTCATCCAGGAACCGACGGACCAGCCGTGGGGTGCCCGGGACTGCGCGATCCGCGACCCGGCCGGCAACATGATCCGCATCGCGCAGGCCGGCTGAGCACGTCGCGAACTCCGTCGAGTCCATCGCCGCCCGATGCGGCGATACTGGACCCGACCCCGTGTTCCCCGATCGAGGAGAGACGATGACCAGCGCCACGACGACGAGCACGGACACCGGCCCGCACGTGGCCGACAGTCACGACACGATCCGGGTCCGCGGCGCCCGGGAGAACAACCTCAAGGACGTCAGCCTCGACCTGCCCAAGCGCCGGCTGACCGTCTTCACCGGCGTCTCCGGTTCCGGGAAGAGTTCGCTCGTGTTCGCGACCATCGCCGCGGAGTCCCAACGGATGATCAACGAGACCTACAGCTCGTTCATCCAGGGGTTCATGCCGTCGATGGCCCGGCCCGACGTCGACGTCCTCGAGGGCCTGACAACGGCGATCATCGTCGACCAGGAACGGATGGGCGCGAACCCGCGGTCGACCGTCGGCACCGCAACCGACGCCAACGCCATGCTGCGGATCCTCTTCAGCCGGCTCGGCGACCCCCAGATCGGCTCACCGCAGGCCTACTCGTTCAACGTCGCCTCGATCAGCGGCGCCGGCGCCGTCACCACCGAGAAGAACGGCAGGACCGTCAAGGAACGGCGCAGCTTCAGCATCACCGGCGGCATGTGCCCGCGGTGCGAGGGCACCGGCAAGGTCTCCGACTTCGACCGGGCGGCCCTGTACGACGCGGAGAAGTCGCTGTCCGACGGCGCCCTGACCGTGCCCGGCTACAGCATGGACGGCTGGTACGGACGCATCTTCGCCGGCGCCGGGTTCGCCATGGACAAGCCGATCGGCCGGTACAGCGCGAAGGAACTCGACAAGCTGCTGTACGCGGAGCCCACGAAGATCAAGGTCGAGGGCGTCAACCTCACGTTCGAGGGGGTGATCCCCCGGATTCAGAAGTCGATGCTCTCCAAGGATGTCGAGGCGATGCAGCCGCACATCCGCGCGTTCGTGGAGCGGGCCGTCGTCTTCGCCGTCTGCCCCGAGTGCGACGGCACCCGCCTGGCCGCCCCCGCCCGCTCGTCGAAGGTGGCCGGGATCAGCATCGCCGACGCCTGCGCCATGCAGATCACGGACCTCGCGGCGTGGGTGGCGGGGCTCGACGAGCCGTCCGTGGCCCCGCTGCTGGCGAATCTGCGACACCTCCTCGACGCGTTCGTTCAGATCGGGCTCGGCTACCTGTCGCTGGACCGCTCGTCCGGCAGCCTGTCCGGGGGCGAGTCGCAGCGCACCCGGATGATCCGTCACCTCGGCTCCTCCCTGACCGACGTCACCTACGTGTTCGACGAGCCGACCATCGGCCTGCATCCGCACGACATCGAGCGCATGAACGACCTGCTGCTGCAACTGCGCGACAAGGGCAACACCGTGCTCGTCGTCGAGCACAAGCCCGAGACCATCGCGATCGGCGACCACGTGGTCGACCTCGGTCCGGGCGCCGGCAGCAACGGCGGGGAGATCGTCTTCGAGGGCAGCCTCGAGGAGCTCCGGGCCAGCGGCACCCTCACCGGCCGGCATCTCGACGACCGGGCGAGGGTGAAGGAGTCGGTCCGGACGCCGTCGGGCGTCCTGCCGATCCGCGGCGCGACGGCGAACAACCTGAAGGACGTCGACGTCGACATCCCGCTCGGCGTGCTCGTGGCCGTCACCGGCGTCGCCGGCTCGGGCAAGAGTTCCCTCATCCACGGCTCGCTCGCGCAGGCGAAGGCGGGGGCCGAGGCCGGCGTCGTCGCCATCGACCAGGGCGGCATCCGCGGTTCGCGGCGGTCCAACCCGGCCACCTACACCGGCCTGCTGGAGCCGATCCGGAAGGCGTTCGCGAAGGCCAACGGCGTCAAGCCCGCGCTGTTCAGCCCGAACTCCGAGGGCGCGTGCCCCACGTGCAACGGCGCGGGCGTCATCTACACGGACCTCCCGACGATGGCGGGGGTCGCGACGACGTGCGAGCAGTGCGGCGGCAAGCGGTTCGACGCCTCGGTGCTGGAGTACACGTTCGGCGGCCGGGACATCAGCGAGGTGCTCGGGATGTCGGTCGACGAGGCGGAGGCGTTCTTCGGTGCGGGTGACGCGCGGACCCCGGCGGCGCACACGATCCTGGCCCGGCTGGCCGACGTCGGGCTCGGCTACCTGACGCTCGGGCAGCCGCTCACCACGCTCTCGGGCGGCGAGCGGCAGCGGCTCAAGCTCGCCACGCACCTGGGCGAGAAGGGCGGCGTCTACGTGCTCGACGAGCCGACGACGGGCCTGCACCTGGCCGACGTCGAGCAGCTGCTGGCGCTGCTGGACCGGCTGGTCGACGCCGGGAAGTCGGTGATCGTGATCGAACACCACCAGGCGGTGATGGCCCACGCGGACTGGGTCATCGACCTCGGTCCGGGCGCCGGGCACGACGGCGGCAGGGTCGTGTTCGAGGGCACCCCGGCCGACCTGGTCGCGGACTGGAGCACACTGACCGGCAAGCACCTCGCGGAGTATGTCGGGGCGTGAGCCGGGTGGGTCGACGTCGAGCGCGCCGGCGTCATCAGCGGTGACTGAGCGGTTTCCGCCCGAATGACCTGCTCAAGGAGCACCGCCTTCGGGCGGGAACCGCTGACTCACCCCGGGGGTCGAGCGCTCGGGCACATCGAAGGCGGTGCTGACGGCGTTGATGTCCTCGCCGCCCCGGCCGGCCTCCGCGGCGTCGTCGAACGCGGCGAGCACCGCCGCCAGCAGGTCCCCGCGCACCTCGGACGCCTCCGTCCGGGCCAGCTCGAGGTCCTTGCGCAGGCCGTCGAGGGCGAACTGGGGGCTGCGCTCGTCGGCGAGCATGGCCGAGCCCTTGACGTGGGCGTACGGGCTGTCCGTGGGGGTGCCGTCGATCGCCGTCAGGAACAGGTCGGGGTCCAGGTCGAACGCCTGGGTGATGGCGAGGGACTGGGCGGTGGCGGCGGTCAGCGTCCCCAACCACACGTTGACGGCGAGTTTGAGGGCGCTGGCGTCGCCGTGCCGGTCGCCGACCCGCACGGTGCGGGAGCCGACCACGCCGAAGACGGGCGCCAGCCGGTCGATCGGTGCACCGGGCCCGGCCGCCAGGACGGTGAGCGTGCCCTGCTCGGCGGGACCGAGCGTGCCGAGCACCGGGGCGTCCACGAGGGCGACACCGGCGTCCCGCGCGGCCCGCGCGATGCGGTGGGCGCCCTCGACGCCGGTGGTGCTGGACTGCATCCACACCGCGCCGTCCGGCAGTGCCGGCAGGAACGCGGACGCGGTCTCGAGCACGGCGTCCGCGTCGAAGAGCATGGTCAGCACGACGTCGGCGTCACGGACGGCGTCCGCGGGATCGGTGGCGACCCGGGCGCCGTCGTCGGCGAGCGCCTCGGCCCGAGCGGCGGTGCGGTTCCATGCGGTGACGGCGAACCCGGCGCCGAGCAGCCGACGGGCCATCGCCGTGCCCATCGTGCCGGTGCCGAGCACGGCGACCCGGCTGCTCCCCGGAGCGAGCGCGGTGGTCCCGGTGGTCTGGCTCATGCGCAACCTCCTGCAGTGATCGAGAAAATGACCGGGGCGGTCCTCAACCGAGGATGTCGCCGTCCACGTAATACCAGCGTCCGTTCTCGCGCCGGAAGCGGGAGCGTTCGTGCAGCACGCCCGCCCCGTGCGGGCTGCGGTACGCGGCGCGGTACTCGACGACGCCGGCGTCGTCCCCCGCCGCGCCCCGGTCCCGGTCGACGATCTGGAGGCGACGCCACTGGGTGCCGTCGTCCAGCTCGACGGCCAGGGGCCGGGTGCCGGCGTGCCAGGACCGCCGCAGGTAGTCCCCCAGGCCGAGGGCGTACGCGCTGTACCGCGAGCGCATCAGGGCCTCCGCCGTGGGCGCGGCGCCGCCCTCGTGCAGCGGACCGCAGCACTGCGCGTACCCGGCGCCCGAGCCGCAGGGGCAGACCAGTCCCGGTGAGCCGGTCCCGGCCGCGTCGGGATCGGGGTCGGCGCGTGACCCGGCCGCCGCGCTCACGCGAGGGCGGCGAGCACGACCGGCTCGTCGTGGCCCGGCCACGAGCCGAGCAGCCGGGCCTGGCCCGCGGTCACCTCCGCGTCCGCGATCTCGTCGAGGACGTGCTGGACGGTGAGGGTGAGCACCCCGGCGTCGACGACGGTCGTCTCGCCGGCGATCTCGGCGGACTCGACGTCCAGCGTCGCCGCGGCGGCGTCGGTCTCGGCCGCCGAGTGGCCGGGCAGGCTGCCCTCGCTGCGCACGTCGATCGTCGGCTCCAGGGGCGTGGTCTCGCCGTCCATGACCTGCTCCGCCTGCCCGGTGCCGTGCAGGATGGCCGCGGCCAGGGCCCGCACGTACACCGGGTCGCCGGTGGCGTCGTAGACGTACCGGGTGCCGAGGACGGAGTGCTCCATGGTGGCGATGAGGCTCGCCGGCCCGTGTTCGGGCAGCGGTTCGGCCCGGTAGGTCAGCGGCACCTGCAGGACGGGCCCGTCACCGGTGCTGACGAGCAGCGTCTCGATGCCGACCTCGCCGTCGGGATCGTCGAACCGGTACGAGGCGACCCTGGTCAGCTCGGGCACCTCGTCCCCGTCGTACCACGTCTGCAGCGGTAGCCACTGGGCCACCACGTCGAGTTTGCCGGGCTTCAGGTCAGCGTCGTAGATCAGTGCCATGGGCCGATGCTAACGGGTGCGGATGACCATCTTGCCGACGTTCTCCCCGCGCATCATGGCCAGGAAGCCGTCGACGGCGCGATCGATGCCGTCGATCACGGTCTCGTCCGTCACCACGTCACCGTCGCGCAGCCAGGGACCCATCTTCTCGCGGTACTCTCCGGCCTGGTCCAGGTGGAAGCCGACCGTGAAGCCGCGCAGGGTGAGGCCCTGCTTGACCAGGTTGGCCATGTTGTCCGGGCCGGGCGTCTTCTCGGTGGTGTTGTACTGCGAGATCGCCCCGCACAGGGCCACCCGGCCGTCGCGGTTCAGGACGTCCAGGGCTGCCTCGAGGTGGTCACCGCCGACGTTGTCGAAGTAGACGTCGATGCCGTCCGGGG
This sequence comes from Tersicoccus solisilvae, assembly GCF_014643255.1. GTDB lineage: Bacteria > Actinomycetota > Actinomycetes > Actinomycetales > Micrococcaceae > Tersicoccus > Tersicoccus solisilvae. The sequence goes on along the minus strand of NZ_BMJI01000002.1, from coordinate 21,773 downwards.
CGTGGGTGGGCAGCTGCTCGCGCACGGGGGCGTCCTGGTAGTTGAAGGCGGCGTCGAAGCCGTACCGTTCGGTGAGCAGCCGAACCTTCTCCGCGGACCCGGCGGAGCCGATGACGCGCTTCGCGCCGAGCAGACGGGCGATCTGTCCGACGGCGGAGCCGACGGCGCCGGCCGCGCCGGAGACGAAGACGGTGTCCCCGGGCCGGAGGGACGCGATGGTGGTCAGGCCGACCCAGGCGGTCAGTCCGGTCATCCCGAGGACGCCGAGGAACGCGGAGTCCGCCACCCCGGGCACGGGCGTGACGGCGGTGAAGCCGGCGGCGTCGCCCTGTGCGACGTCGCGCCAGCCCTGCTGGTGCAGCACGGTGGTGCCGACCGGGAGTGACTCGGCGGTCGAGGCGACGACCTCGCCGACGGCGCCGCCGGTCATGGCCTCACCGACGGCGAAGGGCGGGACGTAGCTCTTGACGTCGTTCATCCGGCCGCGCATGTAGGGGTCCACGGAGACGAAGGTGTTCGCCACCCGCACCTGCCCCGGCGTCAGGTCCGGCAGGTCGACCCGGACGGTGCGGAAGTTCTCGGGCGTCGGCCAGCCGGTGGGGCGGGACGCGAGGTGGATCTGGGTGCTGACGGACGGGGCGACGGGCACGGCGGGGCCGGTCGGGGTGGAGGCGGTCATGTCGGCGGCAACACGGCCGCGTGGCCCGGTGTTCCGTGCCGCCGGTCACACGGGTCCGATCCCACCGGGTCGGCTGCTGCGGGATCAGTCGGCGGTGCCGGCTGTGGACCGGAGCATCCGTTCCCGGATCGGCTGGTAGTGCTCGCGGATGGCCGCCTCGAGGGCCGCCGCCGATCCCGTCTCGATCGCGTCGAGGATCGCATGGTGCGCCTGCGCGGTCTCCGGCAGCAGGCTGGCGGGGCCGAGGGTCTCGCTGACCAGCGAGTGCACCTGCCAGAACACGTCGAGCAGCTGTCCGACCAGGGCGTTGCCACTGGTGGAGACGAGCAGCTGATGGAACTGACGATCCTCCACCGGGAACTCGCGGCCCTGCGCGGCGAGGTCCACCATGGTGGTGGCGAGCGCGCGCATCGCGGCGATGGTGCCGGCGTCGAGCCGCTCGACGATGAGGGGGGCCCAGTCGATCTCGAGCAGCTCGCGCAGATCGATGAGGTCGGCGAGGAAGTGCTTGTCCCGGTGGGAGGTGAGCATGCCGCGGAAGGCGAGCGACTCGGCCAGGCCGGTCAGGGACAGGGTGCCGACGAAGGTGCCGTATCCGTGCCGGACCTCGACGATGTCCAGTGCGGAGAGGGTCTTCATCGCCTCCCGGATGCGGGACCGGCTGACGGCGAGCTGGTCGCTGAGCTCGTGCTCGGTGGGCATCGGGTCGCCGGGCGAGAGCCGGTTGACGAGGATGTACTGCTTGATCCGGTCCACCACGGTCAGCGGGGCACGCCCGGCGCCGTCGTCGGCCGTCGGCCACTGTGCCGGCATCCGCGGCCCCCTCTTCTCGAGCTCACTCTGTTCAGCCATCACGGCCTTTCACCCTAGCGACGTGCGCGGACGGTTCCCGGGTGCCGCTCGCGGCGCCACGGCGCCGGGACCGGCATTGCCTCGGTCGGTTGCTTCCGCTAGTGTACCGGACATCGGATGTCTGACGTCCTATATCTATCCATCTCACAGGGAGACCTCATGAGTTCAACGGCGACCTCGGGAGCCTGGTACCGCGCCATCTCCCCCCGGCAGTGGAAGGCGTTCGTCGCCGCCTGGCTGGGCTACCTGCTCGACGGGTTCGACTTCGTCATCATCACCCTCGTGCTGACCGAGGTGATCAAGGAGTTCCAGCTCTCCACCGTCCAGGGCGCCACCCTGGTGTCCGCCGCGTTCATCTCGCGCTGGTTCGGCGGGCTCGCGCTCGGCGCGTTCGCCGACCGCTTCGGCCGCAAGAACGCCATGGTGTTCAGCATCGTGCTGTTCTCGATCGGCTCCGTCCTGTGCGCGATCGCCCCGGCGTACTGGGTGCTCTTCGGCGCCCGGCTGCTGATCGGCCTCGGCATGGCCGGCGAGTACAGCTCGAGTTCGACGTACGTGATCGAGTCCTGGCCGGAGCACCTGCGCAACAAGGCGTCCGGCTTCCTGATCAGCGGCTTCTCCGTCGGCACCGTCCTCTCGGCGCAGGTCTACCGGCTGATCGTGCCGGAGTTCGGGTGGCGGTCCCTCTTCGCGGTCGGCCTGATCCCCATCGCCGTGGCCCTGTGGCTGCGCCGGTCCCTGCCCGAGTCCGAGGACTGGACCGCGGCCCAGCGGCGCGTCGAAGCGTCCGGCGCCCGCACCCCCAACATGTTCAGCACCCTGTACCGGGGCCCGAGGGCGGCACTGAACATCGCGCTCACCGTCGTCGCGTTCGCCGCGCTGCTGCTGATCTTCTCCGTCACCGGCACGCCCGCCCTCGTCGTCGTCATCGGCGCCCTGGCGTGCGCCGCCGTGTTCGTCTGGTTCATGGTCCAGTTCGAGGGACCGCGCTGGCCGACCGGCGTGACGCTGATGGTCGTCGTCTTCGCCGCGTTCCTCTACTCCTGGCCCATCCAGGCGCTGCTGCCCACCTACCTGAAGACCGATCTCGGGCTCGACGCGGGTCACGTGGCGGACATGCTGTTCTTCGCCGGGTTCGGCGCGGCCGTCGGCTGCATCGTCGCCGGCTTCACCGGGGACCGGTTCGGCACCCGGCGCGCCTACTGGGTCAGCCTGATCGTCTCGCAGGTCCTCGTCTTCCCGGTCTTCCTCATCGGTGGCGGCCAGCTCTGGCTGCTCGGGGCGCTGCTGTTCGCCCAGCAGGTGTTCGGCCAGGGCATCGCCGGCCTGCTGCCGAAGTGGATCGGCGGGTACTTCTCCGTGGACAAGCGTGCCGCCGGGCTCGGCTTCACCTACAACGTCGGCGCCCTGGGCGGCGCGGTCGCCCCGGTGCTCGGCGCCGGGCTGGCCAGCACCATGCCGTTGGGCACGGCCCTGGCCGTCCTGTCCTTCGGGCTGACCGCCGTCGTCATCATCCTGCTCGCGATCAACGCCCCGCTGCGGGCGCAGCGGGCGCTCCGTCCCGAGCACGTCTGGCCCTCGGACAGCCAGGACGTCGTTCCCAAGGTCGTGGTGACCACGGACGGCGCCACCCTCACCCGGTCGTGACGCGTAGCGTCGTGACCACCGCACCCACCACCCGATCCCCCCGCAAGGAGCATGCCCTGTGACCGACTCCCCCTTCCGTCTCTCCGGCGTCGTCCCGCCGCTCGTCACCCCGCTGACCGAGGACCGCACCCTGGACGTGCCCTCGTTCGAGCGGCTGATCGAGCGGATGCTCGCGGCCGGCGTCGACGGGGTCTTCCCCCTCGGTTCCACCAGCGAGGTGGCGTTCTGCACCGACACGATGCGCGCGCAGATCCTCGCCGAGGCGGTGCGCGTCGTCGACGGCCGGGTACCGGTGATCGCCGGGGTGATCGACACGCAGACCCCGCGGGTGCTCGAGCACGTGTCCGCGGCCGTGGCGGCGGGCGCGGACGCCGTCGTGGCGACCGCCCCGTTCTACGCCGTGGTCACCCCGGCCCAGGTGAAACGCCACTTCGAGATCCTCGGCGCGCGCAGCGAGGTGCCGGTCTTCGCCTACGACATCCCCGTCTGCGTGCACACCAGGCTGGACCCGGCGATGATGGTGGAGCTCGGGGCGTCGGGCGCGATCGCCGGCGTGAAGGACTCCTCCGGCGACGACATCGGCTTCCGCCGCCTGACGCTGATGAACCGGGACGCCGGCTCCCCGCTGGCCGTGTTCACCGGGCACGAGTTCGTGGTCGACGGCGCGTACCTCTCGGGCGCGGACGGCGTGGTGCCGGGCCTGGGCAACGTCGACCCGGCCGGCTACGTGCGGCTGCACCGGGCGGCGACGGCCGGCGACTGGGAGACGGCGCGCACCGAGCAGGATCGGCTGGCCCGGCTGATGGAGATCTGCCTGGCCGCGCGCGACACCGGCGGCTGGGGTGCCGGGGTCGGGGCGTTCAAGACCGCCCTGAAGCTGCTCGGCGTGATCGAGACGCACCAGATGCCCGAGCCGTGGGACGCGTTCAGCGACGCCGACGTGGCCCGGGTGCGGGCGATCCTCGACGAGGTGGGCCCGCAGGCATGACGCGATCCGGCGCGGTGATCGGGCTGGACCTGGGCGGGACGAAGATCTCCGCCGGTCTGGTGGGGCCCGGCGCGACCGGCATCGTCCGGCACGCGGCCACGGTCCCGACGCCGGCCGCCGCCGGTGCCGAGGCGATCCTCACCGCGATGATCGATCTCGTGCGGCCCCTCGCGGCCCGCGCCGAGGCCGACGGCACGCCCGCCGTCGGCCTCGGCGTCGGCGCGGCCGGCGTGATCGACCCGGCCACCGGCGCCGTGACGGCGGCGACCGATCACCTGCGCGGCTGGGCCGGCACGCCGGTGGCGGAGCGGCTCGCGACCGCCACCGGCCTGCCGGTCCGCGTGGTCAACGACGTGCACGCCCACGCCCTCGGGGAGGCGCACCACGGCGCCGGTGCCGGGCGTTCCTCGGTGCTGCTGGTCGCCGCCGGCACCGGCCTGGGCGGCGCCCTGGTGCTGGAGGGCCGCGTGGTCACCGGGGCCCACGGCGTCGCCGGCCACCTCGGCCACGTCCCCTCCCCCGAGGCCGCCGGCCTGCCGTGCTCCTGCGGCCGGACCGGGCACCTGGAGGCCGTCGCCTCCGGCACCGGTCTGCTCGAGCGCTACCGCGACGGCGACACCGGACACGGTCCCGCGGAGGCGGCGTCCGGGGCCGACGTCGCCCGCCTGGCCGCCACCGGCGACCGGTGGGCCGCGGCGTGCCTGGACCGGTCCGCCGTCGCCCTCGGCGGCGCCATCGGCGGCTGGATCAACACCCTGGACCCCGACGTCGTCATCGTCACCGGCGGGCTGAGCGAGGCGGGCGCACGCTGGTGGGAGCGCCTGCGCGGCGCCGCCGCCGCCGAGACCCTCCCGGCAGCCACCGGCTGCCCGATCCTGCCCGCCGCGCTCGGCGCGAGCGCCGCCCTGGTCGGCGCCGCGAGCCTGCTGTCCACCCGAACCGTTGACTGAGGAGATCATGAGCACCGCCACCCCCACCGTCGTCGACGCCCTCCGGGGGCGTCTCATCGTCTCCTGCCAGGCGTACCCCGGGGAGCCGATGCGCCACCCGGAGACCATGGCCCAGATCGCGAAGGCGGCGATCGCCGGCGGGGCCGCCGGCATCCGGGCCCAGGGCCTGGCCGACCTCGCCCTGATCGCGGAGCGGCTGCCGGACACCCCGCTGATCGGGTTGTGGAAGGTCGGCACCGAGGGCGTCTTCATCACGCCCACGCTGCGGCATGCCCGCGCCGTGCGCGACGCCGGCGCCGGCATCGTCGCCGTCGACGGCACCCGCCGCCCCCGGCCGGACGGGCTGACCCTGGCCCGCACCGTCGCCGCCCTGCACGGCGAGTCCACCGGCGACGATGCCCCGCCGGTGCTCGTGATGGCGGACTGCGGCAGCCTCGACGACGCCCTCGCCGCCGCCGACGCCGGGGCGGACCTGATCGGCACCACGCTGGCCGGCTACACCGGCGACCGGCCGGGCACCGACGGACCGGACCTCGAGCTGATCGCGCTCATCGCCGCCCGCCTGCCCGGTGTGCCCCTGGTCGCGGAGGGCCGGATCCACACCCCGGCCCAGGCGGCCGCCGCGCGCGAGGCCGGGGCCGACACCGTCGTCGTCGGCACCGCCATCACGCACCCGACGACGATCACCGGCTGGTTCGCCGCCGCGCTCTGACCCCCACCACCGACCCCGAGGCAGGCCATGGACGTCATCATCACCACCGAGAACGAGAATCCCGGGCGCATCGCGGCCGACGCGATCGGCCGGCTCGTGGAGCGGCGGCCCGACGCCGTCCTCGGGCTCGCCACGGGCTCCAGCCCGCTGAGCATCTACGCCGAGCTGGCCGAGCGGGTCGCCGCCGGGACGCTCAGCCTGGCCCGGGTCCGCGGCTTCATGCTCGACGAGTACGTCGGCCTGCCGGCCGACCACCCCGAGCGGTACCGCACCGTCATCGAGCGCGACCTCGTCTCCCGCACCGATCTGGACCCGGCGCTCGTGCAGGGCCCGGACGGGCTGGCCGCGGACATCCCCGCCGCGTGCGCCGCCTACGAGGACGCCATCCGCGACGCCGGCGGCGTCGACCTGCAGATCCTCGGCATCGGTGTGGACGGGCACATCGGCTTCAACGAACCCGGGTCGTCCCTGGGCTCGCGCACCAGGATCAAGACCCTGACCCGGCAGACCCGGCAGGACAACGCCCGCTTCTTCGACGGCGACGCCGACGCCGTGCCGGCGCACTGCCTCACCCAGGGCATCGCCACCATCATGGAGGCCCGCCGGATCGTGCTGGTCGCGGTGGGCCAGGCGAAGGCCGAGGCGGTGCACCAGCTGGTCGAGGGTTCGATCTCCGCCATGTGGCCCGCTACCATCCTGCAGATGCACCCCGCCGTGACCGTCGTCCTCGACGCCGCCTCCGCCTCGCGCCTGCAACTGGCCGAGTACTACCGGCAGACCCGCGCCGGTCGTCCCGCCTGGCAGCAGTGACGACGCCACCCCCGGGCGATTCCGTCGTCCTCGCCGCCGCCCGCGTCGTCACCGACGCGGGCGTCCTCGCGCCCGGGTGGGTGCGGGTGGAGGAGGGGCTGATCGCCGGGGTCGGCGAGGGCACGGCACCACGCGCGGCGACCGGTGCGGACGCCGTCGACCTCGGCGACGCGACCCTGGCCCCCGGCTTCGTCGACCTGCACCAGCACGGGGGCGGCGGGGCCGCCTACACCGACGGGCCCGACGCCGCCCGCACGGCGATCGCCGCGCACCGCCGGTGCGGCACCACGTCGATGGTGGCCAGCCTCGTCGCGGACACCGTGGACCGGCTCGAGGCCCAGGTGCGTGCCCTCGCCCCGCTGGTCGAGACCGGGGACCTGCTCGGCGTGCACCTGGAGGGCCCATGGCTCTCCCCCGCTCACCGCGGCGCCCACGATCCGGCCCGGCTGATCGCCCCGACGGCGGACGACGTGCGGCGCCTGCTCGCCGCCGCGCCGGGGACGGTGCGGATGGCCACGATCGCGCCGGAGCTGGACGGGGCGCTCGACGCCGTCGCCGCCCTGTCCGCTGCGGGCGTGCTGGCCGCCGTCGGGCACACGGACGCCACCCTGGATCAGGGCCGCGCCGCGGTCGCCGCCGGCGCCCGGGTCGGCACCCATCTGTTCAACGCCGAGCGCCCGCTGCACCACCGGGAGCCGGGGGTGATCCTCGCACTGCTGGAGGCGCCCGAGGTGGTGGTCGAGCTGATCGCCGACGGGGTGCACGTGCACCCGGCGATGGTGCGCCACGCGGCGGCCTCGGCGGCCGGTGGCTTCGCGCTGGTCACCGACGCGATGGCGGCGGCTGGCGCCCCGGACGGCGCCTACCGGCTGGGCCCGCTCCAGGTCGAGGTGGCCGGCGGGGTCGCCCGCGTCGCGGGCACGGACACGATCGCCGGCAGCACCCTCACCCTGGACCGGGCGGTGGCGTTCGCGGTCCGGGAGGCGGGTCTGGCCGTGGACACGGCGATCCGCGCTGCCTCGACGACGCCGGCGGACGTGCTCGGCCGCACCGACATCGGCCGGCTCGCGCCCGGTGCCCGCGCCGACGCCGTCGTGCTGGACGCGGCCCTCACCGTCACGCGGGTGATGCGCGCGGGCGCCTGGGTCTGAGCCCGGTCACCCGACCGCGGGGGCAGGATCGCGTCAGGGCAGGATCGCGTCCACGTACCCGCCGTCGACCCGCACCGCGCCGCCCGTCGTCGCGGAGGCGAACGGGGAGGCGAGGTAGACGACGAGGTTGGCGATCTCCTCGGGCTCGATCAGCCGCTGCAGCAGGGACTGCGGCCGGTGCTCGCGCATGAAGGTGCGCTGCGCCTCGTCCCACGGCGCCTCGTCGCCGACGAGGGAGCGCACGAAGTCCTCCACCCCGCCGGTGTGGGTCGGTCCGGCGATCACGGAGTTGACGGTGACCCCGGTGCCCGCGGCCTCCTTGGCGAAGCCCCGCGAGACCGCGAGCAGCGCCGTCTTGGTCGTGCCGTAGTGGATCATCTCGGCGGGAATGACGACGGCGGAGTCGCTCGCGACGTTCTGCACCCGTCCCCAGCCCCGCTCGGTCATGCCGGGCAGATAGGCGCGGATCAGCCGGACCGCGCTGAGCACGTTGACGTCGAAGTAGCGGCGCCACTGCTCGTCGGAGATCTGCAGGGCCGGCACGGCCTCGAAGATGCCGAGATTGTTGATCAGGATGTCCACGGCGGGCAGCGTGTCCACCAGGCCCGCGGCCTCGTGCTCGTCCGCGAGGTCGGCGGCGACACCGATCAGGTCCGGCGCCCGGTCCGGTCCCAGCTCCGCGGCGAGATCGGTGGTGAGGGCGGCGACGGCCCGGTCGACGGAGCCCTCGCTGCGGCCGTTGATCGCGACGGTCGCGCCGGCGGCGGCGAGCCCGCGGGCGATGGCGTAGCCGATGCCCTGGGTGGAGCCGGTGACGAGGGCGGTCCGCCCGGTCAGATCGATGTGCACGGTGCCTCCTGCTGGTCGGGTGCTGCCTTCGCGCTCCCTCGGGCAACCACCGACGGTGCCGCGGTGTTCCCGTCCGCAGCACCGTCCCGGACCCAGGCGAGGATGCCGCCCTCGAGGTGGCGCACGTTCCGGTGGCCGGCCGCGATGAGGTGACGGGCGACCACGGCGGACCGGGTCCCGCCCTGGCAGTGCAGCACCACTGGCCGCCCCGGATCCACGCGCACCCGGTCCGAGAGCAGCTCCTCCATCGGCACCAGCCGCGCCCCGTCGATGGCGACGACGGCGGCCTCGTGTGCCTCCCGGACGTCGATCAGGTCGACGTCGGCGCGGCCGGCCGCCCGGTCGGCCAGCAGCGCGGCGAGGTCGGTGGCGGTGATGACGGGCGCCGCCGGCCCGTCGCCGGACTCGGCTGACCCGGCCGTCAGCGTGGTGACCGGTGCCCGGCCCGGGTCGGCCGCCAGCGGCAGTTCCCGCCAGACCGAACCCAGTGCGTCCAGGACCAGCACCCGGCCGAGCAGCGTGGTGCCGGCCCCGGTGACGAGCTTGATCGCCTCGGTCGCCATCATCGACCCGATGGCCGCGCACAGCGCGCCGAACACCCCGGCCGTCGCGCAGTCCGGCACCGAGCCCGGCGCGGGCGGCACCGGGAACAGGTCACGGTAGGTCGGCCCGTGCCGGCCCCAGAACACGGCGACCTGCCCGTCGAACCGGAGCAGGGATCCCCACACGACCGGCAGCCCCGCCAGTTCAGCGGCGTCGCTGACCAGGTAGCGGGTGGCGAAGTTGTCCGCCCCGTCGACCACCAGGTCGTACCCGGCGAGCAGGGCGGCCGCGGTGTCGGCGGTGAGCCGGCGGCGGTGCGCCACGACGGTGACCAGCGGGTTCAGCGCGGTGATCGCGTCGACCGCCGAGTCGACCTTGGCCCGACCCACGTCGGGCACCCGGTGGATCACCTGCCGCTGCAGATTCGACGTGTCGACCACGTCGTCGTCCACGACCCCGATCGTGCCGACCCCGGCGGCGGCCAGGTACAGCAGCACGGGGGAACCGAGACCACCGGCGCCGACGACGAGCACCCGGGCGTTCTTCAGCCGCCGCTGCCCCTCGACGCCGATGCCGGGCAGGATCAGCTGCCGGGCGTAGCGCTCGCGCTCCTCGACGGTCAGCGGCTCCCCGGCCTCGACCAGCGGGGGCAGCGGCGTTGGGGTCGTCACCGGGGCAGCCCGTCGGCCAGGCGCTGCAGCACCCGGGCGCCGAGCGCGGTGTAGACGGGGATGTGACCGGGCACGATGTACTCGTCCCGGGAGTGCGGGCCCGCGCCGACGGCGCCGAGCCCGCAGATCACGGGCACCCCGATGCCGGCGATGAAGTTGGCGTCCGAACCGCCGCCGACGCTGACGTGGTCCAGGTCGAGCCCGAGGTCGGCACCGGCGGCGACGACGACGTCGAGCAGGGGTCGCATCGTGTCGTCCAGCGCCATCACCGGCCGGTTCCAGCGGTGGTCCACGCGCAGGGTCACCCGCGGGTCGGACGGCGTGATGGCGTCGAACGCGGCGTCCACGCGGGCCTTCTCGGCCTCGTCGCTGACCCGGATGTCGATCCGCGCCCACGCACGCCCGGCGGCGACGTTGGTGCCGGTGCCGCCGCTGATCAGCCCGACGTTGACGGAGGTGCCGGCGGCGAGGTCGGCGATCGTCGTGGCCGCGGTGATCGCCTCCGCGAGGGCGTGGATGGCGCTGGCCCCGGCGGTCGGATCCAGCCCCGCGTGCGCCTCCACGCCGGTGACGTGGAACTCGAACAGGCCGATGCCCTTCCGCCCGGTCTTGACCGCCCCGCCGAGCGTCGGCTCGAAGACGAGCGCGGCGTCGACCTCACGGGCCGCGTCCTCGATGGCGGGCCGGGAGCTGAGCGAGCCGACCTCCTCGTCGCCGTTGAACAGGAAGGTGACCGTGGGCAGCCGGCCGCCGTCCTGGTTCTCGCGCAGCAACGTCAACGCCCACAGGCTCTGCACCAGGCCGGTCTTCATGTCGAAGATCCCCGGACCGGTGAGCACCTCGGTGCCGTCCCGCACGTCGGCCCGCACCGGCCACTCCGCGAGGGTGCCGGTCGGCCACACCGTGTCGTAGTGCCCGACGACGAGCACGCGCCCCGCGCCCGTCCCGCGCCAGGTCAGCAGCAGGGTGTCGCCGCGTTCCCCGCCGTCGAGGATGTCCTCGCGGTCCGGCGGTCCCAGCAGTCGCACCGCGAGGGTCTGCACGTGCCGGCGGCATGCGTCGAGCGCGGCCCGGTCGTAGCTGTGACTCTCGACGCCCACCAGGTCCACGACGTCGATGAGGATCTCTTCCTCCGCGGCCCGAGCCGCGGCGATCAGGCCGCTCATCCGGTCATGCTGTCACACCGCGCCGGCCCTCGGTCAGCTCTTCTCCCGCGCCTTCGCCGTCGCACGGTCGTTGGCCTTGCCGATCGCCTCGACGAGTTCGTCCTTCGTCATCGACGATCGACCGGCGACGTCCAGGCGCTTCGCCACGTCCATCAGGTGGTCCTTGGTCGCGTTGGCGTCGACGCCGCCGGCCGTCGTTCCCGGCGACCCGACGGTGCCCGCGGCCTTTTCATCCGACGGACCGGACTCGGCCTTCTTCTCCCAGTGATCCCCGACCTTCTCGTACTGGTGCTTGAGCGCCGCGAAGGCGGTTCGATGCGCGCGCTCCCCCTCGCCGTAGCTGTCGACCGCGGAGTCGTGGGCAGCGGACCATACCTCCTGCGCGTGCTTCGGCGATCGGGCGATGGTCGAGGGCATCTCTTCCCGTGCGGGCACGACGGCCTCCTGGCGCTGGTCGAGGGTGGATCGTCGACGGCGTGCCGACGCCCTCATCTTCTCGGCGCGTCCGGTGCCGGGCAAGCCCGCCGATGTGTTCCTCGCCTCGTGCGCTGTCTTTTCGCGCCCCGACCGGGTAGCGTCGTGGTCAGTGACGGGCGTTCTTCCCGTCGCCCCGGCGCAGTCCGGTGGCGCGCATCGCGCGAGACCACGGCTGCCGACGAGCGGAACTCCATCTCCTCAGCAACGCTTCCCGCCCTCGGGCGGACGGGTGCCGCGTCCCGAGCGGCCGGCACCGCGACACGTCCCGCACCCCTCCCCCAGCACTACACGGCGGTGGCTGCTGCCGTCCGGTCGGGCGGTCTCCTGGAACGCACCCGCGGTTTCTACCTCATCGTCGCCGTCGTCCTCGGCGTGGCCCTGGCCGGCGCGGTCGCAGGTTTCGTCCTGCTGGGGGAGAGCTGGTTCCAGCTGCTGATCGCGGCGGCGCTGGGCCTGATCTTCACGCAGATCGCCTTCGTCGCTCATGAAGCCTCTCACCGGCAGGTGCTCGGCTCCGGTCCCGCGAACGACCGGCTCGGCCGGGTGCTCGCGACCGTCGGCGTCGGCATGAGCTACGCCTGGTGGATGACCAAGCACACCCGGCACCACGCGAATCCGAACCGCGTCGGCAAGGACCCCGACATCGAGGTGGACACGATCTCCTTCCTGCCGCAGGACGCGGCCAAGCGCCGGGGATTGATGGGCCGGTTGACCCGGGTGCAGGGGTACCTGTTCTTCCCGCTGCTCACGCTCGAGGGACTGAACCTGCACTACCGCTCGTTCGCCGCGCTCGCCTCCCGGGACGCCGTCAAGGGCCGGTGGATCGAGATCGGGTCCATCATCGCCCGCTTCGCCCTCTATCTCGGGGTGCTCTTCGCCCTCCTGCCGCTGGGCATGGCGTTCGCCTTCCTCGGCGTGCAGCTGGCCGTGTTCGGCGTCTACATGGGGGCCTCGTTCGCCCCGAACCACAAGGGCATGCCCGTCGTGCCCCGCGACCTCAAGCTGGACTTCTTCAGCAAGCAGGTGCGCACGTCCCGCAACATCTCCGGCGGCTGGTGGGCGTCGGCGCTGATGGGCGGCCTGAACTACCAGGTCGAGCACCACCTGTTCCCGAACATGCCGCGCCCCCACCTGGCCGCGGCTCGGCGCATCGTTCGCGCCTACTGCACCACCGCCCAGGTCCCCTACACGGAGACCTCCCTGTTCCGGTCCTACGGGATCGTCATCGCCCACCTGAACCGGGTGGGCCTGGCGGCCCGGGACCCGTTCGAGTGCCCGGTCATCGCCCAACTGCGGCGAGCCTGAGCACACCCCCGATGTCCTCGCCTCCGGCGAGGTCAGGTCGCCCTCGTGGTGGCCAGCAACAAAGGAAAAAGGAAAACAGCATCATGGCAACTGGCACCGTCAAGTGGTTCAACTCCGAAAAGGGCTTCGGCTTCATCGCTCCGGACGACGGCTCCGCCGACGTCTTCGCGCACTTCAGCGCGATCGCGGGCGACGGCTACCGCAACCTCGAGGAGAACCAGAAGGTCGAGTTCGAGACGACGCGCGGCGCGAAGGGCCTCCAGGCCGAGAACATCCGCGCTCTCTGAGCTCTCACCGCACTCGCGAGCCGCCCCCGGGATTCCCGGGGGCGGCTCGTTCGCGTTCGCCCTGGGCCGCGCCGCGTCACCGTATCGACCGGCCCCCTCCCGCATGGCAAGATGCAGGAGTCCCATGAAGCAGAAGTTCTTCCGCGCCCCCGGGCGCGACACCGATCGCGCGGGCCTGGACCTCAACGCCGTCGAGGCGACCCTGGTCGAGGCTCCGGCCGAGCGACGGCGGACGCGTGTGGGCGCCTGGCTCGGCGCGGTGCTCGCCGTCGGTCTCGGGGTCGGCGCCCTGACCGCCCCCCTCGGGGTCGCGGCCGCGGTGACGGGCGACGACATCGCCGCCTACTGGAAATCGTTGCCCTCGCAGCTGCCGCTGGAGAAGTCCCTGCCCCAGCACACCGTCCTGCTCGATGCGGACGGCAAGGAGTTCGCTCGCTTCTACAGCGAGAACCGGGTCGACGTGAAGCGCGAGGACATCTCCGCGAACTTCGTCGACGCGCTGATCGCCACCGAGGACGCCCGCTTCTACGAGCACCACGGCGCCGACCCCCTGGGCATCGTGCGCGCCGCCCTGCACAACACCGGGTCCGGCGGCCGGCAGGGCGCCTCCACCATCACGCAGCAGCTCGTGCAGAACATGCTGATCAACTCGGCGCGGGACGAGACCGAACAGCGGGTCGCCCACGGCACCACGCCGAACGACAAGATCCGCGAGATCAAGTACGCGGTCACGCTGGAGAAGGAGCTCTCCAAGGACGAGATCCTCACCCGGTACGCGAACACCGTCTACTTCGGCAACGGCGCCTACGGGGTCGAGGCGGCGGCCCGCACCTACTTCAGCACGAGCGCGAAGAATCTGACCGTGCCGCAGGCGGCCACCCTGGTGGGGCTGCTGCGCGGGCCGACGGTGTACGACCCGTTCACCCATCCCGACAGTGCCCGGGCCCGGCGCGACGTCGTGCTCGGGCGGATGCACGCGGTCGGCGCGCTGGACGCCGGTCGGCTCGCGACGGCCGTCGCGGCTCCCCTCGCCGTCGCCCGCGGGTCGCTGCCCAACGGGTGCGGCACCTCGACCTACCCGTGGTACTGCTCGCTGGTGCGGCAGGAGATCCTCACCGACCCGGCCTTCGGGGCGACCGCCGAGGAACGGGAGGACCGGCTCTCCCGCGGCGGCATGACCCTGACCACCGCCCTGGACCGCAAGGCGATGACGTCGGCGAACACCGCGGTGCACCGCGCCCTGGAGGACACCAACCGCGGTGCCCTCGGCCTCGCCGTCGTCACCCCCGGCACCGGCAAGGTCACCGCCGTCGCCCAGAACCGCGGCTGGGGCTCCGGGCCGGGCCGGACGGAGATCACCTACGCCACCAGCACCTTCCAGCCCGGCTCGACGATGAAGCCGATCACGCTGGCGACCGCACTCGAGCAGGGCATCCCGGCCACCACCCGGCTGCACGCCATGCCGTTCTACACGCCGGCGGCCCTCGCCGCGCCGGAGGGCGGCTACTCCAACTACGGGCTGCAGGACTTCGGCTGGGTCGACGCGCGTGGCGCGATCAAGGTCTCGTCGAACACCTACTTCATCCAGCTGATCGAGAAGACCGGGGTGCTGCCCGTCGCCGACATGGCGGCTCGGCTCGGCATCACCTCCCTGCCCCGGACCGGGCCGCGGGCGATGACGGGCAACGAGGCCTATCTGACGCTGGGCGCATACGAGGTCTCCCCGGTGCAGATGGCCAACGCGTACGCGACCTTCGTGGCCGGGGGAACCGAGTGCCGCCCGCACACGATCGTCGCCGCGACCCGCTCGGACACCGGTGCGACGCTGCCGGTGCCCGACGCCGACTGCCACCAGGCCATCGCCCCCGCCGTCGCGAACACGGTCGGGGACGCCCTCAAGCAGACCTTCAGCCCGGGCGGGACGATCGGGCCGTATGGCGCGCTGGACGGCCGGGAGTCCGGCGCCAAGACCGGCACGACGAACGACTACCAGGCCAACTGGATCGTCGGAGTGACGCCTCAGGCCTCGACGGCGGTGTGGCTCGGGGACCCGCGCGGCGGGGCGGCGCACCCGCTCACCGAGCTGACCGCCTATGGCCGCCAGTTCACCGACCTCACCGGCGCCGAGGTCGCCGCCCCGGTGTGGAAGGAGACGATGACCGGCCTGCTCAAGGGCGTCAAGCCGGTGCCCATGCCGCGGGCGGACGACGCCGCCACCTCCTCGTCGACCACACGGTACGTGCCCGACGTGCGGGGACTGTCCGTCGAGGCCGCCATGAGCCAGCTGCTGGCGAACGACCTGGACCCGGTGATCGAGAAGCAGACCGCCCCGGCGCGGCCGCCGATCGGGCCCGGCATCGTCACGGCGCAGACGCCCGCCGCGGGCGCCGTCACCGGCCATCGCCAGCAGATCCGGCTGACCCTCTCGGCGGGCAGCGACACCAGCCTCCGGCCACCGGAGCGGGACCGGTGAGCCGCATGCTGATCTCCCAGCGGGTCAGGGACGACCCGCGCCGCACCGTGCTGGTGGCCACCGCCGTCCTGGTGGCCATCGGCCTGATCGGCTCCGCCCTGGTGGCCCTGGCCGGCCTCCTCGTCTCCCCGCCGTCGGCACCGCCGGCGGTCGCCGCGACGACGCCCGCCCCGACGGCGCGCACGGCCACCTGGACGGACACCCCGGCCGACCAGGTACTCACGGCCACGCTCTCCGCCCCGTCCGGGGGCTGGGCCCGCAGCGGTGAGCTCGGCCACGGCGCCGGCGCTCCCGCACCCTACTCGTGCCCCGCGGAGGGCACCTCGCCGGCGGTCTCGCTCAGCGCCGCCTACACCGTCGACGGCGCCCCCGTGAGCGTGACGGCGCAGGCGTTCACCGCGGGACAGGGCGCGAAGGTCCAGGACACGCTGGCGGCCGCCGCCGGCAGCTGCGCCGGCGGCGCGGCCGTGCAGGAACTCGGGGACACCGGACCCGGCGAGAGCCCCCGCCTGGCCACGGCCTCCCGCTCCGGGGTGGACAGCGCCGTCCTCTCGTGGCGTCGCGGGGACGTGCTGGTGTTCCTCGCCGGCACCCCCACCCAGGACCTGCCGCGATACGCCCGCGACCTCGACGGGGTCCTCGGCCCGCGTCTCGGGCCGGTCTGCGCCGACCAGGACGCCACGACGGCGGACGCCGCACGGTCGCCCTATCGACCGGGCTATTTGCCGTACACCGTCGCCAGCACCGTGCGGATCCCCGCCGTGGCCACGCCGAGCCCGGGCACCGGGACGAGCCGCTCCCTGCCGGCGCCGAACCTCATCGACCGTTCGGCGGCGCCCTCGGGCCCGCGCGACTACCCCGTGTGGCCCCCGATGCCCGCGCCGGTGGCCGAGCCGGCCCCGCCCCAGGCGCCCTCCGCGTCACCGCCGACCTCGGCGGAGGTGCGAGTCCCGGCCGCGGACACCACCGGCCCGGGTTGCGGTTGGGCGTTCACCGGCATGAAGGCCCCGGCCGCGGACGCCGCCGGCCTCGCGGCCGCCCGCACCCGCGCGGAGAACGCCGGCCGCGCCCGGCTGCAGGCCGCCTCCCGTGCGTGGCAGACCGAGGTCACCCGGTACTGGACGGACTACGCCGCCTACGAGAAGGCGGTTCCCGGCTACCTCGCGTACCGGAACGCGGTGGACTCGGTCAACGCCGCCTGGGCCGCGATCGACGGGCAGTGGGCGCGGTACCGCACCGACCTCGCCGCCTACGAGGGCGCGGTGGCCGCGCGGGCCGACTTCCTCGCGCGCAAGGCGAAGGCCGCGTCCGACTACGCGGCCGAGGTGAAGCGATGCGAGGCGCCCCAACCGAAGCCGTCGCCGTCGCCGTCGAAGAAGCCGTCGCCGTCGCCCTCGCCGTCTCCGTCTCCGTCGAAGAAGGCCTCGCCGGCGCCCAAGCCGTCCCCGACGAAGAAGGCGGACGGTGCGGTGTTCCGACCGGACGACACGTCCCTCGTGATCGCCACCGTGATGAACGTCCCGCTGGCTCGCGAGGGCTGCCCCGCCGACCGGCCCGACATCCTCGACCAGGATCCGCCGGCGATCCCGTCCGCGCCGACGCCCCCGGCCGACCCCCGGCCCGTCGGCGCCCGCTGAGTCGACCGCTTGACGCCGTCCTGAGCGAGACCTAATCTACAACCAAATGGTTGTAGCAACGGGGTCCGACGAGGACGTGGACCGACTGTTCCACGCACTGGCCGACGCGACGCGTCGCGACATCGTCCGGCGTTCCCGCCGAGGCGAGCTGTCCGTGTCGCAGCTGGCGCGGCTGTACCCGATGAGCTTCGCCGCGGTGCAGAAGCACGTCGCCGTGCTGGAACGGGCCGGCCTGGTGGCCAAGGAGCGCCGGGGACGGGAGCAGCTCGTGCGATCGGATCCCGATGCCGTGGCCCGAGCCCACCACGCCCTCGACGACCTCGCCGCCACCTGGCGGGGCCGGATCGACCGGATGGCCGATCTGCTCGCCGATCCCGACGACGAACTCCGCCCCGACGGCCCCGCCAGCAGTGCTTCTCCACCACCCAGCACACCGGAAGGACAGGAACGATGAGCGTCACCAGCATCGACAAGGACCTCGAGCACCTCACCCTGACCCTGATCGCCGACTTCGACTCGCCCGTCGACCGGGTGTGGCAGCTGTGGGCAGACCCACGGCAGCTCGAGCGGTGGTGGGGGCCGCCGACGTACCCGGCGACGTTCGAGCAGCACGACCTCACGGAGGGCGGGACGGTCACCTACTACATGACCGGCCCGGACGGGGCGACCTACCACGGCTACTGGCGGGTGGGGGCGGTGCGGGCGCCGTCCAGCCTGGCCTTCACCGACGGGTTCGCCGACGAGAACGGCCGCCCGAACGACGACATGCCGCTCAGCGACACCCGGATGGAACTCGTCGAGCGCGGCGGCGGCACCCGGATGACGCTGACCACCCGCTTCGAGGACCGCGCCCAGATGGACCAGCTGATCGCGATGGGCATGGATGAGGGTCTGCGGGAGGCCGTCGGCCAGATGGACGGCCTGCTGGTCGCCGCCTGAGATCTGTCCGGTTCTGATCTCCGCGGTTCTGATCTGCCCGGTTCAGACGGCCAGACCGACCACGACGGCGATCGCCGCGAGCAACGGCACCGTCCCCTGCTTCAGCGCGGCCGCGCGGTGCTGCGGCGAGGACAGCAACAGCACGAGGGCGGCCGCCGTCATCGACCCGACGCCCGTGAGCACCAGCGTGGTGCCCACGGGCGTCGACCCGAGCGCGATGACGAGCACCCCGAGCAGCGTCACCACGGCCAGGAACAGGTTGTAGAACCCCTGGTTGAAGGCGAGCTGCCGCGTCGTGGCCGCCTCCTCGGCCGAGGCGATGCCGAACGTCGCCCGCGCCCGCTCCCCCGTCCAGGCCAGCGACTCGAGCACGAAGATGTAGACGTGGAGCAGCGCCGCGAGCACCGCGAGCACCAGACCGATGACGAGCATGCCGACCTCCGGATCCGTGGACCGTCGTCCGACGTCATTCTGCCCGGTTCCCCTTGATCGCGCGGCACGGCGGTGGGAAGACTGACGCATGACCGATTCCCAGCCGCCGGTTCCCCAGCCCCGGGGCGCCCACCTGGTCGGCAGCATCACCCTGCCGGACGCGGAGTCCACCTTCCGGGCGGCCGCCGAGTATCTCGGCGACCGGCTGCGGCGGATCCCCGACGGCGAGGTGGGCGACCGGTTCCACTGGATCGCCTTCCAGCCCGATCGGCTGGGAAGCGCCGAGGGTCTGGAACGGGTCGGCGACGAACCGGTGCGCGTCAAGCACCTGGACGTCCGGCCGCTGCGCATCGCCGACGGCGTCGACCCCGCCACGCTGCTCCTGCCCCCGCTCGGCTACGCCGAGGCCGCGCTCGACTCGTGGGGCGTGTTCCGGCGCCTGCGGGACGACGGCGTGATCCCCGCCGGGACGCGCTTCCAGGTCTCGCTGCCGACGCCGGCCGCCGTCGTCGGGGCGTTCGTCGTGCCGGCGGACCGCGCGGCGTTCGAGCCGGTGTACGAGCGGGCGCTGGTCGGCGAGCTGGAGCAGATCCTCGCGGCGATCCCGCACGATTCGTTGGCGATCCAGTGGGACACCGCCGTGGAGTTCGGCCTGATCGAGAGCGGCGGGTACGAGGACCGTTACGGCGGCGCGTTCCGCTCCTGGTTCGGGGAGGTGTGGGCCGGGGTGATCGAACGGGCCGTGCGGCAGGCCTCGCTGGTTCCCGAGGACGTCGAGCTCGGCTACCACCTCTGCTACGGGGACGCCGGGGAGAAGCACTTCGTCGAGCCCACCGACACGGCCCACCTCGCCCGCTTCGCCACCGAACTCCTCGCCCGGGCGCCCCGGCCCGTCACCTGGCTGCACCTGCCCGTGCCGATCGAGCGGGACGACGAGGCGTACACCGCTCCGCTGGCGGACCTGCGGCTACCGGCGGGCACCGAGCTGTACCTCGGGCTCGTGCACCGGGAGGACGGCGTCGAGGGCGCCACCCGCCGGATCGCGGCGGCGCTCCGATCCGTGCCCGCGTTCGGGGTGGCCACCGAGTGCGGCATGGGCCGCGCCCCGGAGGACGCCATCGCGCCCCTGCTGGCGACCCACCGCGACGTCACCGCGGCCTGGTGAACGCCATGCCAGCGACTCTGCCCGGCGGGGCGTTCACCCTCGGCGACCTCACCGTCTCCCGGATGGGCTACGGGGCGATGCAGCTGGCCGGCCCCGGGGTGTCCGGACCCCCGGCGGACCGGCATGCGGCGATCGACGTGCTGCGCACCGCCGTCGAGCTCGGCATCCGGCACATCGACACGAGCGACTACTACGGCCCTCACGTGACGAACGAGCTCATCCGGGAGGCGCTGCACCCGTACCCTGAGGACCTGCACCTGGTCACCAAGGTGGGCGCGCGCCGCGACGAGAAGGGCGGGTGGCCCTCCGCGCTGGCGCCGGACGAGCTGCGTCAGGCGGTGCACGAGAATCTCGACCACCTCGGGCTGGAGGCGATGGACGTCGTCAACCTGCGCGTCGGCGGGGTCAGCGCTCCGAGCGAGGGCTCGCTGGCCGAGCCGTTCGAGACGCTGGCGGAGCTGCGACAGCAGGGGCTGATCCGCCACCTCGGGGTCAGCAACGTCACCGCGGACCAGGTCGACGAGGCCCGTGCCATCGCGCCGGTCGTGTGCGTGCAGAACTTCTACAACCTGGCCCACCGGGACGACGACGCCCTGATCGACCGGTTGACCGAGGAGGGCATCGCCTACACGCCGTTCTTCCCGCTGGGCGGGTTCTCCCCGCTGCAGTCCCGCACGCTCGACGCCGTGGCGGAGCGGCTCGGGGCGCCGGCGATGTCCGTGGCGCTGGCGTGGCTGCTGCAGCGCGCGCCGAACATCCTGCTCATCCCGGGGACGTCGTCCATCGAGCATCTGCGGGCCAACGTCGCCGCCGCCGAGCTGGGACTCTCCGAGGAGGACCTGGTCGAGCTGGAGGGCATCGGGGGTTGACCTCGTCCCGGGACTCAGAAGTCCCGCAGATTCCTCGCCACACCGACGTCGCCGTACTCGCGGCGCAGGATCCCGCGGCGGCGCAGCACCGGGACGAGGATGCCGAACAGGGTGCCGACGACGACGCCTGACCGCTGGCGATGAGGGTGCTGTGCGGCTCCCCGAGAACACGGCTCTCCGGGAACGCTGGAGGCCCCGACCGGCTCACGTCTCGGGTCGGCGACCCGCGAGGTCACGCCGGGTCATCCGCCGTCATGTCGGGGAGGTCCGTCACGGCCGACCGGCCCTTGGCCACGCGGGCCGCCGGGGCTCGACCGGCTCAGAAGGGCTCGACCAGCTCAGAAGGGTGGGGGCTCGGGGTCGGTGAGGTAGACCCGGCCCGCGGGCGAGGTCCACCGCAGCTGGCTGCCGATCCCTCCCTCGCCACCGATTCCGTCCGGCATGCCCCGGTCGGCCGGCCCGTCCGGTACGCCCCCGTCGGCCGGCCCGTCCGGCATGCCCCCGTCGGCCGGCCCGTCCGGTGTCGCCCGGTCCGCCGCCTCCTCGTCGATCACCGTCGTGACCGACCACCCCGAATGGTGCTTGAGCACGTGGTGCTTCCGGCACAGGTGCGCCAGGTTGCCCGGCACGGTGGTGCCACCCTCGGCCCACGCGCTCACATGGTCCACGTCGCACGCCACCGCCGACCGGCGGCACCCCGGGAACCGGCAGGTCCCGTCCCGCACCACCAACGCCCGACGCAACGCCGCCGGCAACCGGTACGACAACCCCGTCGTCAACGCCACCGGCACCACCCACGCCGGCTCCTCACCCGGCCCACGTTCCCCGGTCGCGACCCCGAGCAGGCGGTCCCCCGACCCCGGCGACCACGCCCCGCGATCCGGCGGGCGAGCCGTGCCGCCGGGCGGTCGATCGGTGCCCTCAGGCGGGCGAGCCATACCGCCGGGCGGTCGATCGGTGCCCTCAGGCGGGCGAGCCATACCGCCGGGCGGTCGATCCGTGCCGCCGGGCGGCGGGTCGGTGCCGTCGGGCGGCGGGTCGCCGGGGTCGGCAACCACGGCGAGCAGGAACGACCTCGCCCGCGACGCCAGCTCACGCGCGTCGACCGCCGGAATCGGACCGAACTCCCCGAGCCAGCCCGGCTCATCGCCACCGAGCAGGGTCGCTGCCG
>NZ_BMJI01000001.1 GCF_014643255.1 Tersicoccus solisilvae | reverse complement strand
GTCGGCCCGGCCGGCCGCCGGAGCCGGACGCCCCGGTCGGCGCGCGAACGCCGGCGCGTGCTCGGGCCGCGGGCCGAGGGCGATCAGCCGGGCGGGCAGCGCGGAGAACCCCGGCACGTGGCGGGCGAGTCCGAGCAGCACCGCCGGCGGTGCCGTCCGCCGCCCCTGCACCGCGGGCCCGAAGATCGCCGCCTGCAGCACCCGCTGCATGGCCTGGACGAGCACCGTCGGCGGGTACCGACGCCGCTGCACCGCGGCCAGGTCCCGCGTCGTCACCGTGCCCGCGCGGAGCGGTCCGGCCAGGCGGGCGGCCGCGGCGACGGCGTCCTGAACGGCGAGGTTGATCCCGACGCCGCCGGCCGGGGACATCGCGTGCGCCGCGTCCCCGATCAGGAGCAGGCCGGGCCGGTACCAGCGACGGAGCCGGTTGAGTTTGACGTCGAGCAGGTGGACGTCGTCCATCGACGCGATCGCCGACACCCGGTCCGCCAGGTCGGGCCGCATCCTGGCGACCCGGTCGCGGAACCGCTCGACGCCCTCGTCCCGCAGCTTCGCGTCAGCGCCCTTCTCCCGGAAGTAGGCGATCTGGAAGAACGTGTCCCGCACGAGCGAGAGCATGATCTCCCCGCGCCCGAACACTGGCATCAGCGAGGAGTGCTGCCGCTCCCCCTCGTGCCGCGGCAGCCGGAACCACCAGGTGTCGAAGGGGACGGGGAACTCGCGCGGCGCCAGGCCGGCCTGCTCGCGGATCCGGGAGCTGCGCCCGTCGCACGCCACCGTGAGGGGGGCGGTCAGCCGGTGCGTGGCGCCGGTGCCGCGATCGACGTACTCGACGCCGGTGATGGTGCCGGCCTCGGTGAGCAGGCGGGTCGCCTCGGCCTGCATCCGGATCTCGAAGCCGGGCTCCGGGCGGGCCTGGTCCACGAGGAAGTCGAGCAGGTCCCACTGCGGGATCATCGCGATGTAGTTGTACGGCGGCGTCAGCCGGCCGAAGTCGGCCAGCGTCACGGTCGTGCCGCGCCCGTTCGGCAGCTCGAAGTTGCCCAGCCGGTCCTGCGGAAGCGCCGCGAAGGCGGCGCCGAACCCGAGTTCGTCCATCACCCGGATGGTCGAGGCGTGAACGGTGTCGCCGCGGAAGTCGCGGAGGAAGTCGCGGTGCTTCTCCAGGACCGTGACGCGCAGGCCCGCCCGCGCCAGGATCAGGGCGAGCATGACGCCGGCGGGTCCGCCGCCGACGACGATGCAGTCACGCTGTTCGGTCGTGCTCGTCGACGTCGTGGTCGTCGACCTGGTGTCGGTGGACATGGCGGCCTCCTGGGATACCCAATTCAACACCTGTTGAATTAACGCTACGCCCCGGGAACCGCGAGGGGAAGAGGCACGTCCCGCACACGCCGATCGCCCGGGGAGCGACTGCTCCCCGGGCGATCGGTGCTCCCTCGTCCGGCCGGACGAGAGAGGCGTCAGTTGGACTGCGCGGTGTCCTTGACGTGCTGAGCCGCCTCCGTGGACTGCCCCTTCAGGTCCTCCGCGTGGCCCTGACCCTCGTCCTTCACGTTCTGGACGCCCTCGGTGGCCGTGTCCTTGACGGACTGCGCCGCCTCCTGGACCTGGGGCTTGAGGTTCTCGCCCATCTCCTGGGCGACCGACTTGGCCTGGTCCAACACGGGGCCGGCCTGCTCCTTGACGGACGCCGCCGCGTCCTGTTCGGCACGGCTCGCGGGGATCAGGGATCCGACCAGCCAGCCGGCGCCGAGGGCGATCAGTCCGGCGGCGAGCGGGTTGCCCCGCGTGCCGCGACGCACCTGCGCCGGGGTGGACCGCACCGCGTCGGCGGCACCGTTCGCCAGCTCGGACGCCCGGTCACCCGCCTCGTGGGCGAGATCCCCGGCCCTGTCCTTCACGTCCTGCACGCCGCCACCGGAGTGGCCCGTGCCGTGGTCAGGCGAACCCATGATGGACTCCCGCACGTCCGTCAGGCGGTCGCGGACCTTGTCGGTCTGCCGGCTGACGGCCTTGGTGGGGCTGACCTTCTCGGCCAGGGCGTCCACGTCCTGGCCGAGCTCGGCCCGGGTGCGCTCGATGTCCGCGCGGATCTCATCGGGATTGCTGCTCATGGCGTCTCCTTGCTGGGGTTCAGCGTCGGGGGGATCTCCTGGACGGTCTCCTGCGTCTGCGGCAGACCCTTGACCTTCTCGAGGTTCTTCTTGCCCATCTGGGCGAGCACGGCGGCGATGATGCCCCAGATGACGGCGACGATCAGGGCGGCCCACCCGACGGGCATCAGGCTGCCCAGCGCCCACATCAGGGCCATGGACAGGAACATCAGCACGAAGAACCCGCCGATGGCCGCGCCGACGAACATGCCGATGCCGGTGCCGGCCTGCTTCGCGGAGGCGGTCGCCTCGGCCTTGGCCAGCTGGATCTCCTGCCGGAAGAGCGTCGACAGGTTCTCGGCGAAGCTCGAGAACATCTGTCCGATCGACTCGGTGCGCGCGCGGTGCTCGGCCTCCGGCTCGGCTGCGGCCGACGCGCCGCCCATCGACGTGGACGGGTCGATCACCCGCGCGTGGGTCCGGTCCTCGGGAACGGAACTCATGCACGGCCTCCCGGCTCGGTCAGCGAGGTGTCACCCGCGGGATAGATGGTGCCCGGGACCCGGTCGACCGGCGTCGTCACGACGGGCGCCGACGTGGGCGGGGCGGGGGGCACGGGGGGAGCCGGAGGACGCGGGGCGGTCGGCGCGGACCGGCGCAGGTCGGCACCGTTCGTTCCGGCGCCGTCGTCCGCGGCGTCCTTGAGCCCGCGGGTCAGGCGCCCGGCGAGCAGGCCGACGCCGGCCGCAATGGCCAGGAACGTGCCGGGACGGCGCGCGGCGAAGCGACGGACGTCCTGCAGCAGGTCCGCCGGCTCCTTGTTCTCCAGCTGGGTCGTGAACCGCTCGGCGCGGTCGGCCACGGTGGAGACCACGCGGTTCACCAGGTCGGACTCGGGCTTCTCGCCCTGCGCCACCCGCCGGAGGTCGTCGGAGATGTTCCGCGACTGCTCCGCGAGCCGCTGCTGCTGGGTGGAGGCCTGCGAGCTCGCCTCGTCCTTGAGCGAGGAGACCATGCTCTTCGCCTGCCCGACGGCCTCGTCCTTGACGTTGGCCGCTTCCCGGCGTGCCGTGCCGGCGACGTCCTTGGCCGCGTGAGCCGCAGTGTCCTTCAACTGCTGCGCCTCCTGCTGCGCGGCATCCTTGGCGCCGGCGGCTCCGCCGCCACCAGGGTGAGTGCTTTCCGGGTTCTGAGTCATCAGGATCCTTCCGGTTCCAGCTGTGCCGACACGTTGCCGGCATGGCGTGTCCCCTGATCGTAAGGGTACTTTTCATCCTGGGCCAGTAGGCAGGCCGGGATTCTCGGCCGGAATCCCGCCGGAAGCGGTCAGGATGTGACCGCGTGCGCCTGTCTCTGCGGGTCTCCCCCGCACCGACGCTGGCGGCGTCATCGTGGCCACGTCGGCGTCGACGTCGACGGTGGCGCGCCACCGTCGAGCACGGACCGTCACCGGGTCAGTCGGGCGACGGCCGTCGTGAGCTCCGCCATCGCCCGCGGCCCGCCGTGTCGTTCGTCCAGGACGATGAGCTCGCTTCCGGGCCACGCCCGGTGCAGGTCCCACGCGACGACGAGTGGTCCCGAGATGTCCCGCCGACCGTGGATCAGGACTCCGGGGATGCCGGCCAGACGGTCCATCCGGCTCAGCAGGCCGTCGCCCCCGAAGCCCGCGTGGGACCAGTAGTGGGTGATCAGCATGGCCAGCACGTCGCGGACGGCCGGGTCCTGCCACCGGGGGTCCGGCCGCCACCCGGGTTCGAGGCTGACATGCACGTCCTCCCACCGGCCCCACGCCGCCGCCGCACCGGCGCGTACCCGGGGGTCGGGATCGCGCAGCGCTCGCGCGTAGGCGTCGACGACCCGCTCGCCGCGTCGGCGCGGGACGGCCTCGGCGTAGCGCTGCCACTCCTCGGGGAAGATCCGGCCCATGGCTTCGGTGATCCAGGCGACCTTCGCGGTCGACGTCGTCGTCACCGCGACGAGCGCGACGCCGGTGACCCGCTCGGGATGTGCCTGCGCGTAGCTGAGCGCGAGGGTGGAGCCCCACGAGCCGCCGGTGACGAGCCACCGCTCGATCCCGAGACGATGCCGTATCGCTTCGATGTCCCCGAGCTGCGCCGCCGTCGTGTTCGTGTCCAGGATGTCGGGCGCCTCGGTGACGAGCGGGCGGCTGCGGCCGCACCCTCGCTGGTCGAAGGTCACGGCGAGCTGGGTGGAGGGATCGATGCGGGCACGGTGGGCCGCCGAACCGCCCGAGCCCGGACCACCGTGCGACCACCGGCACACGGCGCGAGCACCACCGCGCCACCACCGGCTGCGGCGCTGACCGCCGAGCGCCGACCTACAGCTCGGCGAGCACCGACGTGGGGTCCTCGATGGCCCGAGCGATGAACATGAGGAAGGCCGAGGCGGTCCCGCCGTCGCACACCCGGTGGTCGAAGGCCAGCGTCAGTTGGGTCACCCGGCGCACCCGCAGCCGCCCCTTGACCACCCAGGGCTTCTCGATGATCCGCCCGACACCGAGGATGCCGACCTCCGGGTGGTTGATGATCGCGGCCGAGCCGTCCACCCCGAACACGCCGTAGTTGTTCAGCGTGAACGTGCCACGGCGCAGCTCCTCCGGCGTGCACTTGCCGTCCCGTGCCCGCGCAGTCAGCGCCTTCAGCTCGGCGTCCAGCTCGCGGGCGTTGAGCCGGTGGGCGTTCGGCACGGACGGCACGACGAGGCCGCGGTCGGTCTGGGCGGCGAAGCCGAGGTTGACGCCGTCGACCGTGACGATGTGCTCGCCGTCGATCCGGGCGTTCAGCTCCGGGTAGCGCATCAGCGCGGCGGCGGTGAACCGGCCGATCAGGGCCAGCAGACCGGGCGCACCGGCCGGGTCGGCCGCCTTGAGCCGCTCGCGCAGCTTGAGCAGGCGGGTCGCGTCGACGTCGACCCATACCGTGGCCTCAGGAATCTCCCGGCGGCTGCGGCTCATCGCCTCGGCGGTCACCTTCCGCACCCCACGCATCTCCGTGCGGGCGGTGATCGGCAGGCCGCTGCGGCGGTCGAGCTCGCCGGCGGTGGCGCCCGCCTCGGCGGATCCCGGCGACGACGGGGCCGGAGACTCCCCCAGGCTGGCCCCGGCCTCCGCCGTCGTCGTCGCGGTGCCCGTGCCGACGCCGACCGCGGCCTCCACGTCGCGTCGCAGGATGAGCCCGTCCTTGCCGGTGCCGTTGACCGTGTCGAGGGTGACGCCGAGGTCACGAGCCAACCGGCGCACGATCGGGGAGATCACCGCCGGCGCGCGCCGCACGTCGGATCCGACGGGAGGCGTCTGCGCCGGGGCCGCGCCGGACACCGGCGTGGGGGCGGCGGACGACACGGCGGAACCGGACCCCCGCGGTCGCCGGGTTCGACCGCGGGCCGTGGTGCCGCTGGTGCCGTAGCCGATCAGCACGTTCCCGGAGCCGCTCTGCGCCTGGTCGGCGGCGTCACCGCCGGCGGTGTCCGGGGTGACCTCCGCGGGAGGCGTCGCGCCCGCACGCTCCTCCTCGCGGTAGCTCAGGGCCCGTTCGGCGCCGACCGTGGCGGTGCCCGGGACAGCGGTGGTGGACGCGGCGGACGCGGCGTCGGCGCCCTCATCGACACTGATGAGCGGCGACCCGACGTCGATCACGGCGCCGGCGTCGCCGTGCAGGGTCGCGACGACCCCGCCGAACGGGGAGGGCACCTCGACGACGGACTTGGCGGTCTCCACCTCGGCCACCGGCTGGTCGACGACGATCTGATCGCCGACCGCGACGAGCCAGCGCACCAGCTCGCCCTCGGTCAGGCCCTCGCCGAGGTCCGGCAGGAGAAACGTACGCACGGTGCTCGACGTGACGGATGCGGTCGTGGCGGTGGTCATCGGTCCTCCCACTGCAGGTCGTCCAGCGCGTCCAGGATCCGGTCGACGCTGGGCAGGTGATGGTGCTCGAGCTTGGGCGCCGGGTAGGGGATGTCGAAACCGGTCACGCGGCGCACGGGCGCGGCCAGCTGGTGGAAGCAGCGTTCCTGGATGCGGGCGACGAGTTCGGAAGCGACGGAGACGAAGCCCTGTGATTCGGCGACGACGACGGCGCGACCGGTGGCGCGGACCGCGGCGGTGATCGCCTCGTCGTCCAGCGGCACCAGGGTGCGCAGGTCGAGGACGGCGACCGAGCGCCCCTCGGCCTCCGCGGCGGCCGCCGCCGCGAGCGCCGTCGGCACCGACGGCCCGTAGGTCACGATCGTCGCGTCGGTGCCGGACCGGGCGAGCACGGCGTGTCCCTCCGCCCGTTCCCGACCGGAGCCGACCGACTCCTGCAGGGCCGCCAGGTCGAGCGTCTCCTTCGACCAGTACAGCTTCTTCGGCTCGAAGAACACGACCGGGTCGTCGGACGCGATCGCCTCGCGGAGCATCCGGTAGGCGTCCGCGACGGTGGCCGGCGTGAAGATCTTCAGGCCCGGCGTGTGCGCGTAGTACGCCTCGGACGAGTCGCAGTGGTGCTCGACGCCGCCGATGCCGCCGCCGTAGGGGATGCGGATGACCATCGGCAGGCTCACGGCGCCCCGGGTGCGGTTGTGCATCTTGGCGACGTGACTGAAGATCTGCTCGAGCGCGGGATAGGCGAAGGCGTCGAACTGCATCTCGACGACGGGCCGCAACCCGTTCATCGCCATGCCGACGGCCATGCCGATGATGCCGGACTCGGCCAGCGGCGTGTCGAAGCAGCGGTCCTGCCCGAACCGGGCGGTGAGCCCGTCGGTGATCCGGAAGACGCCGCCCAGGGTGCCGACGTCCTCGCCGAACACGACGACGGACGGGTCGGTCTCCATCGCGTCGGCGAGCGCGGTGTTCAGCGCCTTCGCGAACGTCACCGGGGCGGGGGCCGCCGCGGCACGGGCCTGCCCGGCCGCCTCGGCCGAACTGGCCGTGGCCGCACTGATGTTGCCGTTGGCGTCCGACGACGTCGGGATCGTCAGGGTGTCGCTCATGATGCGCTCTCCTCGTGCGCCGGCGCCTGCTCGCGGGACAGTTCGTCCGCCAGCATCGCGGCCTGCTCCCGCAGTTGGGGGGTCGGCTCGGTGTAGACGTGGGCGAACAGGTCCTGCGGGTCCAGGTCGCTGTCCGCGTTCAGGGCCGCACGCAGGGCGGTGGCGACCGCCTCCGCCTCCGCCGCGATGTCCGCCTCGGCGGCGGCGTCGAGCACGCCCGCCCCGGTCAGGTAGGTCCGCAGCCGGGTGACGGGGTCCTTGGCCGCCCAGTCGGCCACCTCCTCGTCCTGCCGGTACCGGGTGGCGTCGTCGGCGTTGGTGTGCGCCTGCATCCGGTAGGTGTGCGCCTCGACCAGCACCGGCCCGCTGCCGTCCCGGACGATCTGCACGCCGCGGCCGAGCACGGCCAGCAGCGCGGCCAGGTCGTTGCCGTCGACCCGCTCGCCCGGCAGCCCGTAGCCGACGGCCTTGTGCGCCAGTGAGGGGGCCGCGCTCTGGTGGGCCAGCGGCACCGAGATGGCGTACTGGTTGTTCTGGATGAAGAAGATCACCGGCAGGTGGAAGACCGCCGCGAAGTTCAGGGCCTCGTGGAAGTCACCCTCGCTGGTGGCGCCGTCGCCGCACATCGCCAGCACGACGGTGTCCTCGCCGCGCAGCTTGGCGGCGTGGGCGACGCCGACGGCGTGAAGGAGCTGGGTGGTCAGCGGCGTGGACTGCGTGGCCACGTGCTCGACCATCGGGTCGTAGCCGGCGTGCCAGTCGCCGCGGAAGGAGACCATGACCTTCGCCGGGTCCACGCCGCGGCTCATCACGGCGACGCTGTCCCGGTAGGTCGGCATCAGCCAGTCCTGCGCGGCCAGGCAGAAGGCGGCCGCCACCTGGCAGGCCTCCTGCCCGTGGCTCGACGGGTACACCGCCATCCGGCCCTGCCGCACGAGGGCGGAGTTCTGGTCGTTGACGCGGCGCCCGACGACGAGCTTGCGGTACGCGGCCAGCAACGTCTCGTCGTCCGGGAACGCGTACTCGTGCCCCGGCTGCACCCGGCCCTCACCGGGGGCCTGCCGCTCGCCGTGCTCGTCCACCATCTGGATCGGTGCCGCGGCGGGCAGCATGTAGTCCTCGAGGCTGATGCCGAACGGGGTGGTTCCCGGCCGCGGCCAACGTCCACCGCTCTGCGGTGTCCCGTCCTCGGCCGTGCCCAACCCGCCGACGACGTCGGCAGCCGTGGTCTCGCTCATCGTGTTCCTTCCCGGACCGCGCGGGCGCGCTGACGCCGATCTGTGACTCAGGGCACAGGGCGGTCCTGTCGCACCAGTATGCTCCGAGCAGTCAATCCGTACCGCCGATGCGGATGAAGTGAAGACAATCCGTCACACAGCGCCGTCAGCGTAGACGATATGCTCAAGGCGTCGGTGCAGGACGCCGAGCGACTGGACGAAACGACCAACGCCTCGACGGCGATCGGCAGGGAGGTCATCGGCATGGTGCTGGACGAGGTGGACCGGACGCCCGGCTGCCCGTCGCCACCCTGGCCGCCCGCGTCCACGTCTCCCGCGCGAACTGCTACACCCGGCTGAACCGGCTGACCGCGGACGGCGTGATCAGCGGCTTCACGGCCGTCGTCGACCCGATCAAGGTGGGCCTGAGCGCGTCCGCGTACGTGACCCTGCGGTTGCGGCAGCACTCGTGGCGCGAACTGCGGGCACGCCTGGAGGCCGTCGAGGAGATCGCGCACATCGCCCTGGTCGGCGGCAGCTTCGACGTCATCCTGCTCGTGCGGGCCCGGGACAACGCGGACCTGCGCCGCGTGGTGTTCGACCAGCTGCAGACCATGCCGGGCGTGCTGGACACCCAGACCTTCCTCATCTTCGAGGACACGGACACCCGCGCCGGCTGACCCGGCCGGACACGCCGCGCGTGCACTTCTTTTGTCCAAGTGAGCGCCGCTTCGTATGCTGATGATCGGTCAAGCAGCGGCCGTTCATTCAGTGTGCCGTCCTGAGAACAGGAGTTCGCCGCCGTGACCGCTTCCCGCTTCTGCGCCGTGCCGCGCTCGCTCGCGCGTGGCCGCGTCGGCGAGACGGCACCGCCGGTGTTCCCTCGGCCGGAGGGCGGATGACCGACGACGTCATCGGCGAGACGCCCGCCGTCCCCGACCTGCCCGCCGTTCGTGACATCCTCTCGGCACCGAGCCGCCGTCCGCCCGGCATCCACAGCACCTATCTGAGCCCGACCGACCCGTTCCCGGATCTGGCCGTCCTCAGCCTGCATGACCTCCAGGTCCTGCACAGTCGGGTGGCACGGCAGCAGGAGCTGGAGTACCTGCAGCTCGAAGGCCCCCATCCCGTCACCCTTGACCGGCTCGACGAACTGACGCGCGCACTCGACTCGCAGGACCACCAGCCCTGAGTGCCTCACCGGCACCGTTCCACCCGTTCCGCGAAAGGGACCCGTGTCCACTCAGACCTCCGACGACTTCCTCGCCCAGCTCCAGGAGCTCATCCTGCGCAGCGACGAGTTCACCGACTTCCTCGAGGGTTTCACCGGGGTGCTCGCGAATCTGATGCCCGGCGACATGGGCGAGCTCAGCTACGCCGTGACGATGCTGCGCGAGCGGCGGCCCGGCACGGTGTCCGCCTCCAGTGACCGGGCGCGCGCCCTCGACGAATCCCAGACCCAGCACCCCGACGGTCCGTGCCTGACCTCCCTGCGTGAGCAGACCCTCGTGCACGTGCAGGACACCGGGACCGAGACGCGCTGGCCGGCGTACATGGCGACCGCCGCCGAGGCCGAAGTAGGGTCGATCATCGCCGTCCCGTTCGAGCTCGAGGGCGAGGCGCGGGCGGCGCTCAACGTCTACGCCGGTCAGCCGAACGCCTTCGACGCCACCGCCATCGAGATGATCGAGCGCCAGACCCAGCAGGCCACCGGCGCCCTCCGGCTGGCCCTGCGGCTCGCCCGGCTCCGCGACACCGAGGCGGACCTGCGCGCCACGCTCGAGTCCCGGACCGACATCAACCTCGCGGTCGGCATCCTGATGGGACAGAACGGGTGCAGCCAGGAGCGGGCCGTCTCGATGCTGACCGCCGCCTCCAACCGCCGCAACATCAAGCTCCGCCAGATCGCGGCCGACCTGGTCGCCAGCGTCGGCGGAAATCAGGCCGCGACCCGCTTCGACGGCTGACCGCACGTCCTCATGTGAAGCGAGCGGGACAACGCCGACCAGGCTGTGTAGCCTGCATCGTGTCGGTCGAACAGTGGCCGCACGTGCCACCCCGTCGTGCGGTGGCACTGAATGAGAGGCCACTGTGATGCCGGATCTTCCCGCTCTCACCGTTTCCGTGTCCGCCCACGACGATGTCGCGGAGAACCAGAACAGCACCTTCCTGTGTCCCAGGGACGCCTTCCCGGACCTCGAAGCCCTGTCGCTGACGGCGGTGCAGGCCCTGCACAGCCGGGTCTGCCGCCAGCTCGACCGCGAATACCTGATGACGCTGGACGGGCCCAGCTGCGAGACGCTGGACCGCCAGCAGGAACTGAGCGAGGAACTGGACCGCCGCGAGCTGCAGCGAGCGAGCGTGACGGCCCGATGACGACGGGGGGCCGTCCCTCGTGGCAGGACGCACGCAGTCCCTGGTGACCGAGGGCCCTCCTCTCCGCGCCCGCCCGGCCCGGTCAGCCGGCGGCCCGTCAGACACCAGGCCCGTCAGACACCGGGGAGCGCGAGCCGGCGACCGGTCCAACGCTCCCGCAGCCACCGGTCGTGGGTGGCCATCACGACCGTGCCGTCCCACGCCGCCAGGGCCGCCTCGAGGTCCTCGACCAGGCCGAGGGCCAGGTGGTTGGTCGGCTCGTCGAGGAGCAGGACGTCCGGCGGTGACGCCAGCAGGGCGGCGAGCGCGACCCGGCGCCGCTGGCCCGGCGAGAGCTCCCGCAACGGCCGGCGCAGGTCGGCGGCGTCGAGCAGTCCGAGCTCGACCGGACCGGGCACGTCCTCTCGCCCGCCGTTCTGCGCGGCCGTCAGCACCCCGTGCGGCAGCGCCGCCCGGAACGCGTCGAGCGCGCTGCCGGCGCCGTGGGGCCGGGGATCGTGCTGGCCGAGCTTCGCGACGACGACCCCGGGCTCGCGTTCCAGCTCGCCCGATCCGGCGTCGAGACGGCCGGCCAGCACGTCCAGCAGGGTGGACTTGCCCGCGCCGTTGGGACCGGTGACCAGCAGGTGATCGCCGGACCGCAGATCGACGTCGACGGCATTCAGTCGTCCCGGCACGGCGACGGCGCGAGCCCGGATCAGGACGCCGGCCCCGGGAGCCGCGGCCGGCGTGCCCGCCGCGGTGGTCGGGGCCGCCGGAGCGGGGGCCGCCAACGCGGCCAGGCGCAGGGGCACCGGGGGTGGGGCGATCGCCTCCCGTTCGAGCGCGTCGAGCCGGGTGCGCGCGGATCGGAGCCGGTTCCCCAGCGTCTTCGCCGCGCGATCGGCGGAGAACTTCGCCGAGGCCCGCGCTTCGGTCTTCGACGTCGACCGGTGGAAGAGATCGCCCTCCTCCATCCCGGTGGCCTCCTGAAGACGAGCACGTTCCTCCTCCTGGTCGGCGTGCCGAGCGGCCCAGCGTCGGCGGACGCGCTCGCGTGCGCGCAGGTAGTCGCTGTAGCCACCGGTCCAGGCGGTGCCCTGCCGGTCGCCGCCCGCGCCGTCGGGGTCCAGCCCCGGGTCGAGATCGACGATGCCGGTGGCGACCGCGTCGAGGAACCACCGGTCGTGACTGGCCATCAGGACCGGCCCCCGCCAGCCGGTCAGCTCCCGGGCCAGGAAGTCCATGGCGTCGTCGTCGAGGTGGTTGGTGGGCTCGTCGAGCAGCAGTGCCTCGGGCCGGGAGAGCAGCAGGGCGGCCAACTGCAGCCGCCGCCGTTCGCCGCCGGAGAGTCCGGTGAGGGCTCGTTCGGTCGGGAGGGCGCCCAGGCCGAGACCGGTCAGGACGGCGGCGATCCGGGCGTCCAGGCTCCACAGGCCGGTGAGCTCGGCCTCCGCGAGCGCGGCGTCCCACGCGTCGGCCACGGCGGCGTCATCCGGAACGGCGGCCAGCCGTTCGGCCAGCTCCTCGATCCGCCCGGACAGGGCCCGGACGTCCGCGACGGCGTCCTCGACCACCGAACCCACCGTCGCCGCGGTGTCGGGCGGGGCCTGCTGGTGCAGTAGTCCGGTGGCCGCCGGCCGGTGCAGGCCGCCATGGTCCGGTGCGAGCAGGCCGGCGGCGATGCGCAGCAGGGTGGACTTGCCGCTGCCGTTCTCGCCGATCAGGCCGATGCGCTGACCGGCGTGCACCGTCACCGTCACGTCGGTGAGCACGCGGAGGTCGGGTCGAGCGGGGTAGGCGAAGCCGATGCCGTCCAGCCGCAGGGCGGGGGACGGGCGTGACGAGAGGGCGGTCATGGGGTTCCTGACGAGAAGGAGGAGACCCGCCGGGCCGCACCCCGAGGAGGGGGTTCCGACTGGACCTGACCGGCCGGAAGGGCCGGGAGCTGGGCTCGTGTCGTCGGGGCCGCGGACGCGGGGCGCTGGCTCGTCACCGGAACATGCGTGCCACCGTAGCAGGCCGTTGCGGTGACGTCACGGGCCGAGATGCTCAGTCGGCTGACCGTAGGATGGAATGCGTGTGCCGACCGCCCGATCCGGGTGTCCGGCGCCATGCCAGATCCAGGAAGGGAGAGTCGTGGCCGCCAGCGCTGAGCCCGGATCCGGTGCCACCCTCGCCGATCGGGTCACCGTCGTGATCGCGACCCGCAACCGGCGCGACGAACTGCTGGCGCACCTGCGGCACCATGAAGCCCCCGTGATCGTGGTCGACAACGCCTCCACCGACGGCACCGCCGCGGCGGTCGCGGCCGCGTGCCCCGAGGTGACGGTCATCCCCCTGATGGTCAACGCGGGTGCCGCGGCTCGCACACTCGGCGCCCAGTTCGCCCACACCCCGTTCGTGGCGTTCGCCGACGACGACTCGTGGTGGGCGCCGGGTGCACTCGCCACCGCCGCCGACGTCTTCGACGCGCACCCGCGGCTCGGCGCGCTCGCCGGGTCGCTCGTCGTCGGCCCCGACGAGGAGCAGGATCCCATCAACGCGGTGCTGGCCGCGTCGCCCCTCGGCACCCCGCCGGGCTGGCCCGGCCCGGCGCTGCTCGGGTTCGTCGCCTGCGGCACGATCGTGCGCCGGCGGGCGTTCCTCGCCGTGGGCGGTTTCGACGACGTCGTGCGGTTCCCGGGCGAGGAGGAGCGGCTCGCTCTCGACCTGGTCGACGCCGGTTGGCAGGTGGCGCACGTGGCGGAGGTGCGCGCGCACCACCACCCGTCGACGCGCCGGGAGTCCGACGCCCGCCGGCAGGCCGAGCTGATCCGCAGCCGCCTGCTCACGTCGGTGCTGCGCCGCGGGTGGCCCGTGGTTGCCCGGCAGGCCGCAGCGGCTCTCGTCTCGGCCGGCGGCTGGTGGGCCCTGGCGGGCGCGATCCGCCGCACCCCGGCCGCACTGCGCGCGCGCCGTCGGCTCACGCCCGCCACCGAGGCGTCCCTGGCGGCGTTGCGCGGCTCGGCGCCCGCTCCCGCGGCGCACGCTCCGACCGGGGAGCGGCGCGACCCCGCCGGCGCTCGATGACGACGGACGACGTGACGAGCGGCCCGGATCCGCGGGTGGCCGTCGTCATGATCACCCACAACCGGCGGGACGAGGCGCTCCGCTCCCTCGGTCGCCTGCGGGAACTTCCCGAGGCCCCGCACGTCGTCGTCGTCGACAACGGCTCGACCGACGGAACCGCGGAGGCGATCCGCGACCAGCACCCGTGGGCGGAGCTGATCGCCAGCACCGAGAACCTCGGCGCGGTGGGGCGCAACGTCGCGGTCGAGCGGCTGGACACCCCGTACGTCGGCTTCTGCGACGACGACACCTGGTGGGAGCCCGGGTCCCTGCGCCGGGCCGCCGACGCCCTCGACGCCCACCCGACCCTCGGCGTCGTCACCGGGAAGATCCTGGTCGAACCCGGAGGCACCGAGGACCCCATCAACGCCGAGCTGCTGCACTCCCCCGTCGAGACGGCCGGGTCGATGCCCGGGCCGGCGCTCGGCAGCTTCCTCGCCGGGGCGTCGGTGATCCGCCGGTCCGCGTACACCGCGGTCGGCGGATTCCACGAGCGGCTCTGGCTCGGCGGTGAGGAGGAGCTGCTGGCCGCGGACCTGGCCACCGCCGGCTGGGAGCTGTGCCACCTGCCCGACGTCGTCGTCCACCACCAGGCCTCCACCGCCCGGGACCCGCACCTGCGCCGCCGGCACGGGCTGCGCAACACCCTGTGGTTCACGTGGCTGCGGCGACCGTTCCCGGCCGTGCTCCGGCGCACGGCGCACGTGCTCACCGGGGCACCGCGGGACCGGGTGACGGCCGCCGCCGTGCTCGACGCCGTCCGCGGCCTGCCGTGGGTGCTGCGCGAGCGGCGCCCGCTGCCGGTGCACGTCGAACGGCGGTTCCGGGTGCTCGAGGCCTCGCAGCGGGCCAGCGCTGCTCGCCGCTACGTCAGCTGACGCCCGGTCTGGTCCCGGGCGGGCGCGACGGTCAGGATGGACGCAGCGCGGGCCGTCGGGGCCAGCGCGAGGGCGGGGAGACCGGCCGAGACTCGTGAACGAACCGGGGCGTTCAGCGATGCCGTGATCGCCATCGCGATCACCAACCACCACCAGATGCTGGCCGCCGTCTCCCGGGTCTCGGGCTCGGTGCTGTGGGCGAATCGGCACCTGCTGTTCTGGCTCACGCTCGCGCCGTTCACGACGGCGTGGATGAGCGAGCAGGACTTCGCGGCCGTGCCACGTCGCGGGGGGTCTGCTCACGCTGGTGCAGCCGTGGCTGGCCATCGCCGCCTACGTCGTCGTCGCCGCGATCTGGCTGATCCCCGATGCCCGCTTCGAGCGACAGCTCGCGCGCGAGGCGGACGACGCCGCGACGGCGGATCCGGCCACGTGACCCGGCGGGGTCCGGCCTGACCCTCGGGCGGCCTCGCCCCGGCGGTGGGCTCGCTCAGCCGACCACCGGGTCGGCGATCACCTCGCGGATGGTGCGCTCCTGGATCGCCCGGTGGTAGAGGTCGTACGCAGTGCCACGCGGCAGGGCCGTGATCGTGATCATCGCCTTCCACAGCGCCCAGCCGCGGGCCAGGCGCCAGTTCGTGGCCGGGAGGTCGACGACGTCGGCGAACACCCGGCGCTCCGCCGCGTCGAAGAACGTCCACGCGATGACCAGGTCGCACGCCGGGTTCCCGACGCCGCAGGTGCCGAAGTCGATGAGGGCGCTCAGCCGCCCGTGCGTGGTCAGCAGGTTGCCGACGCCGACGTCGCCGTGGAACCACACGGCCGGTCCCGTCGCCGCGGTGGCCAGCGTCTGCGCCCACACGGCGGCGCAGGCGCCGACGTCGATGCCGTCCCCACGGCCGGCCGTCGCCCGCAGGACGCCGAGGGCGGCGCGTACCTCGGCGTCGTAGACCCGCGGGTGGTCGCCGCGGAAGAAGCTGTGCCGCCCCGCCACCGGTCCACCGTCGACGGGGTGGCGCTGCAGGGCGGCGAGGACGGCGCCCAGGTCCCGGGCCAGGGCGGTCCGGTCGAGGGCCGGGTCCTCGTCGGCGGTGACGCCCGGCAGCCAGCGGCGCACCGACCACGGGAACGGGTAGTCGTCCGCCGGTGACCCGGTGGCCACCGGGGCGGGGACGGCCACGGGCAGCGCGCCGGCGAGCCGGGGCAGCACCAGGTCCTCCTTCTCGACGGCGGCGACGTACCCGGTGGCGCTGGGCAGCCGGGCCACGAGCTCGTCGCCGATCCGGAAGGTGCGGTTGTCGTTGCCCTGCGCGGGGACCGGCCGGACCGGCAGGGACGCCCACGCCGGGAACTGGGCGGCGACCAGCCGCGCCACGAGGTTCGCGTCGATGGCGGGCCGCACCTGACCGGTCATCGCCGCAGGCTACGCCATCGGCGGGCGCGGTGCCCGGCTGCATGAACTCGGCCGAGCCACACCTCACGGCCAACAGCACACCGCGCCACACGATCTAAGGAACTATCAACGCGTATATGCATGGTCCTTATACGGAATGATCGTGACAGGCTTCTGGCCCGTTCCCCGTCATCTTCGTCGGAGCAGTCCCAACCCTGACCCACGTCGGGGATCGGCACGCCCCGCCGGGCGTCGCTCCACCCTGCATCACTCAACGAGCACCGGCGTCGACGGTGTTGCCGGTCTCGTCCCTGGCACCGGCGACGTCGACCGCCTCCCGGAACCAGTCGACGGTCCGCGCCAGGCCTTCGGGCCAGTCCACCTCGGGTGCCCAGCCGAGCACCTCGGTGGCCAGCGTCGTGTCCGGGCGGCGGACCATCGGGTCGTCCACCGGCCGGCCGACGAAGCGGATCTCGGAGACCGAGCCGGTAGCCTCGATGACGTCCCGGGCGATCTGCAGCACCGAGAGCTCGTGCGGGTTGCCGATGTTCATCGGGCCGGAGTGCCCGCTCTCGGCCAGGGCGAGGATGCCCCGCACCAGATCCGAGACGTAGCACACCGACCGGGTCTGCGCGCCGTCGCCGGCCACCGTGACCGGCTCACCGGCGAGCGCCTGCCGGACGAACGTCGGGATGGCCCGGCCGTCGCTCGGGCGCATCCGCGGCCCGAACGTGTTGAAGATCCGCACGATGGCGGTGTCGACGCCGTGCGTCTGCCGGTACGCCATGGTCAGGGCCTCGGCGTACCGCTTGGCCTCGTCGTACACGCCGCGCGGGCCCACCGGGTTGACGTGCCCCCAGTAGGTCTCCGGCTGCGGGTGCACCTGCGGGTCGCCGTACACCTCGGACGTGGAGGCGATGAGGAAGCGGGCGCCCTTCTCCTTGGCGAGGCCGAGCGCGTGGTTGGTGCCGATCGAGCCGACCTTGAGGGTGTGGATGGGCAGCTTGAGGTAGTCCACCGGGGAGGCCGGGGAGGCGAAGTGCAGCACGAGGTCCACGTCGCCGGGCACGTGGATGTAGTCGGTCACGTCGCAGTGGATCAGCCGGAAGCCGGGGTCGTCGGCCAGGTGCGCGACGTTGGCGGGGTTGCCGGTGAGGAAGTTGTCCAGGGCAACCACCTCGACGCCGCGGCGGCGCAGTTCGGTGCACAGGTGGCTGCCGAGGAAGCCGGCGCCGCCGGTGACGACGGCGCGGCGCAGCGGCCGGGAGCCGGCGAGGGTCTGCAGGGAATCGGTCACGATCATCCTTCCGGGAACGGGAACGGGAACGGGGACGGGGCGGGAGTGGAGGCGGCGTCGTCCGACGGCGGCAGCTGAGCGCCCGCGGCGGCGACGACCTCGGCGACGGTCACGGCGGCGAGCCGCTCGTCGAGCGTCTCGCCGTGCGGGTCACCCCACGCGGCGGCGTCGGGGTCGCCGTGCCACAGCACGGTGTGCAGATGGGGATCGACGACCGGGCCCCAGCGCGACGGCGGCGTCGGGCCGAACAGGAGGACGGACCGGACGGCCAGCGCCGTGGCCAGGTGCGCGGTGCCGGTGTCGCCGCTGATCACCAGCGCCGCCCCGCCGACCGCGTCCGTCAGCGCGCTCAGCCCGAGCGCGCCGCCGAGGTCGCGCACGCCGTCCAGGCCGTCACTGATCGCCCCGGTCAGGTCCCGCTCGGCGGCCGAGCCGGTGACCAGCACGCGGCGCCCCCGGCCCGTCAGGTGCTCGGCGACGGCGCGCCACCGGTCGACGGGCCAGCGGCGGGAGCCGAACGCGGCGCCGGGGTGCAGCACGACCGGGGCACCGGCGGGGGCGGGCCGGTGGAAGCGCAGCAGCAGGTCCGCCGGCCCGCAGGGGCCGCCCGCGTCACTGACCAGCCGGCACCAGCGGCGCACCTCGTGCTCGTCGGCGCACCAGGCCGGCCCGTGATGGCCGACCTCGGGGCAGGAGAAGGCGATCAGCCGGGACGGACGGGTGGCGGCGAGCAGCCGCTGGCTCGCCGGACCGCGTCCGTGCAGGTCGACGGCCACGTGGCCGCCGGCGAGGGGCGGCAGGTCGACCAGTCCGGGGGTCGGCAGCACCCCGTCGACGACGCCGAGGTCGGCCAGCCACGCGCCGACCGGGCCGGGAGCGGCGAGGATCAGCCGGTGGCCGGGGAAGAGGCGTCGCAGGCCGCGCATCGGCGCGATGCCGGTGAGGGCGTCGCCGAGACCGAGGGCGCGCAGCACGAGCACGTCGCCGTCGCCGATGCCGGCGGGATCGACGGCGTGCGGGACGTCGGCGTCCACGCTGGATGCAGCAGGATCGACGGCCAGGGCCTCGGCGGTGTACGGCTCGGGCCGGCGACGCCGCCGGCCGGATTCGTCGTCGGTCATGCTCGCGTCTCTCGTCCCGCACGGGCGAGGATCGCGCTCGTCGACCGGCCCGAGAGGTACGGCAGGACGGTCACCCGTCCCCCGCCGGCGGCCACGACGTCCGCCTCGGGCAGCTGCTCGGGCAGGTAGTCCCCGCCCTTGACCCACACGTCCGGGCGCAGGGCGGCCAGCGCGGCACGCGGGTCGTCCTGGTCGAACACGACGACGGCGTCCACGCTGCGCAGGGCGGCGAGCACGCGTGCCCGGTCGGCCTGGCCCACGACCGGCCGGGTCGACCCCTTGAGCCGGCGCACGGAGTCGTCCGAGTTGAGCAGCACGACGAGGGCGTCGCCGAGGTTCCGGGCGGCGTCCAGGCAGGCGATGTGCCCGGCGTGCAGGACGTCGAAGCAGCCGCCCGTCGCGACCACGGTGCCGCCCGACGCGCGCACCCGGTCGACCAGGTTCCGCACCTCGGCCGGCAGCGCGGGGTCGGCCGGGCGCGCGGCGGCACGCTCCCGGGCGCGCAACCCGGCGCGGAAGGACAGGGCGCCCCCGGCCGCGACCCACTGGCCGGCCGACTCGACCGCCGCCTCCACCGCGGCGTCGAGGGTGCCCCCGGTCGCCAGGGTGAGCGCCGCCGTCGCGGCGAACCGGTCGCCCGCCCCGCAGGGGTCGGTGCTCTCGACGGGAGCGGCGGGGATGTGCGTCACGCCGGCGTTCGTGGCCAGGTGCGCCCCGTCGGCACCGACCGTCACGGCCACACCGTGCGCTCGCCAGCCGGCGCGGAGGGCGCGTGCCCGAGCGGCGGCATCGCCGTCCGGGCACGTGTGCTCGCCGGTCCCCCCGGTGTCGGCCCCCGTCCCGTCCGCGCCTTTCGGCGCCGCACCTGCCGGCAACGCGTCTGTCGGCAACGCGTCTGTGGGCAACGCGTCTGTGGGCAACGCGGGCGCGTGGTCGACACCCGCTGTCGCGGCCTCCGCCTCGGCGGCGTTCGGGGTGATCAGCGTGCACCCGGGCACGGGCGCTCCCCCGCGCGGATGCGGGTCCCAGACCACCGTCGCGTGAGCGGCGTGATCGGCGAGGACCTTCCGCACGGCGGGGTCGCGCGTGGTCCCGCCGCCGTAGTCGGAGACCAGCACGACGTCGGCGCCGGCGAGCACCGCGGTCAGAGCGTTCGCATCGACGTCGACCGGTGCCCCCGGCCCGCCCTCGTCGACGCGCAGCATGGCCTGCCCTGAGGAGCGGATCCGCGTCTTCGTCCGGGTGGGGCCGTCGTGCCCGAGCCGGTGCACGGTCACTCCGGGCAGCGCGTCCACGAGCTCGCGGCCCGCGGCGTCGTCCGCGACGGGCGCCACGAGGGTCACGTCGACGGCGGTGCCCTCCCGGCCGCTTCCGCCGTCGCCGGCGGCGCACAGCAGCGCCGTCAGGCCCGCGCCGCCGGGGCTGGACAGCACCGCGTCCACGTCGACCACGGGCACCGGCGCGTCCGGGCTGAGCCGGGTGCTCGTGCCGACCAGGTCGCGGTCCAGCATGACGTCGCCGACGACGACGATGCGCGGGCTCATCCGGCATCCGCCTCGACCAGCACGGCGTCCTGCGGACTCGAGCCCGGGCACGCCGTGAGCGCATCGTCGGCCCGGGGCGCCGCCGCGTGCCGGGCGTCGACCGCCGCGCAGACGGCGTGCAGCAGCATCAGGTGCATCTCCTGCACCACGGAGGTGCTGGCCGCCTTCACGGCGAGGGCCTCGTCGGCGGCGTCGGCGAGCGGGTTCGGACCCGGGCCGGTCAACGCCCACACGTGCATCCCGCCGGCGCGGGCCCGCTCGGCGGCGGAAAGGACGTTGGGGCTGCGGCCGCTGGTCGAGAGCAGCACGACGACGTCGCCGGGGCGCCCGTGAGCCTCCACCTGCCGGGCGAACACCTCGGTGATCCCGTAGTCGTTGCCGATCGCGGTCAGGCTGGACGTCTCGGCGGACAGGCAGAGGGCCGAGAGCGGGACCCGCTCGCTCTCGAACCGGCCGACCAGCTCCGCGGTGAAGTGCTGCGCCTCGGCCGCACTGCCGCCGTTGCCGGCCACGAGCACCCGCCCGCCTCGGCCGAGCAGGGCCGCCAGCTGAGCCCCCCAGCGGTCGACGACGTCGGCGTGCGCGGCCGCGTCCGCGACGGCGCGCTGCAGTTCGGCCAGGTGGTCGGCGATCCACTCGCGGGTGCCCGTGCGCGGCCGGTGCTGCCGGTCGCCGTGCGCGCGCAGCACCTGCTGGTAGACGGCCTCGGTGCGTTCGGCGACGCGGTCCCAGCCGAACAGCCGCTCGACCCGATCCCGCCCGGCCCGGCCCATCCGGGCGGCCAGGTCCCGGTCCTGGAGGACCCGCCGCAGGGCCTCGGAGGTGGCCCCGACGTCGCGCGGCGGCACCAGCAGGCCGGTGACGCCGTCCTCGACGCTGTCCAGCAGACCGCCCACGGCGGAACCGACGACGGGCCGTCCGCTGGCCGCCGCCTCGAGCGGCACCATCCCGAACGGCTCGTACCAGGGGGTGCAGGCAACGACGTCGGCCGCGGCCAGCAGCGCGGCGGCACCGGCCCGGTCGACGCGGCCGTGCAGCACGACCCGGTCCTCGACGCCGAGCTCCCGCGCCAGCGCGCCGAGCCGGACGGCCTCGGGATCCTCGTCCAGCGCGGCGGCATCGGGACCACCCGCGATGTGCAGGACGGCGTTCTCCAGGACGGAATCAGCCGGCACGGGATCGCCTGGCACCGAACCCGGCAAGGCGGCCAGTGCGGCCAGGACGGTGTCGACGCCCTTGCGCTCCACCAGCCGGCCCAGCGCCACGATGCGGGCCGGCTCCCCGGCCTCGTGCTGCGGTGGCCCGGAGGGCGCGAAGGCGGTCAGGTCCACGCCGCACGGCACGACCGCCACCCGCTCGGGGTCGGCGCCGAGCGCCATCAGCTCCCGCTTCTCGTCCTCGCAGGTCGCCAGCACGACGTCCGCGGCGCCGAGCAGGTCCGTCTCGGCGGCGAGCCGGCTCGCCGGGCTCGTGTCGGCGAGTCCCTGATGGCGCCGCTTGACGGCGCCGAGGGCGTGGAAGGTCAGCGCGAGGGGCAGCTGCAGGGCGTCCGCGGCGCGGCGCGCGGCCAGCCCGGACATCCAGAAGTGGGCGTGAACGAGATCCGGGGGACCGTCCGCGATCCAGGTCCGCGTCAGCCAGCGGCCGAACTCGTCCATGAAGGGCGCCAGCTCGTCCTTGGGCAGGGTGCGGGCCGGCCCGGCGGGCAGGTGGACGACCTGCACGCCCGGCGTCAGTTCCACCGCGTCGGGCAGGGCCACGTCGTCCCGCCGCGTGTACACCGTCACCGTGTGCCCGCGGGCGGCCAGGGCGGTGGCCAGCTGGGCGACGTGCACGTTCTGCCCGCCGGCGTCGACACCGCCGAGGGCGGCCAGGGGGCTGGCGTGTTCGGACACCATGGCGATCTTCATCGGCTCACCTTCTGAAGGAGGTCGTCCCAGTCGGTCAGGAAGCGGTCGAGGCCGTAGTGGCTCAGCGCGTGCGCGCGGCCGGCGGCCCCGGCGGCGCGCGCCTCGTCCGGTTCGGCGAGCCAGTGCTGCGCCCGCGCGGTCAGGGCGGTCAGGTCGTTGGTCAGCAGGCCGGCCTCTGCGGGCACCGCCCGGGGTCCCTCCGTGGTGGAGAGCCCGAGCACGGGCAGGCCGAGCATCATGGCCTCGATCAGGGCGAGACCGAGGCTGGTCCACCGGTACGGATGCAGGTAGGCGCGGTGACTGCCGAGCGCGTCGTGCAGTCGGTGCTGCGGGTAGTTCTCGTGCAGCTGCCAGCGACGGCCCGGCGCGGACGCGGCGAGGGCGTCCATCCCCATCCCGTACACGTCGACGGGCAGGTCCACGGCGAGATCGGCGACGAGGTCGGTGCCCGCCACCCGGCCGCGGCGCACCGGCTCGTTGACGACGACGGCCAGTGACGCGGTTTCCCCGGTGTACCGGGCGCCGGGGTCGATGACGCCGTGCTCGATCACCGCGGTCGGGGCGGTTCCGTTGTCCCACATCACGTGGTTGAA
The DNA here is from genome assembly GCF_014643255.1 of Tersicoccus solisilvae. Taxonomy (GTDB): domain Bacteria; phylum Actinomycetota; class Actinomycetes; order Actinomycetales; family Micrococcaceae; genus Tersicoccus; species Tersicoccus solisilvae. Next base: position 586,802 of record NZ_BMJI01000001.1, on the reverse strand, counting down.
GTGGGTGACGTGGACGATCGGGATGGCGGTCTGGTCGGCCAGCGGGTGGCGGGAGGTGACGGCGTGACCGCGCGGGGCGTCGTGCTCGACGTAGACGGCGGGAAGGTCGCGGCCCGGACGACGGCCGGTCCACCGTTCGACCAGGTCCAGCTCCTCGGGCCGCTGCAGGACGACGAGGTCGATCGCGGTGTCGGCGAGTTCCTCGGGGCTCAGCTCGACGGCGTGGGCCGGCCAGTCCCAGGTGGCCGCGCGGCCGAGCCCGTCGCGGGATCGGTCGGGCAGCACGGGGATCAGGTAGGTGTGCCGGCCCTGGACGAAGGCCGTGGACCAGGAGCCGTGGACGTGCCAGGTCAGGATGCGCACGAGGTTGCCTCCTCCGTCGTCGTGTCCGTCGTCGTCTCGGTCTCCGTGGTCCTGCTCGTCGTCCGGTTCGTGGTCAGCGCGGTCACCGCGGCGACGACCTCGACGGCGCTGACCTCGCTCAGGCAGGGGTGGCCCGGCACCGGGCAGTCCCGGGCGCGGGTGTCGCGGCAGGCGGCGTGCTGGTCGCCGAGCACGATGGTCGGCACCCCGTGCGGCGCCCACCGCTGCGCCGGGACCACCGGGGAGAACAGGCTGACGACGGGCGTGCCGACCGCGGCGGCGAGATGGGCCGGGCCGGTGTTGCCGACGACGACGCAGGCCGCGGCGTCGAGCACGGCGGCCAGTTCGGCCAGCGACGTGCGGCCGGCGACGTCCACGACGGCGGCCTCCGGCGCGGCCAGGCGCGCCCGCGCGACGACGTCGGCGCACCGGTCGGCCTCTGCCGGGCCCCCGGTGACGGCGACCGGCCACCCGGCGGCGGCCAGGCCCACGGCCAGGGCCGCGGCGTGCGCGGTGGTCAGCGCACGGGACGGGACGGAGGCGCCGGGATGCAGGACCACGAAGGCGTCGGCGGCGCCGTGCTGCGGGCCGTTCGCGCCCAGCCCGTCCGGGAGCAGGTCCGCTGGGAGGGCCGGCAGGGGGCGTCGGACGGCGAGCGCACTCCCCCCGGGACCCGGGTCGGGGGCGCCGGCGGCGACCGCCAGGGCCAGGGCGGCCTCGGCCTCGTGTCCCCCGCCGGGTGGGGCGTCCCGCCGGTGTCGGACGTCCAGGAGGGAACCGGGATAGTCCTCGCTGGTTGCGGCGATGTGGCCGATGCCGGCCAGCCGCGCGAGCAGCGCCATCGGCAGCGGACTCTGGTGGAAGGACGTGAAGATCACCGCAGCGTCGTACTGCCGGGCGGCGAGGTCGTCGACGAGCGCGCGGGTCGCGGCGGCGTCGACCGGCGGCGGGGCGAAACCGGACCACGGGGCGTCGAAGACGAGCACGTCGGCCACGTCGGGCAGCAGCCGGCCGGCGGCCGCGCCCGACGGGGAGGCGAGCAGATCCACCTCGCCGAGTCCCGCGAGCGCCCGGACGGCCGGGCCGGTCAGCAGCACGTCACCGTCCGAGTCGAGCCGGACCGCCAGGATGCGGCCCATGCTCAGACCCCCGCCCGTTCGCCCGCCGGCGCCGTGTCCACTGTTCTCGTGCCGACGGTGGCCTCCGCTGCGCCCAGCGCCTGCGTGACGGCGTCGAGCAGGTCGCGGGCCACGGCGGGCGCGGCGTCGATCTCCGTGGGGAGTGTGACGTCGGTCGGCACCAGGACGGCGCGGGCCCCGGCCGCCTGCGCGGCCTCGACGTCGGCGCCGATATCCCCGATCACCACGCACTCGGCCGGGTCGACGCTCAGGTCGGCCGCGGCGGCGAGGATCAACCCGGGCCGCGGCTTGCGGCACGCGCACCCGGCCTCGGGAGCGTGCGGGCAGACGCGCACGGTGTCCAGTCCGCCCACCAGCTCGGCGACACGCGCGTTGACGGCGTCGACCTGGTCCCGGGTCAGCAGGCCGCGGCCGATGCCGGACTGGTTGCTGACCAGCCCGACCGGCAGACCCGCGGCCCGGACCCGGCGGGCCGCCTCGACCGCGCCGGGCATCGGCTCGACCTTCGTCGGATCCCCGTTGTAGGGCACGTCCCGCACCAGGGTGCCGTCCCGGTCGACCAGGACGGCGCGCACCGGTCGCGGCCACGGGCCCGTGCGCCGGTGGGCGACGACGCCGCGTACGTGGTGGGCGACGGCGGCGACGGGGATGGTGGCGCTGGTCACGGCCATCCGCGTCAGTTCGTCGCGGTACCCGGGGTCACCCGGGCGCGGGCCGGGCCCCATCCGCAGCCGCAGGAACCGGGCGGTCAGCCCGCCCCAGGCCAGGGTCCCGGCGGCGAGTGCGGCCAGTCCGGCCCGGCGGACGACGGCCTGGCCGGCGGTCGGGTCCGCGGCTGGCACCGACCGGGCGATCGCCCCGCCGACGAGTCCGTCGAGCGCGATGGCGGCGCCGAGCACACCGGTCGCCGCAGCCACGACGGTCGCGACGTGCCGGCGGAAACCGCCAGCGGGCGCCTCGGCGCGGGCGCGCCAGTCCGGCCCGTGGAGGCGGCGCATCAGGGCGTCGTCGGCGTTGCCGGCCTGCACCCGGTGGCTGACCCACGCGTCGGCGGGCCGCACCGGGTGGACGATGGACCGCTGCCCGCGGCGCAGCGTCCAGCCGGCGTCGCGGACGCGCAGAGCGAGATCGGCGTCCTCCCGGAAGGCACGCGGGAACCGCTCGTCGAAGCCGCCCACCTGTTCCAGGGCGGCGACGCGGTAGGCCATGTCGGCGGTCGCCCAGTCGGCGTCCATCAGGGCGGCGGTGTTGCGCTCCCAGTCGGTGGGCCGTCGGTCCGCGGGCAGGGGGACGTGGATGCGGCCCTGCGTGGCCGCGTCGCCGGGTCCGCAAGAGGCGAGGTCGGCGGCGAGGCCGTTCGCCCACCCGGCGGGCAGCTCGACGTCGTCGTCCAGGAAGGCGATCCACGTGACGCCGGTGCGGGCGGCGACCCGCCAGCCGCGGTTCCGCGCCGCCGCGGGGCCCCGGCCGTACCCGCGCACCACCGTCAGCGGCACGGGCCCGGCGGAGGCCGTCGGCGCGAACACCGGGGTCAGCGCCGCCACGTCACCGCGCCGGTCGTCGACGACGACCACGGCGGTGGGCGTGTTCTCGTCCTGGGCGGCCAGGGTGTCGAGCAGCCGCTGCAGGCTCGGCCGCCCGACCGAGGGGATCACGACGGCGTAGGCGGGCGCGGCGGAGCGCGTCACCGGTACCGGGGCCGTCACGGGGCCGCCCGGAAGAGGTCGGTGCGCCGGACGAGGTGCGGGCCCAGCACCAACACGGCCACCGGGGCAGAGCCGAAGAGCTCGAGCGCGTCGCGGGGGTCGTCGACCATCGGCCGGCCGGCGGTGTTCAGCGACGTGTTGACGACCACGGGCACCCCGGTCCGCTCGTCGAAGGCGCGCAGCAGCGCGGCGATGCCGGCGTTGTCCTCGTCGGTGACCGTCTGGATCCGTGCGGTGCCGTCCACGTGCGTCACGGTGGGGATCTTCTTCCGCCAGGGCTCGGCGACGTCGTGCACGAAGAGCATGTAGGGGCTGGGGATCGGCCCGCCGCTGAAGATCTCGTGCGCGCGGTCGGCGAGGACCATGGGCGCCACCGGCCGGAACTGCTCCCGGCCCTTGACGTCGTTGAGCCGTTCCAGGTTCTCCGCGTGGATCGGGTTGGCGATCAGGGAGCGGCGGCCGAGCGCGCGGGGGCCGAACTCGCTGCGCCCGTCGAACCAGGCGACGACGCCGTTGTCCGCGAGCACGTCCGCCACCTCGCCGGCCAGGTCCACCGGCGTCGTGAACGGCACCTGGGCCGTGGTCAGCCAGCTCGCCAGTTCGTCGTCCGTCCAGCTGCGGCCGAGCGCCGCCGTGGGAGCGGGCACGATCGTGTCGCCGCCCTCGGCGGCCAGGTGCAGGGCGGCGCCGAGCGCCGTGCCGGAGTCGCCGGCCGCGGGCTGGACCCACACGTCGTCGAACGGCGACTCGCGCCAGATCCGCGAGTTGGCCACGCAGTTCAGGGCGGTGCCGCCGGCCATGGTGAGGTACCGATCCCCGGTCTGCCCGTGCAGCCAGGTGGCCAGGTCGACGAGGGTCTCCTCGACGACGGCCTGGACGGAGGCGGCGAGGTCGGCGTGGTCGCCGCCCCACGTGCCGTCGTCGATCCGGGCCGGGGCGAATCGGGTCCAGTCCGGGGCCTGGGCGCGGAACCCGCCGTCGCCGGTGGCGTGCACGATCTCCCGCAGGTCGTCGAGGAACCGCGGCCGGCCGTAGGAGGCGAGCGCCATCACCTTGAACTCGTCACTGGACCGCTCGAAGCCGAGGTGCCCGGTCAGGGACTCGTAGAGCAGGCCGAGGGAGTCCGGCAGCTCCTGCCGGTGCAGGATCTCGAGCCTGCCGTTCTCGTACCGGCCGGCCAGGTGGGAGTGGGCCTCACCGCGACCGTCGACGACGAGCACACTGCCGGTGGGGTACGGGCCGGCGAGTCCCGAGGACGCGGCGTGGGCGACGTGGTGCTGAATGTAGTGGACCTTGTTCGCGTCCAGCCCGGGCAGGGCCTCGGCGAGGAAGCCCGGGGCGCGGCGGGCGTAGTCGACGCGGATCGGATCGTACGGGTCGTCGGGAATGTGCGCGGCGATCGACGGGTCGAACGAGTAGCCGACGGCGTCGAGGTCCTCGGGCCGCAGGCCGGCCTCGCGCAGCACCCAGCGCATGGCCTGCTCGGGCAGTTCCCAGGCCGAGAACGGCACCGGTCGCTTGCCGTGCTTGCGCCGGGAGAACCGCTCCTCCTCCGCGGCGGCGACCACGCGCCCGTCGATCACCAGCGCGGCCGCGGGATCGTGGAAGATCGCGTTGACACCGAGAACCTTCATGGTCCGCAGTGTACTGATGATCAGCCGGCTGCATAACCGCTTCCGGAGACGTTTGTCCGATTGGACAAGTGCTCCGTCGCGACCGGGCCTCCTCTCAGCCGGTGAGCGTGACCACCGCGCGACCGCGGATGCGCCGCTCCTCCAGGTCCCGGTAGGCCCGGCCGGCGTCGGCGAACGCGTACCGATCGGTGACGAGGTCGTCGAGCCGGATCCGCCCGTCGGCCACCAGGTCGAGCACGGCCGGCATGTCGACGGAGGCCCGGGCACCGAAGGAGCCGAGGATCTGGATCTTCCGGCGCACGACGCGCGCGATGTCGAACTGCGCCTCGACACCCACGGGCGCAATGCCGACCAGCACGACCCGGCCGCCGTCGTCGACGACGTCGACCGCGGTGCGCACGGTCGGCGCGCTGCCGAAGGCCTCGAACGCGACGTCGACGCCGTGCCCGTCGGTGAGGCGGCGCACCGCCTCGAGCGGGTCCTCGGTCCGGGAGTTGACGGTGTCCGTCGCCCCCACGCGCCGGGCGAGCGCGAGCTTCTCGTCGTCGATGTCGATGGCGATCACCCGGGACGCGCCGTGCGCGACGGCCATCTGAACGATGTTCAGCCCGATGCCGCCCGCGGCGACGACGGCGACCGTGTCCCCCGCGGTCACCTTCCCGACGTTGTGCACGGCGCCGTAGCTGGTGAAGACGCTGCACCCGAGGACGGCGGCCTGCTCGAGCGGAATCGCGTCTGGGAGCCGGAACACGGCGGTGGCCGGCACCACGGCGTGCTCGGCGAGCCCGGCCATCGAGTACATGGCGATGGGCGTGCCGTCCGCGGCGGAGAGCCGGGACGAACCGTCGTAGAGCTGCCCCTTGAGCCGGTTCTTCGCGAAGAACGTCTCGCACAGGTCCTCGTGGCCGCGGTCGCACTGGCGGCAGGACCCGCACGGCATGATGAAGCTGCAGACGACCCGGTCTCCGACGTCCAGTCCCGTCACGCCCTCGCCGATGGCCTCGACCCAGCCGGAGATCTCGTGCCCCAGCACGCACGGGGTGGGGAAGGCGACCTCGCCCTTGATCACGTGGAGGTCGGTGTGGCAGACACCGCAGGCGGCGACGCGGACGCCCACCTCCCCCGGCTTCGGAGGGCCGAGGACGACGTCCGCCTCCCGCAGGTCGGTGCCGACGGTGTCCAGGACGTGTGCTCGCATGCCGTCTCCTCGCGTTGCCGATCGTGAAGACCACTGTCCCCGATCATGGACACCAACACGACGGCCAGCAGCAGATTCGTTTCCGCCCATCCCTGCTCGGAGGGTAGCGAAAGCGGTGCACTCTGCCCACTGACGTGCGACGATGTCGCCGCAGCCGTCAGCCGTGGAAGACGGGGGTGCGCTTCTGCTGGAAGGCGGCGAAGCCCTCCGCGTAGTCGGCGGTGCCGCACAGGTCGCCCTGCGCCCGGTTCTCCGCGGTGATGGAATCCCACAGGCCGAGCCGCTCGTCGCGGATCTGCGCCACCAGCGCCTTGGAGGCCCGGAACGCGCCGGTGGCCCCGGTGGCGACCTTCGCGACGATGCCGCGAGTGGTCCCCAGCAGCTCCTCGGCGGGCAGCGCGCGGCTGAACAGGCCGGAAGCGACGGCCTCGGCGCCGCTGATCAGCTCGGCCGTGTAGATGAGGTCCAGGGTGCGGTGGGCGCCGAGCCGCTCGGTGAACAGCCAGTGGCCCCCCGAGTCGAGGGTGGCGCCGAGATTGGCGAACGGCGAGCCGATCTTCGCGGTCTCGGCGACGTAGACCACGTCGGTCGCCACCAGCAGGCCGAGCCCGACGCCGAGCGCCGGCCCCTGCACGGCGGCGAATGTGGGTGCCGGGAACGCGCTCATCGCCTTCAGCACCGGGGTGACGGTGTCCGCCAGGAAGCCATGCGCGTCGTCGGTCGCGGGGTCGACACTGGAGATGTCCCGGCCGGCGCAGAAGCCGCGGCCCTCGCCGCGCAGCAGCAGGGCGCGCACGTTCGCGTCGGCGGCCTCGGCGTAGGCCTGGCGCAGGTCCTCCAGCGCCGCCGCGTCCAGGGCATTCATCTTCTGCGGCGCGTTCAGCACCACCTCGGCGACGTCATTCGCGATGGTCAGCTCGATCACGGGCACACTCCTGCGGGTCGAAGGGATGGCGGCGAGGTAGGGCGCCAGGTCGTCAATAGATGCTCCATCCGGGGCCGCTGAGGCCCTCCGGTGAACATCTATTGACGAGCTGGCCCGGGTGGGGCGGGTGCCGGCTCAGGCGTCGTAGTCGACGGTGACGGTGTCCGAGGTGGGCCGGGACTGGCAGGTGAGCACGTACCCGCGTTCCACCTCGTCGGCCTCGAGCGCGTAGTTCTCGTCCATGTCCACGGTGCCGGAGACGACCTTCGCCCGGCACGTTCCGCAGACCCCGCCCGCGCACGCGAACGGCACGTCGCCGCGCACCCGCAGGGCGGCGTTGAGGATCGTCTCCCGCGCGCTGCGCGGGCTCTTCACCGAGCCGTGCAGGCCGTCGAGATTGAACTCGATCTCGTAGTTCTCCCCTTCCGGGTCCTCGACCACGGGCCGGCCGGCGTTGCCCTCGGGAGCGCCCTCGGGCCGGCCGGTGGTGAACAGCTCGAACCGGATCTTCTCGGCGGGCACGCCGCGCTCGGCGAGGGTGTCCCGGGCGAGCTGGACGAGGTCGAACGGGCCGCACAGGAACCACTCGTCGACCAGCGGGGTGCGGACCACGGAGTCGACGATGGTGGTCAGCTTCTCGGCGTCGATGCGGCCGGTCAGCAGCGGGGAGATCCGCTGCTCGCGGGAGAGCACGTGATGCAGCGCGAGCCGGGTGGGGTACCGGTCCTTCAGGTCGGCGAGCTCCTCGAGGAACATCACGTCCGCCGCCGCGCGGTTGGCGTAGACCAGGTCGAAGCTCGCCTGCGGGTTCCGCTTGAGGACGGCCCGGGCGATGGCGATGACGGGCGTGATGCCGGAGCCGGCGGCGATCCCCACGTAGCCGGCACGGCCGGCCGCGGCCACCTCGTCCCCGATGGCGTCGGGGTCGTTCAGGCCGGTGAGGGCGTGCTGGGAGATGAAGGCGCCCTGCGGGCTCATCACCTCGACGGTGTCGCCGGCCGCCAGCTCGCTGGTGGCCCAGGTGGAGAACACGCCGCCGAGGTCCCGCTTGATCCCGACCGTGATCCGGGAGCTGCCGTCGTCGAACGTGGCCGGCTCCGCGCAGATCGAGTAGCTGCGCCGCACCTCGCGGCCGTCGATGTCGGCGCGCAGGGCCACGTACTGGCCGGGCAGGTAGTCGTACTGAGCCGCCAGGTCCGCCGGCACGGCGAAGGTGACCTCGACGGCGTCGGCGGTCAGGGGCCGGACGGCGCTGACGGTCAGCGGGTGGAAGGAGGCACGCTTTCTCGCCGGGGCATTCTCGGTCGTCGCCGTCATCTAGAGCACCTTGAAGTAGTCGAAGGGTTCCTGGCAGTCGTTGCAGACGTAGAGGGCCTTGCAGGAGGTCGAGCCGAAGCGGGTGATCTCCCGGGTCCGCAGCGAGGAGCAGCGCGGGCACTTCACGCTCAGCGCCACGCGGATGGGACCGGCCGCGGCGGCGCGACCGGTGGGCGGGGCGATGCCGTACTCGGTGAGCTTGGCCTTGCCGTCCTCGGTCATCCAGTCGGTGGTCCAGGCCGGGCTGAGGGAGAAGTCGACCTGGACGTTCCGGTAGCCGTGCGCGGTGAGCGCGGTGACCAGGTCGTCGCGGATGGTGTCCATCGCGGGGCAGCCGGAGTAGGTCGGGGTGATGGTGACCCGGGCGGTGGCCTCGTCGCCGGTGGCCGGGACCATCGCGGCGTCCCGGAGGATGCCGAGGTCCTCGATGGTCAGCACCGGGATCTCGGGGTCGCACACGGTGGCGGCGATCTCCCAGACCCGGCGGTCCGCGTCGGTGCTCATGGTGTCGCGATCGATCGTCGGGGCGCTCACCAGGTGGCTCCCGGGTGCTTGCGGGCCAGCGACTGCATCTCGGCCAGGATGTAGCCGAGCTGCTCGTGCGGCTCGCCGCGCCGGCCGCCGGTGCTGCTGGGCTGCACGTCCGGCACGGTCAGGTCCGCTTCGTCGAACACGGCGGCGACGTCGGCGTCGAAGCCGGCGCGCAGCTGGGAGGGGCGGACGGCGACGCCGTCGAGCTGGTCGATCAGCTCGTCGTCCTCGAAGAGCTCGTCCACGTACGGCCACACGACGCTCAGCCCGTGCTCGAGCCGGCGCCGGGACTCCTCCGTGCCAAGGGCCAGCCGTAGCACCCACTGGGCCGCGTGGTCGCGGTGGTAGTCGACCTCCTTGAGCGCCTTGGCCGCGATGGCGGCCAGCGTGGCGTCGGTCGAGGCGGAGAGCCGCGTGTACAGGCCGTGCTGGTAGCAGGCGACGACGAGCTGCCGGGCGATGGTCTGCCCGAAGTCGCCGTTCTCCAGCGCCACGATCCACGCGGCCCGGAACTCCTCCTCGTCGCGGAAGTAGGCGAGCTCGTCCTCCGTCTTGCCCCACGCGGTGCCCGCGTAGGTGAGGAAGGAGCGGGCGTGGCCGATCTGGTCGAGGGCGATGTTGGCCAGCGCCATGTCCTCCTCGAGCTCGGGTGCCCGCGAGATCCACCAGCCCAGACGCTGGGCGAGGATCAGGGCGTCGTCGCCGAGGCGCAGCGCGTACTGCGCGACGGGCTCGGACGCGGTGGCACCGGAGGCGGCGATGTCCTCGGGAGTGAGGGCGTCACCGACGGAGATCCGGGTGGCGGAGTCGTTCGACATGGGATTCCTCGGGGTCGGCGGAACGGGTGCGGGCTCGACGGGGGCGGGAGCCCGGCGTCAGAGGTGCTTCACACCCTCGCTGCGCGTGTAGTAGGTGGCGTGCCGGTAGGCCTTGCCGGCGGCGGACTCGAAGAACGCGCCCTTGGCGTCCGGGTCCGACGCGGTGATCGCGTCCGCGGGGACGACCCACACGGACGTGCCCTCGTTGCGGCGGGTGTACAGGTCACGGCCGTTGCGGACCGCCATGGTGGCGTCCGGCGCGTGCAGGGAACCGGCGTGGACGTGGGACAGGCCCCGGGACGGGCGGACGAAGACCTCCCAGAGGGGCCACTCGCGGGCGTCCTGCTCGTCGGCGCTGTTCGGCTGCGACATGCTCAGGCTCCGATCAGCTCGGTCGACTGGCGGCCGGCGGTCCGGGCGGCGTAGGCCTTCGCGGCCTCCCGCACCCAGGCGCCGTCCTCGTGGGCGGCACGACGGCGTTCGAGGCGCTGGGTGTTGCAGGGCCCGCGCCCGGCGAGCACCTCCTTGAACTCGTCCCAGTCGAGTTCGCCGAAGTCGTAGTGGCCGCGCTCCTCGTTCCACTTCAGGTCCGGGTCGGGCAGGGTCAGGCCCAGCACCTCGGCCTGCGGCACGATCATGTCGACGAAGCGCTGCCGCAGCTCGTCGTTGCTGAACCGCTTGACGTTCCACTTCATGGACTGCACCGAGTTCGGGGAGTCGCCGTCCGGCGGGCCGAACATCATCAGGGCCGGGGCGTAGGTGCGGTCGACGGCGTCCTGCGCCATCTGCTTCTGCGCCGGGGTGCCGTTGGACAGCTCGAGCAGGATCTCGAAGCCCTGCCGCTGGTGGAAGGACTCCTCCTTGCAGATGCGCACCATGGCGCGACCGTACGGGCCGTAGGAGGCGCGGCACAGCGGCACCTGGTTGCAGATCGCGGCGCCGTCGACCAGCCAGCCGATCGCGCCCATGTCCGCCCAGGTGCGGGCCGGGTAGTTGAAGATCGAGGAGTACTTGGCCTTGCCGTCGATCAGCTGCTGCATCATCTCGTCGCGCGTGGTGCCCAGGGTCTCGGCGGCCGAGTAGAGGTAGAGCCCGTGGCCGGCCTCGTCCTGCACCTTCGCCATCAGGATGGCCTTGCGCTTGAGGGAGGGGGCGCGGGTGATCCAGTTGCCCTCCGGCTGCATGCCGATGATCTCGGAGTGCGCGTGCTGGGAGATCTGGCGGGTCAGGCTCTTGCGGTACTTGTCCGGCATCCAGTCCCGCGGTTCGATCCGTGAGTCCTGCTCGATGATGCGGTCGAATGCCGCCTGGCCCTCGCCGTCGACGGCGGTCTCGTCGCTGGCGACGGCGCGGAGCGTCTGATCTGCCGTGGCAGCCATGTTCATCACCTCGTGGTTGTCGGCGGGTCGGGCGGTCGGTGGTGCCGAATCGAATTACCGACCGTTCGTTCAGGATATGCGTGACGTGAGGCACCGTCAAGACGCCCGGGGCGCCGGCAGCCCCTCGACCCGACGTGTGTCCGGACGTGCCGCCCGTCTAGGATGAACGCACCATGCCAGCCAGCGCGGAGGGACTCTCATGAATCAGGTGTCCGGGGTCGGAGTCAGTGCCGGACGAGTGGTCGGGACCGTGCTGAAGATGGCACCGCCCGTGTCCGCACCGCCCGAGGGCGAGCGGCTGGCGGACGGCGCGGACGCCGCCGCCGAGGCCGCGCGGATCAAGGAGGCCGCCGGCGTCGTGAAGGCGAAGCTGCAGGAGCGCGCCGCCGCCGCGACCGGGGACTCGAAGAAGGTGCTCGAGGCGACGGCGATGATGGCGGCCGACCCGGCCCTGACGAAGGACGCCGCCAAGCGCGTCACGGACGCCGGCTCCAGCCCCGCGCGCGCCGTCTGGGACGCCGCCGAGAAGGTCGCCGACATGCTCAAGAGTCTCGGCGGGTACATGGCCGAGCGCGCCAACGACATCTACGACGTCCGCAACCGCATCGTCGCGGAGCTGCGTGGCGAGCAGCCCCCGGGCGTGCCGACCTCCACCACCCCGTTCGTGCTCGTGGCCGTCGACCTGGCCCCCGCGGACACCGCTACCCTCGATCCGGCCCTGGTGCAGGCGCTGGTGACCAGCGAGGGCGGCCCGCAGTCCCACACGGCCATCCTCGCCCGGCAGCTGGGCCTGCCCGCCATCGTCGCCGCCCATGGTGCGGACCAGATCGCCGAGGGCGCCGAGGTCTTCGTCGACGGCGCCGCCGGCACGGTGACCCTCGAGGTCGGGGACACCGAGCGCCAGTACGCGGCCACCTGGGCCGAGCGCGCCGCCAATCCGAGCGTGTTCAACGGCGTCGGGAAACTGGCGGACGGATTCTCCGTGCCGCTGCTGGCGAACATCGGCAATGCGAAGGACGCGAAGAAGGCGGCGGCCGCGAACGCCGAGGGCGTCGGGCTGTTCCGCACCGAGTTCCTCTTCCTCGACCAGGCGGACGAGCCGCCCGTGGACGTGCAGGTCAAGCAGTACGCGGACGTCTTCGCGGAGTTCCCGGGCAAGAAGGTCGTCATCCGCACGCTCGACGCCGGCGCGGACAAGCCTCTGCCGTTCGTCACCGACGACACCGAGCCGAACCCCGCCCTGGGCGTGCGTGGCTACCGCACGTCCTGGCACTACCCCGACGTGCTGACCAACCAGCTGACGGCGATCGCGCGGGCCGCGGACGCCAGCGAGGCCGACGTGTGGGTGATGGCGCCCATGATTGCCACCGCCGCCGAGTCCGCCGATTTCGCGAAGCAGTGCACCGACGCGGGCATCAAGCGGCCCGGCATCATGATCGAGATCCCGGCCGCGGCGCTGACCGCCGACAGGCTGCTGACGGACGCCACCTTCGCCAGCATCGGCACCAACGACCTGACCCAGTACACGATGGCGGCCGATCGGCAGCTCGGTTCGCTCGCCGAGCTGAACGACCCATGGCAGCCCGGGCTTCTGGCACTCGTCAAGGCGTCGGTCGACGGCGCCACCGTGGCGGGTTCGCACGTCGAGGTGGACCCCGCCACCGTCGACGCCGACCATCGGGGCGACCCGGTGCGGCCGATCGGCGTCTGCGGGGAAGCCGCGGGCGACCCGGCCCTGGCCGTCGTCCTCGTCGGCCTCGGTGTGAGCACCCTGTCGATGACGCCGCGCAGCCTGGCGAACGTCGCGGAGATCCTCGCCTCGGTGACGAAGGAGGATGCCCGCCGGATCGCCCGGATCGCGCTCGACGCCCCGTCCGCCGCCGAGGCGAAGGCCGGGGTGCGGGCGGAGATCCCGCTGCTGGAGGAACTGGGCCTGTAGGACCACCGCGCAGCCCGCTGTCTGCCGACTCCGGCTCGCACCCTGTCCCACGCATCACCCGGCTTGTTCGGGCTGGAGCGCTCCAGCCCGAGCAACCTGGTGGATGTCCGGGACCAGGTGCGGCAGGACCGAAGCAAAGCTCCCCAGACGCCGCATGGCCGGCACCCCGCGGGGTACCGGCCATGCGCGTTCGTGCAGTGGACTACTCGGCGTCGAGGTCCCGGCTCAGCAGGGCGACGAGCGCGTCCAGCGACTCCTCGGCACCGTCACCCTCCGCGCGGAGCGTGACCTCCTCGCCGTGCTCGGCCCCGAGGGTCATCAGGGAGAGGATGCTGGCCGCAGGCACCGCCTCGACGCCGGCCTTCTCGATGGTCACTTCCGCCGGCTGCTCACCGGCGGCCTGCGCGAAGATCGCGGCAGGACGGGCGTGCAGTCCGGACGAGCTGGCGATCTTGACGGAACGCTCGGGCATGGTCTACCTCCGTGGTCGAATTGACGTCGTACGTGGTGGGACTGGTTCGAAACTATCGGGCCTGGCGGTCCCGGACAAGCGAGGCGACCCGCTCGTACAGGGCGTCCTCGGGCGTCAGACCGGTGACCTGCGCGACGACGTCCTCGGCCGTCGCGGACGAGAGCAGCTGCTGCAGCTGAACGGCCTCGGCGTCCTCGGGAACGTCGAACCGCAGGGCCGCGGCCATCGCCGCCTCCAGCGCCGCCGTCGAGAGGCCGCGCTCGGCTGCCTCGGCCGCCGGCCCGACGAACCGCTCGTGCCGGCTCAGCTTGCGCAGGGGCGCCCGCCCGACCCGCTCCACCGTGTCCGGCAGGTGCGGGTTGGCGAACCGGCCCAGGATCTTCTCGACGTAGGCCTGCTGCTGGTCCTCGCTGAACCCGTGCTTGGCCACGAGCAGCGCCTTGGTCTCCTGCAGCACGGCGTTCACCGAGTCCCGGATGGTCGGGTCGGCGAGGGCGTCCGAGATCTTGTGCACCCCGGCCGCGTAGCCGAAGTAGGCGCTCGTCGCGTGCCCGGTGTTGACCGTGAACAGCTTCCGCTCGATGTACGGCGCGAGGTCGTCGACCCAGGTGACCCCGGGGATCTCCGGCTCCTCGCCACCGAACGGCGTGCGGTCGATGGCCCACTCGAAGAAGGTCTCCACCGTCACGTCCAGGCCGGCGTCCGGATCCTGGGCGGGCACGATCCGGTCGACCGCGGTGTTCGCGAAGATCGCGCGGGCATCCAGGTCGTCCCCGGTGTAGTTCTTCCGGATCTCGGCGGCGAGGATGTCGGTCGCGTTGATCGCGTTCTCGCACGCCATCACCGCCACCCGCGGCGCGTCGGCGCTGCGGGCGGCGATGCCGGCGGCGATCACCGGGGCCACGAACTTGAGGATGTTCGGCCCGACGGCGGTGGTGACGACGTCCGCCCCCGCGATCTGCTCGACGACGCCGGCTTCGTTGGTGCCCGAGTTGAGGGCGGAGTAGCCGTCGACCGTGTGGGTCGCGGACTCCTCGCCGACCTCGTGCACCCGGTAGCTCGGCGTGGCGTCGAGCGCGTCGATCAGAGGCGCCGCGACGTCGGCGAACACGAGCTCGTACCCGGCGTTGTGCAGCAGCAGCCCGACGAAGCCGCGGCCGATGTTGCCCGCGCCGAAGTGGACCGCCCTCACGCGTTGTTCACCTTCTCGAAGATGTCCAGGACCTCGCGGGCGGACCCCGCCTGCTCCAGCCGGGCCACCTGCTCCTTGTCCGAGAACACCTTCGCGATCGAGGACAGGATGTTCAGGTGCTCGTTGTTCCGGCCCGCGATGCCGACGACGAACTTGACCGGCTTGCCGTTCCAGTCGATGCCCTCGGGGTAGCGGACGAAGGAGATCGCCGACCGCTGGATGAACCCCTTGGCCTCGTTGGTGCCGTGCGGGATGGCCAGGAAGTTGCCCATGTAGGTCGGGACGGACCGCTCGCGGTCGTGCATGGCCGCGACGTAGTCGCCGGTGACGGCGCCCGAGTCGACCAGCAGCTTGCCGGACTCCTCGATCGCCGCGGCCTGGCTGGTCGCGGAACCGTCGAGCACGATGCTGCGCTCGGCGAGGATGCCGTCGTCGTTGCCGGCCGCGGCGCGCGGAGCGTCGTCCGGAGCGACCCAGGTGCCGGCCGCGGCACCCGCTGCGCCACCCGCCGCCGCAGCGGCGGGGGCGCCGGTGACGGTGTCGCCCGCGCCGGACGTGCCGGCCCCGGCGGTCGGGGCCAGCCCGGACTGCTCGGCGGTCCGCCCGTCGGTGGGAGCCGACCACACGTCGCCGCCCGCCGGGGCGGTCCCGGCCGTATCCGTGGCGGCGCCGCCGTCCCGGTTGGTCTGCTCCAGCAGCTCGACGATCTCGTCGTACCGCGGGCTGCCCATGAAGTTGTCGACGGTCACGTGCTGGGCCGACGGTGTCTTCGGTTCGGCCCGGACGGCCAGGTCCTGGTGCACGACGACCAGGTCGTACGTGTCGGTCAGGTTGGCGATCGAGGCGTTGGTGACCTTGACGTCGGTGAAGCCCGCCGCCTTGATCTTGTTGCGCAGCACCGAGGCGCCCATCGCGGAGGACCCCATGCCGGCGTCGCACGCGAAGACGATGGAGTTGATGGTGCCCTGGGCGGTCGCGACGCCGCCGCCGGTCAGCGTGGAGGCGACGGAGCTCTTCTTGCCCTTCATGGCCTCCATCCGGGCGGTGGCGTCGCCGAGGTCTCCCTCACCCTTGTCCTTGCTGGTGCGCAGGATGATCGAGGCGATCAGGAAGGAGACGGCCGCCGCGAGGATGACGGAGAGGATGACACCGATGTAGCTGTCACTCGCCGTCGCCGCCAGCACCGCGAGGATCGACCCCGGCGCCGCGGGAGAGCGCAGGCCCGAGTTGAAGATGACGTTGGTCAGGATGCCGGTCGCACCACCGCAGATCGTGGCGACGATCAGGATCGGCTTGGCCAGGATGTACGGGAAGTAGATCTCGTGGATGCCGCCGATGAACTGGATGACGGCCGCGCCGCCCGCGGAAGCCTTCGCCGCACCGCGGCCGAACACCATGTAGGCCAGCAGCAGCCCGAAGCCCGGGCCGGGGTTGGCCTCGAGCAGGAACAGGATGGACTTGCCGGTCTGCACGGACTGCTCGGTACCGAGCGGGGTGAGGATGCCGTGGTTGACGGCGTTGTTCAGGAACAGCACCTTGGCCGGCTCGATCAGGATCGACGTCAGCGGCAGGATATGCGCGCCGACCAGCCACTCGACCACGTTGGCCGCGATGGAGGTGAGGAACTCGACCACCGGGCCGATCACCCAGAACGCGAAGAACGCCATGATCGCGCCGAGGATGCCGGCCGAGAAGTTGTTGACGAGCATCTCGAAGCCCGGCTTGATCTTCCCGTCCCAGATGGAATCGACGAGCTTCATCACCCACGCGGTCAGCGGGCCCATGATCATCGCGCCGATGAACATCGGGATGTCCGTGCCGACGATGACGCCCATCGCGGCGATGGCGCCCACGACGCCACCGCGGACGTCGTAGATCATCTTGCCGCCGGTGTAGGCGATCAGCAGCGGCAGCAGATAGGTGATCATGGGGCCCACGAGGCCCGTCCAGGGCACCTCGGCGCCGTCGACCGTGTGGGTGCCGAAGCCACCGAGCTGCGGGACCGGGGTGAAGCCCTTCTCGATGAAGAGGGCGGTGATGATGCCCCAGGCGATGAAAGCGCCGATGTTCGGCATGATCATGCCCGAGAGGAAGGTGCCGAATCGCTGGACGTGCGCGCGTGCGTTGACGCCGCGCGACCTCTCGATTGTCGTTGCCATGGTTCCCTCTCAACGGTCTGCCCGCTGCGTTGCGGGGTGACGGGTCGATCTGCTGGTTGCGGGTGATGCTCAGGTCGTGGTGGGGTGCGTGATGCGCTGCAGCCATTCGAGGAACAGGCGCATCTCGCTGCTGGAGAGCTGCTCGGGATGCGACGCCTGCAGGGTCGCGTTCAGAGCGATGGCCGCCACCACGTAGGACGGCTGCTCGGGGTTGTCGGGGTCGGATCGGGTCGGGACACCGTCGGCGAGGACGGCGGAGATGGCACCGTCCCGGCTCAGCTCGCTCAGCCCCATGGAGCGGCGCTGCGCCGGCTCGGCGATGAGCATCAGCGTCACCCCCACATTGGCGGCGAGGATGCTCCTCGCCGCCTGCCGCGGGGGTACCACCAGCAGACCCAGCCGGGCGGCGTTCTGCAGGATTCCCTCCAGCACCGCCTCCGTCTCGATGACGATGGCGGGCCGCTGCTCGGGCCGGACGTTGCCGAACATCACCGAGTAGACGTCGGGTTGCTCGAGTCCGAACTGCACGTGGGCGTCCCAGAACCGGCGCACGTCCTCCACCGGGTCGTCCGAGACACCCAGACCGCGTTCCCGGGCGAGGTACTGCTCGAACCCCCGGGCGACGACGGCGTCCAGCAGGCCTTCCTTGTCACCGAAGTGGTGGTACAGGGTCGGCGCCTTCACCCCGGCCAGATCGGTGATCTGACGGGTGGAGACGGGCCCACCCTGCGCCCGGGTGAGCAGGATCGTCGCAGCCTGGATCAGGCGCTCGCGCGCGGGAAGGCTGTGGTCGACGCTGCTCACGGCGATACAGTAACACCTGTAGCGGCGCTATATGGCCCGCCTCACATCGAGCACGCCCAGGCGGGCCGCCATCCGTCGTCACGCGGTTGACATCGCCGCCTCGATCGGATTACCTAATGAACATTCGGTAATTAAAGGTGAGAGGGATCACATGGCCGAGGGCACGCCCACACTCGAGCAACTGGCCGAGCACCACGAGATCCTTCGGGACGACTTCGCCTCCGAGTGGATGGGCATCGACGTCGTCGAGGTCGCCGACGGTCGCGCCGTCATCACCATGGACCTGCGGCGCGAGATGCTCAACGGCTTCGGCATGGCCCACGGCGGCATGATCTTCGCCTTCGCCGACACCGCGTTCGCCTTGGCCTGCAACGACGTGGCCGGCAGCGACGAGACCATCACGGTCGCCTCGGGTGCCGACGTCACCTTCATCCGCTCCGCCCAGCAGGGGCAGACGCTCACGGCCACCGCCGTTCGCCGGGCGACCGCCGGGCGCAGCGGCCTGTACGACGTGACGATCACCGCCGCCGGTCCCGACGGCGAGGACCAGCTGATCGCCGAGTTCCGCGGCCGGAGCCGCACCATCCCCCAGCCCGCCCGCCGCCGGAGCTGAGCCCCAGCCCCGGCGCGACGGCGCATCGACGACAAGCGAAGGAGCCTGTTGTGACGGCCACCGCCACTGACACCACCACCAATCCGGAGGGTCTCGACCGCGAGGAGACCATCAGCCGCGACGAGCTCGAGGCCCTGCAGCTGGCCCGGCTCCAGCAGACGGTGCGCTCGGCGTACGAGAACGTTCCGCTGTACACGCGCAAGTTCGACGAGGCCGGTGTCCACCCGGACGACCTCAAGGAGCTCGAGGACCTGCGGAAGTTTCCGTACACCACCAAGGCCGACCTGCGGGAGGCCTACCCGTTCGGCATGTTCGCCGTGCCGATGAACCAGGTGGTCCGGGTGCACGCGTCGTCGGGCACCACCGGCCGGCCCACTGTCGTCGGCTACACGCGTCAGGACATCGACACCTGGGCCACCATGGTCGCCCGCTGCCTGCGCCTCTCGGGCGTCCGGCCCGGTGACATCCTGCAGAACTCCTACGGATACGGCCTGTTCACCGGCGGCCTCGGCGCGCATTACGGCGCCGAGAAGCTCGGCTGCACCGTCGTGCCGATGTCGGGCGGGCAGACCGAGAAGCAGATCCAGATGATCCAGGATTTCGAGCCGCGCGCCATTCTGTGCACGCCGACCTACCTGCTCACCATCATGGACGCGATGCGGACCAAGGGCATCGATCCGCGCAGCACCTCGCTGAAGGTCGCGGTGCTGGGCGCGGAGCCGTGGACGGCGGAGATGCGGCGCGAGCTCGAGGCCGGGTTCGACATCGACGCGTGCGACATCTATGGCCTCAGCGAGGTGATGGGACCCGGCGTCGCCGGCGAGTCGAACGAGACCAAGGACGGCGCCCACATCTGGGAGGACCACTTCCGCCCGGAGATCATCGACCCGTTCACGGACGATGTCCTCGCCGACGGGGAGCACGGCGAACTGGTGTTCACGTCGCTGACCAAGCAGGCCCTGCCGATCATCCGGTACCGGACCCGGGACCTGACCCGGCTGCTGCCCGGCACCGCACGCCCGTCCCACCGGCGGATGGGCCGGATCACCGGGCGCAGCGACGACATGATCATCCTGCGCGGGGTCAACATGTTCCCCAGTCAGATCGAGGAGATCGCGCTGCGGATCCCGGGCCTGAGCCCCCACTTCCAGCTGCACCTGACCCGGCCGAACCGGATGGATCAGCTCACGGTCAAGATCGAGCGGCGCGACGACTGCACGGTCGAGGACGCGCGGACGGCCGCGGCCGAACTCGGCCGGCAGATGAAGATCCACATCGGCTCGACGGCGACCATCGAGATCTGCGACCCGGGCTCGCTGGAGCGCTCCAGCGGCAAACTGCGCCGGATCTACGACCTTCGCGAGACCGGTCAGGCCTGAATCCCCGTGCGACACTGACTGCCATGCCTGAGACCACGCCCGCCCAGCCGCGCGCCGCGGCACGCACCGCCTCCCGCCCGTCGGCGCGGGGCGCGTCCCGGCGCGGCCGGCCGGGATACGACCAGCAGACCGTGCTGCGGATCGCCGTCGACGTCTTCAACCGGCACGGCTACGAGGCGACGTCGATGGGCCTGCTCGCGGACGAGCTCGGGGTCTCGAAGTCGGCGATCTACCACCACGTGCCCGGCAAGGAGGAGCTGCTGCGGCTCGCGCTGGAGCGGGCGCTGGGCGGGCTGGAATCGACGCTGCACCAGCCCGGCGCGACCACCGGGACCGCCGACGAGCGGCTCGAGTTCGTCGTCCGCGGCACGGTGAGCGTGCTCGTGGACGAGCTGCCGTTCGTCACCCTGCTGCTACGGCTGCGCGGCAACACGGAGATGGAGCGGCAGGCGCTCGAAAGACGCCGGTACTTCGACCGGCAGATCGCCGTCCTGGTGGAGCAGGCCAGCACGGAGGGATCCGTGCGCAGCGACGTCGCGCCGCGGGTCGCGAGTCGGCTGCTGTTCGGCACGATCAACTCGATCGTCGAGTGGTACCGGCCCGGCGGCGCGCTGAGCCAGCAGGAACTGGCCGACGACGTCGTCGCCATCCTCTTCGACGGGCTGCACGAGGGTCGCGAACGCCGGCCCGGACTGGACCGCGACCGCCGGGGCGTCATCGGACTCTGAGCGCTGCCGCCCCTGACAGCATCGAGGCGCTGACAACGGGGCCACCGGGGGCGTTGACTGGGGACATGGACACCACTGCACCCTCCCCGCAGGTCTGGCCCACCCTGCAGGCGCAGGACGCCCGCGGGCTGATCGACTACCTCGTCCGCGTCCTCGGCTTCGAGGAGACCGTCGCGTACCCCGACGACGACGGCACCATCGACCACGCGCAGCTGGACTGGCCCGAGGGCGGCGGCATCATGCTCGGCTCCCACAAGCCGGAGGGCCCGTTCACGCTGGAGCCGGGCACGTTCTCCGCCTACGTGGTCAGCGCCGACGTCGAGGGCCTGCACCGGCGCGCGGTCGAGGCCGGCGGCATCGACGTCTCCGAGCTGACCCGGACGGACTACGGCAGCACCGACTTCCGCGCCTCCGACCCGGAGGGCAACACCTGGACCTTCGGCACCTACCCCGGGGAACCGCGGAAGGGCTGAGGCGCGCGGCCGCGCTGCGCCCTACTCGGCACCCGTCGCCAGCGCGATCCGCACGTCGCGGGCGACCTGCACGGCCGAGGGCAGGTCCGAGTGGACGCAGACCGACGCGGGATGGACCGGGATGTCCGTGCCGTCCAGGGCGGTGACCGTTCCCCGCCGCACCGCCTGGAACACCCGTTCCCGCACGTCCTCCGGGCGACGCGGGCGGGGCGTGCGCTCGACCACGATCATGCCGTCGGGCCCGTAGTCGAGATCGACGTACAGCTCCGGGACGAACCGCACGCCGGCGTCGGCGCAGACCGACTCGTGAGCGGTTCCGGCCAGGCCGTAGACCGGCACGTCGTACTGTCGTGCGACATCGCAGATCGACCGCATCAGCTCCTCGTCGGTCGCGCACATGCCGAAGAGCGCCCCGTGCGGCTTGAGGTGATCCAGCGGCACGCCGTGCCGGTCGAGGAACCCCACCAGGGCCCCCACCTGGTAGCGCACCAGGTCGCGCCCCTCCGCCGCGGTGATCGCCATCGTGCGGCGCCCGAAGCCGGCGATGTCGGGCAGACCCGGATGCGCGCCGATGGTCACGCCCGCGGCCACCGCGGCCCGCACGGTCCGCTCCATCGTGCCGGGGTCCCCCGCGTGCATGCCGCAGGCGACGTTGACCGTGTCGACGATGTCGAGCAGCTCCTCGTCGTGTCCGAAGGCATGGATGCCGATGGACTCCCCGAGGTCCGAGTTGATGGTGACGGGTCCGGTCGTCATCGGTTACAGCTCCGGCGCGGACCAGCCGCGCAGGGTGTTCTCGGCCGCGGCGGCGAGCCGGAGCAGCTCGTGCTCCCCGTAGGGCGCGGCCATCAGCTCGAGCCCGACCGGCAGCCCGTCGGACGTGCGCCCCGCGGGCACCGTGACCGCCGGGAACAGGAGCTGGGACGCGATCACTGTGTTCGTCGGATAGGTCAGGCAGGTCCAGCGGTCGGCGAAGATGTCCTCGTGCGTGGGCGCCGGGAGCTTGGCGTCCGGGAACGCGATGGCATCCAGCCGGTGCTCGGCCATCACCCCGAGGACCTGCCGCTGGAATGCGCTTTGCGCGAGCACACGACTGACGTACTCGGCGTCCTGCAGCGGATCCTCAGGGCCGGCGACGATCGCCTCGAGGAGATCGAGCTTCTCGTGATACTGGCCGTCCTCCACGAGCTGCCGCATGGAGGCGATGCCCAGGCCGGGCCGCGCCGCGACGAACGCATTCATGTCCGCCTGCGACCGGGTCGTGTACAGGGACGTGAAGCCGACCTGCTCGTCGAGCTCGTCGATGGTGATGTCGACGAGCTCGGCCCCGGCGTCCCGCATGGACGCGAGCGCCGCCTGAACCGTCTCGGCGACGCGAGCACCATCGGGATCCGTGCCGTCCGGGAACGCCTGGCGCAGGACCCCGATCCGCTTGCCCGTCAGCGAGGCGCTCTCGAGCCCATCGGCGTAGGACCGCCCGGATCCCGCGACGACGGTGGCCGCCGTGTAGTCGTCGGCGGGGTCGAAACCGACCAGCACGTCGAGCAGGCGCGCCGCGTCCTGCACGGACCGGGTCATCGGTCCGGCCGTGTCCTGCGGCGTGACGAGGGAGGACATGCCTGCCCGGCTGATCAGACCGGGGGTCACACGCACGCCGACGAGTCCGCAGAAGGAGGCGGGCAGCCGGATCGATCCGCCCGTGTCCTCGCCGATGCCCACGAGGGCCAGGCCGGCGGCGACGGCCGCGGCGGTCCCGCTCGAGGAGCCCCCGGGATCCCGGGTGAGGTCGTACGGGTTCTTCGTGACGCCGCTGCGGGAGGACGTCGAGAACCATGAGGTGGCGAAGTCCGGCATGGTCGTCTTGCCGAGGATGATCGCGCCGGCGTCGCGCAGCCGTGCGATCGCCGTCGCGTCCCGTTCCGGCCGGTAGTCGCCCGACGCGGCGCTGCCGAAGGTCGTCGGAAGGTCCCTCGTCTCGATCTGGTCCTTGACCACGACCGGCACGCCGTGCAGCGGGCCGACGAGGCGGCCCTGCTCCGCCAGTTCGCGGTCGAGTCGCCGCGCCTCGTCGAGCGCGGTGGTGGAGACCGAGATGATCGCGTTCAGCTGCGGGCCCGACCGATCGATCTGTTCGATGCGTTCGAGGCAGGCTCGGACGAGGTCCTCGGTGGTGTAGTCCCCCGCGCGAAGGGCGGCGTGGACGTCGGCGATGGTCAGCCGGCCGGCGAGATCGGGAGTCGTCATGTCACGGTTCCTCACGGGAAATTCCCATTGTCCAACATTCAACATCCAAATTCTTACCTTGACTGCGGACCGCTGTAAAGAGTGTGCTTCCATGGAGCCGAGAGGAGGCCGCATGACGAGCTTCGAGCCGGAGCAGTTGGGGCGCAGGAACGCGTCGGGCCAGATCGCCCGGCAGCTGCGCAACGCCATCTCGCAGGGCGTGTGGCAACCGGGCGAACGGCTCCCGACCGAGCAGGAGCTCGCCGACACGTTCGACGTCGCCCGGGCGACCGCACGCGAGGGCCTCAAGCTGCTGTCGGCGACCGGCCTGGTCGTGTCGGCGCGCGGGAGCAACGGCGGGACCTTCGTCTCGCTGCCCGACGCGACGCACGTGGCCGAGCAGCTCAGCGACGCCATCCAGCTGTGGTACCGCGCCGGCAACGTCTCCGTCCATGACGTCGACGAGGCGCGCTGGGTGCTCGAGATGCACTGCGTCGAGCTCGCGGCACGCCGTCGCACCGACGCCGACCTGGCCGCGATCCGCCGACCGGTCGAGGCGTCGCGCGATCTGACGATGGACATGGCCGCCTGGCTCGACCTCGACCTCGAGTTCCACACCGCGATCACCAGGGCAGCGAAGAACAAGATCCTGGAGCTGGCGATGACGTCGGTGCACCTCGCCCGGCCCGCGACCAACTCGGTGTTCGTCGAGTACCTCGACCGCACGCTGGTCACCGAGCAGCACGACGCGATCTATCGGGCCATCGCGGCCTCGGATCCGCAGGGTGCCCAGACCGCGTTCCAGCGCCACGTCACCTACCTGGACCAGACGCGCCGCGAGGCCCTGGACGACACGAGCGCGGCCGATGTCCTCGTGGCGACGCTTCCCGAGCTGGGTCACTCCGCCGTGGTCGAGACCGACCCCTCCTCCTGACGGCCACGTCGCCCGCTCTCTGCGCGTGGCGCCGAGTGGACGGAAAACGCTGTCGAACCGCCGAATCGGCGCATCGTCCGTCCACTGGACGACCGAATCCCGCCGAGTGGACGGAAAGTGCGCTCCATGACGGTGCCGCACGACATCGTCCGTCCACTCGAGTGCGGGAGACCCCGGCACCCTTCGGGCCGGGACGCGGATCAGGCCCGGTCGAAGTCGATCTGGAAGTACACCAGCCGGCCCGCGCGGCGGACCTCGCGCATGCCGGCGCGGAGCATCACGGCCTGGGAGGCGATGTTGTCCGGCGTCGTCGTGGCCTTCACGGTGGCCACGCCGGCGTCCCGCGCGATCCGCAGCGCCTCGGTGACGGCCTCCTTGGCGTAGCCACGGCCGCGAGCGCCGGGCACCAGCCCGTAGCCGAACTCGACGACGCCGTCCTTGCTGGGCGGGCCGAAGAAGGCGACGCCGCCCACGAACCGGCCCGACTCCCGCTCGGTCACGTCGTAGACGCCGAACGGCCGGGTGTCGCCGACCTCGTCCCACATCTCCACGAAGGAGGTGAGCGCGCTGCGCTGGTCCATCACCGGGTACCCGGTGCCCCAGCGCTCCGCCTCGGGGATCTCCGCCGCGGCGCGCGCGGCGGCCTCGTCCCGGGTCAGGGCGTGCAGCGTGAGGCGTTCGGTCGTGACATCCACCGGACAAGTCTGCCGCGCCCGGGGTACCCGCTGTCCAATCGGGCCGGTTCCGCGCCGTTCGGTGACGAACCCGCTGCCGACCTCAGCCCTCCTTGGCCACCAGGGTGAGCACGTCGTACTGGGCGACGATCTCGTCGTTCTGGTTGTGGATGACGGCGTCCCAGCGCACCTCGCCGTATTCGTCGGTGACCCGCGGGGTGATCTGCTTGCAGGTCAGGGTCACCCGGATGGCGTCGTCATACGTGACCGGGGTGATGAACCGCAGGTTCTCCAGGCCGTAGTTGGCGAGCACCGGACCGGGCGCGGCGTCGACGAACAGGCCGGCCGCCCAGGAGACGAGCAGGTAGCCGTGGGCCACCCGGCGCGGGAAGAACGGGTTGGCGGTGGCCGCCTCCTCGTCCGTGTGGGCGTAGAACTTGTCACCCGTCGTCTCGGCGAAGTCGAGGATGTCCTGCAGGTGGACGGTGCGCAGGTCGGAAGCGAACTGGTCGCCGATCCGCAGGGTCGCCAGGGACTTGCGGAACGGGTGCTCGCCGGTGCCGGCGTCGACGTCGGCGCGGCTGACGGAGTTCACGGCGGCGCCGGCGTGCCAGACGCCGGTGACCGCGGTGAGCATGTCCGGGGAGCCCTGCACGGCGGTGCGCTGCATGTGGTGCTTGACGGCGCGGATGCCGCCGAGTTCCTCACCGCCACCGGCGCGGCCGGGCCCGCCGTGGATCAGGTGCGGGACCGGCGACCCGTGGCCGGTGGACGTCTTCGCGTCCTGGCGGTTGAGGATCAGCACGCGGCCGTGGTGGGCGGCGATGCCGGTGATCAGCGCGGTAGCGGTTGCGGGTTCGTTGGTGCAGACGGTGGCCACGAGCGAGCCCTGACCGAGGGCGGCGAGCCGGACGGCGTCGTCGACGTCGGTGTAGCCGAGCACCGAGGTGACCGGCCCGAAGGCCTCGACGCTGTGCGCCTGTTCGGTGTCCGCGTCGGCGAAGGTGAGCACGGTGGGCGGGAAGAAGGCGTCGGGGCCGTTCCCGTCGGGCGCCCCGCCGATGCGGACCTGCCCGCCGGCGGCCTCGAGGCGACGCACCGAGCGGGTGACCTCCTCGCGCTGGCCGACGGAGGCGAGCGCGCCCATCGTCGTGCCCTCGGTCCGCGGGTCGCCGATGACGACCTTCGCGAGCTTGCCGCGCAGCGCCTCGACGACGTCGTCCACGAGGGCCGCCGGGACGATGGTGCGCCGGATGGCCGTGCACTTCTGGCCGGCCTTGCTGGTGATCTCGGTGACGACCGAGCGGATGAACGCGTCGAACTCGGGCGTGCCCGGGGTGGCGTCGGGCGCGAGGATGGCCGCGTTGAGGGAATCCGTCTCCGCGGTGAAGCGGACGCCGCCGTCGGCGACCTGCGGGTGGGCCTTCAGCGACGCCGCGGTGCCGGCGGATCCGGTGAACGCGACCAGGTCGCGGTGGTCGAGGTGGTCCAGCAGGTCCCGCGCCGAGCCGGAGATCAGCTGCAGGGACCCGGCGGGCAGCAGCCCGGACTCGACCATCAGCCGCACGCAGGCCGCGGTGACGTACCCGGTGGGGGTCGCCGGCTTGACCAGCGTCGGCACGCCGGCGATGAAGGCCGGCGCGAACTTCTCGAGCATGCCCCAGACCGGGAAGTTGAAGGCGTTGATCTGCACCGCGACGCCGGGCAGGCGGGTGTAGATGTGCTCGCCGATGAAGGAGCCGTCGCGGGAGAGCGGCTCGACGGCGCCGTCGATCAGCACCTGGCTGTTGGGCAGCTCGCGACGGCCCTTGGAGGAGAAGGTGAAGAGCGTGCCGATACCCCCGTCGACGTCGACGAGGTTGTCCCTGTCCGTCGCGCCGGTGCGGTGGGAGAGCTCGTAGAGCTCGTCCTTGTGCGCGGTCAGATGCACCGCGAGTTCCTTGAGCTTCAGCGCCCGCTCGTGCAGGCTGAGCTCGCCGAGCGAGCGCTGGCCGACCGTGCGGGCGTGCTGGACGGCGGCGGCGACGTCGAGGCCGTCGGTACTGACACGGGCGACCGGCTCCCCCGTCGCGGCGTCGCGCACCTCGGTGCCGGCGACGTCGTCGGCGGGGTACCACCACGCGTCCTGCACGTAGCTGGCCACGAACTCGATGGCGGGGGCGGGTGCGGTCATCGTCGACGTTCCTTCCGGTTCCGTACGCGTCGGGCCGGGACCGCGCTCGATGTGAGCACGATGGCGTTACCGACCGATCGTTCAGTATTGTCAGCGTACAGGATGGGTGAGCGGGAGCACACCGGGAAGGGGAACGATGACCGAGTCAGCACAGGCACACGAGCCGTGGCAGATCACGCTCGGGGAGCTCGACGAGAAGATGGGCGTGCGGATCGTCGAGCAGTCGGCCGAACGCGTCGTGGCCACGATGCCGGTCGAGGGCAACCGCCAGTCCTTCGGGCTGCTGCACGGCGGGGCGTCCCTGGCCGTCGGCGAGGCGGTCGGCTCCTGGGCCGCGGTGATCCATGCGAGCACGATGGGCCGCAGCGCCGTCGGCGTCGATGTCTCCGCGACGCACCACCGCTCGGCCACCTCCGGCACCGTGACGATCACCGCGACGGCGATCTCCCTGGGCCGGACCATGACCAGTCACGAGGTCGTCATCACCGACGAGCAGGACCGCCGGCTCTGCACGCTGCGGATCACCAACCTCATCGTGGACAAGAAGTAGACCGGCCCGACCGGGACCCCCGCCACGGAGTAGCCTCGCGTCTGTCACCACCCGCGGACGTCGGAGGCGCGGCGATGGACCCAGATGCGACGGAACCGGTCATCGGGCCGCGGGCGCGGATCCCCAATCCCGCCCTTCAGTCGCTCGCCTTCCTGGTGGGCGACTGGCGGACGACGGGCCGGCACCCGGCCCTACCCGGCAGGACGGTCGGCGGCCGGACCTCGTTCACGTGGCACGAGGGCGGGGCCTTCCTGCTCGTGCGCACCCATGTCGACGAATCCGGCTTCCCCGACGGTATGGCGATCATCGGCAGCGACAACGGATCCGGCCGGCTCGTCATGGTGTACTTCGACGAGCGGGAGGTGTCGCGGATCTACGCCGTCGTCGTCGGCGGTCAGCACACCGTCACCTGGTCGCGCGACGACCCGACGATCGCCCAGACCGTGACCATCCGCGCCGAGGCGGACGGCACGCTCATCAGCACGGGCCCGATTACCGAGCACGGCGGCCCGTGGGGCGCCGACCTCTCGCAGGTGTTCCACCGCATACGCTGACGTCGTCCGGCGCGCCACCCTGCCCGGCCCACCCCTCTCGTCGAAGGAGCACCATGCGCATCGCCGTCATCGGGGGGACCGGCCACATCGGCACGTTCCTCGTCCCCCGTCTCGTTCGTGCCGGGCACGACGTCGTCAGCCTCAGCCGGGGCAGCCGGGCGCCCTACGCGGATGCCCCCGAGTGGAGCGACGTCGAGCAGGTGGTCGCAGACCGGGAGGCGGAGGAGCGGGACGGCGCCTTCGGCGACCGGATCGCCGGGCTGCACGCCGACGTCGTCGTGGACCTCGTGTGCTTCACGCTGGAGTCGGCGACGACGGTGGTCGAGCGGCTGCGCGGGAACGTCGGGCACCTGGTGCACTGCGGCTCCATCTGGCGCGCCGGCGTCAGCCACGTCCTGCCGGTCACCGAGGAGAACGCGACGCCGCCGTTAGGCGAGTACGGCATCGAGAAGGACCGCATCGCGCGGATGCTCAAGCAGGAGACCGCGGCCGGCGGGCTGGTCACCACGTCGCTGCACCCGGGGCATATCAGCGGGCCGGGCTGGGCGCCGATCGGCCCGACCGGCAACCTCGACCCGGCCGTCTGGCGCACCCTGTCCGCCGGCGAGCCGCTGCGCGTTCCCGGCCTCGGCGCCGAGACCATGCACCACGTGCACGCCGACGACGTCGCCCAGGCGTTCGAGCTCGCCGTCACCCACCGCGACGCGGCGGCCGGGGAGGACTTCTCCGTCGTCGCGCCCGACGCGTTCTCGGTGCGCGGCTACGCCGAGGCGGCCGCGTCCTGGTTCGGCCAGCAGGCCCGGCTCGAGTCCGTCGGCTGGGACGAGTTCCGCGCCGGCCTGTCCGAACAGGACGGGCGGACCAGCTGGGAGCACCTCGTCCGCAGTCACGTCTTCTCCATCGAGAAGGCCCGGCGGCTGCTCGGCTACGCGCCGCGGTACACGGTCGGCGAGACGACGCTGGCGGCGGTGCGCTGGCTGATCGAGCACGGGCAGATCGAGGTCACGCAGCCGCTGGTGGTGTGAGTGGTGCCCGATAGGGGATCGACTGGCGGACATCGCGGGTCGCGATTACTTCGAGAGCCAACCTCGCCCGGCAGACTGGCCCCATGGACTCGATCAGCCTTCCTGGCACTCGTTTCAGGATCGCTCGCGCTGTCGAAGCAGATGTACCTGCGATCGTCACGCTCCTGACTGACGACCCGCTCGGTTCGAAGCGAGAGGACGCACCTCTGGCTTGCTACCTCTCGGCGTTCAACGAGATCACGGCTGACGAACACCAACTTCTGCTGGTCGTCAAAGACTCCGACGGTCACGTTGTCGGCACTACCCAACTCACCCTCATCCCTGGGTTGGCACGGGGCGGCGCAAAGCGGCTGCATATCGAGGCGGTTCGCCTCGCTCCATCCGTGCGAGGCGATGGGGTTGGGACCGCGTTGTTCCGAGCCATCGGGGCGTCAAGTCGCCGCTCTGAACGTCATGTCGCCCTAGTCGATAGTGCCCGATAGGGGATCGTCTATCGGACGTTATAGAACCTTCACGCACCCTGGACGTGTGGACGTTGGGTAGCTTGCTCGCCGTCGGCGTACGTCTGAGGGTCCGTAGATGGAACGAGCGCGGCCGGCGCGCCACTCATCGGCTGGAGTTTCGCAGCATCAAGTTTGCGTGCTCCGTCACGGCGGTAGGAGATCGCCCAGAGGGCGAGGATGCCGACCCCGCACACGACCCCCGCTCGTCGCCAGGGCCGAGAACCCGCCACTGAGGTCGCCTACCGAGGGACCGGCAACCGAATCATGGCAGCTGCGTAGAGGCGACGATTGCGGCTGCGCCGATCAGAGGACAGAGCACAGCAGAGATCTGGGTCCGCCTTCGAGCTCGCACACTCATTCGCGAACTGGTAGCTCTCAGAACGAAGAAGAGGGAAGCAAGAAAAGCGACGGCGCAAACTACAAGCAGGAGGACAGTCATCTGGTGGGCTCCTCCGCGTCCCTAGCGAATGCAATCAGAACCCACCGCCTACACTGCGATCGTTCGCTCCGCTCCGCCATACGGTTCCCTTCATCCTGTCGTTAAGACGTACTCACTTCGAGAACAGTCTCACATTGACTGGTGCGGCTCTCCGTTCAGGCACACCCGCCCGATAGACGAAGGACTATCGCGCATCGTCCCGCGGAGCGACGCCCGCCCACGAGCGCTGTGACAACGCCGCCATCTAGCAGGTCAAGTCACATTAAGGCCTCGACAACGAGCAGGTGTCAGAAACGGTCTATTTTGACCGACGACGGATTCGGGGACGTGTCACGAACGGCGCGGTGCTGTTCGTTCCGACCTTGCTGCCGGATTTCACGGATGAGTCCCTTCGACAGCCACTCAGACGTCTTCGCCTCACTCCGGTCTCAGCTGGGCGGTCGGGCTGCTGCCCCTCGGTGACCCGGTGACGGCGATCAACAAGCTCGCCGAGGGCCTTGCGTGGCTAGCGCTCTGGCAGTTTGCAGGGTGATTCGGCGGGCTGAGGACGAGGCTCTGGCCGGGACACCGACCAACCTGCGCCGGATTGGTCCGTCGTTGCGTTAGATGATCCCGCCCGGCGAATCACCGGGTGCGTCGGTCGTATCAGCGAGGGCTGGACAGAACGGCACGAGCCACTCGCAGCTCGGCGACGATGCCGGCCAGGGCTTCGTCGTCGGGCAGCGGCAGGTCCTCGGGGATCCGCCCGTGCCGTGCGGCCACGCGCAGGTCATCCATCGCGACCAGCACCTCACGAACCCCGTCGGCCGGTGGCTTGGGGCCGTCGCGTTCGGCGTGGACGACCAGCGCGGTGACAGCGTCGGTCAGGCGTTCCAGGGCGACGATGCCGGGCCACCATGCGGCGGCCCACCTACTCGCCGGTGGCGGCTCGGCCAGCGCCTGCTGGAAGACGGTGCGCAGGTCGGACAGGCGGCGGTAGGTGTGCCGCCGCAGCCCTTGGCGGGACGAGTCGTCCGGTCCGAGCGCGACGCGCAGGTAGGCGAGGACGTCGTCGGCCGCGTCGGCGAAGCTGTCGGGGATGCGGCGGCGGGAGCGCCAGCTGTCCGGCCAGGGCAGGAAGCCGACCAGCAGCACGATGGCGCTGCCGAGCAGGGTGTCGATGAGGCGGAACATGATCAGCTGGTTGTCACCGCGATGCAGCAGTTCCAGGAGCAGCACTACCAACGGGGTCAAGGACGTCGTGTACAGCCCGTAGTTGCGTGCCTCCCCGACTGGCATGAGCGCCGCGCACACCGCGATCGCGACGAGGACGCCAGGCCCCTGCGGGATCACGACGACCAGCACGGTGCCGATGACCACGCCGACCGCGGTGCCGACCCCGCGCTGGACTGCGCGAGCGAACACCGAGCCGATGTCCGGCTTCAACGACACCGCAACGGTCAGCGCCACCCAATAGGGCCGTTGCAGGGGCAGTGCATGCATCACGATCTCGGCGACCGCCATGCAGAGCGTGAGCCGCAGGGTGGCCAGCATCGTGGCCGGGCGACTGAGCAGGATGTCCCACGTCGCTGCCAGCCGTTGCCGCAGGGTGGCCTTGAGGACAAGATGGGACACGTCGCCCGGCCCGGTCCCGGCCAGCAACGCCCGTACCGACTCCATGCCCGCGACCAGGTGCGCCAGACCCGGCGAATCGGCCCCGACAACAGGCGGCTCCGGCGGTGCCGCTCGTCGCCGGATCGCGATCGCGGTGCCCTGGACTGCCTGGATCACCTGCGGCGGAACGCGCCGGTCGTGGCGCACGAGGACGTGCGCGGCCTCCACCAGGGGCGTCGCCTCGTTGAGCAATGCAAGCAGCTGACGGAACCGGGTGCCGCGGCCGCCCGCGCGTGACCTCGCCGCGATCACCGCGTCGTAGGCCTCGTTGAGCGCGGCGGTCAGTTGCTGGCGGCGCGCGTCAGCACCTGCGGTGCCGGTGGAGGAGGTGCCGATGCCCGCCAGTAGGTGGCCCAGCATGGTGTACACCTTCGCGACCGCGGCCCGCTCCGGCGCGCTCACGCGGCCTTTGCCGGTGGACAGGGAGAGCAGCAGGGAGATTGCCAGTTCCCACCCCGCCCCGGTGAGGTAGAACGCCGGCACGTGCCAGAGCGGGCCGACCCCGAAGCTGAGTCCGGCGCCGACGACGGCGTAGACCAGCAGCTGCAGCGAGGCGAACGACGCGACGTTGCCCAGCACGCTCACCAGTCCGGAGACGAAGGCAACGCCCACCACCACGAGGATGGCCAGCACGCTGTGTCCGAAGGCGGCGCTGCCCAGCGTGATTCCCGTCGCACCGGCGGCCGCGACCGTCGCGACCCGGATCGATCGTTGACGGAACGGGCCTCCCCGGTCGCCCAGGGACGCGGCCAACGCGCCCAGCGATGCGATCACACCCGGCCCGAGCTCGCCGGTCGCCATTCCGACGCCGACGGGGGCGGCCACCGCGAGCCCGGTGCGGATCGCCCGCTCCCACGGGATGGGCGCGGGGTGTGGGCGCAGCAGGTGCCGCAGCCACACCGGACCCATGAGGCGGCTCGTCCCACGAGGACCGTCTGGTGCGGGCATCTCTCGATTATGGGGTTCGCTGTTGCATGGAGGCATGTCGCCGGCAGATGGGCCGTTCGCTTGTAGAGCGTCCGCGTAGGCCACGGGTCGAGCCTTGTTCCCTCATGGTGCGGGTTCCAGTTCGACCAGCAGGTCCCCTCCGCTGACCTGCGCAACTCCGTCGATGGTGATGCGTTTGACGATTCCACCGGTGGGCGTGGTGATGGAAGCTTCCATTTTCATTGCCTCGATGGTTGCGACCTGGCCACCGGCGGCGATGGTGTCGCCGACGGTTGCTGTGATGGTGACGGCCCCGGCGAAGGGAGCGGCGACGTGGCCGGGATTGGTGGGATCGGCCCTTTCGGCCTCCGGCGTAGAGGATGTGATGGAGGTGTCTCGCACCTCGATCGTCCGGGGTTGACCGTTGAGGGTGACCATCACGGTCCGCATGCCTTTGTCGTCGGGCTCCGAGATGGCTTGCAAGGTGACCAGGAGCCGCACGCCTTTGCCCAGGGAGATGACGTGCTCGTGGTCGGCGGTCAGCCCGTACAGGAAGTCGCGGGTGTGCAGGACCGAGACGTCCCCGTAGGCTTCCTGGCTGGCGTCGAAGTCGCGGGTGGGTCCGGGGAAGAGCAACCGGTTCAGTGCGGCGCGGCGGGTGGCCGAGTCACCGTGCAGCGCGTCGGCGTCTTCCGGATTCAGGTCGGTGACGCCGACCTTCACCGTTCGGCCCTGGAGGGCCTTGGTGCGGAACGGCTCGGGCCACCCCGCGGGCGGGGTGCCCAGTTCCCCGGCCAGGAAGTTGGTGACCGAGTCGGGGATGTCGAAGTTCTGGGGGTTGGCTTCGAATTCCGCGGGGTCCACCCCCATCCCCACCAGCTGCAGGGCCAGGTCTCCGACGACCTTGGAGGAGGGGGTGACCTTGACCAGTCCGCCGAGGATGGTGTTCGCGGCCGTGTACATGTCCTCGATGGCCTCGAACTTCTCCCCCAGGCCCAGGGCGATGGCCTGTTGGCGCAGGTTGGAGAGCTGCCCACCGGGGATCTCGTGTCGATACACCCGGCCGGTAGGGGCGGTCAGCCCGGATTCGAATGGGGCGTAGATCTTCCGCACGGTCTCCCAGTACGGCTCCAGGGCTGCGGCGGCGTCCAGCGGGATACCCGTGTCGCGTTCGGTGTGTTCCAGGGCGGCCACGAGCGCGGAGGCGGGGACCTGGGAGGTGGTCCCGGCCATGGAGGCGTCGGCGACGTCGACGGCGTCGACGCCGGCGTCGATCGCGGCCATCAGGGTGGCCAGTTGTCCACCGGCTGTGTCGTGGGTGTGCAGGTGGACCGGCAGATCGAACCGGTCCCGCAGGGCGGTGACGAGCCGGGCGGCGGCTTGGGGTCGCAGCAGCCCCGCCATGTCTTTGATCGCCAGGATGTGCGCGCCCGCGGCGACGCACCGGTCGGCGAGATCGAGGTAGTAGCCCAACGTGTAGGTCTGCTCGCCCGGGTTGAGCAGGTCCCCGGTGTAGCACAGGGCCACTTCGGCGACCGCGGTCCCGGTGGCCCGGACCGCGTCGATCGCCGGGCGCATCTGGTCGACGTCGTTCAGGGCGTCGAAGATGCGGAAGATGTCCACGCCGGTCGCGGCCGCTTCGGCGACGAACGCGTCGGTGACCTCGGTGGGGTACGGGGTGTAGCCGACGGTGTTGCGGCCGCGCAGCAACATCTGGAGGGGAATGTTGGGCATCGCTTCGCGCAGCAGCCTCAGTCGTTCCCACGGGTCTTCGCCGAGGAACCGGAGCGCCACGTCGTAGGTGGCTCCACCCCAGGCCTCGACGGAGAGCAGCTGGGGCAGGGTATGCGCGTAGGCCGGAGCGGCGGCGAGCAGGTCGCGCGTGCGGACCCGGGTCGCGAGCAGTGACTGGTGCGCGTCCCGGAAGGTGGTGGACGTGACGGCGACCGGCACCTGGTCCCGCAGGGCCCGGGCGAAGCCCTCGGGGCCCAGCTCGGTCAGCTTCTGCCGCCAGCCCGCCGGCGGGGTGTGCGTGGACGGTCCGTCGAACGGGGACCGGAGGGGCTCGTCTCGCTTGTCGCCAGGGTGGTGCGGGAGCTTCTCGCGCGGGTCGATGCCCTCGATCCGGGGGCCGTTGGGCCGGTTGACCGTGGTCTCGGCCAGCCAGGTGAGGGCTTTGGTTGCTCGGTCGGCCGACACGCGCGCCTGGAGCAGCTCGGGCCGGCGTTCGATGAAGTCGGTGGCCACGTTCCCGGCCAGGAACTCGGGATCGGCCAGCACGGCCTGGAGGAACTGAATGTTGGTGGCGACCCCGCGGATGCGGAATTCGGCCAGAGCCCGCTGCGCCCGGTGGACGGCCATGCTGTGGTCCCGGCCCCGGCAGATGAGTTTGACCAGCATGGAGTCGAAGTGCGGGGAGATCTCCGCCCCGGAGTAGACGGTGCCGCTGTCCAGACGGATGCCGGCGCCGCCTGCGGACCGGTAGCCGGTGATCCTGCCGACGTCGGGGCGGAACCCGTTGGCGGGGTCCTCGGTGGTGATCCGGCACTGCAGCGCGGTTCCGCGTACGGTCAGGCCGTCCTGGCTGATGCCCAGGTCGGCGAGGGATTCCCCGGCCGCGATCCGCAGCTGGGATTGGACCAGGTCGACGTCGGTGATCTCTTCGGTCACGGTGTGCTCGACCTGGATGCGGGGGTTCATCTCGATGAAGACGTGTTCGCCGGCCCGGTCGCCGGCGGTGTCGACGAGGAACTCGACCGTGCCGGCGTTGACGTAGCCCAGTTCCCGGGCGAATTTCACCGCGTCCCGATGCAGCGCCTGGCGGATGTCCTCGTCCAGGTTCGGGGCGGGGGCGATCTCGATGACCTTCTGATGACGCCGCTGCACGGAGCAGTCCCGCTCGAACAGGTGGACGGTCTCGCCGTGGGTGTCGGCGAGGATCTGCACCTCGATGTGCCGGGGTCGCAACACTGCTTGTTCGAGGAAGACGGTGGGATCCCCGAACGCGGTGTCCGCCTCTCGCATGGCCGCGGCCAGTGCGTCCGGCAGTTCCGCCGGCGTCTCGACCCGGCGCATGCCGCGACCGCCGCCGCCGGCGACGGCCTTGACGAAGATCGGGAAGCCGATCCGGTCGGCCTCCTCGAGCAGGGCCGCAGGGTCCGCGGACGGCGCGGAAGACTCCAGGGTGGGAATGCCGGCCCGTTTCGCGGCCTGGAGGGCGGCGACCTTGTTTCCCGCCAGTTCGAGGATGTCCGCCCGCGGTCCGATGAAGGTGATACCGGCAGCTTCGGCGGCACGCGCCAGATCGGGGTTCTCGGAGAGGAAACCGTAGCCGGGGTAGATGGCGTCCGCCTCGGATTCCCGTGCCACGCGGATGATCTCATCGACGTCGAGGTAGGCCCGAACGGGGTGGCCCTCCTCCCCGATCTGATAGGCCTCGTCGGCCTTCTGCCGATGGATGGAGTTGCGGTCCTCGTACGGAAAGACCGCCACGGTCTTGATGCCGAGCTCGTAAGCCGCACGGAACGCGCGGATGGCGATCTCACCGCGGTTGGCGACCAGGATCTTGGAGAACATGCTGCCTCAATTCCGCGCCTGGCCCGGTGCCGGCGCTGAGTCGTGGATGGAGCGAGGAGGTGCAGTGGAGCAGGTCAGGGAAGCATCCAACCCAGGACCGGCGTGGACTGCAGGAAGACCAGGACACACAGCACGAGCAGCAGCCCGGCGGACCACCCGACCACCTTGCGCAAGATGGTGCCCTCCTGCCCGTCCAGCTGCACCGACGTGGCGGCGATGGCCAGGTTCTGCGGGCTGATCAGCTTGCCGACGACACCGCCGGTGGTGTTGGCCGCCACCAGCAGGTTCGGGTCGATGCCGGCGTTCACGCCGGCGGTCTGCTGCAGCTTGGCGAACAGGGCGTTCGCGGAGGTGTCCGACCCCGTGACCGCGGTGCCCAGCCAGCCGAGGATGGGTGAGAGGAAGGCGAAGAAGCCGCCCGTCCCCGCCAGCCACACGCCGATGGTGACCGTCTGGCCGGACAGGTTCATCACGTAGGCCAGGGCGAGCACGAGGAGGATGGTCGCCGCGGCCCACCGCATCCGGTAAACCGTGACCCCGATCTCGCGGATCGCGGTGCCGAAAGGCAGCCGAAAGCGCCCGCCGTCGTCGTTCAGGGAGTACACCAGGGCGACGATCAGACCCGTGATCAGCAGCAACGTGCCGGGGCTCGAGAGCCAGGTGAAGGTGTAGGTGGTGGAGCTGAGCGGCTTGCCGGCGGCGTCGACGAGGCGCTCGGACAGGCCGGGCCACGGGATCTTCACGTCCGTCGCCGCCAGGGCGGCCGGGATGTTCACGCCGAGCTTCCACAGCTTGGCGATCCCGAAGATCACGATGACGAGCAGGTACGGGAACAGGGCCATGACGATGCGGCCTGAGGAGAGCGACTCGCCCGTCTTGACGGTGGCGATGCCGAGCCGTTCACGCGCCTGGTCGCGGCCGCGTGGGGTGTAGACACGCAGGATCAGGACGGCGGCGGCGAGCCCGACGAGGGAGGCGACGATGTCGGTCAGCTCGTACGAGAAGAAGTTCGAGCACAGGAACTGCGCCACGCCGAACGCGACGCCGGTGCCCAATGCGATCGGCCAGGCGTCCTTCACGCCGCGGCGGCCATCGAGGATGAAGAGCAGGATCAGCGGGACGATGACCGCCAGCAGGGGCGCCTGCCGGCCGACGACGGCGCCGATGTGGGCGGGGTCCAATCCGGTGAGGCTGCCCGCGGTCGTGATCGGGATGGCGACCGCACCGAAGGCGACCGGGGCGGTGTTGGCCAACAGCACGGCGCAGGCTGCCTTCAGTGGGGAGATCCCGAGGGCGACCAGCATCGTGGCCGTGATGGCGACCGGGGCGCCGAAGCCGGCGAGGGCCTCCAGCATGCCGCCGAAGCAGAAGGCGATGAGGATGGCCTGCACCCGCACGTCGCCGCCGCCGATCATGTCGAAGACCCGCCGCAGGTCATCGAACCGGCCGGAGAGCACCGTGACCTGGTACAGCCAGATCGCCATGATCACGATCCACAGCACCGGGTGAGCACCGAACACCGCACCTTCCGTGCCGGCCAGCAGCGCCAGGTCGACCGGCATCCCGAACGCCGCGACCGCCACGATCAAAGCGGTCACCAGGGCCGCGAGCCCGGCGACGTGCGCCCGGACCTTCACCACGGCGAGCAGGATGAAGAACACAACCAGGGGGATCAACGCGATCAGCGCGGACAGCGGCACGCTGTTCGCGACCGGGTCGGTCACGGGAGTGAACATGGATGTACCTTTCTGCCAGGAGCCGCCCCGGTCGAGACGGCGATCCACCTTTCCAGGTGGTCTGACCACTATGGTCTGACCATGTAGTGTAGCTCACACTCTTGCCATTGTGAAGTATCCCACCTACGATGGTCTGACCACATGAACGGGATCCAGCTGCTGGGAGGCCGCCGATGAGAATCGCCCTGTTCGCCACGTGCATCGTGGACGCCATGTACCCCCAGGTCGCCGTCGCGACCGTGAACATTCTGGAGCGGCTCGGCCACGAGGTCGTCTTCCCCGCCGGGCAGGCCTGCTGCGGCCAGATGCACGTCAACTCCGGCTACGCGGACGCGTCCGTGCCGGTCATCCGCAATCACGTGCGGGCGTTCGAGGCAGCGGAGTGGGACGTCGCCGTCGCACCGTCGGGCTCCTGCGTCGCCTCCGTCAAGCACCAGCACGCGCAGATGGCCCGCCGCGCCGGCGACGAGGACCTGGCGGCGCGGGCGGAGACGATCGGCCGCGGCACCTATGAGCTGTCGGCCCTGCTCACCGACGTCCTCGGTGTCACCGACGCGGCCGCGCAGCTCGGTTCCTGGTTCCCCCACCGAATCACCTACCACCCGTCCTGCCACGGGATGCGCCTGCTCCGGCTCGGGGACCGGCAGCTGGATCTGTTGCGCAGCGTCGAAGGGATCGAGGTGAATCCCCTGCCGCAGGCGGAGGAGTGCTGCGGGTTCGGCGGCACGTTCTCGGTGAAGAACGCTGCCGTATCCACGGCGATGCTGGACGACAAGGTGGCCAACGTGGTCGCGACCGGGGCCTCCCTGTGCGCTGGCGGCGATGCGTCCTGCCTGATGCACATGGGCGGCGGCCTGTCCCGCCAGCACACCGACGTCGGCACGGTGCACCTGGCGCAAGTGCTCGCCAGCACCCGGGAGGACCCGCTCGTCTTCGATGGCGCGGCCCAGCTGCAGGGAGGTGCCCTGCGATGAGCACCGATCTGGGCATGCCGCGGGTTCGCCCCGCACACGGCGTCGGCAACATCGTCGAACGCGAACCGTTCCCGCAGTACGCCGGGCGAGAGCTCGGCAACGAGCAGCTGCGCGCGAACCTGGGCCGGGCAACCTCCACGATCCGCGCCAAGCGCGCCGCCGTCGTCGGGGAGCTCGACGACTGGGAGGCCCTGCGGGACGCGGGCTCGGCCATCAAGGCCGCGACGATGGCGAACCTGCCGGCTCTGCTCGAGCAGTTCGAGGCGAACGTCATCGCCCGGGGTGGCGTCGTGCACTGGGCGCGCGACGCTGACGAGGCGAACCGCATCGTCGAACAGCTGGCCACGCAGTACGCGCCGGTGCTGCCGAACGGGCGGCGGGAGGTCGTCAAGGTCAAGTCCATGGCCACCCAGGAGATGGGCATGAACGAGTACCTCGAAGGCGTGGGGATCGACGCGTTCGAGACGGACCTGGCCGAGCTGATCGTCCAGCTCGGGCATGACACGCCCAGCCACATCCTCGTCCCCGCCATCCACCGCAACCGGCGGGAGATCCGGGAGATCTTCCTGGCGGAGATGACCGACATCGATCCCGAGCTCTCCGACGACCCGAAGTTGCTCGCGGCGGCCGCCCGGACCCACCTGCGCCGCAAGTTCCTCGCCGCGAAGGTCGCCGTCTCGGGCGCCAACTTCGGCATCGCCGACACCGGCACCCTGACCGTCGTCGAGTCCGAGGGCAACGGCCGGATGTGCCTGACGCTCCCCGAGACGCTGATCACCGTGATGGGCATCGAGAAGCTGCTGCCCACCTACACCGACCTCGAGGTGTTCCTCCAGCTGCTCCCCCGCTCCTCGACCGGCGAGCGGATGAACCCGTACACCTCGATGTGGACGGGCGTCACTCCGGGCGACGGGCCCCAGAACGTGCATGTGATTCTCATGGACAACGGCCGCACCGCCGCCCTGGCGGACGAGGACGGCCGGTCCGCGCTGCACTGCATCCGTTGCTCGGCGTGCCTGAACGTCTGCCCGGTGTACTCGCGGACCGGCGGCCACGCCTACGGCTCCACCTATCCCGGGCCGATCGGGGCGATCCTCTCGCCGCTGCTCACCGGGGTGGAGCAGGGAGAGAACGGGTCCCTGCCATACGCGTCCTCGCTGTGCGGGGCGTGCTACGACGTGTGTCCCGTGAAGATCAACATCCCTGAGATCCTCGTGCACCTCCGCGGCAAGGACGTCGAGGCGCGGAAGGAGGCAGGCACTCTGAAGGGTCAGTTGGACACGGCGTTGAAGGGCGCCCAGTGGATGATGAGCGACGGCCGCCGCATGGCCGCCGCCGAGCGCGCCCTGCCGCTGGGCTCCCTCTTCGCCGGCCGGGACCGGAAGTTCTCGAAACTGCCCGGCATCGCCGGGGCCTGGACGTCGAGCCGGGACATCCCCGCCCCTCCCACGGAGTCGTTCCACACCTGGTGGAAGAAACGACAGACGAACGACGGGAACCCTGGGACTCGGAAGGAACAGCCATGAGCGAGCAGCCCAACGACGGGCCGGCCTCGGCACGGGAGACGGTGCTGGCACGGATCCGCTACGCCCTCGCCGACGACGGCTCCGCCATCGGCGACGACGCTCGGGAAGCGGCACGGACACCGACGGACATTCCCCGGGACTACCGGCACTCATCGTCGCTCAGCCCCGACGAGCTCGTCGAGCTGCTGGTGGACCGCCTCGTGGACTACCGGGCCGACGTCGAAGTGATCGACACCGCCGATCTGCCTACCGCGGTCGCGCGCCGGTTGGCCGGGGCCTCGTCGTACGTGGTCCCGCCGGCACTGGACGAACCAGATCATCCCTTGGCCAGCCTCCAGACCGAGGCACGCCGCCTCGTCGATTCCGCCGACGCCCCCCTGGATGTGCACATGCTCGACCAGGTGGGGGCGGTGGTTACCAGTAGTGCGGTCTCGGTCGCCCAGACCGGCACGATCTTCCTCGACGGATCCACCGACCAGGGCCGGCGCGCCATCTCCCTGGTGCCGGATCATCACATCTGCCTTGTTCCGGTGGAGTCGATCGTCGGGCTGGTGCCGGAGGCCGTCGGCCGGCTCGATCCGGTCCGGCCGACGACCATGATCTCCGGTCCGTCGGCAACGAGCGACATCGAGCTGGAACGCGTCGAAGGGGTTCACGGTCCTCGCCACCTGGACGTGTTGATCGTCAGGTGAGGTTTCGAAGTACAGGCGAACGGCCCCCTACATGGGGCCGTGTCGGGGATCGCACGAGGATAAGCCAGAGCGGCTCATGGTGCGTGAGCATGTTGTTGCCGCAAGATCACCCCCTAGGACAGACCATCAACCACCGGGCCATGCCCTGGCGGCGGCACCGGGCATGAAGAGGCGGTCGACGTCCGAGCGGCGCGCCGCGCCGCTGATTCCGACGGGATCCCTGAACCGTCACACCTACCGGCACGTCGTCGAACTCACCGAGCAGGTGTTCACGCTGCTCGATGGCGAGGAGTATGACCGGCTCGAGACGTTGATGCACGCCGTTCCGACCGAGACGCGCCCCATGATCCCCTCACAAGCGCCTGGCGGACGATTCGCCACGATTGGGGAAAGCTCGAGCGGCTGACCGATTCCCGTGTTGAGCTGCCAGGGGGAGCCGCCGTCGCCGTGGACGACGACACTTACCTTGATGGCACCGTCGTCGGCGCGACTGCCATTCAATGCAAGGCCGGGTCAGCAGAGGGGCGCGTTGCGGTGACCAAGGACCTGAAGGTGATCGGCATCCTCATGGTTACCCCGAAGCACGGTCGGCTCCCCTTCTGACCGGACACCGGCGGCAGTCTTTCCGCCAGCGGGCAGGGCAGCAGGACGCCGGCCACCGGACCGCGGGTGAACCGGGACCGGCTCCGACGGTGGACAGCAGACCCAGCACTTAACGGTTGGGGTTGGATTTCGCGGTCAAGGCGACCGCGCCGAGGAGGAGACCAGCGTTGGTCCAGAAGACACCCGCTGCGCTATCGAGGGTTCCAGCCGCAGAAGCTCCACTGTGCCGGAACGATCAAGCTCAAGTTGCTGCCGAATCCGTGCGGAAGACCTTGCCGTGCGAGGTGGGATCACGACGAGATGGCCGCGATTTGAGAGTGCCTGGCTGGCAGGTCAGTCGATGCCCGCGCCACGAACCACGCGATATGGTCGCGGGCGAGGCGCTCCGCGGTGTCCCCGTCACCGGCCAGCACCGCATCGAGGATGCCACGGTGCTGTAGCCGCAGTTCCGCGGACACGTCGACCCAATCGGTCAAGTCAGTGAATGCGTCGATCACATAACCCCGGATTGTCTCCCGCAGAGAATCCA
The DNA here is from genome assembly GCF_014643255.1 of Tersicoccus solisilvae. Classification (GTDB taxonomy): domain Bacteria; phylum Actinomycetota; class Actinomycetes; order Actinomycetales; family Micrococcaceae; genus Tersicoccus; species Tersicoccus solisilvae. Next base: position 544,742 of record NZ_BMJI01000001.1, on the reverse strand, counting down.
TGACAGTACTGATCACCACGCTGCCGGCCAACGCCGAGACGGCGAGGTGAAACTGCGAGTCAAGGATGTGGAACCGCACGCGGTCCACGTCCTTTGCGCTCATCTGTTCCAACAGTGCGGAAGCTTCCTCGAGCTCGGAGAAATGCGTTCCCTGCGTGGACACGCGGTCGGCGGCAGCCCGCGCGGCCCAGCCCTCCAGCAGCATCCTCGTTTGCACGATGTCTTCGAGGGGCAGGTTGCGCGCTGCCATGTGCAGCCGCATCGCCCGCGCCATCCCGCTGGCGGGTTCGGAGATCACGATGGCTCCAGACGCGGGCCCGGACCCAACAGCGGACTTCACCAGCCCGATGGTGTCCAGCACGCGCAGGGCCTCACGAACGGATGCACGGGAGATCCCGTACTTGGCGGCAAGAGCCCTCTCCCCCGGCAACCGGTCACCGGAAGAGAGCTGGCCGCTTCGGAGGTCTGCCTCCACGCCATCCAGCACGACTTGGTACGAACGATCCGACGGCACATGTTTCCTTAGGTCAGTGGACTGACCTCATTATCTCAGCACGCACGGGACATTGCGTGCAGCGAACAGGTCGAATCGCCCCGCGACCCGTCGCCGGCACCGCCGGGGCTGACCCCGGGCGCCGCACGCGGCGCGGCGCACAAGCGGGACTGCTGCACCGATAGGTGACTGAATCGGCCTGACTTTCGTTCCGTTCTTCAAGTAAGGATGGAACACGATGAACAGGAAGTATTCGCCGGAGATGCGTGAGCGGGCGTTGCGGATGCTCGCGGAGACGCGGCCGTCGCACCCGACGATGATGGCCGCTGTCAGGCATGTCGCCGGATTGCTCGGTATGAGCCCGGAGACGCTGCGGCTGTGGCAGCGCCGGGCTGAGGTTGACGCCGGTGTGAAGCCGGGGCTGACGACGGACGCGGCGGCGGAGATCAAGCGGCTGCAGAAGGAGAACGCCGAACTGCGCAAGGCCAACGAGATCCTCAAGGCTGCGAGCGTGTTTTTCGCGAAGGAGCTCGACCGCCCCTGACCGAGATGATCCGGTTCATCAATGAGTACCGGGATCGTTTCGGGGTCGAGCTCATCTGCCGGGTCCTCAGGCCCGCAGTCCAGGGCTTCCTCACCTCCCGCGGCTACCGCGCCGCCGTCGGCCGTGCGCCGTCAGCGAGGCAGTTGCGCGACGACCTGCTCGTGCCCGAGATCGCTCGCCTACACGCGGAGAACTACGGCGTCTACGGGCGCCGGAAGATGCATGCGCTGATGCGGCGACAAGGGTGGGAGATCGGTCGCGATCAGACCGAACGGCTGATGCGGTTGGCCGGCGTGGAGGGTGTGAAGCGGTCCAAGAGAGTGTTCACGACGAAGTCCGATCCGGCAGCGGAGAAGCCGAAGGATCTCGTGCAACGCCGGTTCACCGCCCCTGGCCCGCGCCGACTCTGGGTGGCTGACGTGACCTATGTCGCAACGTGGTCCGGGTTCGCGTATGTCGCGTTCGTCACCGATGTCTACTCGCGCCGCATCGTGGGCTGGAACGTCGCAGCCACGCTCAAGTCCGATATCCTGCCGCTACGGGCACTCGATATGGCCGCGTGGGACGCCGGCGGACGCCTCGACGGGCTGATTCATCACGCCGATCACGGATCGCACTATCTCGCCGTGGTCTACACCGACCGGATCGAGGAACTCGGCGCGAAACCCTCCACCGGCACCGTCGGCGACTCGTTCGACAACGCCCTCGCTGAGGCCGTGAACGGCCTCTGCAAGACCGAGCTGATCCGTCAGCGCGGCCCTTGGCGGACCGTCGAGCAGGTGGAACTCGCGACCCTCGAGTACGTGTGGTGGTGGAACAACCAGCGCCTCCACGGCGAGCTCGACATGCGCACCCCGATCGAGGTCGAGCAGGCGTACTACGCTGACCTGGAATCAGCCCAGCCGGCACTTGCCGGACAAAGCTCCCGATAGGAACGAAAGTCAGGCCGATTCACTACCGTCAGAACCCGGTCCTCACCGAGGTCCGATCCAACTAACCGAGCCTCCACGAAACCCGGGGCGATTCAGTCTTCGGTTAGGTTGCTTGGTCGCTACCCATCCTGAAGACCTCGACCTCTCTCACCCCCGCAACGCCACGCCGACACCCTCAACCACGCTCAGATCCGAAGAGCCTGATTACGACCGAGAACAAGTGACACGCTGGTGTCGAAGCTTCTTGATGTCGCAACCAAGCGCTTGTCCCTGCCGGCAGAAGCTCAGCTATAGGCGGACAAGCTTTTCGGACTTCGCAACCGCTTGGCACTCTTGCTGTGACTAAGCAGGTCAGACGTCGAAGCGACGATGGTGATGGTGATCTTCCCGCAGCGGACGTCCGAACCCGGACGGCCCCGCTTCGCCTGACCACACCACCGAAGTTTGCTTCGCCCCCGGCCAGGATCTGCCGGGCTTGTCTCGGCGTCGGCGGCCCCCTCGCTGGAGGTTTGGAAGACGGCGGCGACCGTGCGAGCCATCACACCGGCTGTTCGATCGTCGATGCCCCTTCGGTCTTTCAGGAGATCGGGGCACTCACCCGGGTCGCGCGGGAACCAGACCGGATGGTCGCGAGGGAGAACTCGACGAGATAGTCATTGAGTGCGCGCGACGCCGCGGACGAGGCGTCGGGGTCGTCGTCCACGACGGCGCGCAGGATCGCGGCGTGCAGGCGCGCTCCCCGGTGCACCTCGGCGTCGACGTCCCGGACGTGGGCGTGCCAGAACCGCCGCGAGAGTCCCTGCAGCGGCGCCATCGCATCCTCGACGTACTCGTTGTGGCTGGAGGCGACGAGCACGTGATGCACCTCGGTGACCGAGTCGAGGTAGCTGCGCAGCGTGAAGTCGCCGGTGTCAAGCAGGTCGATCATCGTGCGCATCCGGTCCCGCTCGGCCGCTGTGGCCCGGTCGCACGCGAGCCGGACGCTGAGCGCCTCCAGCTCGCGGCGCAATTCGAGCATGCGCAGCTGGGCCTCGAGCGACGTCGGCGGAACAAGAACGCCCTTGTTCGGATGGATTTCGACCATGCGGTTCCGTGCGAGCTGCTGCAGTGCTTCCCGGACAGGCGTGCGGCCCAGGCCGGTGCGCTCCATCAACACCGCCTCGGACACGAGGGAACCCGGGGCGATCTCTTCGAGCACGATGAGGCGCTCGATCTGGTCGTAGGCCTGTGCCGCCTTGCCCTGCAGCATCATCGCCGAGCCGCGCCCGGCAGCGGACACCGGGTTCGAGGGCGGCCGCGGGTGGGACGCAGAGGCAGAAGCATGCCCACACTGTAACCGCACGAGTTCCAAGACGCCGCCCTTGTGCAACCAATATATCGGCTGCATACTGGTGTGATCCCGACCACCCCAGGAACGAGGTCACCATGGCGAGGACCGCCTCCGTCGAGCAGCGCTCGATCGATTTCATCCCCGATGCCGAGCGGTACGGGTCCCCGCGCAGCCTGCTGTTCGTATGGTTCGCGGCCAACACGTCGATCACCGCCGTCGTCACCGGCGCGCTGTTCGTCATCCTCGGCAACAGTGCGGTGTGGTCCGTCCCGGCCATCATCATCGGGAACGCCGTCGGCGGCTTTGTCACCGCCCTGCACTCGGCGCAGGGCCCCCGCCTCGGCGTTCCGCAGATGATCCAGAGCCGGGCGCAGTTCGGCTACTACGGCGCAATCCTGCCGCTCGTGCTCGCCCTGATGATCTACATCGGCTTCTACGCCACCGGCCTCGTGCTGGGCGGCCAGGCCATCGGCACCCTGTTCGGCGTGCCCCACCAGGCGGGTTCGGTGATCTTCGCGGTCTTCTCCACCGTGCTGGCCATCGTCGGCTACCGCTACATCCACCGGTTCTCCCACCTGGCCGCGTCGTTGAGCTTCGTCGTCTTCGTGTGGCTGCTGATCCGGATCCTGCTGGACGGCCACACCGGGCAGGTCGCTGCCGAACCCGCGTTCGACGGCGCCGCCTTCGTGCTCGGCATCTCGCTGTCCGCATCGTGGCAGCTGACCTTCGGTCCGTACATCGCGGACTACTCGCGATACCTTCCCGCCGGGACCCCGAAGCGCGCGACCATCGGTTGGACCTTCGCCGGCAGCGTGCTCGGCGGTTCCCTCGCCATGACACTCGGGGCGCTGGCCGCCGCGCTCGGCGGCGCCGCCTTCGGCCACGACCAGGTGGGGTACATCGCCGGGCTGGGCGGGGCGCTGTGGCCTATCGTGCTGCTCGCGGTGATCCTCGGGAAGCTGACCGGCAACACGCTGAGCTCGTACGGGGGTTACATGTCGGTCGCGACGATCGTCACCAGCCTCGCCGGCCATTCGAAGGTCGGTCCACGGGCCCGCAGCATCTATGTAACCGCCATCTCGGTCATCTCGCTCGCGATCGCCCTCGCGGCCACGGACAACTTCCTCACCGCCTTCACCAACTTCCTGCTCTTCCTCCTGTACTTCATGACGCCGTGGTCAGCCGTCAACCTCGTCGACTACTACCTCGTGCGCAAGGAGCGGTACTCGATCGGCGCCCTGTTCGACCGGAACGGCGAGTACGGCCGCTTCAACGTCGGCGCCTTTGTCGCCTACGCGGTCGGCGTGCTCATCCAGATCCCGTTCATGAACAGCAGCCTCTACGTCGGCCCGGTGGCGCAGTTGTTCGGCGGTGCCGAGATCGCCTGGATCATCGGGATCGTCGTCGCCGGCGGGCTGTACTGGCTCTTCTCGGGACGGATCCGGCGCACCGTGGCCCTCGACCGCGATCTCGACACGCCCTTCACCGCCACCGACACCACTCCCCTCGCCCAGCAGCCAGCGGCCGCCGACCGGGCCGGTGTCCACACCATCACCACGAAGGAGAACTCGTGAAGTACGACCCGTCTGCAGGACGAAGCCCCCTGCCTTACTCCCCGTTCAAGAGCTGCACCGTGCCGCGGCCGATCGGGTGGATCTCCAGCGTCAGCCCCGACGGCGTCGAGAACCTGGCTCCCTACAGCCAGTGGCAGAACCTCACCTTCGACCCCCCGATGGTGATGTTCTCCGCCAACCAGTACCCCGACGGTCGGCGCAAGGACACCGTGCTGAACGCGGAGCAGACCGGATGGTTCGTGTGGAACATGGCCACCTACGACCTGCGCGAGGCGGTCAACATCAGCGCGATGGCCCTGCCGCCCGAGGTGAACGAGTTCGACCGCGCCGGCATTGGCAAGACCTACGCGGACCTGTCGTCGACGCCGATGGTCGCCGAGAGCCCGGTGCACTTCGAGTGCCGCTATCTCTCGACTCACCGGATGTCCGGCAACTCGAACGTCGGCACGATCGACATCGTCTTCGCGCAGGTTGAGCGTATCCACATCGCCGACGAGGTCATCGACGTCGACGGCAAGCTCGACATTCCCCGCATCAAGCCGCTCGCCCGCATGGGGTACTACGACTACGCCACCATCACCGAGACCTTCGAGATGCGCATCCCGGAGGCGTCCGACGCCGAGGCATCCGGCCTCGAGGGCCAGCCCGGCTGACCTCCGTCAGCGGGTCGCCCCGGCCCGCCCCTCTGCCCTAAGTCGACCGTCACATGTTTTTAGGAGAGATGACCATGGCCCTGCCCGGAGCCCGTCCCGTCCGCGCCCCGCGCGGCACCGAGCTGACTGCCCGGAGCTGGCAGACCGAGGCGCCGTTGCGGATGCTGATGAACAACCTCGACCCGGAGGTGGCCGAGCGCCCGGACGACCTGGTCGTCTACGGCGGCACCGGCCGGGCCGCGCGCAGCTGGGCAGCGTACGACGCCATCGTTGCGACCCTGACGGACCTGGCCGACGATGAGACGCTGCTCGTGCAGTCCGGCAAGCCGGTGGGCGTGTTCCGCACCCACGCGTGGGCGCCGCGGGTGCTGATCGCCAACTCCAACCTCGTCGGCGACTGGGCCACCTGGCCCGAGTTCCGCCGGCTGGAGGCCGAGGGCCTGACCATGTATGGGCAGATGACCGCCGGCTCGTGGATCTACATCGCGACCCAGGGCATCCTGCAGGGCACCTTCGAGACGTTCCACGCGGTCGCGAAGGTGATGCACGAGGACGGCCGGCTGTCCGAGCCGACGCTCGCGGGGACGCTGACCCTGACCGGCGGCTGTGGCGGCATGGGCGGCGCGCAGCCGCTGGCCGTGACCCTGAACGGGGGCGCCTGCCTGATGGTCGACGTCGACGAGGCCCGGCTGCGCCGTCGGCAGGCCAAGCGGTACCTCGACGAGGTGGAGACCGATCTGGAGACCGCGCTCGCGAAGGTGACCGCGGCGAAGGACGAGCGGCGTGCCCTGTCCGTCGGGTACGTCGGCAACGCCGCGACCGTCTTCCCCGAACTGCTGCGCCGCCACCGGGCCGGGGAGCTGACGGTCGACGTCGTCACGGACCAGACGTCCGCGCACGACCCGCTGTCCTACCTGCCGACGGAGTACACGGTCGAGCAGTGGGAGGCCGAGGCCGCCGCCGATCCCGACGGGTTCACCAAGAAGGCCCGCGAGTCCATGGCGACCCAGGTGCAGGCCATGGTCGAGTTCCGCGACGCGGGCGCCGAGGTGTTCGACTACGGCAACTCGATCCGCGACGAGGCCCGGCAGGCCGGCTACGCCCGCGCCTTCGACTTCCCCGGTTTCGTGCCCGCCTACATCCGGCCCCTGTTCTGCGAGGGCCTCGGCCCGTTCCGCTGGGTGGCGCTCTCGGGCGACCCGAAGGACATCGCGATCACCGACGCCGCGATCAAGGAGCTGTTCCCGGAGAACGAGCACCTGCACCGGTGGCTCGACGCCGCCGCGGACCGGGTCGAGTTCGAGGGGCTGCCGGCCCGGATCTGCTGGCTCGGCTACGGGGAGCGGCACCGCGCCGCGCTGCGGTTCAACGAGCTCGTGGCCGACGGCACCCTCTCGGCGCCGATCGTGATCGGGCGCGACCACCTGGACTCCGGCTCCGTCGCCTCCCCGTACCGGGAGACGGAGGCGATGGCCGACGGGTCCGACGCGATCGCCGACTGGCCGCTGCTCAACGCCCTGACCGCCGCCTCCTCCGGGGCCACCTGGGTCTCCATCCACCACGGCGGCGGCGTCGGCATCGGCCGCTCCCAGCACGCCGGGCAGGTGGGCGTCGCCGACGGCACCCCGCTGGCCGCGCAGAAGCTCGAGCGCCTCCTGACCAACGACCCCGGCATGGGCGTCATCCGGCACGCCGACGCCGGGTACGAGCGGGCGCTCGAGGTCGCCGACGAGCGCGGCGTCCGCATCCCCATGCGGCACCAGCGGGACCGCGCGTGACCGGACCGCTGACACCCTTCCTCGTCGCCTCCGTCCATAACAGGAACGCATCTACCATGCCCGGCCAGCTCACACACGGCGGCGACGTCGCTACACCCGACAGTGCCTGGCGGACTCGCAAGGACGCCTGGGAATACCTGGGCTACCTCCTCACCGAGCAACTCCACCACCGAGCAACCGGGACCGCCGGACGCCGCACCGACGCCGAACTCGACCGTCTGCTCGGCCGCCTCTCCGGCCTCGAGCCGTACTGGGCAGTCCCGGGAACTCAACGCGTCGCGGCGATCGCCCAGCTGGTCGACGCGGGCAGATACCGGGACGCGCTCGACCACACGGAAACCGTGGCCGACGCCCTGCGCACACCGGAATATGCCGGTCCCGACGCAGCGGCTGACGCCGACCGCGCGTCCAACCCGCCAGCGGCGGTCCCGGCCGCCATCGAGGTGCTCGTCATCGACGACGGACCGACCGAGGACGTCGAGCGGTTCCGCCGCTCGCTGGTGCGGCAGCGCCGGAGGGCGGACGCGTTCCACTACGAGGTCAACGTCGTCTCGAGCGCGGACGACGCCGTCGTCGCCCTGCTCCTGAACCCGACCATCCAGGCATGCGTCATCACCCCCCGGTTCGCCACGCGGTCCGAGCGGAACCTCGGCACCTCGCTGCGTGCCTTCGCCCACCGCCGGGTCGGATCGGCGATGGACGCGGCGCCACCGGCACAACGGATTGTGGACCTCGCGGCCGCTCTGGGGAACCTGCGTCCCGAACTGGACCTGTACCTGGTGGCGGGGGTCGCGCTGGAGACCCTGGCGGGGTCCCTGTTCGCGGCATCCGTCGGATCTTCTCCCGAACCGACACGCTCGACCTCCATGTCTCGATCGTCGACGGCATCGCGGCGCGGTACGAGACGCCCTTCTGCACCGCGGTGCGGAAGCACAGCGAACGGCCGGGAAGCGTGTTCCACGCCCTGCCCATCTCTCGCGGGGGCCCCGTGCACTGTTCTCCGTGGACGAACGACCTGGTCGACGTCTACGGGATGAACCTGCTCCTGGCGGAGACGTCCGCGACGTCCGGCGGGCTGGATTCCCTGCTCGATCCGCGCGGGTCCATCAAGGACGCGCAAGAACGGGCTGCCCGCGCATTCCACAGCCAGCACACCTATTTCGTCACCAACGGCACCTCCACCGCGAACAAGATCGTCCACCAGGCAGTCATCGCACCGGGGGACATCGTTCTCGTGGACCGGAACTGCCACAAGTCGCACCACTACTCGCTCGTCCTCGCTGGCGCAGACGTCAGCTACCTCGAGGCCAATCCCGTGGAGGCGTTCTCGCTCTACGGTGCGGTGCCGCTGGTGGAGATCAAGCGACGACTGATCGCCCTCCGTCGGGAGGGACTTCTCGATCGCGTCAAACTGATCGCGCTCACCAACTGCACGTTCGACGGCATCGTGTACGACCCACGTCGCGTGATGGAGGAGTGCCTGGCTATCAAGCGGGACTGCTGCACCCAGTACCCGCACCCAGCACGACGGTCAGATCTCTGAATGAGAGCACCATAAACGGTCTACATAGAGTGTTGGGACAAGACCAGCTACACCAGTTCTCGCGATCCCAAGAGCATCTAGACGATCACCCAACAAAATGCGACACTTCCTCGCATGAACCGACCTACCAAGACCGTCGTCGCGTTGCTCACCGCGTTGAGCGCCACCGCAGCGTCCGTGGCGATTGCTGAGCCAGCACAGGCGGCCGTGCCGTCCTGTATGAACGTCTACCAAAACAAGCTGACCCACGGCATCCAGATCAACTCGACGTGCGATCGCACAATCTGGATCAAAGTCAAGTGGGCCTTTGGGTCTGACAGCGCGTGCAAGGCCGTCGTCCCCTATAAGTACAACTACTACCCACGCCCCAACCGCTTCGCCCGATACGACGGCGCATACCGCTGCTGACGGGCGCCAGAACCCCCGCATGACCGGCCGGTTACGTCAAGTATGCGTCAACAAGCGACGTCGGGCTGAAGTGACAGCGACACCTACTCGAACCGACGACGTCCGATCGGTGATTACTAGGTGCTCCTAATGGCAGAGCCGGGCATGGCACTCGGACGACCAATCGGGCTAGCTGTTGACCGGGAATGTCCGCGCGCATGGCGGTGTCGTCCAACGTTGGCCACCGGACCGGACCGGAGAAACCTCATCGACTGTAGTCGCTGACCCACAACCCGGGGATAACCTCTCGGTCGCCGAGATGAGTAAATCGAAGTTTTTGGTAGAGCGCCCGAGCGGGCGCATTGCCTCGACCCGTAGAGACCCGTGCCGCCTCCGACGGCAAGGCCATGACCAGGGCACGGCCGAGCCCGTGGCGATGCCAAGCTGGGTCGACCACGAGGCGGTCGATGTCGATTACGCCGTCCTCGACGGCGAAGGCCAGAGCTGCGATCACCTGCCTGTCACTGCAGACGACCTGCCAGACCAGGCCCGCCTCGAGAAGTTCAGCGACAGACTCAGTCAACTGCGGTATTCGATCATCGCCGATCAGCTCAGCCTCGACTCGATATGCACGCCTCTGCAGCAAGATCAGCTCGGGAGCCACTCGGCGAAGGTCTGCGCCAGTGAGGGTCCGGACCGGCCCGGGGGAACTCAAGTGCACAGTCCCACCCAACGCGACTGAACCAAGCTTCGCAACGGCGCGGATGTCGGGTGTGGTCCGGCGTCGGGGGCGTGACCGTCGCACCTGAACGCGGCACACCCGAGGCGGAAGAGGTAGTGAGGAGTTATCCAATGGTTCAAGGCGCCGCTTGGCGGCGCCTTGTCCGCCCGCTCCGGGCTCGCCGAGGCGTCCGGAACCATGTCCGAGACGCACCTACGAACTACTCTCCGTCGGCGTCGCGGAGCACTCCTTCATTGCTGCGCGGTCTGGGCTGCCTCAAGGACCTTGAGCATGATGGGGGTTCCCGTGATGGAGCCGAGGTCTCCGTCTTCGACGAAGACGGCCGCGGCGAGGTCCTCGTGGCCGGCGATGACCCACGAATGGGTGCGCGGGGGGTTCTCGGTGCCGTACTCCGCGGTGCCGGTCTTGCCGACGGCGGTGTCCGGGGTCAGGTCGCTCAGGTGCCCGGTGGCCACGACCTCGCGCATGAGCGCCCGCAGGTTCGTCGCATCACCGGCGCTCAGCGCCGGTCGGGACCCGGGGGACGGGGAGCCGCCGTCGAGGACCAGGACCGGGCTCACGAGCCTTATCGAAACCATCACCCAACAAGGAACCGACGTGACTGCCGTCGTACGCATCGACGCCGCCGCACCCAATCTCACCCACGCCGGAACAACAAGCCACGCGACACGACGGTTCACTCTTCACGCAAACTTAGACATCCACTCGTCAGACGGCCACGAAAACTGGGACCCCGTTAAGCCGGTATGAGCAGCGCCGCCTAACGATCTCGACCGCGTCGACGCATTCATGCCAGCCATCGTCCGATAGGCGATCCTCTGTCGGACGGCACACGCATACCTGGCAGGGTAGGCGATCGTGAAGGCTCCCTTCTGAGATGATCGCTCGATGAAGTCGTTGAAGAAGCAGCGCTTCGCCATTGCGGTTGGTGGATCGGTGGGGATCATCGTCGGCCTCAGTCTTGTGCTACTCGGTGGGACTGGTTTGCTCGGCTCCTGATCTGGGAGAGAGGCCCTGCGACGCCGACCGTTAGACGAGCGTGCATCGTTCCTTCTCCGGGAGGGCACGCCGTCCGCTGGCTCGTTGACGGTGTTACGGTGATGGCAATAGGGGGAGGCGCATGTCATCGCTGGGGTTGGCGTTGTTGGAACGCTTCGCTCACACCGAGGTCTGGGTCCGGACGCTGGTGAGCGCTAATGCGCCCCTGGAGACGACTCTTGTCGTGCTTGCTCTCGCTATAGCTCTCAGCGTCCTGATGGCGCATGTCTACGAGGCGGTCCTCCGCACCATTCTGGCTACCGGTGTCCATCCTGGCAGCTCCCGTCGAGATGATGGCCGCCGCTCAAGTCTTTCCTGCCTGGTTCTCTACGCGCCCGTCGGCGGGTCAGGACCACGCGCTCCGGGCGACCGGCTTCGTCGTCGCGGGAGCATCGAACCAATCATGTGACATTGGGCGCGCTGTTCCGCAAGCGACGACAGAACCGTTTCTGCCGACCGCCAGAAGGAACTCGTTGCGATGTCTTCTCGTGTCCTGTCATTCTTGCCCTCCCCGCCTCCCAATAAGCCGCCGCGTTACCGTTCACCCGCCCTCCGACTCCTCGGATTGCAGCGACTGAGAGCCAGACGGCTCTACCGGCGTGTCGCTGTACGCGTCACCCTCTTCGGCGGATGGGTGTGGTTCGCGGCCGGCTCTCTGATCGGGTTCGAAGCGTTCGAAATCCTCTTCGGCTCATTCGCTCTCGCTCCCGAGTGCCTCCCCGTTGTCATACTGGGGCTCGCTCTGACGTGGTATTTCCGTAGCCACCTTCGCCGCTCGTGGCGCCGTATCCGCGCGTATCGACGCATCAAGCGCATGCGTCGTCGCCGGTCCAGCCCGGCTCCATCCGAGGGCGCGCTTCGTGGTCCCGTCCAGCAGCCCTTAGACGGTCGGTCGTGACGTTCGGTCAGCGCCGCCGACCGAGAGGGGCGTTCTCGGCAAGAGATGGTTGTTTCGGCGACGTGCCCTCGTGCCACCGCGCGTCCTGCACCACGACGCGCGGCGTCCGTGCAGTCCGCGACGCTTTGGTCGAATCGGACGCGGTCATCAGGCCCATGCCGTTAGATTCGGTGGGTGGGTCAAGCTCAAGGTCTGGTTGCTGTCGATCTGGATGGCACCCTCGTCAATCAAGCGGCTGCAGCGTGCCGATGGGCGCAGGAGTTCGTTTGTGAGTTCGGCATCGACGCCGACATCGAGGAGACGGCTCGGGCGCTGGCGCAGCCCCGGCCGAAGGGGCCGGTGTTCAGTGAACTCGTCGAACGCTTCGACTTGCCCCTCTCGGCCGAGGCGTTGTGGGCTCGGTATCGCCGTCGCATGCCGTACCTGGTGACCTGCGAGCCGGAGGACCGCACGGCACTGGACAGGCTGCGGGCTGCCGGCTGGGCAGTTGGGATCCTCACCAACGGGATGAGCGACAACCAGGAGGCCAAAATCCGTGTCCTCGGGCTCGATGCACACATCGATGGCTGGGTCGTCTCTGACGACGTCGGGGTCAGAAAGCCCGAGCGTGCCATCTTCGAAGCTCTCGCAACACGGCTGAACCGTCGCCTGACCGGGTGGATGATTGGCGACGGATTGGAGCACGACATCGTTGGCGGCCATCGAGCCGGGCTGCGGACCGCGTACATCAACCGGTCGGGTTCGGCCGCCGCCAGTCCAGCACCGGATCTGATCGTGGCGTCAGTCTCCGAGGCGGTCGATGCCATCCTCACCGGAGCTTCGGCTGGAGCGTGAGCAGTGCCGGCCATCGCCAGCAGCCGCCCGATAGGCGAACGTCATCCGAACGATGCCCAGGAAATGTCTCGATCGTCTGCCCACGTCAGGAGGCGGTGCCCGATAGACCCGCCCGCTGACGATGCCCGCAACGGGGCCTTTTCTGCGACACCCCCGACCAACGCCGAACCGGCGTCAGCCGTGCGCGTCCAGCCGCATGCGCAGTTCGTTGCGCACCGCCGGCCACTCCGCCGCGGTGATCGAGAAGACGACCGTGTCCCGCAGGGAGCCGTCCGCCATCCGCTGGTGGTTCCGCAGCACGCCGTCCTGCTTCGCGCCCAGCCGCGCGATCGCCGCCCGGGACTGCTGATTCATCCAGTGCGTCCGGAACTCGACCGCGATGCAGCCGACGACGTCGAAGGCGTGCGTCAGCAGCAGCAGCTTCGACTCGGTGTTGGTGCCGGTGCGCTGGGTGGACGCACGGTTCCAGGTGGACCCGATCTCTGCCCGCACGTTGACCCGGTCGATGTTCATGTACGTCGTCATCCCGAGCACGACGTCGTCGGCATTCCGGCGAGCGACGAACGGGATCATCGAGCCGGCCTCCTGCAGGGCGAGCCGCCGTTCGATCTCCGCGCGCATGCTCTCGGGCCGGGGCACCGAGGTGTACCAGAGCGTCCACAGCCGGCCGTCCTCGACGGCCTCGGCGAGGGCGTCGTGGTGCTCGAGCGTGAGCGGTTCGAGGGTGACGAGGTCGCCGCGCAGCGTGACGGGCGCGAAGTCGGTCATGGCGACGACGGTACCGGTCGCGGGAGGGGGCATCGCGAAGCTGGGAGTAACCTGACAACCGGCCGGGCTGCCGTCCGCCCCGATCACCGTCGACGACGGGATCCTCATGTCCACGAGCGCCGCACCACCCAACGAATCCGCCCGGACCCGGCGGGCGATCAGCAACACGCTCAAGGGGTCGGCGGGCAACCTCATCGAGTGGTACGACCTCTACGTCTACGCCGCCTTCTCGTCCTACTTCTCGACGTACTTCTTCAACCAGAGCGACCCGGCGCAGGCGCAGATCGACGCCTATCTCACGTTCGCCCTGACGTTCCTGATGCGCCCGGTGGGCAGCTGGTTCTTCGGCCGGTACGCCGACCAGCGGGGCCGCAAGGCCGCCCTGACCCTGAGCGTGACGCTCATGTGCGTCGGATCGCTGATCATGTGCCTGCTGCCGGGCCTGAACCAGATCGGGATCTGGTCGACGGTACTGCTGTACCTCACCCGGCTGCTCCAGGGCTTCTCCGTCGGCGGCGAGTACGGCACGAGCGCCACCTACATGTCGGAAGCGGCCACTTCCGGCCGCCGCGGCTTCTTCTCCAGCTTCCAGTACGTCACCCTCGTCGGTGGGCAGGTCCTCGCCCTGCTGACCCTGGTGATTCTGCAGAACGTCCTCAGCCCCGAGGACCTGACCGCTTGGGGATGGCGGATCCCCTTCTTCATCGGCGCGATCGCGGCCCTAACCGTCCTGTGGCTGCGCCGGACGATGGACGAGACGATCAGCACGGAGCAGATCAGCGCCGCAAACTCCACCGCGGACGCCGCCGGTCACGGGCTCGCCGCCCGGCCCGGCAGCCTGAAGCTGCTGTTCACCCAGCACTGGAGGCCGTTCCTCGTCGTCGTGTTCCTGACCATGGGCGGGACGATGGCGTTCTACCTGTTCACCACCTACATCCTCAGCTTCATGAACAACGTCTCCCACATCCCGAAGACGCAGACCTCCGTCATCAACTTCTGGGCGCTGTTCGTCTTCATGCTGCTGCAGCCGGTGTTCGGGCTGCTCTCGGACCGGATCGGCCGCAAGGCCCAGCTGATCGCCTTCGGGGTGCTCGGGGCCGTCTTCACCTGGCCGATCATGTCGACACTCGCCGGCGTGACCGATCCGATGGTCGCGTTCTGGCTTGATGCTGGCCGGCCTGACCATCAACGCGCTGTACACCTCGGTGAGCGCCGTGGTGAAGGCCGAGATGTTCCCGGCCTCCATCCGGGCGCTGGGCGTCGGGCTCGCCTACGCCGTGGCGAACTCCTTGTTCGGCGGCACGGTGCCCTTCATCGGCGAGTCACTCTCGGCGGCGGGACACAAGGAGTGGCTGTTCGCGTACGTGACCATCGCGATCGCCCTGTCCCTGGTCGTGTACATCTTCTTCGTGCCGGGCAAGCACAGCCCCCGGAGGTCCTCGTTCGACGACGACGCCGTCGCGTCCGGTTCGCGCCCGCGGCCCTGAGCCGGGGCCGTAGCCTCACCCGTCCTCGGTGAGCCGGTCTCGGAGGGCGTCGAGGTCCTCGGGCGCGAGGCCCGCCCGCAGGAGGAAGTCGGCGGCGTCGAGCTCGGCGAGGGTGCGCAGCAGGTGGTCCCGGGTCTCGGCGACCCATGCGTCGAGCTGCTCAGGGGTCCGGTAGCGCTCCACCGGGTGGTCGATGACACGGAACCGCTCGTTGGCGGCGCGGACGCCGCGCTCGTAGTCGTCGGCGATGGCCTCGTGCGGCACCCCGAGCAGCTGCAGGATCAGCATCACGACCAGCCCGGTGCGGTCCCGCCCGCCCGAGCAGTGCACGAGCACCCCGCCCGGTGGCGCGACGGCGATGTCGTGGACGATGCGGACGAACCGCTCGGGCCACAGCCGGAGATTGTCCGCGTAGTACTTCGGCGTGTTCAGGTAGGGCCAGCACAGCTGCTTGAAGTCCAGGTGCGTGGGATCCTCGGTGGGGCGCACCAGCCGGGTCAACCCGTCGAGGCCGGCCTCGTCGACGACGGCGTCGCTCGCCCGCCGACCACGCTCGTCATCGTTGCGCAGATCGATGACGGTGCTCACGCCGTCGGCGCGCAGCTGCACCCAGCCCGCCGTCGTCATCGTCTCGGTGCGGCCGGACCGGAACAGCCGACCGGACGCGATCCGGCCCCCGCCCGCGATCGGCAGCCCGCCCAGATCCCGGACGTTGATGGCGCCTTCCCACTGCGGCGTGCGGATCCCCATGCCGGGAGGCTATCAACCATCTCGCTTGTCGAAATACCCGCCGCCGGCACCGACGCTGCGTTGTCCCGTGGCGGGACGGGTTGGTAGGTTTCGCAGCACACCGCCCCTGAACGGGCACGACGCGAGGAGCCCCATGACCCGCAGGATTCTCGGATTCGCCGCCGCCGTGGCCCTGGCCGTCGGAGGGGTCGCCGCCGGAAGCGTGGCATCCGCCGCGCCGGCATCGGCCGGCACCTGCACCACCTGGCAGTACAAGGTCGAGCGCACGGCGGGTCTCTACCGCGGCGGCATCGGCGGGACCGTTCCGGTGAAGCTCAACACGAAGGCCTACGCGGGGTATTACTTCAACACCGACGATCCCACGAAGTACTACTTCGGCCCGGAGCGATCGACTCGAGCGCTCTGGGGCAACGTCTACGACCGCAACAAGGATCGGGTCGCCACGGGCGTCTTCATCCTGACCGACAACCTCGACTACGTCACCTGCTGGTGACATCGCGGCGATGACGCCGAGCGCACGAGAGGGGCGCCGACCCGCGGGGTCGGCGCCCCTCCCGTGCGTCCGAGCGGAGGCGGGACTCACGCCGGGACGAGCTCGGCCATCTCCTCCTGGACCCACCGCGCCGGCCGGGTGCGGCACAGGTACTCGGCGTAGGCGATGGAGGTCAGGAAGTCCGGGAACTCGGCGCGCATGGCCGAGCGCTCCAGGATCTCCCGCGCCTCGTCGAACCGGTCCTCGGCCGAGCGCTCCAGGCCGTCGAACTCCTCGTCCAGCAGCCGCTCGACATATTCGGCGGTGACGATCTCCCCGTCCTTGGTCAGCGCCTCGCAGTGGATCCACTGCCAGATCTGGGCGCGGGAGATCTCCGCTGTGCCGACGTCCTCCATCCGGTCCCCGACGGCGACGGCGCCCTGGCCCCGCAGCCACGACTCGAGGTACCGCAGGCCGATCCGCAGATTCTGCCGGATGCCGCCCTCGGTGATGCTGCCGGTCGTGGCGGCCACGTCCAGCAGCGCCCGATCGGAGAACTCGACGTCGTCCCGCAGCCGGTCCAGCTGGTTCGGGGCGTCGCCGAGCGCGGCGTCGAACACGTCCCGGCACAGCGGCACCAGCCCGGGATGGGCCACCCACGAGCCGTCGAACCCGGCCTCCGCCTCCCGCTCCTTGTCCCGGACGACGCGGGCCAGGGCCCGGTCGTTCTCCGCCTCGTGCTCGGGGGCCGGGATCACCGTGCTCATCCCGCCGATGGCGTGCGTGCCGCGCCGGTGGGCGACGGCCACGAGCTGCTCGGTGAAGGCCCGCATGAACGGCTGGCTCATGCTGACCCGATCCCGGTCCGGCAGGATGAACCGCGGTCCGCGCTGCCGGAAGTTCTTGATCATGCTAAACACGTAGTCCCAGCGGCCGGCGTTCAGCCCCGCGGCGTGCTCCCGCAGCTCGTACAGGATCTCGTCCATCTCGAACGCCGCCGTGATGGTCTCGATCAGCACCGTGGCGCGGATGGTGCCGCGCGGGAGGCCGAGCAGTTTCTGCGCCAGCACGAACACGTCGTTCCACAGCCGCGCCTCCTCCGCCGATTCGATCTTCGGCAGGGAGAAGTACGGCCCCGAGCCCTGGTTGATCAGGTGCTGCGCGTTGTGGAACAGGTAGAGGGCCATGTCCACCAGGCCGCCCCACACCGGCCGGCCGGCGATCTGCAGGTGCTTCTCCGGCAGGTGCAGGCCGCGGGGTCGCACGGTGACGGTGGGGCGTTCGCCCCCGGCGTCCAGCTCGGGGATGGCGCCGCGCAGCCCGTCGTGCAGGTTGAGCTGGGCGTTGATCACGTTCTCCCAGGTCGGCACGCTGGCGTCCTCGAGGTCGGCCAGCCAGACGTTGGCGCCGGAGGTGAGGGCGGTGACGGTCGACGCGCGGTCCACCGGGGTGGTGATCTCCACCCGCCGGTCGGCCAGGTCCGGCGCCGTGGGTGCGACCTGCCACGTGCTGTCGGCCCGCAGCGCGGCGGTGTCGGTGCGATAGGCCGGGTCCTGGCCCAGGGCGATCGCCCGGCGGCGGGTGCGGCGCGCCTCGAGCAGCTCGTCCCGGCGAGCGAAGGTCGCCCGGTGGAGGGCGGCGACGAACCGCAGCGCGTCCGCGGTCAGGACCTCCTCCTCCCGTCGGATCGACGGCGCCAGCAGCGTCACCCCGTTCATGGTGCAGCCCTCGGTGCTGATGTGGTTCATCTCGATTCCCTCCTTGCGGCCCGGTGTCACGAGCGGAAGATCTCCGCGTCCTTCAAGACTGCGGGCCTGATACCGGAGTTGCACCCGATGATCGGCGAGAAGTTGTGCGGTTCTTCGGGCTCCGAGAAGAAGGTCGGGCGCGACGGACGCCGGCGACGGACGCCCCCGGACGGGCGAGAGGGCCGGCACCTCCCGGGTGGGTGGTGCCGGCCCTCCGTCGGCCGCCGGACGCGTCTCAGGCGTCCCGTGCCGGGCCTAGTGGAACTGGCCCTCCTCGGTGGACCCGACGAGCGCCAGCGTGGAGCCCGACGGGTTGAGCGCGGTGGAGACCAGGTCGAAGTAGCCGGTCCCCACCTCCCGCTGGTGCCGGGTGGCGGTGTAGCCCCGGGACTCGGCGCCGAACTCGCGCTCCTGCAGGTCCACGTAGGCGGACATGCCGTCGCGGGCGTACCCGTGCGCCAGGTCGAACATCGAGTAGTTCAGGGCGTGGAACCCAGCCAGGGTGATGAACTGGAAGGTGAACCCCATGGCGCCCAGCTCGCGCTGGAACTTGGCGATGGTCGCGTCGTCCAGGTGCTTCTTCCAGTTGAACGACGGCGAGCAGTTGTAGGCCAGCATCTGATCCGGGTGCTCGGCCTTGACCGCCTCGGCGAAGCGGCGGGCCAGCTCCAGGTCCGGGGTGCCGGTCTCCATCCAGATCAGGTCCGCGTACGGGGCGTAGGCCTTCGCCCGGGCGATGCACGGCTCGATGCCGTTGCGCACCGTGTAGAAGCCCTCGGCGGTCCGCTCGCCGGTCAGGAACGGGACGTCCCGCTCGTCGACGTCGGAGGTGATCAGGGTGGCCGCCTCCGCATCGGTGCGGGCGACGACGACCGTGGACGTGCCGGACACGTCCGCCGCCAGGCGCGCGGCGTTGAGCGTGCGGACGTGCTGCTGCGTGGGGATCAGCACCTTGCCGCCGAGGTGGCCGCACTTCTTCTCGCTCGCCAGCTGGTCCTCCCAGTGCACGCCCGCGGCGCCGGCGGCGATCATCGACTTCATCAGCTCGTAGGCGTTCAGCGGTCCGCCGAAGCCGGCCTCGGCGTCGGCGACGATCGGCACCAGCCAGTCCTCGACGGCATTTCCGTCTCCGCCGGTCTCCCTGCCCTCCGCGAACTCGATCTGATCCGCCCGCAGCAGGGCGTTGTTGATCCGGCGCACGACCGTCGGCACGGAGTTGACCGGGTACAGCGACTGGTCGGGATAGGTGTTGCCCGAGGTGTTGGCGTCGGCCGCGACCTGCCAGCCCGAGAGGTAGATGGCCCGCAGGCCGGCCTTGACCTGCTGCACGGCCTGGTTGCCGGTCAGCGCGCCGAGCGCGTGGACGTAGCCGCCGTCGGCACGGCAGGCCTGCAGCGTCTCCCACAGCTTCTCGGCGCCGCGGCGGGCGAGCGTGTGCTCCTCCTGCACCCGGCCGCGCAGCCGGACGACGTCCTCGGCGGTGTAGTCGCGCGTGACGTCGTTCCAGCGGGGGTCGGCCTCCCACTCGAGCGCCAGCGCCTCCGCCTGCTGCGTGAGGGACGAATTCGTGGGGCGGTCGTCCGTGGGACGGGGATCCGTGCTCATCGGATGCTCCTTCGCGTCGATGTCGGCGACGCACCGGGAGGGTGCGCCTTGCTGTGACTTCCACTTTTCTGGATCTGCCCTGCTACCGAACGGGAAATGAGAATGAAGAAATGAGCTTCTTCACGTAGGGTGCAGAAATGACCGCCGACGGCTGGTATCGAGACCCTTCCGACCGACGCGCCCGCGACGCGACACCCGAGCTGGACGTCATCAGCCTGGGCCGGCGGGTCCGCCACCTGCGCAAGCGTCGCGGCCTGACCCTGGACCAGGTCTCCGCGACCGTCGGCACCGCGCCGAGCCAGCTCAGCCTGATCGAGAACGGCAAGCGAGAACCCCGGCTCAGCCTGCTGCGGGCGCTCGCCTCGGCGTTCGACGTCACCCTCGACGATCTGCTCGGCGCCGAACCGCCCACCCGGCGCGCGGCCCTGGAGATCGCGCTGGAGAAGGCGCAGCGTGGGCCGCTGTACCAGTCACTGGGCCTGCCGACCATCCGGGTCGGCCCGCGCACGTCCACCGAGGTGCTGGAGGCGATCGTCGGCCTGCAGGGCGCCCTGGAGCGGCAGCTGGAGGAGCAGATCGCCACGCCGGAGGAGGCGCGCCGGGCGAACACGGAGCTGCGGGCCGAGATGCGGCGCCGCGACAACTACTTCCCCGCCATCGAGCAGGAGGCCGGTGCCCTGCTCGGCGCCGTCGGCTACACCGGCGGGCCCCTGTCCCAGCACGTCATCGCCGACATCGCCCGGCACCTCGACTTCACCCTGCACCACGTCGGCAACCTGCCCCACTCCACCCGGTCCGTCACCGACCTGAAGCACCGCCGGATCTACCTGCCGCAGGGCAGCGGCGACGGGCACGACCCGCGGTCGGTACTGCTGCAGGCGCTCGGCCACCACGTGCTCGGCCACGGCACGCCGGGCAACTACGGCGAGTTCCTCCGCCAGCGGGTCGAGACCAACTACTTCGCCGCCGCGCTCCTGCTGCCCGAGGCCGCCACCGTGGCCTTCCTGCAGCGGGCCAAGGCGGCCCGGGAGCTGGCCGTCGAGGACATCCGGGACGCGTTCGCCGTCTCCTACGAGACCGCGGCCCACCGGTTCACCAACCTGGCCACCCACCACCTCGGCATCCCGCTGCACTTCCAGAAGGTGCACCGCTCCGGGATCATCTACAAGGCGTACGAGAACGACGGCGTCAGCTTCCCCGCCGACCACACGGGAGCGATCGAGGGACAGCCGGTGTGCCGGTACTGGACGTCGCGCGAGGTGTTCGACGTGCCGGACCAGTTCTCCGCGTTCAACCAGTACACCGACACCCCCGCGGGCACCTACTGGTGCACCGCGCGCACCGAGCACAGCGCGGGCGGACTGTTCTCGCTGAGCATCGGCCTGCCGTACGCCCACGTGAAGTGGTTCCGCGGCCGGGAGACGACGGCGCGCTCGGTGTCCCGCTGCCCCGACCCGGACTGCTGCCGGCGGCCTCCCGCGCAGCTCGCCGAGGCCTGGGCCGGGCAAGCGTGGCCCAGCGCCCGGGCGCACTCGCACCTGATGGCGGCCCTGCCGCCCGGCGCGTTCCCCGGTGTGGACGAGACCGAGGTGTACGAGTTCCTGCAGACCCAGGCCGAGCGCTGACGCCCCCCTTTCCTCACGTGGGTTCGGCGTCGCGGGGGATCGTCACCACCCACACGAAGTCGGCGACGGGCGAGGCGGCCTCGAAGACCCGGTCGTGGCCGGCGTCGAGCCGCGCCGATCGTGTCGGGTCGATCAGCCGGTCCGCCTCCCCCACCCGCACCCGCACTTCGCCCCCCGTCACGTGCACCATGGACGCCGGCGCGCCCACGGCGGCTCCGGCCTCGTACCGATCCCCACGGATCAGGTGCCAGGTCCACAACTCGATGGTCGCCGCGGGCGTCTCGACGGCGTTGACGAGGTAGGCCCAGCTTCCCGCCGGCGTCGACCAGACCGCCACGCCGTCCGGCGCGGGACGGTCGAGCACGCCGATCAATGCGGAGAAGCTGGTGCCGAGCGCCCCGGCGATCTTGTCGACCGTGGTGAGGCTGGGGTTGGCCTGACCCAGTTCGACCTGGGTGAGCATCCGCCGACTGACGCCACTGCGCTCGGCGAGGCTGACCACGCTCAGGTCCTGGCTCGTCCGGATCGCGCGGATGCGCGCTCCGACGAGGCGGGCCACGTCGGGCCGGATCTGCTCGCTCATCCACTGCTCCTCGCGTTCCGCACGCCTGGTGAGCCGGTCACTCCGACTCTAGGCGCACGATCAAATTGAGCACTATAGTGCTCAGAGGAGAGGTCGACCGACGACGGAGGTGGCGTGACCGGGGCACCGCGGCTCAGCCCGGGACGGGCCGGGGGGCAACCCCGCCGCCGCGGGCCCGTGCTGCGGTGGCAGGTGGGCTACGGGACGTTCGGTGTGCCGCAGGCGGCCGCACCGATCGCCTTCGCGCTGGTGGCCCTGGCGGTCACCGGGTCCGCCGCGGCCGGAGCGGCGCTCGTCTTCGCGATGACCACCGCGCAGGTGCTCGGCGCGGTCCCGGTGTCACGCCTGGGCGCTCGCTTCGACAGCGTCCACTACCTGCGCGGGCTGATCGCGCTGCGCACCCTCGCGCTCGCCGTGCTGACGGTGCTCGCCGCGGTGGGAGTCCCCTTCCCCTGGCTGGTCGTCCCGGTCGCCGCGGCGGGCCTGGTCAACGGTGCCGCCTACGGCTACCTCCGGCTGCTGCTCAACCATCTGGTCGAACCCGGCCGCCTGCCTCGGGCGCTCGGCGTCGCCGCCACCCTGAACGAGGTCACCTTCGCCGCCGCCCCGGCGCTCGCCGCGCTGCTCGGCGCGATCTCGCCGACGTGGGCGCTGGCGACGGTCACCGCGCTCGGCGTCGCGCCGCTGCTGCTGATCCCGAGCATCCCGGGATCGGCACCCGCCCGGGCCACGGACCCCACATCGGGACGCCGGCCTCGTGAGCCGATGCCGCGCGGCGTCGTCCTCTGGCTGCTGTGTGCCGGCGCCAGCGGCGCCGTCGTCGCGGCCGTCGAGGTCGGGGCGGTCTCCTTCGCGCTCGCCCTCGGGCTCGAGGCCGGCTGGGCGTTCCTCTTCGCCCTGGCGCTCTGCGCGGGCTCGGTGACCGGCGGGATCTGGGTCAGTGTCCGCAACCGCGTCCCGGGGCTGGCGACGGTCGCCGCGTTCCTCGCCGTCACGGCGGCGGCGGCCGGGCTGATTCTCGCCGCCGGACACCTCGTCACGACGTTGGCGGCGGCCGCCGTCGTCGGCTTCCTCCTGCCGGTGCTCGGTACCTTCTACTCCCTCGTCGTCGATCGGCTGGCGCCTCCGCACCGCCGCGCCGAGCTGTTCGCCCTGTTGCGCACCGCCAACAACCTCGGAGTCATCACCGTCAGCGGCATGCTCGCGCTGCTCGGCCTGCGCGCGGCGCTCGTCGGCGCGTTCGCGCTGCTGGTGCTCGCCACCGTCCTCGTGACGGTGCACGCCGTGCGCGTCCGCGGGGCGCTGCCGTCTGCCCCCGGTACCGCGCACGCGTGAGCGGTCGCGTCAGCGGGTGTCGAGCGCGGTGAGGATCCGCTCCACGGATCCGCCGAGGTTCCACTGCTCGCCGAGCGCCTGGACCCGTTCGCGGTCCTTCCCCGTCACCGGGCGCAGCCGCGCGTCGCCCCTCCCCAGGCCGAGGTCGAGATCCCGGACGACCCGCACGACGGGGGCGGCGGCGGCCAGGTAGTCCGTGGCCGCGGTGATCTTCGCCCGCGCGCCGCGGGACATGGTGCTACCCGGGTCCGACGCCGCGGTGATCACACCGTCGAGGTCGCCGTGGTCGGCGATCAGCCCGGCCGCCGTCTTCTCGCCGACGCCGGCGACGCCGGGAAGCCCGTCCGAGGTGTCCCCGCGCAGCGTCGCGAAGTCCGCGTACTGGGCCGCGCCGATGCCGTACTTCTCCCGGATCACGGCATCGGTCACCACCTCGATCCTGTTCATCCCGCGGGCCGTGTTGATCACCCGGACCCCGGCATCGTCGTCCACCAGCTGGAACAGGTCCCGGTCCGAGGTGACGATGTCGACCGGCGTCGTCGCGCGCGTCGCCAGGGTCCCGATCACGTCGTCGGCCTCGTGGTCCTCCGCTCCCACCCGGGTGATGCCCAGGGCCGCCAGGACCTCCCGGATCACCGGCACCTGCGGCTCGAGCAGCTCCGGCACCTCCTCGACGTCGACACCGTCGGGGTCCTCGCGGCGTACCCGGTGGGCCTTGTAGCTCGGGATCAAGGCGGTGCGCCAGTGTGGCCGCCAGTTCTCGTCCCAGCACGCCACCAGCTCGCTCGGCTCGTACTCGCCGATCAACCGGGCGATGGCGTCGAGCAGCCCGCGCACCGCGTTGACGCTGGTGCCGTCCGGCGCCTTCAGCGAGTCCGGCAATCCGTGGAAGGCCCGGAAGTACATGGCGGCGGTGTCGAGCAGCATGAGGCGATCGGCCATGCGCAGATCATGGCACGACGGCGCGTCCCCCACGAGTCGAGCAGGTGGCGTGGTCGGTACGCGGCACCGGCCGGCGAGTGACTCAGTGATTGACCGAGCGCATGCCGTTCTCGTCGTAGCGCTCACCGGAGGCGACGCCCACCGGGGCCACCTCGTCGAGCGCGGCCAGCTCGTCCGCCGTGAGCTCCAGCTCGGCGGCCGCGACGTTCTCCCGCAGATAGGTGCGCCGCTTGGTGCCGGGGATCGCCACCGCGGACTCCTGCGCGAGCACCCAGGCGAGGGCGAGCTGGCCGGGCGTGACCTTGCGGGCGTCGGCCAGTTCCCTGACCTTCGCGACGACGGCGAGATTCGCGTCCATGTTCTCGCCGCTGAACCGCGGCGCGTGCTTGCGGAAGTCGTCGGCGGCGAGCTGGTCCGGGCTGGTGATCGCACCGGTCAGCAGGCCCCGGCCCAGCGGCGAGTACGCGACGAAGGCGATGCCCAGCTCCCGGGTGGTGGCCAGCACCCCATTGGCCTCGGGCTCGCGCTGGAACAGCGAGTACTCGGTCTGCACGGCCGAGATCGGGTGCGCCGCGTGCGCCCGGCGGATGGTCTCCGGCGCCGCCTCGCTGATGCCCAGATACCGGACCTTGCCCTCGGTGACGAACTCGGCGAGGGCGCCGATGGTCTCCTCGACCGGCCGGTTCGGGTCGATCCGGTGCACGTAGTAGAGGTCCACGTGGTCGCGCTGCAGGTTCTTCAGCGACCGCTCGAGCGCCGTGCGGGCGTACTCCGGGCTGCCGTTGACCGGGCCCCGGCTGCCATCGTCGCCGATCTCGGAACCGAACTTGGTGGCCAGCGCGTACTCGTCGGCGCGGTGGCCGATCGCCTTCGCGATCAGCTGTTCGTTGATGAACGGCCCGTACAGCTCGGCCGTGTCGATCAGGCTCACGCCGAGGTCGAGGGCGAGGTTGAGCGTGGCGGCGGACTCGTCGTCGTCGCGCGGGCCGTAGAACGCGCTCATCCCCATCGCGCCGAGTCCCTCGTTGCTGGCCCGCAGCCCCTGACTGCCCCACGGCACCGTTCTCATGGCGTCCTCCTCATGCTCGCGTCATCCGGTCCTCCGCCAGCATCCTCTCCCGGCCCGGATCCCGCCAGTGCGACTAGGCTGCCGACCAGGGCCGGCCACCGGAGCCGGCCACGACCGGGAGGAGAGGCACATGTCGAAGGAGAACGAGGCGCGACTGTCCGCCGACGGACTCAGCCGCAACCTCGGTGGGGAGTACGCCCAGGAGCACGGGTACGGCGACGCCGACACCTACTCCGACGGGTCGGAGAAGCACCTGCCGGCCGAGCCGCTGCACGCGCACGGCCACGACGAGCCGCGCGACACCACGGGCAGGGGACCGGACACGGAGTCCGCGGAGCCGAACGAGGACCGGACCGAGCACCTGGAGGAGGCCGCGTTCGGCGAGCGCGGCTCGGGCAAGACCGACCCGGGCGCGTTCACCCAGGCGCCGGGCTGAGCCCGTCATCGCCACGGACGCCGGCGGCCCGGGCTGATGATCAGCCCGGGCCGTCGTGCGTCGACCGGTGACGCGTCACCGGTCGGTGGAGGGACGCCTCACCAGTCGTAGAAGCCGCGCCCGGACTTCTTGCCCAGCTCCCCGGCGGCCACCTTGTCGCGCAGCAGCTGCGGCGGGGCGAACCGGTCGCCGAGGGTGGAGGCGAGGTACTCGGCGATGCCGAGCCGCACGTCCAGCCCGACGATGTCGGTGAGCTTGAGCGGTCCGACGGGGTACTTGTAGCCGAGCACCATCGCGGCGTCGATGTCCTCGGCGGAGGCGACGCCCTCCTCGAGCATCCGGATCGCCTCGAGCCCGATGGCGACGCCGAGGCGGGAGGACGCGAAGCCGGGGGCGTCCCGGACGACGACGGGCGTCTTGTCGAGGTCGCGCACCCAGGCCGGGGCGAGGTCGCGCAGCTCGTCGCCGGTTCGCTCGCCGATGACGACCTCGACCAGGCCGGAGGCGGGCACGGGGTTGAAGAAGTGCAGCCCGCAGAACCGCTCGGGGTGGCGCAGGTGCGCCGCCAGGTCGTCGACGGACAGGGACGACGTGTTGGTCGCCAGCCACGCGTTGGCGCCCAACCGCTTCTCGACCTCCGTCAGCGCCGTGACCTTGAGGTCGACGTCCTCGGGCACCGCCTCGACGACGAGGCCCCGACCGGTGAAGGCGTCGTAGTCCGTGGAGACGCTCAGCCGACCGGTCAGGGTGCCGAGGTCGTCGCCCGTCGTGCCCCGGTCGACCGAGGTCTGCAGCGAGGATCCGACCCGCTCGCGGGCCGCCGCCGCGGCTGCCTCGTCGCGCTCGACCACGACCACCTCCGCGCCGGCCAGGACGAAGGCGTGGGCGATGCCCGCGCCCATCCGGCCGCCGCCGAGGACCCCCACCCGGGTGGGGATGGAGGTGGGGATGCTGGTCGGGCTCATGCGGGGTTTCCCTTCGTGGTTCGGGAGGCCCGCTTGGCGAGGAACGCGTCCATGCGGGCGAACTTGGCGTCGGATTCGAACAGGATGCCCTGGGCGAGGGTGTCGATCGCCGGGTGGGCCTCGCGCGGGGCGTGGAAGACGGTCTTGGTCAGCCGGACGGCGAGCGGGTCCTGGGCGGCGATCCGGTCGGCGAGCGCGTGGGCGGCGTCGAGCAGGTCGGCCGATTCGTGCACCTCGGTGATCAGCCGCGCGGCGAGCGCCTCGTCGGCGGTCAGCACCCGGCCCGCGAGCAGGATCTCCTTGGCCAGGGGCTCCCCGACGACCTCCTTGAGCCGCCACGTGGCGCCCGCGCCGGCGGTGATGCCCAGGCCGGTCTCCGGCTGGCCGATCTTCAGGCTGGGCGTGCCGATGCGGAAGTCGGCCGCGAGCGCGAGTTCCGCGCCGCCGCCGAGGGCGAACCCGTCGAGCGCGGCGATGACCGGCATCGGCAGTTGCGCGATGCGGATGAAGACGTTGGCGTTGATCCCGGCGAGGGCCTCCTCGCGACGGCGTTCCCGCAGCTGGGCGATGTCCGCACCGGACGCGAAGACCCCCTTCCGGGACTCCGTGGCCGGGGTGCCGGAGAGGATGAGGATCCGCGGTTCACGCTCGAGCCGGTCGCAGACGTCGTGCAGCTCGGCGACCATGGTGGCGTCGATGGCGTTGCGCACCTCGGGGCGGTCGAGGGCGACGTGGAGCCGGTCCTCCCGCTCGTCGACGAGCAGCGTCGTGTAGTCCGGCATGTTCACACCCGTTCCAGCAGCAGGGCGGTGCCCTGGCCGACGCCGACACACATGGTGGCCAGGCCCTTGTCGGCGCCCTCGCGTTCCATCCGGCCGAGCAGGGTGATCGCGATCCGGGAGCCGGACGAGCCGAGCGGGTGGCCGAGCGCGATCGCGCCGCCATCGTTGTTCACGATCGACGGATCCAGGCCGAGCCTGCGGATGCAGGCCAGGGACTGGCTGGCGAAGGCCTCGTTCAACTCGACGGCTCCGATGTCGTCCACCGTCCAGCCGGTGCGGCCGAGCACCTTCTGCGTGGCCGGGACCGGGCCGATGCCCATGATGGGCGCGGGCACGCCGGCGGAGGCCCCGTCGACGATCCGTGCCCGCGCCGTCAGGCCGTACCGTTCGACCGCGGCCTCGGAGGCGACGACGATGGCCGAGGCGCCGTCGTTCAGGGAGCTGGAGTTGCCGGCGGTCACCACGCTGCCGCCCTTGACGACGGGCTTGAGCTTGCCGAGGACCTCGGCGGTGGTGCCCTCGCGCGGGCCCTCGTCGGTGTCGACGACGGTCTCGCCCTTGCGGGTCTTCACGGTGACGGGGACGATCTCGTCGGCGAACCTGCCCGCCTCGATCGCGGCGAGCGCCTTCTCCTGCGAGCCGACGGCGAACGCGTCGGCGTCCTCCCGGGTGATGCCGTCGACGCGGGCGACCTCCTCGGCCGTCTCCGGCATCGAGTAGGTCGTCTTCTCCTGGGCCTGGAAGATCGGGTTGACGAACCGCCAGCCGATGGAGGTGTCGAAGGTGTCCCCCGGCTTGGCGAAAGCCGTCGTCGGCTTGGCCATCACCCAGGGCGCGCGGGACATCGACTCGACGCCGCCGGCGACGACGACGTCCGCCGCACCGGCCTTGATCATGTGGCTGGCCATGATGATGGCGCTCATGCCCGAGGCGCAGAGTCGATTCACGGTGATGCCGGGGACGCTGTCCTCGTAGCCGGCGAGCAGCCACGCCATGCGGGCGACGTTGCGGTTCTCCTCGCCGGCGCCGTTGGCGTTGCCGAGGATCACCTCCTCGACGCTGCTCGAGGGGATGCCGGCCCG
This sequence comes from Tersicoccus solisilvae, assembly GCF_014643255.1. Taxonomy (GTDB): domain Bacteria; phylum Actinomycetota; class Actinomycetes; order Actinomycetales; family Micrococcaceae; genus Tersicoccus; species Tersicoccus solisilvae. The sequence continues at coordinate 516,347 of NZ_BMJI01000001.1, read as the reverse complement.
CTGCACGGCCTCCTTGACGACGAGGGCCGCCAGGTCGTCGGGGCGGACGGACGACAGGGCGCCGCCGTACCGGCCGACCGGGGTGCGGGCACCGCCGACGAGAAATGCTTCGGGCATCGGGAACTCCTTCGTCCAGCTGCGGGGTCGGCTCGTCCCTCCGTCACGGGCACAGGGGTCCCCCTCCGACGAAATACCGACCGATCGTTCAAGAATGGCACGGGGCGCGGGCCGGGTCAATGTCGTGACGCCCGCTCGCCCGGTCAGTGTGCGGCCGGCCCCGCCACGGCGGTCATCACGGCACGCATCGACGCCTCGTAGTCGGCGTCCCGGTCGGGGGCCATCACGGGCCGAAGGATCCAGGCCTGCAGCAGTCCCGCGACGGCCGGCGTCAGCAGCACGGCGCGGCGGTGCGCGTCGGCCGGCGACAGCAGCGGACCCTCGTCGCCGTCGGCGAACCAGGCGGCAAGATACCCGGCCACGGCCGTGCTCACCCGGCCGTAGGCCTCCTGGGCGAGCTGCGCCATCGGGTCCGACACCGTCGCGAGCGCCCACACCTGGACGACCAGTCCGCTGCCGCGCGGCACCGCGAGCGTGCGCATCAGCTCGCCGAGCACATCGGCGGGCGGGCGCACCGGGCGTTCCTCCGCCGCGACGGCGAGAGCCGTCAGCCGGATCTCGAACGCCCGCGTGGCGACCGCGCGAATCAGCTCGTCCTTGCCCGAGAAGTACCCGTAGATCGCGCCGGCGGACAGGCCGGAGGCCTCAATGATGTCGGCCATCGAGATCTCGTGCAGGCCTCGCGCCCGGGCGCGCTCGAGGGTGGCCTCGGTGATCCGGTCGATCATCTGTCGCCGGTGGGCATCGCTGACGCGGGGCATGGGACGAGGGTACCAACCAAACCGAACGATCATTCTTGATACTGCGGTCGGTCCGTGGTCTCATGGAGAACGACCGTTCTTTTTTTCGATGACGGCGCACCCGCCGTCCTCCGGCACGCGAGGATCACCATGAGCACGTCCACCACTCTCTCCCCGCCCGTCGGCGACACCCCCGCCGCGCCGGGCGGCCTGCCGACGGTTCGCCACCGCACTCGGTGGCGGGCCACCCTGCTGGCCGGCCTCGGTGCCGCGCTCGCGGTCGCCGTCGTGCTGCTGGCCTTCGTATGGCCGACCGTCACCTCGAGCGTGAAGGACCTGCCCGTGGTCGTCGCGGGCTCCGGTGAGGCCGCGAGCACCCTGCACCGGACGCTGGCAGACGACGGCCGCTTCGACGTGCGCGACGCCGCGACCCGCGATGATGCCAAGTCCGCCCTGACGCACCGCGACGCGTACGCGGCCTTCGTCGTCTCCGGCTCCTCGCTGGAGGTGATGACCGCCTCGGCCGGCTCACCGACGGCGACCCAGCTGGTGGCCCAGCAGGCCGCGCTCATCGGCCAGGGAATGCAGCGGGACGCCATCACCGCACAGACGGCGCTCGCGCGCGCCGCCGCGACGGCCGGCGCGAAGGCGGCGGCCGCGCAGGCCGTCGTGGGGACCCTGCAGGGGGTGGCGACGCAGCAGTTCCCGACCCCGGCGTCCCACACCGGACCCGCGTGGGCGGCCTTCTCGGCGCAGCTCGCGGGCGCGCAGCAGCGGGCCACGGCGGCAGCGAACGCGGCGTCGACAGCCGCCGCCGCGGTGACCGCCGCACCCAGGCCGTCGATCACCACCACCGACGTCGCCCCGCTCAGTTCCGGCGACCCGCGCGGCGCCGGTCTGGCGCTGCTCGGCCTTCCGCTGGCGATGGGCGGCATGATCGGTGGCCTGATCGTCTCCCTGCTGATCTCCGGTTTCGGCCGGCGGATCGCCGCCGCCACGACCTACGCCGTCGTCGGCGGCCTCGCCCTGATCGTCATCATGCAGCCGTGGTTCGGCTTGCTCCAGGGCCCGTTCCTGCTCAACTGGCTGGCGATGGGACTGGGCCTGTTCGCCACCGCGATGACGATCGTCGGCCTCGAGTCGCTGCTGGGTCGCCCCGGCATCCCGATCGGCGCGATCCTGACGATGTTCGTGGGCAACCCGCTGTCCTCTCTCGCGTCACCGCCGGAGTTCTTGCCGTGGGCGTGGGGCGCCATCGGCCAGTGGTTCGTGCCCGGTGCGACCGGCAACCTGCTGCGCGATCTCTCCTACTTCCCCGACGCGAGCACGGCGCACGGCTGGCTGGTGCTGGTGTGCTGGTCCGCGGCGGGCGTGCTGCTCGCGGTGCTGGGCCGGCACCGGAACGAGGAGAGGGTGCACCTGGCCGGGACCTCGGAGGACGACGGGGAGTCCCCTGCAGCCGCCCCCGCCGGCGGCGCCCGGCCGGCCGGCGAGCCGGAGGGGGTCAGCGCGTCGCACGGGAGGCACGCCGCCAGCTCCTGAGGGGCGGCGCGTCACCGGCCCCTGGCGCGTCACCGGAGGGGCAGCGCGTCACCGGCTCCCGGCCGTTCTCGGCCTTCTGCCTTCCGTCTTCCCGAGCTCGCCGTCGGTCGAGTGGCCACACCCGGCGCCACCCCTCGCCGAGTGGCCCGAAACCGCGCCCAACCCGCCCCCATCACGACAACCTCCGCACACTCGGTGAGAGGGTGAGGTGGCGAGCGGCGCGGGCTGTGGATAACCCGATCCAGTCGGCGCCACTATCGGTCATGCTGCGTCCATGCGACCCGTTCGACCCCTGCCGTCGACCCTCCGTGATGCGTGCTTCACCGTGCATCACGCGCTCGATCTCGGCGTCACACCTGCACGGCTTCGCGGTCGTGATCTGGCGTCGCCGTCGCGATCGCTCCGGTGGGCCTCCCCCACCGCGCCGGACCCGCTTGCCGTAGCACGCGGGCTCCTGCTCTTGCATGGCGACGCGGTCGTCAGCCATCAGACCGCCGCGCTCTGGTGGCAGCTTCCTCTTCCCGAGCGCCTGCGAGCGGACCCGATGGTCCACCTCACGCTCCCGGCGCGCGACGGGTCCGTCACTCATGTCCGGCGACGGGGAGTGGTGTCCCATCGGGCGGCGCTGCCGGAGGACGACATCTGGCCGCTCGGGCGCTGGATCGTCACCAGCGTCGAGCGGACTTACCTCGATCTTGCGTCGGCGCTGAGGGAGGATGAACTGGTCGAGCTCGGAGACGCCATCGTGTGCGCGCATGATGACGACCGCCCCTCGAGCCGCGGCACGTTCAGTACGCCCGCCCGACTCGTCGAGCGATGCGAGAGCTCGCACGCCCGTGGCGTACGCCGAGCCCGCGCAGCCCTGGATCTCATCCGGGTCGGCAGTGACTCGGTCCAGGAGACCCGCCTCCGCCTCGCCCTCGTGCGCGCGGGCCTTCCGGAACCCGAGCTGAACGTCGTCCTCGCGGTACCGGGGCGGCCGCGACGAGTCTTCCCGGACCTCGCGTACCGGCGCCGCCGACTCTCGGTGCAGTACGACGGCGCCCACCATGCCGACCCCCGGCAGCACCAGCTCGATATCGAGCGCGCCGACCTGACCGCCGCAGCTGGTTGGGCCGAGGTGCGCATCAGCGCCGACGATCTGCGTGTCCTGGTTCCCCACCGAACGGGGTTGGTGCCTCGAGCCGTGGTGAAGGTCGAGGAGGCACTCCGGGCACAGGCGGCCCTGGCCCGGTGACGTCGTTCGATCAACCCTCGCCGAATGGCCCGAAACCGCACCCAACCCGCCGCCGGCACGACAACCTCCGCACACTCGGCGAACAGCGAGCAGCCGGCCCGGGCGCCGGCCCCCGCCGAATGGCCCGAAACCGCACCCAACCCGCCGCTGGCACGACAACCTCCGCACACTCGGCGAGCAGCGGTCCCGCCCGGGCGCCGGCCCCCGCCGAATGGCCCGAAACCGCACCCAACCCGCCGCTGGCACGACAACCTCCGCACACTCGGCGAACAACCCTCCCGCCCGGGCGCCGGCCCCCGCCGAATGGCCCGAAACCGCACCCAACCCGCCGCCGGCACGACAACCTCCGCACACTCGACGAGCAGCCCTCCCGCCCGGGCGCCAGCCCCCGCCGAATGGCCCGAAACCGCACCCAACCCGCCGCCGGCACGACAACCTCCGCACACTCGGCGAACAGCGAACAGCGGGCAGCGGGCAGACACTCGGCGAGCAGCGGGCCGCGGGCGGCGAGCCGCCGAGCGGCGGCCGACAGCGAGGCCTCAGAACCCCAGACCGGCCAGCGACTGGCGCAGCGTCTCCGCCGAGTCCCGCAGCAGGCCCAGCTCCCGGCCGTTCATCGGCACCTCCAGCACCCGCTCGATCCCGCGCCGGCCCACGATGGTCGGCACCGACAGCGCCACCCCGGAGACGCCGGCGTAGTCGTCGAGCACGCTGGAGACCGGCAGGACGGAGTGTTCGTGCCGCAGCACCGCCTCCACGATGCGGGCACCGGAGAGGCCGATAGCGTAGTTGGTCGCGCCCTTGCCGCGGATCACCGTGTAGGCGGCGTTGACCACCTGGTCGGTGAGCTGCTCGAGGTACTCCCAGGTGAACAGCTGCCGCCCGTCGACGGTCCAGTCCCGGATCGGCACCAGACCGATGGTCGCGCTGGACCACAGCGGGAACTCGCTGTCCCCGTGTTCGCCCACGATGGTCGCGTGCACGCTGGACGTCGCCACGCCGGCCTTCCGCGAGATCAGCCACCGCAACCGGGACGTGTCCAGCACCGTGCCGGAGGAGAACACCCGGTGGGCCGGCAGGCCGCTGATCTGCCGGGCGGCGACGGTGAGCACGTCGCAGGGATTGGTGACGAGGACGTACACCGCGTCCGGCGCCTGCTCCAGCAGCCGCGGCAGCACACTGCGCAGGATCGCGATGTTGGCGCCGGCGAGGTCGAGCCGCGTCTGCCCCGGCTGCTGCTTCGCCCCGGCGGTGATGACGACGATGTCGGCACCGGCCACGACGGCGATGTCGTCCCCGCCGACGATCGTCGACGAATCCGTGAACTGGGTCCCGTGGGCCAGGTCCAGCACCTCCGCCTCGACCTTCGCGGCGGCGATGTCATAGAGCGCCACCTCGCGTGCGGAACCACGGATGAGGGCGGCGTACGCGAGTGAGGTGCCCACCGCTCCGGCGCCGACGACGGCGAGCTTGGTCCGGGACATCGTGGTCATGGCGGGTCCTCTCCCCGAGCGCCGAGCCCACCCACGGCGGGCCGTTCCGCCACCAGCCTAGGAATCGGGGCGGCCACCCCGCCACTAGACTTGCGGGGTGACGACGCCAGGCGAACCGAATCCCTCGCGGCGGGACGAGGTCCCCGCCTCCGTCTCCGATCTCTTCGACCCGCAGCAGTGGCGCGTGGTCGAGGGCTTCGACCTCACCGACATCACGTACCACCGGCAGGTCGAGCGCGACCCCGACGGCGCCGTCGTGAAGGACCTGCCGACCGTGCGCGTCGCCTTCGACCGGCCCGAGGTGCGCAACGCCTTCCGCCCGCACACCGTCGACGAGCTGTACCGTGCGCTCGACCATGCCCGGATGACTCCCGACGTCGGCACCGTGCTGCTGACCGGCAACGGCCCCTCCCCCAAGGACGGCGGCCACGCGTTCTGCTCCGGCGGGGACCAGCGGATCCGCGGCCGCGACGGCTACCGCTATGCCGAGGGGCAGACCTCCGAGACCGTCGATCCTGCCCGCGCCGGCCGGCTGCACATCCTCGAGGTGCAGCGCCTGATCCGGACCATGCCGAAGGTCGTCATCGCCGTCGTCAACGGCTGGGCGGCCGGCGGCGGCCACAGCCTGCACGTCGTCTGCGACCTGACCATCGCCTCCCGCCAGCACGGGAAGTTCAAGCAGACCGACGCGACCGTCGGCTCCTACGACGCCGGCTACGGGTCGGCGCTGCTGGCCCGGCAGGTCGGCCAGAAGGCCGCCCGCGAGATCTTCTTCCTCGCCCGCGAGTACTCGGCCGAGGACATGGTGCGGATGGGCGCCGTCAACGAGGCCGTCGACCACGGTGACCTGGAGCGCACCGCCCTGGCGTACGCCGCCGACATCGCCCGCCAGTCCCCGCAGGCCATCCGGATGCTCAAGTTCGCGTTCAACCTGCCCGACGACGGCCTCTTCGGCCAGCAGGTGTTCGCCGGGGAGGCCACCCGGCTCGGGTACATGACCGACGAGGCCGTCGAGGGCCGGGACGCGTTCCTGGCCAAACGTGACCCGGACTGGTCCCGCTTCCCGCACTACTTCTGAGCCGCCGCCCGATGAGCACCACGCTGCGTTCCCTGCACCTCCCGCGCGGCGCCGACCCGCTGGCCCTGCTCGACCCGCTCGCGGCCGCCCTGTCCGGCGGTCCCGCCGTCGTCGCCTCCCCCGACCCGCGGGTCCTCGCCACGGTGACCGAGGCGGCCGACCGGGCCGGGCTGCCCGCGGGCACCGCCGCGATCGTCTCGACGTCCGGTTCGACCGGCACCCCCAAGCGCACCCTGCTGCCCGCCTCCGCCCTGCGCGCCTCGGCCGACGCCACCCGTGCGGTCCTGGGTGGGGCCGGACAATGGCTGCTGGCCCTGCCCGGGCACTACGTCGCCGGGCTCCAGGTGCTCTCCCGCTCGGTGTTCGACGGCACTCGGCCGGTGGTCGTCCCCGACAACGCCCCCTTCGACGGCACGGCGTTCCGCGCGGCCGTCGCCCGGATGAGCGGCCCCCGGCGCTACGCCTCGATGGTGCCCGCGCAGCTGGCCCTGCTGGTGGACGGCGCTCCCGGCCGCCCCGTCGACGCCACCGAACGAGCGGCCGACCTGGAGGCCCTGCGCGGCCTGGACACGATCCTGCTCGGCGGCGCCCGTGCGGACGAGACCCTGCTGCACCGGGTCCGCGACGCCGGGGTGCGGGTGGTCACCACCTACGGCATGAGCGAGACCTGCGGCGGCTGCGTGTACGACGGCGTCCCGCTGCCCGGCGTGCGCGCCGAGATCGCGGACGACGTGATCCGGCTCGGCGGGCCGGTGGTCGCGGGCGGCTATCTCGGGGACCCGGAGCTGACCGCCGCCGCGTTCAGCGAGCATGACGGCGTCCGCTGGTTCACCACCAGCGACACCGGCACCCTCGACGCGGCCGGCTTGACCGTCACCGGGCGCGCGGACGACGTCATCAACACCGGCGGCCTCAAGGTCTCCGCGACGGTGCTGGCCCGGACCATCGAGGAACTGCCCGGCGTCCGCAACGCCTTCGTCACCGGGCTGCCGGATCCGGTGTGGGGGCAGCGGGTCGCGGCCTGGGTGGCCGGCACCGTCCCCGCCGAGACGATCCGCGCGCACGTCGCCGACCGGCTCGGCGGCCGGCTCGCCCCGAAGGTGCTGCGGCGCGGGACGAGGCTGCCGATGCTGCCGACGGGAAAGCCGGACCGGCAGCGCATGATCGAGGACCTGACCGCAGAGGCAGCATCGACGACGACGGCCCCGCGGGCCGAACGGGAGGCATGAGCGTGGCGACGACGGCGCAGTGGGTGGAGGGGGCCCGGCTGCGGACCCTGCCGATGGCGATGGCCCCCGTGATCGCCGGGTCCGCTGCGGCGGCCGGCCTGGGAGCGTTCCACCCGGTCCGGGCGCTGCTGGCCCTCGTCGTGGCCCTCCTGCTGCAGATCGGCGTCAATTACGCCAACGACTACTCGGACGGCATCCGCGGCACCGACGACGCCCGCGTGGGCCCGCTGCGGCTGGTCGGCTCCGGGGCGGCGACGCCGGGTGCGGTCAAGCGCGCCGCCTTCGGCTGCTTCGGCGCGGCCATGGTGGCCGGGCTGCTGCTCGTGGTGCTCAGCGGTACGTGGTGGCTGTTGCTGGTGGGCGCCGCCTCGGTGGTGGCGGCGTGGTACTACACCGGCGGTTCACGGCCCTACGGCTACCACGGCCTGGGCGAGGTGTTCGTGTTCGTCTTCTTCGGTCTCGTGGCGACCCTGGGCACCACCTACACCCAGGCCCTGACCGTGAGCGGGCCCGCGATCGTCGCCGCCGTCGCCACCGGCCTGATCGCCACCGCCCTGCTGATGGTCAACAACATCCGGGACATCCCGACGGACAGCGCGGTGGGCAAGCGCACGCTCGCGGTCCGTCTGGGCGACCGGGCCGCCCGGGGCACCTACGTCGGGATGCTCGCCGTCGCGCTGCTGCTGGTGGTCGTGGTGGTACCGGCGCACCCGTGGCTGCTCGTGGTGCTGCTGCTGGCGCCGGTGTGCGTGCCGCCCTGCCGGCGGGTGCTGACGGCGACCGACCGGGCCGCACTGATCCCCGTCCTGCGACAGACCGGCATCATCAATCTCGCGTACAGCCTGCTGTTCACCCTCGGGATCGTGCTCGACCTCGCCGGCTGAGCTGCACGCCGGGAAGGCCAGCGGCGGTCAGGCGCCGCGGCGTCGCTCGGTGACCGACTCGACGCGGTCGGACGCGACCGCGGTAGCGCCCCGGGGCTTCTCGTCGGGCGTCACCACCTGCTCGTGCTCGTCCCAGTAGCCGTCCTCGGCGGCGGCGTCGTCGAGCTCACCGGAGGAGCGGCGACCGGTCCGTCCGGTGATACGGCCACCCACCTGGGTGGCCGCGGCGGTGCGCAACCGGCCGAAGAAGAGGTAGCTGATGCAGAACGAGGCGACCAGCGCGACCAGCAGCGACATGACGATGCCCAGCCGCAGCAGCAGTCCGAGGGCGAAGATCAGCGCGACGAGGCCGAGTCGGGCGGCGGAGTACTTCAGAAGGGCCACCGCACCAGTGTAGTCGCGGCGGCCGAGGTCGGCCGGCCCGCTCGGGCCTCGCCCAGCGGGCATCCAGCCGTCGCGACTACACTTCCGGCATGCGTTACCTGCCGTTCGCCGTGCTGGCGGTCGCGATGATCTACACCCTCGTCGACTGCGTGCGGTCCGACGGTGCCCGCGTGCGGGCCCTGCCGAAGGCGGCCTGGTTCGCCGTCATCCTCCTGCTCCCGGTCCTCGGCATCGTCCTGTGGTTCCTGCTCGGCCGGCCGCAGGCCGTGGCCGCGTCGAGGCCCGCCGCCCGTCCGCTGGCCCCGGACGACGATCCCCGTTTCCTCTCCGACCTGGCCGAGCGCCGTCGTCGGGAGCGGGCCGCCGAACGCGCCGCCGAGCGGGACCGCTCCGGCGAGGCCCCGCGCGCCGGGACCGAGCACACGCGCGACGAGCAGTCCGGCCGCAACGGCCGCAATCCCGCACAGGGCGCCACCGGCACGGACGACGCCCCCAGCCCCTGAGCACTCCACCGGTGCCCTGAACCACGGAAGCCTCCGCTCGTGCGAGCGGAGGCTTCCGTCATGATCGAGGGACGGCGGGGCGGGTGCCCGGGCCGTCCGGGCTCAGAGCCCGGAGTACGAGTGCAGGCCGGCGAACACGGTGTTGACGACGGTGAAGTTCACGATCACGCACAGGTAGCCGACGATGGACAGCCACGCGGCGCGCGTGCCCGTCCAGCCCCGCGTGGCACGGGCGTGCAGGTACCCGGCGTAGACGGTCCAGATGACGAAGGTCCAGACCTCCTTGGGGTCCCAGCCCCAGTACCGGCCCCACGCGTGCTCCGCCCAGATGGCGCCGGCCATCAGGGTGAAGGTCCAGAACACGAAGCCGACCGCGTTGATCCGGTAGGCGCCGTTCTCCAGCGTCAGGGCGCTCGGCACCCGGCCGAGCAGGACGGAGAGGCGCGGCGTCCGGCCCGCGGCGATCGCCGCCTCGCGGCGCGCCTGCAGCAACTGCAGGACGCTCATGCAGAAGGAGAGCGTGAACAGGGCGGAGGAGAACACCGCGACCGAGACGTGGATGACCAGCCAGTAGCTCTGCAGGGCGGGGATCAGGTGCGCGACCGGGGTGCGGAACGCGATCGTGGCCGCACACAGCATGATCAGCACCAGTCCGATGACGAACGTGCCGAGGAACCGCAGGTCGCGTCGGATCAGCGAGAGGAGGAACACCGCGGCGACGATCAGCGCGCCGGTGGTGCAGAACTCGTACATGTTGCCCCACGGCACGCGGGCGGCCGCGACACCACGGCTGATCACGGCGGCGGCATGGATCAGGACGGCGAGAGTGGTCAGCGCGACGCCGATGCGCGCGGCACGACGGCGTCCGGCGCCGTAACGCAGGTCGTCGCGGGGCACCGTGTCCGTCTGCACCTGCCCGTCGGGGCCGGTGCCGGCCGGGTTGACCGGGCGTTCGCCCGCGCCGCCGCCCGCCATGGCCGGGGCGCGTTCCCGGGATCGCTGGGTGACGGCGGCCTCCGCGGCGCGTGCGTCGATGGCACGCAGCGTCGTCGAGCTGGAGGCCATGTCCCAGGCGAAGGCCACGAAGGCCACCAGGTACACGAACGCGGCCGAGAGCATGAACAGCTCGCTGTACTGGCCGAGGGTCTCGTTGATTCCCATCACAGTCCTGTCGTTCCACGATCGGCGCCGGCGGTTCCCCCGGCGTCATTCTTCCCGTTCGGCGCCCGTTCGGCCACCAGGGCGTCGTCCAGCGCTCGGCCGAGCGCCACGCGTTCGCGTTCGAGCCGGTGGTCCTCACCCCGGGCGAGCAGGCCGTACTCGACCATGACCCGGCCGTCCGACGCCCGTCCGGCCCGCACCCAGGCGCGACGGCGCGGCACGAAGAGCGAGCCGATCAGGCCGAGCAGGGCCGCGGAGGAGAACACCAGGGCCCCGGTGGTGCCGGGGTCGTGCCGCACGTCGATGGCGATGTAGCGCTTGACGCCGTCGAAGGTGATGGACCCCAGGCCGTTCGGCAGCTGCTGCGTCTTGTGGGTCCGGTCCAGCACGATGCCGCCGGCCGGCTTGTCGCGCCCGTTGAGCTGGGTCAGCGTGGAGGTGTCGAGGGCGAACACGGAGGACGGGACACCGTTGTCCAGCCCGAGGTCGCCCTTGAAGGAGTTGAGGTTGAGCTGCGGGAGCAACGGGTCCGGGTCGCCGGAGAAGGCGACCTTGTCCTCTCCGGCCACCGCCGTCGGCAGGAAGAAGCCGACGAAGGAGAGCTGCTCCGGCCTCGCGTCGGGCACCTTGAGCACGAAGGCGGAGGTGTACATGCCGTCGGTCGGGGTGCTGACCACGGGCCCGCTCCACGCGACCTTGCCCTGACCGTCGCGCACGGTGACGACCGGGGCGTAGCCGTTGCCGACGAGGAAGACGCTGCTGCCCCCGAGATCCACCGGCGAGTTCACCTTCAGCGTCTGCTGCTCGGGCGCCGACGACGGCGTCTGCCGCGTGGTCAGGTGGGCGGTGAAGTCGATCGGCTGCCCGTAGTGGGTGGTGGACTCCCGGTCGAAGGTGACGTCGAACTTGTCCAGCTGGACGGAGAACGGGTCCAGGTTGTCGTCGGCGAAGTTGGTGCCCGGGCTGAAGGAGTCGTAGCCGACGAGGGTGTTGACGAAGCTGTCCCCCTCGACGATGGTGCGCTGTCCGCGGTAGCCGAAGAGCCCGCCGACGGCCACCGAGACGAGCACCCCGATCAGGGCCGTGTGGAAGATGAGGTTGCCGGTCTCGCGCAGGTAGCCTCGCTCGGCGGCGGCGGAGGGCCGGTCACCGTCCAGGTCCTGCAGGCGCACGCGGTACCCGCGGCGCTTGAGCACGGCACCGGCCCGCCGGGCGACGTCGGCCGCGGCGGCATCGGTCCCGGCCGGCACCGCGAGCGTGCCGTACTGGGGCATCCGGGAGAGCCGACGCGGCGTCGCCGGCGGCGGCTGCCGCAGCGCCTTGACGTGCGCGATGGTCCGCGGCACGACGCATCCGATCAGGGAGACGAAGAGCAGCAGGTAGATGGCGGAGAACCAGACCGACGCGTAGACGTCGAAGAACTGGAACCGGTCCAGCCAGGGGCCGGTGACCGGATTGTCGTCCAGGTACTGGGTGACCGCGGCGGGATTGGAGGGCCGCTGCGGGAAGAGGGAGCCGGGCACGGCGGCGACGGCGAGCAGCAGGAGCAGCAGCAGGGCGACCCGCATGCTGGTCAGCTGCCGCCACGCCCAGCGCAGCGTCCCGACGACGCCGAGCCGGGGCAGGGCGGGCCCGCCCTCCCCCGGTCGCCGCGTCGTGCCGCGGCCGGCGGCGGTGGCGCCGGCCGCGTCGTCGGCGGGCCGGTCGGTCTTCAGCGGAGTCAAATCGGCAACCTCACGGAATCGGAGAACCAGGCCTGCAGGTCGGCCACCCAGACGTTCCACACCCCGGTGACCATGAGCAGGCCGACGACGATGAGCAGACCCCCGCCGAGCCGCTGGATGGCGAGCCGGTGCCGTCTCAGCACGGCGAGGGCGCTCGCGCTGCGGCGCAGGGCCAGCGCGATGAGCAGGAACGGGACACCGAGCCCGAGGCAGTAGAACAGGGTCAGCCAGGCGCCGCGCACCGCGCCGGCCCCGTCGGAGAAGGACAGGGCCTGCACGGCGGCGAAGGTCGGCCCGATGCAGGGCGCCCAGCCCAGCGCGAAGGTGAGGCCGAGAACGGGTGCCCCCCACAGACCGGCGGGGGGCCGGGCGTGAATGCGCCGCTCCCCCTGCAGCCGGGAGAAGCCGCCCAGGAACACGACGCCCATCACGATGACGACGAAGCCCAGCAGCTGGGACACCCACGGGGCCCCCTTCAGCCACGCTCCGGCCTGCCCGAACACGGCGCCGATCAAGACGAAGACGATCGAGAAGCCGAGCACGAACAGGCCGACGCCGGCCAGCACCCGGCCACGGCGGTGGTCCTGCAGGTCCGCCCCGGTCAGGCCCGTCACGTAGCCGAGGTAGCCGGGCACGAGCGGCAGCACGCACGGGGAGGCGAAGGAGACGAGGCCGGCGAGCATCGCGACCGGCACGGCGATCAGCATGGAACCGCCCCAGGCGGCCTCGGCGAAGGAGTTGGCCGCGGTGGGTACGCCCAGCTGACCGGCTGCGGAGAGCGTCACGACTGCTGCGCGGCCTGGATGAGGCTCTTCAGGGTGCCCTTGTCGGCGGTGCCGAGGATGCGGGCACTGACTCGGCCCTGCTTGTCCAGCACCAGCGTCGTGGGTACCGACTGCGGGGGGACGTAGCGCGTCATGGCCAGCAGCACGGTGCCGTTGCGGTCCTCGAAGGAGGGGTACGTGGTACCGAAGGTGCGCTCGAAGGCGGCGGCGGTCGCCGCCTCGTCCCGGACGTTCACCCCGTAGAACTGCGTTCCGGAGGCCGAGAACTGGGTGTGCAGGGCCTGCAGGTCCTTGGCCTCGACGCGGCAGGGTGCGCACCCGGCGTACCAGAAGTTGAGGACGGTGACGTGGCCCCGGAAGTCGGCCGCGTCGACGGTCTTGCCGCCGAACAACGTCGAACTGAACTCGACCGGCTCGCCGCGGGTCTCGGCCGCGTACTCGCGCACCGAGCCGTCACCGGCGATGTAGTTCTTCTCGTCCCCGGCACGGGCCTGCTGGGCCAGGCTGTCGCTGGCGGCGCAGCCGGCGAGCACGGGGGCCAGGGCCAGCAGGAGCGAGGCGGCAGCCGTCACGCGGGCGCGAGCAGACGGACGACGAGGGTGGGGCGAGGACATCACCGCGGATTATGCCCCGGGAAGCTGGTCAGCACCTGAGAGCAGGGCGCCCGCGGGCTCGCGATAACCGACGCCGGTCAGCTCGGTGCCGGTGAAGTGGAAGCTCGTCACCGACGCGAGCGCGCACTGCCGTCTGCGCGGGTCGTGCCACAACGGGCGGTGCTCGGCGCTGAGGCGGGTGACCCAGATGGGCAGCTGGTGACTGACCATGATCGCCTCGGCGTCGGCGCCGCCCACGGCCTCGGCCTCGGCGCGGGCGGTGTGCACGGCCGCGACCACGCGCGCCACCTGTGCCCGGTAGGGCTCGCCCCAGCTGGGCCGCAGCGGGTTGATCAGGTACGGCCAGTGCTTCGGCTTGCGCAGTTCCGCGCGCGTCATCCGCAGGCCCTCGAAGTGGTTCTCCGCCTCGATGATGCGGGGCTCGGTGCCGACCGGCAGGCCGAGCGCCGCTCCGACCGGCTCCGCGGTCTGCTGTGCGCGCAGCAGCGGGGAGGCCTTGAGCAGGACGACGCCGGCGCCGGCAGCGGCACGCCGGCCGAAGTGCTCGGCCACGGTCTCGGCCATCCGCCGGCCGAGATCGGAGAGGCCGTACCCGTCGAGGCGGCCGTAGAGCACATGGGCAGGGTTGTGCACCTCGCCGTGGCGAAGCAGATGAACCGTGGGCATGCCCCCAGTCTCCCAGAACCACCGACCCGCGCCGATTCCTGCCGACTCCGGCCACTCGGTCCAAGGTCGAGTGCCTGACGTGGGGGGAACATCGCGTTTCCATGCAGGGGAATACATCTCGCCGGCCCCCGGTTGACGCATTCAGTTGATACTTCAACTGATGATCCCCCACCGAGACGGCAGGCCTCCTGCCGGGAAGGACGCTCACCATGACGACCACCGTCGAGCAGATCAATGGACTCACCCAGGGCGCATGGACCGCCGACGCCTCCCACAGCCACGTGGCGTGGTCGGTGCGGCACGCCGGCATCAGCAAGGTCCGCGGCACCTTCGACGCGTTCACCTCGACCCTGACCATCGGCGAGACCCTGGAGCAGAGCACCGTCGTCGCGGACATCGACGTCGCCAGCATCAACTCCAAGGACGAGAACCGCGACGGCCACGTGCGCGGCGCGGACTTCTTCGACGCCGAGAACCACCCGGCGATCACCTTCCGGTCCACCTCCGTCTCCGGCACCCCCGACGATCTGGCCATCGTCGGTGACCTGACCATCCGCGGCACCACGCAGGAGGTCACCCTGACCGGCGAGCTCAGCGGCGTGGTCACCGACCCGTTCGGCATCACCCGCACCGGCGTCACCGCCTCGACCACGATCAGCCGCAAGGCGTTCGGCATCACCTGGAACGCCGCGCTCGAGGCCGGCGGCGTGCTCGTGGGCGACAAGGTCACCATCGACCTCGACGTCGAGTACGTGGCCCCGCAGGCCTGACCCGGCACCGCCGTCCCGGCGGAACCATCTCACGGTAGGGTTGCAGTACGTCCGCAGTGACGTGCTGCAACCCTGCTGCGTTTCCGGGTCCGGGCGACTGTCGTGGAGGCGGTCGGCGGCCCGGGACGACGGCCGAGACCAGGAGCTGGATCCATGAGCAACAGCAACCCGGACACCCCCCGACCCGCCGACGACGGCACGAACGGACCGGGATACCCCGCGTACGGACAGCCGGCCGACCAGCAACCCACGTACGGACAGGGCCAGCAGTACGGCCAGCAACCCACGTACGGCCAGGACCAGCAGCAGTACCCGGCCTACGGCCAGCAGCCCGCCTACGGCCAGGACCAGCAGTACGGCCAGCAGAATCCTGCCTACGGTCAGGGCCAGCAGAATCCTGCCTACGGTCAGGGCCAGCAGTACCCGGCCTACGGTCAGGGCGCCGGATACGGGCAGGGTCCCGCGTCCGCCCGGCCGACCGCGATGCCGCGCGAGGTCAACATCGGCTCCTGGCTGATCGCCGCGGGCGGCCTGCTGGCCATGGTCTACACGATCCTGACCGCGGCCGCGCTGGGATCCGACGCCGGCCGCCGGCAGTTCGAGGAGGCGTTCCGGCAGAGCGGGCAGAACACCCAGGGCTTCTCCGTCGACCAGCTGGTCGGTACCGCACAGACGATGCTGTTCGCCGGCGGCGCCATCGCCCTCGTGCTCTACGTCCTCGTCGTCGTGTTCGTGCGCCGGGGAAAGAACTGGGCCCGGATCCTCGGCACGGTCCTCGCCGCGCTCTCGCTGCTCTTCATCACCGCCTGGTTCCTCGGCACCCTGGCCACCCTCCTCGGCATCGCCGGCGTGGTCATGCTCTGGCTGCGCCCGTCGGCTCCCTGGTTCCGGAAGGCGCCGGCCGCGGCCCCCTGGGGCCGCTGAGGAGCAGGCCGCCCGTCAGGCGCGGCCGAGGAGCCGGCGCAGCCGCTCGGGGTCGATGCGCCAGAAGTCCCGTGGCACCCCGTCGACCAGCACGACGGGGATCTCCTCACCGAACCGTGCCGTCAACTCCGCATCCCCGTCGATGGACCGTTCGGTCCAGGCGAGCCCGAGCGAGGCCGTCACCGCGGCCACGACCTGTCGGGCGTCCTCGCACAGGTGGCACCCCGGCCGGGTGAGCAGTTCGACGGCGGGGGCGGACTCGGCGGTGGCGGCCATGGTTTCCTCCGGAGAACAGTCGAGCGCCGGCCCGCGGGAAGCGGGGCCGGCGCTCGATGACTGGTGTCGCGCGCCTACTTCTTGTTGCGGCGCTGGTGACGGGTCTTGCGCAGCAGCTTGCGGTGCTTCTTCTTGGCCATCCGCTTGCGGCGCTTCTTGATGACTGAACCCACGGGTCCTCCATTCCTTCGATGTCTGTTGACGGCACGGCGGCCGCGCCGGGCACACGGCAGTGCCCGCGACGTCGCCGACGATATCCCTCCAAGGGTACCCGCATCGCCGGGCGAGGCTCGACGGTGGACTCCGACGGGCGGTGCCGGGCGGCTGGGGCGACGGCGTCGTCGCTCAGGCGGTGTCCACGTCGGGCATCCCCGCGGACCGCAGGTAGTCGGTCACGGCCGACTCGGGGACCCGGTAGGAGCGGCCGAACTGGACCGCGGGCAGATCTCCGGCGTGGATGAGGCGGTACACCGTCATCTTGGATACCCGCATCATCTCCGCGACCTCCGCCACGGTCAGGAACTTCACGTTGGCGAAGTTCTGCTCTGGAGCCATCTCCCCTGTCCCTCTCTGCCCGACCGGATCCGCGCACACGTGTGCTGGACACGCCGGGGACGGTGCTCTCGCCACTCTAGTGGCTGCCGTGGCAGAAGTGAAAGCGGGCAGCATAGCGTTCGAGACGGACGCGCCGGACGCGACACGCGGACCCCCCGCCGCCGAGCGT
Source organism: Tersicoccus solisilvae (assembly GCF_014643255.1). Classification (GTDB taxonomy): domain Bacteria; phylum Actinomycetota; class Actinomycetes; order Actinomycetales; family Micrococcaceae; genus Tersicoccus; species Tersicoccus solisilvae. The sequence continues at coordinate 499,496 of NZ_BMJI01000001.1, read as the reverse complement.
CGACAGGGGTGCCGTCGCCGACGGCTCAGTACCGGCCGTTGCGCCGGCGCAGCCGCGGGATGTTCGCGATCATCTCCGCTGCGCGGCCGGCGGCGCGCCCGACCGTTCGGCCGATCGGGGACGACCCGTCCTCGCTCGCCGTGTCCGCCTCGGTCGACGCCACGACGCCCGCCTCCCCCGACCGGACGGCCGGGGTCTCGGGGGGCCGCCGCGTTCCCTCCGTGGCCGCGTCGCCGGTGAGGACGGCCGGGGCGGCTGCCGGAGTGAACTCGCCGAGCCACCGGGCGGCCTCCTGCAGCGGCTCCAGCCGCAGGGAGTACAGACGGCGCTGGCCGGAGGCCCGCATCCGCACCAGACCGCCCTCACGCAGCGTGCGCAGGTGCTTGGACACGGTCGGCTGGCTCACGGCCAGCTCGATGACGAGGTCACCGACCGATCGCTCCCGCCCACGCAGCGCCGTCAGCAGGCGCCGGCGGGTCGGATCGGCGAGCACCCCGTACACGTCGGCGGCGGTGCGGGCACCGGGCGCCACCGGCGCACTCGGGGCCCGGCGCTCCGAAGCCGGCTTCCCGCCATCGGCCTCGGGGGCGTCGTCCGCGTCGAGGGGGAGGCCGGTCATCAGTCGAACCACGGGTCCAGGCCGTGCAGCGGGAAGACCTCCTTGCGCGTGGCCATCACCGCCCGGTCGACGTCGTCGTTCGGGTCGTAGCCGACCTCCCAGGAGCGCCACCACAGGTCCACGTCGTCCGTCATCCACAGGGGCGCTTCCTTGCCGTACCGCTGCTGCACGTAGGCCTGCCAGCGGGCGGGCGTCGGCGACTGAACCGGGACCGGTTCGCCCGTGACGATGCCGACCAGGTGCGCCCAGACGCGGGGCACCACGGCGGTGGTGCTGTATCCCCCGCCACCGGTGGCCAGCCACCGTCCCCCGCACAGGTCGGCGGCCAGATCGCGGATGTCCAGGGCCACCTGGCGCTGGGCATCGACACTGGTGCGCAGGTCCGTCAGCGGGTCCTGGTAGTGGCTGTCGCACCCGTGCTGGCTGACGATGACGTCGGGCGCGAAGGCGCGCGCCAGTTGCGGCACGATCGCATGGAAGGCCCGCAGCCATGCGCCGTCCCCGGTGGTCGGCGGCAGCGCGACGTTGACGGCGGATCCCTCCGCACCGGGGCCCCCGGTGTCGTTCGCGAAACCGGTGCCGGGGAAGAGCGCCAGGCCGGTCTCGTGCAGGGAGATCGTCATCACCCGCGGGTCGTCCCAGAAGATGCTCTCCGTGCCGTCCCCGTGGTGCGCGTCGACGTCGATGTAGAGGACGCGGGACGCCCCCCGGTCCAGGAGCCGGGCCACGGCGACGGCGGCGTCGTTGTAGATGCAGAATCCGCTGGCGCGGTGCCGAGCGGCGTGGTGCATGCCGCCGGAGAAGTTGACGGCTCGGGGGAGACCCTCGACGATGGCGTCCGCGGCCTGCAGGGAGCCCCCGGCGATCCGCGCGCTCGCCTCGTGCATGCCGGCGAAGGCGGGGTCGTCCGTGGTGCCGAGGCCGCGCGCCTCGTCCGGGACGTCGGGGTCGTCACTGACCCGCCGGACGGCTTCGATGTAGTCGGCATCGTGCACCGTCCCGAGCTCCGCGTCGGTGGCCACCCGCGGCTCGATCCGCTGCACGCCGGCCCGCTCGAACAGCCCGAGTTCGGTGGCGAGCCGCGCGGTCAGGTCCAGCCGGCTGGGGTGCATCGGGTGCTGCTCCCCGAAGTTGTACGCGGTCAGCGACTCACCCCAGACGACCGCGGACGCGGCGGCACTGCTCGGTCGGTCCCTCACCGTCCCTACCCTACGTTCCGACCGGGCGGGCGCCGCACCGCGCCGCGGGCGCGCGAGCGTGGACAATGGAGGCGATGAGCACCACCCGCACCCCGTGGACGGGGGACACCGAACGCAGCCCGTTCTGGCTGCTGTCGGTGGCGCGCGACTTCATCGACCGCCTCGCGGGCAGCTCCCCGGCCCGGCTCGCGCTGATCACCTTCGCGTGCATCGTGCTCGTGTTCACCGGGTTGCTGTCCCTGCCGTGGGCCACCCGCAGCGGCGACGTCACCCCGCTGCACGACGCGCTCTTCACCGCCGTCTCCGCCGTGTGCGTGACGGGCCTGACGGTCGTCTCCACCGCCACCCACTGGTCCGCCTTCGGCCAGGTGGTGATCCTGCTGGCGATCCAGATCGGTGGCCTGGGGGTGCTCACCCTCGCCTCGATCCTGGCGATGGCGGTCAGCCGGCGGCTCGGCGTGCGGGGCAAGCTGATCGCGCTCGAGGAGATGAACATCGGCCGCCTCGGCGAGGTGGGCGCCCTGCTGCGGATCGTGGTGACGACGTCGGTCGCCATCGAGTTCGCGATCGCCGTCGTACTCACCCCCCGGTTCATGTTGCTGGGCGAGCCCCTCGGCCAGGCGGTGTGGCACGCCGTGTTCTACGCGATCTCCGCGTTCAACAACGCCGGTTTCACGCCACACAGCGACGGGATCGTCCCGTACGGCGAGGACCCGTGGATCCTGCTGCCCCTGATGGCGGGGGTGTTCATCGGCTCGCTCGGGTTCCCCGTGATCATGGTGCTGTTGTTCACCCGGGCCCGGTTCCGCGCCTGGACGCTGCACGCGAAGCTGACCATCGAGGTGTCGCTCGTCCTGCTCGTGCTCGGGTCCGTCGCGTGGGGCGCGTTCGAGTGGTCCAACCCCGCCACGATCGGCTCGATGAGCACCCCGGACAAGATCCTGCACGCCGTCTTCGCGTCGGTGATGATGCGGTCGGGCGGGTTCAATCTCGTCGACATGAACCACCTGGATCAGACGTCCGTGCTGGTCACGGACGCACTCATGTTCGCCGGCGGCGGCTCGGCGTCGACCGCGGGCGGTATCAAGGTCACCACGATCGCCGTCGTCGTGCTCGCCATCGTGGCCGAGGCCCGGGGCGACGCCGACGTGCGCAGCCACGGCCGGACCATCCCGCCGTCGGTCATGCGGGTGGCGATGGCGGTGATCGCCATCAGCGCCACCATGGTGATGGTCGCGACCGCGGTCCTGCTTCAGATCAGCCGGCAGCCCCTGGATCGCGTGCTGTTCGAGGTCATCTCGGCGTTCGCCACCGTCGGCTTGAGCAACGGCCTGTCCGTGGAGCTGCCCCCGGTGGGCAAGGACGTGCTGTCCGTGCTCATGTTCCTCGGCCGAATGGGGCCGATCACCGTCTCGACCGCGCTCGCCCTGCGCCAGCGCCGCACCCTCTACCACTTCCCCGAAGAGAGGCCGATCCTTGGCTGACCGCCCCGCACACAACCAGCCGGTGCTCGTCATCGGCCTCGGCCGGTTCGGCTCGGCGACCGCCGACCAGCTCGTCAAGCAGGGCCGGGAGGTGCTCGCCATCGAGCGCGATCCGGTGCTCGTGCAGAAGTGGGCCGGTACCCTCACGCACGTCGTGGACGCCGACGCCACCGACATCGACGCGCTCCGGCAGCTCGGCGCCCAGGAGTTCAACTCCGCCGTGGTGGGCGTGGGCACGTCGATCGAGTCGTCGGTGCTGATCACGGTCAACCTCGTGGACCTCGGCGTCGAGCACCTGTGGGTCAAGGCGATCACCCCGGCGCACGGCAAGATCCTGTCCCGGATCGGCGCCAACCACGTGATCTACCCGGAGGCGGACGCGGGACGCCGGGCGGCGCACCTGGTCTCGGGCCGGCTGCTGGACTACATCGAGTTCGACGACGACTTCGCCATCGTCAAGATGCGCCCGCCGCGGGAGACCCAGGGCTTCACCATCCGCGAGGCGTCCGTGCGGAAGAAGTACGGGGTGACGATCGTCGGCGTGAAGTCCCCCGGCGAGGACTTCACCTACGCGACGGGGGACACGAAGGTCTCGAGCCGGGACCTGCTCATCGTCTCGGGCCACGTGGACCTGATCGAGCGGTTCGCCGCCCGGCCGTAGGCGCGCCGGAGCCCGGACGGGCAGCGCGCGCCACTCAGTTGCCGGAGAGTTCCTTGGTGATCTCCGCGGCCCGGGCGGCCGCGTTGGCGGTGCCGTGGGCGACGATGTCGCGCAACCCCTCCCGGTCGAAGGTGGCGATGGCCTGCTCCGTGGTGCCATGGGGGCTGGTGACGCCGCGGCGCAGCGTCGCGGCGTCGTCGTCGGACGTGCGCAGTAGTTCACCCGCGCCGGACACGGTCTCCTCGGCCAGCCGGGCGGCGAGATCCCGGCCCAGGCCGAGCGCCACCCCCGCATCGGTCATCGCCTCGGCCAGGTAGAAGACGTAGGCCGGACCGGAACCGCTGATGGCCGAGACGGCGTCCTGCTGCTCCTCCGGAACGGTCACGACCACGCCCGAGCCGGCCAGGACGCCCTCGACCAGTGCCGCCTGCTCCGGCGTCGCCGCCCGCCCGGGTGACGCGGCGAGCACCCCGCGCCGGACGCGTGACGGCGTGTTCGGCATCACCCGCACGACCGCCTGGCCGGCCGGCAGGGCGGCCTCGATCATCGCGTTCGTCACCGCGGCCGCGACGCTGACCACGACGGCGGCCGGGCTGAGCGAGCCGGCGATCTCGCGGGCCATGGCCTCGATGCCGACCGGCTTGACGCCGAGCACGACGACGTCCGCCCCCTCGACCGCGCGCGCGTTGGCACTCTCGTCCTCCGCCGACGCGAGCACCGTGATCCCGTGCGTCTGCCGCAGGGCCGCCGCGCGCTCGGGGCGCCGGACGGTGGCGACGACGGTCGCGGGGGCCTTCCCCGAGGCGAGCACGCCGGCCAGAATCGACCCGTTCATCGACCCGGTGCCGATGAAGGCGACGCGGGCGTCGGACACGGACGGGACGGAGGTACGGGGAGCATCAGTCATGCTGCCGATTGTGCCAGCCCACCCACCGCCAGCTCGTCAATAGATGTTCCATCCCGGCCCACGCAACCGCTTGCGTCGACATCTATTGACGAGCTGGCGAGCGCGGTTGCCAGCATCTTCTCAGCGCCCGCACGGCGCCGTCACACGTTCGCCTCCTAGGCTCGTCAGTACCTCATGGAGGTGCGAGTGATGATGGACCGGATTGCCCGATCCGGTTCGAGGGCCGGTGGCCCGGACGCTGCGGCGGCCGGATCACCGGCCCTCTTCCGTGATGGACGACCCGTCCCCGACGGTGGCGCCCGACGGGTGACGGCGTCCAGTGAATGCCCAGACCGCACCGAGCGTGCGTTCACCACCCTTTCCTAGAGTGGAGGCACCTCCTCAAGGTGCGAGTGATGAAGGGTCGGGCTGCCCCGCCCGATCCAGGTGCCGGCGAGCGAAGGACAGCGTGTCTCCCAGCAGCTGTTCCCGCTCGCCGGCACCTTTCGCTTTCCGGGTCGAGACCTCGGCGATGACCGTGCCGTCCCACGCCGTCGCCGCCAGGTGCCGGAGCACGGCGGCCGGGTCCTGATTCCCCTCCCCCGGCAGCAGGTGCTCGTCGCGGTTCTGGGCGCCGGACCCGTCGGTCAGGTGCACGTGCCGCAGCCGTGAGCCCAGCTCCTGCACGGATCGAAGACTGTGTGAACCGGCGCACGCGGCGTGCGAGAAGTCCCAGGTGACGTGCTCGTACTCGAGCGGCACCGGATCCCAGTGCGGCAGGTACGCGCGCCGGTCCCGGCCCCGCACCCGCCACGGGTACATGTTCTCCACCGCGATCGTCACCCCGTAGTCCGCCATGATCCGGCGGATACCGGTGGCGAAGTGGTCCGCGTAACCGGTCTGCCAGCGGAACGGCGGATGCACGACGACGGTGGGCGCGCCCACCTCCGCGGCCATGGCGCAGCTGAGCTCGACCTTCGTCCAGGCCGTCCCCCACACCTGCTGGGTGAGCAGCAGCGTCGGGGCGTGCACGGAGAGGATCGGCAACTGGTAGTGATCGCGCAGGTCCCGCAGCCGGGAGGGGTCGCGGCTGACGGAGTTGTTGGTGACCATCACCTCCACCCCGTCGTAGCCCACGTCGTGGGCCATGGCGAAGGTGTCGACGACCGTCAGGGGGTACACCGAGGAGGTCGACAGCCCGACGGGGATGTCCCCGGGCCCGCTCACGCGGTCGACTCCGCGGTGGCGGTGGGACGGCGCAGCTCCGTGGGCAGGCGGCGCTGGTTCTCGTCCCGCCACTCGGACGGCGCGGCCCCGGTGATCACGAGCTGATCGAGCCGGCGCAGGATGAGCCCCTCGCGCAGCGCCCACGGGCAGATCTCCAGCCGCTCGACGTCGAATGCGAGCATCGCGGCCTCGGCCACCAGCGCCCCGGCCAGCACCTGCCGCGCCCGCAGCGCGGAGACGCCGGGCAGGTTCACCCGGTCCGCGGCGGACATCGCGGACATTCGTTGCGCCCACAGGGACAGGTCGTGCCGATCGAGCGTGCGCTTGACGTAGGGCCCGGCCCCACTGGGCGCCGCCCCGGCGATCCGGGCCAGGGAGCGGAAGGTCTTGGACGTCCCGGCGACGAGGGTGGGCCGGCCGAGGTCGGCGAACGACGCGACCTCGGGCTTGAGGGTCGCCTTGATGTGCGAACGCAGGGCCTTGACGCTCGCCGCGCTCGGCGGGTCGTCCGGCAACCAGTCGCGGGTGAGTCGGCCCGCCCCCAGCGGCACCGAGACGTTCCGGGCGGGCAGCTCGTCGTCACCCATCGCCATCTCGAACGAACCGCCGCCGATGTCGAGATTGAGGATGGTGCCCGCGCCCCAGCCGAACCAGCGGCGGGTGGCGAAGAACGTCACCGCGGCCTCCCGGTCCCCCGGCAGCTCCATCAGCGTCACCGCGGTCCGCTCCGCGACGGCGTCGAGCACCTCCTGCCCGTTCGGAGCCTCCCGGATGGCCGAGGTGGCGAACGCGAGCAGGTCCTCGGCACCGTGGGCGAGGGCGACGTCGTGCGCCTCCCGGATGAAGCCGATCAACTGCTGCTGCCCCTCGGGGGTGATGCGGCCGGCCTCGTCGAGGTGCCGCACCAGCGCGAGGGGGCGCTTGTGGGAGGCGTAGGCCGCCGGCTGGGCGCCCGCGTAGGCATCGACCAGCAGCAGGTGGACGGTGTTGGAGCCGATGTCCAGGACGCCCAGGCGCATGGCCACCTCCTGTCGATTGTCCGCGGCGGTCCCGCGGAGTGGGTCAGACCCTGCTGCGGCTGCGACCGGCCGGCGCCTTGCCGCCGGTGCGGCGGGCCGGGCGCTTCGCCGGTCCCTTGGCGCGCTTCTCCGCCAGCAGCTCCACCGCCCGCTCGTGCGTCAGCTCCTCGATCGAGTCGCTGCGTGGGACGGTGATGTTGGTGGCGCCGTCGGTGATGTACGGCCCGAACCGGCCCTCCTTGACCGTGATCGGCTTCTCCGACACCGGGTCGGTGCCCAGTTCCTTCAGCGGGGGCTTCGCCGCGGCGCGGCCCCGCTGCTTCGGCTCGGCGTAGATCTTCAACGCCTCGTCGAGGGTGACGGTGAACAGCTGTTCCTCGCTGGTGAGGGAACGGCTGTCGGTGCCCTTCTTCAGGTACGGGCCGAACCGCCCGTTCTGGGCGGTGATCTCGACGCCGTCGGGATCCGTGCCGACGACGCGCGGCAGGCTGAGCAGCTTCAGGGCGTCCTCGAGGGTCACCGTCTGCAGGCTCATCGAGGAGAGCAGCGACCCGGTTCGCGCCTTCTGCTTCACCGGCTTTTTCGGGGGCTTCGGCTTGCCGTTCTTGTAGTACTCGACGGGCTGGTCCTCCACCGACGGCTCGGGCACGATCTCGGTGACGTACGCGCCGTACCGGCCGTTCTTCGCCACGATGGTGTGCCCGGTCGCCGGGTCGACGCCGAGTTCGATCTCCTCGGGCCCGGCGGTGGCCATCAGCTCCTCCGCCTTCGCGGGGGTCAGCTCGTCCGGGGCCAGATCCTCGGGCACGTTGGCGCGCTCCGGCTCGGTGCCCTCGGGGGCGTCGGGCGCCGCGGCCCGCTCCAGGTACGGGCCGAACTTGCCGACCCGCAGCACGATGTCGTCGGTGACCGGCAGGGAGTTGATCTCGCGGGCGTCGATGTCGCCGAGGTTCTCGACGATGGAGTTCAGGCCGGAGTCCTCGCCGTCGCCGTAGTAGAAGTCGCGCAGCCAGTCGGCGCGTGCCTGCTCGCCGCGCGCGATCCGGTCGAGATCCTCCTCCATCTGCGCCGTGAAGTCGTAGTCGACGTAGTCGTGGAAGTGCTGCTCGAGCAGCCGCACCACGGAGAAGGCGACCCAGCTGGGCACCAGGGCGGAGCCCCGGTTGCGGACGTAGCCGCGATCCATGATCGTCGAGATGGTCGCCGCGTAGGTGGACGGGCGGCCGATGCCGGCCTCCTCGAGCGCCTTGACCAGGGACGCCTCGGTGTACCGCGGCGGCGGGGAGGTCTCGTGCCCGTGGGCGGCCAGGTCGTCCGCGGTCAGGGCATCACCCTCGCGCACGTCCGGCAGCCGCGCCTCGCCGGCCTTCGCGTCGTCGCCGCGGGCGTCGTCGCCCCGCGCCTCGTCGGTGCCCTCCTCGTAGGCGGCGAGGAAACCCCGGAAGGTGATCACCGTGCCGGACGCGGAGAACTCGGCGTCCCGCCCGTCGGCGGTGGTCGCGCCCACCCGGATGGTCGCGGTCGAGCCCTTGGCGTCGGCCATCTGCGAGGCCACGGTCCGCTTCCAGATCAGCTCGTAGAGCCGGAACTCGTCCTTGCTCAGCTGCCCCGCCACCTGGGCGGGGGTGCGGAAGGCGTCGCCGGCGGGCCGGATCGCCTCGTGGGCCTCCTGGGCGTTCTTGTCGCCGCCCTTGTAGACGCGGCGGGAGTCCGGCACGTACTCGGGTCCGTAGAGGTCCGCGGCCTGGCGGCGGGCCGCGTTGATCGCCTCGTCGGACAGGGCCGGCGAGTCGGTTCGCATATAGGTGATGTAGCCGTTCTCGTACAGCCGCTGCGCCACCTGCATGGTGCTGCGCGAGGAGAACCGCAGCTTGCGGGCCGCCTCCTGCTGCAGCGTCGACGTGGTGAACGGGGCGGCCGGGCGGCGGGTGTAGGGCTTGGTCTCGACGGCGCGGACGGCGAAGTCGGCGTGCTCGAGGGCGGCGACGAGGCCGTGGGCGGCCTGCTCGTCGAGCTGGACGGCCTGCCGGTTCTTCAGCTGACCGGCGTCGTCGAAGTCGCGGCCGGTGGCCACGCGGGCGCCGTCGAGGCTTGCCAGCCGGGCGGTGAAGGCGGGCGCGGCCGCGTCACCGCGCTCCTCCTCGGGCACCGCGAACGTGCCGGTCAGGTCCCAGTAGCCGGCGGCGACGAACGCCATCCGCTCGCGTTCCCGCTCGACGACGAGCCGGGTCGCGACGGACTGGACGCGGCCGGCGGACAGGCCGCGGGCGACCTTCCGCCACAGCACCGGGGAGATCTCGTACCCGTAGAGCCGGTCGAGGACGCGACGGGTCTCCTGCGCGTCGACGAGGGCGATGTCGACGTCGCGCATGTTGCCCAGGGCGCGCTGGATGGCCTCGCGGGTGATCTCCGGGAAGGTGAGGCGGTGCACGGGCACCTTGGGCTTGAGCACCTCGAGCAGGTGCCACGCGATGGCCTCGCCCTCGCGGTCACCGTCGGTGGCGAGGTAGAGCTCGTCGGCGTCCTTGAGCGCGGCCTTGAGCTCGCTGACCTTCTTCTTCTTGTCCGGCGTGATGACGTAGTAGGGCTCGAAGTCCTTGTCCAGGTCGACGGCGAACTTACCGACGGAGGACTTCTTCAGGGCGTCGGGCAGCTCGGACGGCTGCGGCAGGTCACGGATGTGGCCCATCGAGGCCTCGACCTCGAACCCCGGGCCGAGGTAGGAGGCGATGGTCTTCCCCTTGGCCGGCGACTCGACGATCACGAGCTTCTTGCCGGTCTGCTGGCGGGCCTTTGCGGGCACTGCTGATTCCTGACTTTCCTTCGGTTCCGACCCGGTCGGGTTCGTGACCATCGAATCATACGACCGGGATCCGGACGTCCACCGGGTCCCGCGGCGACGCCGGTCCTGCTGCGACGCCGCTCCCGCCGGACGGTCGGTCCGTGGTGCCCCGTCAGTCCGTGACGGTGATCCCGAGGTGCCCGGCGAAGGCGCCGGCCAGGTCGAGCGCCTGGCCGGAGGAGAGGACGGCGCCCCGCAGGAAGTCGATCCCGCTGAGGATCCGCAGGTCGGCGCCGCGCAGGTCGACGTGGCGCAGCCGGGCCTGGTCGACCACCAGGGTGCCGACGGTGCAGCCGTCGAGGGCGACGCGCTCCGCCCGCGCCCCGGTGAGGTCGAGTTCGTCGATGGTGCAGTCGGTGAACCGCACATCGAGCAGGGTCGCGGCGCGCAGGTTCAGGAACGTCAGCTTGCTCCCGGTGACGACGACGGACCGCAGCTCGGCCTCGTCCAGCTCCGCGGCGCCGAGGCGGGACCCCTCGACGTGGACGTCCCGCCAGGTCGACCGGGGCGCGCGCAGGACCGGCGCGTTCAGCCGGGTGATGCGGGTCTCCAGGATCCGGGCGCCGCGCAGCTCGGTCTCGTGCGCCTCGAGGCCGTCGAACGCGCACTCGCTGAACACGACGTCGGAGAGGTCCCGGCCCCCCAGGTCGGCGTCCGGGTACCGGTTCCCCTCGTGGTGCGCGCCGGCGCGGATGGTGGTCGGGTCGGCGTCGGTCAGGTCGGGCAGGCGCAGTTCGCCGATGCGCGGGGCGGCGACCTGCGGGCGTCCGGTGGCCATGCGTGTCCTTCGGTCGGGGTGGTCGGGTGGTCGGGGCTCAGTCCACGGCTGGGTCCGCTGCTCCGTCCACGGCTGGGTCCGCGGCTCCGTCCGCGATCGTGAGGAAGCCGTCGACGACGGCCCGCCGGACCTGCGCCAGCAGGGTGGCGGCGAAGGCGGGATCCTCGGGGGTGAGCAGCACCGCCAGGGCGGTGACGATCTGCCCGGCCGTCAGTTCCCCGTCGCTCGCGCCGACGAACCCGGCGAGCGCGGTGGACGCCTGCACCGTACGGCGGAAACCTCCGCCCTGGCGCAGCAGGATGACGGCCGGGTCGGGCTCACCCGGCGTGCCGTGCCGTTCCTCGGTGACGTCGGGGGCGACGGTGAGCCGCAGGGCGGCGAGGGCGTGGTCGTCCCGTGCCGCGAGCCGGTCGTGGCGGGCGACGGTCGCGGCCAGGGCGGGGCCGAGGGGCTGCTCGACGGCGTGGGTGAGGGTCTCCATCCGGCGCAGGGGCGTGCTCGTCCGCTCGCCGCCGGCCGCGTTGCCGTCGGCTGCGTTCGCGGCCATGGCGCTCGCGTCGGCGGGTCTGCGCAGCCAGATCATGCCGAAGCCGATGGCGGCGACGTCGCGGGCGGCGAAGTCGGCCAGGTAGGCGGCGTAGGCGGCCCGGTAGGCGTCGGGGTCGGTGGCCTGCGCGGCGTCCCGCAGCCACAGCTCGGCGTACTCCGCGGGGCTCTGCGTGTCCCGCTGGGTCACCCACCACTCCCGGCCGTCGTCCTTCTGCATCTCCTGCGAGCCGAACCACGCCGCCGTCAGGGTCTCGTCCCAGTCGGTCCCGCGAGGCGTCTCCCAGTTGCCGAGCAACTGGGCGGTGCCACCGGCCGTCAGATGCGCCGGGAGGGCGCGGACCAGCTCGGTGACGAGCCGGTCGCCCGCCCGGCCGCCGTCGCGATAGGTGTAGCGGGAGTCCGCGGTCTCGTCGGCCCTGCGCGGGGTGATGACGAAGGGCGGGTTGGAGACGATCAGGTCGAAGGTGCGCCCCGCGACCGGGTCGAGCAGGCTGCCCTGCCGCAGGTCGACACGGGCGGGCAGGTCGGCCGGGTCGAGGTCGAGGGCGGCGGCGTTGAGCAGCAGGTTGAACCGCGTGTAGGCGAGCGCCCGGGCGGAGAGGTCCGTGGCGGTGACGTGCCGGGCGTGGCGGAGCAGGTGAAACGTCTGGATGCCGCACCCGGTGCCCAGATCCAGGGCGGTGTCCACCGGGCGGCGGGCCGTCACCTGCGCGAGGGTGAGCGAGGCGTGCCCGATGCCGAGGACGTGGTCCCGGCGCAGCGGGCCGTCGGTCTGCAGGGCGCCGAGGTCCGCGGCCACCCACAGCCGGGTGCCGTCGTCGGCCTCGTAGGGCCGCAGGTCGACCTGGGAGCGCAGTGACCCGGAAGGCTCGTCGCGGTCGTCCGCGACCGGCTCGACGAGGCGGCACGCCCGCAACGCGGCGACGGTGCCGGCGTCGAGCCGGTCCGCCCGCACCGGCAGGCCGAGCAGCAGCAGCCGGATCAGCGCGGCGCGGGTCCGGGTGGCGGCGGCAGCGGCATCGTCGTCCAGGGCCCGCCCCGTGACCAGCTCCGCGGGTACGGTCTCGTCCCGGTCCAGTGCGTCCGAGGCCTCGTCGCCGAGGAGGGCCCGGACGCCGTCGACCGTGAACCCGGCGGCCGTGAAGCCGGCGATCAGGCCGGCGAGCGCGGCAGAGTCGTCGGCGTGCGGGGTATCGAGGGCGTCCTCGGGAGGCGGAGTCGGGGCGGCGGGCACGGTCACCAGCGTAGTGACCGGGTCACCACCGCTCGGGCTCGGGGCCGAGGTCGAAGGTGCGCCCGGTGACCTCGGTGGGCACCACCTCGACGAACGTCTGCTTGAGGGTGGGGATCCAGGGCCGCAGCGGCAGGCGTTCCGCGGCCTCGATCTCGGCGCTGGACTCGAGGGCGCGGGCGGTGCCGTGCACGACGACACTGCGGGCGACGCCGCCGGTCACCTCGTCGGCCTCGATCGCGACCGCGGTGTTGACGGTCAGGGACAGCAGCTTGGTGCCCTCGGCCGTGCGGAACACGATGCGGCCGTCCCGGGCGACCAAGTTGATGGGGAACATGTCGATGCGGCCGGCGGGGGCCACCGCGAGGCGGCCGAACCGCGCCTCCTCGAGGAACTCCCAGCACTCGGCCTCGGTCAGCGGACGGATGGCGGCGTCGTCGGTGCTCATGCCCCGATGATGCCACTTCTACGTCTCGTAGAAAAGGGTGGTTCGGTCGGCGGCCGGTGGGACAATGGCAGGGATGACGGACGGACTGACGCACCTGGGCCTGCTCGGCCGCACCGGGGCCGTCCCCGCGTCGCCCGGGGAGTCCGACGCCGGCCGCACGCCGCCGCAGGTGCGGCACGTCCGGGTGCTGCCGGCTCGCGACGCCGTGACGGCCCCGTGGCCGGCCTGGGTGCACCCGGAGGTCGTCGACGCGTTCGAACGGCGCGGTGTGCATGCCCCCTGGGTGCACCAGGTGCAGGCGGCCGAGGCCGCGCACGCCGGGAAGCACGTCGTCCTGGCCACCGGGACGGCGTCGGGCAAGTCCCTGGCCTTCCAGCTGCCGGCGCTCGACGCGGTCGTCCGGGCCGAGGAGCGCGCCGCCACGAGCCTGGACCCCGACGGCGCCGTCGTGCTCTACCTCTCCCCCACCAAGGCCCTCGCCGCCGATCAGCTCGCGTCGTGGCAGGGGCTCGCCGTGCCCGGTGTGCGGGCGGCGACCTACGACGGGGACACCGAGCAGTCCGAACGGGCGTGGATCAGGGAGCACGCGAACGTCGTGCTGGCGAACCCGGACATGCTGCACGTGGGCATCCTCCCCCACCACGCCCGGTGGGCCCGGTTCCTGCGCCGGCTGCGATACGTGATCGTCGACGAGGCGCACGGCTACCGTGGCGTGTTCGGTGCGCATGTGGCCAACGTGCTGCGCCGGCTGCGCCGGGTGTGCGCGCGGTACGGCGGGGACCCGGTGTTCATCGGGGCGTCGGCGACGTCGTTCGAGCCGGAACACTCGTTCTCCCGACTGATCGGGGCGCCGGCCACCGCGGTGGAGACGGACTACTCGCCGCACGGGGCGGTGACGGTCGCCCTCTGGGAGCCGGCGCTGACCGACCACGACGGCGAGAACGGCGCTGCCCGCCGGCGGACGGTGATCGCCGAGTCCGCGGACCTGATGGCCGACCTCGTGTCGGGGGCCGTACGCACCATCGCGTTCATCCGGTCCCGCCGCGGCGCGGAGAGCATCGCCGCCATGGCCCAGCGGCTGCTCGCCGACGTCGACCGCACCCTGCCCGGGCGGGTGGCCGCCTACCGCTCCGGGTACCTGCCGGAGGAGCGGCGCGCCCTCGAGCACGCGCTGCGGGACGGCCGGTTGCTCGGGGTGGCGAGCACGTCCGCGCTCGAGCTGGGCATCGACATCGCCGGGCTCGACGCCGTGCTGGTCGCCGGTTGGCCGGGCACCCGGGCGTCCCTGTTCCAGCAGATCGGCCGGGCCGGGCGCGCCGGCCAGGACGCGCTGGCGGTGTTCGTGGCGAGCGACGACCCGCTCGACACGTATCTCGTCAATCACCCGGAGGCGATCTTCGACCGGCCGGTGGAGGCGGCCGTGTTCGCCCCGCAGAACCCGTACGTCCTCGGCCCGCACCTGTGCGCCGCGGCGGCGGAGGCGCCCCTGACCCGGGACGATCTGGACCTGTTCGGCGCGGCGGCGGCCGGCGTCGTCGACGACCTGACCGCGCAGGGGTTCCTCCGGCGCCGCCCGGCCGGGTGGTTCTGGACCCACCCGCAGAGCGCGGCCGCCGCGGTGAGCCTGCGCGGCGAGGGCGGACAGCCGATCGACATCATCGACGCCGCCACGGGGGCCCTGCTCGGCACCGTCGGCGCCGGCCAGAGCCACCACCAGCTGCACCCGGGAGCGGTGTACACGCACCAGCAGGTCACGTTCGTCGTCGACGACCTGGACGAGGCGAACCACTGCGCGATCGTCAGCCGCGGCGAGCCCGACTACTACACGACCGCCCGCGACATCACCGACATCGAGGTGCTGCGGACGGACCGGACGATGCCCTGGGGTCCGGTGACCGTCTGCTTCGGGCAGGTGCGGGTCTCCACGCAGGTGGTGGCGTTCCAGCGCAAGCGATTCGCCTCGGGCGAGGTGCTCGGCGAGGAACCGCTGGACCTGCCCGTCCGGGAGTTGATCACCCAGGCGGTGTGGTTCGTGGCCCCTGCCCCGCTGCTGGCGGCGGCCGGCGTGGCCGCGCCGGAGCTGCCGGGGGCCCTGCACGCCGCCGAGCACGCCGCGATCGGGATGCTGCCGCTGGTGGCGACGAGCGATCGGTGGGACATCGGCGGCGTCTCCACGGCGCTGCACGCCGACACCGAGCACCCGAGCATCTTCGTCTACGACGGATACGCGGGCGGGGCCGGCTTCGCCGAGCGCGGGTTCGAGGCCGCCGGCACGTGGTTGCGGGCGACGTCGGACGCCATCCGCGCGTGCGAGTGCGAGACGGGCTGCCCCTCCTGCATCCAGTCGCCCAAGTGCGGCAACCGGAACAGCCCGCTGGAGAAGGCCGCCGCCATCGCGCTGCTGGACGAGCTGCTGCGCCACGAGCCCCCTCGCGATCCCCCTCCCGGACCCGCGGGCTCCCCGTCCTGACCGACGCGGCTGTCCTCCGGCGCGCCGCCGGGGGCGGGGAATGCGCGGCCCGGCCGGTGCGCTGTTCCCGGCGAAGGAATCGGCCGGCCGGAGGAGAAGAATGAGCTCGACGCGCCCTGACGCGCTGTCCGCGACGGTGACACCGGTGTACCTGGCCGCGTCCGATCCCCGGGCCGCCACGATGATCGCGGACCTGGCCGACGTGTACGGGGCGCTGTACGGGCCGGGCGCCCACGATGAGATGACCCGCTACCCGGCCGACCTCTTCGACCCGCCCCAGGGCGCCTTCATGCTCCTGATGCACGACGACGTCGCCGTCGCCGGCGGTGCCTTCATGTCCCACAGCGCCGGCACCGCGGAGTTCAAACGGATCTGGACGCACGCGGATCACCGGCGGCAGGGGCTGAGTCGCCGCGTGCTGGCCGAGCTCGAGTCCGAGGCCGCCCGGCGCGGTTACGTCCGGGTGTTCCTCACGACCGGTCCCCGGCAGCCCGAGGCGATCGCGCTGTATCGCAGCACGGGCTACACGCCGCTGTTCGACGTCCACGCCGACCCGGAGCGGATCGGCCTGCACTCGTTCGAGAAGATGATCGGCTCGCCGCCGGCGGACCAGCCGCTGCCGCCGATCACACCGCCCGTCCTCCGGCTGGACTGATGCCACGGCGGCTCCGCCACCCCTTCTCGGTCGCCGCTGACCCGTTTGACGCCGACCTGTCGACGCCGACCTGTCGACGCTGCCCCGTTGACGCTGACCTGTTGACACCGTCCCGTCGCGCTGACCCGTTGACACCGTCCCGTCGCGCTGACCCGTTGACACCGTCCCGTCGCGCTGACCTGTTGACACCGTCCCGTTGCACTGGCCCGTCGACACGGTCCCGTGCTCGGCGCGGGAGGCCGGCGAGGGGTGGGCGTCACGGCGGCGCTCCTGCCCGCGCGCGACCCGTCGCCGGAGGCCAGGGGTAGGGCAGGGCGGAGGTGACGACGACGTCGGCGGTCCCGCCGCGGTCGGCCCCGATGCGGCAGGTGATCACGCGGACCCGGTTGGCTGCGGCGACCGCCCCCGCGACACCGCAGGGATCGCCGGGACGCAGGCCACGAGCGGTGTCCGCAGCGGCGAGGGCCGCCAGGTCCGCCCCGGTGGCGGCCCGCGCCGACGCGGCAGCGGCCTGCGCCACCAGCAGGAGGACGCCCAGCAGACCCAGGGCCAGCGCGCAGAGCCCCACCACCAGCACCGTGCCCGCCCCCCGGTCGCCACCGGCGGCGACGGCGAGCCGACCACCGCGGCCGGTGCGCGATCCCGCAGCCGCGGTGGTGCCGATGCAGGCCCGTCGCCGCCGGGCCCGTGCCGCCACGCCCACGTCAGATCCCCACCGTCCGGCCGGAACCGGCCGCGAACGCCGGCCGTGGCGGTGTGGGACGGGACCGGGGACCAGCGGCGTTCCCGGTCTCCCGTAAGCCGGTGGCCTCGGCGACCACGGTCAGGGGCAGGACGACACCGGCGACGACCGGGACACGTTGCTCCACGCGCACCCGGACCAGCGGCCCGTCGGCGCCCACGGAGACCCGCGCGTCCGGCCCCGCCTGCTGCCCGGCCAGCCCCCGCGCCACCCCCTCCGACTCGCCGCGAGCCAGCGCGCGGACGGCCGCGCGGGCGGCGCCCTCCGCCCGGACCTGGGCCGTCCCGGCGGCAGCGCCCGTGACGAGGAGGCCGAGGACGAGGACGACGGCGGGCAGCGCGACCGCCAGCTCCGCCGTCACCGCGCCCCGATCGCCCCGGGCTCTGCTCGCGAGCACCTCAACCGCCGAGGGCCTGCCGGATGATGGCCGTGAGCAGGCCCCTGACCTCGTTGCCCTTGAGGATGAGCACGAGCAGGCCCGCGAAGCCGACGGCCGCCAGGGTCGCGATGGCGTACTCGGCGGTCGCCATCCCCGCGTCGCCGTGCGCGATCCGCCGGCAAAACGCGACCAGGGCCGGCAGTGCCCGACGCACGGCCCCGGCGAGCCGGCGACGTCCGCTGCCCCGGGCCGGCCGGCGGGGCTGCGCCGCGAAGACGTCGGCGGCGTCACCGCCGTCGCCCGTCGCCGGGAGGACCGCCGGGATGCGGTCGACCACCGGGTCGCGGCGGGCCCGGTGCTCGTCGAGCCGGATCACGCGGCGCACGTCGGTGTCGTCGGTCCGGCCCGCCGGCCCGTCCTCCAGGGACGACCGCCGCGCGCCGGGGTAATCCGCCAGCAACGTGTCGGGAAGTGGCGCGCGAAGCGCGTGTTGAGACATGACTAATCCTCTCGTCGGGGCCGTCGGGCGACGGCCGCTGATCCCAGCGTCGGCCGGTGCGGTCGACGGGTGAAGTGACCTTCCCGCGATGGTGCACAACTCGCGCGCCGGCGGCCCCTGGGGAGGGAGATCGACCGGCTTCAGGAGCCGAGGGCGGGCAGCAGGGCGAGGACGACCGGGACGACCCCGAGGCAGAGGAAGGCGGGCAGCTGGCACAGGCCGAGGGGCAGCACGAGCCGCACGCCGAGCGAGGCGGCGCGCCGTTCCGTCTCCTGCCGGCGACTGCCCCGCAGATCGACGGCGCGCGAGCGGAGCAGGGCCGCGGAGGGCGCGCCGGTGGTCGCGGCGAAGACCACCGCCTCGAGCAGTGGACCGATCACCGCCAGGGTGACGCGGTCCCCGCGCCCCCGGGAGCCGGCGTGCGCCGCGTTCGTCGCCAGGGCGACGGCGGCCGGCCAGTCGGCCCCCAGACGACGCGCCCCGACGACGCGTCCCAGGGGCGGCCCCACCGTGTCCGGGTGCAGGCGGGACAGCAGCTCCAGGGCGTGGTCGATCGACACGCCGGCCTCGAACATCGCCGCCATCAGGTCCAGCAGGAGCGCGGCATCGGGCCGGGACCGCACTGCCCCGGCACCGTCTCGCCGGGGGACGGTGACGTGACGGTCCGGTCTTCGGGACGGCCGCGCACGCGCGGGCCCACCCACGACGACGGCGACGCCGCACAGCAGGGCGACCAGCGCCCCGGTCACCACGATCGCGCCCGCATCGTCAGGCCGCCGCGACCGTCAGCATGCGGCGGACCCAGAGATGACCGGCGACCATCAGGACGGCGGCCAGCGCCGCCAGCACCCAGCCCGCCGGCGTCGTCGTCAGCACGTGCACCGGATCGGTGCCCATCAGGATCCCGAGCCCGAGCCCCGCGACCGGCAGCCAGCGCAGGATCCTGACCGTCACGGCGGGCCCGGCGAGGGCGGCGGCTCGCGCCGCGTCGGCGGCTCGCGCATCGGCCTGGGCCGCGGCGAACCGGTCGAGCAGGCCGGCGAGCGGCGCACCGGTCGCCCGGGCGATGTCGAGGCAGTCCGCCAGCCCGGCCCAGCCGTCGGCCAGGGCCCGGGCGACGGCGCGGCCAGCGGCCCCGCGGGCCGCCACCGGGGAATGACGGGCGGCCCGCAGCGCCTCCGTCGGGTCGTGACCCCATCGCGCCGCCCGTTCGGCGGCGCGCAGGACCGCCTCCACCGCGCCGGTCCCCGCCGCGGGTGCGCGCTGCGCACGGCTGGCGACGACGGCGGTCGACGAGCGTGCCGCGGCGGCTGCGGCCGCTCGGCCGGTGAGCACGTCCGACCACACCGTGGTCAGCGGCCGGCCCGCCGCCAGTAGCGCACTGATCTGTCGCAGGGTCCGCACCTGCTCGTCCAGGTCGGCGACGGCCGGGGCCCGGTTCCGCACCCGGTTCCGGATCGGCGCGCCCGGTCGCCCCGCGTCGTGCCTGTCGGGTCCGGCACCGTGTCTCCGTGGCCCGGCCGGCGCCGTCCCGAGGAGCACCGCGACGGCGAGGAGCAGGGCGGTCAGCGGCCCCGTCACGGGGTCGCCCCCTGGCGGACGATCCCGTCGCCCTCGTCGACCGGGTCGGCGGCGAGCAGGCAGGTCAGGCGTTCCCAGGCCGGACCGCGAGAGAGACCGGAGCGGGCCGCGGCGACGGACGGCGCGTGCAGCGCCGAGTCGGAACGGAGTCGGCCCCGCTCGTCGAGGCTGAGGACGGAGAGATCGGTGACGGCCCGGCCGTCGGCGTCGCGCGTCAGATGGATGACCAGGTCCAGGGCGGAGACACACTGCAGGGCCGTGGTCTCCGGCGACCAGCCGGCGAGCGCCCCCAACGCGACCAGCCGGGCGGGCACGGTGGCACCGGTGTTGGCGTGCACCGTGGCACCCGCGCCGCGATGCCCGGTGTTCATGGCGCCGAGCAGGTCGCGGACCTCCTCCCCGCGGCACTCCCCCACGACGAGCCGGTCCGGGCGCATCCGGAGCGCCTGACGTACGAGATCGGTCAACTCGACCGCGCCGGCGCCCTCGACGTTCCCGCGCCGGCACTGCAGCCGCACCGTATGCGGATGGTCGGGTTCCAGTTCGGCGACGTCCTCGATCAGCACCAGTCGCTCGCCCCGGTCCGCTTCCCCGAGGAGCGCCGCCAGCAGGGTGGTCTTGCCGCTGCCCGTGGCCCCGCTGATCAGGAGGTTCCGGCGAGCCGCCATGACGGCACGGAGCAGGTCCGCGTCGCGATCCGCGACCATCCCGGCGCGGACCAGATCCGCGAGATCCGCCCGCCGGTGCCGTTGCAACCGCACGGACAGCAGCGTCCCCGTCACCGAGATCGGGGGCAGGACCGCGTGGATCCGCGTCCCCCCGGCCAGCTGCGCGTCGGCAGTGGGCCGCCCGTCGTCCAGCCGCCCGCCGGCGGCACCGATGAGACGGACCGCGAGAGCGCGGATCTCGGCCTCCGACCCGAACCGCACGGCGGTCCGCTCCATGCCGCGGCCCCGGTCCACCCAGACGGCGTCGGGACCGTTGACGACGATGTCGGTGGTGGCCACGTCGCGGGCCAGCGGGGCCAGCCGGCCCAGACCGGTCAGTTCCGCCGTGATCTCGTCGATGGCCACGAGGGTGCCGGTCGACCCGAGCAGCTTGCCGGTGTCGGCCAGGGCGCGGGCGACACTCGCCGGAGTGACGGGCGTGCCGTGGTCCCGGATGAGTCCGGCGGCCGCCGACAACCCCGGACGCAGGCCGCCCCGGTCCGTGGGCCCGCTCATCGCGGCGCACCCCAGCGGGCGGCGTGCAGGATCGCCTCGGGAGCCAGGCATCGACGGCCCACCAGCTCGGTGGGCGGGCGCCCGGAGCGCAGGCGCCGCCCCACCGTCGCCAGCCTCGGCCACGGGACGTAGTGCCGTGCGCCGGCCGCCATCGCGATCAGCTCCGGATCGAGCCCGTCCGGCGGGGTGCCGGCGATGACGGCGAGCAGCCGCTCCGGGTCGAGCCCCCTGGCCGCGGCCGGGGTGTGCGTGGCGGCCTCCCACGCCGGCAGGACGAGCACCGTCAGGTCGAGCAACCGGGACCAGTCCCGCACGGCGGCCCGGTCACGGCCGACGTCGACGATCGTCACGGAGAACACCTCCCGTGCGGCCGCCGTCACCGCCTCCCGTACCCGCAGCGGCACGGCGTCCACCCGGCCGGAGAGCAGGGGCAGCCCCTGGGCCCGCGGCACGGCGTCCCCCAGATGATCGCCCGGGATGCGGCCGGCGGCCTCGCTCAGGTCCGGCCAACGCAGGCCCGGCTCGTCCGCGGCGTCCAGCAGGGTGTCCAGGCCGGGACCGAGCGGGTCCGCGTCGACGAGCAGACAGGTGACGCCGAGCCGGCGCGCGGCCGCGGCCACCGCCACGCACACCGAGGTCGCCCCCACCCCGCCGCACCCGCCGATCACCCCGACCAGGGCGCCTGCACCCCGGGGTCCGCCGCGGGCGCCGGTCCGGGCACCGTCCGGCGCGCCGATGACCTCCCCGAGCAGGTCGACCAGCCAGGCCGACCCCTCGGGGACGACGGCGACCCGGTCGGCGCCCCAGTGCCCGGCCGCGTCCCACAGCGCGGCTCCCTCACCGGCGAGGCCGACGACGATGGTGGCACCCGGCCACGGCGCCTGCGGCCGGTCGGGTCCCTCGCGGTCGCGGTGGTGATGGAGACCGGCGAGTGCGACGTCGCTGCCGAGCAGGACGACCGCCGCGGCGCCGAGCACCGCCGACGCCGCGGGCTCGTCGGCGGAGGACACCAGCGTGACGGGCCGGCCCGCGGCCGAGGCCACTCTCTCGATCTCCGTGCGCAACAGGTCGGACCCGGTGACCGCGACCACCCCGCTCGACGCCGGCGGCGGCACCCACCCCGCCGAGGTGCCGGACCGCGGCACCGATGAGGCCGTGCCCCCGGCCGCCGCCGGATCCGCCGTTCGGTCACCGGTCCCGTCACGGGTCCGGTGCCGGGCGTCGCGACGCGACTCGCGGGTGCTCGCAGAGGTGAGAGCCATGCCCCACCGTGCTCCCGCGACCGTTCCGGCGGCCACGGCGGCGCGGCCGGCTGGGGACAACCCCACGCGGACGGCCCCCTGGGGAGGAAGAAGCCACGCGGGCGGGAACGGTCCGTGGGGCACGGCAGGATGGAGGGATGTACACCGTGGTCGCCCGGGACGGCGACGTCGTCCTGCTGCAGGACGCCGACGACGCCGGGTCGCCCACCGGGTCGCCGCAGCGGTGCGCCACCGCCGACGTGGTCCCCGCCGTCGCCCGCCGCGAGGCGATCGGGGACACCCGCTGGGTGTTCGCCCGCACCACGGACTGGTATCCCCGCTGGCTGCGCGGCGGGGTGACGGTGGCTCGGTCGCACGATCTCGGCCTGAGCGGGCAGATCCTCGGGTTCTCCCAGGACGCGGCCGCCGCCGGCTACGCCCCCGATCCGCGTCTCGCCCCGCGCACCGCGGAGGACCCGGACGCGGCCGAGCCCCGGGACGAGAACCAGGCGGCCCTCTTCGAGCCGGCTCCGGCGGCCGACCAGGACCCCTCCCCCGCCGACCTCGTCGCCGAGCTGGGCGCTCAGCTGGCCGCGGTCGCCACCAGCGCGCACCCGGGGCGGCTCCGCCTGCTGCTGGCCGCGGAATCGGCCGGCGCGCTGGCCGGGGCCGAGATGCACCACGCCGGCCTGCCGTTCCGGGCCGACCTGCACGACGCCTACCTGCGGAGTGTCCTCGGTCCCCGGGTGCCGCACGGGCAGCGCCCGCAGAAGCTGGCGCACCTGGCCGGCGTGCTGCAGGAGGCCCTGGGCGCCCCCACCCTGAACCCCGACTCGCCGCAGGACCTGCTGCGGGCTCTGCACCGGGCGGGCATCGAGGTCGCCACCACCCGCAAGGGGGAACTCGCCCGGCACAGCCATCCGGCGATCGCACCGCTGCTCGAGTACAAGGCGCTGTCCCGGCTGCTGACCGCCAACGGCTGGGCATGGCAGGACGCGTGGGTGCGCGACGGCCGGTTCCGGCCCGACTACGTGGTCGGCGCCGTCGTCACGGGGCGGTGGGCCACCAGCGGCGGCGGTGCTCTGCAGATCCCGCACCAGATCCGCGCCGCCGCGCACGCGGACCCGGGCCACCGGCTCGTCGTCGCCGACGCGGCGCAGCTCGAGCCGCGGGTCCTCGCCGCCATCGCCGTCGACGATGCGCTGGCGGCCGCCGCCCGGGGTCGGGACCTGTACGCCGGCGTCGCCGAGCGCGGCTTCGGCGGCGAACGGTCCGCGGCCAAGGTCGCGATGCTGGGCGCCATGTACGGCGCGACGACCGGCGAGGCGGGCCGGCTCGTGCCCCAGCTGGCCCGGTCCTTCCCGCGGGCGGTGGCCCTGGTGGAGGCGGCGGCGCGGCTCGGCGAGGCGGGCCGGCCCGTCAGCACGCATCTGGGCCGCAGCTCACCGCCGGCGGGTCGACGCGTGCGCACGGCGCTGGCGCGGGGGGACCAGCCGGTGCTGCGAGCGAACGGGCGGTTCACCCGCAACTTCGTCGTCCAGGGGTCCGCTGCCGAGTGGGCGTTGTGCTGGCTGGCGGACCTGCGCCGTCGGCTGCGGGATCAGGGCGGGCGGGCGCGGCTCGTGTTCTTCGTGCACGACGAGCTGGTCCTGCACGTACCCGACGACGAGGTGGACGTCGTCGTCGAGGCCGTGCGGGACGCGGCCGCGGCGGCGTCCGCGCTGCTCTTCGGGGCCGGCCGCGACGACTTCCCCGTGAGCGTGGCCGTCGTGGACAGCTACGACCAGGCGAAATGAGCGCGTGACGAGACGGTCGGACGGCCTCAGAGCGGCGCGGGGATGCGGCGCGTCCTGTCCCACGGCACCGTCCAGCCGAGCCGGTCGAACGCCCCGCTGAGCAGCATCCCGGTGAAACCCCAGACGACGCCGGCGTCCTCCTCGTCACCGAGCAGGAAGGCCGGTGACAGGTGCCGGTGGGTGCCGCGCTCGACGACGGCGGTGACTCGACGGGCCGGGTCCAGCAGGTCGGAGACCGGCGCCCGGAACACGCGCTCGGACTCGCCGCGGTCGACGACGGCGACCGGGGTGGTGGTCGCCCACCAGGCCAGCACGGGGGTGACCCGGTAGCCCGAGACCGGCACGCCAACCTCGGGCATGGTGCCGAGCACTTCGACGCCGTTCGGGTCGAGCCCGGTCTCCTCGCGGGCTTCCCGGAGGGCGGCCGCCTCGACCGACGCGTCCGTGGCGTCCACGCCGCCGCCGGGGAAGGCGATCTGGCCGGGGTGGTGCCCGAGCCGGCGCGAACGCTCGACCAGCAGGACGTCCAGGTCGGCGGGCGCGTACGCATGACCGGCGTCGGCCGGGCGGCCGTCGAGCACCCCGAACAGGATGAGCACGGCGGCGGCGCGGGCGGTCGCCGGATCCAGCCCGAGCTGCGGGTCGGCGGACCGGCCGGAGATCAGGGCTTCCCCGGCGGCGCCGAGCGCGGAGAGATCCGTGTACGCGCTCATGTGCCCAGCGTGAAGCCCTCGGCACGCAGCTGCTGCCGGGTGGCGCCGGCGCGCACCCGCGCGAGCAGGTCCTCCCGGCCGGGCGCGAGTTCGTACTTGAGCAGCTTGCGGGCAGCGGTCGGGTCGGTCTCGCCGATCCCGGCGGACGGGCACAGACCGGCGATGACACAGGCACCGCACGCGGGCTTGCGGGCGTGGCACACGCGGCGGCCGTGGAAGATCAGCCGGTGGGAGAACATCGTCCACTCGGGCCGTTCGATCAGCTCGGCGACGTCCTGCTCCACCTGCACGGGGTCCTCCGACGTCGTCAGCTCCAGCCGCCGGGACAGCCGCCCGAAGTGCGTGTCGACGGTCAGTCCGGGGATGTCGAACGCGTTGCCGAGCACCACGTTCGCGGTCTTGCGGCCGACACCGGGCAGGGTGACGAGCGCGTCCAGGTCCGCCGGGACCTCGCCGTCGAACTCGTCGACCAGCTTCGCGGCCAGGGCGAGCAGGCTGCGCGACTTCGCCCGGAAGAACCCCGTCGGCTGGATCAGCTCCTGCAGCCGCACCTCGTCCGCCCCCGCGAGGGCATGCGCGTCGGGGTACGCGGCCAACAGCGCGGGGGTGACGGCGTTGACCCGGATGTCGGTGGTCTGCGCCGAGAGCACGGTGGCGACGAGCAGCTCGAACGGGTTGCGGAAGTCCAGCTCCGCGACCGCGTACGGGTACGCGTCGGCCAGCGTCCGGTTGATCCGGCGGGCTCGCCGCTTGCGCGCCAGCGGCGATTCGGGGCTCGCGGCGTGGCTGCCCGTCCGGCGCCCCGGTCGCGGCTCAGGCACGCTCGATGCTGTTCAGGTCGTGGAGGACGCCGACCCGCCCGTCCGTGTGCTGGACGACGAACGAGGTTCCACGGTCCTGGAGGGCGAGGATCCAGGCGCCCGGCTCGAGCAGGAACTGCTGGGCGCCGGTGCGCTCGTCGAAGGCCGGCCGGGGGTAGGCGACGGCGAACCAGAACGCCTCGTACTCGTCCGGCCGCCGCTCCGTGCGGCCGCGCTCGCGGTCTCCCTCGCCGGCACCGGCGGCGAATCGATCGCCCGCCGCGTCGATACGGTGCTCGTGCAGGTCCTGATCCCGGTCCTGCTCGTCGTCCTGGTACGGGTCGACGACGGCGCCGATCGGGGCGGCGACGGCGGTGGCGCCGCTCTGATCGTCCGGATTCGCGTCGGCGTCCCGGCCGGACGGCCGCACGACGGTGTCCGCGTCGTCCACCATGACGGCCTCTTCGGGGTGCCCGGCCCGCGGGCGGATCGCGGTGTCCGCGTCGTCGACGTCGATGCCGGGCCCGCTGCCGGTGTCGGTGCCGGGAACCGGCCGGGCGACCGTGTCGTCGTCGAGATCCGTGCGGGCGGCCCCCGTGGTGGCCGGCTCGAGGACGTCGGCGGCCGCCGCGTCGGTCTCACCAAGCGCGCCGGTCTCACCGGGCGCCCCGGTCTCACCGGACACGCGCTCGGCGCCCTCGGCGTCCGGGCCGGGGCGGGGATCGGTGCCCGAGGCGGCTCGGCCGCCCACGCCGGGAGCACCGGTGACCGGGGCGGCGGCGGCGGTGGCGGGCGTGCCCGAAGCCGCGGCCGGGGTCGGCGTGGCGGATCCCGTCGTCGTGCCCGCACCGATCACGGTGCCGGCCGTGCCCGGGTTCGCTGCGGCCGGAACGGCCGGCGCACCGGCATGGGACGAACCGGCGGCCGTCGTCGCCGGCTTCGGCGCCTTCGGGACGCGGACGGCCGGGACCGCCGGTCGGGCGACGAGCCGCGCCTCGACCGACGGGCGCACCGCGAAGTCGCCGGCGAACACCGGGATGTGGGGTCCGCCGACGGTGGCGACGAGCATCCCGAGCGCGCCGATCAGGGCGATGATCGGCCCCGCCTGGAAGAAGCTGACGACGCTGAGGAAGCTGAACACGGCGGCCACCGAGGCCACCACCGAGGCGAACTGGTCCAGGGACAAAGAACCGATCCGGATCACCTCGTCGTTGCCGCTCAGCCGCCGGGCGACGAACAGGCCACCCACCACCAGCGGCAGCAGCAGACCGAAGATGACGTGGTGAAGACCCAGCCCGTAGTTCCACATGTTGCCGAACGAACCGTCCGACAGCACGATCAGCGGGATGAGGCTGCCGATCAGCAGCACGACGATCGACCCGAGCACCGTCAGGTCGCGCACCGTGAACGGGCCGGCCACGGCGCGCTGCCGCTCGTCGACGCCGCCCTGCTCCCGGTCGGCGTCGCGTCCGGTCAGCGTGGTCCGTCCTCCCGTCCCGACCACGTCCGGCGTCGTCGGCTGCGGCCGGCCGTCGCCGGCGCGTCCACTCTCGTGCGGGTCCTGAGCCATCGGTCCTCCTGGCGGTGCAGCGCCGGGTGCCCCGGCG
The DNA here is from genome assembly GCF_014643255.1 of Tersicoccus solisilvae. Lineage (GTDB taxonomy): Bacteria > Actinomycetota > Actinomycetes > Actinomycetales > Micrococcaceae > Tersicoccus > Tersicoccus solisilvae. Next base: position 472,847 of record NZ_BMJI01000001.1, on the reverse strand, counting down.
CACGGCATCGATTCGCGTCCAGCCTAGTCATGGCGCCGACGGGCGAACCAGCCGGGCACACGCCCGGGTCACCGGGTGCAACGGATCCGCAACCCCGCAGTCGTGACGCACGGCACATCCGACCGCGTCCGTCCCGTAGTCTGGCCGGAAAGCACAGTCTGGCCGGAAAGGTGCACCATGTCATCGGATGCGTCCACCCCCATGGACAACCTCTCCCACGAGGATCGCTCCTTCACCCCCGATCCGGCGTTCGCCCGCGACGCCGTCGCGCAGAAGACGCTGTACGCCGAGGCCGACGCGGACCGGCTCGCGTTCTGGGCCGAGCAGGCCCGCGAGCTGCTGACCTGGGACACCGACTTCACGCAGACCCTGGACTGGTCCAACCCGCCCTTCGCGCGCTGGTTCGGCGACGGAAAGCTCAACGCCGCGTACAACGCGCTGGACCGGCACGTCGAGGCCGGCAACGGGGACCGGGTGGCCATCCACTTCGAGGGCGAGCCCGGCGATACCCGCACCTACACGTACGCGCAGCTGACCGAGGAGGTGAAGAAGGCCGCCAACGCCTTCACCGCCCTGGGCGTGGCCGCCGGCGACCGCGTGGCCGTCTACCTGCCGATGATCCCCGAGGCCGTCATCACCATGCTCGCGTGCGCCCGGATCGGCGCCGCGCACTCCGTCGTCTTCGGCGGCTTCTCCGCCGACGCCCTGCGCAGCCGCATCGACGACGCCGAGGCCAAGCTCGTCGTCACGGCGGACGGCACCTGGCGACGCGGCAAGCCCAGCGCGCTCAAGCCCGCCGTCGACGCCGCGCTGGCCGACGGCAGGTCCACCGTCGAGACCGTCGTCGTCGTCAAGCGCAACGGCGAGCCGGTCGACTGGACCGAAGGCCGAGACACGTGGTGGTCCGACACCGTCGAGACGGCCTCGGCCGACCACACCGCCGAGGCGTTCGAGGCCGAGCAGCCGCTCTACATTCTCTACACCTCCGGCACCACCGGGAAGCCCAAGGGCATCCTGCACACCACGGGCGGGTACCTCACCCAGGCCGCGTTCACCCACCGCAACGTCTTCGACCTGCGCCCCGAGACCGACGTCTACTGGTGCACCGCGGACATCGGCTGGGTCACCGGGCACAGCTACGTCGTCTACGGTCCCCTGGTCAACGGCGCCACCCAGCTGATCTACGAGGGCACCCCGGACACCCCGCACCAGGGCCGCTGGTGGGAGCTGGTGCAGAAGTACGGGGTGACCATCCTCTACACGGCGCCCACCGCGATCCGCACCATGATGAAGTGGGGCGAGGACATCCCCGGCGGGTTCGACCTCTCCTCCCTGCGCGTGCTCGGCTCGGTCGGCGAACCCATCAACCCCGAGGCGTGGATGTGGTACCGCCGGGTGATCGGCGGGGACCGCTGCCCCATCGTCGACACCTGGTGGCAGACCGAGACCGGGGCCATCATGATCTCCCCGCTGCCGGGCGTGACCGCGACCAAGCCGGGCTCCGCGCAGGTGCCGCTGCCGGGCATCACGGCCGACGTCGTCGACGACACGGGTGCCCCCGTGGGCGACGGCGAGGCCGGCTACCTGGTGATCCGCGAGCCGTGGCCGTCCATGCTGCGGAACATCTGGGGCGACCCGGACCGGTTCGTGCAGACCTACTGGTCCCGGTTCGAGGGCATGTACTTCGCCGGCGACGGCGCCAAGAAGGACGACGACGGCGACGTGTGGCTGCTCGGCCGGGTCGACGACGTCATGAACGTCTCCGGGCACCGGCTCTCGACCGCCGAGATCGAGTCCTCCCTCGTCGGCCATCCCGCGGTCGCGGAGGCCGCGGTCGTCGGTGCCGCCGACGAGACCACGGGCCAGGCCGTGATCGCCTTCGTCATCCTGCGGGGGTCCGCCGCCGGCGAGGACAAGGAGACGATGAGCGAGACGCTGCGGCAGCACGTCGGCAAGGACATCGGCGCCATCGCGAAGCCGCGGAAGGTGCTGATCGTGCCCGAGCTGCCCAAGACGCGGTCGGGGAAGATCATGCGCCGCCTGCTCAAGGACGTCGCCGAGGGCCGCGAGGTCGGGGACGCCACGACGCTCGCGGACGGCTCGGTGATGAACGAGATCGCCGCGGACTTCGCGAAGTGACCGACCGCAGCTGAGCCGGGCGGGCTGCGGCACACTGGTCCCATGAGTGATCGCCGCAGCCTGCTCGTGCTCAACGGGCCCAACCTCAACCTGCTCGGCACCCGCAGGCCGGAGACGTACGGCAACACGACGCTGGCCGACGTCGAGGCGCAGGTTCGCGACGCCGCGGAGGCGGCGGACCTGGACGTGGCGTTCCTCCAGTCCAACCACGAGGGCGCGCTGATCGACGCCGTCCACGCCGCCCGTGGAGTGCACGCCGGCATCGTCATCAACCCCGGCGCCTACAGCCACACCTCGATCGCCCTGCACGACGCGCTGGAGGCGGTCCAGCCCCTGCCGGTCGTCGAGGTCCACATCAGCAACGTGCACCGGCGGGAAGCGTTCCGGCACCACTCGTACGTCTCCCCGCAGGCGGACGCCGTCATCGTGGGCGCCGGCGTCCACGGGTACACCCTCGCCGTCGCCCACCTGGCCCACCTGCTGGCCGCCGGGGGCTGAGACCGTCCCTCAGCCGCGGATGCAGGCCCCCGTCGACACCTCGGCGGCACCCGCGCCGTCGACGACGGACCGGACCTGCGCGAGCGTGAGGGCGTATCCCACCGGCACGTTCTCCCGCGACCTGGCGAACACCATGCCGACCACCCGGCCGCGCGTGTCCAGCAGCGGACCGCCGGAGTTGCCCTGCTGCACGTCGGCGGAGAGCTGGTAGACCTCGCGGGCCGACGCGCCGGTGCCGTAGATGTCCGGCACCCGGACCGTGCCGCGGGACTGCACCCCGGCCGGCTTCGCCTGGTAGGGGCCGCCCAGCGGGTATCCGGCCACGACCGCGGAGTCGCCCCCGGCCAACTGGCCGCCCGGCTCCAGCGGGGCGGTGCCGAGGCCGTCGACCGCCAGCACCGCGATGTCCCGGGCAGGGTCGAACAGGACGACGTCGGCGGGCAGGGCGTTCTGGTCCGGCACCTCGACGACGGGCTGGCCGACGCCGGCCACGACGTGCGCGTTGGTCACCACCCGGCCCGGGGACAGCACCCACCCGGAGCCGGTCTGGTTCTGGCCGCACTGGAACGCGTTGCCGGTGATCCGCACGACCGAGCCGGCCGCCGCGCGCAGGGCCGGGGTGTCGGTGGACTCGTCGGGCACGGGCATCGGGGTGCTCTGCAGGTTCTCGGCCAGGATCCGGGGGATGCCGCCGTTCGCGGACAGGCCTGCCCGCACCCGGGCCAGGGAGGCGGCCACCGGGGCCGGGGTGAGTCGGTCGACCGTCTGCAGCACCGTCGATCCGGCGATGGCGCGCGAGAGCATCGGCACGCCCATCGTGGAGACGGCGAAGGAGAGCAGGCTGAGCACGAGCGCGCAGACGATCACGTTGACGGCGCCGCCGAGCACGCGGTCGACGGTCCGGATGGGACCGATCCTGCCCACCGCCCGCCGGACGGCCGCCCCCACCCGCGATCCGAGGCCGCTGCCGACGATCAGCAGCAGCGCGATGACGGCGATGACCGCCGGGGTGCGCCACGCGCTGTCGGCGACCCACTGGCTGACCAGGGGGACGGCGAGGAACGCGGCCACGGCGCCGAGCGCGAAACCGGCGAGACCGCCGACGCTGACCAGGAAACCGACCCGCAGGCCGTGGACGAGGTAACCGATCAGGATCAGCACCAACAGGAGGTCGAGCAGGGAGATGGGGGGCACGGGTGTTCTTCCTTCCGCGGTGACGGCCGGGGGGCCGGCCGGACCGTGGTCCCGAGCGTATCGGCCGGCGCTGGCAGCCGACTGGACCGGACCCGTCAACTCGCCGGTGCCGCCGCCGGTCACGGTGTTCGTCGTTGTCAGCGGACGGTCATGGTCCGTGGGTAGTGTTCTCGGGTGGCCCCCTGGCCCGGCGCGCATGCCTCGGGCTGTGGCTCATGCCACAATGAACGCGAACGACGTCGCACCCGGGATCGCACCCGGGCAGCGTGACGACAACCACGCCGCGCCCGGCGGAGAGGAACGATGATGTCCATGGACCTGGAGGTACTGCGTCGGTCGGCGCTGTTCGCCCCGCTCGCGGACGACGTGTTCGCGGCGGTCACCGAAGGACTGACCGAGGTCAACCTGTCCCGCGGCTCCTCGGTGTTCCGCGAGGGCGACCAGGGCGATGAGCTGTACTTCATCCTCGCCGGCAAGATCAAACTCGGTCGCACCGCCGCCGACGGCCGGGAGAACCTGCTGGCGATCCTCGGCCCCGGTGATCTGTTCGGCGAGATGGCCCTGTTCGATCCCGCCGCCCGCAACGCGACCGCCACCGCCGTGTCCGAGACCCGCCTCGTCGCGCTGAAGCACGACGACCTGCGCAAGGCGATCGAGACGCGGCCCGAGGTGTCCACACAGCTGCTGCGCGCGCTCGCCCAGCGGCTGCGCCGCACCGACGAGTCGCTGGCGGACATGGTGTTCTCGGACGTGCCCGGCCGCGTCGCCAAGGCCCTGCTCGACCTGGCCGACCGCTTCGGCCGGCCGGCGACCGACGGCATCCTGGTGGCACACGAGCTCACGCAGGAGGAACTGGCCCAGTTGGTGGGCGCCTCCCGGGAGACGGTGAACAAGGCCCTCGCCGAGTTCGTCCAGCGCGGCTGGCTGCGGCTCGAGGCCCGCGCCGTCGTGATCCTGGACATGCAGCGCCTGCGCCAGCGCTCCCGCTGACACACTGCCGGGAGACCGGCGCGCCCCGGCCCGGGCACGGGGGACTGGATCTCCCGGCGCTCGCAGAGCTCGCTCTGGTCGACACGTCCCCCTTCCGCCCGAACCGGATCACGCCGACCGACGACGAAGGGCGCCGGAGTTCCGGCGCCCTTCGTCGTCGTGCTGCGGACTGTTTACAGGGAGTGCACGACCGGGCGGGCGGGGGCGGGAAGCCCGTCGACCCGCAGCATCGGCTCGCCGTCCTCGGTGACGAGCACCGGCTCGAACTGGCGGGACGGGCGCTTCTCCGAGATGTAGGAGATGGTGCAGGACAGGTTCGCGAGCTTGCGCAGCATGATCAGGACCGCGGGCAGCACGAGGTCGTCCACCCGCCGGCCCACGGTGTCGGGCGCGCCGATCTCGTCGCCCAGCGCGGTGGACGCCGGGTCCGCCATCAGCTCCGTCGGCGAGCACCAGCGGCCCCACCCGGTGACCCCGTCCAGCGGCGAGGGCTCCTGCCCCAGCGGAAGCACGACGGCGAAGTACTGGGTGCACAGCCGCTTGTGCAGGAACGCCGGAGAGACCCAGCGGCTGAGCGGGCGCAGCAGGCTGGTGTCCAGATCGAGGGCGCGCCGGCGCAGCACGTCGCCGAGCGTGCGCTCCTCGTCGTGCACCTCGTGCCGGCGGCGGTCTCCGTCGGGCCCGGTGCTCACCTCGGCCCCCCGGTCCCCGTCGCTGCTGGCCAGCAGCACGCCGGCACGTTCGAACACGACGCGGGCCGCCCCACAGACGAGGCGCTGCGCCAGCTGCTGGTCCTCGACGTCGAGCAGCTGCTTCCAGCGGGCCGCGACCGGTCCGCTCCACGGCAACGGGGCCGTGTCGTCCTCGCGCAACGGGGCGCCGACGAACGTGACGGTGCCCAGCGCCGAGCGGGAGGTCTGGTACTCGAGGAACACCTCGACGCCGTCCGGTCCGTCGCGCAGCAGCATCACGGACACCGCCCAGCGTGGCTTGGCCGGCGGCAGGGCCTCGTCGTCGTTCCAGCTCTCCGCCTCCTCCCGCCACGGGGCGGGCAGCGGAAGCAACCGACTAGTCGAACTCGACAACCAGCTCCACCTCGACCGGGGAATCCATCGGCAGCACGGCCACACCGACCGCCGAGCGGGCATGCACGCCCGCGTCTGCGAACACGGCACCGATCAGGTCGGAGGCACCGTTGAGCACCTGCGGCTGACCGGTGAAGGTGGGATCCGACGCGACGAAGCCCACCACCTTGACGACGCGGACCACCCGGTCCAGGTCGCCGATCACGCTCTTGACGGCGGCGAGCGCGTTCAGGGCGCTGGTGGCCGCGAGCTCCTGCGCGGTCTGCGGGTCGACGGTGGCCCCGACCTTGCCGGTGGCGGGGAGCGCACCGTCCACGAACGGCAACTGGCCCGACGTCCAGGCGTAGCGACCGCTGATCACGGCCGGAGCGTAGGCGCCCACGGGCGCGGCGACCTGCGGCAGGGCACGGCCGAGTTCGGCCAGCCGGGCCTCGGCGGCCCCGGTTCTCGGGGTGGAGGAGGAATCAGTCATCCGTCAGTCTCGCTCGTCGCATCGTGGCGCGCACGCGCGAACCGCGTGCCATGCGCCCACCCTAGCCCTCGACGGGACGCTTGAAGTAGGCGACGGGGTTGCCCGGCGGGGGCGGGACCATGTTGCCCTCGGGGGTCGTGGCGGGTGCGCCCGTGGGGGCACCCGGGAGGACCGCGACCAGTTCCCAGCCGTCCGAACCCCAGTTGTCGAGGATCTGCTTCGTCGCGTGCACCATCAGCGGCACCGTGGCGTACTCCCAGGTGGTCATGAGGCCAGCCTAACCCTCCCTTGTACACTGGCCGTCATGGCAGCAGGCAAGTCCCCGGGAGCCCGGACCATCAGCACTCTGGCCCGGTTCCTCACCTTCCTGGGGGTCAGCGCCCTCTGCGGCGTCCTGACCGCCGGGCTCCTCGTCCCCGGGGCCGCGGTCTCCGCGATGAGCGCCACCGCCTCGATGGACTTCTTCGACGAGCTGCCCACCGAGCTCGAGGTCGGGCCGCTGTCCGTGCCCTCCCGGGTGCTCGCCGCGGACGGGTCGGAGCTGGCCACCTTCTTCGTCGAGAACCGCCAGCCGGTGAAGCTGGACCAGATGTCCCCGTACGTCAAACAGTCCCTGCTGGCGATCGAGGACAGCCGCTTCTACGAGCACGGCGGCGTCGACGTGCAGGGCACGGTGCGTGCCCTGCTGAACAACGTCGCCGGTGGCAGCACGCAGGGCGCGTCCAGCATCACCCAGCAGTACGTGAACAACGTGCTCAACGAGGCGCGCAGCCGAGCCGGCCAGGACGCGTCCATCACCCTGAACGGGGCGAAGGGCATCGGCGACAAGCTGCGCGAGGCGAAGCTCGCGATCGCGGTGGAGAAGAAGTACACGAAGGATCAGATCCTCGAGAACTACCTCAACATCGTCTTCTACAACCCCAACGCCTACGGCGTCGAGGCCGCCGCCCAGTACTTCTGGGGCGTCTCCGCCAAGAATCTGAACCTGCAGCAGTCCGCGATGCTCGCCGGCCTGGTCAACGGGCCCACCCTGTACAACCCGGTGACGCAGCCGAAGCAGGCCCTGCAGCGCCGCAACCTCGTGCTGGACGTCATGCTGGCGCAGAAGAAGATCACGAAGGCGCAGCACGACGCCGCGGTCAAGGCGCCCCTGGCACTGAAGTTGAACGCCCCCAAGCAGGGCTGCGCCGCCGCCAGCCGCGCGCCCTATTTCTGCTCGTACGTCGAGCAGCAGATCTACAACAACGCGGCCTTCGGGCAGACCCGGGAGGACCGGCAGGCGCTGCTGCTGCGCGGCGGGCTGACCATCAAGACCACCCTGGACCCGCGTCTGCAGGACACCGCGCAGGCCCAGGTGGACAGGATCGCCCCGCCGCGGGCGAACCCGTCGAAGATCGGCTCGTCCCTGGTCACCGTGCAGCCGGGCACGGGCAAGGTGCTGGCGATGGCGCAGAACTCCCGGTTGACCGGCCAGGGCAACTGGATCAACGAGATCAACTTCAACGTCGACAAGAAGGACGGCGGCGGCAACGGCTGGCAGCCGGGGTCGACGTACAAGCCGATCACGCTGGCCACCTGGCTGGACGAGGGCCACCACACCCAGGACATCGTCAACGCCGCCAAGCGGCGCTACCCGGCCGACTTCCCGTGGAAGGCCTCTTGCGCGACCGCCGACCACGGGGTCGTCGGCGCCTACGACGACACGCTCCAGGACTCCCACGACCTGAAGAACGCCGAGGAGGGCTGGTACCGGCGGATGACGGCCGCGGAGGGCATCTACCAGTCGATCAACACCGCCACCTACGCCATGGCCTCCAAGGTCGACCTGTGCAACATGGGGCAGATCGCGCAGAACCTCGGCATCCACAACGCCAGCACCGGTGCACCGATCGACTCGCTGAAGATCGCCAGCTTCATCGGCGGCACCGAAGGGGTTTCGCCGTTGACCATGGCCAGCGCCTTCGCGACGTTCTCGACGGACGGCAAGTACTGTGCGCCGGTGGGCATCACCAGCGTCACGGACCGGAACAACAAGAACTACGAGGTCCCGCAGGCCAACTGCCGGCAGACGATCAAGTCCGAGGTGGCGCAGGGCGTGAACAGCGTGCTGCAGGAAGTGCTGGTCCGTGGCTCCGGGTACCTGCGCGGCATCGGCGTGCCGGCCGCCGCCAAGACCGGCACCACCGACAATTCCGAGTACACGTGGATGGTGGGCTACACCAAGGGCCTGGCCAGTGCCTCGTGGGTGGGATTCCCCGACGGGTACCGCTCGCCCAACGCCCGCAACGGCAACCCGGGTGCCCAGTTCTACGGCGACGGCACCACGTCGGAGTACGTCGACGGCGCGACGGTGGCGGGCGGCGCTTGGCAGGCCTACATGCGCGAAGCGGCCCCGCTGTACGACACCGGCGACTTCACGGATCCGCCGCAGAGCGTGGTCCGCGGCACCACCGTCCCCGGCAATGACGACGACAACGGCTCCTCGACCTCGAACCGCAACGACGACGACAACGGCTGACGCGGTGGCGGCCCGCCGGGTCGCCCTCCGCGCCCACCTACCGACGCTCCCGACCACAGGATGGCCATGACCCGCACACGCTCCCGCTCGCACGCCGCCCCCCTGCTGACCAGCGCCGCGCTCACCGCGGGTGCCACCGTCGCCGGCGGGCTCGCGCTGGCCGGGTGGGGGGTGTTCGTCGAACGACAGCGTTTCCAGCTGCGGGAGGCCACCCTGCCCATCCTGCCGCCGGACGCCCCGAGCCTGCGGGTGCTGCACCTCTCCGACATCCACATGGTGCCCGGGCAGAAGCTGAAGACCTCCTGGCTCCGATCGTTGGCCCGCCTCGAGCCGGACCTCGTCGTGAACACCGGTGACAACCTCGGCCACCGCGACGCCCTCGAACCGCTGCTGGAGGCGCTCGAACCGGTGATGCGTTTCCCCGGCGTCTTCGTGCCCGGGTCCAACGACTACTTTGCTCCGGTGCTGAAGAACCCGTTCACCTACTTCTCCGGACCGAGCGGTCGGCCGCCGAAGCCGCCCACATCGCTGCCCACTGGTGCCCTGCACACGGCCTTCGGCAACGCGGGGTGGATCTCGCTGGCCAACCGGCATCAGTCACTGGCGATCAAGGGCACCCGGTTCGACTTCTCCGGTGTGGACGACCCGCACCTGGGCCGGGACCGCTACACGGGTTTCCCGCTCGGCGCCGTCAACCAGGACGCGTCCGCCCATGTCCGGATCGGCGTCGCCCACGCCCCGTACCGCCGGGTGCTGGACGCCTTCACTCGTGACGACGCGCGACTGATCCTCGCCGGCCACACGCACGGCGGCCAGGTCTGCGTGCCCGGCGTCGGCGCCCTCGTCACCAACTCGGACCTGCCGACGTCGATGGCGCGCGGCGTGCACCGCTGGCGGGTCGCGGGCCGGGAGTCGTGGTTGGAGGTGTCCGCCGGGATCGGGACGTCCTTCTACGCCCCCGTCCGGTTCGCCTGCCCGCCCGAGGCCGTGCTCCTCACCCTCACCCCGTCGGGCCGTTGACGGTCCCGATCGCGTCGATGGGTAGTTCTGCCCATCGACGTGATCGGCGTGATCGGGATAGATTCGAGCCGGATCAGCGTTGATCCACCTGACGGCCTCCGCCCGCAGCACACCCAACCGTTCCCCCTGGCTGGCTGTGGGGCGGATCTGCCGTCGGCGCCCGGGCCGTGATCGGTGCTTACCCCAGATTCGCACCGCGCACGGCGACCTGCGCCGCGTGGGCCCGGCACCTGACGTGCCGGGCCCACGTCCGTCTCCGGGCACCGCGATCGCCGCACCGCTCGCCGGTTTCGGGATCGGGGCCCTCGTCCGCTATCCTTGACAAGTTGCGTTGGCCGGTCCTTCACCGGCCCCCGCGGGGTGTGGCGCAGCTTGGTAGCGCGCGTCGTTCGGGACGACGAGGCCGCAGGTTCAAATCCTGTCACCCCGACCATGTGATGTCTCAGGACATCGGCAAGGCCCGAACCCACGGTTGTGGGTTCGGGCCTTTGTCATGTCCGGCGGTCGCGCCGGACGGCTGCTCCCACGCACGTGACAACACCGTCGAGCTGAGGTTGGCTGGGCTCATGGCCGGTTCCAGCAGCGAGACCCGCTTCGCCATCGACGCCGTGACCGCTCTGCGTCTCGTCCGGGAGCACCCGGACCTCGGCGCCCGGCGCCCGCTCGTCGGACCGGCCGTCCTGCGCAGTCATGTCCTCTCGATCCTGTACTCCGAGGCGCGTGCTGGCTCTCTGGACGCGAAGGCGGCGCGGGCGCAACTGGACGGGGTCGCCGCGCTGAGAATGCGCCTGCTCGGAGACCGCGTCTCCCGCGCGGTGGCGTGGAGGATCGCGGAGCAGCTCGGCTGGGACGACACCGCGCCGGCCGAGTACATCGCCGTCGCCACCCTGCAGGCCGACTGCCTGGTGGCCGGGGACGAGCGGATCGCGGCAGCGGCGGCCGCCCTGATCGAGGTCCGGACGTACGACGAGCTCTGCCGCTGACGCACAGGCTGCCCCCGCACGCGACAGGAGCCCGGACCCACGAGGGTCCGGGCTCCTGTGCCGACCGAACGCCCCGCCCGCCGAGCGGGCCGGGGCGCGGGCGACTCAGCCGAACTTCTCCGCCGTGGCGTAGCCCTTGCCGTTGTATTTCTGGACGACCACCGAGGAGATGGCCGGCTGGCCGTCGACGGTGGTGTCCACCTGGGTGCCCTCGAGCATCAGCGGGGCCTGGAAGCCCTTGATGTTCTTCAGCGCCGACATGAAGCTGTCCCGCGTCGGCTCCGTCATCGTCGAGAACGCCTTCTCCAGCGTCGCCCCGGAGATGTAGCTCCACATGCAGTGCGGGAACGCCGGGGTGTCCTTGTAGTCGCCGTACTGCTTCAGGTCCGCGAGGAACTTCACGACGTCGGCGTCCTTCGCGAACGCCGGGCTCTGCGGAGCCTTCGCGAACGAGACGGAGTAGATGCCCGGGTAGGCGCCGGCCTTGCCGGGCTCGAGGATGGCCGTCGGGCTCGACGTGTTCGACGGCAGGAACCAGCTCGGCTTCCAGCCGATCTGCTGCGCCTTCTGCAGCGCCGAGATCGTCAGCGGGGTCACCGACATGGCGTTGACGAACACGTCAGCGCCGGACGAGGCGAGCTGCGTGATCTGCGCGTCGACCGAGGTGTCGGTGGCCTCGTAGGTCTGCTCCCCCACGACCTTGATGCCCGACGCGCCCTTGACGGCGTCCTTGAAGCCGGCGACGTAGCCCTTGCCGTAGTCGTCGTTCTGGGACAGGATCGCCACCTTGTGCGAGCCGCCCGAGTCCGCGAGCAGCTTGCCGAATGCGGCGCCCTCGTTCTGGTAGATCGGCACCAGGCCGAGCTGCCACGGGCTCTCCTGCCGGTTGCTGAACAGCGGGTCACCGGTCATCACCAGCGCCTGCGGCACCTTCTGGCTGATGGCCGCCTCCCGGAATGCCCGGTTGGTGGGGGTGCCCAGGCCCGAGGTCTCGGCGAACACCCCGTCGGAGGTCATCTGCTGGAAGTTCGCCAGAGACTTCTGCGGGTCGTACGCGTCGTCGTAGGTCTTGATCTCGACCTTGCGGGTCTTGCCGTCCCCGAACTTCACTCCACCGTCGGCGTTCTTCGCCCCGAAGTAGGCCTTGACACCGGCGACGGTGCAGGTGCCCGGGCCGGCGGTGGCGCCGCTGAGGGGGGTCGTGATGCCGAGCGTGATGGTCGTGTCGGTGATGCCCGGCGCTGCCGCGGATCCGCCGCTCTGGGCGCTGCCACGGCAGCCCGTCAGGGAGAGCGCGAGGACCGACGCGACGGCGACGGCGCCGACCCATCCGACGCGCGGCGCTCCGCGGGTGCCTTTCCGAACGGTCATGGTCTTGCCTCTCTCGTGGGGGTGGTCTCCGGCGCGTCCTCCGTCATCGGATCGCGCGCGGGAGGGTTCGGGGTGTCGCCCGGAGCCGGGCCGGTCGGTGAACGGTGGTCGCCGCCCCGTCGGCGCAGGGCGCGGCGGATCGTGCGGGGCAGGCTGACCAGCCCGCCGGGCAGCAGGAAGAGCACCGCGAGCAGCAGCACGCCCTGGCTCACGGTCGTCAGGTTGGGGTCGACGGCGTTGGTCAGCTGGGGGACGAGCACGTAGTAGGCCCCGCCGATCAGGGACCCCGCGATGCTGCCGGCCCCGCCGATCACCATGGCGGCCAGCAGGGCGATCGAGTGGCCGAAGCTCAGCGTCTCCGGCGAGGTGTACTGCACGGCCGCGATGTAGAGGAATCCGCTGGCCCCGCCGAAGATCGAGGCGATGGTGAACGCGAGCACCTTGGTCCAGTACGGGGAGACGCCCATGGCCGCCGCGACGGACTCGTTGTTCTTGACGACGCTGAACGCGCGGCCGTACTTGCCGCGCACCAGCTTCGCGGCCAGCGCGAAGCCGACCGCGGCGACGACGAGGACGATGTAGTACTGCCACTGGTCGTTGAACAGGCCGGACCAGTCAGGAGCGTTGGAGAAGATGGCCGAGACGCCCTGGGAGCCGCCGGTGAACTCGTCCAGGCGCTTGGCCAGGGGGACGCCGATGATGGGCAGGGCGATGGTGACCATGGCGATCGCCAGACCGCCGAGCCGGGCGGCCGCGAGCGCCACCAGCAGCCCCACGGCGCCGGGGATCACGCAGGCCGCCACGAGGACGAGCAGGATGTTCCAGTCGTGCATCACGCCGTACGCGGTGACGTAGGCACCGAGCCCGACGAAGAAGATCTGCCCGAGATTGACCTGCCCGGTGTAGCCCATCACGATGTTCAGGCCGAGGATGGCCACCGCGTACACGCCGATCCGCACCAGGGTCTGGTTGCCCAGCGGCGGCAGCAGCAGGGGCAGCACCACGAGGACGACGGCGGCGAGGACCAGCAACCCCACCCGTACCGGCCGGCTGGCCAGCAGGGAGGTCCGCGACGTTGAGGAACGGGTCACTGTGCTCATCTAGACGCGCACCACGACTTTCCGGCCGAACAGGCCCTGGGGGCGGATGACCAGGATGATGACGATCAGCACGAACGGCACGGCGATCTTGAGGTCGTGCCCGATGAGCGGCACGTACACCGCCACCAGGTTCTCCAGCACACCGATCGCCCACGCGGCGACGACCGCGCCGATCGGGCTGTCGAGCCCGCCGAGGATGACGGCGGCGAGCGCGTAGACGAGCGCCCCGTCGAGCATGCCGGGCGTGAGGGTCAGCTGGGGCGCGACCAGGGCCCCGGCGACGGCGCCGAGCGCCGCCGCGAGTCCCCACCCGACCATCAGCAGCCGCCCGACCGGCAGCCCGGACAGGGCGGAGGACCGCGGGTTGTCGGCGACGGCCCGCAGGGCGAGGCCCAGCTTCGTCTTCATGAAGAGCACCTGCAGGATCGCCATGATGGCCACGATCGTCGCCGTCGTCGCCAGCGACCGGACGCTGACCACGGCGCCGAGCAGGTTCACGCTGGTCAGCGGGAACAGGGACGGGAACTGCAGGTTGTTGTATCCCCAGATCACCGCCGTGATCCCGGTGACGAGCGTGAGCAGGCCGATGGTGACGACGACCGCCGTGTCCGGGTCCCCGCCCTCGAACCGCCGGATCAAGAAGCGCTCGATCAGCCCGCCGAGGACGAAGGAGAGCGCGACGGCGATCAGCACCGCGACCAGCAGCGGGACGCCGGCACCCAGGCAGGCATAGGCGACGTACGCGCTGAGCACGGCCAGGCCGCCCTGCGCGAAGTTGATCAGGCCGGTCGCCTGGTTGACGAGCACGATGGCCAGGGCGAGGGCCGCGTAGATCGACCCGGTGGACAGACCGTCGATCACGAGCTGGATGAAGGTTCCCATGTGGTCAGCCCCCCAGGTAGGCGCGGCGGATCTCGTCCTTGCCCGCCAGCTCGGCCGAGGTCCCGGTCAGCACGCTCCGGCCGGTCTCGAGCACGGTCGCGGTGTCGACGAGCGTGAACGCGAGGTTGGCGTTCTGCTCGACGACGAGCATCGCGATGCCCGACTCGACGCGCAGCCGGCGGATGGCCGCGTACACGGTCTTCGCGGTGCCCGGGGCCAGCCCCAGGGACGCCTCGTCGAGCAGCAGCAGCCGCGGCCGGGCCATGAACGCCCGCCCCACCGCGAGCATCTGCTGCTCCCCACCGGAGAGGGCGGCCGCGCGCGATCCGACCCGCTCCTGCAGCTGGGGGAAGAGGTCGAGGCAGTAGTCGACGTCCTCGGCGATCGCACGGCGATCCCGGCGGCGGTAGGCGCCCACCGCGAGGTTCTCCCGCACGGTCAACTGCCCGAGCGTGCCGCGCCCCTCGGGGACGTGCGCGATGCCCAGGGCCGCGACCTGCTCGGGGCGCAGCCCCTTGATGTCCCGGCCGTCGAAGCGCAGCGTCCCGCCGGTCCGGACGGCGCCGCTGATCGCCCGCAGCGTGGTCGTCTTGCCCGCGCCGTTGGCGCCGAGCACCCCGACGGCGCCGCCCTCGGGCACGGACAGGGAGATGCCCTCGAGCACCTGGACCGGTCCGTACGACGCCGTGACCCCGTCGAGCTCAAGCAGCGTCATCGGCCGCGTCCTTCCCGATGTAGGCCTCGATCACCCGGGGGTCCGCCTGCGCCTGCGCCGCGGTGCCCTCCATCAGCTTGCTGCCGTGGTCCAGCACGACGACGCGGTCGGTGAGCGCGGAGATCAACCCCATGTGGTGCTCCACGATCACCACGGTGGTGTCCCGCTCGTCCCGGATCCGTCGCACGCTCGTGATCAGCGCCTCCACCTCGCCGTGGGAGAGACCGGCCGCCGGTTCGTCGAGCAGCAGCAGCGAGGGCCGGGACAGCAGCGCCCGCCACAGTTCGATGCCCTTGTGCAGGCCGTGGGAGAGCTCGTCAGCGGGCACGTGCGCCGCCCAGCCGAGTCCGGCGTCCTCGAGCATCGCGAGTGCCTCCGCCCGGGCCTCCCGCTCCGCACGCGCGGTGCCGGGCAGCCCGAGCGCCCACGAGACCGGTCCGCCGGGCAGCCGGGTGTGCGCACCGAGCATGACGTTGTCCAGGACCGTGGCCTCCAGCCGCAGCGCGGGATGCTGGAAGGTGCGGGAGAGCCCCAGCCGTGCCAGCCGCGACGGCGGACTCCCCACCACCTCCGTGCCGTCGATGGTGACCGACCCGGAGGTGGGGTGGTAGTGCCCGCTGATGCAGTTGAACAGGGACGTCTTGCCCGCGCCGTTCGGACCCACGAGGCCGACGATCACGCCGGGCTCCACGTCGAAGCTGACCCCGTTGAGGACCTTCACACCGCCGAACTGCAGGGTGACGTCCTTCAGGCTCAGGCCTGCGGCCATCCTGCACCTCCCTGTGGCGCCGTTGCACGGACTGATGCGACGGGATCGACGTGGTGACACGCGACCCCGGTGCCATGACCGTACGGAGAAGGCAACGAGATTGTCAACGATTTTGCATGAAGCTCATCGCCGGCGTGGCGGGGGCGGGTCATCGGGCCGCGGTGCGCCATCCGCCCTGGTACTCCGTGCGGGCCGTGACGGAGTACGGGGTGGGGCTGACGACGGCCCGGACGCTGATCTGCTCGTGCGGCTCCACGGTCGCCTTGCCCGAGCCGCCGTCCGGCTCACCCCACACGACGCGCACCTCGGTGCCGATCTCGACGTCGGGGGCCACCGTGGCCAGGGACAGCCCGCGCCGCTCGTTGGCGGTGACGCCCGTGAACAGTGACAGGCCGACGTTCGTGCCGTCGGCGTCGACCACCGCGTCGTAGTTCGAGGAGCCGTAGTTGGCGTTCGGCAGGTCGAAGAACTGGTACCCCGGCCGGTCGCGGTCGAGGAACGACGCCCAGATGGAGGCGAGATCTTCGTCGTTCCAGGCCAGCGTGACCTTCTTGCGCTGGGTGCCCGGGTCGATCTGCTGCAGGGCGTCCCGGCCGATGAAGTCGTGGTCGAACTTGACGAACGAGCCGTAGCCCAGCTCCCACGGGTTGAGGTAGTAGTCCTCGATGTTCTCGGAGACGAAGGAGCCGGCCAGCGCGTTGGCGGCCTCGTAGCTCGTGGCGGGCAGCCACTCCCGGTAAGCGCGCTCGGCCTCCCCGGTGTAGATGGCCGGCAGCGGGGAGGGGATCCAGCCGGACTCGAGCGTGTTCGACGAGTAGGCGCGCGACCCGCAGGGCTCGATGCCGAACTCGGCACCGGCGGTCAGGATCGCCTCCCGGACCGCACCGTGCGCCGCGTAGGGTCCCCAGATCTCCAGCCCGGGCGCGCCGGCCATCCCGTGCCGCAACGTGCGCACCTGCTGTCCGGCGATCGTCGTGTGCCCCATCCGGAAGAACTTGACCTTCTCCACCGGGCCGCCGGCGAGCTTCTCGATCACCTGCCAGGCGTTCGGGCCCTGGATCTGGAACCGGTAGTACTGCCGGTCCACGGCCGCGCCGTACGGCCGGGACGGGGAACGGTCGTCGTAGCGGAACTCGACGTCGTACCCGCCCGTCTCGGCGTGGAACTGCAGCCAGTTCGCCACCGGGGCCCGGCCCACGAACACGAAGTCCTGCTCGGCCTCGTGGAACAGGATGCCGTCGCCGATCACCCCGCCGTGGGACGCGACCGGGACGAACTGCTTGGCCGTGTCCACGGGGAAGTCCGCGAAGCTGTTGATGCCCGTCTCGGAGAGCAGGCGCAACGCGTCGGGCCCGGAGAGGAAGAAGTTGACCATGTGGTGCGACTGGTCGTAGAGCACGGCGGTCTCCCGCCACGCCTTCTGCTCGCGCCGCCAGTTGGTGAACTCCGCCGGGACCACGGGATAGATGTACGTCCCGAGCTGCGAGTTCCGCAGGAGGTCGACCGTGTTCCCCGCCTCGTCGAGCACGTCCTGGAGGTTCCTCGAAGCCATGGCGCTGTCTCCTGTCGATCGATCGCCGTTCGTCGATCGCTCCGCTCGGCAGCGGGGCTGATCGGGGCCACGGCGGGACGCCGCGACATTGACGACGGAATTGGTGACAATAATGTAAGCGAAGCCTTGACCGGGCACCAGCGCCGTGATTCGCTGGCACCGATTCCTCCTGACTCTCCATTCCCGCAGGCTTCGGCGCGCTGAAGGATCGGCGCAGAAGGGTCGACGATGACCTCCGAATCACTCTCCGACGAATCACTCTCCCGGGCGATCGACCGGGCCGGCAGCCCGGTCGAGCTGCTCCGCAATCAGGACTGGCCGGCGTTCACCTTCCCGGTGGCCCCGGAGTTCACCAACTGGCGCGACGAACAGCGCGCGTGGAACACGACGGTGGCGTTGATGGACCAGTCCCATCACATGACGCAGCTGTTCCTCGGCGGCAGCGACCTGATCGAACTGCTCTCCTCGATCTCCCCCAACACCTTCGCCTCGTTCCGTCCGGGCGTGGCCAAGCAGCTGATCGCGGTGAACCAGGACGGCTACCTGATCGGTGACGGCATCCTCTTCTACCATCACGCCGACGCCCCCGAGGGGCTCGTGCTGATCGGCCACCACCTGCTCATCGACTGGGTACGGTTCCACCTGGAGAAGGCCGCGTCGGCGGGCAAGGACGTCTCCCACCGGCTGGAGGCCAACTCGCACATGCGGCAGGGTCCGCCGACCTTCTACCGCTACGAGCTGCAGGGCCCCCGCGCTGACGAGGTGATGGAGAAGGTGTTCGGCGGCCCGGCGCCGGAGATCAAGTTCTTCCACATCGGCGAGGTGACGATCGCCGGGCGGTCCGTGCGCGCGCTGCGGCACGGGATGGCGGGTCAGCCCGGCTTCGAGTTCTACGGGCCGTGGGAGGACCACGAGACGGTGCTCGAGGCGCTGATGGAGGCGGGTGGCCCGTTCGGGATCCGCCGCGTCGGGGCAAAGGCCTACTCCGCGTCACCACTGGAGTCCGGCTGGGTGCCCACCCCGTTCCCCGCCATCTTCGACGACGACGCGGCCGAGTACCGCGACTGGCTGCCCGCCGCCCGGGCCGGCTCGATCGGCGGTTCCCTCTCCTCGGCGGACGTGCACGACTGCTACCTGACGCCGTGGGACATCGGGCTGGGCCGGTCGGTGCGCTTCGACCACGACTTCCACGGCCGCGCGGCCCTCGAGAAGCACGCCGAGGACCAGCGGCGACGCAAGGCCACGCTGATCTGGAACGCCGAGGACGTGGCCGCCGTCGTCCGCTCGCAGCTCGAGCCCGGCACGCCGGCCAAGTACCTCGACTTCCCGAAGGCCCGCTACGGGCTGTTCCAGATGGACGAGGTGCTGCGCGACGGCGCGCGGGTCGGGATCTCCACCGACGCCGGCTACGTCGCCCACGACCAGCTCTACATGTCGCTGGCGACCGTGGACACCGACGTCCCCGACGGCGCGGAGGTCGAGGTCGTCTGGGGCGAGCACCCCGTCTCCCGCAAGGCCGGGGTCGACGCGGAGCACCGGCAGGTGCACATCCGCGCGACCGTCGCCCCCGCACCGTTCCACGAGTTCGCGCGCACCGTGTACCGCGCGAACGCCTGATCGCACGCTGCCGCCACCACCCACCCCCAGGAGTGAGTCACCGATGACCGACACCAGCACGCCGGACCAGACCGACACCTTCGCGCCCGTGACCACGGGGCTCTACATCGGTGGCGCCGCCCGGCCCACCGACGACACCCTGACGGTGCCGGACCCCGGCCGGCCCGGGGAGATCGTCGGGCACGCCGCCGCCGCGAGTCCCCGCGACGTCGACGACGCCATCGCGGCGGCACGCCGCGCCCACCCCGCCTGGGCCGCCCTGACCGCGGCGGAGCGTGCCGAGCGGATGCGCGCCGCCCTCGCCGGCACCGCGGAGGCCCGGGACGAGGACGCCGCGATCCTGTCCCGGGAGAACGGCAAGATCCGGATGGAGTCCTGGGTCGACTCCCTCGTCTTCGAGCTGCGCTGGAACCTCGCCCTGGACCTGGCGGACGAGGTGGACGCCACCCGCACGCTCGACCCGGCCCCCGGCATCCCCGTCACCACCACGGTGGCCCACCAGAGCCTCGGCGTCGTGACCGTCATCGTGCCGTTCAACTGGCCCATCGCGATCCTCGGCGCCTCCCTCCCCCACGCACTGCTCGCCGGCAACACCGCCATCGTCAAGCCGCCGCCCTCGGCGCCGCTCGCCACCACCCGGGTGGTCCAGCGGGTCGCGGAACAGCTGCCGCCGGGCGTCCTGAACGTCGTCACCGGCCGGGACGCGGACATGTCCGCCCTGATCACGAGCCCGGACGTCGCCAAGGTCTGCTTCACCGGCAGCGTCGGCGGCGGGAAGAAGATCATGGAGCTGGCGTCGACGTCGCTGACCCGCGTCACGCTCGAACTGGGCGGCAACGACGCCGCGGTGATCCTCGCGGACGCGGTGCTCGACGACACGCATCTCGACCGGCTGCACGCGGCGATCTTCGACACGACCGGGCAGATCTGCATGAACGCCAAGCGCGTCCACGTGCACCGCTCCCGCCTCGACGAGGTGGCCGCCGGACTCGCGGCGCGCCTGGAGAAGACGGTGATCGGCTACGGCCTCGACGAGGGCACGACGATGGGACCGCTGCACTCCCCGGCGCAGAAGGCGTTCGTCACCGAGCTGATCGACGAGGCCCGGACCGCGGGCGCCGACGTCCGCGAGTTCGGCACGCTGCCCACCGACCCCGCCCTGGCCGACGGCAACTTCCTGCGACCGGCGATCGTCGTCGACCCGGATCCGTCCCTGCGCGTGGTGACGCAGGAGCAGTTCGGGCCCGTCATCCCGCTGCTGCCCTTCGACTCCGACGACGAGGCGGTCGCCGCCGCCAACGACACCTGGGCGGGCCTGGGCGGCTCGGTCTGGTCCGCGGATCCCGAGCACGCTCGCCGGATCGCGGGCCAGCTGGCCTGCGGTTACGTCTGGATCAACGATCACGGTGCCACCCGGCTGGATCTGCGCGCGCCGTTCGGCGGCATGAAGCAGTCCGGTTTCGGCCGGGAACAGGGCATCGACGGCATCCGGGCCTTCCAGGACACCCGGGCCGTCGCGGACCTCGATCCCGAGGCGCTCGCCGAGCACTGAGCGGTGGTCGGCCCGCGGCCACCCCTGGACATTTACCTATCGCCATAGTTATTCTCATCACACCGGCGCACCGCAGCGCCCGGCGGAAAGGAGTCCGGCCCGTGGCACGATCTGCCCCCGCACCGAACCGACAGGCGTCGCTCGACCTGATCGAGGGATACTCCCTCGAGATGACCGGCAAGGACGTCCCGAGCCTGATCGAGGCGAAGGACCGCATCCCGGCCGGCACCCGGATCAACGTCACCTTCCTCGGCAACGAGGATCTGGACATGCGCGTCGCCGCGGCGAAGGCGGTACGCGAGCACGGCTTCGTGCCCGTGCCGCACCTGTCCGCCCGGCGCCTGAAGTCCCAGGCCGAACTCGAGGAGTTCCTCGGCCGGCTGCAGGAGGTCGGCGCCTCCGAGCAGGTGTTCACCATCGGCGGCGACCCCGCGACGCCGGAGGGTCCCTACGAGGACTCGCTCGCGCTGATCACCAGCGGCGTCCTGCAGCGGTACGGCGTCCGCGAGGTCGGCATCGGCGGCTACCCGGAGGGCCACCCCGACATCTCCACCGACACCCTGACCGGCGCCGTGCGGGACAAGGCCGCGGCACTGCGGGAGGCGGGGCTCGACGCCCTCGTCATCACCCAGTTCGCGTTCGACATCGACCCGGTCCTCGCCTGGATCGACGCACTGCGCAGTGCCGGCATCGACGCCCCGGTCCGGGTGGGTACCCCGGGACCGGCCGGCATCAAGCGCCTGCTCGGCTTCGCCCGCCGCTTCGGGGTGGGTGCCAACGCGATGATCGTCAAGAAGTACGGCTTCTCGCTGACCAATCTGATGGGCGAGGCCGGACCGGACCGCTTCGTCGACGACCTCGCCGCCACCCTCGCGGAGCGCACGCCCGGCACCGGGCTGGATCATCCGGACAAGCCGGGCGGGGTCGGCCTGCACTTCTACACCTTCGGCGGACTCGGCGCGACGGCGGACTGGGTCCACCGGTTCAGGGCCGAGCGGTCGACGACGGACGCGGCCGGCACCGCCGGGCAGGGCTGACCGGCATGCCGCAGCACACCGAGACCCACCGTGACGAGGCGTGCCTGATCGTGCACGGCCCCGACCGGCCCGGCATCGTCGCCGCCGTCGCGGCGCTGGTCACCCGCAACGAGGGCAACATCGTCACCCTCGACCAGTACTCCTCCGACCCCAGCGGCGGCGATTTCTTCCAGCGGGTCGTGTTCAGCCGCCCGGGGCTGACCGTCGCCCTGCCGGACATCGAGGCCGACCTCGGGCAGACCCTCGACCCGATGGGACTGACCTGGTCGTTGACCGACCGGTCCGTGCCCAAGCGGATGGCGGTGATGGCGTCGACGTCGGACCACTGCCTGCTGGAGCTGCTGTGGCGGCACCGCCGCGGCGAGCTGCCGGTGACCATCCCGATGGTCATCTCCAACCACACGAACGTCGCGGCGGACGTGCGGGGTTTCGGCATCCCGTTCTTCCACGTCCCGTCCTCCGGGCCGGACAAGGCGGCGGCCGAGGCGGAGATCGTCAAGCTGCTCGACGGCAACGTCGACTTCGTCGTGCTCGCCCGCTACATGCAGATCCTCTCGCCCGACTTCCTCGACGCCGTCGGCGTCCCGCTGATCAACATCCACCACTCGTTCCTGCCCGCGTTCATCGGCGCCGCGCCGTACCGCAAGGCCAAGGAGCGCGGCGTGAAGCTGATCGGCGCGACCGCCCACTACGTGACGAAGGACCTGGACGAGGGGCCGATCATCGAGCAGGACGTCGCCCGGGCCACCCACGCCTACTCCGCCGCCGACCTGCAGGCCCGCGGCGCCTACGTCGAACGGGCCGTGCTCTCCCGCGCCGTGCAGTGGCACGCGGAGGACCGCGTGATCCGGCACGGCAACCAGACCATCGTCTTCTGACCATCGTCACAACGAGAGGAAAACCCGTGGCACCGAAGAATCTGCAGGACGTCATCGACGCGTCAGGCAACCCGGTCGAGCTGCTCCGCACCTCGCAGATCGGCTCCTACATCTACCCGGTGGTCCCCGCCGACTTCCAGAACTGGATCAAGGAGCAGACCGCCTGGCGGGAGACCGCCGTGCTGTACGACCAGTCCCACCACATGGACAACCTCTTCCTCAAGGGCCCGGACGCCATCAAGCTGATCACCGCGACGGCGATCAACTCGACCGCGACGTTCCCGGTGAACAAGGCCAAGCAGTACGTGCCCACCACGGCGTCCGGTCACGTCATCGGCGACGGCATCCTCTTCCACGAGGAGGAGGACGAGTACGTCTACGTCGGCCGCTCCCCCGCCGCCAACTGGCTGCTGTACCACGGCGAGACCGGCGGCTACCGCGACCTGGACATCACCGTGGACCGGCGCTCCCCGTCCCGCCCCTACGGCCACGCCGTGAACCGCCAGTACTACCGGTTCCAGATCCAGGGCCCGAACGCCTGGCAGGTGATCGAGAAGCTCAACGGCGGCCCGCTGGAGCAGCTGAAGTTCTTCTCCATGGCCACGATGCAGGTCGAGGGCGCGGCCGTGCGGACCCTGCGCCACGGCATGGCCGGTGCCCCGGGCCTGGAGATCTGGGGCCCGTACGCGGACCACGACCGGGTCCGGGACGCCATCGTCGAGGCCGGCACCGAGTTCGGCCTGGTGCCGGTCGGCTCGCGGGCGTACCCGTCGAACACGTTGGAGTCGGGCTGGATCCCGTCGCCGCTGCCGGCCATCTACACCGGGGAGGCCGAGCGCGGCTACCGCGAGTGGTTGCCCGCGGACGGCTACGAGGCCACCGGCACGCTCGCCGGGTCCTTCGTCTCCGAGAACATCGAGGACTACTACCTGACCCCGTGGGAGCTCGGGTACGGCTCGTTCGTCAAGTTCGACCACGACTTCATCGGCCGGGACGCCCTCGAGAAGATCGACAAGGAGACCCAGCGCAAGAAGGTGACGCTGGCCTGGAACGCCGAGGACATGACGAAGCTCTTCGGCTCCCTGTTCGACGTCGACGGCCCGCACTACAAGTTCTTCGACCTGCCGCTGGCCAACTACGGGTCGGCGAACTACGACGCGGTGGTGGACGCCGACGGCACGACCGTCGGGCTGTCCATGTTCACCGGGTACAGCGCGAACGAGCGGCGGGCGCTCTCGCTCGCGACGGTCGACGCGAACGTGCCCGAGGGCACCGAGCTGTCCGTCGTGTGGGGCGAGCCGAACGGCGGCACCTCCAAGGCCGCCGTCGAGCCCCACGAGCAGCTGCCGATCCGCGCCGTCGTCAGCCCGGTGCCGTACTCGACGGTCGCCCGCTCCACGTACCAGGGCGGCTGGCGGACCAAGTACCAGTCCGCCTAGTGGCGATCACCGTGTGCGGGGGCCGTCCGGCCCCCGCACGCCGGTGCCGCCGCGGGGGCCCGGCCCGATGAGCCTGCGGTTCGCGCTGCTCGCGCTGCTGCGCGTCGGCCCCCTCTCGGGGTACGACCTGCAGAAGCAGTTCGCCGAGTCGGTGGGCCACGTGTGGCACGCGCCCGACTCCCAGATCTACCCGGAGCTGCGCAAGATGGAGGCCGAGGGGCTGATCGCCGCCGAGGAGCAGCCGCGGGGCGAGCGGGCGACGCGGCGGGTCTACCACGTGACCGACGCCGGCGACGACGCCTTCACCGCCTGGATGCGCACGCCCCTCGCCTACGCCCGGGTCCGGGACCCCGCGCACCTGCGCGCGGCCTACCTGGAGACCACCACCCCCGCGGCCGCGCGGGACTTCCTGCACGCTCACGTCGCCCAGTGGGAGAGCGAGATCGCCCGCTGGGAGGACGAGTTGACCCGGATCGACGCCGTGGAGAACCCGATGCTGGCCCGCCGGCTGGCGGTCACCGCACGCGGGGACCGCGACCGGACCATCGCCTTCAAACGCTTCACCTACGAGGGCCTGGTCGAGCGGGCCCGCGGCGAGGTCGCGTGGGCGCGCCGCGGTCTGGCCCTCGTGGACGCGCTCACCGGCCCGGACGGGGCCTGGGCGCGCTGATCGCCGGGCGTGGCGGGTCGGTGGCCGATGGCGGGGGCGCCCCGTAGGTTGGTGCTGTCACATCGCATCGCACCATCGGGGGAACACCATGACCGAGTCCGACCTGCCTCCGGGCGCCCCGCGCCCCCTGCGCCCGAGCCTGCCGGAGCGGCCGCCGACCATCGACGGCCGCTCCGGATCCGCCGGCGGCGCGAGCCCGGCCCGCCCCGCTGCCGGTGACGGCACCGGGGCATCCGCCGGCGGAGAGACCGCTCCCCCGGCACCGATCCCGGCGCCGCCGGGGCGTCCGGCCGCCGGCATCGATCTGGTCCGGCTCTGGACCGGCGCGGTCGCGGCCGTCGCCGCCTATGCCCTGACCCTGCTGCTGACGCTGATCGCGGTCGTCCTCGCCCTGGTCAGCACCGCGGGCGCCGCCCGCACCAGCATCACCGCGTCGTCCGCCGTGTCCGCGGTGGACCCCTGGTCCCTGCTGCTGCCCCTGGGCGCCCAGCTGGTCGCGATGGCGCACCTGGGCTCGTTGACCGCCACGGTGGCGGGAGCGTTCCCCTTCCTGGGCACGATCGACGGGTCCGCGTCCCTGTTCGCGGTGCCGCTGGGCATCACGCTGGTGACCGCGCTGCTCGTGCTCGCCGCCAGCGCCCTGGCCGAGCGACGCCGGCCCTCCGGCACGCGCCTGCAGGCCGCGGCCCAGGCGGCGGTCACGGGCCTCGTCCTGACGCTGCTGGTCAACGTCGTGGCCCTGGTCGCCTCGCTCGGTTTCCCGGCGGTCAGCGGGTTCCGGATCGGTGGCGTGCACGCGGCCGGCGTGTGGCCGGTGCTCGTCGCCGCGCTGCTCGGCACCGCGGCCGCCTGGGTCGGGCGCCGCCTGGGGGCGCGCCGGACGTGGGCCGCCCGGACGCCAGCGCCGGCGTCCGTACCGGACGCCGCCGCGCCGGCCGACGGCGGGACCTCGCCGGTCCGGGCCCGCGGGGTCATCACCGTGGCGGACGCCGCCCGGTCGGCCCGGGCGCTGCCCGCGGTGCTGCTCACCCACGTCGGGGTGATCGCGGCCGTGACCCTGCCGGCGTTGATCGTGCTGTACGTGGTGGCCGGTGAACCGCTGGCCATCCTCACCCTCCCCCTCACCCTGGCGAACCTCGCCGGGTACGTGCTGGTCGCCGGGCATCTGGGACCGCTGCACCAGACGGCGCACTCCTCGCAGACCATCTCGCGGTCCCGGTCGGGGACGAACACGGACGAGTTGATCCAGGTCATCGCGGGCGTCGACGCCCTGGACATCCCCGCCTGGGTGGGCTGGTGCGCCCTGCTGCTCGCCGTCGTCGCCGTCGTGCTGGCGGGGCTCGTGCTGGCGGCCCGCCGCCCGGCGCGGGACACGGCGGGCTGGATCGTGACCCCGCTGGCGTACGCGGCCGCCGGGGTCGCGCTGACGGTGCTGCTGGCCGTGACCGCCCGCGCCGACGTGCGGGGCCTGCTCACGGCCGACGCCGGCCTCGGACCGTCCTGGTGGTTCGTGCCGATCTTCGCCGCCTGGGGGCTGGCCGTGGAGGTGGTCGCCCGCGTCCTCGCACCGGTGCTGCTGCCCTTGGTGCCCGCGGGCCTGCGCGCCCGCCTCGCTCCGCCGCCCGTGCCCGCCACCGCCGGCGGCGTCGCCGGGAGCGGGATCCCTGCCGCGGACCACGATCCGGCCACCGGCGGCGCCGTCCCGGCCGGGGTGGCGTCGCGCGCGCCGCTGAGCCCCCGCGCGAAGCGGCGGGCCATCCTGATCGGCTCGATCGCCGGCGCCCTGATCCTCGTGGTGATCGCGGGCGCCATCACGGCGGGGGTGATCCGGGGCGGCAACGGCCCGGACAAACGAGTCGGCGCCTACCTGCAGGCCCTCGTCGACGGGGACGCCGAGAAGGCGCTCACCCTCGCCGGATCGGACATCGCCTCGGACCAGCGCGCGCTGCTCACCAACGACGTGTACCGGGCGGCGACCGACCGGATCGACGGGTACACGATCATCGGCACCGACGTCGCCGGCGACTCCGCGACCGTCCGGGCCGAGCTGAGGCAGGGCGGCCGCACCGACACCAGGTCCTACACGCTGACCAAGCAGGGCGCCGATCTGCTCGACGACCACTGGACCCTCGCCGCCGACGACACGGAACGCGCCCTCATCAGCGTCTCGGGCGTGCAGAAGCCGAAGCCGAAGGTCAACGGCGCCGAAGTCGCGGTCACCGAATCGGCCTTCGGGGACACCGCCCGGGCGGAACTGCGGGTGCTCCCCGGCAGGTACACGGTCTCCCTGCCCGGCGGGTCGACCTACCTGGCCGCGGAGGACGCGACCATCGAGTCGACGATCGACCACGAGGGACTCGCCTCCGCCCGGCTGGAGATGACCACCACGCCCGCGTTCACCACCGAGGTGGAGCGGCAGGTCAAGCAAAAGCTGGAGGCCTGCGCGAAGTCGACGGACGTCGAGCCGGCCGGGTGTCCGTTCCGCGCCTACGCCTACGGGGACACCCGGAACGTGAAGTGGACGGTGACGGACTCCCCCTCCGTGCGGATCAGTTCCGCCGGCAGCGGCAGCGGGTGGCGCTTCTATGCCGAGGACTCCGGGGAGGCCACGGTGACCTTCGAGGAGGACCAGTCCTACGGTGACCAGAAGCCGCGGTGGGAGAAGCAGTCGGACACCGACTCCTTCTATCTCTCCGGCAAGGCCACCGTGGACGGCAATACCGTGACGGTCGAGCTGAACGACTACTGAGCGGGCTGGCCCGACCGGTCGAGCACCGGGCCGAAGGCGAACCCGAGGTCCAGCAGCAGGCGACGGGTCATCGCCTTCTGCGCTTGTCGGAGGCCGGCCATCCTCGCATGGTAGTTCAGGGGCGTGCCACCGACGGTGCCGGCGAGTGGTGCCCGGGGCGCCCGCGCCGTAGGGTCGGGGCCAGCAGATCCCGACCGCGAGGAGAGCGACCATGAGCCAGACCGGCACGTCGGCCGATCACCATCCCGGACTGACGCGGGTGATGGGCCGCAAGCTGCTGCTCCTGTTCATCGTCGGCGACATCCTCGGTACGGGCGTCTACGCCCTCACCGGGCAGATCGCCGGCGAGGTGGGCGGCGCCGCGTGGGCCCCGGTGCTGCTGGCATTCGCGGTCGCCACCGTCACCGCGTTCTCCTACCTGGAGCTGGTGACGAAGTATCCGCAGGCGGCGGGGGCGGCGCTGTACACGCACAAGGCGTTCGGCATCCACTTCCTCACCTTCCTCGTCACCTTCGCCGTGCTCTCGTCCGGCATCACGAGCGCCTCGACGGCGTCGAAGTTCCTGGCCGAGAACGTGCTCAAGGGCTTCCACCTGGGCTGGGGGCAGGCCGGCGTCACCGCGATCGCGGTCGGCTTCGTCCTCCTGCTCGGGGTGGTCAACCTGCGCGGCGTCGGCGAGAGCGTCAAACTCAACGTCGTCCTCACCGTGATCGAGCTGACCGGCCTGCTCATCGTCATCCTGATCGGCTTCTGGGCGATGAGCCAGGGCAACGCCGACATCAGCCGCGTCACCGTGTTCGAGACCGAGGGGGACAAGAGCGTCTTCCTCGCCCTGACGGGGGCCACCGCCCTGGCGTTCTTCTCCATGGTCGGCTTCGAGGACTCGGTGAACATGGCCGAGGAGACCCACGACCCGGTCCGCACCTTCCCGAAGGTGATGCTGACCGGGCTGACCCTCACCGCCGCGGTGTACGTGCTGGTCTCGATCACGGCCGTCGCCATCGTGCCGATCGGCCAGTTGAAGGAGAGCACGACGCCGCTGCTGGACGTGGTGCGGATCGGCGCCCCCGACGTGCCGATCGACGCGATCTACCCGTTCCTGTCGATCTTCGCGGTCGCCAACACCGCCCTGATCAACCTGCTGATGGCGAGCCGGCTGATCTACGGGATGGCCCGGCAGCACGTCCTGCCCGCGCAGCTCGGCCGGGTGATCCCCGGCCGGCACTCCCCGTGGGCGGCCATCGTCTTCACCACCCTCCTGGCCGCGGCCCTGATCATCGTCGTCACCAACCTGCTGGGCTCGGACACGGTCGCCGCGCTCGGGGGGACGACGGCGCTCCTGCTGCTGGGCGTGTTCACCGTGGTCAACATCGCCACCATCGTGCTGCGTCGCTCCCCCGTCGAGCACGAGCACTTCCACGCCCCTCGCGTCCTCCCCTGGATCGGCGCCGTGACCTGCGCGTTCCTGGTCGGACCGTGGGCGCAGGACGCCGTCGAGTACCAGATCGCGGGCACCATGATCGGCATCGGGGTGGTGCTGTGGGCGATCACCTGGTGGTGGAACCGGCGGCACGGCGTCGAGGCGGGCCACCTGGACCCCGCCCACCTGGAGGACGACTGAGGGCTAGAAGGAGCGGCCGGTGAGCCGTTCGTAGGCCTCGACGTAGCGGTCGCGGGTGGCGGCGACGACGTCGTCCGGCAGGGGCGGCGGTGGGGCGTCGGACGCGCGATCCCAGCCCGAGGCCGGCGACGTCAGCCAGTCGCGGACGAACTGCTTGTCGAAGCTCGGCTGCGCGAGGCCCGGCTCCCAGCCCGAGGCGTCCCAGAACCGGGACGAATCCGGGGTGAGCACCTCGTCGGCCAGGGTGATGGTGCCGTCGTGCACGTCGAGGCCGAACTCCACCTTGGTGTCCGCGAGGATGATGCCCCGCTCGCGGGCGATCCGCTCGGCCCGGCCGTACACCCGCAGGGTCAGCTCCCGCAGCCGGTCCGCGACGTCGGGGCCGACCAGGTCCACGGTCTGCTCGAACGTGATGTTCTCGTCGTGCTCGCCGACCTCGGCCTTCGCGGACGGCGTGTACAGGGGCGTCTCGAGGCGGGAGCCGTCGGTCAGACCGGCCGGCAGGGGCAGTCCGCACACCGTGCCGGACCGCCGGTACTCCGCCAGGCCCGTGCCGGTGAGGTAGCCGCGGGCGATGCACTCGATCGGGAACATGGTCAGGTTCCGGCAGATCATCGCCCGGCCGGCCACCTCGTCGGGCACCTCGGTGGAGACGACGTGGTTCTCGACGTCGTCGAGCTGCTCGAACCACCACAGCGACAGCTGGGTCAGCACCCGGCCCTTGTCCGGGATCGGGGTGGCGAGCACGTGGTCGTAGGCGCTGATCCGGTCGGTGGCCACGACGAGGACGTGCCGCTCGGGGGTCAGCTGGGGGTCGCCGTCACCGTCGCCGTCCTCCGGCACCGTCGGCACGTAGAGCTCGCGCACCTTGCCGGAGTAGACGCGGGTCCAGCCCGGGACCTCGGGCGCCTCCGCCAGACCGGTGCTCATACCGTCGTGCCCATGGTGGAGGTCACCGGGTCCGCGCCGGCATTCGACGCGGGGGCGGTGCGGGGCGGCCGCGCGGCCGCGGCCGGCACCTCGATCCGGCCGGCGGCGGCCGCGGCGGCGATGTCGTGCCGGTACTGGCCGCCGTCGAGGCGGATCCGCTCGATGCCGGCGTAGGCGCGCTCCCGGGCCGCGTCGAGCCCGTCCCCGCGGCCGACGACGGCGAGCACCCGGCCACCGGTGGCGATCACCCTGCCGTTCTCGTCCGTACCGGTGCCGGCGTGCAGCACGGTGACGTCCGGCTCGGCGGCGGCCTTCCTGACCCCGCGCACCCGGCCCCCGGTGCGCGGCGAGGCGGGGTAGCCGGGGGCGGCGAGGACGACGGCGACGGCGCTCTCGTGCCGCCAGTGCAGCTGCTCGTCCTCGTCGAGCCGCCCCTTGGCCGCGTCGAGCAGCAGCGAGCCGAGCGGCGTCTTCAGCCGAGCCAGCACGGCCTGGGTCTCGGGGTCCCCGAACCTGACGTTGAACTCGACCACGCGGATGCCCCGCGGGGTGAGGGCGAGGCCGCAGTAGAGCACGCCCGTGAACGGGGTGCCGCGGGAGGCCATCTCGGCGAGCACGGGGGTCGCGACGCGGTCCATCACCTCGTCCACCAGCCCGGCGGGCGCCCAGTCCAGCGGCGTGTAGGCGCCCATGCCGCCGGTGTTGGGGCCCTCGTCACCGTCGTGGATGCGCTTGAAGTCCTGGGCCGGGCTCAGGGGGATGCCGGTGCGGCCGTCGCAGAGCACGAACAGGGAGACCTCGGGTCCGCGCAGATACTCCTCGATCAGCACGGTGCCGCCGGCGCGGAAGCAGTCCTCGGCGTGGGCGAGCGCGGCGTCCCGGTCCTCGGTGACGACGACGCCCTTGCCGGCGGCCAGCCCGTCGTCCTTGACGACGTAA
Source organism: Tersicoccus solisilvae (assembly GCF_014643255.1). GTDB lineage: Bacteria > Actinomycetota > Actinomycetes > Actinomycetales > Micrococcaceae > Tersicoccus > Tersicoccus solisilvae. The sequence goes on along the minus strand of NZ_BMJI01000001.1, from coordinate 442,127 downwards.
GGGGAGCCGAAGGCGTCGAGGGCCTCGGCGGCCTCCTCGCGAGTCGCGGCGACACGGGCCATGGCGGTGGGCACGTTGGCGGCCGCCATCACCTCCTTGGCGAACGCCTTGCTGCCCTCGAGCCGGGCGGCGGCGGCGGACGGGCCGAACACCGCGATGCCGGCCTCGCGCAGGGCGTCGCCGACGCCCGCGACCAGCGGCGCCTCGGGCCCGATCACGACGAGTTCACTGCCGAGCTCGGCAGCGAGGGCGACCACCGCGTCGCCGTCCACGGCGTCGACCGGGTGGCAGGGCACCTCCTGCGCGATGCCGGCGTTGCCGGGCGCGGCGTGCAGCGCGGTGACGAACGGGTCTTCGGCGAGGGAACGGACCAGGGCGTGTTCGCGGCCACCGGAGCCGAGCACGAGTACCTTCACAGTGCCCAAGGGTACGGGGGCGGCCGCGCCCACCGCGATCCGGTGACGTGCCGTCCGGCGAACCGGTGACGCGCGATCCGGAATACTGGGGGCATGCCACAGACCTTCGCCGCGGGCACCGCCGTGGAACTGGCCGTCGTCGAGCGCAGCGGCTTCATCGAGTCCCGGCACATCGGTGCCGCCGTCGTCGTCGACGCGGAGGGGGCGGTGGTCCTCGAGCTCGGCGACGTGCAGGCCCCGGTCTTCCCCCGTTCCACGCTCAAGCCGTTCCAGGCGATCGCCTCGATGCAGGCCGGCGTCCCGCTGCGGGGACCGCAGGTCGCCATCGCCGCGGGCAGCCACCACGGCTCGTTCGAGCACCTCGACGTCGTCGAAGGCATGCTGGCCGCGGCGGGCCTGGGCGAGGCGGACCTGCAGTGCCCCCCCGCCTGGCCGTACGACGAGGACGCGCGCGCGTGGCTCGTGCGCACCGAGCGGGGGAAGTCCCGGCTGGCGATGGAGTGCTCGGGCAAGCACGCCGCGTTCCTGTGGGCCTGTACCGAGGCCGGCTGGGACACCGGGACGTACCTCGCCCCGGAGCACCCGCTGCAGCAGCGCGTCGTCAAGGTGATCGAGGAGTACGCGCGGGAGACCGTCGCCCACGTGGGTGTCGACGGGTGCGGCGCGCCGGTCTCCGCGGTGTCCCTGACGGGGCTCGCCCGCGCCTACTCCGCGCTGGCGCAGGCGCCGCGGGAGATCATGGCGGACGCGCGGGCGGCCACCGTGGCCACCGCGATGCTGGACTACCCGTGGGCGGTCGCCGGCGTGGGAGCCCCGGACACGGTGATCATGGACGAGCTCGGGGTGCTGACGAAGAGCGGCGCCGAGGGCGTTCTCGCCCTGGCCACGCCGTCCGGGGTCACGGTGGCGCTGAAGCTGCTCGACGGCGTGGGCCGGGCCGCGCCACTGGTCGGGCTGAGCCTGCTCCAGGCCGCCGGCGCCCTGGACGCCGACCGCGTGGCCGCGGTGCTGCCGGCGGTGTCCCGCCCGGTGCTCGGCGGCGGCGAGCCGGTGGGCCGGCTCGGCCTCGCGCAGCCGGTGGCCGCCCTGCTCGAGCGCGACCGGGGCTGAACGGCTCTCGACGACGACGGGGACCGACCATGGCACGACGACGGATCGAGTGGGCCGACGGGGACGCGGCCCTGAGCCGCTGGGCCGACGGCGCGACGGACCGGGCCACGGTGGCGACCGCGGTCCGGTACGCCCTGGAGGAGTTGACCGCCCGGGCTCCGGGCAACAGCGTCGAGGTGCGGGTGCCGCCCTTCGGCGTCGCCCAGTGCGTCGCCGGGCCCCGGCACACCCGCGGCACCCCGCCGAACGTGATCGAGACGGACGCAGCGACCTTCCTCGCCCTCGTCACCGGCCGCACCGGTTGGGTGCAGGCACGGGAGTCCGGCGCCGTCGCGGCCTCGGGCACGCGGGCCGACCTGGCGGACCTGCTGCCGCTGTGGTCCCGGTTCGCGGCCGGCGGCGCGGCGGGCTGAGGACTGCCCCGCGCTACGCTGGACGGCATGAGTTCCGCCGTGCCCTCCCCCGACGCCGACCCCGCACCGGAGGCCGCCGGACCCGCCGGCGGGCCCGGCCGGCCCGGCGACCTGCCCGTCGTGGAGACCGTCGAGCGGCGCGAGGTGCTGGTCCGTCGGGCCCCGCGGTTCGCCCCGTTCCTCGTGGGCGGCGCGGTGCTCGGCTTCGTCGTCGCCGGCCTCTTCACCCTCGGCCGCCCGGAGGACCCGCAGTACACCCCGGCCGCCGCCTTCGGGTTCTTCGCCATGCTCTTCGGCATCGCCGGGGTCGGGCTCGGTGCGCTGCTGGCGCTGCTCCTGGACCGGCGCAGCCACCGGCGGGCGCGGCGGGCGTCGGCCGATGAGGTCACCGGGACCGTGCGATAATCGTCCCGTGGCTCGTCCTGACGGAAGACTCTCGCACGATCTGCTGCCCGGGGAGAAAGGACCGCAGGACGCCTGCGGCGTCTTCGGCGTCTGGGCACCCGGCGAGGAGGTCGCCAAGCTCTCCTACTTCGGCCTCTACGCCCTGCAGCACCGGGGGCAGGAGTCGGCCGGCATCGCGACCAGCGACGGCAGCCGGATCAACGTCTACAAGGACATGGGCCTCGTGTCCCAGGTCTTCGACGAGGCCACCCTCAACACCCTGACCGGGCACATCGCCGTCGGGCACTGCCGCTACTCGACCACCGGCGCGTCCGTGTGGGCGAACGCCCAGCCGACGCTCGGCGCCACCTCGGCCGGCACCGTCGCCCTCGCGCACAACGGCAACCTGACCAACTCGGCGGCCCTGAACGACCTCGTGCACGAGCGCTACGGCACCCCGCGGACCGGGGAACTGGCTCAGGGCAACACCACCGACACCGCGCTCGTCACCGCCCTGTTCCAGGGCCGCGACGGCGAGGACCTCGAGTCGACGGCGATGGAGGTCCTGCCGCAGCTCGAGGGCGCGTTCTGCTTCGTGTTCATGGACGAGGGGACCCTGTACGCGGCGCGCGACCGGTACGGGGTGCGCCCGCTCGTGCTGGGCCGGCTGCAGCGCGGCTGGGTCGTCGCCTCGGAGACGTCCGCGCTCGACATCATCGGAGCCTCCCTGGTCCGCGAGATCGAGCCCGGCGAGTTCATCGCCGTCGACGAGAACGGCCTGCGCTCCCAACGGTTCGCGGACCGGGGCGCGGCCGGCTGCGTGTTCGAGTACGTCTACCTCGCCCGGCCGGACACCACCATCGCGGGCCGGAACGTGTACGCCGCGCGCGTCGAGATGGGCCGCCGGCTCGCCGCCGAGCACCCGGTCGAGGCGGACCTCGTCATCCCCACGCCGGAGTCCGGAACGCCCGCGGCCATCGGCTACGCCGAGGAGTCCGGCATCCCCTTCGGCAACGGCCTGGTCAAGAACGCCTACGTCGGCCGCACCTTCATCCAGCCCAGCCAGACCATCCGGCAGCTCGGCATCCGGCTCAAGCTCAACCCCCTCAGGGACGTGGTGCGGGGCAAGCGGATCATCGTCGTCGACGACTCGATCGTGCGCGGCAACACCCAGCGCGCGCTGGTCAGCATGCTCCGGGAGGCCGGGGCCGCGCAGGTGCACGTGCGGATCTCCTCCCCGCCCATCACGTGGCCCTGCTTCTACGGCATCGACTTCGCGTCCCGCGCCGAGCTGATCGCCACGGGCCTCGGCGTGGACGACATCCGCACGTCGATCGGCGCGGACTCGCTCGGTTACATCTCGCAGGAGGGCATGATCGCCGCCACCGAGCAGCCGCGGGAGCGGCTCTGCACCGCGTGCTTCACCGGCCAGTACCCGATCCCGCTGCCCGCGCGGGACCGGCTGGGCAAGAACCTCCTCGAGCGGGAGGACCCCGGCGGCTGCGAGCCCGGGCCCGACGTCGACCTGGAGCGGGTGCTGAACCCGGCCGAGCAGCACGCCGCCGAGGACGCCGCGGCGAGTCTGCGGGCGCGCGCATGAGCGCGTCGCAGCAGCGCACCGACGCGAGCGCCGCCCAGGGCATCACCTACGCCAGCGCCGGGGTGGACGTCGAGGCCGGGGACCGCGCCGTCGAACTGATGAAGGACGCGGTCCGGGCCACCCAGGGGCCGCAGGTGCTCGGCGGGGTCGGCGGGTTCGCGGGCCTCTTCGACGCGAGCGCGCTGATCGGGTACCGGAAGCCGCTGCTGGCCACGTCCACGGACGGGGTCGGCACGAAGGTCGCCATCGCGCAGGCCCTCGACATCCACCACACCATCGGGTTCGACCTGGTCGGCATGGTGGTGGACGACATCGTCGTCGTCGGCGCGAAGCCGCTGTTCATGACCGACTACATCGCGTGCGGCCGGGTCGTGCCGGAGCGGATCGCGGACATCGTGCGCGGCATCGCCGCGGCCTGCGAGCAGACCGGCACCGCCCTGGTGGGCGGGGAGACCGCGGAGCACCCGGGCCTGCTGGCGGCGAACGAGTACGACGTCGCGGGCGCGGCCACCGGGGTGGTCGAGGCGGACCGCGTGCTGGGGCCCGAGCGGGTGCGGGCCGGCGACGTCGTCATCGGCATGGAGTCCTCCGGGCTGCACTCGAACGGCTACTCCCTGGTCCGCCGCGTCATCAACCACGCCGGCTGGGCGCTGGAACGGCAGGTCTCGGAGCTGGGACGCACGCTGGGCGAGGAACTGCTCGAGCCGACCCGGCTGTACACCGCCGACATCCTCGACCTGGCCGAGGCGCTGGACGCGGATCTGCACGCGGTCAGCCACGTGACGGGCGGCGGTCTCGCCGCGAACCTGGCGCGTGTGCTGCCGCAGGGGTTGACGGCGACGGTGGACCGGGCCACGTGGCAGCTGCCGCCGGTGTTCGCCCTGGTCGCCCAGTTGGGCAACGTGCCGCGGCCGGACCTGGAGCGCACCCTCAACCAGGGGGTCGGGATGGTCGCGGTCGTGGCCGACGAGGTCGCGGACGCCGCGGTCGCGCGGTTGCGGGCACGCGGCACCGCGGCCTGGGTGATGGGTCAGGTCGACGCGAGCGGGCCCCTGACGGCCGTGGACACCGGCGACCCGGACGTGGTCCAGGGCGCCAAGGGCGTCGACGGTGGCACGGTGCGGCTGGTCAACGAGAACGCGTGAGCGCCGTGCGCCGGCCCGGAGGCGTCAGCAGTGGCGCGACGGGCCGCCGACGGCGGCGCGAGGCGAGCGGCCGCGCGTCGGCTCAGCCGAGGCGACGGCTCCCGCGGTCGTCGTCATCATCATCCGCATACCGATCGACGTAGGAGTCGTCGTCCTCGGGCGGTTCCGGATATCGGCTGGCAGGGGCATGACCGGTCGAACCGGCCAGTTCGCGCTGCAGCGCCGAGTAGTCGGTCGTGGGACTGTAGTACTTGATGTCCCGCGCCTGCTTGGTGGCTTTCGCCTTCTGACGGCCGCGCCCCATGGCGTGACCCCCTCTGCTCTGTCCGGACTCCCGTGGGCAGGGCACACACGTGCGGGCCCAGGGATGATGTGGTCAATATTTCGTAGCACTAGGGTACATGCTCGCCCGCCGCGGCCGGGACGTCCACACGCCTGCTGAGCCCGACGTCACCCCCCACGCCTGCGGCGTGGTGGCGGGGGTCACGACGCCGCACGGCGCGGACGACGCCCGTGACGACGGCGGGTCGATCGATTAGGGTGCCAGCACGGGCGGGAACAGGCGGGATCCCGCGGAATCAGCGGAACCTCGCCGGCCCGGACGAGCCGCTCACGCGGCCCGTGGATCCGCCCGATGTCCGCCGGAGGAAGGCCGATCAGCCGTGAGCGAACCCAGCGATCAGAACCGCCGCGACGACGCCGACGACGGCCTCTCCGAGCCGTCCGGTGCGGCCGGTTCGGTCCCGGAGATCACCGACCCTGACGCCGTCGCCCTGCCCGAACCGCAACTCGGCGACCCCGTCCTCTCCGCCGAGGTGGAGGACGACGACGTGCGTTCCGCGCGGGCCGAGGCGAGCGCGGTCGAGGGGGAGGCGCAGCGGGCCAGCGACGAGGTCGGGGGTGCGCCGGGCGCCGGCCGGGATCTCGACGTCGACCCGACGGCAGGCCCGCACTGACCCCTTCCCGACATCACCGGCTTCGGCCACCGCTTCCGTCTCCTCCGCGGGCGTCGAACGACGGCACGCGGCGGTCAGCAGCCGTCCGGCCCGCAGGCCTGGCCGTTCAGACCGGCGTCGGAGGGCGCGGCGGCGCCCTCCGGTGCCACCATGACCAGCGGATGTGACTCGGCCCAGGCCGTGCGCAGCGCCTGCTCGAACAGCTCGACCGGCTGGGCACCGGACACCCCGTACTTGTCGTCGAGCACGAAGAACGGCACCCCAGTGATGCCCAGGCTCTGGGCGCGCCGGATGTCGGAGCCGACGGCGTCGGCGTAGCGGCCGGAATCGAGCGCGGCCGTGATCTCTCCGGCGTCCAGCCCGGCCTCGGTGCCGATTCGCACCAGCACCTCGCGGGACCCGATGTCCTCGCCGTGCTCGAAGTGCGCGGAGAGCAGCGCCTCCTTCACCTCGCCGGCCACCCCGTGCTCGGCGGCCAGGTGCATCAGCTCGTGCCCCGGCAGACTGTTCGCGACGACCACGGAATCGAAGTCGTACGCCAGCCCCTCCCCTGCAGCCACCTCGGTGACCTGCGCGAACATCTGCGCGACGCGGTCGGCGGGCATGCCCTTCCGCTCGCTGAGGTACTCGAGCTCGGTGCCGTCGTAGTGCGCCGGCAGGGTGGGGTCCAGCTGGAAGCTGTGCCAGGTGACGGTCACGTCGTCGCGGTGCTCGAAGCGGGCCAGCGCGGACTCGAAGCGGCGCTTGCCGATGTAGCACCACGGGCAGGCGATGTCGGACCAGATGTCGATGTTCACGATGGCAGCAACGCCGTCGACATTGCCGGAATTCCGCCCACCGTCAACCGAGTTCGCGCCAGCGGACCACCGTCACCTCGACGTCGACGACCGGCGCGATGATCCGCGACTCGCGGCTGAACCGCGACTCGACCCGGTCCTGCTTGACCCGGTGGTTGTAGTCCTCCAGGTACGCGCGCACGTCGTCCTCCCGGTCGAACCGGCGTAGCGCGTCCGGGAACCCGTCCGCCTCCCGGCGCAGCTGGATGACCATCGGCGCGAGCGCGGCGGTGTCGATCTGCTCGCGCTCCATCCACCGCTTGATCCACCACTGCGGATCGTCGACGTCGGAGAAGTCGAGTGGCTGGCCGGCCAGGGGCAGGTCGTCGAAGTCCCCGCGCTCCATCGCCTCCCGGATACGGCGCTCGGCCAGGCTCTCGAAGCGGTCCATCGGTCCAGTCTGCCCCGTCCGGTTGACGACGTCAGCCGGACGGGGCAGACCTCAGGCGATGCCGGAGGACAGGGCGTGCGGCACGGCGGGCTGCGCCGCGGCGGAGACCCGCCGGCTGCCGAGCGCGGCGAGGCCGAGCCCCAGCCCGTCCTCAAGGAGCGCGGCCTGCCACGTCCAGCCCAGTTCGCGCTGTGCCCAGCCGCGCCAGGCCGCCCCGCCCCAGGACCCGGCGAGCGCCCCGGCGATGCCGGCGACGACGGGCAGGTCCAGGGTCGCCCGCTCGCGCCGGGCCAGTGTCACCGCACCGGTGGCACCCGAGATCAGCCGGCCGGCCAGTGCCCCGGGCTGCAACCGGCTCGGCGTCCCCGGCAGCTTGTCGGCGACCATCTCGCCGGCGACCGCGAGCGCCGCGGCGACCTGGCCCGCTCGACGGCCGGCCGAGACCCGGCCGGGTCCGGAGGCGAACGTCGGGCCGGCGACGCCGAGCGAACTGCGGATGCCCGCGGCGACCCCCAGCACGGCCGAGCGGGTGGTCAGGGAGAACGACGGACGCGCCGCCCGCCGTCGGGCCCGTCGCTCCACCCGGCGCAGCGTGGCGTCCGTCGCCAGCCCCGGCTCCGTCGCCGTCAGGGTCGCCCGGGTCGCGATCCCGTAGGCCAGGTGGCCCGCCGCGTCCGTCGCCCAGTCGGCCGGGGACCAGGTGCGCGGATCGCTGACCTTCAACGCCGCCATCGGCACGTCGCTCGCGGCCATGGCGGCGGCTCCGGTGAGTGCCGCGCCCGTGGGGCCCGAGAAGCGCAGACCGGCCGACCGGGCGGCACCGGCGAGGACACCGATCCCGACGCCCACGGCGATCCCGCCGACGGCGCCGAGGGCGCTGCGGCGGTTGTCCCGCTCCGGGCCCCGGCCGGGGATCTGCACGTCGAACCGGCTCAGCGCCGCCTCGACCGTCCGGCCCGGGGCGTCGCTGGCGGGCCGGCCACGCAGCACCATGTCGGCGTAGGTGACGGCGTTCAGGGCAGCGGTGCCGGCGGCGCCGGCGATGATCCCGCGGATCAGGGTGTTCGTCATGACGGTCCTTCCGTTCGCGTACGAAGCATGCTGACCATCCTTGCACCCGATGCCGCCGGGAGAACAGGTCCGCCAGCTCGTCAATAGATGCTCCATCCGGGGCCCGGGAGGGCCCTCGGGGAGCATCTATTGACGAGCTGGCGGAGGGGGGAGGGGCGGGGGTCAGACGGAGGGCACGACGGTGCGCACGGTCAGCCCGTCCAGCTCGGTGCCGTCGTCGCCGGTCTGACGGTCCACCCGCACCGTGTCGCCGTCGGCGATCTCCCCGGCCAGGATTCCCCGCGCCAGCCGGTCGCCGATCTCCCGCTGCACCAGCCGGCGCAGCGGCCGCGCCCCGAACGCCGGGTCGAACCCGGTCAGGGCCAGCCACTCCCGCGCGGCGTCGGTGACGTCGAGGGTCAGCCGCCGCTCGGTCAGCCGGGACGCCAGATCCCGCACCTGCAGGTCCACGATCCGGGACAGCTCCTCGAGGGTGAGCGCGTCGAACATGACGATCTCGTCCAGCCGGTTGAGGAACTCGGGCTTGAAGGAGGCGTTCACCACCCCCATCACCAGGTCCCGCTTCCGGGCGTCGTCGATCGACGGGTCCACGAGGAACTGCGAGCCCAGGTTCGAGGTCAGCACGAGGATGACGTTGCGGAAGTCGACCGTGCGCCCCTGACCGTCGGTCAGCCGGCCGTCGTCGAGCACCTGCAGCAGGATGTCGAAGACCTCGGGGTGTGCCTTCTCCACCTCGTCGAGCAGCACGACGGAATACGGCCGACGGCGGACCGCCTCGGTGAGCTGACCGCCCTCGTCGTAGCCGACGTAGCCCGGAGGGGCGCCGACCAGGCGGCTGACGGTGTGCTTCTCCGAGTACTCGCTCATGTCGATGCGCACCATCGCGTGCTCGTCGTCGAACAGGAAGTCCGCCAGGGACTTCGCGAGCTCGGTCTTGCCGACGCCGGTCGGACCGAGGAACAGGAACGAGCCGGTGGGCCGGTTCGGGTCGCTGATCCCCGCGCGGGCCCGCCGCACGGCGTCGGACACCGCGGCCACGGCCTGCCGCTGTCCGATCAGCCGCTCGCCGAGGAACTCCTCCATGTGCAGCAGCTTCTGCGACTCGCCCTGCAGCATCCGGCCCGCCGGGATTCCGGTCCAGGCCGAGACCACCTCGGCGATGTCGTCCGCGGTGACCTCCTCGTTGACCAGCAGGGAGCCGGCGCCGACGTCGACGCGTTCCGCCGCGGCGTCGGCCGCCTGCATCTCCCGTTCGAGGGTGGGGATCTCGCCGTAGAGGATGCGGGACGCCTCGGCGAGGTCGCCCTCACGCTGCGCCTTCTCGGCGGTCGAACGCAGTTCGTCGATTTTCGCACGCAGGTCGCCGGACCGGTTCAGGGAGGCCTTCTCGGCCTCCCACCGGGCGTTCAGCCCGTCGAGCTGCTCCTGCTTGTCCGCCTTCTCCTCGCGCAGGGCGGCCAGCCGCTCCACGGACGACGCGTCCGTCTCGTTCTGCAGGGCCAGCTCTTCCATGGTCAACCGGTCCACGGCACGACGCAGGGTGTCGATCTCCTCGGGGGCCGAGTCGATCTCCATCCGCAGCCGCGACGCGGCCTCGTCGACCAGGTCGATCGCCTTGTCCGGCAGCTGCCGGCCGGAGATGTACCGGTGCGAGAGCGAGGCCGCGGCCACGAGGGCGGCGTCGGCGATGGCCACCTTGTGGTGCGCCTCGTAGCGCTCCTTCAGGCCGCGCAGGATGGCGATCGTGTCATCGACACTCGGCTCGCCCACGTACACCTGCTGGAAGCGGCGCTCCAGCGCCGGGTCCTTCTCGATGTTCTCGCGGTACTCGTCGAGCGTGGTGGCGCCGATCAGCCGCAGCTCGCCGCGGGCGAGCATGGGCTTGAGCATGTTGCCGGCGTCCATCGCGCCCTCGGACGCGCCGGCGCCGACCACGGTGTGCAACTCGTCGATGAAGGTGACGACCTGGCCCTCGGCGTTCTTGATCTCCTCGAGCACGGCCTTGAGCCGCTCCTCGAACTCGCCGCGGTACTTGGCCCCGGCGATCATGGCGCCCAGATCGAGGCTGATCAGGGTCTTGCCCCGCAGGGACTCGGGGACGTCCCCGGCGACCATGCGCTGGGCGAGGCCCTCGACGACGGCGGTCTTGCCGACGCCGGGCTCCCCGATCAGCACCGGGTTGTTCTTGGTGCGGCGGGAGAGGACCTGGACCACGCGGCGGATCTCGGCGTCCCGGCCAATCACCGGGTCGAGACGGCCCGCGCGGGCCACGGCGGTCAGGTCCGTCCCGTACTTCTCCAGCGACTGGAAGGTGGACTCGGGGTCCGCGCTGTCGACCTTCCGGCCGCCACGGACGGAGGGGATGGCCGCGCGCAGGGCGTCCGGCGTCGCCCCCGCCTCGCGCAGCAGCGTGCCGGCGCCCCCGGCATCGGCGGCGACACCGAGCAGCAGGTGCTCGGTGGAGACGAACGTGTCCCCGAGTCGTTCGGCCTCCTCCTGGGCCGCCTGCACGACGGCGAGTCCGGCCCGGGAGAGCTGGGCCTGTTGCACGGAAGAACCCGACGAGGCAGGAAGGGCGCGCAGGGCGGCGGCGACCTTCGGTGTCAGCGTGGCGGGGTCGACGTCGGCCCCGCGCAGGACGGCGACGGCGACGCCGTCGGTCTGCTCGAGCAGGGCGGAGAGCAGGTGCAGCGGCTCGACCTGCGGGTTGCCGGCCGTGGTGGCGGCGGTGACGGCGGCCGAGAGCGCCTCCTGGCTGCGGGTGGTGAAACGGGGGCTCACCGGGGGTCCTTTCGACGATGGTCGGCGGATTTCAGACTTGAGTCTAATCCACTCAACCTCGGTGCGGAAGAGTTCATTCCCGGTCGGTGTCCCTCAGCGGAGCGGACCGACCACGGCCTCCACGGTGCGCAGGAGCGCGCCCGAGGCCACGTACTCCTCCAGGTCGGCGATGTCCGGGGCGAGGAAGCGGTCCGGACCCGGGCCGCCGATGCGGGCCGTGACGTCCGCCAGCACGGCCGCTCCCGCCGGGCCGGGCTGCAGCGGTGCGCGCAGGGCGATCGCCCGGGTCGCGGCGAGCAGCTCGATCGCCAGCACCCGCCGCAGGTTGACCACGCCCTGCCGCAGCTTGCGGGCGGCGTGCCAGCCCATCGACACGTGATCCTCCTGCATCGCGGAGCTCGGGATGGAGTCGACCGACGCCGGCACCGCGAGGCGCTTCAGGTCCGAGACCAGGCCGGCCTGCGTGTACTGGGCGATCATCAGGCCGGAGTCCGTGCCGGGATCCTCGGCCAGGAACGGCGGCAGCCCGTGGGACCGCGCGGGGTCGAGCATCCGGTCGGTGCGGCGCTCGGCCATCGAGGCGACGTCGGCGACGGGGATGGCCAGGAAGTCCAGCACGTAGGCCACGGGGGCGCCGTGGAAGTTGCCGTTGGACGAGATGGTGCCGTCGTCGAGCACCACGGGGTTGTCGATCGCGGCCGCGAGCTCGCGCTCGGCGACCTGGGCGGCGTGGGTGGCGGTGTCCCGCGCGGCGCCGGCCACCTGCGGGGCGCAGCGCAGCGAGTAGGCGTCCTGCACGCGGTCGTCCCCGTACCGGTGGGAGGCGACGATCGCGGAGTCGGCGAGCACGGCGAGCATCGTGGCCGCCGACCGGACCTGGCCCGGGTGCGGGCGCAGCGGCTCGTGCAGTTCCGGGACGAACACCCGGTCGGTGCCGAGCAGCCCTTCGACCGAGAGGGCGGCGGTGATGTCCGCGACGGTGAACAGGTCCGTCAGGTCCGCGAGCGCGAGGACGAGCTGGCCGAGCATGCCGTCCGTGCCGTTGATCAGCGCCAGGCCCTCCTTCTCCTCGAGGGTGACGGGCGCGATGCCCGCCTCGGCGAGCAGCTCGGCGACGGGGCGCTCGACGCCGTCGGGCCCGGTGGCCCGACCTTCCCCCATCAGCACGAGGGCGCAGTGCGCGAGCGGCGCCAGGTCGCCCGAGCACCCCAGCGATCCGAACTCGTGCACCACCGGCGTGATGCCCGCGTTGAGCACGTCGATCAGGGTCTGCAGGGTCTCGAGCCGGATGCCGGTGCGCCCGGACGCCAGGGTCTTGGCGCGCAGGAACATCAGGGCACGGACCACCTCGCGCTCCACGGCGGGGCCCGTCCCCGCGGCGTGCGAGCGCACGAGCGACTTCTGCAGCCGGGTGCGCTTGTGCGGCGGAATCGGGGTGTTGGCCAGGGCGCCGAACCCGGTGGAGATGCCGTAGACCGGGGTGGTCGATGCGGCGAGGGCGTCGATGTGGGCACGGACCGTGCGCACCCGCGCGCGGGCCTCGGGCGACAGCTTTACGTGGGCGTCGAACCGGGCGACGGCGACGACGTCGGCGGCGGTGGTGCCCGCGGTCGAGAGGGTGACGGGAGCCGCCTGGTCGGCGGGTCGAGCGGTGGTGGTGGCGGTCATGGTGATTCTCCTGCGGAACGGGTGAGGGAAGGAGTCGACGGTCAGGGACGCCCGGCGGGGGCGACGACCCGGCGGCCGCGCTGCCAGACGGCCCACGTCAGGGGCATGCCGGGCCGGTAGGCCAGGTGCACGGCGGACGGCGCGTCCAGGACGTGCAGGTCGGCGCGCGCGCCCACGGCCAGGCGCCCGACGGCGGGCCGGTCGGGGGTGCCGACGTCCCGCCGCAGGGCCTTCGCGCCCCCGAGGGTGGCGGCCTCGACGGCCTCGGGGACCGTCAGTCCCATCTGCAGCACGGCGGTCGCGACGCAGAAGGCCATCGAGGTGGTCCAGCTGGTGCCGGGATTGGCGTTGGACGCGATCGCGACGGTGGCGCCGGCGTCGAGCAGCCGGCGGGCCGGGGCGAGCGGGGCCCGCGTCGAGAGGTCGCACGCGGGCAGGACGGTGGCCACGGTGTCCGAGGCCGCGAGCGCGTCGACGTCGTCGTCGGTGACGTGGTTGACGTGGTCCACGGACGCGGCGCCGACCTCAACGGCCAGCGCGACGCCGCCGCCGGGGCCCAGCTGGTTGCCGTGCACGCGCAGCCCGAGGCCGGCGTCCCGGCACGCGGTGAGGACCCGGCGGGACTGCTCGACGGTGAAGGCCCCGCGTTCGCAGAACACGTCCGCCCAGCGCACGTGCGGGGCGACGGCGTCGAGCATGGGCCCGCACACGGTGTCGACGTAGGTGTCCGGGTCCAGGCCGTCGGGCACGAGGTGAGCCCCGAGGAAGGTGACGTCCTCGACGTGGGCGGCGGCGATCCGGGCGCTGCGGGCCTCGTCCTCGACGGTGAGCCCGTAGCCGGTCTTGGTCTCCAGGCTGGTGGTCCCCCCGGCCAGCGCCTCGCGCACCCGGCCGGCCACGAGACCGTCGAGCCGGGCGTCGTCGGCGGCCCGGGTGGCGCCCGTGGTCACGGCGATACCCCCGGCCTCGTACGCCTGCCCGGCCATGCGCGCGGCGAACTCGGCGGCCCGGTCCCCGTCGAAGACGAGGTGGGTGTGCGAGTCGACCCAGCCCGGGAGCACGGCCCGGCCGCCGACGTCGACGGCCGTGTCGGCCGCGGGCGCGCGGGACGCGGGCCCGACCCAGGCGATCCGCTCGCCCTCGATCACCACCGCGGCGTCGCGGAGAGTGCCGAGCGCCGGGTCGACCGTGCTCAGCTCCGCGATCCCGGTGATCAGGGTCGAGCCGGGACCGGACAGGATCACCGCTGGTCCTGTTCACGCATCGGGATGCGGACGCCGCGCTCGTCGGCGACCTCGAGCGCGCGCTCGTACCCGGCGTCGGCGTGCCGGATGACGCCCATGCCGGGGTCGTTGGTCAGCAGCCGTTCCAGCTTCTGAGCGGCCAGCTCGGTGCCGTCGGCGACGCCCACCTGCCCGGCGTGCTGGGAGCGGCCGATGCCGACGCCGCCGCCGTGATGGATCGAGACCCAGGTCGCCCCGGAGGAGGCGGCGGTCAGGGCGTTGAGCAGCGGCCAGTCGGCGATCGCGTCGGACCCGTCGGCCATCGCCTCCGTCTCGCGGTACGGGGACGCGACGGAGCCGGAGTCCAGGTGGTCCCGGCCGATCACGATGGGCGCCGAGAGCGTGCCGTCGGCCACGAGCTCGTTGAAGCGCAGCGCGGCGCGGTGCCGTTCCCCGTAGCCGAGCCAGCAGATCCGGGCCGGCAGGCCCTCGAACTCGACCCGCTCCGCGGCGGCGTCGAGCCACCGGTGCAGGTGCTCGTTCTCCGGGAACAGCTCCTTGATCGCGGCGTCGGTGATCTCGATGTCCTTCGGGTCGCCTGAGAGCGCCACCCAGCGGAACGGGCCGAGGCCCTCGCAGAACAGGGGCCGGATGTAGGCGGGGACGAAGCCGGGGAAGTCGAACGCGCGGGCGTAGCCGGCCTGCCGGGCCTCGTCGCGGATCGAGTTGCCGTAGTCGAACACCTCGGCGCCCGCGTCGCGGAACTCGACCATGGCCCGCACCTGGGTCGCCATCGACTCCCGGGCCTTCGTGGTGAACCCGTCGGGGTCCGCGGCGGCCTCGGCCTCCCACTGCTCGACCGTGTACTCGGTGGGCAGGTAGGACAGCGGGTCGTGCGCGGAGGTCTGGTCGGTGACGACGTCGACGGTCAGCTCGCCGGCCCGGTGCCGGCGCAGCAGCTCGGGGAAGACGGTGGCGGCGTTGCCGACGTACCCGACGGACAGGGCGCGCCGCTCCGCCTTCGCCGCGGTCACCTTCGCGAGCGCGGTCTCCAGGTCCGTCTCCACCTCGTCGAGGTACCGCTTCGCCTGCCGGCGGCGCAGCCGGGTCTCGTCGACGTCGACGACGAGGCAGGCGCCCCCGTTCAAGGTCACGGCCAGCGGCTGGGCGCCGCCCATGCCGCCGCAGCCACCGGTGAGGGTGAGGGTGCCGGCCAGCGTCGGCTCGGACAGTCGGCCGTCCTCGTGCATGACCTTCGCGACGGCGTGGAACGTCTCGAACGTGCCCTGCAGGATGCCCTGGGTGGCGATGTAGATCCAGGAGCCGGCGGTCATCTGCCCGTACATGGTCAGGCCTTCGGCCTCCAGACGACGGAACTCGGGCCAGGTCGCCCAGTCCCCGACGAGGTTCGAGTTGGCGATCAGCACCCGCGGCGCCCACACGTGGGTGCGGAACACGCCGACCGGCTTGCCGGACTGCACGAGCAGCGTCTCGTCGTCGGCGAGGTCCGTCAGGGTGGCGACGATGGCGTCGAACGCCGCCCAGCTGCGCGCGGCCCGGCCGGTGCCGCCGTAGACCACCAGGTCGTCCGGGCGCTCGGCGACCTCGGTGTCGAGGTTGTTCATCAGCATCCGCAGCGGCGCCTCGGTCTGCCAGCTCCGGGCGGTGAGGTCGGTGCCGCGCGGGGCGCGGACGGGACGGGCTCCGGGCAGGGCCATGGTCGTTCTCCTGGTGACTCGAGCGGGTGCACGGACCCGCGGCTCGGCCTCCATGGCACCACGGCCCGGCGTCGGTGGTGAGGCCCGCGACCCGCCAACCGTCCGGGATCCCAGACGCCCCGACGGATGCGTGTCAGTCCTTCCGGGGCAGCCCGAACAGGCGGGCCGAGAGCGCGTCGGCGGTGCGGCGCAGATGGGAGACGAGCTCCCGACGACGCTCCTGGTCGACGCGGTGGGAGAGGAAGGTGACGGCGAGCCCGGCGACGGGCAGGCCGCGGTGGTCGTGGGCGGCGACGGCCACCGACGCGAAGTCGGGGGTGACGTCTCCCTCCTCGATCGCGTAGCCGCGGGCGCGGGTGCGATCCAGCTCGGCGCGGAGCCGGGCCGGACCCATGATCGCGGTGCGCTCTGCCCGGGAGCTGAACGCCTCGCGATGGGGGTACAGGGCGCGCACCTGGGCGCGGGGCAGCTCCGCCAGCATCGAGCGGCCACTGGCGGTCAGGTGCGCGGGGATCCGGACGCCCACCTCGGTGACCAGCGAGGGCCGACCCGGCGCGCGTTCCTCGACGACGTAGACGACGTCGCGACCGTGCAGCAGCGCCAGGTGCGCGCTCTCCCCGACCGTGTCCACGAGGGCGTGCAGCAGCGGCGCCCCGAGCCGTGCCATCGGGTCCTGGCGGACCCAGGCCGAGGACAGCTCGAATGCCGCGATGCCCAGCCCGTAGAGCCGCTCCTCGGGCAGGTGCGTGACGAATCCTTCGTCGGCCATCACCTGGAGCAGGTGGTAGACGGTGGAGCGGGGCAGGTCCAGCGCCGCCGCGATCGAGGCCGCGCTCACCGGCCCTCGCCGGGAGGCGAGGAAGCGGAGCACCCGCAGCGTGTTCGTCGCCGCCGGCACCTTCGACGCCATCGCCCCTCCTCCGTGCCCGGGTTCCTCGTCCGGGATCCCAGACGATACCGCTCGTCCGACGGTCGTGCAGCGCGCCGTGGGACCGGAGAATCGCTGCATGGACTCGGACGCGACCCACGACGCCATCGCGGCCCCCTTCGCGTGGAGCGGGCGGACCGACGGCACCGGACCCGAGCACCGCCGGTGGCACCAGGCGGTGACGACGGGTTCGGACACGGCCGACGCCGGCGTGGCCCTCGTCGGGTTCGCCAGCGACGAGGGGGTCCGGCGCAATCAGGGCCGTCCGGGCGCCGCCGCGGGCCCGGACGCGCTGCGCCGGGCTCTCGCCCCGCTCGCCCTGCACACGGACGTCCCGATCGTCGACACGGGCACCGTGACCGTCGAGGGTCAGGACCTGGAGACCGCCCAGCACCGCCTCGGCGACCACGTCGCACGGGCCCTGGACGCCCACGAACTCGTGATCGTGCTCGGCGGCGGGCACGAGACCGCGTGGGGCAGCTACCAGGGCCGGGTGCGCAGCGCGCGGCTGGGCGGGACGGAACGGGCGGATCGACGCACCGGTGTGCTCAACCTCGATGCCCACTTCGATCTCCGCGCGGCGCCCGCGCCGTCCTCGGGCACGCCGTTCCGGCAGATGGCCGACGCCGACCGCGCCGCCGGCCGCGGCTTCCGCTACACCGTCCTCGGCATCAGCGAAGCGTCCAACACCGCCGCGCTGTTCGCCACGGCCGACGAGCTCGGCGTCCGGTACCTGACCGACGAGCAGTGCACCCCGTCGACCCTGCCCGACGTGCTCGCCGTCGTCGACGAGGTGCTCGCCGACGTCGACGACCTGCACCTGAGCATCGACCTCGACGTGCTGCCGGCCGCCGTCGCGCCCGGGGTCAGCGCCCCGGCCGGGTACGGGGTGCCGCTGGAGGTCGTCCATGCCGTCTGCCGGCGCGTGGCCGCCAGCGGGAAGCTCGCGCTCGTCGACGTCGTCGAACTGCTTCCCGCACTGGACGTGGACCAGCGCACCGCCCGCACCGCCGCCCGGCTGATCACGACCCTCGTGCACGAGGCGGCCGGCGCCCGGCACGGCCGTCCCGGTGACGCGGCACGACGCCGGGTGGAGGCGCCGAAATGATCAGCACTATGATGGTCGGGCAGAACGGCACGACGGTGCCGATCGTGAGTCGATGGTGAGGAGAACGGTCCGAACATGGCAACGAACGATGCAACATTCACGGTTCCCGGCCTGAGCGTGGAGGACGGGCACAAGGTCGGCGAGCTGCTGCAGATCCGCCTGCACGCCCTCAACGACCTGCAGCTGACCCTCAAGCACGCCCACTGGAACGTCGTCGGGCGGGACTTCATCGGGGTGCACGAGATGCTCGACCCGCAGATCGAGCTGGTCCGCGGCTTCGTCGACGACCTGGCGGAGCGGATGGCCGCCCTCGGCGTGCCGCCGAACGGCCTGCCGGGCGACCTGGTGGAGCGCAGGACCTGGGACGACTACTCGATCGGCCGCGCGAACACCACGGAGCACCTGGCGGCGCTCGACCTCGTCTACACCGGTGTGATCGAGGACCACCGCGCCGACATCGCGGTCCTCGACGACCTCGACCTGGTCACCCAGGACCTGCTGATCGGTCAGGTGCAGGAACTGGAGAAGTTCCAGTGGTTCATCCGGGCACACCTGGAGAACAGCGGCGGCGAGCTGCGACACGAGGGCGCGACCACCGAGAAGGACGCGGCCGCCAAGGCCTGATCGTCCCGCCCGGATGGGTCACCCCCGTTCGGAGAGCACAGCACGACCGCGCAGGGCGGCGGCACCCGAACCGGATGCCGCCGCCCTGCGTCGCGTCGCTCGGCGTCCTTTCACCTCCGCCGGTCCGGTCAGGCGCCGGCGCCCTCGATCCCGATCAGCCAGCGCAGGCCGTGCCGATCGAGCAGCTGGCCGTCGATGCCGCCCCACGGCCGCAGGGTCAGGGCGTCGAGGACCTGACCGTCGTCGGCGAGCGCGTCGAACCAGCCGCGCAGGCGTGCCTCGTCCGTGCCGAGGATCGAGAGCATCATGCCCGTCATCCGCGCGCTGTCCTCGCCCGGACCGGTGTCGGCGCCGAACAGGGTGACCGGTCCGCGCAGTTCCCCGTGCGCGACAGCGTCGGCGGGCCCGTCGTCGCGCCCGAACTCCTCGAACGTGTGCACCACGAGCTCGCCGCCGAACACCCGGTGGTAGAAGGCGAGCGCCGCGCGGGCCGTGCCGGGGAACAGGACATAGACCCGGGGCCAGCCCCCGGCCACGTCGACGGTCGTCGGGGTCGGGTCTGCGGTCATGGGTGCTCCTCAGTGCAGCGTCGTCATCGGCGCCCAGCCGCGGCCGACGGTGGCAGCGAACGTCACCCGGCCGGCCGAGACGGCGTAGGAGCGCAGCGACCCGTCGTCCATGCGCACCAGCAGGCCGGTGCCGAGCGGCGACGTGAAGCCGTGGACCACCGTCATCCCACGGGTGCGGTCCCAGCCGCCACCGATGCGGGTCGGGGCGGTCAGATGGCCGGCGCCGTCGCCCCGGTAGAGCCGCAGCACGCCGTCGCTCGTGCGGGCGAGCAGGTCCGTGTGTCCGTCGCCGTCGGCGTCGGCCAGGACGGTCTCCACCGCGGGCCAGGACGACGCGAGCAGGGTGCGCGCTCCCGTCGTCGTGCCGGTCGGATTGGGATAGAGGAAGAGCTGGCCCTGCGGGCTGCGGGCCACCACCCCGGGGTAGCGGTCCCCGTCCCGCCAGGTACCGGGAACCATCCGGTAGCCGTCCCAGCCGCGGCCGATCACGACGGGCGGGGCGAACCCGCCGCCGTTGTAGCCCGGATACAGCCGCAGCTGGCCGCCGGTGAAGGCGGCGACGACGTCGAAGGTGCCGTCGCCGTTGTAGTCCACGGTGGCGCCCGAGGTCATGGCACCCCAGCCGTAGCCGATGCGCCGGCCGGTCAGCAGCGCGCCGTGGCCGGACGCCGGGTAGTCGTAGAGGTCGCCGTTCGACGCCCGGGCCACCAGGTCCGCCGCGCCGCGCACCGTCGGACTGCCGCTCGTGGCCTTGACCCGGGTGACGGTGAGGGCCGCCTTGTTCACCTTCGCCGCGAAGGCGGCATCCGTCCTCGCCCGCTGCAGGACGGCGTCGTACATCTGCGCGGTCATGGCGGGGCTCGCGCACAGCACCATGGTCCCGCCCGCGTCGAGGAACGCCAGCGCGCGCTGGGCGGGCGTCCACGCGGCCACCTGGCGCGCGTTGCAGAGGTCGTCGGAGATGGTCACCCCGGTGAACCCGAGGTCGGAGCGCAGCATGGACGAGAGCACCGTGGGCGAGAAGGCCGCGGGGTGGGCGGGGTCGATCCTGCTGTAGTAGGCGGTGGAGACCATCATCCAGCGCGCCCCGGCCGCGATCTGATCGCGGAACGGTTGCAGGGAGGGGTCCGTGCGGGTGGTCACCCCGTCCGTCACCCCGGCCGTGGTGTCGGTGTTGCCGGTGACGCGGCCCAGGCCCGGGAAGTGCTTGGGCACGGCCGCGACGCCGGCATCGACGAGCCCCCCCGAGAACGCGCGGGTCTTCGCGGAGACCACCGCGGGGCTGTACCCGTACTGACGGCTGAACGCGCCGATCGGGGCGTTCTGCGGGGCGAACTGGGGGCTGGGCACGGTGTCGGCGACGGGCGCCAGGTCCACCGTCACGCCGGCGAGCAACAGCTGATGGCCCCAGTCGCGGGCGGAGGCGCGCAGGGTGGCGTCGGACCACGTGCCCTGGGTCAGCCCGGTGGGGATGGGTGAGAAGCCCGGGCCGTTGAGCACCTGGACGGCGCCGCCCTCCTGATCGGTGCCCACCGCGAGTCGGTAGCCGCCCGTCGGGGCGCCGGCCGCGGCCTGCAGGGCCCGGCTGACGGCGGAGGTGGGGCCGACGCCGAGGCTGCTGCGCCCGCTCAGCATGACGTTGCCGATGTGCCGCCCGCGGATCAGCGCCGTGACCGCCGGGTCCACGGCGGTGGCGCCGTTCGCGACCATGAACAGCTGACCCACCCGCTGCTCGAGGCTCAACCGGCCGACCAGGCTGCCCGTGCTCGGGATCTCGCTGGCCGCCGCCGGCGGGGTGAACCCGAGCAGGACGATCGCGCTCGCCGTGATCGCGCTGACGCCGCCGCGGATCCATCGCCGCGCGCTGCTCGATCCGGCACTGTTCGATCCCGCTCTGTTCGATCCCGCACTGTTCGATCGCGTCATCGCGATCCACCCCCTTCGACGGCCGGCTGTGCCGCCAGCCACAGGGTACGCGCTCGCGGCGGTCCCGGCGCCGCGACGGTGGCGGCGATTCGATCACGGCACTGCGCCGGTGACCTAGAGTCGGGTGCCATGAGCGACTCCTCCCCCACCCGGCCCGCTCCGCGAGAACGCGCGTTCGCCCAGGTGGACGTGTTCACCGCGGAACCCTACCGCGGCAACCCGGTGGCCGTCGTGCTCGACGGGGACGGGCTGGACGAGGCGGCGATGCGCCGCTTCGCCGCGTGGACGAACCTGTCGGAGACGACGTTCGTGCTCCCACCCACCGAACCGGGCGCCGACTACCGGCTCCGGATCTTCACCCCGGGCGAGGAACTGCCCTTCGCCGGCCACCCGACCCTGGGCAGCGCGCACGCGTGGCTCGCCTCGGGGGCAGGCCCGTCCGCGGCCGCCGGCGGGGACGTCGTGCAGGAGTGCGCGGCGGGCCTGATCCGCGTCCGGCGCGACGCCGGCCGGCTCGCGTTCGCGGCCCCGCCCACTCTGCGCTCGGGACCGGTGGACCCGTCGACGCTGGAACGGGTGATCGCCGGCCTGCGGATCGACGCCGGCGAGGTGGTCGCGGCCCGGTGGGTCGACAACGGGCCGGGGTGGCTCGGCGTCCTGCTCCGCGACGCCGCGACCGTGCGGGGGCTCCGGCCGGACGGAGCGGCACTGGCGGATCTGAAGATCGGCGTCGCCGGTCTCGAGCCCGAGGGCACGCCGACCCGGGTCGAGGTGCGGGCGTTCGCGTTGGGCGCGGGCATCGCCGAGGATCCGGTCACGGGCAGCCTGAACGCCTCGCTCGCCCAGTGGCTGATCGCCGACGGCGTCCTGCCGCGCTCCTACGTCGCCGCTCAGGGCACGGTGCTCGGCCGCGCCGGCCGGGTGCACGTGACCGCCGACGGCGACGACGTCTGGGTCGGCGGCGATGCGGTCACGTGCATCCGCGGCACGGTGATCCTGTAGGGCTGGGGTCCTGGAGGGTTAGAGGTCGACGCTGCCGGTCTCCCCGCCGTCGTAGGTGCCGCCCGTGACCTTCGCCTTGACGAAGGTGAACAGGGCGCCGACGCCGCCGCCGGGCTGGTCCCAGTACTCGGCCGAGTCGGGTGACACCTCGATCAGGGTCAGCCCCGGTGTCTCCTTCCCGTCAGGGAAGAACGCGTCGGTGGTCGAGTCCCACAGCTCGTCGATCCTGGCGCGGTCGTGCTCGAGCCGGGCGGTCCCGGAGAGCGACACCCAGTGGTCCGACCCGGCGAAGGCGACGTTCACCTGGGGGTGGGACGTCAGCTGGGCGGCGAGCGGGCCGTCGTCGTGGGCGAAGAACCACAGGGTGCCGTCGTCCTCGACCGTCTGCACGGACATCGGCCGGCTCTGGATCGAGCCGTCGGTGAGCACGGTGCCGACCATGACGGTGCGGTCCTTGCGCATCAGGTCGACGATCTTGACGGTGTCCTCGGACGGGCTGGTGCTGCTGGGCTGGCTCATGTCACGCTCCTGACGATCGTGGTCGGGTCCGACGTTCTCCAGCCTAGATACCTCGGTTCTCGAAGCAAGGGTCAGCCGTCCTCCCGGCCCTCCGAGACCCAGGTCCGGTCGCGGGAGCGGCCACCGGCCACCCGGTCCGCGGCGCTGTCCAGCTCGGCGACCTGCTCGGCCGACAGGCTGATCTCGACGGCGGCGGCGTTCTGCCGGTTGCGCTCGGGGTGCCGGGAGCCGGGGATGGGCACCACGGTCACCCCCGCATCCTCACCCTTGGCGTACAACCAGGCCAGGGACATCTCGGCCAGCGTGATGCCGGTCTCGTGCGCGGCCGCCTCGATCTCGGCGAGCAGCGCCAGGTTGGCCTCGAGGTTGGCGGGGTCGAACCGGGGGAAGTCGTGCCGCGCGTCGTCGGGGCCGAGGTCCGCGGCGGAGCGGACGGCTCCGGCCAGGAAGCCGCGGCCGAGCGGGGAGAACGGCACGACGCCGATCCCGAGGTCGGCGCACGCGGGCACGACGGCCCGTTCGACGTCCCGGCTGAACACCGACCATTCGCTCTGCACGGCGGTGATCGGATGGACGAGGTGCGCTTCGCGCAGCTCCTCGGCGGTCACCTCGCACAGGCCGAGGTGGCGCACCGTCCCGGCCTCGACGAGGGAGGCCATCGCGCCCACCGTCTCGCTAAGCGGCACGGAGAGGTCGCGGCGGTGCAGGTAGTAGAGGTCGATGACGTCGGTACCGAGCCGGCGCAGGCTCTCCTCGGCGCAGCGGCGCACGTAGTCGGCGTCGCCGCGGGCGTGCCGGGTTCCGTCGGCCCCGTGCACGATGCCGAACTTCGTGGCGACGACCACCTCGTCCCGTCGGTCCGCGAGCAGCCGGCCCATCAGCTCCTCGTTCGTCCCGTCGCCGTAGACGTTGGCGGTGTCGAGGAACGTGATGCCGTCGTCGACGGCGGCATGCAGGACGGCGAGCGCGTCGCCGGCGGGCAGGCCGCCGTAGGCGGGCGTGAGCGCCATGCCGCCGAAACCCAGCGCGCTGACCGTGAGCGGACCCGTGCTGCCGGTCCCGAGGGTGACGGTCTCCATGGGTCAGCGAGCCTCGTAGCCGAAGGCGCCGACCGCCGGCCGGCCGCTCACGGTGGTCAGCGTGCGCGTGGTCGGCACGATCTGCTTGCCCAGCGGCATCAACGACACCGGCACCATCTTGAGGTTCGCGATCGCCAGCGGGATGCCGATGATGGTGACCGCCTGCGCGAAGGCCGTCAGGACGTGCCCGACGGCGATCCAGATCCCGGCGACCACGAACCAGATCACGTTGCCCAACGTCGCGAACACGCCGGGGCTGCCGCCGCGGTCCACGATCGTGCGCCCGAACGGCCACAGCGCGTACGCAGCGATCCGGAAGGAGGCGATGCCGAACGGGATGGTGACGATCAACAGGCAGCAGATCACCCCCGCGAGGGCGTAAGCGGCGGCCAGCCACAGCCCACCCAGGACGAGCCAGATCAGATTCAGCAGGGTCCTCATGGTCCGATTCTGTCCCGCGACCGCCTCCCGCCGCCACCGCCGGGCACGGAATCGGCCCCGTTGCCGCACGCCGCGACGGTGATCGCGGGTAGCATCGCCTCCACCGGACCCGGCGACGGCGCCCTCGGACGGTCGCCCCGGGCCCGCTTCCGCGCACGCAGCACGCAGCACGCAGACGCAGGAGGTCACGATGGCACCGTCAGGACCGGCAGCATCATCGGCATCCCCGGGGTCCCCGCCCCCCGGAGGGACAGCGGGACGGACCGCGCGGGCGGGCAACCCGTACTCGATGTTCCGCCGCAAGCCGATCGGCGAGATCGAGCCCGAGGTGGAGGAGCACTCCCTCAAACGCACGCTGGGTCTGTGGCAACTGACCGCGATCGGCGTCGGCGGCATCATCGGTGCCGGCATCTTCTCCCTGGCCGGGGCGGTCGCGAACGGCAAGGCGGGCCCGGCCGTGCTGCTGTCCTTCCTCATCGCCGGCGTCGCCAGCGCGGCCGCCGCGTTCTCCTACGCCGAGTTCGCGGGCATGGTCCCGAAGGCCGGTTCCGCCTACACGTACGGGTACGCGGCCCTCGGGGAGATCGTGGGCTGGTTCATCGGCTGGGACCTGCTGCTGGAGTACATCGCCATCGTCGCCGTCGTCGCGATCGGCATCTCCGGCTACTTCGGGTTCCTGCTCGGGCAGGTCGGCATCGACCTGCCCGCCTGGATGCTCGGCGCGCCCGGCACCGGGGACGGGCACGTCGTCGACCTGTTCGCGATGCTGCTCTGCCTGCTCACCGCCTTCATCCTCACCCGGGGCATCGGCAGCGCCGCGCGCGCCGAGATGGTCTTCGTCGGGATCAAGGTCGCCCTGGTCGTGCTGATCGTGGTGCTCGGCGTCTTCCACCTCAACACCGCGAACTACTCCCCGTACTTCCCGTTCGGGTTCTCCGGTGTGATGGCGGGCGCGGCGACGGTGTTCTTCGCGGTGTTCGGGTACGACGCGATGAGCACGGCCGCGGAGGAGTCGAAGGACTCGACCAAGCACATGCCCAAGGCGATCCTCTACTCGCTGGCGATCGCGATGGTGCTGTACGTCCTGGCGACGCTCGTGCTGACCGGGATGCAGAAGTACACCGAGATCGACCCCGAGTCCGGGTTCTCGTCCGCGTTCAACGCCGTCGGCATGCCGGTGGTGGCGAACATCATCGCGGTCGGCGCGATCGTCTCGATCCTGACGGTCATGATCACGTTCACCCTGGGCGTCACCCGGGTGTGGTTCTCGATGAGCCGCGACGGCCTGCTGCCGGAGTGGTTCGCGAAGACCGATGCGAAGCGGCGCGTGCCGGTGCGGGTGACCTGGCTGGCCGGCATCGGCGCCGCCATCATCGCCGGGGTGCTGCCGATCGAGGAGGCCGCGGGCCTGACCAACATCGGCATCCTGTCCGCGTTCGTCGTCGTGTGCGTGGCGGTGATCGTGCTGCGCTACCGGCGGCCCGACCTGCCCCGCGAGTTCCGCACTCCGCTGATGCCGGTCACCCCCGCCGTCGGTGTGCTGTTCTCGCTGTGGCTGATCGTCTCGATCCAGAACGTCGAGACCTACGTGCGGTTCGCCGTCTGGCTCGTCGTCGGCCTGCTGATCTACTTCCTGTACTCGCGCCGCCACTCGGTGATGAACCCGGACAGCCCGCGGCTCCGGAGCGGCGCGGTGGGCTGAGGAACCCGCCACCCGAACCCCCGCACGCACGAGCGCCAGCTCGTCAATAGTTGTCGCATCCGGGCCCCCGATGGGGGTGGATGGAACATCTATTGACGAGCTGGCGCAGGGGCGCCGGAGTCAGCGCAGGGGTGCCGGAGTCAGCGCAGGGGTGCGGGCCGGTCAGCCCTGGCGACGGGCGGTGTTCGGCGCGTCGGCGCGGCGCGACCCGCGACGACGACCGGCCGGGGAGCCGGTCGACGTGCTGTACGCGACGGTGGCGGCCGGGCGCGAGTTCGCCGGGGCGCCGGCACGAGCGCCGGAACCGCCGCGGCGCGCGCCACCGCGTGACGACGCCGTCGAGCGCGGGGCCGACGCGGACTCGCCCTGACCACCGCGACCACGGCCACGACCGCCACGGGAACGGCCGCCGCCGTCGCCACCGGAGCGTGCCGACGGCGCCGTCGCCGGCTTCCGGGACGCACCCGGGCGGTTGCCCGAGGCGCTCACCGGGGCCGGAGCGACGCGCGGAGCGATCGTGCCGACGACCTCGGCGACCGCGGCGGAGTCCGGGGTCACGGTCTCGAGGGGGGCGTCGACGCCGGCGGCGCGCAGCAGTTTGCGCACGTCCTGGCGCTGCTCGGGCAGCACGACGGTGACGACGGTGCCGTCCGAACCGGCGCGGGCGGTGCGGCCGGAGCGGTGCAGGTAGGCCTTGTGCTCCGTGGGCGGGTCGATGTGGACGACCAGTTCGACGTCGTCGACGTGCACGCCGCGGGCGGCGACGTCGGTCGCGACCAGCACGCGCACCTCACCCGAGGAGAACTGGGCCAGGTTCCGGTCGCGGGCGTTCTGGGACAGGTTGCCGTGCAGGTCCACCGCGGGGATGCCGGCGGAGGTGAGCTGCTTGGCCATCTTCTTGGCGTGATGCTTGGTGCGCATGAACATGACCCGCCGGCCGGTGCCGGAGGCGAGCATGGTGACCAGGTCCTTCTTCGCGTCCGTGTCCGTGAGGAACACGCGGTGCTCCATCGTGGTCACGGCCGCGGCCGACTCGTCCACCGAGTGCACCTTCGGGTCGTGCAGGTAGCGCT
Source organism: Tersicoccus solisilvae (assembly GCF_014643255.1). GTDB lineage: Bacteria > Actinomycetota > Actinomycetes > Actinomycetales > Micrococcaceae > Tersicoccus > Tersicoccus solisilvae. Next base: position 415,444 of record NZ_BMJI01000001.1, on the reverse strand, counting down.
TGACCAGCACGTCGACGCCGTTGTCCAGCGTGGCGGAGAACAGCAGCCGCTGGGCGTCCTTGGCGGTCGCGTCGAGCAGCCGCCGGACGACCGGCAGGAAGCCCAGGTCGGCCATGTGGTCGGCCTCGTCCAGGACGGTGATCCGCACGTCGGCGAGGGTCAGGACCTTCTGCCGCAGCAGGTCCTCGAGCCGGCCGGGGCAGGCGACGACGATGTCGGCGCCGGCGCGCAGCGCGGTCTCCTGGCGCTTCTGGGAGACCCCGCCGAAGATGACGGTGGTGCGCAGGCCGAGGGCGCCGGCCAGCGGCTCCAGGGTCGCGTTGATCTGCGTCGCGAGCTCACGGGTCGGCGCGAGGACAAGCCCGGTGGGGCGCGAGGCACGGCGGCTGACGCCGGCCAGGCGGGCGACGAGCGGGAGGCTGAAGGCCAGCGTCTTGCCGGAGCCGGTGCGGCCGCGGCCGAGGACGTCGCGGCCGGCGAGCGAGTCGGGCAGGGTCGCTTCCTGGATGGGGAAGGGCGCGGCGATGCCGCTGGCGGTCAGGGCGTCCGCGAGAACGGAGGGCACGCCGAGATCGGCGAAGGATGTCACGAGGGGGGAACCTCTCGATGGTCGGGCCCGCACGCGGGGGATCACGGCGGGTGCGCCGGAAAAGGAAGGGCCGCGCGAGCGGCGGGTCGTCAGATTCGCGACGCGTACCGGCGGAAGGCCGCGCCCGGCGCTTGCCGGTGCGGCGGTGCCGCACGCGGCCCCCGGGATCGACGACGTCGATCGCACCGCGGGCCGATGCTGGCACACCAGGACGGACATGCCGTCCGACGTGCCGGTACGCCTTCGATCCTACGGCGTCGAGGGGCCCACGCACGGATCGGCCGTGGAGTGATTGGTCACACGACCGACCGGGCGGGGAGCGGTCACGCGGCTCCCCGCTACGCTTGATCCCCGTGACGGAGCACGAGAATCCCTTCCCGCAGGACGCCGGCGCGACCCCGTCGGCGTCTGTCGAGCGGCACCGCGGGGTGCTCTCCTTCGTGCGGCGCGGCACCCGGCTGCAGGGCAAGCAGCTCGCCGCCTGGGAACGCCTGAGCGGCCGTTACCTGATGGACGTGCCCCGGGGGGACGGGGAGACGTCCGTCGATCCGGCGGCCCGGCTCGATGCCGCCGCCCTCTTCGGCCGGCGAGCGCCGCTGATCGTGGAGATCGGCGCGGGGCTGGGTGACGCCGTGGTCGCGGCGGCGGCCGCCGCCCCCGAGACGGACTTCATCGCCCTCGACGTGTACCGGCCCGGCCTCTCCGACCTGATGCGCAAGGCCGACCGGGCAGGCGCGACGAACATCCGGGTGATCGAGGCGAACGCGCCGGAGGTGTTCGGTACCCTGCTGAGGCCCGGCTCGGTGGACGAGGTGTGGATGTTCTTTCCCGACCCGTGGCCGAAGAAGCGGCACCACAAGCGACGCCTGGTCTCGCCGTCGTTCGCCGACCTGGTCGCGCGCGTGCTGCGCCCGGGCGGCCGGTGGCGGCTGGCGACGGACTGGGAGGAGTACGCGGAGCAGATGCGGGAGACCCTCGGCGGGGTGGCCGCGTTCGCGCCGGCCAACGACGGCGCCGACGGCTTCGCGCCGCGCTTCGCCGGCCGCATCGAGACCGGCTTCGAGCGCAAGGGCATCGCCGCCGGCCGCATCATCCGCGACCTCACGTACGTGCGTCGCTGACCGCGGGTCGGTCGGTGGCCGTCGTCAGTGGCCCGGGCCGCGCCAGAGCACCACGGCCTGGGAGCGCGGACGAGGGCGCTGACCGCGGGCGAGCGAGACGACGTCGCCGGCGATGCCCGCTGCGAACACGCGGGCGGCGTCGACGGGGCCGCCCGCGGCCTCCACCCGGGCGAGTTCCGCGGAGAGCTCGGCGACGCGGCTCTGCAGCGCCCGCACCTGGTTCTCCAGCTGCATCACGCGGCGGATCCCCTCGAGCGAGACGCCCTCCTGGGAGAGGCGCTGCACCGTGCGCAGCGCGTCGACGTCGTGCTGCGAGTAGCGCCGCGACCGGCCCGGGGATCGCTGCGGGGTGACGATCCCCATCCGGTCGTACTGGCGCAACGTCTGCGGGTGCATCTCGGCCAGCTCGGCGGCGACCGAGATCACGAACATCGGGGCATCGGCATCGATGTCCATCGTGTGGACTCCTCTCTCGTGATCGCGGGTCGTCCCCGGTCACACGTTCGTCGTCGTCACAGGCGCGCCCGGGACGCGAGGTCCCGGCGCACGTCGGCATCGCCGGTGGCGTCGGCGAAGGCCTTGACCGCGTCGTGCGCCGCCCCGCTGAGCTTCTGGGGCACGGCGACCTCGACCTTGACGAGCAGGTCCCCTGTGCGTTTCGCGGTGCGCACGCCGCGGCCCTTCACCCGCAGCGTGCGCCCGGATGGGGTACCGGCGGGCACCTTGACGGTCACGGTGTCACCGTCCGTGGTGGGCACCTGCACCGACGCGCCGAGCGCGGCCTCCGGGAAGGTGATCGGCACGGTGATGCGGATGTCGTCACCGTCGCGGGTGAACAGCTCGTGCGGTTTGACGTGCACGGTGACGATGAGGTCGCCGGCCCCGGCCGCTCCCGGCTGCCCCTTGCCGCGGACGCGGATCTTCTGCCCGTCCCGCACGCCCGCGGGAACGCGGACCTCGATCACGTCGCCGTCGCCCTCCCGCAGCCCGATGGTGGTGCCCCGGATGGAGCCGGCGAAGGAGATCGTCGTGGTGGCCTGCCGGTCCGCGCCCTTCTGCGGGGTCTGGCCGAAGCCACCACCGCCGAAGCCGCCGCCACCGAACAGGTCCCGGAACTCCGGCGGCAGGTCGGAGGCGTCGAAGCCGCCGCCACCGCCGGTGGTGTACCGGGTGCGGGTGCGGCCGCCCGTGGTGTTGAACAGGCCGCCGAAGATGTCCTCGAAACCGCCGGCGCCGGCCCCGGCGCCGGGACCACCGCCGGCGCTGAACCGGGCTCCGGATCCCATCGCCCGGATGGCGTCGTACTGGCGGCGCTCCTCGGGGTCGGAGAGCACCGAGTTGGCCTCGGTGATGTCCTTGAACCGCTGCTCGGCGGCGTCGTCCCCCGGATTCTGGTCCGGGTGGTACGTCCGCGCGAGCTTGCGGTAGGCCTTCTTGATGTCGGCGTCCGTGGCGTCCTTGGCGACACCGAGGACCTGATAGAAGTCCTTCTCGATCCAGTCCTGACTGGCCATGGCGTCTCGATTCTGCGGAGGGTGGGGGGACGGGGATGACGAGCGGACCGCCGCCGCCCGCTGGGTCCAGCGCGCGACGGCGGTCCGTCTCGTCAGGGGTGCCGGAGGCCGGACCCCGGGAGGGAGATCAGGAGGCGACGCCCACCTGCGCCGCGCGCAGCACCCGGTCTCCCACACGGTAGCCCGAGCGCAGCACGTGGCTGACGTGACCGGGGTCGACGTCGTCACTGGGCTGCTGCAGCAGCGCCTCGTGGATGGCGGGGTCGAAGACGGCGCCGACCTCCCCGTAGCGCTCCAGGCCCTGCTGGGTGAGCACGGCGTCGAGCTTCGCGGCGATGGCGGCGAACGGGCCCTCGGTGAGGTCACCGTGCTGGCGCGCGGCGTCGAGGTCGTCCAGGACCGGCAGCAGCGCGGTCAGCACGGAGATGACCGCGTTGGTCCGGGCCACGTCCCGGTCCCGGTCCACCCGGCGCCGGTAGTTGACGAACTCGGCCTGCAGGCGCTGCAGGTCGGCCAGCCGCTCCGCCGCGAGGCGTTCGGCGTCGTCGACCGGCTCGTCGGCGGGCTCGGCAGCGCCCGAGGGGGCCGCCGCGCCGGCCTGGGCGTCAGCGGTCCGGGCGTCGTCGAGGATGGCCTCGGCCTCGGCGACGACGTCGCCGTCGCCTCCGGCCGGGGCGTCCCCGCCGGCGGCGGGGTCGCCTGCGGCGCCCCCGGCCGGGCCGTCGCCGCGGACCTCGCCGGTCACCGGGTCGATCCGGCGGTTGTCCCGGAAGACCGGGCGCTCGCCGTTCTCGCCGTTGCGGTCGGGTTCTGCGTTCTCGCCCTCGTGGGCGGGTTCCTGTGCACCCATGCCTACTTCTTGTCCTCGTCCTCGTCGATGACCTCGGCGTCGACGATGTCCTCATCGGCGCCGGCGGAGCCGCCCGCGGGCTGGTCGGCCGAGGCGCCCTCGGCACCGGCGGACGCGCCACCGGCCTGGCTCTGGGCGTAGATCGCCTCGCCCAGCTTGCCCTGCGACGCCTGCAGCTTCTCCAGCGCGGACTTGACCGCGTCGTCGTCGGTGCCCTCGAGGGCCGCCTTCAGCGCGTCGACGTCCCCCTGGACCTCGGTCTTGACGTCCTCGGGCAGCTTGTCGGCGTTGTCCTTGATCAGCTTGTCCGTCGAGTAGGCCAGCTGCTCGGCGTTGTTGCGGGCATCCGCGGCCTCACGGCGCTTCTTGTCCTCGGCGGCGTGCTCCTCGGCCTCGCGCACCATCCGGTCGATGTCGTCCTTCGCCAGCGACGTGCCGCCGGTGATGGTCATCGACTGCTCGGTGCCGGTGCCCTTGTCCTTCGCGGACACGTGCACGATGCCGTTGGCGTCGATGTCGAAGGTGACCTCGACCTGCGGCACCCCGCGCGGGGCCGGCGCGATGCCGGTCAGCTCGAAGGTGCCCAGCGGCTTGTTGTCCCGGGTGAACTCGCGCTCGCCCTGGAAGACCTGGATGGAGACCGACGGCTGGTTGTCGTCCGCCGTCGTGAAGGTCTCGCTCCGCTTGGTCGGAATCGCGGTGTTGCGCTCGATCAGCTTGGTCATCACGCCGCCCTTGGTCTCGATGCCGAGGCTCAGGGGGGTGACGTCGATGAGCAGCACGTCCTTGCGCTCGCCCTTGAGGACACCGGCCTGCAGGGCGGCGCCGACGGCGACGACCTCGTCCGGGTTGACGCCCTTGTTGGGCTCCTTGCCCCCGGCGAGCTCCTTGACGAGCTCGGAGACGGCGGGCATGCGGGTCGAGCCGCCCACGAGGATGACGTGGTCGATGTCGCCGACCTTCACGCCGGCCTCGGAGATGACGTCGTGGAACGGCTTCTTGGTCCGGTCCAGCAGGTCCGCGGTCAGCTCCTGGAACTTGGCGCGGGTGAGCCGCTCGTCCAGGTGCACCGGGCCGTCGGGGGTGACGGAGAGGTACTGCAGCGACACGTTGGTGCTGGTGGCGCTCGAGAGTTCCTTCTTGGCCTGCTCGGCGGCCTCACGGAGGCGCTGCAGGGCGATCTTGTCCTTGGACAGATCGACGCCGGTGCCGGCCTTGGCGCGCTCGAGCAGGAAGTCGACGACGCGCTGGTCCCAGTCGTCGCCGCCGAGGCGGTTGTCACCGGCGGTGGCGCGGACCTGGATGGTGGAGAAGCCGTCGTCGTCCTTGCCCACCTCGAGCAGGGACACGTCGAACGTGCCGCCACCGAGGTCGAAGACGAGGATGAGCTCGTCCTCCTTGCCCTTGTCCAGGCCGTAGGCCAGGGCGGCCGCGGTGGGCTCGTTGACGATGCGGGAGACGTTCAGCCCCGCGATCTCGCCGGCCTCCTTGGTGGCCTGCCGCTCCGCGTCGTTGAAGTACGCCGGGACGGTGATCACCGCATCGGTGACCTTCTCGCCCAGGTAGCTCTCCGCGTCGTTCTTCAGCTTCATCAGGATGCGCGCCGAGATCTCCTGCGGCGTGTACTTCTTGTCATCGATGTCGATGGTCCAGTCGGTGCCCATGTGGCGCTTCACCGACGCGATGGTGCGGTCGATGTTGTTGACCGACTGGCGCTTGGCGATCTCACCGACGAGGACCTCGCCGGACTTGGAGAACGCGACCACCGACGGGGTGGTGCGTGCGCCCTCCGCGTTGGCGATGACGGTGGGCTCGCCGCCCTCGAGGACGGAGACGACCGAGTTGGTGGTACCGAGGTCGATGCCTACTGCACGGGACATGGGTGGTTCCTTTCGACGGAGAAGAGAGGCCGCCGGGAAGCGGCTCTTGAGCCTTCTGCACTCAAGCCTGCCACATCGCTCGACGATGTCAAGTCGACTTGAGTTCACCCGACTCAACTTCGTCGGGCGCCCGAACATTCCGCCTCCGGTGACCGCCCTGCCGGGGCCGGCGTAGCCTGCCGGTGTGACGGAGATACCCAGCTCACTGCCCGCCGACGACCCGTTCGACCTCGACCGTTTCGTCCGCGCCCAGGCCGGCGGCACCTGGGAGACGGCGCTGGCGGAGTTGGAGCGGGGGCGGAAGACCAGCCACTGGATGTGGTTCGTGTTCCCGCAGATCGAGGGGCTCGGCCGCAGCCCGATGGCTCAGCGATACGCCATCTCCTCCCTCGAGGAGGCCCGGGCGTACCTGAGCCACCCCGTGCTCGGGCCGCGTCTGCTCCGGGCCGCGGAGTCGGTCGCAACGGCCGAGGGCAGTGCCGAGGAGATCCTGGGGGGCATCGACGCGGTCAAGCTGCGCTCGTCGATGACGCTGTTCGCCCGGGCCGACCCGGGCCGGGACGTGTTCGCCCGCGTGCTGCAGCGGTGCTTCGACGGCGAACCGGACGCCGCGACGCTCGCCCGGATCTGAGTCCCGCCGGGTGAGTCCGGATCGGACCCGTTAACGAGGCAGGTGCCCCGAGCCGTTCTCTCGGGGCACCTGCGGGACTCGCTGACGATCCATGACATGCCATCCGATTGGGGGGGGCGATGGACTTGGTCAGGACCGGAGCCTGTCGGCGAGATGGTCCCGACGTGCACCGGGTTTGGGTCGATGAGTGCACATCGGGCGACACGTCGCCAGCTCCGAGCCTCGGCGCTAGGCGCCGGCCACGGATCAGGGGCAGCGAGCCCCCATTGGTTCTGTCGGGCCAGTTACCGACCGCAAGAACCGGTCTGTGAAATCTGTCAGGCCTCGATCGCCGAGGCGGTGCGGGCGGCCGGCCAGTTGCCGACCGCGGGGGTGACGGTGAAGAAGTGGTCCGGCCAGTTGCCCACGGCCGGGGAGACGGTCGCGGGCCAGTTGCCCACGGCCGGGGAGATCGTCGCGGGCCAGTTGCCCACAGCCGGGGAGACGGTCGCGGGCCAGTTGCCCACGGCCGGGGAGATCGTCGCGGGCCAGTTGCCCACGGCCGGGGAGACGGTGAAGAAGCGGTCCGGCCAGTTGCCCACCGCCGGGGTGACGGACGACGAGCTCGAGATCGCGGACGCACTGTGAGCCGTGGTGACCGCAGCATTCGCCGTCGTGGCGCCAAGCGCGACCAGCGGCAGGGCGAGAGCTGCACCCAGGACGACCGGCAGAGCCTTCGCGGCTCGGGACTTGACGTTCATGGTTCCCCACACCTTTCCGCGCCCCGCGCGGTCAACGTTCCCCGACGTGATCGAGGGGCCGCCCGTTGGGCGACGTAACGCAAGATTACGGTACAACCGCCCGATATGACAACTTTGGTAGAAATATTTTTGACCGTACCGTATGACACCATTTGTCATATCGGACTGGTAGCATGACAGAATGTCCATCAGCACCAGTTTCAGCAAGAAGCTGAAGGAAGCGCGGCTGGCCCGCGGCCTCACCCAGGCCGAACTGGCCGGCGACGCCTACACCGCGAGTTACATCTCCCTGCTGGAGAGCGGACGACGACGTCCCACAGACGCCATCATGAGCGAGCTGGCGGGTCGCCTCGGCGTCACGGTCGACGAACTACGCAGCTTCCGCCAGGAGGTCACGACAGGGACCTCGATCGCCTCCATCGAGCTCGAGATGGAGGCCCGGCAGGCCTGGAAGAACTACGACTACGACCTCGCGGCCGATTTCGCCGCGCGCGCCCTGGCCAGCTCCGACATCGAGCACAACCTCTCGGCATGGTGGTCGCTCAGCCTGCTGTACGCCGAGTGCCTCATGGTCAGCGAGAAGTACGAGCCGTGCTGGGAGGCGGCGCAGGCCCTGCGGCACCACCCCGTCGCCCGCGAATCGGTCAACCTCGCCGCCGAGGCGGAGATCATCGCGGCCGCCGCCAAGCAGGGCATGGGTCGGCTCCCCGACGCGGTCCATCATGCCCGCGCGGCGGTCGACCTGCTGCGGGATCACCCGTCCGCCAATCCGTCGACGCTGCTCGAGGCCCAGTGCTCGTTGATCGCGACGCTCGCGGAGAGCGATCAGCTCGCCGAGGCCGCCGACGTGGCCCGGCAGATCGACCTGCAGCCCACGGCCCGCGTGTCCGCGCAGATGCGCGGCCGCGGTGCCTGGACGGTCGGCAACATGGCCTTCCTGCGTGGCGATGCGCAGGAGGGCGTCCGGTTGCACAACCAGGCCATCGACCTGCTCTCCCCCGCGATGGGCCTGCGGCAGTGGGGTCGTCTGAACAAGACCACCGCCGACATGAGGATCACCAACGGCGCGATGAGCGAGCAGATCACCGAGTACCTCGAGCGCGCCCAGTTCGCCATCGACGTCGTCGGCAACCGCAGCGACAAGCTCGAACTGGCGATGGTGAGCGCTCGCTGGTCGCTGGCGGCGTCCAAGCCGGCCGAGGCCCTGGGCCAGCTGAATCCCGTGCTGGCCGAGCTCGACACCCTCGCCCCGCAGACCGCCGGCGAGGCCGAGCTGATTCATGCGCGGATCCTCGAGTTGATGGGGCGGATCGGGGAGTCCTCGCGCGCGCTGCTGCGGGCGGCGCACTCCTTCGAGGCCGCCGGCGCGTACGAGCGGGCGACCGACGCGTTCAAGCAGTACGTCACGCTCACCGCGCCCGCCACGGCCTGATCCGGGCGCCGGCCGGGAAACCACGTGGCGACCGGCGGGCGACGCGGACATGACCAGGAATCAACATCCGGGATGACAACGATGTCAGGACCACGCGACGCCGCAGCCCCGCCGCGCTACACGCACGGGCACCACGAGAGCGTGCTGCGCTCCCACCGGTGGCGCACCGCGGCGAACTCGGCGGGCTATCTGCTCCCCCACCTGGTCCCCGGTATGCGGGTGCTCGACGTCGGGTGCGGGCCCGGCACCATCACGCGCGATCTGGCCGAGCGGGTGGCGCCCGGAGAGGTGATCGGCCTCGACTCCGCCGCCGACGTGCTGGACGTCGCCGCGGCCGGTCCCGGCCCGGCGAACGTGCGCTGGCGCCTCGGCGACGTCCACGCGCTGCCGTTCACCGATGCCGGCTTCGACGTCGTGCACGCCCATCAGGTGCTGCAGCACCTGGCGGACCCGGTGGGCGCCCTGACCGCCATGCGCCGGGTGCTCCGTCCCGGCGGCCTGCTCGCCGTCCGGGACGCCGACTACCAAGCGATGTCCTGGTTCCCGCAGGTACCCGAACTCGACGAGTGGATGAGCCTCTACCAGCGGGTCGCCCGCCTCAACGGCGGGGAACCCGACGCCGGGCGGCGCCTGCCGGGCTGGCTCCACCAGGCCGGCCTCACCGACGTGACCGTCACGGCCAGCACGTGGTGCTACACGGGGGACGAACGCCGGTGGTGGGCCGAGCTGTGGTCGGAGCGGATCACCCGGTCCGCGTTCGCCGACCAGGCCGTGCGGCGCGGCCTCGCCTCCCATCTGTATCTCGAGCGGCTGGCCCAGGGGTGGCGGCAGTGGGCCGAGAGCGCCGACGCGGTCTTCCTCGTGCCGAGCGTCGAGGTGCTCGCCCTCGACGCCGGCGCGGGCCGCTGACCCCGTCCACGCGACGCCGGACGGCGGAACGCCCGGCGCCGCTGGGTACGGTGAGGTCATGTTCCGGGTGATGACCGTCTGCACCGGCAATATCTGCCGCTCCCCCATGGCCGCGCTGATGCTGGCCCGTGCCCTCGCCGAGGAGGGACTCGGCGGCGACGTCGAGGTCCGCTCGGCCGGCACGTCGGGGTGGGAACGAGGCAGGCCGGTCGACCCGCGAGCGCGTGCCGTCCTCGAGGCGGACGGCATCGACGCCACGGACCACCGGGCACGCGAGTTCGATCCGGACTGGTTCGCCGACCTGGACCTGGTCCTGGCGATGGACGTCGACCACTACGACGCGCTGCGGGAGCAGGCGCCGGACCCGCGGACGGCGGACAAGGTCCGGATGTTCCGCGAGTTCGTCGACGAGACCGGGGAGACGGATCCGCAGGACGCGGGCATCAGCGACCCCTGGTACGGCACGGACGCCGACTTCGTCGACACCCACCGGCTCATCGCCGAGGCCTTGCCCTCTCTCGTGGCCTGGATCCGCGAGCACCGCGACGCCGGCGCCACGCACCGGTGAGCACGGCCCCCCGGACCCAGGTGATCGGCGTCGACGGCCGCTCCGGGGCGGGGAAGACCACCCTCGCCGCCGGCCTCGCCCGTGCCCTCGGCACCGCGGGTCGCGACGGGCCGCAGGGCGGCCCCGGCGCCGTCCGTGTCTTCCACCTCGAGGACCTCTACCCGGGCTGGGACGGCCTCGCGGCCGGCATGGAGGCCTACCGGCGTGAGGTGCTGGAGCCGCTCGCGGCGGGCCGGGCCGCGCGGTGGACCGCCTGGGACTGGGAGGCCGGCGCGCCGGGGGCCATCCGTCGGATCGAGCCGGGTGGCCTGGTCATCGCCGAGGGGGTCGGCGCCGGGCACGCCGCGGCCCGCCCGGCGCTCGACGCGCTCGTGTGGCTGGACCTGCCCGCCGACCGGCGACGGCAGCGGGCGCTGGATCGCGACGGGGCCGTGTTCCGGCCGCACTGGTCGCGGTGGGCGACGCAGGAACGGGCATGGCTCGCGCACGACGACGTGGCCGCGGCGGCCGACGTGGTCGTCACCGGCGAACCGGACCCGGCCGTGCTCGCGCAGCGGATCCGCGAGCTCCTCGGCACCGACGAACCCTGAGCGATCGGCGTCCCGGAGGGCCGGGGACGTCCGCACTACTGTGGGCACATGAGTGCCCTCGTCCTGCTGACCCCCGACGCCCCGGCCGGCCGCGTCGCCGATCCCGACGTCCCGCAGCTGCTGGTCACCGACCTGGGCGTCGTCCGCGGCGACGGCGTGTTCGAGACCCTGCTGGCGGTGGACGGCCGGGCCCTGCAGCTGGAGGCGCACCTGGACCGGCTCGCCTCCTCCGCGGACGCGCTCGACCTGGACCTGCCCGCCGGGGAGCGCTGGCAGGCCGCCATCGAGACGGGGCTGGCGGAGTTCGCGCGGGTGCACGGCGAGGCCGAGGCGATGATCCGGCTCGTCGGCACGCGCGGCGTCGACGCGGCCGGGCCGCCGACGTGCTGGGTGTACCTGCAGCCGGTCCCGGCCAGCAGCCGCGAACAGCGCCACCGCGGGCTCGACGTCCTGCTGCTGGACCGGGGCTACTCCAGCGACGCCGCCGAGGCGGCGCCGTGGCTGCTGCTCGGGTCCAAGACCACGTCCTACGCCGTCAACATGGCCGCGCTGCGATACGCCCACCGGCAGGGGGCGGACGACGCGATCTTCGTCAGCTCCGACGGGCGCGTGCTCGAGGGACCGACGTCCACGCTGCTGATCGCCCGCACCCGCGACGGCGTCCGCGAACTGGTCACCCCGCTGCTGCGCAGCGGCATCCTCGCCGGCACGACGCAGGGCGCGCTGTTCGCGACGGCGGAACCGGCCGGGTGGCGGCTCGGTTACGGCCCGCTGACCCCGGAGGAGCTGCACGGCAACGACGGCGTGTGGCTGGCCTCCAGCGTGCGGCTGCTCGCGCCGATCCGCAGCGTGGACGGTTGCGAGATCGCGGTCAGCCCCGAGCTGACGGAGGAGTTGACGGAGCTGCTGCTCACCGCCACCCGCCACTGACACATCCGCCAGCTCGTCAATAGATGCTCGAAAACCGGTGCCGGAGCCCCGGATGGGACATCTATTGACGACCTGGCATCAGGGGGGGCGGCGTCAGAGGATGGGGTTCCAGGTGCCCGCGAGCACGGCGGCGGTGACGGCGGCCGCGGCGATCAGCGCCCCGCCGGCGACCACGAGCGCGTCCCGCCGGTGGAACACCGACGGCCGCCCCCAGGTGCGCCGTCCCGCGCCGAACCCCCGCGCCTCCATGGTGATGGCGAGCCGCCCGGCCCGGCGGATCGCCTGGACCAGCAGCGCCACGGTCTGACCGGCCCCGGCACGGATTCGGCCGGCAACCCCGGCGCCGGTGCCGACGCCGCGGGCGCGGCGCGCCATCGTCAGCGTCGACCACTCCGCCACCAGCAGACCCACCAGCCGCATCGCCGCCAGCGCTCCGAGGACGAACCGGTGCGGCAGGCGCAGCCGCTGGGCGAGGGCGTCGGCGAGATCCGTCGGGTCGGTGGTCGCCAGGAGCAGGATGCCGGGCACGGCGAGGGCCAGCCCGCGCAGGGCGATCCCGACGCCCGCCGTCAGCCCCCCGGCGGTCAGCACGAACGGCCCGGCGTGGACCAGCACGGCGCCCGACGGCGGTGCGAGCACGGCCGTGCCGTATCCGGAGACCAGCGCGGCGACCAGGACCGGCCAGCCGCGCACCAGCAGCGTGCGCAGCCGCAGCCCGGCCAACGGCACCACCGCCAGCTCACCGGCCAGGGCGACGCCGGCGCACACCGGATCGGTGGTCGCCAGCAGCGCGACCGTCAGGACGAGGGCCGCGGCGAGCTTGGCCAGCGGATGGGCGCGGGCGAGCACGGACCCGTCCCGGGCGGCCCGTCCGCCCGTGCGGGACGGGCCCGTGCGCGGGACCGCGGTCGCCGTCATCGTGCCTCCACCGGGGCCGGTTCCGACGCCCCGACGCCGGCCGGGGAGTCGGCCCGTCCGGGCAGGTCCAGCCGGTCGCCCGCGAGCGCGGCGCTGAACGCCGCGTCGTGGGTGACGGCGACGACGGCCCGTCCTTCGTCCAGCAGCCCGGACAGCAGGTCGACCAGGTGCCGCCAGGTCAGGGCGTCCTGCCCGAAGGTGGGCTCGTCGAGCACGACGACGCGCGGGCCGGCGGCCAGCACGGTGGCGACCGAGAGCCGGCGCTTCTCGCCGCCGGAGAGGGTGAACGGGTTGGCGGCGGCCAGGTGCGTGAGGCGCAGCCGGTCGAGCAGCTCGTCCACCCGCGCGTCGAGCGCCGCGGGCCCGCCGGGCACCGCGCGAGCGTCGGCCGCGTGGCGCGGGCCGAAGGCCAGCTCCTCACGCACCGACCCGGTGACGAACTGGTGCTCGGGTTCCTGGAACACCGTGCCGATCCGGGCGATCAGCTGGCCGGGGCGCCAACGGTACGGGTCCGGTCCCGCCGTGCCCGCGAGCGACGGCGTCGCGGCCACCGTCCCCGCCACGGACGGGAGCAGCCCGGCGAGCGTGAGGGCGAGGGTCGACTTGCCGGCGCCGTTCGGCCCGGTGACACTCAGTGCCCGGCCGGCGGCGAGGGTGACGTCGATGCCGGCGGCGGCGACCTCCACCCGGCCGCGGTGCCGGCCGGCACTCCGATCACGTCGCCGGGAGGTCCGGGCGAGCCGGCTGACCGCGAGGTCCCGGGCGGTCAGCAGCGTCTCGCCCGCCACGTCGGAGCGGGCGGGCACGACCGGTTCGTGCCCGGGCACCCAGATGCCCGCGGCGGCGAGCTCCGCCCCGTGGGTCGCGAGCACGGTCTCGATCGGCCCGTCGTGGGTGACCCCGCTGGTCGTCCCGTCGACAACGGGGGCGAGGACCACGACCCGGTCCACGACCGGCGCCCACACGGCGACCCGGTGCTCGACGACGACGAGGGTGGCGCCGGTGGCGTCCAGCGCCGCGGCGACGGCGTCGCGGACCTGCAGCACGCCGGCGGGGTCGAGGTTGGCCGTGGGCTCGTCCAGCAGCAGCAGACCGGGTGCCATGGCGAGCAGCCCGGCGAGGCCGAGGCGCTGCTGCTGGCCGCCGGAGAGCTCGCCGGTGGGGTGGTCGAGGGGCAGCGTGAGGCCGACGGCATCGAGTGCGGTCCGGACGCGGGGCCAGATCGCCTCGCGCGGCACGGCGAGGTTCTCCGGCCCGAACGCGACGTCGTCGCCGACGCGGGACAGCACGATCTGCGCCTCCGGATCCTGCTGGAGCAGCCCGGCCCGCCCGCGCGCCCGGCTCGCCGGGATTCCGTCGATCAGCAGCTGCCCGCGCACGTCGGCGTCCTGCGGGTCGAGCAGGCCCGCCAGCCCGTGCAGCACCGTCGACTTGCCCGCCCCGGACGGCCCGAGCAGGAGCACCCGCTCCCCGGGCTCGATCCGCAGGTCGAGTCCGTCGACGGCGGCGGCACGCCGACCCCCGTGCCGCCAGCCCCAGCCCCGGGCCTCGACCGCGGCGGGCCGTGCTCCCCGGGGGCCGCCGGACCCGGGCACCGGAGTCAGGCTCGCTCCCGCGCGGCGCGGCCCGACGCGAGACCGTGAAGCACCCCCGTGCCGGCCAGCGCCCGTACGGCGAGCCAGCCGAGCAGGCCCGCGATCACGGTGCCCGAGACGCCGGCCAGGATCGCGTACAGCACCTGCCAACCGGCGGCCCACTCCACGTTGTAGAGCACGTTCTCGCTGGTGCCCATGGCCAGGCCGGTGACCAGGCCGGCCAGCAGGGCGACGCCGAGGCCGAAGCGACGGTATCGGAAGAGGGCGAACACCAGCTCCGCGCCCGCGCCCTGGATCAGGCCGGAGAGGATGACGGTCAGCCCGAAGTGCGTGCCGAGCACCCCCTCGACGGACGCGGCGATCAGCTCGCAGTACAGGGCCGCCCCGGGCTTGCGGATGATCAGGCCGCCGACGACGCCGGCGATCAGCCACCCGCCGCCGTACAGGCCGCCGAGCGGGGGAAAGGCGGCGGTCGCGACGGCGACCGCGGCGTAGCCCTGGCTCCAGGCCCAGAACACGACGCCGCACGCGACGGCGACGACGGAGGCGACGATGATGTCGACCACGCGCCAGCCCCGCTGGGCCGTGGTGGGGGCGGCGGGAGCGAATCCGCGGGACGTGCTCATGAGGAACCTCCTGGCATCAGGAGGGGGAAGCCCGGTGGCTTCGAGAAGCTCGACTCCCTTCGCCGGTACTAGCCGGATCAGGTTCGAGGGTCTGCGGCGGTCCGCACTCTCAGCGCCGGCCACGCCGCCGGCGGGCCGAACCCGGTCCGACGGGCAGGAGGCGCTCCCCTGTCGTTGGTGGCATCAGTCTACTCGGCGGCTCGGGGCCGCTCGTCGACGCCGCTCGTCGGCGCCGCGCCGGCAGGCAGTAGGCTGATGACGGTTCGAACGACTCCGATGGAAGGGGAGAGCACGCGATGGACACCATCGTCAAACTCGCGGGAACCGGTCTCTCGATCGGCGCGGTCATGGTCGCCAACAAGGTGCTGACCGCCGGCTGGCAGAAGGTCATTGGCAAGGAACCGCCCACCAAGCCCGGCGACAACGACGACGACACCATCAAGGAGATCCTCGGCTGGGCCGTGCTGACCACCCTGGTGAGCACCGCGATCAAGTTCGCCGTGGCGAAGTCCACGCAGAAGGCCGCCCGCTCGATGCGGGATCCTCGCGAGGTCTGAGCCTCGGCTGGCCGGCTGAGCCCGGCCGCTAGGAACGCCCCGGGGGCGGGTCGGCCGCCGTCGCGCCGCCGTCCTCCGCTCCGTCCGGGGCGGCGCCGGCGGCCTGGACGACGTCGCGCAGGTCGTCGATCACCAGGGCGTCCCGGTCCACGCGCCGGACGCGGTAGCCCGCGCGGGCCACCATGTGGCCGCCGACCGGGATGGTCAGCAGCTGGAACATCCACATCAAGACCAGCAGCGGCAGCAGCGTCCACGCGCGCATCGCGAGGGCCACCGCGAGCAGCAGGAGCAGCAGGCCGAACACCTGCGGCTTGGTGGCCGCGTGCATGCGGGTGAGCAGGTCCGGGAAGGTGATCAGGCCGATCGCGGCGGCCAGCGACATGGACGCGCCGACCACCATGAACACGGCGGCGACGCCGTCCAGGATCTCGTTCATCGTGCTCTCCTCCCGTGCCGCATCACTGGTCCCGTGGTCCCGCGCACGTCCCTCACCGCCGCGACGCCACGAACCGGGCGACGGCCACCGAACCGATGAAGCCGACGATGGTGATGGTGGCCATCAGCGGCACCGAGTCGGTGCTGCGCCGGTAGACGGCGTCGACGGCGACCGCCGAGACGATGATGACGAGCATCACGTCCGCGGCGAGCACCCGGTCCAGCAGGGACGGCCCCCGCCCGAGCCGGTAGATGGCGCCGGCGGCGGCGATCACGAGCATGACCGCGCTGATCACGACGGCGACGAACATCATGCCGTGCCCCCGATCCGGGCCCGATCGCCGGTGTCGAGCAGGGCCAGGTCCTCCCGGGAGCCCATCATCTTGATCAGGCGCGCCTCCGTGGTGCGGACCGTCTCCCGCACCCGGTCGGCCCCCTCGGCCGTGGCCACGTCCAGACAGTGCAGGTACAGGGTGGACCCGGCGCGGTCCACCTCGACGACCACGGACCCGGGCACCAGGCCGGTCACGCTCGCGGTGGCCGTCAGGATCAGGTCCGAGTGGGTCCGCAGCGGCACGGCGACGAGGGAGCTGCGCATCGTCCGGCCCCGGACCACGGCCATCCAGAACACATGGAAACTCGCGATCGTCAGCTCCCGGACGAACTCGGCGACGGCGACGACGAACTGCACGACGTTGAACCGGCCGCCCAGCTGCACCGGCGGCAGAGAGAACGTGTGGACGACGACGAGGGCGAGCACCGCCCCGAAGACGAGCGTGCCGAGGCTGAAGTCCTGCCACAGGGCACCCCACACCAGCACCAGCCACACGAGCAGCGGCGCCTCCGTCCGCAGGGAGATCCGTTGCCGGCTCATCGGCCCACCGCCTCGTGGCCGAGCACGGCCTCGAGATAGGGCGTGCGCTCGAGCATGGACGCGGCGGCGGAGTCCGCGAGGCCGAACAGCGGGCCGGCGACGACGGTCAGGGCGACGCCGACCGCGACGATGCCGACCGTCGCGGCAACCATCCCGGCCGGCAGCAGCCGGACCGCGTCCGAGCCCGCCCAGCGACCCTTGGGTGCGTTCATGACGGTGGAGCTGGTGCGCACCGACCCGCCGTCCTCCCGGGTGGCCAGCAGCACGGGGTCCGGGTACTCGGCGTCCTTGGGGCTGCGCCAGAACACCCGGTTCCACACGCGGGCCAGGGCCAGCAGGGTCAGCAACGAGACGAGCACGCTGGCCACGACGAGGGCCAGCGCCAGGGGGCTGCCGTTCTGCACGCCGGCCTGCAGCAGCCCGAGCTTGCCGAGGAAGCCGGAGAACGGGGGGATGCCGCCCAGGTTCATCGCGGGGATGAAATACAGCACCGCGAGCACGGGCGCGATCTTCGCCATCCCGCCGAGCCGGTCGATCGCCGTCGTGCCGCCGCGCCGCTCGATCAGCCCGGCGACGAGGAACAGCGCGGTCTGCACCACGATGTGGTGGACGACGTAGTAGACGGTGGCCCCGAGCCCGACGGCCGAGGAGAGCGCGAGGCCGAACACCATGTAGCCGATGTGGCTGACGAGGGTGAAGGAGAGCAGACGTTTGATGTCCGTCTGGGCGAGCGCGCCGAGGATCCCGACGACGAGCGTGAACAGGGCGACCACCATGAGCAGGTCGTTCAGCTCGTCGCCCGGGAAGAGCAGCGTCTCCAGCCGGACGATGGCGTAGACGCCCACCTTGGTCAGCAGCCCGGCGAACACGGCCGTCACCGGGGCGGGTGCGGTGGGGTACGAGTCGGGCAGCCAGAAGGAGAGCGGGAAGACGGCGGCCTTGATGCCGAAGGCGACCAGCAGCATCAGGTGCAGCATGGTCCGGGTGCCCGGGTCGAGCCCCTCCAGCTTGACGGCGACGTCGGCCAGGTTGACCGTCCCGGTGGCGCCGTAGACCAGCGCGATGGCGATCAGGAACAGCATCGAGGAGATGACGCTGACCACCACGTACGTCACACCCGCCCGGATCCGCGGGGACGTGCCGCCGAGGGTGATCAGCACGTAGCTGGCGGTCAGCAGGATCTCGAACCCGACGTACAGGTTGAACAGGTCGCCGGCCAGGAAGGCGTTGGACACCCCCGCCACGAGGATCAGGAACGCCGGGTGGAAGACGGAGATCGGTTCCTCCCCCTCCCCGCCGGCGGCCCCCTGCGCGGTCGCGTACACGAGCACCGCCAGGCTCACGACGCTGGAGACCACGAGCATCAGCGCCGAGAACTGGTCGACGACCATGACGATGCCGAACGGGGCGGGCCAGCCGCCGAGTTCGATCGACCGTGGTCCCCGGTCCCACGTGATGACCAGCAGCCACGTCTCCAGCGCCAGGGTCGCGGTCAGGACGCCGTTGGACATCAGCGCCTGCGCCCGGGGCCGGCGGATCAGCAGGAAGGCGAGCGCGGCGCCCAGGAACGGCAGGATCACGGCCAGCGGGGCCAGGGACACCGGGTCGAGGCCGCTCATGCGTCCCACCTCCGCGCGTGCGCCTGCTCGTGACCGGCCGCGCGGGGCGCGTCGGCGTGCCCGACCCGGCCGGGACGCTCCTCCTGCTCCGCGAGCGACGTCTCCGCCGCCCCGGTGAACTCCGAGGTGTCGTGCGGGATGACGGCGTCCTCCTCTCGCTGGAAGCTGGGCTGGTGGGCGACGCGGCGGTCCTCGATGTCGTCCTGCACCTCGTCCTGGCGCGCGAGGGACCAGGACCGGTAGATGACGCCGAGCAGGAAGGCGGTGACGGCGAAGCTGATCACGATCGCCGTCAAGGTCAACGCCTGCGGCACGGGGTCCGTGTACTCCCGCGCATCGACGCCGGAGACCACGAGCGGTGCCCGGCCGGCGACGCCCGCGGTGGTGAGCAGCAGCAGGTTGGTGGCGTTCGTGATGAGGATCAAGCCGAGCATCACCCGGGTCAGGGAGCGCTCGAGCAGCAGGTACACGCCGCAGGTGTATAGGACGCCCATCACGAGGAGCAGGGTCACGTTGATGCTCACCGGTGCCCCACCTCCGCGAAGGCGGGCGACTCCTCGCCGCGCCGGTCCACCTCGGCACCGAGGCTGC
Source organism: Tersicoccus solisilvae (assembly GCF_014643255.1). GTDB lineage: Bacteria > Actinomycetota > Actinomycetes > Actinomycetales > Micrococcaceae > Tersicoccus > Tersicoccus solisilvae. Next base: position 396,475 of record NZ_BMJI01000001.1, on the reverse strand, counting down.
GCAGCACGTCGAGCACCAGCCCGACGACGACGAGGTACACGCCGATGTCGAAAAGAGTGGAGGTGACGACCTTGACGTGGCCGAACACGATCCAGTCCATCTCGAGGATCGCCGTCTGGAACACCTCACCGCCGAAGAACAGGGGCAGCACCCCGGAGGCGCAGGCGATGGCCAGGCCGACGCCGAGCAGCTGACCGGCGGTCAGCACCGTCGCCTCCGCCAACTCGTACCGCCCGCCCGCCAGGTAGCGCACCGCCAGGGCGAGTCCGGCCACCAGGCCGCCGGCGAACCCACCGCCGGGGGCGTTGTGCCCGTTGAGCAGCAGGAAGATCGAGAGCAGCACCATCGTGTGGAAGACGAGCCGGGTGATGACCTCGAACAGGATGGACCGGCGCTCGGGCGCCAGGGTGCGCCCGGCCAGCAGCCAGGGCTCCCGGTCCGTGTCGGCGAAGCGGCGGGCGACGTCCAGTCGCGCCGAGGTGGCGCGGGTGCGGCCGACGGAGCCGATGTGCTCCGCGGTGGCGCGCTGCAGGGGGCGACCCCGGCCGTGCACGAACACGAGGGAGGCGACGCCGGTGGCCGCGGCGGCCAGCACCGTGATCTCGCCGAAGGTGTCCCACGCCCGGATGTCCACCAGGGTGACGTTGACGATGTTCGACCCGCCGCCGCCGTGGTAGGCGAGGTCGGGGAAGGCGAGGGAGATCGGCTCCGCGGTGCGGGCCGCCATCGCGGTCGCGGCGACGAAGACCATCCCGCCCCCGACGGCGAGCGCGAGCACGAGCCGGCCGACGCGGAAGCTGGAGGGGGCGCGGCGCCAGAGCCGGGCCGGCAGCACCCGCAGCGCGAGCACCAGGGCGACGAGGACGATGGTCTCCACCAGCATCTGCGTCAGCGCCAGGTCCGGCGCCCCCTGCAGCGCGAAGATGACGACCATCCCGTACCCGGTCACGGAGACCATCAGGACCGCGAGGAACCGCTTGGACGCCCGGGTGGCGGCCACGGCCCCGAACACGATGCCGGCGCCGATCGCGATCTGGACCGGGCTGTCGGCCACCAGCCACCGGGAGGAATCGGCGGCCGTGCCCCCGGGTCCGCCGGCCAGGGCCGCGGCCCCCACGGAGGCGACGACGAAGACGCTGAGGATGATGAAGAGGTAGAAGACCAGGGAGCCGCGCTGCGTCCGGCCGGTGACCCACACGGCCACGATGTCCAGGACGTTGATCGCGTCCCGGTAGACGATGTCGGCGGCCCGCATCCGGGGCAGCGCCGCCTGCAGCCGTTCGATCCGCTCCCGGAGCACGACCAGCGTCAGGCCGAGGGCCAAGGTGATCGCCGTCAGCCCGAGGGCGACGGTGAACCCGTGCCAGAGGGCCAGGTACGGGTCGGCGCAGTCGGCGGCGGCGCAGTCCGCGGGGAACGCCTGCAGGTACGGTTCGATCCAGGCGTTCACCGGGGCCGGCCACACCCCGTACAGCACGGTCGCGACGGCCAGCACGACCGGCGCGGCGAGGAACAGGCGGGACGGCGCCGGGAAGTCGATGGGCTCCACGCCCTGCTTCCGGGCGAACGCCCCCCACAGGAACCGGCCGCTGTAGGCGACGGTCAGGACGGAACCGGCGACGATGCCGATCAGGCCGAGCAGGCCCCACACGCCGTCGACCTCGGCGGCGTGCACGAACGCCTCATAGGCGGATTCCTTGGCGACGAACCCGCCGAGGAACGGGATGCCGGCCATGGAGGCGGCGCCGATGACGGCGACCACCGCGAGCAGGGGCGCCTGGGCGCCGACACCGCTCAGCTGCCGGGTGTCGCGGGTGCCGGCCTGGTGGTCGATGATCCCGACGACCAGGAAGAGCGTCGCCTTGAACAGGCCGTGAGCGAGCACGAGGGCGAGCCCGGCCAGGGCCGTCTCCCGCGAGCCGCCGCCCGCGGTGAGGGCCAGGAAGCCGAGCTGACTGACGGTGCCGTAGGCGAGAACCAGCTTGATGTCGGTCTGGCGCAGGGCGGTCCAGCCGCCCATCAGCATCGTCCCGGCGCCGACGAGCAGCAGCAGCCACCGCCACAGGGGGCTCTCCCCGAACACCGGCGCGAACAGGGCGACGAGGTAGATGCCGGCCTTGACCATCGCCGCGGCGTGCAGGTACGCGCTGACGGGGGTGGGGGCGGCCATCGCGCCGGGCAGCCAGAAGTGGAAGGGCAGCAGCGCGGACTTGGTGATCGCCCCGGCCAGGATCAGCACGAGGGCGACGGCGACGGCGCCACCGTGCTCCAGCAGGCCGGGCCCCAGGGCGAGGATCGCGGAGATGCGGTAGGTACCGGCCACCGTGCCGAGCACGATCAGGCCGACGAGCATCGCCAGGCCGCCCGCGGTGGTGACGACCAGGGCCTGCAGGGCCGAGCGGCGGGCGGACAGTTTGTTCCGGTTGTACCCGATCAACAGGTACGACAGGATCGTCGTGATCTCCCAGAACACGAACAGCAGGATCAGGTCGTCGGCGACGACGAGCCCCACCATCGCGCCGGAGAACGCGAGCAGTTGCGCACCGAACGACGCGAGCGAGGCGTCGTCCCGATGGAAGTAGCGGGTGCAGTAGAGCAGCACGAGCGCCCCGACGCCGAGGATGAGGACGCAGAACAGCCAGCTCAGCGCGTCCATCCGGAACTCGAGGGCCAGGTCCAGTTGCGGCACCCACGGCACGCCCTCGGTGATCGCCGCGCCCGGACCGGCGTGGGTGGGGCCGTACTGCGTGATCAGCCACGCCAGGCTGCCGGCGGGAACCGCGGCGAGGACGCCGAAGCCGACGGTGCGGCCGGCGCGGAAGAGGAGGGGGGCGGCGAGGGCGACGAGGGCGTGCACCGCGAGGACGACGATCACGGCACCCTCCTCGGACTCGGTTCGACGGCGCCCGGTCGGCGTCGAGGTCCGACTCCGGTCGCAACGCCGCCCGCGTCACGGCGGACGTCGGGCGGGAAACGGGACCGGTCACAGCGGGGCGCTGACAAGAATCGGACGCTGCGACGACCGTTTCACCCTATCAAGCGCGCTCCCCCGCCCGGCGCCGGGCCGCGGGTTATCCTGCAGCCATGCGCACCCCTGGGGGCTCCGGGCGCACCGACCGTCGCCAGGTGCTGGCGTGGGCGTGGTGGGACTGGGGCAATTCGGCGATCAACGCCGTCATGACGACCTTCGTCTTCACCGTCTACCTGACGTCGGCGTCGTTCGGGGACCCCGGGCACGCGTCGTCGGTGCTGGGCTGGGCGCTGGGCGCCTCCGGCCTCGCCGTGGCCCTGCTCGCCCCGGTCACGGGGCAACGTGCCGACCTCGCCGGACGGCGCCGGTTCTGGCTGGGGGCGCACACCGGCGTCGTCGTCCTCACCACCGCCGCGTGCTTCCTGGTCCGCCCCGCACCGGAGTTCCTGCTCCTCGGTGCGGCCCTGATCGCCGTCGCCAACGTCTTCAACGAGTTCGCGGGCGTGAACTACAACGCCATGCTGCCGCAGATCTCGACGCCGCGGACCATCGGCCGGATCTCGGGCCTGGGCTGGGCGATGGGCTACCTGGGCGGCATCCTCGCCCTGGCGATCGTGCTGTTCGGCTTCGTGTCGCCGAACCTGCTGGGGATCCCGACCGAGGACGCCCTGAACATCCGCGCCGTGGCCCTGTTCTCCGCGCTGTGGTTCGGGGCGTTCGCGCTGCCGGTGCTGACCCGGGTGCCCGAGATCCGGCCGGACGCCGCCGGCACGCGCACCGGTTTCCTCGCCTCGTACCGCGTCCTCGCCCGCCGCGTCGTCGCCCTCTACCGGCGCAGCCCGCACACGGTCTACTTCCTGGCCGCGAGCGCGGTGTTCCGGGACGGGCTGGCCGCGATCTTCACGTTCGGCGGGGTGATCGCCGCGGGCACCTTCGGGTTCAGCCTGACGCAGGTGATCGTCTTCGCCATCGCCGGCAACGTGGTGGCCGCCCTCGGGGCGGCTGCGGGCGGTGTGCTCGACGACCGCCTCGGCCCCCGCCGGGTGATCATCCTCTCCCTGCTCGGCCTGCTCGCCTCCGGCACAGGGATGCTGTTCATGACCAGCCAGGCGGGCTTCTGGGTGTGCGGCCTGGTGCTCTGCCTGTTCGTGGGCCCGGCGCAGGCCTCGGCCCGCTCCTTCCTCGGCCGGCTTGCGCCCGCCGGGCAGGAGGGCGAGCTGTACGGGCTGTACGCCACGACCGGCCGGGCGGTCAGCTTCCTCGCCCCCACCCTGTTCGCCGCCGCGGTGACCCTGTTCGGGGCTCAGCGCTGGGGCATCGTCGGGATCCTCGTCGTGCTGCTGGCGGGACTGCTCGTGCTGCTGCCGGTCCGGCCGCCGGAGCACGCCCCGCAACCGGACCCGATCGACGCCGGCCCGGCCTGAGCGGCATGCCGCCCGGCCACGCGCGGCGCCGGTGGGCGGACCCGTCAGCGGGGCAGGGCGCTGCGGTGGAAGTTCAGGTGGGAGCGGGACGCCGTGGGCCCGCGCTGACCCTGGTACCGATTCCCGTACGGGCCGCTGCCGTAGGGGTGCTCGGCGGGTGAGGAGAGCTGGAAGAAGCAGAGCTGGCCGATCTTCGAGCCGGGCCAGAGCTTGATCGGCAGCGTGGCCACGTTCGAGAGCTCGAGGGTCACGTGCCCCGAGAAGCCCGGGTCGATGAACCCGGCGGTCGAGTGGGTCAGCAGACCGAGCCGCCCCAGCGACGACTTGCCCTCCAGCCGGGCCGCGATGTCGTCCGGCAGGCTGACGACCTCGTAGGTCGAGCCGAGGACGAACTCGCCGGGATGCAGGATGAACGGCTCGTCCGGGTCGACCTCGACCAGGCGCGTCAGTTCGCTCTGGTCCTCCGAAGGGTCGATGTGGGCGTACTTGTGGTTGTCGAAGAGACGGAAGAACCGGTCGATCCGCACGTCGACGCTGGACGGCTGGACCATCCCGTCCTCGAGCGGGTCGAGCACGATGCGGGCGTCGGCGAGCTGACGGCGGATGTCGCGATCGGAGAGCAGCACGTCGAGCAGGATAGCCGACCGGGTGACGCGGATCGCTTACCGATCACGGAGCGGTGTCGATAGCACAGGTGAAGGCACGGTGGGTGACGCCACGCCGAGACCCGACTCACGGTTCGACAACGACGAGCCAGGCCTCGGGCCGTCCTCACGCGGGTGCCGCACCGCCCTGATCGAACTGCCCGAGGAAGACCATGCCCCGACGTTTCCTGGCGTGCCTGCTGGCGTGCCTGTTCTCCATCACCGCCGTGACCGCCACCGCGCCGGTGGCGACCGCCGCCCCCGGCAGCGCGCCGACCGCGGTGCGCAACCTGGTGCGGGACTCCAACCTGACGCAGGTGCGGGACCTGCTCGCCGGCATCAACGCCTACCGGGCGCAGAAGGGTCTCAAGCCGGTCAAGTACAGCCCGACCGTCTCCGTGATGAGCCAGGAGTGGTCCGACCGGATCGCCGCCGACGAGACGCCCTACAACCACCGGCCCCTGTTCTGGACGGATCCCCGGGTCGGCGGGCCGCTGCTGCCCGACGCCATGCGGGAGAACATCGCCGTCTCCTGGAGCCGCAACGCCGCGGACCTGATCGCCTGGTGGAAGACCTCGCCGGGACACAACGCCGCGCTGCTCAAGCCGGACGTCAACGTGATCGGGATCGGCATCACCTTCACCGACGGCTCCCCCTGGACCACCCCGGGCCGGTACACGATGTGGGGCGTCATCAACCTGTTCGGGTACGACCCGGTCCCGGCCAACGCGACGGCCACCGTCGCGTCCACCCCGAGCAGCGCCCCCGCGCCGGCGCCGGCACCCAGCCCGACCCCGACCCCGACCCCGACCGGGATGTGCGCGGCGGGCGTCGCCGGCCGGGCGACGACCACGCCACCGCCCGCCGCCTCGATCGGCAGCCCGGCGGACGTGCTCGCCGTGGACCCGGCCGGCACGCTGTGGGACTACCCCGCCACCGGCACGGGCGCCCTGGCGGCGCGGCGTGCCCTGCTGACCGGCTTCGGCGGCGCGAAGGACGTCTTCGCGGCCGACTGGAACCAGGACGGCGTGGTCGACGTCGTGACCATCTGGCGTTCCGGGGCCCTCACCCTGAACCGCGGCATGCCCACCGGCGGGTTCGGCACGGCGGTGCAGATCGGCACCGGGTGGGGCGTGATGACCGCGGCCGTCGGCCACTGGTGCACGGGCGAGCGCTTCCCCGGCATCGTCGCCTACGGGTCGGCCGGCCAGCTGACCTACTACCGGAACGCGACCGGCGGCACCGTGAGCACGGCCGGCGCGCTCGGCGGCGGCTGGCAGGGCCTGAGCTTCAGCATGGCCGACGTCGACGGCAACGGGGCGGCCGACCTCGCCGTCCGCCGGCCGGACGGGTCGATGCTGCTCTACCGGTCCGACGGCCGGGGCCGGGTGCTCGCCGAGGCGCGCCGTTCCCTCGGGGGCGGCTGGGGCGCGGTGACGAGCACGCGCACGCTCGTCGGCTACCAGGGAGCCGGCACCACCGGGCTGGTCGCGAAGTGGTCCAACGGCCGACTCAGCTACCATCCCATCGCCGGCGGCGGCCTGCGCACGCGCACCGAGGCGGGGGGCGGCTGGTCCCCGTACCTGCTGGTCAAGTGAGCCGGGCCGGTCGAGCGGGCACGGGAGTGCGCGGGAGCGCGGCCGTGCACGGCGCGGGTGCCGAGGTGCGCTAGGCTGTCCGATGACGTCGGCCGCTGCCTCACCGGAGCCGGCACGCGTCGACGCGGCTGTAGCTCAATGGTAGAGCGCACGCTTCCCAAGCCTGATACGCGGGTTCGATTCCCGTCAGCCGCTCCGTCTCGATGTCCCGGACATCGCCGAACGCCCGGACCCGCCCCGCGGATCCGGGCGTTCGCGCGTTCCCGGAGGAAATGTCGGCGCCCGTCGCTAGGCTGACCGGACACGCGACGGGAGGCACGCCATGACCCCTTCATCCCCTCATCTCACCCACCGCGACGCGGGCGCCGAGCCGCAGGTCTGCACGATCGTGCCGCCGTACCTGCTCCGGCGGCTCGCCCGGCTGGAGGACCCGCCGCTCCTCGACGCCGCCGGCGCGGCGCGGCACGCGCTGGACCACCTCGAACGGATCCACGCCCAGCGGCGCGGCCTGCGCAGCTCGGTCACCCCGCCGGTCACACGCACCGGCCTCTCCCGCACGATCAGCGACGCCGAGCACGGGGAGACCCTGCCCGGCACCCCGGTGCGCACCGAGGGCACGCCCGCCGTCGACGACGCGGCCGTGAACGAGGCGTACGACGGCCTGGGCCACACCTGGGACTTCTACGCCGACGCCTACGGTCGTCGCTCCCTGGACGGCAACGACCTGCCCCTGGACGCGACCGTCCACTTCGGGCAGCAGTACGACAACGCCTTCTGGAACGGGGAGCGCATGGTCTTCGGCGACGGGGACGGCGAGGTGTTCGTCTCCTTCACCTCCGCGCTGACCGTCATCGCCCACGAGCTCACCCACGGCGTCACCCAGTACAGCGCCAACCTCGTGTACCAGGGCCAGTCCGGTGCCCTGAACGAATCGGTGTCGGACGTGTTCGGGGTCCTGACCGAGCAGTGGGTCCGCGGCCAGGACGCCGCGTCGGCGGACTGGCTGGTCGGCGCCGGCATCTTCGGCCCGCGCATCCACGGGACGGCCCTGCGGTCGCTCGCGGCGCCCGGCACGGCGTTCGACGACCCGGCGCTCGGCAAGGACCCGCAGCCCGCCCACCTGGACGGGTACGTCGACACCGCCGAGGACAGCGGCGGGGTGCACCTGAACTCCGGTATCCCCAACCATGCGTTCTACCTGGCCGCGGTCGCCCTCGGCGGCCACGCGTGGGAGCGGGCCGGGCAGATCTGGTACGACACCATCACCTCGGACCGGCTGCCGGCCAGCGCGGACTTCGCCCGCTTCGCCCAGGAGACCCTCGACGTCGCGACGGACCGGTACGGCGCCGACGGGGAGGAGGTGCGGGCGGTCACCGACGCGTGGGCCGGCGTGGGGGTCACGCCGAGCAAGACCGCCCGCGCCGCGGACCCCCCGACCGGCGGCTGAGACTCCCCGGATTGCCCGCCGGCGCCGCCCGCGGTCCAGAATGGACGCGGGAGGCAGCCATGGAGATCACGATCACGCGCACCGGCGGTTTCGCCGGGCTGCGCCGGCAGTGGGTGGTGGCCGTCGACGAGCAGACCGCCGACCGCCTGGTGCGGCAGATGGGGGACGGTGACGCCGCCGTCGACGGGCCCCCGGCGGAGCGGGACCGCTTCACCTACGTCTTCGCGGCGGGTGTCCACCGCATCGCCATCGCCGAGTCCCGGCTGGACGGTCCGTGGCGTGATCTGCTGGAGGAAGCCCGCAACGGGGCCGATCCGACCCGTCCCGCGTGAGCGGGGTCCTCGCCGGGTTCTCGATCGTCTGGGTGGTCATCGGCATCGGGTACCTGATCGGCCGGTCGGGCGTGCTCGGGCCGAGCGCGCAGCAGGTGCTCAGCCGCACCGTCTTCTTCGTGGGCACCCCCGCCCTGATGCTGGTCACGTTCGGCCGCACCGACCTGCACCAGGTGTTCTCCGTCCAGCTGCTCGCCGCCGCCGCCAGCGCCGGCATCGTGCTCACCCTGTACCTGGTGTGGTCGCGGGTGCTGCTGCGGCGGACCTGGCCCACGGCCATCATGACGGGGGCGACCGGCTCGCTGGTCAACGCCGCGAATCTCGGCATCCCGATCGCCGTCTACGTGCTCGGCGACGCGGCGGTGGCCGCCCCGATCATCGTGTTCCAGATGACGCTGCTCACCCCGCTCGTCACCGCGGCCCTCGACGTGGCCACCGCCCGGCGCGGCACCAGCGCGGTGCGCCGGATCGGGCAGGTGGCCGCGAACCCGGTGCTGATCGCCTCCGTCGTCGGGATCCTGCTCTCCGTCACCGGGATCCGCCTGCCGGACCTGGTGCTCGAGCCGTTCCGGTTGATCAGCGGGATCGCCGTGCCCGGCATGCTGCTCGCCTTCGGGATCGGCCTGCACGGCTCCCGCCCGCTGCGGGATCGGACCCAGTGGGTCGACGTCGCGTCCGCGACGACGGCGAAGGTGGTGATCCAGCCTCTGATCGCCCTGGCCCTGGGCGCCCTCGTCCTCGGCCTGTCGGGGCGCGCCCTGTTCGCCGTCGTCGTGATGGCCGCCCTGCCGACCGCCCAGAACGCCTACGTCGTCGCCTCCCGGTACGGGGCGGCCGTCGGCCAGACGAAGGACACGGTGCTCGTGACGACGGTGCTGTCCGTCCCGGTGCTCGTCCTCGTCGCCGCGCTGCTGGCCTGATCGGCAGGGATACCCCGGAGCCGCTGGGCTAGCCTTGGGCGCATGACCGAGAAGACCTCCACGGACCAGGTCCGGGCCATCGCCGAGGGCTACACGTTCAGCGGCCCCTCGATCGCCCTGGGCGCCGCGCTCGTCGACGGGCAGGTGCACGCCGACGCGCCCGTCCGGCTGCCCCTGGCCATGATGAACCGGCACGGCCTCGTCGCCGGCGCCACCGGTACCGGCAAGACGAAGACACTGCAGCTGATGGCCGAGCAGCTCTCCGCCGCCGGGGTACCCGTGTTCCTCGCCGACATCAAGGGCGATCTGAGCGGCCTGTCCGCCCCCGGCGAGCCGAACGAGAAGATCACCGCGCGGGCCTCCGACGTCGGGATGGACTGGGCGCCCGCCTCGTTCCCCGTCGAGTACTACGCCCTGGGCGGAGACGGGGTCGGCATCCCGCTGCGCGCCCGCGTCTCCAGCTTCGGCCCGATCCTGCTCTCCCGGATCATGGACCTGAACGAGACCCAGGAGTCGAGCCTGCAGCTCATCTTCCACTGGGCCGACCAGCAGGGCCTGGAGCTGTACGACCTCAAGGATCTGCGCGCCGTCATCACGCACCTGACCTCCCCGGAGGGCAAGGAGTCGCTCGCCGCCCTCGGGGGGCTCTCGAAGGCGACCGCCGGCGTCATCCTGCGCGAGCTCGTGGGCCTGGAGGCCGACGGGATGGAGAAGTTCTTCGGGGAGCCGGAGTTCGACAGCCAGGACGTGCTGCGCACCGCCGAGGACGGCCGGGGCATGGTGTCCTGCCTCGAGCTGCCCACCGTGCAGACGAAGCCGGCCCTGTTCTCCACCTTCCTGATGTGGCTGCTGGCCGACCTGTTCGCCGACCTGCCGGAGGTGGGCGACGTGGAGAAGCCCAAGCTGGTGTTCTTCTTCGACGAGGCGCACCTGCTGTTCAAGGACGCCTCCCCCGCCTTCCTCGACGCCATCCTCACCACCGTCCGGCTGATCCGCTCCAAGGGGGTGGGCATCTTCTTCGTGACCCAGACCCCGAAGGACGTGCCCGGGGACGTGCTCGGCCAGCTGGCCAACCGGGTGCAGCACGCGCTGCGCGCGTTCACTCCCGACGACGCCAAGGCGCTCAAGGCCACCGTGGCGACGTTCCCGACCAGCCCCTACGACCTCTCCTCCGTGCTCACCTCCGCCGGCACCGGCGAGGCCGTGATCACCGTGATGAACGAGCGCGGTGCCCCCACCCCGGTGGCGTGGACCCGGATGATCGCGCCCCGTTCCCTGATGGGCCCCGCGCCGGCCGACGCCATGCGGGCCACCGTCGCCGCCTCGCCCGGCCAGGCGACGTACGGCACCCCGGTCGACTCGCCGTCGGCGTTCGAGAAGCTCGCGGCCCGGTCCGGCAACGGAACCGGGACCGCCGCGGACGCGCCGGATGCCGGGGACGAGGAGGCCCGCCGGATCGAGGAGCAGATCACGCGCGAACCGGAGCGACGGGAGCCGGAGCGACGGGAGCCCGAGCGCGCCCGCAGCGCGCCGCGGGCCCCGCGCAATCCCCTGCTCGACGTCGCTGCGGACATCGCGGGACAGGTCGGGCGCGAGTTCGTCCGCGGGCTGTTCGGTACGCGCCGCCGTCGTCGCTGAGGTGGCGGGCGTGCGTCACGTCCGCCGCGCGGCCGTGCTCTGGGCACTGACGTTCGTCGGTGTGCTCGTCGTCGCCGTGGTCGTCGTGACGACCGTGAACGCGCGCGGTTACGGCCCCGAGCACGCCGTGCGGGCCTACCTGTCGGCGCTGCGGGACGGCGACGGATCCCGGGCGCTCGGGCTGCTCGGCGCGAGCGTGCCGGACGGCAACCCGGCCCTGCTCACGGGCGACCCGCTCAAACGCTCGGTGGAGCGCCTCGACGACGTCGACCTGTCCGTCGGGGCCCGCACCGGGGACGACGCCACCGTGACCGCCCGGTACACGCTGGACGGTCAGGCCGGCACCACGGTGTTCCCGGTGCACCGGGCGGGCAGCAGCTGGCTGTTCTTCGACCGGTGGGAGCTGGCCGGCGCGGCCCTTCCCCGGACCACCGTCACCTTCCCCGGGCAGGACCGGGCCCGGGTGAACGGGACGACGGTGGCCGCGCCGGGCGGGAAGGCCACCCTGGTCAGCTTCGTCCCCGCCCGGCTGATTGCCGGCTGGTCCGGGACGATGCTGCAGGCGCCGGAGCGCAGCACGACCGTCACCAGTCTCGACGATGCCCCCACGCTGGCCCTGGCGGCGGAGCCGACGCCGGCGATGGTGACGTCCGTGCGGGACCAGCTACGCCGGATGCTCGACCGGTGCGCGAGCCAGCAGGTGCTCGCCCCCGCCGGGTGCCCGTTCTACCACTTCTCCGACAACCTCATCACCGGGCCCGTGACGTGGCGGATCACCCGTTACCCGCAACCGCAGATCGCGTCCCGGGACGGCGCATGGACGGTGCGGCCCCTCACCGGTCAGGCGGAACTGCGCACCCGGGAGACCGATCTCTTCACCGGGGTGGAGAAGGAGCTGCGGTCGACCGAGGACTTCACCTTCACCGCGGAGCTGGACGTCGACGGCGACACGGTGACGGTGCGACCGCGCATCACCGACCCGGGCGCCGCCACCGGCTGACCTCCCTTGCCAGCTCGTCAATAGATGTTCACGGAGGCCCTTTTTCGGACCGGATGGAGCATCTATTGACGAGCTGGCGGAAGAGGCGTCAGGCGTTGACGCCGCGCAGCTCCAGCACGAGATCGCTCTCGCCGTCGGCCGTCACCGTGACCGGGATGCCCCAGTCCTGCTGGTACAGGTGGCAGGCCGCGTGGTCCGGGATCGGCCCGTCCTTCTCGCCGTCGCAGGCGGCGGCCCGGGCGGTCAGGTGCAGCACGCCCTCGGGCACGTCGGGGTTGATCCGCAGGGTGCGGGAGAGCCCCGTGGAGGAGCCGGCGCCGTCGAGGAGCAGCTCGGCCGGGGTGGCGGAGACCTTCAGCTGGGTCGGGTCGCCCCAGCGGTCGTCCAGCTTCTGCCCGGTCGGGGCGCTGAACCGGATCGAGACGTCGAAGGCGCCGGCGGCGACGGCGCTGCGCGGGCGCTGGGTCTGGGCGGCGCCCTCGTCGACCGTGAGGGCCTGCGCCGGCACCGGGAGCCGGACGAGCTGGTGGGCGTTGGTCTCGACCACGAGCAGGAGCGGCTGGCTGCCGCTGGTGTCCAGCAGCACGTCCGAGGGTTCGGCGAGGTCCCGAGCAAGCGTGCTGACCTGCCCGGTGGTCGGCTCGTACCGCCGGATCGCCCCGTTGTAGGTGTCGGCGAGCACGACCGAGCCGTCCGGCAGCACGGTGACGCCGAGCGGGTGCTGCAGCCGGGCCTGCGCGGCGTCGCCGTCGCGGAAGCCGAAGTCGAACAGGCCGGCGCCGATCGCGGTCTCGACGGCGACGCCCCCGTCGGCGGTCGGCACCAGCCGGCGCAGGGAGGAGGTCTCGGAGTCGGCGGCCCAGATGGACCCGTCGGCCCCCGCCACCAGGCCGGACGTCTGCGCGAACCAGGCGTCCGCGCCGGGTCCGTCCAGCAGTCCCTCGTTGCCGTTGCCGGCGAGGATGCGCAGGGACCGGCCGACCGGGTCGAACGCGAAGATCTGATGGGTCCCCGCCATCGCGACGACCACCGCGGCCAGCTCGGGCGACCACACGACGTCCCACGGGGAGGAGATGGCCACGTCCACCGGGTCCGCACCGGCGAGCCGCTCCGGCTCCCGCGCCGCGTCGGCGGGGTCCTGGATCAGCCGCTGCACCCCGTTGCCGACGACGGTGCGCACGGTGCCGTCGGCCAGGTTCAGTCCGCGCAGCCGGTGGCCCACCGTGTCGGCCACGACGACGTCGTACCCGACGGTCGCGGCGACCTCGGCCGGCAGCAGGGTCAGGCCCTGCGGCTCGCTGAACCGGGCGGCGTCGGCGGCACCGTCGGCGAAGCCCCGCTCACCGTCGCCGTACGCCCGCAGCACCGTCGTCAGGTCCGCGTCGAGCTCGACGACGCGGTGGTGGCCGGTGTCGCTGACCAGGTAGTGGCCCGGCGCACGGTCCCCGAGCGGCAGCACCTTGCCGGGGAAGCGCAGGGCGGACTCGGTGGCCGGCGGCGGCACGTACGGGCCCTGCCCGCGGTGCAGCGTGCCCTTGGCGTCGTGCTCCTCGACGAGCTCGGTGATCAGCGAGGCGAGGCCGTGCCCGTGCCCCTCACCGGTCAGGTGGGCGACGATGTAGCCCTCGGGGTCGATGACGACGAGGGTCGGCCAGGCGCGGGCGGCGTAGGCCTGCCAGGTGGTCAGCTCGGGGTCGTCGAGGACGGGCCGGTGGATCTCGTACCGGTCGACGGCGGCGGCGAGGGCCTCCGGGTCGGCCTCGTGCTCGAACTTCGGGGAGTGCACGCCGATGGTGACGAGGACGTCGCCGTACTTCTCCTCCAGGGGGCGCAGCTCGTCCAGGACGTGCAGGCAGTTGATGCAGCAGAAGGTCCAGAAGTCCAGGACCACGATCTTGCCGCGCAGGGAGGCGAGGTCGACGTCGGCACCCCCGGTGTTCAGCCAGCCGCGGCCGACCAGCTCCGACGCCCGCACCCGGTAGTCGGTGCGCAGGTCCGCGGTGCCGGTGGTCTCGGACGTCGTGCTGCTGCTCACGGGGTCTCCTTCGGGGTCTGCGGTCCGCCGCGCCGGTCGGCCTGCGCCAGGCGGGCGAACATGTCGTTGTAAGCGGTCAGTTCTGCCTCGTTATTCCGGTCCGCCGCCCGGTCCCGGCGCTTCGACTCCCGCGAGTCGGCCCGGGACCACATCACGGCGACGCCGATGGCGACCACGATCGTGGGGATCTCGCCGATGCCCCACGCGAAGGCGCCGCCGAGCTGCTGATCGGCGATCGGGGACAGACCCCACGTGCGGGCGAGGTTGCCGAAGTAGTCGGGTTCGAGCAGCGTCGTCGAGCCCATCAATGTCACGCCGAAGAACGCGTGGAACGCCATCGTGGCCAGCAGCAGGACCAGCCGCAGCGGGTAGGCGGGACGGCGTGGCAGCGGGTCCGTGCCGATCAGCACGACCAGGAACAGGTAGCCGGTGAGCAGGAAGTGCACGATCATCAGCTCGTGGCCCACGTGCTCGGTCAGGGCGAACCCGAAGAGCGGCGTGTAGTAGAAGACGACCAGGGAGCCGACGAACAGGGCCGCCGCGACCACCGGGTGGGTGATCACGGCCGAGTAGCGGGAGTGGACGATCCGCAGGATCCACTCGCGGGGTCCGCGCGTGCCGTCGGTACGCGGGCTCAACGCCCGCAGGGCGAGGGTCACGGGCGCGCCGACCACGAGGAACAGCGGCACGACCATGGTCAGGGCCATGTGGTCCACCATGTGCACGCTGAACATGACGCGCCCGTACACCGCCAGGCCACCGGAGGTGACGTACACGAGGGCGGCACAGCCGAGCAGCCAGACGACGGTGCGCACGACCGGGACGCGGTCGCCGCGACGGTGCAGCACCCCCACCCCCCGGAGGTAACCGACCGCGGCGAGCAGGGCGACCGCGACCCAGAGCCAGTCCCAGCGCCACTCGGTCAGCAGCCGGGACGGGGTCAGCTCGGGCGGCAGGTCGTATCCGGAGAGCAGGAACGCCGGCGACGCGTCGGGGGTGAGGTCCTCGGGGGCCGGGGTGGCGGAGCGGCTCAGCGCGGTGCCGAGCCCCATGGTCGCGGCCATCACGACGATCTCCCCGACCACGAGCTGGCCCATGGCGCGGCGAGCTCCGAGCCGGCCGGCGGCGAATCGCGGCAGCACCCAGCGCCGGTGGGCGAACCCGAAGACGCCGAGCACGAGGGTCGCGGCCGTCTTGGCGACGACGAGCATGCCGTAGGGCGAGCCGAGGGCGGCCCAGTCGCCGAGCCGGATCGCCGCGTTGACGACGCCCGAGGCGAACACGAGGACGAAGGCGACGCCGGCGAGAGCGGAGAACCGGCGCAGGGTGACTCCGGTGAGCGGTCCGAGCGCGGGCGCGGCGACGGCCAGGGCGCCCACGCCGCCGACCCACAGGCAGATGCCGACCAGGTGCAGGCCGAGCGAGCTGACCGCGCCCTCGTGGTCGCCCGCCGACGCCGAGTGCCCGATCAGGGAGAGGGGCACGGTCGCCGCGAGGGCGAGCACGGTGGTCAGCGCCAGCCCGGTGAGGTTGCGCACCCCCAGCGCCAGCGTGCTGACCAGCGCGGCGATGACGGTGACGGCGAGCCACGCCTGTCCGCTGCCCAGCGCGGTGACGAAGTAGGCGAGCTGGGCGGTGAACCCCGGCTCGGCGGACATGGGGACGCCGGAGACGTCCGCGTAGGTCAGGACGGTCACCACGATCGCGGCGAGCGTCCAGACGACGCCGCCGGCCGCCGCCGCCGTCATCAGCCGGCGGAACGCCGGGTGCTCCGTGTCGCGCCCGGGGGCGGTGCGCGACCGGGGCCGCCGCCCGTCGGCGAAGGCGGGGACGAGGGTGCAGGCGAAGAGCAGGCAGCCGATCACCACGGCCATGGCGAGATAGCTGGTCACCTGCGCCACGGGCAGGCCCCAGCGCACCACCGCACCGGGATCGGACAGCTGCCGCGGCGCCGCGGCCCCGGTCAGCTGCACCCCGGCGACGACGCCGATGACGGCGGCCACCGCGACGGGGGCCAGCCAGAAGGCGACGTGGGGCGGCAGGGCGGGGGTGCGATCCGGATCGCGGGGTGCCGGGGCCACGCCGACGGGCTTGCGCCGGCGCTGCTGTTCTTGCGTGCTCACCACGTCTCCATTGTCCGTCACGGGCCGCACGGGGCCGAACGCGGGCGACGCCCGCCACATCCGACGTCATCCGGGACGGCGCCCGGATCACACGGCCCGAACGCGGACGAGGCGGGGACGACCGTCCTCGGTCGTCCCCGCCTCGTCGATCCTGCCGCGGCATGCCGCCGCGGCAGGGAGATCACTTGGAGGCAGCGGCCTTCAGCTTGCTGCCCGCGGTCAGCTTGACGCTGTGGCCCGCGGCGATCTGGATGGTCTCACCCGTCTGCGGGTTGCGACCGGTGCGGGCGGCGCGCTCGGTGCGCTCGACGGCCAGCCAGCCCGGGATGGTGATCTTCTCGCCGCTCTTCACCGACGAGGAGAACACGTCGAACAGGGCATCGAGCACGCCGTTCACCGCGGTCTGCGTGGTGCCGGCCTTCTCGGCGACCTCGGCCACCAGTTCACTGCGATTCTTAGCCATACGTCTGGCCCTCCTACTACTCGATCTGGTTCTCGTTCGCTTGCTCGCAACGGCCGGTCCGGCCGCCACTCATCGGCCAACCTACCAGCCGGAACACGGCGATCCGGGGGTTTGGAGCCCCGATCTGCCCTGATCTTCCGGCATTCTTCCTCCGTCCGGGCCCCGGAACGGGTCCGGGGACGACGAAGGCCCGTCAGCGTTGATGCTGACGGGCCTTCGTGCGGAGCGGGGGGTGACGGACACGTCACCGCCGCGGCAGGCAGCTGCCGGTTCTCACCAGGAGGACTTGGAGACGCCGGGGAGCTCACCGCGGTGCGCCATCTCCCGGAACCGCACCCGGGAGATGCCGAACTTCTGAAGGGTGCCGCGCGGGCGACCGTCGATCTGGTCGCGGTTGCGCAGACGGACGGGCGACGCGTTGCGGGGCAGCTTCTGCAGGCCCAGGCGGGCCTCCTCGCGAGCCTCGTCGGACGCGTTCTCGTCCACCAGGGTCTTCTTCAGCTCGAGCCGCTTCTGCGCGAAGCGGTCGACGACGAGCTTGCGCTGCTCGTTGCGGGCGATCTTGGACTTCTTGGCCATGGGTCAGCGCTCCTCTCGGAATTCGACGTGCTTGCGCACGACCGGGTCGTACTTCTTCAGCGTGATCCGGTCCGGGTCGTTGCGCCGGTTCTTGCGGGTCACGTACGTGAACCCCGTGCCCGCGGTGGACTTCAGCTTGATGATCGGACGGACGTCCTTGTCTTTGGCCATCTCAGATCTTCTCCCCGCGTGCCAGGATGCCCGCCACGACGGCGTCGATGCCCTTGACGTCGATGACCTTCATGCCGCGGGCGCTCACGTTCAGCACCACGGTCCGGCGCAGGGACGGGACCCAGTAACGCTTCTTCTGGACGTTCGGGTCGAACCGGCGCTTGGTACGCCGGTGCGAGTGCGAAATGCTGTGCCCGAAACCCGGCTGGGCTCCGGTCACCTGGCAGTGCGCTGCCATGTTCTCCTCCAAATAGCTCGGACGGTACGCAGTGGTGTGATTCACGTCGACCGGCACGCGGAGCGTGCACGGAGTCGGCGGATCAAGCGCGGTTGAATGCGTCCCGTCACCATGGACACCGTGACGACTGCGGCGTCGTGGCGGTCCGGTACTTCGGCGTGAACACGCCGATCCGGGCACCTCGCCGCGGGGAAGACGGTGAAGATCTGGTGTCGAGCAGTGGGTTCCACCTACGACAGCGATCAAGTCTATGGCCGTGGTGGGGTCTGTGCAAATCGTCGCACGCCGTCCGCGGGCGGCGCGCCGGTTGGTGAGCGGCCCGATGATCGGTAGTATCTCCCTCGATAGTGGGACGGTCGGTCCCACTTTCTCCATCCGCCGCGGTCGGGAACCACGCACTCGTGAGGGCCAGTTACCGCCACAGATCCGCCCGGTCGATGGACCCCGTTCGGCCCCGGCCGGGCATCGTTTCCCCCGATGGTGCCCGGTCGGGGCTTTCCACGTCCTGGCCCGGACGATCAGGCTCGGCCCGCGATCGGTGTCACCGCGACCGGCGTCGGCACGGGCCGCCTCGGGGCCAGATAGCGGCCCGATGAGGTGCGCCGGATCCGGCGCAGCACCCAGGGCCCCACGTGCCGGCGGGTCCAGCGCATGTTGGCGCGGACGGCGTCGAGCCGGCGGACCGGCACGAGCGCCGGCAGCGGATCCTGGACCAGCGTGTGCTCGTGCCGCAGCGTGTCCAGCACCCGGCCCGCCATGGTGATGTGCCCCCGGGTGGACATGTGCAACCGGTCGACGTCCCACATCCGGGGGTCGTCGTACTCGTCGAACCGCCAGTAGTCCACCAGCGTGGCCCCGTGCCGGTCGGCGATCTCGCGCACCAGTTCGTTGTAGATGGCCGTGCGCCCCCGGTTCACGGAGAAGAACCGGGACGCGACGGTGTCGAACCCCGTGAACAGCAGCACGGCGGCCCCGGTGGCCCGCAGCCGGGCGACGGCGTCGTCGTACCCGGCCATCAGGGCGTCGATGTCGACGCGAGGCCGCAGCATGTCGTTGCCGCCCGCGTACAGGGTGACCAGGGTCGGCGCCATCGCGACGGCGGGCGCGATCTGCTCGTCGAGCACCTCGCGCAGCTTGCGGCCGCGGATGGCGAGGTTGGCGTACTCGGTGCGCGGGTCGGCCAAGGCCAGCTGTTCGGCGACCCGGTCGGCCCAACCGCGCACCCCGTTGGGCAGGGACGGGTCGGGGTCGCCGACGCCCTCGGTGAAGGAGTCGCCCAGGGCCACGAAGCGGGTGTGTTCGGTCGCACGTTCAACCACCGGCCCAGTCTGCCACGCGGGGCCCCGCCGCGATCACCTGGCGGCCGGCCCGGTCTCGGCGGTCCGGCTCAGTCCACGGTGACGACGACGTCCGCCCGGTCGGCGTCCGCCTCGATCCGGGCGGCGTTGGCCTCGTCGGGCCCGAGGGCCCAGTCGCGGGCGGCGTCGGGCGCCAGGCCGTGGGCCACGTGCCGGTCGATCAGCCGGTGCCGCCGGACGTCGTCGGGCAGCCGCAGGTGCCACACCTCGTCCAGGTGGGCGCGCGCGAGCGGCCAGGCGCCGTCGTCGGCCAGGAGATAGTTGCCCTCGACCACGACGACGGCGCACGCGGCCGGAACCGGGATCGCCGACCCGACGGACTCGTCGAGGTCACGGTCGAAGCGGGGCGCGTACACGGTCGTCCCCGGCGAGGAACGGTGCAGCCTGGCGAGCAGCGCGGCGAACCCGGCGTCGTCGAAGGTCTCGGGGGCGCCCTTGCGGTCCCGCACATCGCGCTCGACGAGGATCGCGTTGGCCAGGTGGAAGCCGTCCATGGGCACGACGACCGCGGCCCCCGCCCCGTGCGTGGCGCGGGCGCGGGCGACCAACCGGGCGGCGAGCGTGGACTTGCCGGCTCCGGGCGCTCCGGTCAGGCCCAGCAGCAGCCGGCGGCCGGTCGAGACGGCGCCGGCGGCGCGGGCGTCGAAGCGCCGCAGCGCAGCGTCGAGGGCGAGCGGGACGGGCACGCGGCTCACCCTACGGCAGCGCCCCGTCGGGCCGAGCCGGCGCACCGCCGACGGGTGCTCGTCGGGCCGCGCCTCGACCGGGTGCCTCAGACCTGGGCGGCCCCCTGCCGCCAGTAGCCCATGAACGCCACGCGGTGCCGGGACATGCCCCGTTCGCTCACCAGGCACCGGCGCAGGTGCTTGACCATGCCGGACTCGCCGGCGATCCACGCGTAGAGCTGGTCGTCCGGCATCCCCGGCTCCGCGGGTCGGGCCTCGTCGAGGAGCTCGCCCCCGGAGGAGTACTGGGGGGTCTCCCAGAGCAGGGTCTCCGGCGCGTCCAGGCCGGTCTCGGCGAGCACCGGGGCGGGCAGCACCGTCATCCGCTCGGCCGCGTAGCCGAGCAGGACGCAGTCGGCACCGCAGTCCCGGTGGGCGCACGTCAGGCCCAGGGCGCTGCGCACCGCGCCGATCAGCAGGTCCCCGTGGGCGGCACCGTCCCGGGCCAGCCACGTCACGCTGATCCCGGGCACCGGCGGCAGATCGAGGATGTCGTCGGCGGTGGGCACCTCCAGATACACGTCACCGGTCTGGGCGGGGCCGCTGGCGAGGATGGACGCCACCGCCGGCACGGCCGTCTCGTCGGCGACGAGCAGGAGCCGCCGGGCGGGACCGGGGTCGAACTCGATGCCGGACCGTCCCCCGATCGCCCGGTTCGGGCCGAGCAGGCACAGGTGGTCCCCGGGGCGGGCGGCCGCGGCCCACTGCGCCGCCGGGCCGGCGGCGTCGCCGGGGTGCCCGTCCTCGCGGGGGACGCCGTGCAGCACGAAATCGACCGTGACGGTGCGCCGCACGTCTCCGACGGCGTCGGTCTCGTCGTCCACGGACCGCACGGTGTAGGTGCGCATCTGGCCGCGGGCGTCCGGGTCGGCGGCGAGCCAGCGCTGGTACCAGCCGTCGTCGGTCACCTCGAGCATCGGCGCGGGGCGGCCCGGGGTGGGGATGAGCAGCTTGATCCGCAGGTCCAGGGGGTCGCGATCGGGGCCGAACTGCTCCAGCCCGGGGCCGCCGAACACGATCCGGCGGTAGTGGGGGCTGAGGCGGTGGACGGCGATCACCTCGGCGTCGATCGCGACGATCGGCGCGATGGACGTGGTCGCGGTGGTCATGGGCGCGCCTCCTCGGGGGGGTCGCACGGGTCCGGCGTGGTCGGCCGGGGTGTCGGTGGGGTCGGTGTCGGTGGGGCCGGTGTCGGTCAGCCGGCGCATCGCCCAGGGCGCATCCGTCCGGGGCGCGTCCGGCCGGGGTGGGTCGCCCGGCGTCGTCGTCGCCCGGTGGTGCCGGCCGATGGGCACGATCATCGGTGTGCCGCTGACCGGGTCGGTGAGCACCCGGGCGTCCAGACCGAACACCTCGCGGACCCGGTCGGCGGTGAGGATGGCGCCCGGTGCGCCCTCGGCGACGACCGCACCGCCCTTCATCGCGATCAGGTGGTCGGCGTACCGGCTGGCCAGGTTGACGTCGTGCAGGACGAGGGCGATGGTCGTGCCGCGGGTCCGGTTCAGGTCCGTGATCAGGTCGAGCACCTCGATCTGGTGGGTGACGTCGAGGTAGGTGGTGGGCTCGTCGAGCAGCAGCACGCCCGTCTGCTGGGCCAGCGCCATGGCGATCCACACGCGCTGCCGTTGACCGCCGGAGAGCTCGTCGACGGGCCGCGCCGCGAGGTCGAGGGTGCCGGTCGCGACCATCGCCTCGGCGACGGCGTCCCGGTCCTCCTGCGTGGTCTGCTGGAAGAAGCCCTGGTGGGGGTAGCGGCCACGGGTGACGAGGTCGACGGCGGTCACCGCCTCCGGTGCGGTGGGAGCCTGGGGCAGCAGACCCACCCGTCGGGCGAGCTCCTTGGCGGGATAGCGGTGGACGTCCTTGCCGTCGAGCAGCACGGCGCCGGAGCGCGGCGTCAGCAGGCGGGACAGGCCCCGCAGGAGCGTCGACTTGCCGCAGGCGTTGGCGCCGACTATCACCGTGATCTTCCCCGGCGGCAGGGCCACGGTCAGCCCGTCGACGACGGTGCGGCCGTCGTAGCCGAGCGTCACCGCGTCGGCGCGCAGGCTCGGCCGTTCGGGGGACCGGGCGGCGGGGCCGGGCGCGGACGCGGCCCGCGGGTCGGAGGGGGCGGCCATGGGATCCTCCCGGAGCGGTCGGGTCGAACGGGTCGAGGTGGAACGGGTCGGGGTGCTCATCATCAACCCTCACTCGCGCCGGCGCGGCGGCTGAGCAGCAGCCACAGCATGAACGGAGCCCCGAGCCCGCCGGTCAGCACGCCGACCGGGAGCACGGTGCCCGGGACGAGGTAGGCGGCGGCGTAGTCGGCGGCCAGCACGATCGCGGCGCCGACGAGGGCGGCGATGACGATCGTCGCGCGTCCCCCGTTCAGGCGCCGGGCGATCGGGCCGGCGAGCAGGGCGATGAACGAGATCGGCCCGGCGGCGGCCGTCGGGAACGCGGTGAGGGCGACGCCGACCACCAGCAGGGCCAGCCGGGTGCGCTCCACGTTCAGGCCGAGCCCCGCGGCGAGGTCGTCGCCAAGCGGCAGGATGCGCAGGCGGCGCCCGAACGCGGCGAGGAAGGGGGCCACGAGCACGAGGCCGACGGCGAGCCACGTCAGCCGTTCCCAGGTCGCCCCGTTGAGGCTGCCGACGATCCACTGGAGGGCGTCGTTGGCCCGGTAGATGTCGGTGCGGGAGAGCAGGTGGACGACGACGGCCTGCAGCAGCGCCGCGATGCCGATGCCGACCAGCACCATCCGGATCCCGGCGGCGGACTGGTGCCGGGAGAGCAGGAAGATGACCGCCGCCACGACGAGGGCGCCGGTCAGTGCCGCGAGCGGCACCGTCGCCCCGCCCGCCCCGATCAGCACGATGGCGATCACGGCCCCGGCGCTGGAGCCGAGGCTCACCCCGATGATGTCCGGGCTGGCCAGCGGGTTGCGGAGCATCGTCTGGAAGACGGCGCCGGCCGCGCCGAAGGACAGCCCGGTGAGCAGCCCCAGCAGGGCGCGCGGCAGCTTCGACTCCATCACGATGAAGCGGGCGCCCGGGATGTTCTCGCCGGCCAGCAGCCGGAGGAAGTCCGGGACGGTGACGGTGTAGTCGCCGAGCAGCACCCGGCAGGCGAGGAGGGCGAGGACGAGCAAGGTCAGGGCACCGGTGACGAGGGCCCAGCGGCGGCGGGCCACCCGGCGAATCCGGCCGAGCCGGCGCTGGACGGCATCCAGGTCGGCGGCCGGTCGCGCGGCCGGGGCGACGGGCGGGGTGGTCGTCACAGCGCCCCCAGCTTCCGCCGGCGGACCAGCGCGATGAAGACCGGGGCACCGATCACGGCCGTCATGACGCCCACCGCGATCTCGCCCGGCGGGGCGATCACCCGGCCGACGATGTCGGCGCCGAGCAGCAGCACGGGGGCGAGCAGGGCGCACAGGGGCAGGACGGTGCGGTAGTCGGGTTCCGTCAGCGCCCGCACGGCATGCGGGATCACGAGGCCGACGAACGCCACCGGGCCGGCCAGGGCGGTGGCGCCCCCGGCCAGCAGCACGACGCTGACGCAGACCAGGGTGCGGGTCAGTCCGATCCGCTGCCCCAGGCCCCGGGCGACGTCGTCACCGAGCGCGAGCCCGTTCAGCGCCGGCCCGCTCGCCAGGGCCAGCACCGCGCCGACGGCGAGGAACGGGGCCACCACGAGCACCTGCTCCCAGTCGCGGCCGGCGATCAGCCCCACCTGCCACTGGCGGTACGCGTCGAAGCTCTCGGAGCTGGACACCAGCACGCCCGAGATGACGGAGGCCAGTCCGGCGTTGACGGTGGCGCCGGTGATGGCCAGCTTCAGGGGGGTGGCCCGGCCCGGGCCCAGCCCGGCCAGGGCGAAGATGACGAGCGTCGCGACCGCGGCGCCGGCCAGGGCGAACCACACGTACCCGGTCAGGGAGCCGACACCGGCGGTGAAGATGGCCAGCACGACGGCGACCGCCGCGCCGGCGTTGATGCCGAGCAGTCCCGCGTCACCGAGGGGGTTGCGGGTGACGCCCTGCAGCACGCCGCCGGAGAGGCCGAGTGCCGCCCCGACGAGCACGCCCGCGACGGTGCGCGGCACGCGGGCGCCGATGATGGCGTCCGCGGCGTCGTTCGGGTCCGGGGCCGTGAGCGCGGCGACGACGGTGCCCGGGTCGAACGGCTGCGAGCCGATCGCCAGGGACGCGAAGCAGAGCACGACCAGCGCGACCGCCGACCCCGTTCCCAGCACGAGCACGCGCACGGACAGGACCGCCCGCCGGGTGCCGCGAACAGCGGGCACCCGGCGGGAGCGCAGGCTCTCGGTCGTCGTCATGGTCGTCGGTCGTTCCTCGTCGCGAAGGTCCCGTGGCGGACGGCTCAGCCGGCCTTCTGGGCGGCCGCGTCGAGCTGGGGCAGGTAGGTCTTCAGCAGCGTGGGGATGGACAGCGGCGACGGGGTGCTGAGCGTGCCGGCCTCGGGCTCGTCGGTCACCACGACCGAGGCGCCGCGTTTGATCGCCGGCATCTGGCTGAGCAGCTTGTCGGTGGTCGCCACGTCCGCGGTGTCCGAGTAGATCATCGCGATGTCCGACGCGAGCTTCGGCGCCCGCTCGGCGGACACGTCGTAGTAGAAGGCGCCCTTGGCCGTGTTCAGCTGCTCGACGATCGGGGCCACGGTGAGGCCGAGCTGGGAGATGACGCGCACGCGGTTGTCGACGGACGTGTAGACGGACAGCTTCGACGTGTCGGTCGACATGGCGGAGGCGAAGATGAAGCTCTTGCCCTTGATCGCCGGGTGCTCGTCCACGGCGGTGCGGATGGCCGCCAGCGTGTCCTCCTCGGCCTTCTTCGCCGCCGCCGGGCGCCCGAGGGCCCGGCCGACCAGGTCGAGGGAGGTCTGCCACGGCGTGGTCCACGCCTTCTCCGGGAACGCGACGACGGGGGCGATCTTCGACAGCTTGTCGTAGTCGGCCTGCGTCAGGCCCGAGTTGGTCGCGAGGATGAGGTCGGGGCTGACCTTGGCGATCGCGTCGAAGGGAACGCCGTCGTTCTCGTCCCAGCGGGCGGGCTGGGTGCCGCCGAGCTCCGCCAGCTTCGCGTCGAACCAGTCGGTCGAGCCCTTGTCGTTGCCGCCGTAGGTGATCTTCGTGGAGCCGACCGGCACGACGCCGAGGCTCAGCGCCATGTCCTGGTCGCTCCATCCGACGGTCGCGACGCGGGTGGGCTCCTTCTCGATCGTCGTCTTCCCGAACGCGTGCTCGATGGTGACCGGGAATGCCCCGTCCTCGGCGCCCCCGGTCGAGGAGGAGGCGGTGGCGGAGCCGCCGGCGGTGGAGGCGGGGCCGGTGGAGCAGGCGCTGAGCAGCAGCAGACCGGCGACCAGCACGGCCAGCAGTCGGAGCACGCGAGTCATGGGAGTCCTCGGGGCAGGGCGGCCCGAGGGCCGCGATGAACGGGTAAGGTCACCCTAACCCCATGCTTCGCCCATTAGGAAACGGTTTACTTATGTAATGCGGACCGAGCCGCGCGGCGTCACTCGTTCCACAGGCCGTAGGACTCCCCGAGATTGCGGATCTTCTGGGCGCGGGCCAGGCGCGGCAGGTAGCTGCCGTCGCCGCCGACGGCGCCGTGCTCGTGCGCCTCCAACAGCTCGTGCGCCCAGACGATCTCGCTCGCGCTCGGGCTGAGGCCGGCGTTGATCGTCTCGGTCTGCTCGATCTTCAGGGTGAGCTTGCCGGTCATGCCCATCGAGGCCGAGACCCCGCAGGCCGCCATCAGGTCGTCGCCCGCAGTGCCGACGCTGGGGCCGTCGATCGGGCCCGGCAGCTGCCCGACACGAGAGGCGATGACCAGCCGGCCGCGCGCGTAGGCCAGCGCCATCGGGTCGTCGCTGGCGCCGGTGTCGCGCCGGAAGTCGCCGATGCCGAACGCGAGCCGGAACGTGCCGGGCGCCTTCGCGATGTCGGTGGCGTTCTCGACGCCGAGCGCCGACTCGACCAGGGCGAGCACCGGGGTGCCCGGCCGCAGGCGCATGGCGGTCAGGGTGACGTGCTCGGGCTTCTCGGTCTTGGCCAGCATGACGCCGCGCAGCCCGGGCGCGTTGGCCAGGGCCTCGAGATCGTCCTGCCAGAACTCGGTGTTGATGTCGTTGATCCGCACCCAGCCGGTCATGCCGTCGTTCAGCGCGGCGACGACCCGTTCCCGCGCGGCCGCCTTGCCGTCGGCGGGCACGGCGTCCTCGATGTCGAACACCACGGAGTCGGCCTCGGAGGCCAGCGCCGCCGGGAAGTCCGCCGCGTCGCCGGCGGACGCCAGCAGCCAGGAGCGGGACAGGGTGGCGGGCAGGGCAGCGGCACGCTGATTGCGCAGAGGGGGCATGGTTCCAGCCTAGGTCAGCGCACGGAACGGATGGGCGCCACGAATACGCCGCCGAGCAGGCCGGCCAGTGCCGCGCAGCAGAACAGGGCGACGAAACCGCCGCCGGAGGTGACCAGCGGCCAGGCGATCACCGGGGCGAGCACCTGGGGCAGCGAGGCGGCGATGTTGATCACCCCCATGTCCTTGCCGCGGTTCGCGGCGGCGGGAAGCACCTCGGTCAGCAGCGCGAAGTCGACGGCCAGGTAGGCGCCGAACCCGATGCCGAGCACGATGGCGGCCACCAGGGCGCCCGGGAACGTCGGGGAGAACGCGGCGATCAGGGAAGCGGCGGCGATGACGAGCGAGGCCCCGATGACGAACGGCTTGCGTCGGCCCATCCGGTCCGACGCCGGCCCGGCGATCACGGCGGTGACGAGCACGGCGGCCGCATAGCAGCCGGTGAGGACGAGCACCCCGAAGGTCGGGTCGGGATGGTGCACGGCGTCCTGCAGGAAATAGAGCAGGTAGAGCGTGAACATCGAGTTGCCGAGGAAGACGAGGAACCGGGTGATCCACGCCCAACCGAAGTCCGGGTACCGGCGGGGCGAGATCCAGAAGCCGGTCAACGCCTCACGGGCCCCCAGGGATGGCCGCTCGTCCCGGCGCAGCGGCACGTCCCGGGACGCGCGCAGGTACGGCACGGCGAGGGCCACGAGGACGGCGGCGCACAGCAGATAGCCGGGCAGCAGCTCGCGGGCGACGTTGGCGATGATCATGCCGAGCAGGATCCCCGTGGTGGTGCCCAGCGCGATCCAGCCCCCGACGCGTCCGCGCTGGCGGCGGGGCACCCGATCCGGCACCGCGGCGGTCAGGGCGGCGGTCATGGCGTTGCACCCGGCCTGCACGAGGGACCAGCCGACCACCATCACCCCGATCCCCGGACTGATCGCCAGGACGAGCAGGCCCGCGACCGCGACGGCGGCGCCGATCACGACCCACGGCACGCGCCGCCCGAAGCGGGACACGGTGCGGTCCGAGAGCGCACCGAACACCGGGTTGGCCACGAGCGAGACGGCGGCACCGACGCCGGTGACGAGGGCGAGCACCGCCTCCTTCTCGGCGGCGTCGAACCGCTCGGCCTGGAGGGCGAGGTAGATCTTGATGCACGCGAACAGGACGGCGTTGACCCCGAGGGTCGCGAGGGTGACCGAGACCACCCAGCGCGGCCGGACGCCCTCGACGGGTTCGGCCAGGGCCGCCGGCCCGGTGCCGTCGACGACGGCGTGGCCGCCGGACGCGCCGCCGACGGATGGCGTGCTGCTGGACACGGTGCTCCCCTCCCCGCCCCGGCGTGCGGGACATCGCCCAGCCTAGTGGCGGGCGGGTGCGACGGTCAGGCCGGCGGCGCGGCCGATCCGGCTCAGCCCCGGGGCAGGGCGTCGGCCGTCGGGCGCACCGCCTCGGCCAGCAACTGGACCGACCGCAGCCGGACGGCCGGGTCGTGGGTGTAGGTGACCGTCATCAGCTCGTCCACCCCGGTGGTGGCCACGAACCGGTCGAGCTGCTCGCGGACGGTCGCGGGACTGCCGACGGCGCTCGCGGTGAGCCGGGAGCGGACCATGGCCAGCTCGTACGGGTCCCAGCTGTCCACGGCGGCCGGGTCCGGCGGCAGCAGGGCGCGCCGGTCGTTGCGGACGATGCCGCGGGCCATCTGCAGGTGAGTGGTGAACTGGCGCTCCGCCTCGTCGTCCGTGTCGGCGACGACGACGTTGACGCCGGCCATCGCGTACGGCCGGTCGATCTGCGCGGTCGGGGCGTGCGGGTCGAAGTACTGCCGATAGACCGCGAGCGCGTCCATCAGGCTCTGCGGGGCGAAGTGCGAGGCGGCCGCGTACGGCAGGCCGAGCTGGCCGGCCACCATGGCGCCGGCCGTGGAGGAGCCGAGCACCCACAGCGGGACGTGCCGGTTCAGTGCGGGGCCGGCCTTGACCGGCAGCTGACGCTGATCGCCGAACCACGCCTGCAGCTGGGCGATCTCGGCGGCGAACGCCGGCTCCGAGGAGTCGCCGCGCCGCAGCAGGGCCGCAGTGCGGGGGTCGGTACCGGGCGCCCGACCCAGGCCCAGGTCGATCCGGTCGCCGTACATCGCGGCGAGGGTGCCGAACTGCTCGGCGACGGTCAGCGGCGGGTGGTTGGGCAGCATCACGCCGCCCGAGCCCACGCGGATCCGCTCCGTCAGCTGCGCGGCTCGCCCGATCAGCAGTGCCGTCGCGGAGCTGAGGAAGACGCCCGTGTTGTGGTGCTCGGCGTACCAGAGCCGCCGGTAACCGGTGGCGTCGGCCACCACCGCCAGATCGGCACTGGCCCGCAGGGCCGCCGTCGCGTCCTGCCCCTCACTGCGTGGCACCAGGTCGAGGATGGAGAGCGCGACCACGGTTCACCCCTTCCCTGTTCGTCCCGTCGGGGCGCGCCGCCCGGGGGCCGGGCGCGCCGTCTCATCCGGGTACAACCGCGCACGCAGCGAGGTATTCCGCTCCGCCGGGGCGTGCGGAATCCCGCGGTGGGCGGGGTGAGGCGTCAGGAGACGAGCAGGTCCGGTTCGCCCGCGGTCACCACGGAGGGCACCACTGCGGCCGGCACCACGTTCGTCTTCTCGGCCCGGTCGATCGCCGGGCCGAGGGAGACCACGATCTGCGCGCGCGTCATGTCCTTGATGGTGCCGAAGCGGCCCTTGGTGACGAGGATGAAGTGATCCTCCTTCACCCCGACGATGTCGGTGCGGCGGCCACGCGTGACGAAGAGCGGGCTGAGGCCGGAGATGATGTTGCCGAGCAGCTGCCGGGCGTTCGCGAGCGAATCGGCGGGCAGCACGAGGCGTTCCAGGGCATCCGGTGCATTGAGACCACGGTCGAGCACGACGGAGTACGAGGCATTCACAGTGTTCCCCCCACGGAAACTTGGGATGCGGTACTGACGAGTACAGGGTAGCGGGCTGATGGTTGAGACGACAAGCGTTCCAGGTCAACTCGTGGTCCGATGCCCGGGACGGTCAACGCTTTCCATCACGACGGCATCGAGTTCTGTATCGTGGAAGTGAAGGCGGCCGGGCGGTGGCGGCGCATCGGGAGGAGTCGGCATGGTGGAGGCCGGAACGGCGCGAGGCGGCGGCGTGCAGTCCGTGGAACGGGTGTTCGCCCTGCTGGAGGCCGTCTCCGGCGCCGGCGGGGAGATCTCGCTGAGCGACCTGGCCGGGGTCTCGGGCCTGCCGATGCCGACCATCCACCGCCTGCTGCGCACCATGGTGGCCCTGGGGTACGTGCGGCAGTTGCCCTCCCGGCGGTACGCGCTCGGCGCCCGGCTGATCCAACTCGGCGAGATGGCCGGCCGGCAGCTCGGCTCCGCGGCCCGCGCCGAGCTCGCGACCCTGGTGGACGACCTGGGCGAGACCGCGAACATGGCGGTGCTCGACGGCGACATGATCGTGTACGTGGCACAGAAGCCGTCCCCGCACCCGATGCGGATGTTCACCGAGGTGGGCCGGCGCGCTCACACCCACGACACGGGGGTCGGCAAGGCGATCCTCGCCCAGCTGAGCGACGCGGAGGTGCTGCGGATCGTCGGCAGTGCGGGCCTGCCCGCGCACACCGAGCACAGCCACACCAGCACCGAGTCCCTGCTCGAGGACCTGACCGAGATCCGCCGGCGGGGCTATGCCGTGGACGACAACGAGCAGGAGCTGGGGGTGCGCTGCTTCGCCGTCGCCGTCCCCGACGCCCCCACCCCGATGGCCGTGTCCGTCTCCGGCCCCACCACGCGCGTGGGCGAGGACTTCGGCGACCGCGCCGTGCCGGCCCTGCAGGCCGCGGCCCGCCGCATCTCCGCGGAGCTGAGCCCCCACTGAGGACCGGATCGCCGTCCGGCGGCGAACGACGCGGTGTTACGCCGGGGCGGTCCGCCCTGGCCGTGGCGGCGGACAATCGAGGGATGATCACCGTGGACCTCACCGCCGTCGCCTCGCACTTCCAGCACCAGGCGGCGGCGTGCGGGAGACTCGGTTCGCCCCTCTACGCCGCCCTGCTGCCGCGCCTCGCCGAGGACCTGCTCGCCGACGGGCCGACGGCCGCCGTGATCGCCGGTCACGAGCACCGGCCCGAGTCCGACGCGCTGTCGCTGCGCCTGCTCGGCGGCGCCCATCGGCTGGCGCTGTCCGGCCATGCCCCCGCGCTGGCGGCACACCTGCCCAGCTGTGGTGGCGACGGCGACGTCGTCGGCGCCTGGGCCGCCCTGCGCCGCCTGCTGGTGGACGAGCGGGAAACCCTGCGCCGGGGCCTGGACTGGGCGCCCCAGACCAACGAGGTGGGCCGGTCCTCGTCCCTGCTCGGCGGGCTGCTGACCGTGCTCGGGCAGGGTCCCCTGGCGGACCGCACGCCCGTCCGGCTCTTCGAGCTCGGGACCTCCGGCGGCCTGAACCTGCGGGCCGACCACTACCGGTACACGGACGCCCACGGGGCGAGCTGGGGACCCGAGCACTCCCCCGTCCACCTGGCCGGCGCCTGGACGGCGGTGCCCGCGGGCGCCCCGGACCGCGTGGATCTGGTCGAACGAGTCGGCGGCGACGTCAACCCGATCGACGCCGCCACCGACGAGGGCGCGCTGCGGCTGATGTCGTTCGTATGGCCCGATCAGACGGCCCGAATGGAGCGCCTGCGCGGCGCCATCGAGGTCGCCCACCGCGTGCCGGCCCGCCTCGAGCGGATCAGCGCGCTGCCGTTCATCCAGGCCATCGAGCCGACGCCGGGCACCCTGACGGTGTTCTGGCACTCCGTCATGTGGCAGTACATCGGGCCGGCGGAGGCGGCCGCGAGCGCGCAGGCGATCGAGCGGATCGGCGCCCGCGCGACGGCGGCGGCCCCGTTCCTGCACCTGTCGATGGAACCGGGCGACCGCTGGCGCCGGGGCTTCCCGGTCACCGCCCGGCTGTGGCGGGGCGCCGACGACGACGGCGTCGTGCACGCGCTCGGCGTCGCCCCGGCCCACGGCATCCCGACGCGCTGGTCCGCCACCGCCTGAGCGCGATCCCGCCCTGCACGCACGTGGCACGGCCTTGTCCTTTCGCTCAACAGAATGTAATGTCCGTATCGTGGAACTGTCCACGGACGTGCTGCCCGAGACGGAGGACCCCATGAGCATCGAGATCACCGACCGGACCCCCGTCGACCGCGCCGACGAGATCCTCACCGACGAGGCCCTCGCCTTCGTCGCGTCGCTGCACACCCGCTTCGCCGCCCGCCGTGACGAGCTGCTCGGCAAGCGCGTCGAGCAGCAGCAGGCCGTGGCCGCCGCCGGTGGCCTCGACTTCGACCCGACCACCCGCGACGTGCGGGAGGGCGACTGGACGGTCGCCCCCGTGCCGCCGGCCCTGGCCGACCGCCGCGTCGAGATGACCGGCCCCGCGAGCCCCGCCAAGATGGCGATCAATGCGCTGAACTCCGGGGCGAAGGTGTGGCTCGCCGACATGGAGGACGCGAGCTCCCCCACCTGGCACAACGTCGTCGACTCCGTGCTCAACCTGCGCGACGCCGCCCGCGGCACCCTGGCGTTCACCTCCCCCGAGGGGAAGACCTACGCCCTGCGCACGGACGCGCCGCTGGCCACCGTCGTGATGCGTCCCCGCGGTTGGCACCTCGACGAGGAGCACGTCACGATCGACGGTCGCCCCGCCGTCGGCGCCCTGGTCGACTTCGGCCTGCACGTCTTCCACGTGGCGCAGCAGTTGATCGCCAACGGCGAGGGCCCCTACTACTACCTGCCCAAGATGGAGAGCTACCTCGAGGCGCGGCTGTGGGCCGAGGTCTTCGCCGCCGCGGAGGAGGAGCTCGGCATCGAGCACGGCACCATCCGCGCCACCATGCTGATCGAGACCATCCCCGCCGCGTTCCAGATGGAGGAGTTCCTCTACGAGCTGCGCGACTACGCCGCCGGCCTGAACGCCGGGCGCTGGGACTACCTGTTCAGCATCATCAAGTACTTCCGCGACGCCGGGGACCGGTTCGTCCTGGCCGACCGGTCGAAGATCACCATGACGGCGCCCCTGATGCGCGCCTACACCGAGCTGCTGGTGAAGACCTGCCACCGCCGCGGCGCCCACGCGATGGGTGGCATGGCCGCGTTCATCCCGTCCCGCAAGGACGAGGAGGTCAACCGGGCCGCGTTCGAGAAGGTCCGCAGCGACAAGACCCGCGAGGCCAACGACGGGTTCGACGGGTCCTGGGTGGCCCACCCGGACCTGGTTCCGGTGTGCCAGGAGGTGTTCGACGGCGTCCTCGGCGCGAAGCCGAACCAGGTGGACCGGCTGCGTGAGGAGGTGCAGGTGACGCCCGAGCAGCTGCTCGACGTGCCGTCCGCCGGCGCCGAGCGCACCGAGGCCGAGCTGAACGCGAACCTGTACGTGGCCATCGCCTACACGGCCGGGTGGCTCTCGGGCAACGGCGCCGTCGCCATCCACCACCTGATGGAGGACGCGGCCACCGCCGAGATCTCCCGGTCGCAGGTGTGGCAGCAGATCGCCAACGGCGTCGTCTACACCGACACCGGCAACACGGCGACCCGCGAGCTGGTGACGGCGGCCCTGGACGCACAGAAGGAGAAGCTGCGCGGCGAGGTGGGCGAGGAGCAGTTCACCCGGTTCTACGAGCCGGCCGCGGCCATCGTCGCGGACCTCGTGCTCTCCGAGGAGTACGCCGACTTCCTCACGGTGCCCGCCTACCGGCGGGTGGTGGCGGCCGGCCGCTGAGGCGCCCCGGCGGGCGTGCCGCCGCGGCCTTGTCGGCGGGACAGCGCGGGTCGAGAATGCTCGCATGGCCCACCCGCGGATGTTCGACGAGGACGACGGGTACCTCGTGCACGTCCGCCGGCTGGCCCTGGCCCTGCCGGGGGCGAGCGAGCTGATCTCGCACGGGCGACCGGTGTTCCGCACCGTCAAACTGTTCGCGCTGTACGGGGGGTCGACGACGGCGGACCGGGATACCGGCGTCATCACCCGCTTCCAGCAGTCCGTCCTCGTTCACCCGGACCCGTCCGAACAGGCGTACCTGCTGGCCCAGCCGCAGACGTACGCGCCGGCCTACCTGTCCGCGTCGGGGTGGGTCGGCGTCGATCTGACCCACCGGGACGGGCCCGACGGCGTCGACTGGATCGAGATCGCCGAGCTGATCGACGCGTCGTGGCGCGTGACCGCGCCGCCGATCCTCACCCGCGGCCGCCGCTGAACCCTGGGACTCAGGGATCGAGGCCCAGGTCCCGGCGCAGCTGGGCGACGTGGCCGTCGGCGGTGACGTTCGTGTCGGCCAGCACGACGGCGCCGTCCTCGCTGATCACGAAGGTCGACCGCAGCGGGCCGGTGCTCGTCGTGCCGTCGGATCGCCTCCGTTCACCCCACGCCCCGTACCGCTGCGCGACGGTGCCGTCCTCGTCGGAGAGCAGGGCGAAGGTCAGGCCGTACTCGCGGGTGAAGTCCGCCAGCGTCTCGACCGGATCCTTCGACACCCCGAGCACCGTGTACCCCGCGCCGGTGAGCGAGGCGAGGTTGTCCCGGAAGTCGCAGGCCTCCGCGGTGCAGCCGGGGGTGAAGGCGGCCGGGTAGAAGTAGAGGATCACCCGTCCCCCGGCCAGGTCGCCGAGGGACACCGTCCCGCCGGTCGCATCGGGCAGGGAGAAGCTGGGGGCGGGGTCACCGGGCGCGAGCTGCACGGTCATGGGGCTCCTTCGGTCACGGACGCACGGATCCACCGCGCGGGTTGCCGGGGTGCGGCATCGTCGTCGCGTCGTCGCGGACGATCCCCCATCGTCGCAGGGCCGTCGGCAACCCGGCCACCTTGTCTCGCCTGGCGGCACTGCTATCGCGATCCTCCCGTCGGGCGTCGGTCTCGCCGAGGCTTGTTCAGGTCGCCGGATCGCGCTCGTCCTGGCCGTGTCAGGTTCAGGGCAGCCGGGAGACGGCGGTCTTCGAGGGGTGAATCTCATTAAGCACCACAGCGGACCGGGGGATCGTGCAGGTGGAGCCGCGTCACGAAGGAATCAGGGGTGGCCAGGTTCGGGGTGGACCGGCCGGGGAAGTGGGTGGACAAGCCGTCCCCGGCTCCCGACAGGAAGAAGCCGGACCCGGCCGACGAGAAGGACCCGTGAGCGCGTCGAGTTGGCCGTGGCGATCGTCCCGGCGGCTGGATGTCGTGGTCTCGTCGGCGCCGCCGGCACATGAGGACAAGGCGGCGTCCATCTCGCGCTCAGTCCCGAACACTGACCCGGCTGTTCGGGCTCCAGTGCAGCGGCCGCAACCAGCCGCACCCCGCCCCGAACAGAAAGCCCGCTGTTCGGGCTCTGGTGCAGCGGCCGCGACCAGCCGCACCCCGCCCCGAACAGAAAGCCCCGTTGTTCGGGCTCCAGTGCTCAGACCCAAACGATGACCCGGCTGTTCGGGCTCCAGTGCAGCGGCCGCGACCAGCCGCACCCCGCCCCGAACAGAAAGCCCGACGTTCGGGCTCCAGTGCTCAGCCCCAAACACTGACCCGCCTGTTCGGGCTCCAGTGCAGCGGCCGCGACGAGCCGCACCCCGTCCCAAACACTGACCCGGCTGTTCGGGCTCCAGTGCAGCGGCCGGGCCGCCGCCACCAACGTCCTGGCCGGATACGACGAGACAGGCACTCCGCAGCTGTCTCCACGGGCTGCCTCGGGACCGGTCCACGGGATCGGCGGTGGCCGGGTGCCGCGCCCGCGTGCCGGGCATAGGCTCGATGCCGTGAGAGACGAGCACGCACCCCCGGCCGGGCAGGAGCCCCCGCGCTGGGGGCAGCGCATCGACGCGCCCCTGCCCCACGTCCGGCGCGAGCTGGTGGGCCGGGAGCTGGTCGCGTACCGGCGGATGGCGCGCGGCCTCTCGTTCTCCGCGCTCGTGCTTGGGCTGCTCCTCGGGACCGGCGGGCTGACCGCGACCGGCCCCGCCCGGATCGTCCTGCTCGTGCTCGCGGGCCTGCTCGTGGCCGCGGGCGTGTCGGGGTACGTCCTGGTCAACACCGGCCGGCTGCCGCGACACGCCGGGGTCAGCGAGCCGTCGCGCGTGCGGACGGTCCTGGGGACGACGGCGGGCAGGGTCGCCGTCGTCCTCGCCGTCGTCGGCCTGCTCCTGCTGGTCGCGAGCACCGTCGTCGTCCCCCTGGTGGAGGACACGCCGGCCGAGAACGCCGGCACCTCCCTCGTGCTGGCCTGCCTGATGTCCGCGCTCGCCCTGTTCATCGCCGCGGCGATCGCGGTGACGGTGGCGGTGCTCTCCGAGGGCCGGGACGACGAGCCCGGCCCGGACCAGCACGGCGGCGCGACGCCCGGTGCAACCCGCCGGGGTGGCGGCCCGGTCGGCTACCGGTCCGACTGGATCACCCGCCCGCACCGCTGAGGCGGTGCCGCGTCCCGCGACTCAGTCCGCGCGCTGACCGGCCCGCCGGTGCGCATACCAGGCGGCCATCAGCGGCAGCCCGGCGAGCAGCGCGACCACCCCGATCACCAGGCCACCGCCGACGCCGAACACGCTGGTGAAGCCGGACGCCGGATCCGCCAGCCCCACCGCCGTGGCGATCAGGGCGACGATCATCGCGACGGCGCCGGCCAGCGGCAGCACGATCCGGGCGAGCACCTGGCGCACCCCGACCGCGTCCCGCCGGAACAGCCAGGCGCACGCCAGTCCCGTCAGGGCGTAGTAGACGGCGATGAACAGGCTGATCGCGGCGATCGAATCGGCCAGCAGGTCCGTGCTCACCGCCGTCATCACCACGAACCAGGCGATCGCGGCGCCACCGACGACCGTGGTGGAGAACGTGGGCGTGAGGAAACGGGGGTGCACGCGAGCGAACGCGTCCGGCAGCGCACCCTGCACCGCCATCGACAACGTCCCGCGCGCCGTCGGCAGGATGGTCGTCTGGGTGGAGGCGACCACGGAGACGAGCACCGCGACCAGCATGACCGGCGCCCAGGGCCCCATCACCTGCACGCTGACGTCGTGGAGCACGTCGGCGACGTCGCCGTCGGAACCGGCGCCGGTGAGGGCGGTGACCAGCACGGCCAGCAGCACGTAGGTGATCAGCAGGATCACCGAGGACAGCACGGCGGCCCGGCCCGGGATGGTCCTCGGGTCGCGGGTCTCCTCGTTCAGCGCCAGGCACGTGTCCCAGCCCCAGTAGATGAACAGGCTGAGCAGGACACCGTACCCGAGGCCGCGGGGGTCGGCGGCGAGCGGGTTGAACCAGTCCGCACGGGGCGTGACCGCCCCCGGCACCGCGCCGGTGGCCAGGGCCCCGACCGCGACGACGGCGAAGATCGCCAGGCCCGCGTACTGCAGGATCGTCATCGCCCACTGCAGTCGCTGACCGACATCGATGCCACGGCGGTTCACCCAGGTCATCACGGCGATGAAGACGACCCCTGTACCGGTGACCAGCCAGGTGTTCTCCGCGGCGTCGGGAGCGATCAGCAGCCACAGGTACTGCCCCGCCACCAGCGCGAGGTTGGCGAGCACGATGATGCCGGCCAGCGCCATCGCCCAGCCGCCCATCCAGCCGGTGCGACGCCCGAACGCGCGGGAGACCCAGGTGAACGTGGTGCCGCAGTCGGGGTCGACGGCGTTCAGCTCCCGGTAGGCGACCGCGATGAACAGCATCGGGACGAACGCCAGCACCATCACCACCGGGGTCCGGGGCCCGCACGCGGCGATCACCAGCCCCAGCGTGGCGGCCAGCGAGTACACCGGCGACGTCGAGGCGATGCCGAGGGCGGTGGACCCGGCCAGACCCAGCTTCCCCCGGGCCAGACCCTTGGGCCCGGTGACGGCGCCGCTGCCCGTGGTGGTGGGCGCGGCGCTCACCGGATCGCCTGCCCGGCCGTGGGGGTCGGCGCCGGAGCGGGGGCGTCGATGACGTTGGGCAGGAACCGGGCGAAGTAGTCGGTCACGAGCCCGTCGGACTCCCGGACGCCGACGCCGACGGACTCGCCGTCGACCACCCAGGCCCCGAGCACCGCCCGGTTGCCGCCGAAGTCCGGCAGCGGGTGGAACGCCTGGTAGCACCAGCCCTCGGCGCCGTAGTGACCGGGCTGGACCAGATCGATGCCCTCCGCGTGGATGACGATGTTCTCCCCCTCCCGGCCGTGCAGCGGCTTGGCCACCCACTCGGTCAGCGGACCGGCCTGTCCCAGGTAGGCGGGCAGCAGGTTCTCGTGCCCGGGGTAGAGGTGCCAGAGGGCCGCCAGCAGGGCCTTGGTGGAGAGGAACATCTTCCAGGGCGGTTCGAACCACACGGCCGCGTGCGGGTGGTCCTGGACGTGCATGCCGAACGGGTCGGCCATGGCCAGCTCCCACGGGTAGAGCTTGAAGATCGCCTCGATCGGCCGCTCGTCCAGGTCGACGAACCGATGGGTGTCCCGGTCCCAGCCGATGTCGGCGAGGTTGATGCCCTGAGTCTCCCAGCCGGCCTGCTGGGCCGTGTCGAGCAGATACGCGGCGTTCATCCAGTCCTCGCCGGTGTCCTCCTCCCCCACGTGGGCGACGTGCAGACGGGACAGGCCGGTCTCGGCGCGGCGCCTGCCCCACGCCGCGACCAGGGACTCGTGGATGCCGTTCCACTGGTCGTTGGCCGGTACGACGTCCTGCAGCCAGTACCACTGGCAGATGGCCGCCTCCACCAGCCCGGTGGGCGTGTCCGCGTTGTACTCGAGCAGCTTCGCCGGGCCGGTGCCGTCGTACGCGAGGTCGAACCGGCCGTACAGGGCGGGATCCTGCGACTGGAGTGAGTAGCGGGCCAGCTCCATCGCGGCGGGACCGATGCCGAGGTCGCCCATCGCGCCGGTGGCCAGGAAGCGGGCGGCCTCCAGGCTCATCCGGTGCAGGTCCTCGGTGACGGCCTCGAGCGTCTCGACCTCGGGCATCGTGAACAGGTAGTAGGCGTCCTCGTGCCAGTACTCGAGGGCGGTGCCGTCGTCCATGACGGTGGTCGAGTAGATCAGGCCCTGGGCCTCGGTCTTCTCCCGCCAGTCCGGGCGCGGGGTGCTGCGGATGCGCTCCATGCGCGCTCCTTCGGGTGGCGGGGACGGGTTTTCTCGGGGTGCGGGGGCCGGGTCAGCCGCCGACGTGGACGCCCTTGCCGCCCCCGCCGAAGCCGCCTCGGCTGACACTGGACGAGCCCTTGGCCGGGACCCCGGACTTCGTGGACGCCCCGGCGGGCACCGTGGTGGTGCCACCGGAGAGCTTCTGCCCGACGCCCGGAAGGGAGCGGGTGTCGGTCGACCCGCGGGAACCCATCGGGAAGAAGTACCACCCGTAGTGCCCCCCGGAGCGGCCGGAGTCCGAGCACTTCTCGTCCTCGGCGCGCTGCTGCGTCGTCCGGTCCTGGCAGACCTGCGCGTAGTCGGCGTCGATGACGTCCCCATCCGGCGAGCACCCGGTCATCAGGGCGCTGGCCAGCACGGCGGTCACACCGAGGCCGACGGCGGAGCTGGCCCGGTGCCGGCGACCGCGTGCTCGCGGGGCCGGCTGCCCCGGTTGCGGGCGGGCGGCGTCCTGGCGCGCTGGTTCCGGGCGCGCGGTGGCGTCCTGGCTCATGTGGTGGTCCCCCTGCTGATGTCGTGCTGCTCGTAGCGTACGGGATGCCTCCGTCGTCCCGTCCACCCGGCACCGGTGCTCACCTGCGACGCTTCCCCTCCGCCCGGTCGGTGACGGGCAGCCGGCCGGTGAAGGCGAGCTCGGCCAGCTGGTGGCGCAGCCGCCGCCGGTTCACCGCGCCGAACGCGTCGGTCGGCAGGGCGTCCTCGGCGACGATGCGCCGCGGCACCTTCCACGGGGCGAGGCGCCGGGCGCACCAGGCGCGCAGGGCCTCCTCCCGGAAGCGGGCGTGCTCGTCCATCACGACGACGGCCACGACCTCCTCGCTGCCGGTGACGGTGAGCAGGCCGACGACGGCGGCCTCGCGCACCCCCTGGTGGTCGCGCAGCACCGCCTCCACCTCGGACGGCGTGACGGCGTACCCGCCGCTGACGATCACGTCCTTGACCCGGTCCACCACGGTGACGACGTCGTCGTCCGCCACGGTCACCACGTCACCGGTGCGCAGCCAGCCGTCGGGCAGCAGCACCTGCCGCGTGGCCGTGTGCTTCTTCCAGTACCCGGTGAACACCTGGGGCCCGCGCACGAGCAGCTCCCCCGCCACACCCGGCGTGTCCCGTCGGGGGTCGTCGGGGTCCACCACCCGGATCGCGGTCCCGGGCACCGGTCGCCCGGCCGTCCCGGGGGCGGCGTTCCCGTCCGGCGGCCCGGCGAGCACCAGCGGGGAGGCCTCGCTCAGGCCGTAGCCCTCGATCAGCGGGCCGCCGGCGATGCGCGCCCACCGCGCCCGGACCCGCTCGGGCAGCGCGGTGCCGCCGGAGAAGGCGAAGCGCAGGGCGTCGAACCGGACGTCGCGGGCCTCCGCGGCCGCGGCCAGCCGGTCCAGCAGGGGCGGGACGGCCACGAGGTACTCCGCGGGCAGCCGCTGCTGCGCGCGGACGACGTCCTCGAGGTCCACGGTCGGGAACAGCACCAGCCGGGCTCCGGCGCGCAACGCCAGCAGCAGCGAGAGCGTGAGCCCCCAGGCGTGGACGAACGGCAGGACGCCGTGCACCACGGCGCCCGCGGGCAGCTCCGGCAGCACCGCGCGGGCCTGGGCGACGTTGGCGGTGAGGTTGCGGTGCCGCAGGATCGCCCCCATCGGCGCCCCGGTCGCGCCCGCGGTGTACTGCAGGACCGCCGCGTCGTCCGCCCCGGGTGGGTCGATGCGCCGGAGGGCGGCCGCGGACCCGTGCTCGAGCAGCCGGGTGAACGCCATGCTGCCGCGGGGCGCCGGCCGGTCGCCGAGCGTCTCGCGGCGCCGGTGCGCGGCACTGCTGGGCAGCCGGAGGGCGAGCCGCTGCCGCAACGGCAGGTCCTCGGTGAGGCTGACCGTGATCAGGTGCGCGGGTCTGGCGTCCTCCGGCAGCCGGTCGACGCGGTCGGCGACGCGGGTCCACACGATCGCGACGTCGGCCGTGTGGTCCTCGAACAGATGGCGCAGTTCGCGACCCCGGGAATCGGGGTGGTGGGCGACGGCGATGGCGCCCAGGCGCCAGACCGCGAACGCGGCGACGAGGAAGGCGGGGCAGTTGGGCAGCACGAGCGCCACCCGGTCACCACGGCCCACGCCCAGCCGGGCCAGTCCCGCCGCGGCGCGGTCCACCCGGTCGGCGAGGGCCCGGTAGCTCAGCGTCTGCCCGGACACGTCCGTGGCCGGGGCGTCACCGTGGTCACGGACCGCCGCGGCGAGCAGGTCGGTCAGGGTCGCCGGATCGGCGGCGTCCTCGGACTGCGTCATGGGAGACTCCCTCCGGCCTCGGAGCTGACGGGTGCCCCTATCCTGCCAGCCGCGCCATCCTCGCCCGGGCCAACCGCTTCATGCCCTCCGCCGGGCGGATCGGGTCCGGCCAGCGGGGCTCGAGGTCGTCCCCGAGCGTGACGCCGCGCAGCTTCCGCCCGAACATGGGCAGCACCCAGTCGGTGACCCACTCCCGCTCGGCCCGCAGGGCCTGCCGCACACCGCGCCGCTCGGGGTCGTCGTCGGGCAGGTTCGGCACGTACCGCACGCCGAGGGTCTCGAGCACCCGGGCCGTCATGTACCGGTGACCGGCGGTCGACATGTGCATCCGGTCCGGATCCCACAACCGTGGGTCCCGGTAGGCGGTGAGGGACCAGAAGTCGATCAGGTCGGTGCCGTGCGCCGCGCTGATCCGGCGCACCTCGTCGTTGTAGACGTCGTGCCGGCGCCGGAACGGCTCGAGCAGCGGGCTGATCTTCAGGTCGTAGCCGGTGAACAGGACCACGCGCGCGCCGCTGGCCGCGAGCGCGGCGACGCACTCCTCGTACTGCGCCATCAGCGCGACGACGTCGGTGCGCAGGTCCAGGATGTCGTTCCCACCGGCGTAGAGCGTGACGAGGGTGGGCCGCAGGGCCAGCGCCGGCCCGAGCTGCTCCGCGACGATCTGGCGCAGCCGCTTGCTGCGGATCGCGAGGTTGGCGTACTCCCAGGCGGGATCCTGCCGGGCCAGCTGCCGGGCGACCCGGTCCGCCCAGCCCTTCACGCCGTTGGGCCGGGCGGCGTTCCAGTCGCCGACGCCCTCGGTGAAGGAGTCGCCGAGGGCCACGAATCGTCCCGCCATGAGGGCACGCTAGGGACGACGGGCGACGAGCGGCCGAACACCGGGTGAACGGCCGCCCGTCGACGGGGAGGAGACGGCCACGATCACGGTGCGGGCATACCGCCGTTGACGTTGAGCGTCTCGCCGAGCACGTAGCTCGACTCGGCGGAGGCCAGGAAGACGTAGGCCGGGGCGAGCTCGGCGGGCTGGCCGGCGCGGCCGAGCGGTGTGCTCTTGCCGAACTCGGGCAGCGCCTCCTTCGGCTGGCCGCCGGAGACCTGCAGCGGCGTCCAGATCGGCCCGGGCGCCACGGCGTTGACGCGGATGCCACGCTCGGCCAGCTGCTGGGCCAGGCCCTTGGTGAAGGCGTTGATCGCCGCCTTCGTCGCCGCATAGTCCAGCAGCGTCGGGGACGGCTCGTACGCCTGGATCGACGTGGTGTTGATGATCGCGCCGCCCGCGGGCAGATGCTTCAGGGCCGCCCGGGACAGCGCGTACATGGCCACGATGTTGATGTCGAAGGTCTGCTCGACCTGCTCGTCGGTCAGCTCCTCGAGCGTCTCGACGGCCACCTGCTTGCCGGCGTTGTTCACCAGGATGTCGAGGCCGCCGAGCTCGGTGGCGGCGCGGTCGACGAGGCCGTTGCGGTAGTCGCGGTCCAGCAGATCGCCCGGCAGCAGCACGGCAGTCCGGCCCGCGTCGCGCACCAGGCCCGCGATGCGTTCGGCGTCGCTCTGTTCGGCCGGGGTGTAGGCGAGGGCGACGTCGGCGCCCTCCCGGGCGAAGGCGATCGCCACGGCGGCACCGATGCCGGAGTCCGCACCCGTGATCAGGGCGCGGCGCCCGGCGAGACGGTCCGCCCCGGTGTAGGACTCCTCGCCGAGGTCGGCGGTCGGGGTCATCTCGCTGTCCAGGCCGGGCGGGTCCTGGTGCTGCTCCGGCGGGCTGATCGACTCGTGCTGGTCGACCGGGTTCTGCACGGTGGTCTGGTCGCTGTCGTTCGTCTCGGACATGGCACCTCCATCGGGTCGTCGCGCGGTGCGAAGGACCGGCGCCGCGCGGACGGGAAGCGGACAATTCATCAGCGTACTGACGACCGCCGTCGATCGCCACCCGGTCCCACGCCGGCGAATGTCAGTCCTCGTCGCGGCGGAAGAACCAGTGGTCCTCGTCGATGTTGGCGAGCATCTTGCGGCTGACCCGGTCGAGGTCGTGCACGTCCCGCTCGTCGAGGGCGTCGAACACGAGTTCCCGCACCCGCGCGACGTGCCGGGGCGCGAGCGCGGCCAGCAGCGCGAAGCCGTCGTCCGTCAGCCGGGCCACCGTCACGCGCCCGTCCTCGGCCGACGCGGACCGCTCCACCCAGTCCCGCTTCTCCAGCTTGGTCACCACGTGGGAGAGCCGGGACAGGGACGACGACGTGCAGGCGGCCAGATCGCTCATCGTGCGGGTCCGGTCACGCGCCTCGGACAAGTGCGCCAGCACGGAGTAGTCGAAGAAGGACAGTCGGCCGGCGCGCTGCAGCTGCTTGTCGAGTTCGGCGGGCACCAGCATCGAGGTGAACAGGAAGGCCAGCCAGGCGTCCCGCTCCTGTGCATCCAGCCACGTCGCCACCATGCCCCGATGATGTCACGACGTTCAACCCTCAAGCAGGTGCCGCAGGTCAGCCGCGGCGGGTCCGGTCCCCGGGCTCAGGCTCCGTGTCCGGGGGTGACCTCCTCGCCCGCGCGGACCGGGCCGGGCGCCGTGCCGGCGCCGAAGGGCGACCCGCCGAGCCGTTCCCGACCGTGCTCCGTGCGCCAGAAGCCGGTGTCCGGGCCGACCGGGACGATCTGCGTCGGGTTCAGGTCCTTGTGCACGATGTAGTAGTGCCGCTTGATCTGCACGAAGTCCACCGTGTCGCCGAACCCCGGCGTCTGGAACAGGTCCCGGGCGTAGGCGGAGAGCACCGGCAGCTCGGACAGCGTGGACCGGTTGCACTTGAAGTGGCCGTGGTAGACGGCGTCGAAGCGGACCAGGGTCGTGAACAGCCGCACGTCGGCCTCGGTGATGGTGTCGCCGACCAGGTAGCGCTGCGTCGTCAGCCGGTCCTCCAGCCAGTCCAGGGCGGTGAACAACCGGTCGTACGCCGCCTCGTAGGTGTCCTGGCTGCCGGCGAACCCGCACCGGTACACGCCGTTGTTGACCTCGGTGTAGACGCGGCGGTTGACCGTGTCGATCTCCTCGCGCAGGTCCTGCGGGTACAGCGCCGGGGCGCCCGGCCGGTGGTGATCCACCCACTCGGTGGAGAAGTCGAGGGTGATCTGGGCGAAGTCGTTCGTCACGACGCCGCCCGTGGGCACGTCGACGATCGCCGGGACGGTGATGCCGCGCGGGTAGTCCGGGAATCGCGCGAAGAACGCCTGCTGCAGCCGTTCGATGCCGAGCACCGGATCCCTGCCGTCGGGGTCGAGATCGAACGTCCACGACCGCGCGTCGTGGGTGGGGCCGGGCAGGCCCAGGGAGATGGCGTCCTCGAGCCCGAGCAGGCGGCGCACGATGATCGTGCGATTGGCCCAGGGGCACGCCCGCGCCGCGATCAGCCGGTACCGGCCCGCCTCCACCGGCCAGCCGTCCCGGCCGTCCCGGGTGATCCGGTCCTCGATGTACGCGGTGTCCCGCGTGTACTCCTCGCCCTCGTGCACGTAGGCACCGCGGGTGGTGAACTCGTCGGTCGGCGTTGCCTGCTGCTCGCTCTGCGTCATGGCGCCAGTCTAGGAGCGACCCGTCCCGGCGACCCGCAGGGTGGGGAATCAACGGGTGACCGATGGGAAACCCGCCGTTAGGCTGGCCGGATGAACACCCCTCTCCCGGACGTCGCGACCCGGCTCACCGACGCCCATCGCCACGAGACCCTCTTCTCGGCGCGGGCGCTGCACATCAAGCAGTCCGCGGTGCGCAACGTCTTCGACATCTCGATGCGGCCGGGCTTGATCTCGCT
The DNA here is from genome assembly GCF_014643255.1 of Tersicoccus solisilvae. GTDB lineage: Bacteria > Actinomycetota > Actinomycetes > Actinomycetales > Micrococcaceae > Tersicoccus > Tersicoccus solisilvae. The sequence continues at coordinate 352,249 of NZ_BMJI01000001.1, read as the reverse complement.
GGCCGGCGGGAACCCGTTCCTGCAGACGCTGCCGATGGACGAGCTCGGGGACATCGCCCGGGACCTGATCGCCGAGCACGGCGCCACCGCACTGCAGTACGGCAGCGGTCAGGGCACCGACGAGCTGCGCCGGGCGATCTGCACGGTGATGGCCGAGGAGGCGATCACGGACGCGGTGCCGGAGAACGTCGTCGTGACGACGGGTGCCCAGTCCGCCCTCGACGCGTGCACCCGGGTGTTCTGCGACCCGGGCGACGTCGTGCTCACCGAGGACCCGACCTACGTCGGTGCCCTGAACACGTTCGAGGCGTACGAGGTGGACGTGCGGCCCGTGGACTCCGACGAGCACGGGCTGCTGCCGGACGCCCTCGAGGCCGCCATCGCGGCCGTGACCGCGGAGGGCAAGCGGGTCAAGTTCCTCTACACGATCCCGTCGTTCGCCAACCCGTCCGGCGCGGTGCTGGCCGCGGACCGGCGGCAGCGCGTGGTCGACGTGTGCCGGGCCGCCAACGTCCTCGTCGTCGAGGACAACCCCTACGGGATGCTCGCGTTCGACGGCGAGCCGGCGCGGCCGCTGCGGGCGGACAACCCGGACGACGTCGTCTACCTCGGCACGTTCTCCAAGATCTTCGCCCCCGGCCTGCGGCTGGGCTGGCTGCTGGCTCCCGCGCACCTGAAACGTCGCCTGTACCTGGCGAACGAGTGCGTGGTGCTGTGCCCGCCGGCGTTCAACCAGATGCTCGCCGTCGAGTACCTGCATCGGTTCGACTGGGTCGGACAGGTCCGCTCGTATCGCGAGGTCTACCGGACGCGGGCGGAGGCGATGGTCGCGGCCCTGGAGTCCGCCATGCCGGACGGCGTGCAGTGGACGACGCCGACCGGCGGGTTCTTCGTGTGGCTGACGCTGCCGGGCCACCTGGACGCCGAGACGCTGCTCGCCCCGGCCATCGAGGCCGGCGTCGTCTTCGTGCCGGGCAGTGCCTTCACCGCCGCGGACGGGCCGAGCGCCAGCCTGCGGCTGTCCTTCAGCGCCGTGGAGGAGGACGCCATCGCCGAGGGCGTGCGGCGCCTGGCCGGGGTGATCCGCGCCGCGCTGTGACCGGGCCGGCCCCAGCGCGAGGACGCCGCCGTCAGGCGGTGGGCTGGACGACGATCGGCGTCGTCGTCGGCGCCGGTGATCCCCCGGCGGGCTCGACCGTCATCCCGATGTGCGTGGCACCGTCGAGCCGGCCCTCCAGCGACGTGTAGGCGACACCGCCGGAGGCCGAGAACGTGCCCGCCGCCCGCGCCTGCTGGCCGGTGAGGTACCAGAGCTCGTAGGTCTGGTTCGCGCTCAGCGCCGGGAGGTCGCGGCTGATCACCGCCGACCGGTTCAGCGACTTCGACGAGGCGATGCTCACCGATCCTCCGGTCCCGGCCTGTGCGGCGCGGATGACGGCGTCCGGCGCCGTGAACACCTCCAGGGCGGCGTTCTGGCGGGCCGCCTGATCGCTCAGCCGCTGCTCGGCGTCCACCCGTTGCTGGTTCAGGCTGCTCGCCCAGCCCCCGAGAGCCACGCCGGCGACGAGCAGGACGGCGGCGGCCGCGCCGAGCCACGCCGCGGTGCGACGCCACCGGCGGAGCTGCACCACGTCGGCGTCGCGGCCGTCGTGGACGGGCTCGGGACGGTCCGCCGCGGTGTCGGCTCCGGCACCGTCCCCCGGGGCACGGCCGGCCGGCCCGGGCACCGTCTCGTGCGGCCGCGTCACCGGCAGCGGCGTGACCCGCTGCGGTTCCGTCGGCGCCTCGGCGCGGGCGGGCGCCTGCTGCGGCAGGTCGGCGATCGCCGCCAGCACGCGGGCCTTGAGCGCGGGCGGTGGGGGGAGCGGGGGCAGGCCGAGGCCGAGCTCGGCCTCGACGTCGGAGAAGTCCGGTCCGTGGTCGTCGTGCTGCTCGCTCATGTCCTCACCCCCAATGTCGTGCGAAGTCTGCTCATGCCGTCCCGGATCCTCGTCTTGACCGTCCCCAGGGGGAGGTCCATGATCCGGGCGATCTCCTGCTGCGTGTACCCGCCGTAGTAGGCGAGCTTGATCGCGGCCGCCTGGCCGGCGTTCAGTTCCGCCATCGCCCGGTCGACGCGTTCGGCCTCCAGCCGGATGGCCACGGTGTCCTCGACGTCGTCGTAGGACTCCTGGTACTCCTTCGCGCCCTGCGTCAGATCCCGCTCCCGGCTGGCACGCACCGACCGGACCCGGTCGACGGCCCGGCGGTGTGCCAGCGTCAGACACCACGTGATCACCCGGCCGCGGCCGGCCTGGTAGGAGGCGGCCTGCTGCCAGATCTGCACGTAGGCGTCCTGGAGGACCTCCTCGCTGAGCGCCTGGTTGCGCAGCACCTTCTGGATCACCGCGAACAGGTGGCCGGAGGTCGCGTCGTACAGGTCGCTGAACGCGTCCCGATCGCCGCCGGCCACCCGTGCCATCACGGATTCCAGATACGCGTCGGACGCCCTCGCGGAGTCCGGCGGCGTCATCATGGTCCCAGCATGTCACCTCGCCCGGCTCCGACCGACGGAGCGCCGCGCGGGAGGGGCGCCCCACCGCACGAGACGTCGGGCGGCCCCCACGCCGCCCGACGCAACGCGCTCCCCCCGGAGCGCCCGGCTCGATGCCACGGGGCAGGCGCATGACCGACCCGACGGGTGATCACGACCCCACCTCCTGCCCGGCCCCGGCTCGAGTGGGCCGTCGTCGGATGACGACACCCCCTGTTCGGAGCGGGTCGAGAGGCCGGATTGCCCGAGGTCAGCGCAGCGCGCGGGCGACCGTCGCGAACAGCCCGCGGGCGCGCCGGCTGGCGGCCAGGTCCTCCACCAGGACCGCCGCACCGTCGGCGTCGGCGAGCGGCACCCGCCAGTTCGGGTACTCGTCCTTGGTGCCGGGCTGGTTCTGCACGCGCTTCTCCCCCACCGCGTCGACGAGGGAGACCCCGATCAGACACGCCGGCGAGGCACCGAGCAGCTCGTACAGCGCGGCGATGGTGTGCTCCTCGTCCGCGCCCTCGGGCAGCAGTCCCCGCTCCCGGGCGAGCACGAGGAACGCCTCCTGCTCGGCCCGGTCGGCCGCCAGCTCCTGCTCGAGCGGGGCGTCGAGCAGGCCGAGCCGTTCCCGCAGCCGGATGTGCTCCCCGCTGAGGTACCCGGCGGTCGGCGGCAGGTCGTGCGTGTTGACGCTGGCCAGGCAGAGCCGGCGGTACCGCTCGACGGGCAGCGGGTCGTGCGCCTCGTCGAACTCGAACCAGAGGATGGAGGTGCCGAGGATGCCGCGGTCGGCCAGGTAGCGCCGCACCCACGGTTCGAAGAGCCCCAGGTCCTCCCCGATCACCACGGCGCCGGCGCGCTGGGCCTCCAGGGCGAGGACGCCGATCATCGCCTCGTGGTCGTAGCCCACGTAGGCGCCATCCGCCGCGACGGTGCCCTCCGGCACCCACCACAGCCGGAACAGGCCGAGGATGTGATCCACCCGGATGCCGCCGGCGTGCCGCAGGATGGTGCGCAGCATGTCGCGGAACGGGACGTACCCGGCCTCGGCGAGCCGCTCCGGGTGCCACGGCGGCTGGTTCCAGTTCTGCCCGAGCGCGCTGTACATGTCGGCGGGCGCGCCCACGGTCACGCCGGGGGCGAGCACGTGGCGCAGGGTCCACGCGTCCGAGCCCTGCCGGTGGACCCCGACGGCGAGGTCGTGCAGGATGCCGACGCCCATGCCCGCGCCCTCGGCCACCCGCTGCGCGGCGGCGAGCTGCTCGTCGGCCACGAACTGCAACCAGCAGAAGAAGTCGATGCGGTCGGCCAGCTCCGATCGCAGCCGGCCGATCTGCGCGTCGGACAGGTCGGGGTTGACCCAGTCACCGGCGTCGGGATCGTGGCGCTCCCGGAGCGCGCACCAGAGGGCGAAGTCCCGCAACCCGGCGCCCTCACGCTGCACGAACCGCGCATACGCGTCCTGCCGCCACGGACCGCGCTCGACGGCGTGGACGAGCGCCAGCGCCTCGAGCTTGGCCGTGTAGACGGGGTCCCGGTCGATGGCGTCGACGCTCGTGTTGGCCGCGGAGCAGGCGCTCGCCAGGTCCGCGACGCGCGCCCGTTCCGGTCCGGGCAGGTACGCGTACTCGGGGATGTCCTCCACCCGGATGTAGAGCGGGTGGAAGAACCGGCGGCTGGTCGGCAGGTAGGGGGACGGCTCGACGGGCGGGGCCGGCTCGGCGGCGTGCAGCGGGTTGATCAGCAGCCAGCCGGCGCCCTCGGCCCCGCTGATCGACGCCAGGTCGGCGAGGTCGGCGAGGTCGCCGACGCCCCAGGAGCGACGGGAGCGCACGGAGTAGAGCTGCGTCATCAGGCCCCACTGCCGGGTGGCGCCGACGGTGTCGGCGGTCGCCAGCCGGCGCGGCGTGACGATCAGGCGGCAGCTGCCGAGCTGGTTGCCCGACTTCGCGCCGACGGTGTGCCAGCCCAGCGGCAGCCCGGCCGGCACGGCGAACGTGGCACGCCCGGTCAGCCGGCCGTCCACCTCGCGTGGCTCCGTCCACACGTCGCGCTGCGGCACGGAGAGGTTGCGGCCGTCCTCGGTCTCGACCCAGACGAGCACGTCGTCCCCGTGCGGGACGTGCACGGGGAACGCGCGCTCCTCGCCCTCGGTGACGACGAGGACGGGCGGCAGCAGTCGCCGCCAGGGCGCGAGTTCCCGGTCGGCCAGGGCGGCGTCGACCTCCGCGTCGTCGCGCACGGTGACGCCGAGGGCGGCGAGCACGGCGACGAGCGTGGCGGCGGGCACGTCCCGGGTGACGCCGTCGAACCCGGTGACCGTCGTGTCGACCCGCCAGGCGCGGGCGAGGGCGTGCAGGCGGTCGGTGGAGAGACTGGCGGTCGCGGGGTGCTCGGGAGAGTCGGTCATGATCCTGCCTGGGGGGTGCGGCGACGCCGGCGGCGGCCGGCATCGAGACGGCGGTGGCCTGTCCTCACCCTATGTCAGGGGACTCGCCGTCCTGCTGCTCCGACCGGAGCCGGGCCAGCCGCCGACGGGCGCTGGTCTCGGTGGGTCCGCGGCGGCCGAGGGCGAGTCGCACCCCGGCGAGGACGGCGCGCGTGCCGGCGACGGCGGGCAGCGGCACCGGGCCGAGGCGTGGGCGCGGCAGGCCGAGCAGCTGCCGGTAGGGCTCTCGCAGGCTGGCGACGGCGCCCGCCACCAGCACCCGGTAACCGGGGCGCAGCAGGGGACTGAGTCCGGGTGCCCGGAGGAACCGCATCACCTCGTCGAGCCGGTCGCTGTGCGCCAGCGCACCGGACCGGAGGTAGTCGTCGAGCGCCTCGTGCAGCTGGGCCACCGTCCGCGGCGGGTCCGGCACGCCCATCAGCTCCCCGGCGACGGCCCATTCGGCGACGTACGCGTCCGGCCCGCCGGGGATCGACCCGCGACCGCCCCAGAAGGAGCCCCAGATCAGGTGGGCGGCGAGGAAGGAGTCGGTGAACGCCAGGTGCACCCAGCGCAGCAGGTCCGCGTCGTTGGCCGCGTACGGCCGTTCGGTCCCGTCGCCGTCGACGTAGGTGCCGGTGACCGCCCGGTGCAGGGCGAGCACGTGCGACGACGCCGAGCGGGCCGCGGTGGTGTCCCCGTAGGTGACGGTGAAGATCCAGCGGATGGTGCCGGCCAGCCGGCCCAGCGGGTCCTCCCGGAACCGGGAGTGCTCGTACACCCCGGCGAGGGCACCGGGGTGCAGGGCCTGCATCATCAGGGCCCGCACGCCGGCGACGATGGGAGCCATCGACCCGTGCACCGCCCAGGCGGCGGACCCGGGCCCCAGGAAGCCGGCGTCGTCGCCGTCGGCGAGCGCGGCCGACCAGTCCGGCTCCCGTCCGGGGGAGCCGGTGAAGGTCAGCTGCAGCTCGCGGCGGAACACGCCGAGCAGGTCGAGGCTCATCGGCTCACTCGAGCAGCAGTGCCGGCTCTTCCATGATCGCCGCCACGTCGGCCATGAAGCGGGCGGACAGGTCGCCGTCGACGACGCGGTGGTCGAAGGAGCCGCCCAGCGTCGTGATCCACCGCGGAATCACCTCACCGGAGACGACCCAGGGCTTCTGCCGGATGGTCCCGAACGCGACGATCGCCACCTCGCCCGGGTTGATGATCGGCGTGCCGATGTCGATGCCGAGCGCGCCGATGTTGGTGATGCTCAGCGTGCCGCCCTGCATGTCCGCCGGCTTCGTCTTCCCGGCCCGGGCCGTGGTGGCCAGCTCGCCGAGCGCGACCGCGAGCTCCTTGAGGGTCAGGTCCTGGGCATGCTTGATGTTGGGCACCATCAGCCCGCGCGGGGTGGCGGCAGCGATGCCGAGGTTCATGAAGTGCTTGATGTGGATCTCGTCGCCGGTCTGCCCGGACACCCAGCTGGCGTTGACCTGCGGGTTGCGGGCGGCGGCCCAGATCACCGCCTTCGCCAGGATGAGCAGCGGGGAGACCTTGATGCCCTCGAAGTCGCGGGACGCCTTGAGCCGCTGGACGAATTCCATGGTCCGGCTGGCGTCGACGTCGACGAAGATCGACACGTGCGGTGCGGAGAACGCGGACTGCACCATGGCCGCGGCGGTGGCCTTGCGCACGCCACGGACGGTGACCCGCTCGATCCGGTCCTGGTCGGCGTCCCAGAACTGCGGCGCGAGCGCCTGGTTGCGGGCCACCTGCTCCGCGTAGGAGAGCAGGTCGTCGCGGGTCACCTCCCCGCCGGCTCCCGACGCGGTGACGTCCGCCAGGTCGATGCCGAGGTCCTTGGCGGCCTTGCGGACGGGGGGCTTGGCGAGCACGCGCTGCACGAGCCGCTCGATCCGGTTCCCGGCGGCGCGCACCGGTGAGGACGCGGCGGCGGGCGTTGTCGAGGGCGACGGGGGCGCGGGGGCGGCCGCCGGCGGGGTGGCGGGCGCCTGCGGGCGCGGGCTCGGGGTGGGCGCCGCGCCGGTGCCGGTGTGCTGGCTGCCGGTGTCCCGGGTGCCGGTCTCCCGGCTCGCGGGCGTCGAGTGAGGCGGCCGGGTCGGGGTGTGCCGGGCACGGCGCTTGACGGCGTCGGCGCGGGGCCCGGAGCCGACCAGCGGGCCGGGCACCGCCGGCTGGGGTCCGACGTCGGGCGGGGTCGGGTCCTCGTGCTCGGCAGGGGCGGCCGGAGCCGGGGCGCCGGGGGCCTCCCCCGTCTCCAGGACGGTGATGATGGGGGTGCCGACCTCCACCGTCACGCCCTCGGCCACGAGCAGCTCGCCGACGGTGCCGGCCCAGGGGCTGGGCAGCTCGACGAGGGACTTGGCGGTCTCGATCTCCACGAGCACGTCGTTGATCGCCACGGTGTCGCCGGGCGAGACCTTCCACGAGACGATCTCCGCCTCGGTCAGTCCCTCGCCGGCGTCGGGCAGGTTGAACGTCTGGGCCATGTCCGCTCCCCTCAGTAGGCCAGCGTGCGATCGACCGCGTCGAGGATGCGGTCGATGTCGGGCAGGTAGTGCTCCTCGACGCGGGCCGGCGGGTACGGCAGGTGGAAGCCACCCACCCGCAGCACCGGGGCCTCGAGGCTGTAGAAGCAGCGTTCGGTCAGGCGGGCGGCGATCTCCCCGCCGATGCCCCCGAACGTCGGCGCCTCGTGCGCGACGACGAGCCGGCCGGTGCGCCGCACCGAGTTCTCGATGGTGTCGGCGTCGAGCGGGGAGATGCTGCGCAGGTCGATCACCTCGAGCCGGTGGCCGTCCTCCGCGGCGGCGTCGGCGGCGGCGAGCGCGACCGGGACGAGCGGCCCGTAGGCGACGACGGTGACGTCGGTGCCCTCCCGCACGATCTGCGCCCGGTACGGATCCGGGGTCGGCCGGTGGGTGTCGACCTCGCCCTTGAGCCAGTAGCGGCGCTTGGGCTCGAGGAAGATCACCGGGTCGGCGCCCTGCACGGCCTGCTGGATCATCCAGTAAGCGTCGTGCGGCGTGGACGGGGTGATGACGCGCAGGCCCGGGGTGTGGGCGAAGTAGGCCTCGGGCGACTCGGAGTGGTGCTCGATGGAGCCGATGCCGCCGCCGTAGGGGATCCGGATGACCACGGGCGCGCTGAGGGCACCGTCGGTGCGGGTGCGCATCTTGGACAGCTGGGTGGTGATCTGGTTGAACGCCGGGAAGACGAACCCGTCGAACTGGATCTCGCAGATCGGCCGGTACCCGCGCAGGGCCATGCCGATCGCGGTGCCGACGATGCCGGCCTCACCGAGCGGGGTGTCGACCACCCGGGAGGCGCCGAAGTCCTTCTTCAGGCCCTCGGTGATCCGGTAGACGCCGCCGAGGTCGCCGATGTCCTCACCCATCAGCAGGACCTTCTCGTCCTGCTCCAGGGCCGCCCGCATGCCGGCGGTCAGGGCGCGGGCCATGGTGAGCGTGGTGGTGCCCGTCGCGGCGTCCGTGCCGGTCGCGGCCGGGGCGGGGCTGGTGTGGGTCGTGGTCACGTGTCGATCCCCTTCAGTGGGTGCCGTCGCCGGTGTCGTCGGCGGCGAAGGAAGCCTCGTACTGCTCGTGCCAGCGCCGTTCCTCCTCGACGAGCGGGTGCGGCTGGCCGTAGACGTTGGCGAAGGCCCGGTCGAGCCCCGTCAGGGACAGGCTCAGCGTCGCCTCCCGCACGTGCGCGGCGACGGCGTCGCCCTCGGCGGCGACGTCGGCGAAGAACGCGTCGTCGGCCAGGCCCTCGGCGCGCAGGTACCGCTCGTACCGGGTCAGCGGGTCCTTCGCGGCCCACTCCTCCTCCTCGGAGGCGAGCCGGTACTTCGTCGGGTCGTCCGCGGTGGTGTGGGCGCCCAGCCGGTAGGTGAACGCCTCGATCAAGGACGGCCCGGAACCGGCGTGCGCCCGCTCCAGGGCCCAGCGGGTGACGGCGTGGACGGCGAGCACGTCGTTGCCGTCCACCCGCACGCCGGGGAAGCCGTAGCCGGCGGCCCGGCGGGAGAGCGGCACCCGGGACTGCACGGCGATCGGCACCGAGATGGCCCACTGGTTGTTCTGGCAGAAGAACACGATCGGCGCGGTGAAGGACGAGGCGAAGACCATCCCCTCGTGCACCTCCCCCTCCGTGCTGGAGCCGTCACCGAAGTAGCCGATCACGGCCTCGTTGCGGGCGGGGTCCTCATTGCCGACCGCCCCGTCGCGGGCGATGCCCATCGCGTAGCCGACGGCGTGCGGCACCTGGGCGGCCAGGACGAGCGTGTAGACGTGGAAGTTCGTCTCGCGCGGGTCCCAACCGCTGTTGGACGTGCCGCGGAACAGCTTCATGACGTCGGCGAAGTCGACGCCGCGGGTGCGGGCGACGGCGTGCTCCCGATAGGTGGGCACGAGGTAGTCCTGCGGGGCGGCGGCCCGGCCGGACCCGACCTGCGCGGCCTCCTGCCCCCGCGAGGGCACCCAGAGGGCGAGCTGGCCCTGACGCTGCAGGGCCGTGGCCTCCGCGTCGAAGCGCCGGGTGACGGCCATGTCCCGGTAGAAGGTGCGCAGCTCGTCGTCGGTGACGTCGGCGAGGTACGCGTCGAAGAACGGGTGCGGGTGCCGGATGCCGTCCTCGTCGAGGAGCTGGACCATCTCGTCCGCACCGGGCAGGTCGGGCAGGTCGACCGTGGCGTCGTCAGCGGGGGTGCCGGCCGACGACGGGGCCGGGTCGGCGCCGTCGAGCCCGTCGGCGGGTCCGGGGCCCGCCGGGTCCGCGGTGGCCGGCACCGGCTCGGGGATGCCCGTGGTGGCGCGGGAAGACATCGATCCGGCTCCTGTCCGGGCGGCATGGCCCTGGGAGGGTGGGACGGTCGGCAGCCCGCGGACGGGGGACGGCCCGTGTATTCCGCCTGGCGCATATGACCTGCAGTGACGGCCTTAGCCTAGCGATCGCCGCCACGGGCCACTATTCGCGCCGCGCGCCGCCGGACGACGCGACGCGGTCAGGCGGCCGGACGACGCGACGCGGTCAGGCGCCGAACGAACGGCACAGGTCGATGAACCGGGTGTTGGCGTCGACCTCGCCGATGCTCACCCGCACGCCCTCGTCACCGAACCGCCGCACGGACAGCGCCTGCCGCTCGGCGGCCGCGGCGAAGTCACCGCAGCGTTCACCGAGCCGCAGCCACACGAAGTTGCCCTCGGCCTGCGGCAGGTCCCAGCCCTGTTCGGTCAGCGCCGCGACGACGCGGTCCCGCTCGGCGACGAGTGAGTCGACCCGCGCCAGCACCTCGTCCAGGTGGTCCAGGGACGTGATGGCCGCCGTCTCGGCCAGCGAGGAGACCGCGAAGGGCACGGCGCTGACCCGGAGGTTCTCCGTGATCACCGGCTGCGCCACGGTGTAGCCGACGCGCAGCCCGGCGAGACCGTGCGCCTTGGAGAACGTGCGCAGCAGGACGAGGTTGGGGTACGCGCGGTACAGCGCGAGGCCGTCGACCGCCGCCGGGTCCCGCACGAACTCGAGGTAGGCCTCGTCGAGCACGACGACGACATGGCTGGGCACCCGGCCGAGGAAGTCGACCACCTCGTCGTGGGTCAGGATCGGACCGGTGGGGTTGTTCGGGGTGCACAGCAGGACGACCCGGGTGTTCTCCGTGACCGCGGCGGCCATCGCCGCCAGGTCGTGCCGGCCGTCCGGCAGCAGCGGCACCCGCACGCTGGTCGCTCCGGACAGGCCCACCGAGATGGGGTACGCCTCGAAGGAGCGCCACGCGTACACGACCTCGTCCGGGGCGCCGAAGTCGTTCTGGCCGGCGTAGGTGGCGAGCACCTGGTTGAGGGCGCCGAGGCTGCCGCCGCCGGTGACGATGTCCTCGGCCGGCACCTCGAGGTAGGTGGCGAGCCGCTCCCGCAGCCGCGTGCTCACGGCGTCCGGGTACCGGTTGATCGCCGTGGTGTCGCGAATGGCGTCCAGCACGGCGGGGATGGGCGGCAGCGGGTTCTCGTTGGAGGAGAGCTTGAAGCTCTGCAGTCCCTCGACGACGGTGGCGGGCCGCCCGGCGGCGTAGCGGGGCAGCGCGTCGAGCACCGCGCGCGGCCGGACGCCCGGCGCGGGTGCGGGCGCCGCGTCGTCGGTGCCGGGCGCGGCGGGAACAGGGGCAGCGTTCGGGTCGATCGAGGTCATGGGCAACACCCTAATCATCGGGCCGGGCGCCGATCTCCCGGGCGGATCCTGCGCACCCACCCGGCCCCGTGGCACGATGGTCCCGTGAGCCGGTTCCTGTTCCGCTGGGTGGTCAACGCCCTGGCCCTCGCCGTCGCCGCCTGGCTCCTGCCCGGCCTGCAGATCACCGCCGACGCCGCCATGGTGCGGACGTTCGGGGGCGCCCAGGCCGCCACGATGGTCGCGTACGTCATCGTCAGCCTCATCTTCGGCCTCGTCAACGCGATCATCCGGCCCGTGCTGGCGTTCCTCTCCATCCCGATCACCTGCCTGACCCTGGGCCTGTTCAGCGTCGTCATCAACGCCCTGATGCTGTGGTTGACCGCGTGGCTGAGCACGTTCACACCGGCGAAGCTGATCATCGACACGTTCTTCTGGACGGCGGTGCTCGCCGCGCTGATCGTCTCGGTGGTCTCGCTGCTGGTGGGCTGGCTCGGCCCGTCCGAGCGGCACCGGACCCGTCGGCGGGCCGCCCGGGACTGACCGGCCCCCACGACGGACGCTCAGGACAGGCCGAGGATGGTCCCGTCGTCGGCGAGGTCGATCCGCCCGGCCGACGGCGTCGCCGGCAGGCCGGGCATCGTCATCATGTCCCCGCACACCACGACGACGAAGCCCGCCCCGGCGGAGAGCCGCACCTCCCGGACGTGGATCTCGTGCCCGGTCGGGGCGCCGACGGCGTGCGGGTCGGTGGAGAAGGAGTACTGGGTCTTCGCCACGCACACCGGCAGGCCGCCGTACCCGTCGTGCTCGATCCGTTCCAGCCGGCGTCGGGCGCGGGCGTCCCAGGTGACCAGCGAGGCGCCGTAGAGGCGGGTGGCGATCGCCTCGACCTTCTCCGTCAGCGACGCCTCGTCGTCGTAGGTGTAGGAGAACGTGAACGCCGACGGCTCGGCGAGCACCTCCAGGACTCCCGTGGCGAGGTCCCGCGCCCCGGCGCCGCCGTCGGCGAAGTGGGTGGCCGGGAAGGCGCGGACCCCTTCCGCGGCCGCGAGCCGAACGACGGCCGCGATCTCGGCGTCCGTGTCGGTGGGGAACCGGTTGACGGCGACCACGCAGGGGATGCCGTAGACGCCGCGCACGTTGGCCAGGTGCCGGCGCAGGTTGACCATGCCGGCCTCGACGGCGGCCAGGTCCTCCGCGCCGAGGTCCGCCAGCGCCACCCCGCCGTGGTACTTCAGGGCGCGGACGGTGGCGACGACGACGGCGACGTCGGGCCGTAGCCCCGACTTGCGGCACTTGATGTCGACGAACTTCTCCGCGCCGAGATCCGCACCGAAGCCGGCCTCCGTGACGACGTAGTCCGCGAGCCGCAGCCCGGCCCGGGTCGCGGCGACGGAGCTGCAGCCGTGGGCGATGTTGGCGAACGGGCCCCCGTGCACGAAGGCGGGTGCCCCCTCGAGGGTCTGCACGAGATTGGGGGCGAGCGCGTCACGCAGCAGGGCCGCCATGGCCCCGTGGGCGCCCAGCTCGCGGGCGGTCACCGGGTTGCCCGCCCGCGTGTAGCCGACGACGATCTCCCCGATCCGCTGCTTGAGGTCCGCCCAGGACTCGGTGAGGCAGAAGATCGCCATCAGCTCGGAGGCGACGACGATGTCGAAGCCGTCCTCGCGGGTGAAGCCGTTGGCGTGCCCGCCGAGGCCGACCACTACCTCCCGCAGCGCACGGTCGTTGACGTCGAGCACGCGCCGCCACGTGATGCTGCGGGTGTCCAGGTCCAGGGCGTTGCCGTGGTGGACGTGGTTGTCGATCAGCGCCGCGAGCAGGTTGTTGGCCGCGGCGATCGCCGCGAAGTCACCGGTGAAGTGGAGGTTGATGTCGGTCATCGGGACCACCTGGCTGTGTCCGCCGCCGGCGGCTCCGCCCTTCATGCCGAACACCGGCCCCATCGACGGTTCCCGCAGGCACGCGACGGTGCGGTGGCCGAGCCCGTGCAGGGCATCGGTCAGGCCGACGGTGGTGGTGGTCTTGCCTTCGCCCGGCGGTGTGGGGGAGAGAGCCGTGACGAGGATGAGCTTCCCGAGGGGCCGGTCGGCGAGCGATGCCAGGTAACCGAGATCGACCTTGGCCTTGTGGCGCCCGTAGGGCGAGAGGTGCTCCTCGTCGATGCCGAGCGTCTCGGCCGCGACGTCCCGGATGGGGCGGAGCACGGCGGCATTGGCGATCTCGATGTCCGACAGCATCGTCGTGACCTCCCGTGGTGGTTCCTCGTGTGGCCTGGTTCACACCGTAGCGGAGGGACGGGAAAGGTGGCGGGACCGACCGGAATCCCGGCGCTCGAAGGCAGTCACGTCGCCCGTCGCCGCGACGGTGGGCGTCGGACGTCCGGTGCCGCACCGGCGAGGGGCACGTCACGGCCCTCCACGACCCACACGGTCTGCCGGGTCACCCCCCGGGTCAGGTCCCGCAACGACTCCCGCTGGGCCGCCACGCTCCGATCGGTCGCCCCGTCCGCCTCCGCGGCCATCCGGCGGTAGCCGGCCAGGCCGTGGGCGGCCGCGATCGTCTGCAGCGGACTCGCCCCCGATCCGGCGGGCGGCGCGGAGCCGGTGACGGTGACCCGGTTCCTCGCATCCATGTTGGGTCGGCCGTCCAGGGCGGGCACGATGTCGTCGCGGTGTTCCAGGCTGAGCACCGCCGTCCCGGAGGGAATGGTGAAGCCGGCGATCGGGGAGCCCGCGGTCACCACCTGCCGGACGTCGTAGCGGCCGCGGAAGGCGGGATCCGCGGCCAACGCCGCGGCGTGGATGCCGCCCTGGCTGTGCCCGGCCAGGATCACCCGGGCGCCGCGGGGTGCACCCGCAGCGGCGAGGGCGGCCGTGACGAGGGACCCGACCTGCGTGGGCCGGACCGTGGTGCCGGTCGCGTCGGTTGCCGTGATCGCGTCCGCGTTTCCCTCCAGGTCGAACAGTCCCGGTCCGTCGGCGAGGTCCCACCCGGTGGTGCCCGGGATGTCGACCTCCCACACCGGTGCCGCGCCGCCGTCGAGCCGGCGCACGGTCACCGCGCTGCGGGCGACGCCGTCCGGGCCGGCCCGCGACCGCGCGGCCGCGGCGGCCAGGTTTCCGGTGATCGTGGACAGCGTGGCCGGTGCCGCGGGCGCGGTCGTGGGGCCACCCCGCGCATCGACCCTCAGCGTGCCGGCCGTGACGACCCCGCCCCGCCGCCCTGCGGCCACGGCCGTCAGCGTCACCCAGGCCAGCGCTCCGGTGGTGTGCCCCGAGTCGCGGAGCAGGCGGTCGAGCATCGGCAACACCCGTGGCGGATCGGTCGGATCGATCAGCCGGGGCAGCGTCGCGAGTTCGTCCTGCACCGCGTCGCGGTAGCCGACGGCGCGAGCCCGGACGGTCAGCTGGGCCAGCCAGGCCCCCAGGCCCATGGCGACCACGCCCGCGGTGGCTCCCGCGAGCGGCCCCGCGGCCGGTGCGCCCGCGGCCGCGCTGCCGATCGTGCGCAGCCCGGTCAGTTCGGCGTGCCGTCGGGCGGTGACGGCCGCGAGGGCGATCAGCTCGCTCTGCTGATAGGCCGCCCGGGCGGTGCGGACGCCGGCGGCCAGCTCGAGCAGGCGGCTGCCCGACGTGCCCGCCGCCAGTTGGGCGTCACCACCGGCCAGCCGGGACGCCATGGCCGGCAACTGGACGCTCGGGGGTAGGCCCCACAGGTCCCCGGTGATCGCGGCGAGCGCCGCGCTGACCCGGCACAGCTCCTCCGCGACGACCTGCACCCGCGCGGCGGCCTCGTCCAGTTCCTCGAGGCTGCACGCGATGCCGTCGACGCCTCCCCGCACGGTCAGCGTGCCGCTGGTGCTGCCCGCGCTCGGCGGCAGCACCGGCACGAACGGTTCCTGACCGGCGCCGGTGCCGCTTGGATCCCGGGAGTAGCTCATCGGCCACCTCCCCGCCGCCGGGTCACGGCACCACGCCCGGCGTCGCGTAGCCCCGCACGACGGCGTCCGCGAGGCGGTCCTGCGCATCGACCAGGTCGCCCGCCCGCCCGTGCCGCAGGTCCGCTGCCAACGCCGCCAGGTGCCGGCGCAACTCGTCGACCTGCGCAGCGACGCCGGTGAGGGTGCTCTGGGCGGAGAGGAGTCGGTCGCGATACCCCAGCGCAGCGCGCGACTGCCACGTGGCACAGGCGCAGTGTGCCAGGTCGGCCTGCTGGGCAGACAGGGCGGCGGCCTGCGCGGCGGCCCGCTGCACCAGCTCGTCCACGAGCGCGGCGGCAACGAGCCTCCCGTCGCCCGCGTCGACGCGGTCCCCGGACATCGGCACCTCCTTCCCGGCCTCACGGTGCAGCCGTTGAGCCGACCCTAGGCCGGGGCGCGGGCCGGGCGGGGTGGTTCGCGCCGGCGTGGGGACAACGGGAGAACGCTTCCCCGTTGGGGAGGGAGAAGCTCCGACGGACGGAGCCGTTCCCCGGGGCGGCGCACCAGGGCCGCCACCGTGAGGCACGATGGAATGGAACCGAACCATTCCGACACTCAGGAGCACACTCATGCGCGGAGTCATCATGCACGCCCCCGGCGACGTCCGGGTCGAGGAGCGCGAGAACCCGGTCATCGTCGAGCCCACCGACGCGATCATCAAGCTGGCCGCCAGCTGCATCTGCGGCTCCGACCTGTGGCCCTACCGCGGCGCGGACGACGTCGACGGGGCCCCGATGGGCCACGAGTACGTCGGCGTCGTCACCGAGATCGGCGCCGACGTGACCACCGTCAAGCCCGGCGACTTCGTCGTCGGCTCGTTCATGGCCTCGGACAACACCTGCGAGATCTGCCGGGCCGGGTACCAGTCCCGCTGCGTGCACGTCGTCCCGATGGGCAGCGTCGGCACCCAGGCCGAGTACGCCCGCATCCCCCACGCCGACGGCACGCTGGTCGCCACCCCCGGCCGGCCCGACGAGGACCTGATCCCGTCCCTGCTCGCCGCGTCCGACGTGCTCGGGACCGGTTGGTTCGCGGCCGTCGCCGCGGAGGCCGGCCCGGGCAAGACCGTCGCCGTGGTGGGCGACGGCGCCGTCGGGCTGCTCGGCGTGCTCGCCGCGAAGCAGCTGGGCGCGGAGCGGATCATCGCGATGAGCCGCCACGCGGACCGGCAGGAGCTGGCCCGGCGGTTCGGCGCCACCGACATCGTCGAGGAGCGCGGTGACGAGGGTGTGGCGAAGATCAAGGAGCTGACCGACGGGCTCGGCGCCCACTCGGTGATCGAGGCGGTCGGCACCCAGGAGTCGATGATGCAGGCGATCCGTTCGACGCGGCATGGCGGCCACGTCGGTTTCGTCGGCGTCTCGCACGACGTCGAGCTGCCCGGACAGGAACTGTTCGGCTCGATGGTGCACCTGCACGGCGGCCCCGCTCCTGTCCGCCAGTACCTGCCCGAGCTGATCCAGCTCATCTGGGACCGGACGATCGACCCGGGCGCCGTGTTCGACCTGACGCTGCCCCTGGATCAGGCGGCCGAGGGCTACCGCGCCATGGACGAGCGGCGCGCCACGAAGGTGCTGCTCACCGTCTGATCCTCTCCCGCGCACGACGAAGGCCCCCGGCACCTGCCGGGGGCCTTCGTGGCGCCGGACCGCTTCCTGCCGAGCTCGCTCAACCGGCGGTCAAGTCACGGATCAGGGCTCGAACCCGCCGGTCGATGTCATCGCGGATGAGTCGCATGCGCTCCTCGCCCTCGATGCCTCTCAGGCTCGGCTCGTCCGTCTCCCAGACGTCGATGGGCGCACGCCCGGGATGGTCGATGACCGCCTCGGTGCCGATGACGACCACGCGGTCGACGGTGTCGAGCAGCCCGCGGTCGATCGCCTTGGGCTGCTCCCCGTCCATGGTCGCGCCCACCTCTTCGACGCTGGCCCGCGACTGGGCGTTCAGAGCGGTGCCGGGCCTGGTTCCGGCGGAGTGCACCCGAAGGCGGTCTCCGGCGTGCTGACGCGCGAGGGCGGCAGCCATCTGGGACTTCCCGGCGTTCTTGACGCAGACGAACAGGACGGACGGGGTGCTCATGACGTCTCCTGGGCGGGTTGGAGCCGACGGGTGCTCACGCGCGGACCCGCGCGGCCTCGGCGAGAACGCCGTCCTTGTCGGCGGCGTTCCGGCGGGCCAGATTCGATCTCCCTCGACAGGTGCGCAGGTTGCCCGTTGATTCGATGCTATTCAACATGGGGTAGGGCTGGCGCGACCCCCCTGCGGGACAGGTCCGGACCGCCGAGCACACCGCGCTCGATTCCTCTCGACGGCGCCCAGGCAGAGGCCGTGGCCCGGTCGTTCAAGGCGCTGGCCGACCCGGTGCGGCTGCGGCTGTTCAGCGCGATCGCGGCCGGACCGCGGCCAAACCGCCGCGAAGGCGATCGCCGCGCTCCGCTGACCGGGTTCCGTCCGTCGTCCTGCGCGTCTCCCCTCCGCGATCGCCTCACGCGAGGGAGAGGAACAGCTTCTCCAGGTCCTTCGTGTCGAGCGTCTCGTCGGGGTTGCTCAGGCACTGCTGGAGCCCGCTCGCGATGATCGCGAAGCCGGCGCGGTCCAGTGCCTTGGAGACGGCGGAGAGCTGCGTGACGACGTCCTTGCAGTCCTTGCCGTCCTCGATCATGCGCACGACGCCGGCCAACTGGCCCTGGGCGCGCTTGAGCCGGTTGATCACCGGTGTCATCTCGGTGGTGTCCAGTTGCACGGGGGCCTCCTGTAGCAGTGCCGGGCGGGTGGTGGGCGGTGGGAGCGATCTCATCGTATACCCCCGGGGGTGTCTTGCATACCCCGGGGGGTATCTGTCATGCTGAGGTCGACGCCCCATCGAGAACTCCCGAGAGGACCCCATGACGACCCCTACGATCACCACCATCGAGCCGACGACCCTGCGCGAGTGGATCGACCAGCACGACGACCTCGTGATCCTCGACGTGCGCTCCGCCGCCGAATTCGAGGCCCTGCACATCCGCGGCTCCTACAACGTGCCGCTGCCCCTGCTGGCCGAGCACACCGCGGACCTCGCGTCCCGCCTCGGCGAGCGCGTCGTGCTCGTGTGCCAGTCCGGCGTCCGCGCCGAGCAGGCCCGCGTGAAGCTCGCCGGCGCCGGCGTCGACACCGCGTTCGTGCTCACCGACGGGGCGCCGGGCTACGCGGCGGCCGGCGGCGACGTCGTCCGCGGCGCCGGCACCTGGGCGATGGATCGCCAGGTGCGGATGGCCGCGGGCTCCCTCGTCCTCGCCGGTCTGGTCGGTGGCCGCTTCCTCTCCCCGAAGCTGCGCACCGTGGCCGGCGTCATCGGGGGCGGCCTCGCCTTCTCCGCCGCCTCGAACACCTGCGCCATGGGACAGGTGCTGGCGAAGATGCCCTGGAACCGCAGCGCCCAGGAGCCCACCGCCGCGTCCGCGATCGGCCAGCTCCCGCGACCCACCGCCTGACCGCTCCCCCCGACCACCGCCCCCGAGGAGACGACACCATGTCCGAGATCACCGTCGCCGACGCCGACCGGCGCCGCAGCAACGAGCAGGTCCTCGACGTCCGCGAGGACGTCGAGGTGAGCGCCGGCATGATCCCCGGCGCCCTGCACATCCC
Source organism: Tersicoccus solisilvae (assembly GCF_014643255.1). GTDB lineage: Bacteria > Actinomycetota > Actinomycetes > Actinomycetales > Micrococcaceae > Tersicoccus > Tersicoccus solisilvae. The sequence continues at coordinate 333,517 of NZ_BMJI01000001.1, read as the reverse complement.
GATGGGCGCCGTCGGCGACCGCCTGGCCGAACTGGACCGGAACCGGCCCGTGATCGTGGTCTGCCGCAGCGGCAACCGCAGCGCCCACGTCGCCGAGGCCCTGAGCCGGGCCGGCTACCGCGCCGACACGATGGCCGGCGGCATGGTCGCCTGGCAGCGTGCCGGCCTGCCCGTCGGCTGACCCGGGCCCCGACCGCGAAGGACGCCACCGATGACCGTGCCCCTCACCCTCGCCTTCGCCGTACTGATCGGGCTGCTGCTCGGTCTGCTCGGCGGGGGCGGCTCGATCCTCACGATCCCGGTCCTCACGTGGGTCGCGGGATTCTCCCCGGCGCAGGCCATCACGGCCTCGCTCGTGGTGGTCGGCACGACGTCGGCGGTCAGCGTGATCGCGCACGCCCGAGCCGGCCGGGTCGCCTGGCGCACCGGGCTGCTCTTCGGCGCCGCCGGGGTGCTCGGAGCGTTCGGTGGTGGTCTGCTGGGCCGGCTCGTCCCGGGCACGGTGCTGATGATCCTCTTCGCGCTGATGATGCTCGTGACGTCGATCGCCATGATCCGCGGGCGTCGCGGCGGGCCGGTCACGACGGCGGGACCCACCGGACGACGAGTGCCCCGCGTGCTCGCGGTCGGCGTCGGCGTCGGGCTGCTCACCGGGCTGGTGGGCGCGGGCGGCGGCTTCATGATCGTGCCCGCCCTGACGCTGCTCGCGGGTCTGTCGATGCCGCAGGCCGTCGGCACGTCCCTGCTCGTCATCACCGTCAACTCCGCCGCCGGGCTGGCCGGCCACCTGACCACCAGCACGGCCCTGAACTGGCCGCTGATCGGCGCGGTGACGCTCGTGGCGATCGCCGGCAGCCTGATCGGCGCCCGGCTGGTCGGCCGCGTCCCCGCGATCGCCTTGCGCCGCTGGTTCGGCGTCTTCGTCCTCGCCATGGGCGTCATCGTGCTGGCGCAGAACCTGCCGGGCGCGACGGGCCTCGTCCTCGCGGGCGTCGCCGTGGCCCTGGCCGCCGGCGCCATCGTCTGCTGGTTCGCCGTCCCCCGGTGCCCGCTGCGGCGCACCGTCACCGCCTGATCCCCGTTCCCCCACGCGAATCCCCCTTTCCCGAAGGAGTACCCCATGGCCGTCATCGACATCACCGAACAGCAGTTCGCGGACACCATCGAGACCAACGACGTCGTCCTCGTCGACTTCTGGGCGTCCTGGTGCGGACCCTGCCGCCAGTTCGCCCCCACCTACAGCGCCGCGTCCGAGAAGCACACCGACGTCGTCTTCACCAAGGTCGACACCGAGGCAGAGCAGCGCCTCTCCGCCGCCGCCGGCATCACCTCGATCCCCACCCTGATGGCCTTCCGCGAGGGCATCCTCGTCTTCTCCCAGCCGGGCGCCCTGCCCGCCTCGGGCCTCGAGAAGGTCATCGCCGCGGTCAAGGACCTCGACATGGACGACGTCCGCGCCCGCATCGCGGCTCACCAGCAGGAGCAGCAGACGGCCCACCGGAACGCCGCGCAGGCGTCCTGACCGGCGCCGCTCCACCCCACTCGCTCCATCGATCACCGCCCGAGAACCACCCAGGAGGACCACCATGGACGTCATCACCATCGATACCCCCCAGCTCGGGGACCGCAGCTACCTCGTGCATGACGGCACGTCGGCGCTCGTCATCGACGCCCAGCGCGACATCGACCGCGTCGAGCAGGCCGCCCGGGCCGCCGGCGTCACCGTCACCCACGTGGCCGAGACCCACATCCACAACGACTACGTGACCGGAGGCCTGGTCTACGCGCAGAAGCACGGCGCGGCCTACCTGGTCAACGCCGCGGACACGGTCTCCTTCGAGCGCACCCCGATCAGCGACGGCGAGACCGTCCAGGTCGGCGACCTGACCGTGAAGGCCGTCGCCACCCCGGGCCACACCCACCACCACCTCTCCTTCGTCGTCTCCCACGGCGAGGACCAGGCGGTGTTCTCCGGCGGCGGCGTGCTCTACGGCTCGGTCGGCCGCACCGACCTGCTCGGCCACGAGCACACCGAGGGCCTGACGCACGACCAGTACGCGGCGGCCCGCCGCCTGGCACAGGAGGCCGCCGCCGAGGCCGCCCTCTACCCGACGCACGGCTTCGGCTCGTTCTGCTCCTCCGGTCCCGCGACCGGGGCGTCCGAGTCCACCCTCGGCGAGCAGTTCGCCGCCAACCACGTCTACACCGATCCGGACGAGGAGCACTTCGTCCGCGAGCTGATCGCCAACCTCACGGCGTACCCGAGCTACTACGTGCACATGGGCCCGGCCAACAGCGGCGGCCCGGTGGAGGCGGACCTGAGCGTGCCCGCGTCGCTCACCGCCGAGGAGCTGACCGCGCGGCTGGACCGCGGCGAGTGGGTCGTCGACCTGCGCCGGCGTGTGGCGTACGCCGCGGATCACCTGGCCGGCACGATCAGCTTCGAGTACGGCGACGGCGGCAGCTTCACGACGTTCCTCGGGTGGATCTTCCCGTACGAGCAGCAGCTGACCCTCGTCGGCTCCGAGGACGACGTCGAGAACGCGATCCGCGACCTCTCGCGGATCGGCATCGACTCGCCCGATGCCGCCGTCGGCGAGGATCCCCGACAGCTGGCACCCGGCGCCGCGGTCTCGTCCTACGACCGCGTCGACTGGGCCGGCCTGCTGAAGAACCGCCCGACCGACGAGCCGATCCTGGACGTCCGCCGCACCGAGGAGTTCGCCGCGTCGCACCTCGATGGCGCGGTCAACGTCCCGCTGCACGAGCTGGTGGCGCGGATGGACGAGGTGCCGGCCGGCCGCGTGTGGGTCCACTGCGGCTCCGGGTACCGCGCCGGGGTGGCCGCCTCGCTCCTCGAGCGCGCCGGCCGCACCCCGGTGCACGTCGACGCCGCCTTCGCCGACGCGGCGGACGCCGGTCTGCCGATGGCGACCTGACGCCCGAGCGCGTCGGCGGGCCCGCCGGCCTGCGGGCCGGCCCCTGGACCGGCCGGGCTTCCTCGTTCCCCTGTCCGTCTCACTCTTCATCGTCTTTCGAGAGGGCTACCGTGACTTCCGTGACACCCCCCACCGTCGCGGCCGCCGGATCGGGCGCCGTGCATGGCATGGCCGCGACCGTCGTCGGCCTCCACCTGCTCGGCGTCGGCGCGCTCCTCCTGTGGCTGCTGCCCGCCCAGGCGGCCGCCGGCGCCGACCCCGGCGTCCTGCTGGGCCTGGCCCTCAGCGCCTGGGCGCTGGGGGTGCGGCACGCGTTCGACGCCGACCACATCGCCGCCATCGACAACGCGACGCGCCGCCTGCTGGCCCGTGGCCGGCCCGCCGCCACGACCGGCTTCTGGTTCGCCCTGGGCCACTCCTCCGTCGTGCTGCTCGCGGTGGTCGGGCTCTCCCTCGGCGTCGCGTCCCTCACCGGCGGCCTGGCCGACGAGCACTCATCGCTCCGCGAGGGCGCCGGCGTCTGGGGGGCCAGCGTCTCCGGCCTGTTCCTGCTCACCGCGGGGCTGCTGAATGTGCCGACGCTGCGCGGCCTGCTCCGGCTGCGGCGCTCCGCCGGCACGCGCAGCGCCACGGAGGGCTCCGGTGACACCGCGATCGACCGGGCGAGCCTCGCCGCCCAGCTCGACCGGCGCGGCGTCCTGCACCGCGTGCTCCGCCCGGTCGGCCGGTGGGTGGGTCGACCGGCCGCGATGTACCCCGTCGGTTTCCTGTTCGGGCTGGGACTGGACACCGCCGCGACGATCGGCCTCTTCGTGCTCGCCGGCGCCCTCGCCCCGGGCCTGCCCTGGTACGCCGCCCTCGTGCTGCCGGTGCTGTTCACCGCGGGCATGTCGGCGTTCGACAGCGCGGACGGGCTGCTGATGAGCCGCGTCTACCGACATGCCGCCGACGACGCGCGTCGCACCCTCGACCTCAACCTGGTGATCACCGCGGTCTCGGTGGGCGTCGCGTTCCTCGTCGGCGGGGCCAACCTGCTCGGCGTCCTCGGGGACGTGGTCGTCCCCCTGGCCGGGCTACCGGCCCTGAGCGCCGTCGCCGACGTGGACCTGAACCTCCTCGGGGTCGCGCTGGCGGCCTTCTCGGCACTCGTGTGGGCCGCCCTGGCGTCTCGCCGACGCCGTCCGGACGTCGTCGGCGGCTGATCCGTGCGGCCGGTCGTCCAGCCGATGTCAAGGTCGATCGGCCAGAATGGTGGTTCGCCGATGTCGAGACGCCCCACCGAGGGCACCGTTCACGATGACCGTCCCGATACCGGCTTCCTTCGGCCGTTCCGGTCCAGCGCCGTCATGAGACGCGGCGCAGGACCGTCGCAGCGTCGCCGAACCGGCCGGACGGGTTTCCCCTACCCGTTCCGGCCAGCACCGGCCGGCAGGTATCCCCCCACCTGACGGCCCCGCCGGTGGTGTCCCCAGCGCCATCGGCACCGCCGGGGCGAGTCCCCAGCTCGTCCCGGCACTCTCGTCCTGCCGGGCGAGGCGTCCGTCGGCCCGACCCGCGTCAGGCGGCGGGCGCCTCGTACCGGTAGACCTCCGTGCCGCCGATCCACACCTGCTCCGCGCGGGAATACAGGTCCAGCGGGTCACCCGACCACAGCACCACGTCGGCGTCCTTGCCGGGCGTCAGCGACCCGAGCCGGTCGTCCACGCCGAGCACGCGCGCCGGGTTGATGGTGATCGACCGCAGGGCCGTTTCCCGGTCCAGGCCCTCCTTGACCGCGAGCGACGCCTGGTGGACGAGGAAGTTGATCGGCACCACCGGATGGTCGGTGATGATGGAGATCTCCACGCCCGCGGCGGCCAGCAGCCCCGGATTGCGCAGCGATCGGTTCCGAAGCTCGACCTTCGACCGCGTGGTCATCAACGGGCCGATCAGCACGGGGATGTTCCGCTCGACGAGCAGGTCCGCCACCAGGTGGGCCTCCGTGCCGTGGTCGATGACGAGCCGGTAGCCGAACTCGTCGGCGATCCGCACGGCGGTGGCGATGTCGTCCGCCCGGTGGCAGTGCTGGCGCCACGGGATCTCTCGGTCCAGCACCATCGCCAGCGCGTCCAGCTTCAGGTCCCGCCCGGCGAACGCGTCCCCGGCGGCGTCCCGCGTGGCCCGGTAATTGCTGGCCTCGACGAAGGCCTGCCGGATCACGGCGGCGACGCCGAGGCGGGTGCTCGGCATCTTCTTCTGGTCCCCGTACACGCGCTTCGCGTTCTCCCCCAGCGCGGACTTCAGGCCGGCCGGTGACTTGACCACCATGGCGTCGACGGTCCGGCCCGCGGTGTGGATGGCGACCGCGAGTCCGCCGATCGGGTTGGCGGACCCGGGGTTGACGTTGACCGTGGTGACCCCGCCGGTGAGGGCGTCGGTGAAGCCGAGATCGGCGGGGTTGATGGCGTCCAGGGCCCGGACGTGGGCCGTCACCGGATCGGTTCTCTCGTTGGTGTCGTCCCCGGCCCAGCCCTCGGCCTCCTCGTGGGTGCCCAGATGTACGTGCGCGTCGACGAAGCCGGGCAGCAGCCACTTCCCGGCCGCGTCGATGACGTCGGCGCCGTCCGGGACGGTGACGTCCGGACCGAGGGCGGTGATCGTGCCGTCGGTGACGACGACGGTGCCGTCGAAGGGTTCGCCGTCGACGGGGACGACGTGGGCGTGGGTGAAAGCAGTGGTCGACATGGGTACCACCGTAGATCGCCCCACGTCGGAGCGGGAGTGCCTCGGCCGTCGTCATCCCCGGTGACCCGCTCCGGCTGCATGGGAGAATGAGCCCATGCCTTCCGCCGCGGACTCGACCCTGCCCTCCGGCCGCCGCTCCCTGGCCGCCACCGACATCGCCCTCGGCCCACTCGACGGCCGCTACCGGGTGGATGCCGCGCCGCTGGTGGACCACCTCTCCGAGGCGGCACTGAACCGGAACCGGATCCACGTCGAGGTCGAGTGGTTCCTGCACCTGACCGATCAAACCGTGCTGCCGGGCCTGTCTCCGCTTTCGCCGACGCAGCGCGACGGGCTGCGAGCGGTCGTCACCGGCTTCGGGACGGACGAGATCGCGGAACTCGCGGCGATCGAGCGGGAGACCGTGCACGACGTCAAGGCCGTCGAGTACTACATCGGTCGCCGCCTCCCGGCGCTGGGCCTCGAGGCGCTGACCCCGCTCGTGCACTTCGCCTGCACCAGCGAGGACATCAACAACCTCGCGTACGCCCTGGGCATCCGGGACGCCGTCCGGGACGTGTGGACGCCGACCGCGCAACGCGTCGTCGACCAGGTCCGCGAGCTGGGCGAGGCCCACGCCGAGACGCCGATGCTCTCCCGCACGCACGGGCAGCCGGCGACGCCGACCACGCTCGGCAAGGAGCTCGCCGTGTTCGCGCACCGCCTCGACCGGCAGCTGGCCCGGATCGGGCAGCAGGAGTACCTGGGCAAGATCAACGGCGCCACCGGCACCTTCGCCGCGCACGTCGCGGCGGCGCCCGCCGTCGACTGGCTCGAGGTCTCACGCACCTTCGTCGAGGGGCTGGGCCTGACGTGGAACCCGCTGACGACGCAGATCGAGTCCCACGACTGGCAGGCGGAGCTGTACGCCGACGTCGCCCGGTTCAACCGGATCCTGCACAACTTCTGCACGGACGTGTGGAGCTACATCTCCATCGGCTACTTCAAGCAGATCCCGGTGGCGGGGGCGACCGGCTCCTCGACCATGCCGCACAAGGTCAACCCGATCCGGTTCGAGAACGCCGAGGCGAACCTCGAGATCGCGAACGGGCTGCTGGACACCCTCGCGGCCACCCTGGTCACCTCCCGCTGGCAGCGGGACCTGACGGACTCGTCCTCCCAGCGCAACGTCGGCGTGGCGTTCGGCCACGGCCTGCTGGCGCTGAACAACGTGGCCAAGGGGCTGCGCCAGCTCGATGTCGCCGGCGCGGTCCTGGCCGAGGACCTCGACCACAACTGGGAGGTGCTCGGCGAGGCGATCCAGACGGTGATGCGGGCCGAGGCCCTCGCCGGGACGCCGGGCATGGACAACCCCTACGAGCGGCTCAAGGAGCTCACCCGCGGGCACCGGGTCGACGAGGCGCGGCTGCGGGAGTTTGTCGGCGAGCTCGGCCTGTCCGACGGCGCCGAGGGCCGGCTGCAGCGGCTCACACCGGCGTCGTACGTCGGCATCGCGGCGAAGCTGGCGCGGAGGGCGTAGGGGCACGGCGGGGCGTAGGGGCACGGCGGTCGCTGCTCGACCGAGCCGCCGATCGCCGTCTCGTCGCGCCGAGTGGGCGGCAGACGCATTCATCCGTCGCGTTTGACTGCATCTTCCGGACACTCGGCGCATGGGTAGGACCATCAGGTGGAAGGGAAGGGTGTCTCGCCCCGGCGTGCCTCGCGGTCGTCCATCGCCTCAGCCGCCTCCCCGGTCGCCGGCCTCAGTGCACCGACGTGCTCTGCCGCGCCCGCCAGACGAACCATGCCGTCGGCCCCAGCAGCGGGAACGCCAGCACGACGACCGCCCACGTCACCTTGACGGGTCCGGTGACGACGCGAGAAGACAGCACCGACACCAGGCCGACCACCATGTAGAGCAGCAGGCTCAGCCCGATGCCGCCGACCAGCACCTCCCAGGCCATGGGGGCCAGCGCGTTGCCCGGCTCCTCGGCGGAGAGGACCGTCGTGGCTGACGGGGTTCCGGTGCTCATGGTCCGAATCTAGACGGTTGCCGCCGCCCCCTCGTCCGAGAAGGCTGCGCCTCATCGAGCAGCATCAAGTGTCCCGCCATCACGACGCCTCGATGTCCTGAGACGAGAGGGCAGCAGAAGAAAGCCCGGAGCGCACCGTGTCATCCTTTTCAACATCCGCGTCGTCCCGCATCTTCGGGGCGGCCGGCTGCCAGGCCTTCAAATTCTGACCGACGTCCCGATAGCACTCGTCGATTGCGTCGAGGACCGAATCGATGAAACCGCCGCGGCCCTGCGCACGCTTCATTCCGAGGGGCCGCTGAATGGCGACCCTGAAGGACTTCAGTTCCTTCGCCTGGTCAAGGATGAGCGACGACGGGTTGTCCCTCGCCGTAGCGAGCAGTTCGGCCGCTCCTTCCCGGGCGCGGACGGCGAACGACTCCAGTCGCACGTTCTCCGGGGCCTTCTTCAGCTGGCGCACGAGCCAGTTGACGCGAGTCGTGGATCGACCCTCTCCCGGTGCGTCCACATCCATGTGGCAGGTGACCACTCCGGAGCGGACATCGACAGTCACAACGATCGGACTGACAGCGTGCGGGATACGGATCGCCGCAGCCATGGTTCCAGCCTCGACGAGAGAGTGCACGAGCCGCTGCGAACGACCAGACGGGTCATTCATCTCGGCCCTCGTCAGGGCCGGGACGACGTCTGCTCCCAAGCGGCGGCCCAGCTGAAGGCACGCGAACCGAATCAACGCGTCGAAGCGGGCGACGACATCGAGGGTTCCTGGGTCAGTGGCACGAAGCGTGCGCGCTCGTACCGCGTCCCGTATCGGCACCCAGCTCGATCCCATGTCCTCGAAACTGAGCGCGCCCGACCGCGGATGCTCGAGGTAGCGGATCAACTCGCCGAGGATCCAGGCCTGGTCCGGATCGGCGACGCCTCGGTGCTCCTTCTGAACGACCGCCTCGGTGACGACCTCCGTCCACGACAGGTGGTGCAGCGCCACCTTGCGCAGCTTTCGCTTGTCCACCGTCGTCGGATGCTGACCGGCCGACGGGGCGAGTTCGTTGGAAATGGTCAGAACGCAATCGAACCCGTGCTCCTTGGCCACGTCGAGATAGTTCTCCAGCTGCTGGGTTGCCAACTGATTGGTGCCGGTCTTGACCTCAACGAGAGCGGTCCATTCCTTCTGTCCCCGCCTAGCCCGGATCAGTCCATCCGGGAACACCTTCTTCTCCCCGAGTTGGAATGGAACCTCGATGAACGTCTGCAACGGAGAGTTCGGTGCACCGTACCGCGAGGTGAGGACGCGCCCGAACTCGCGCACGGACTGCATGACTGCGAGCAACGCCGATGTTGCGCGACGCTCCTGTTCCTCCGCTCCATTGATCCCCGATGTAGGAATCAGACGCGCTGCGTTCCACGGTTGCTCTTCGACCACGACCACTTCCCCTTTGTTCATCGCGTCGATCGACACGACGCCCCAGACTTCGAACCCTATAGCGGCCCGTCGACGGTCGGGGCGCGGGCCTTCGGGGATGCAGATCCTCGCCTGAACCTCAGGCGAGGATCTGCATCGGAAGGCCGGTCGCGTCGAGGAGTTGCTCGGGCGGGAACGGGACCGCGGCCCCCTCGGCCACACGCCAGGACGACCAGGCCGCAACGACCGCGTCCATGGCGTCGTCGGGTGTGCACTCCAGCTTCCGTGCCGGCAGGGGATCCAGGCCCGCTGCCTGCAACGCCTCCATCCGCTCGAACAGACCCGCTGTCGTCTTCTTGCTGGACCGCGCAGGGTGGCCGAGCAGCTGGGTGAAGCTGACCTCCGGATGTACCTCCACAACCCGGTTGCTCGTCGTCCGGACCCACGCATCCGCCTCACGGATCTTCGCGAACAGCCCGAAGCTCTGCGCGGAGACGCCGCCCGCGTCGTTAGCCCGGTTGACGATGTCGGCCGCGGCCCGCGTCGGCTCGGCCAGCGCGGGCCTGGTCGGCGTCAGGAAGACAGAATTGCGCCGGTCACCCAATGCCGCCCGCGCCAGCCGGTCGGCGTCCCGCGTGCCGCGCTCGGGCAACCCGATCGGAATGTCGATCCCGATGCACGCCAATCGACCGGCGCGATCGAGTTCGGCCAGGGAACCGATCACTCGCAGCTCCCGCAGGCGCAAACCCTGACGGCGTGGCTCGACCAGGGCGAGCACCCATCCCCCGCGACACCCGTCCAGTCCCGCCACCGTCGTCATGCGCACATGATGTCAGGAGGACCGTGCGTCAGGCCGGTGGGGCAGGGACCGGTGATGCGGCGGCGACCGTCTCGCCCGCCGCCGTACGACCCGACCCGTCGTCCGCCAACCCCGGCGCTGTCGGTCGGCCCGGCAGGGTGAACGAGAGCAGGACACCCACCACGGCGAATCCGGTCGCCCACCAGAACGCCTGCTGAAAACCGCCGGCGAGCGCCGCCGTCGTGGTGGCCGCCGTCGTCGCACCCGTCAGGATGACGGCCAGCACCGCGGTGCCGAACGAACCACCCACCTGCTGCGCGATGCGGGTGATGATGCTGGCGTCCGGCACCTCGTGCCGCGCCAGCCCCCGGAACCCCAGCGCCATCAGGGGGACGGTCACGACGCCGAGCCCGATCCCCCGCACGAACAGGGCGGCCAGCAGCACCCCCACGTTCGTCGTCGCATCGGCCACCGCGAACGGCAGCGTGCCCAGGAGCACGACGGCGAAACCGGCCACGGCGAGCCGACGTGCCCCGATCGTGTCCGACAGGCGCCCCGCGATCGGGCGGGCCACGAGGGTGCCCAGTCCCTGCGGGATCAGCAGGAGCCCCGCCTCGAGCACGGTCGCCCCGCGCAGCTGCTGGAAGTAGAGCGGCATCAGCAGCATGGCGCCGTAGAGCGTCACGCCGGAGAGGAACAGCAGCAGCGACGACGACGCCAGCGGCCAGTGCCGCAACAGCGCCAGGTCCACCAGGGCACGGGGCCCGCGGCGCAACGCCCACCCGACGAACGCCAGCAGCAGCACCAGCCCGCCGACCATCGGCACCAGCACGTCCCCGCGCGCGAACGCGCCGGGCTCGCTGGTGTTCGACAGCCCCCAGAGCATCCCGGTCAGGGCCGGCGCCATCAGCACGAACCCGACGACGTCCAGGGGGACCCGCCGCACCGGCTCGTCGGACGGCAGGAACACGACGGCGAGCACGATGCCGGCCAGGCAGAACGGGACGTTGACCCAGAACATCCACGACCAGTGCAGCTGCTGCAGGATGAGCCCGCCGATGACGGGCCCCAGGATGGGGCCGAGGACGGCGGGCAGGCTCACCACGGACATGATCCGCCCGAGCCCGCGCCCCCCGGCCGCCTGCATGACCATGGTCGACATCAGCGGCATCAGCAGCCCTCCGGCAACGCCCTGGACGATCCGGAAGACGATCAGGCTCGTGGCGCTCCAGGCGAGACTGCACAGCACCGAGCCCACCAGGAACAGCGCCAGCGCCGCCACCCAGAGGCGTTTGGCGCCGAGCGCCCGCTGCGCCCAACCGACGAGGGGGATCGTCGCCCCGAGCGCGAGCAGGTACCCCGTGCTGACCCACTGGATGGTGGCGACGGGGGCGTCCAGCTCGCTCGCTAGGGTGTGCAGTGCGACGGCGACGATGGTGGTGTCGAACAACACCGCCATCCCGCCGACGAGGACGGTCCACACGATGCGCCAGACGGCGGGGTCCACGCGGCCGGAGTCGGCCTGGGGCACGGACATGACAACACTCCTTTAGAGACAATGTGTATCTAAAGAGTACGGCGACGAGAGTAAGAAACACAATGTCTCTTGACGAGGACGAGGCCGCACCCCGGCGCCGGCGTGGCGCTGCCCTGGAGCACGCCCTGCTGGACGCCGCCTGGAACGAGCTCGAGGAGAAGGGCTACGCCGCGTTCACCATCGAGTCCGTGGCCGAACGGGCGCGGACCAGCCGCGCCGTCCTCTACCGGCGCTGGCCCACCAAACCCGAACTGGTGCGGGCCGCCGTCGGGTACGCGGGGCGGAAGGAGCGCGTCGAGATCCCGGATACGGGAGCCTTGCGCGAGGACGTGATCGAGCTGCTGCGCCGCGCCAATCACTCCCGTGCGCGGCTGGGCGTCACGATGACCGTTCAACTGGCTGCCTATTACGCCGAGACGGGCACCGGCCTGTCCGAGCTGCGCGGCGAGTTCCTCATGGGCCGCGGCACCGCGATGGACACGCTGGTCGCCCGCGCGGTCGCACGCGGCGAGGTCGACCCGGCCCGGCTGAGCCCGCGGGTGGTCGGCGTCCCGTTCGACCTGTTCCGCCAGGAACTGCTCATGACGCTCAAGCCGATCCCGGACGAGGTGATCCTCTCGATCGTCGACGAGGTGTTCGTGCCCCTGGTCCGCCCGACGGCATAAGGCCCGACGCCCCGGCGTTGTGCCGGAGGTGAACCCCTCGACGGACATCCGCACCCTCGGCATCCTGGGCGCCGGCAAGCTCGGCACCGTGCTGGCTCGGCTCGCCGTGGCCGCCGGCTACCGGGTCCTCATCGCGGGCAGTGGTGACCCCGCCCGGGTCGCGGCCGTCATGGACGTCTTCGCGCCGGGCGCCACGGCGGTCACCGCCGAGCGGGCGGCGCGCGAGGCGGACGCCGTCGTGCTCGCCATCCCGCTCGGCAAGTACCGCACCCTCCCGGTCGACGCCGTGGCGGGGACGCTGGTGCTGGACGCGATGAACTACTGGTGGGCGGTCGACGGGGTCCGCGACGATCTGACCGACCCGCGCACCTCGACCAGCGAACTCGTCCAGGCGTTCCTGCCCGCCGCCCGCGTGGTCAAGGCCCTCAACCACGTGGGCTACGAGGACCTCGAGGAGGAGGCCGCTCCCCGCGGGACGCCGGGCCGGACGGCGATCGCCGTCGCCGGCGACGACGCGGCGGACGTCGCGATCGCCGCCTCGATCGTGGACGCGCTCGGATTCGACCCGGTGCTCGCCGGCCCCCTCGCGGAGGGCGTCCGGATGGAGCCGAACGCGCCGCTGTTCGGTGCCGACGTCGACGCCGTCCGGGTGCGCCGCTACCTCGACGAGTTCCCGCACTCGGCCCGGGGTCGCGTGATCGCGCGGGCCCGAGCCGCCGCCTGAGACCGACGCCGCCGTCGGGAGATGTCCCGCTACGGACGGGAGATGTCGGTACCCGTCAGTAGGTGACGAAAGGAGGTGGCGGCCACCCGATCCGTGCCGTACGGTCGCCTCAACGAAGGGTTGCGTGCCCTCCGGGACGAGGTGTTTCCGGGGTGCTCGCGGGCAGGGGGCCCACCATGAAGAACATCCATACCGACGAGACCGCACCGGCGATCACCGCCGAGGGCGCCTGTCCCGGGCACCGGCACTGGCTGGTGACCGGCGGCGCCGTGGGGTTGCTCTTCGCCTACGTGACCGGCATGCTCTCCTCGTCGCTGCTCGCCGCGGTCGCGGCCGGCTCCGGGCCGCTCGCCCGGCCCCTGCCCGCCGCCACCGCGCTGATGCTCGCGACGGTGGCGCTGGCCGCGGCGATGGCCGCGGTCCTGCAGTTCCTGCCCGCGCTGCGGATCGGCATCGTGGCCGTGCTCGGGCTGCTGCTGGCCACCGGAATCGGCCTGACGGCCCTGACCGGCGGGGCCGGCACGCTCGTCGTCACCGATGTGTGGTCCCCGGCGGTGCTGCTGCAGGGCGCCGGTTACAACCCGATCGGCGTCGCCATGGTCGCCTGCGCGCTCGCCCACGGCATCACCGCCCTGATCCACGACCAGCTCCACGACCGCGCCGCCCTCCAGCGGCAGCACGGCTGACGCGACGAGGTCGCCGGCGCCATACGCGCCGGCACCGGCGACCCGAGCCGCGCCTCAGTACGGGTAGTCGGCGATCTCCGGGCGGACGGTCAGCCACTGCACCTCGGTGAAGGCGTCGATGTTCGCCTCCGCCCCGCCGATGCGGGAGCCGTTGCCCGATGCCTTGACCCCGCCGAACGGCGCGTTGGCCTCGTCCATCACGGTCTGCTCGTTGATGTGCACCTTGCCGGACTCCAGCCGGTCCGCCAGGGTCATCGCCGTCCCGACGTCGCCGAGGACGCCGACCGAGAGGCCGTACTCGTTCTCGTTGACCAGGGCCACCGCCTCGTCGAGCGTGGAGTACGCGACCACCGGCGCCACCGGGCCGAAGATCTCCTGCGTCCACGCCGGGTTGTCCGTGGCGACGTCGGCGAGCACGGTGGGCTGGTAGAACGGCCCGTCGTTGGAGCCGCCGGCCGCCAGCCGCGCGCCGTGCAGCACGGCGTCCTGCACGATGCCGTCGATCCGCTTGAGCTGCTTCTCGTCGATGATCGGGCCGAGCGCCGCCGTGCCGCTGGTCGGATCGCCGACCGGCAGGTTCGCCGCCTTCTCGGCGAGCGCGGCGACGTACTCGTCGTACAGCGACTCGTGCACCACGTGGCGCCCGGTGGTCATGCAGATCTGCCCCTGGTGCAGGAACGAGGCGAACGCGCCGGCCGAGGCGGCCTTGGCGACGTCGGTGCCGGGCAGGACGACGAGGGCGTTGTTGCCCCCGAGCTCCAGGTGCGCGCGCTTCAGCCCCCGCGCCGCCGCCTCGCCGACCGACCGGCCGGCCGCCGTCGACCCGGTGAAGGCGACCACCTGCACCTGCGGCGCCTCGACCACGGCGGCGCCCACATCGGCACCACCCGGCAGGACGGCGAACAGCCCGGCGGGCAGCCCGGCCTCCTCCAGCACACGCGCCAGGGCGACGCCGCCGCACACGGCGGTGCGGGGATCCGGCTTGAGCAGCACCGCGTTGCCCAGGGCGAGCGCGGGCGCCACGGCGCGGATGGAGAGGATCAGCGGGAAGTTGAACGGGGCGATCACGGAGACGACGCCGGAGGGCTTGCGTCGGGCGAACGACCAGCGGTCGTCGTTGGTGGCGAGCACCTGGCCGGCCGGGTGCGACGGGAGCGCCGCCGCCTCGTAGCACTCGTTGGCGGCGATGTGGGTCTCGAGCTGGGCCTTGGGCTTGATCGCGCCGGACTCGCGCATGATCCAGTCCTCGATCTCCTCCGCGTGCTCCTGCCATAGGTCGCCCGCGCGGCGCAGGACGGCCGCCCGGTTCTCCGGGGTCGTCGCGGCCCAGGACCGCTGCGCGGCGACGGCCGCCTCGGCGGCCTCGGCGACGTCGTCGGCGGTGGCCACGCCGTAGCTGCCCAGCGCGTTGCCGGTCGCGGGTTCGATCGCGTCGGCGGTGCCGCCGCGGCCGGTGCGCCAGCCGTTCAGGAAGATCTTGCCGTCCCAGGTGGACGTCTCGAGCAGGCTCATGGTGCTCCTTCGGAAGGGGTCGGGTCGGACAGGGGGGAAACCAGGTGCAGCGGTGTCTTCCTGGGGCAACGGCGGGGTGGGCCGCGGTGTTCCCCATCACACCGTCGGTCACATGCGGGCGAGGGCCTCGGTCGTGACCTCGATCAGGACGGGCGTCTGCGCGGCCAGGGCGGTCTCGAACGCGGTCCGCAGGTCCGCGAGCGTGGACGCCCGTCCGGCGGGCACGCCGTAGCCCTCGGCCAGGGCGACGAAGTCGATGCCGGGGACGTCGAGGCCGGGCGCGTTCAACGCGTCGAGCTTCGTGGCGAATCCGCGCAGGGCGCCGTACGTGCCGTTGCTGAGGATGACGAAGACCACCGGCACCCGGTAGCGAGCGGCGCTCCAGAGGGCGGTGATGCCGTAGTTGGCGGACCCGTCCCCGATCACGGCGATGACGCGACGCTCGGGGTCGGCCAGCTGGACGCCGACCGCGGCCGGCATGCCGAAGCCGAGTCCCCCGGACGCGGGGAAGTAGTAGCTGCCCGGCCGGCGCATGCGGATCGCGGCCCAGAAGTCGCCCACGGTGGAGGTCGCCTCGTTGACCCAGACGGCGTCCTCGGGGGCGAGCGCGTCGAGCGTGGCCAGCACGTCGGCGGCGACCAGCCGCTCGCTCCCGGCGTCACCGGCGGCAGCATCCGGCAACCGGGCGACGTCGGTGTCGCCCGCCGCGGCCCAGCGCTCCGGCTCCGGTCGGGGGGTGACCGCCTTGGCCAGCGCGGCGACGGCCGGGCCGATGGGGGTCACGACGGCGTCACCCATGGGGGCGCGCGCCGCCTCACCGGGGTCACAGCTGACGTGCAGCAACCGGGTGCCGGTGGGCAGGTACTCGCCCGGGTCGTACTGGTGGTACCGGAACACGGGCGCACCGATGACGAGGACGACGTCGTGCCCGGTCAGCCGCTCGGTGATGCCCGTGACCGAGGCCGGCAGCACGCCACGGAAGGCGGGGTGGACGGTCGGGAAGGGGCAGCGCGACGCGGACGGGGCGACCCACACGTCGGCCCCGAGCCGCTCGGCGAGCACGACGGCGTCATCGTTGGCGCGGGCGCTGTCCACGTCGGGACCGAGGACGAGCACGGGAGCCGTGGCGGCGTCCAGCACGCCGGCCAGCCGGGCGATCTCCGCCTCGGCCAGTCCGCCGCCGATGGTGACGCGCCGCTCGAGCAGGTGGGCGGTGTCGGTGCCGGCCTCGGCGGACCAGTCGTCGTACGGCACGGAGACGTAGACGGGGCCGGCCGGGTCCAGGGTGGCGGTGTGCAGCGCTTGGGAGAGCGTGCGCACGACGTCCTGGGCGCACGTCGGCTCGGCGGCGTGCTTGACCAGCGGGCGCGGCAGCAGCGTGGCGTCGACGTTGGAGAGCATCACCTCCTGCCCGATCGTGGACCGCACCTGCTGCCCGGCGGTGATGACGAGCGGCGTGTGGGCGTACCAGGCGTTGGTCAGCGCCCCCATCGCGTTGCCCGTGCCGGAGGCCGCGTGCAGGTTGACGAAGGCGGGCCGGCCCGTGGCCTGCGCGAATCCGTCGGCCATGCCGAGCACCGCGCCCTCGTGCAGGCCGAGCACGTAGCGGAAGTCCTCGGGCATGCCGGCGAGGAACGGCAGCTCGTTCGAGCCGGGGTTGCCGAAGACGGTGGTCATGCCGTGGCGCCGGAGGAGTTCCCAGGCGGCCTCGTTCACGGTGGTCAACGCGAGCTCCTTCTGCTGAGTGTTCGGGTGAGTGCGGCCGCGGGGTGCCGCATGATGGGCGGGTGAGCCTGGACCTGAATCTGCTCCGGACGTTCCTGAGCATCTACGACACGCGCAGCGTCACGCGGGCCGCGGCGGAGCTGTCGCTGACCCAGCCGACGGTCAGTCACGCCCTCGGCCGGTTGCGTCGCCATCTGGGCGACCCGCTGTTCGTCCGCGCCGGCTCCGGGGTGGCGCCGACCGCGCGGGCCGTCGAGCTCGCCCTGGTGTTCCGGCGGGCGGTGACCGCCGTGGACGACGCCGTCGACGCGGACCGGGTGTTCGATCCCGCCACCAGTGAGCGCCGGTTCCGCATCGCGCTCTCGGACGTCGGCGAGGCCACGTTCCTGCCGCGGATCATGGGCCGGCTGGCCGACCGGGCGCCCGGCGTCAGCGTCGAGTCCGTGCCGATGCGCATCGACCGGGTGACGAGCTGGCTGGCGCACGGCGACGTCGACGCGGCCGTCGCGAGTGTGCCGATCGACTCCTCGGGGCACCGCGCGCTCGTGCGCGGGGAGCGGTACGTGTGCGTCCTTCCCGCCGACCGTGCGCCCGCCGGCGACCGGATCGAGCTCGACGACTTCCTCACGGTCCCGCACGTCGCCGTCGACCCGGCCCTGGGCCACCGGCAGGCCGACGCGGTGCTCGAGTCGATGCGCATCCGGCGCCGGATCGGCCTGTACGTGCACCACTTCTCGACGCTGCCCGGCGTGGTGGCCGGCTGCGGGATGGCCGCGATCGTCCCCGCGCAGCTGGCGGCCCTGTGGGCGCAGCGCTGGCCGATCGTCATGCGCGAGTTGCCGATCGACGTGCCCCGCTTCGACGTCACACTGTCCTGGAACGAGGACATCGCCGGGACGGGGGCTGCGGCCTGGTTCCGCGACCAGGTCGCGGGTGCCCTGACCGACGCCTGAGCCCCACCGCACCGGTGGCACGCCGGAACCGGCCGACATCGGCGGGATGCCGCGGTCGACGCCGGTCATGCGGCGCGAGCGGCCGGGGCGGCGTCCTCGTCGTCCGGCGTCGTCGTGCGCGGCTTCGGGATCAGCGCGACGGCGCACACGCCGAGCACCGCGGCCGCCGCGAACAGGTAGAACCCGCCCGGGTAGGCGGCACCGGACGCGACGAGCAGTCCGGTGAACCAGGGGCCGACGATGGCGCCGAGGCGGCCGACGCCCGAGGTCAGGCCCATGCCGGTGCCGACGATGCGCCGCGGGTACAGGTAGCCGACGAAGCCGTAGACGAGCACCTGCGCGCAGAACACGAACACGCCGGTGACCAGGACGACCGCGTTGAGCAGGATCTCGTTCTGGATCCGGATGCTGAGCAGGAGCAGCAGCACGGCCGCGGCGCCGAACCAGAACATCGTCGTGCCCTTGACGCCGCGCCGGTCGGCGATCCGGCCGCCCACCAGCAGGCCGATGATGGCACCGACGTTGAGCACGAACAGCATCAGCAGCGAGTTGGAGACGCTGTAGCCGGCGCCGCGCATCAGCTGCGGCAGCCACGTGTTCAGGCCGTACACGAGCAGCAGGCCCATGAACGCGGCGATCCAGAGGCCGATCGTGGTGCGCAGGTAGGGCGGACGCAGCACGTCACCGGGCCGCACGCGGGGGTGCTGGCCGGCCTGCCCCGTCGTGCCGGCCACCTCGCTGGTCTCGGGCAGCTTCGCCCACATCACGGGCAGCAGCACGAGGCCGAGCACACCGCCGACGGTGAACAGCCAGCCCCAGTGGGCGCCGAACACGATGGCCAGCAGGGAGGCGGCGACGGCGCCGGCGTGGTAGCCGGTCATGGTCAGCGTGCTCGAGTGCGCCTTGCCGTTCTCGTGCGCGCTCTCCTGCATCATCGTCACGGCCACCGGCATGCAGCCGCCCAGGCCCAGTCCGGCGATGAAGCGGACCAGGGCGAGCAGGCTCGTGTTGGGCATCACCGGGAAGATCAGGGTGAAGACCGAGAACACGAGCACGCACATCATCAGGGGCAGGCGGCGGCCGAAGCGGTCGGTGATCGGCCCGATGGCGGCGGCGCCGATGCCGACCCCCACCAGGGAGATCGTGGCGATGAAGGTGGCGTCCAGCGCGGTGATGCCGGCGTGCTGACTGTCGAGCAACCGCGGGATGGCCGCGCCCAGGGCGACGATGTCGAAGCCCTCGAACACGACGGTGAGCCAGCAGAGGGCCAGCGTCCAGGGAGTCCGGGTGACGGTCATGAGTGTGCTTCCTTGCGCCTCGGCCGGCGTCGGGCGCCGGCGTGATCCGTGTCACCGCTCAGTCTGCTGGTCGCCAAACACAACGTCCAATCAATGATTGCCGCCTACGTCATCGACGTGTTCGATGCTTCACGGTCACGCCGTGTCGAAGATCGACACCGCCCACCCGGCGTCGACGGTGAAGGGGGCCAGCTGGTAGGTCGCGAACCGGTGCCGCAGGGCGAACCCGGCCGCCGCGGCGTTCCGGTCGAGGTCGGCCACCGTGTAGTCCCGGTCGGTGGCGAAACCGGTCAGCAGCAGCCCTCCGTCGGGTAGCAGCGCCCGGAAGCGCTCGAGGATGCCGCGCTCGGACCCGGGTGCGGCGAACACGAGGACATTACCGATCGCGGCGACCGCGTCGAACGCCTCCGGCAGTCCGGCGCGCGCCAGCATGGCGGCGTCGAGCTCGGCGAGGTCGGCCTCGAGGAACGGGACCGACGCTCCCTGCAGCTCGCGGGCGGCCCGGACCAGGGCGGCGTCCTTGTCGACGCCGACGGCCCGGTGCCCCTGGCGCGTGAGGTGGGCGGCGAGTCGTCCGGTGCCGCAGCCGGCGTCGAGCACCCGCGCCTTGCGTTCCAGCAGTGCGTCGAGGAGGCGACCCTCGCCGTCGAGGTCGACCCCGTCGGCGTGCAGACCGCGGAACCGCCGCTCGTACAGGCGACGCATCACCGCGTTCTCGGGAGCGTCCCATCGCGTCGTCGGCGTCATCGGCCCGGCCCCTTCTCCTCGTCCCGTCGTCGGTCAGCTGATTCTCGAGGCTACCCGCGCACCTCACTGCTCCCCTTAGGGTCGAAGGATGCGTTTGTGGAGCCTGCACCCGTCGCTGCTGGACCGTCGTGGTCTGGTAGCCTGCTGGCGCGAGTCGCTGCTGGCACAGAAGGTGCTGCGGGGGCAGACGAAGGGTTACCGCAACCACCCGCAGCTGACCCGGTTCCGCCGGATGGTCGACCCCGTGGCCTCCGTCGGTGCCTATCTGGCCGGCCTGGCCGAGGAGGCCGACGCGCGGGGGTTCACGTTCAACCGTGCGCTGATCGAGGTGCCGCCGTCGGCGGCGATGCCACCGGCCCGGATGACCGTGACCTCCGGCCAGCTCGACCACGAGTGGACGCACCTGCTGGCGAAGACCGTGGCGCGGGACACCGCCTGGCACGAGCGGCTGACCTCCGTCGAGCACCGGCCGCATCCGCTGTTCGACGTCGTGCCCGGTCCGGTCGAGGAGTGGGAGATCATCGGCGACTGACCCCCCTGCGCCAGCTCGTCAATAGATGCACACCGGAGGCCTGATTCGGGGCCGATCGAACATCTATTGACGAGCTGGCGGTGGGTCGGTGGGATCAGAGGCCGCGCTCGACCATGAGGAGCAGCCGTTCGGCGAGCGCCCGGCGCGTCGCGGGGTCGATCACCCGCAGGGGACCGTCGATGGTCAGGGTGGCCAGGCCGTGCACCGTCGACCACGCGAGCACCTCGGCGCCGGCCCGCTGGTCCGCGGGCAGGACGCCGGCGACGACCATGGCGTCGAGGGCGTGGGCGAGCATCTGGAACGGCGTCTTTCCGCCCGGGCCGGCGGCCATCGGCGCGGCGGCGTCTCGCAGATCCTCGTGCACCCAGAAGGCGGCCCGGAACCAGCCCGGCTCGGCCCACGCGAAGCCGAGGTAGCCCGCCCCCACCGACCGCAGCAGGGCGCGGGAGCGGGCGACGGCGTCGGCGTCCGGCGGCAGCTTCGCCAGCTCGTCCGCCTGGGCCCGTTCGATGGCCTCGGCCAGGTGCGCCTGAGCGGCCATGGACACGGCGTGGACGAGGGCGTCCCGGTCGGCGAAGTGGCGGTAGGCGGCGCTCGCGGCGACCTGCGCCTTGCGCGTGGTCTCGCGCAGCACGACGGCGTCGGGGCCGCTCTCCCGGGCCAGCTCGAGCCCGGCCTCGACGAGGGCGCGCTGCAGATCGCCGTGTCGATACGTGGTGCGGGCCATGACCGTTGACTCTACCCACGGCCGCGGTCGAATGTGAACGTCGTACACAACGGTGTGTCGCCGCGTGACGACTCGCACATCGCTTCACCGCCGAGTGTGCGGACGAGGCACGCATTCGCCGGGCCTTGACTGCGACAGTCGCACACTCGACGCAGTGGCGACGGCGATGTCCCGGCGCTGCCCAGCGCACGTCGCTCGACAGGGCCGCCGCCCGGGGAGCGTCCCTCAGGCCGCGGGTCGCGCGGGGTCGCGCTCGGCGGCGTGGACGAGCCGGGCGTACGCGCCGTCGGCGTCGAGCAGGTCCGCATGGGTGCCGTGCTCCACCACCCGGCCGCCGTCGAGCACGGCGATCTGATCCGCGGCCTGCACCGTGGTCAGCCGGTGGGCGATCGAGATGGTGGTGCGGCCGTCCGCCAGCGCGTCCAGCGCGGCGAGCACCTCGCGCTCCGTGTCGTTGTCCAGGGCGCTGGTGGCCTCGTCCAGCACGAGCACCCGCGGGTCGCGCAGCACGGTGCGGGCGATGGCGAGGCGCTGCTGCTCGCCGCCGGAGAACCGGTGCCCGCGCGCCCCGACCACGGTGTCCAGGCCCTGCGGCAGTGCCGCGACGAGGCTCGACAGCCGGGCAGTCCCCAGCGCGTCCCACAGCTCGGACTCGGTCGCCTCCGGGGCGGCCAGCAGCAGGTTCGCCCGAATGGTGTCGTGGATCAGGTAGGTCTCCTGGGAGACGACGCCGACGATGGCGGCGAGGGTCTCGGGCGCGAGGTCCCGGACGTCGACGCCGTCGATGGTGACGGCCCCGGCGTCCACGTCCTGCAGCCGCGGCACCAGCGACGCCAGCGTGCTCTTACCCGCCCCGGTGTGACCGACCAGGGCCAGGGAGCCCCCGGCCGGCACGGTCAGGTCGATCCCGCTCAGCACCGGCCGCCCCGGCCCGTAGGCGAAGTTGACGCCCTCGAACCGGACCTCGCCACGCACCGCCGCGGGGTCCAGCGGTACCGGATGCTCCGGCGGCGCGATCTCGACCGGCAGGTCGAGGTAGCCGAAGATCCGGCTGAACAGCGCCATCGAGGACACCCACTGCACTCCGACGTTCAGCAGCGACATGATGGGCCGGAAGATCGTCGTCTGCAGGGCGATGAAGGCGACCAGGGTGCCGATGGTCATCGCGCCCGACGTCGCCGGCAGCCCCGCGACCAGATAGAGGACGGCGGGGATGGCGGAGAACACGATGCTCATCGTCGCCATCCGCCAGCGACCGGCGAGCTGGGAGCGGATGTCCAGGTCGACGAGGCGTTCGGAGGTGGCGGCGAAGGCGGCCGTGTCCCGGGCCGTCGTGCCCAGGGTCTTCGCCAGCCGGGCGCCGCTGACGGAGAGCTTCTCCTCGACCTGCGAGTGCATCAGGGCCAGATGCCGCTGGGTCTGCGTGGTCACGTCCCGGCGCAGCAGGGCCACCCGGCGACTCAGCCACACGGCCGGCGGGATCACCACCAGCGAGATCAGGCTCAGCTGCCAGGACAGCGCCACCATCGCGGCGGCGGTGGCGACGGCGGTCGTGAGGTTCGCGGCGATCGACGTCGCCGTCGTCGTGAAGACCGACTGCATGCCGGAGATGTCGTGGGTGAGCCGGGACTGCACCTCGCCGCTGCGGGTGCGGGTGAAGAAAGCGAGGGACTGCCGCTGCACGTGCGCGAAGACATCGGTGCGGAGCCGGTGCATCACGCGTTCGCCGACCGCGGTGGACAGGTAGGTCTGCCAGACGCCGAGCAGCGCGGTGACGACGGCGACCACGAGCATCCCGCCGACACACCACAGCAGCACGCCGACGTCCTGCCGGGGCAGCGCGACGTCGATCACCTCCTTGACCAGGAAGGGCTGGGCGAGGCCGACCACCGAGGCGATCGCGATGATGATGAACACGACGGCGAGGGTGGGCGCGTGGGGACGGAAGAGGCCGGCGACGCGGCGCAGGGAGACGGGCGACTCGGCGAGGTGGGCCGCGTCGGCGGGGTCCACGCGGCCCGGGCCGCGGGAGCGGGAGAGGCCATCGATCATGGCGGCTTCGGTCATGCGTCCTCCTGACGACGAGGTCGGCGGCGCGCGTGTCGCGGCGGCTCACCGACATTCAAGAGGTTACCTCACTATGTGGTTGCCACACAATAGTCTACGCTGGGACCGTGACCGACTCGCCCGACCCCCGCGAACTGGCGGAACTGTTCCACGCCGTCTCCCGCACCATGCGGCGGCGCACGCTCGCTCAGCTCGAACCGTGGGGCATCACGCCGCACCACGCGCGGGCGCTGCGCTGCGTGGCCGAGACGGAGCCCGCGCGCCTGCGTGACCTCGCCGACCGGCTCCGGATCGCCGCCCGG
The DNA here is from genome assembly GCF_014643255.1 of Tersicoccus solisilvae. GTDB lineage: Bacteria > Actinomycetota > Actinomycetes > Actinomycetales > Micrococcaceae > Tersicoccus > Tersicoccus solisilvae. The sequence continues at coordinate 310,166 of NZ_BMJI01000001.1, read as the reverse complement.
TCCGCGACCGAGGTGGTCGACGCCCTGCAGGAGAAGGGCCTGGTGACGCGGGCACCGGATCCACACGACCGCCGGGCGACCCTCGTCTCCCCCACGAGCGACGGGCTCAGCCTGGTCGAGCAGATCGACGCCGCCCGCGCCGAGCGCAACGCCGAGTTCTTCGGCGCGCTCTCCACCGAGGACCGCATGGCGCTGCAGCGCATCCTCGGATCGCTCCCGGTGGAGTGAGGCCGGTCGAGATACCGTCGACTTGACACGTGGATGATATGGACGTTTTGACCGATTTGAACGATGATGAACGGATGAACACCAGCACCTCCCGTTCGATCAGGGACGGACATGTCGTCGACCCTCCTCAAGACCCGGAGGAGATGCTTGAGCTCGCGCGCTTTCTCGAGAACCACGCGACTCCCGCCGTCCTGCTGGGGCCCGATGGTGAACAGATCCCGCTCCCGCTGGCTGCGTACGAACTCCTCCGGGAGGTGGTGAGCGCCATGGAGCGAGGGGCTTCTGTCAGCGTAGAACCGATCGACCGGCAGTTGACCACTCAGGAAGCAGCAGGTCTCTTGGGCGTCAGCCGCAACACGCTGATCCGACTCCTCGATGAGCATGAGTTGCCCTACGAACGTCTGGGGCAGTCACGGCACCGCCGATTGAGGTTGAGAGACGTGCTTGCCTACCGTGATCGCAAGCGGACGGATCGGCGCGGTCGACTCGATGAGCTCACGCGCCAAGCGAGCGAAGACGGGCTGTATGACGTCGACGCGGACACGTACAAGGCAGCACTCGCCGAAGCGAGGAGATCCTAGCCGGTGGCGCGGTTCGCGGCTTTCCTCGATGCGTGCGTTCTCGTTCCGATCGCCCCGTGCGACACCTTGCTGCGGATGGCGGAATCAGGCGCCTTTCGTCCGCTCTGGTTGAGACGCGTCGTCGACGAGGCGCTGCGCGCACTGGAGCGCATCCACCCTGACCTCGATCCGAGCAGATTCCGCATCCGATTTCGCTCGATGGATGAAGCCTTTGAGGACGCACTCGTCGACGGATGGGAGCCACTCGAACGCGGTATCGAGTTGCCGGATCCCAACGACCGCCACGTCGTTGCCGCAGCCCTACTCGGCCGCGCGGATGTCATCGTCACAGAGAACGTCAAGGATTTTCCGTCCACGACACTTCGCCCGCTCGGTCTCGAGACTGTCCGCCTCGACGACTTCCTTCTCGATCAGTTCGACCTGAGCCCAGTCGCCACTCGTCGAGTGATCGTCGATCAGGCCAGAGCGACGACACGACCACCCGTACCCGTCGAAGACCTGCTGGAGAAGCTCCGGCGGAGTGGTGCTCCAGAATTCGCGAGCGCCGTAGGCAAGATGCTCGTCGAGAATCCTGCTGAGGATGTATGACCCGCCTCAGTAGTCCTTCGCGATCGTCCAGCCCTTCGGTACCGCCCCGCCCGTGCGCACGGCCAGGTCCCGGAACGCCTGCTTGATGGTGTCCGCGTACAGGTGGGCGCCGAAGATGCCGGGATGGATCTGGTCCGGCTGCAGCAGGTCGACGCGGCCCGCGATCGCGTGGTTCCAGTCGGCGACGATGACGTTGCGACGCCCGTTCGCGAGGTCGGCGAACACCTTGTTGGCCTCGGGGACGAACGGGCTCGCCCCGTAGAGGTTGACGAGGACGACCATCCGGTCCGGGCCCAGCTTGTCGAGCACCTGCCGCACCATGCCCGGATCGGGCACGCCGGCGTTGGTGCCGAAGTGCAGGATCACGGCCCGTGGCATCGTGCCCGCCGCCAGGCGCGCGTCCACCGCGGCCACCCCGTCCGGCCACTGCCGGTTGGACTGCGCGTCGAAGGCGAGGCCGGGGAACCGGTCCGTCAGCCCATCCGCACTGGTGACGACCAGCGAGTCGCCGATCGCGATGATCTCGTTCCCTGCGGGGTAGGCCATCGCCGGTCCCCCGTCCCCGCGCGGACCCGGCGGCGGCGCTGCTGCCGTCGCCGGCGCACTCGCACCGGCGGGGCCGGGTGACGGGGCGGCGGGCGAGCCGGACGCGGGCGCCGTCGCCCCCGGAGATGCCGGCTTCCCGCGGGTGGCGCCCGGCGTCCCGTTCGGCGACGCCGGCGGGGCGCTCGGCGCCGTGTCGGTGATCAGCGACTGGTTCCGCTCGATCGTCGCCTGTACCGCCGACTTCGCGGGGGCGGAGACGACCCCGACGACGGCCAGGACCAGGGCCACCCCGGCAACGCCGGCGGCGAGGCGCGGCGCCGTCACCGCCCGCCCGCCACCGCGCAGCCCGGCGACGACCGCCCGGCCCGCGGCCCGGAAGCCGTGCCGCCGGACGGGCAGCTCGATCCAGCGATAGGACAATGCGGAGACCACCACCGTGACGACGAGCGCCAGGATCCGCAGCGTCCACCACCCGGGGGTGCCGACCGCGGTGGGCACGAGCGCGTCGGCGACGACCAGCGCCGGCCAGTGCCACAGGTAGATGCCGTAGGACCGCTCCCCGATCCAGGCGACGGGGCGGTTGTCCAGGACGCGCTGGACCGGGCTCGTCCCCTCGAGCAGCGTCAGGATGAGCACCGCGGTGATCAGGCAGGCCAGCAGGATGCCGCCGCGATAGGCGAAGACGCCGTCGGCGCCGATCGCCACCATGGCCAGGAGCAACAGGACGACGGCCCCGACAGAGATCGGCACCCGGCGACGCCGCCAGAGCGGCCGGGTCAGGTTCAGCCCCGTGCCGCCGGACCACGCGAAGGCCAGGGCGACGCCGAGCAGCAGGCCGAAGGCGTGAGTGTCGGTGCCGTAGTAGACCCGCGTGGCGTCCGTGCCCGGCGTGTACAGCACCGCCATCAGCAGCGCCGAGACGAGGGCGCCGGCGGCCGCCAGCCCGGCCCGGGCGCCGTTCCGCAGCGGCAGCGCCATCACCGCGAGGAAGAGGAACGGCCAGACCAGGTAGAACTGCTCCTCGACGGCGAGCGACCAGAAGTTGACGAACAGCTGCGGCGACGTGTGCGCGAAGTAGCTCGATCCGGCCGCGATCTCGAGCCAGTTGTTCGAGAACGTGAGCGCGCCGAGCGTCTGCCGGCCGATCCCGACCAGCAGATCCTTGCCCACGAGCAGGCCGACCGCCACGCTGACCACCACGACGACGGCCAGCGCCGGCAGCAGCCGACGGGCGCGACGCAGCCAGAAGCCACCGAGCGCCACCCGTCCGCTGCGGTCCCGCTCGCGGATCAGCAGCGTGGTGATGAGGAACCCGGAGACGACGAAGAAGACGTCCACCCCGAGATACCCGCCCGGCAGCAGCGCCGGGCTGAGGTGGTAGAGGAGCACGGCGACGACGGCGAGCGCCCGGAGCCCGTCCAGACCGCCGATGTGGCCGGGCCGGCCGGTGCGGTCGACCGCACCATCGGGCGCCCGGTCGGCGCGCGTCGCGGGCACGACCGCGCGCCCGTCGTCGAGTGTCCTTCGTTCCACCGGTGTCCCCTCGCTCCGGCCCGCCCCTTCGCTTCTCAGGCTAAGCGCCGCCACCGACGGTTCCGCGGCGAACCACCGAACATGACGTCCGGAACCGCACCGGCCGCCGGCGTTGACTGGCCGGCGAAGCGGGGGAGCCGTCAGGTGCCCATGAGGGTGCTGCGGATGAGGAAGCGCTTGCCTTCGGGTGCCTCCACGGAGAAGCCGCTGCCTCGACCGTCGACGACGTCGACGAGCAGCCGGGTGTGCCGCCAGTAGGAGAACTGCTCCACCGACATCCAGAACTCGAGTTCGCCCAGGGCGCCGCCGTCGGATGAGGCGTCTCCCGCGGGCAGGTCGAACACCCCGAGCAGGACGTCGGCGTCACCGGTGAGGAACTCCCCGGCCGGGTAGCACATGGGCGAGGAGCCGTCGCAGCAGCCGCCGGACTGGTGGAACATCAGCGGGCCGTGCTGCGCCCAGAGTCGCTGCAGCAGGGCGATGGCCGCCGGGGAGAGGGCCACGCGTGGCTCCGTCTCCCCGGCGACGACCACCCGGGCGTCCAGCGCGGCCGACTCAGGCATCGACCGCCTCGTAGTCCACGACGACGCGACCGTCGATCTTGCCGTGGTGCATCTCGTCGAAGACGGCGTTGATGTCCTCGAGCGGGCGCTTCTGGATGGTCGGGTGGATCTTGCCCTGGGCGTAGAAGGCGAGCGCCTCCTCCATGTCCTGCCGGGTCCCGACGATGGACCCGCGGATGGTCAGCCCCTTGAGCACGATGTCGAAGATCGGGGCGGGGAAGTCGCCGGGCGGCAGGCCGTTGAAGACGATGGTGCCGCCGCGCCGGGCCATCCCGATCGCCTGCCCGAACGCCTTCGGGTGCACCGCCGTGACCAGCACGCCGTGCGCCCCGCCGGTGGCGGCCTGCACGGCCTCCGCGGGGTCCTCGCCGAAGGCGTTGACCACCACCTCGGCGCCGTGCCGGGAGGCGAGGGCGAGCTTGTCCTCGGCGACGTCGACGGCCGCGACCCGCATGCCCATCGCGACGGCGTACTGCACCGCGAGGTGCCCGAGCCCGCCGATGCCGGAGATGACGACCCACTGCCCCGGCCGCACCTCGGTCTGCTTCAGGCCCTTGTAGACGGTGACGCCGGCGCACAGCACGGGTGCGACCTCGTAGGGGTCGGCGCCGTCGGGCACGCGCGCGGCGAATCGGGCGTCCACCAGCATGTACTGGCCGAACGACCCGTCGACGCTGTACCCGCCGTTGGTCTGCGCCTCGCAGAGCGTCTCCCAGCCGGTGCGGCAGTACTCGCAGTCACCGCAGGCGCTCCACAGCCAGGCGTTGCCGACGACGTCGCCCTCGGCCAGGCGGGTCACGCCCTCCCCGACGGCGACGACGGTGCCGACGCCCTCGTGGCCGGGCACGAAGGGTGGGGACGGCTTGACCGGCCAGTCGCCCTGCGCGGCGTGCAGATCGGTGTGGCAGACGCCGGAGGCGATGAGCTTGATCAGCGCCTGGCCACGCCCGGGGGTGGGGATCTCGATGTCCGAGACGGCCAGGTCCGCGCCGAACGACTCGACGACGGCGGCTTTCATGGTGGTCATGGGGGTCCTCTCGACGAAGGAAGGGGGCGATCGGGCGGCGCCGTCCCTTCCAGGGGGCGGCGCCGCCGGCCGCAACGGAGCGGCCTAGAAGAAGCCGAGCTTGCTCTCGGCGTAGCTGACCAGCATGTTCTTGGTCTGCTGGTAGTGGTCGAGCATCATCCGGTGGTTCTCCCGGCCGATGCCCGAGGACTTGTACCCGCCGAACGCGGCGTGCGCGGGGTAGGCGTGGTAGTTGTTCACCCACACGCGGCCGGCCTGGATGTCCCGGCCCGCGCGGTAGGCGATGTTGCCGTTGCGGCTCCAGACGCCGGCGCCGAGCCCGTAGAGGGTGTCGTTGGCGATCTGGATGGCCTCGTCGTAGTCGGTGAACGAGGTGACCGAGACGACCGGGCCGAAGATCTCCTCCTGGAAGATCCGCATGCTGTTCCGGCCCGAGAAGATGGTCGGCTGCACGTAGTAGCCGCCCGCCAGGTCGCCGGAGAGCTCGGCCCGGGCACCGCCGGTGAGCACCTCCGCGCCCTCCTGCTTGCCGATGTCCAGGTAGGAGAGGATCTTCTCCAGCTGGTCGTTGGACGCCTGCGCGCCGACCTGGGTGGCCGTGTCCAGCGGGTTGCCCTGCACGATCTGCTTCGTCCGTTCGACGACGGCGTCGAGGAAGTCGCCCTTGATCGACTCCTGGATCAGCGCCCGCGACGGGCACGTGCACACCTCGCCCTGGTTGAGGGCGAACATGGTGAAGCCCTCCTGGGCCTTGTCGTAGAACGCGTCGTCGGCCGCGGCGACGTCCTCGAAGAAGATGTTCGGGCTCTTGCCGCCGAGCTCCAGGGTCACCGGGATGAGGTTCTGCGACGCGTACTGCATGATCAGCCGGCCCGTCGTCGTCTCGCCGGTGAACGCGATCTTGCGGATCCGCTTGTTCGACGCCAGCGGCTTGCCGGCCTCCACGCCGAACCCGTTGACGACGTTGACGACGCCGGCGGGAAGGATGTCCGCGATCAGCTCCATCAGGACGAGGATCGACGCGGGGGTCTGCTCGGCCGGCTTGATCACGACGGCGTTGCCGGCCGCGAGCGCCGGGGCGAGCTTCCACGTGGCCATCAGGATCGGGAAGTTCCACGGGATGATCTGCCCGACGACGCCGAGCGGCTCGTGGAAGTGGTAGGCGACGGTGTCCTCGTCGATCTGGCTGACACCGCCCTCCTGGGCGCGGATCGCGCCGGCGAAGTAGCGGAAGTGGTCCACCGCGAGCGGGAGGTCCGCGGCGAGGGTCTCCCGAACGGGCTTGCCGTTGTCCCAGGTCTCCGCGACGGCGAGCATCTCGAGGTTCTCCTCGATCCGGTCCGCGATGCGGTTGAGGATGACGGCGCGCTCGGCGACGGACGTGCGACCCCAGGCCGGGGCCGCCTTGTGCGCGGCGTCCAGGGCCGCCTCGATGTCCTCCGCGGTGCCCCGGCCCACCTCGCAGAACGGCTTGCCGGTGACCGGGGAGATGTCCTCGAAGTACTGGCCCTTGACGGGGGCGACCCACTCGCCGCCGATCCAGTGGTCGTACCGGGGCTTGAAGGAGACGACGGAGCCCTCCTGGCCGGGCTGTGCGTAGACGGTCATGCTGATCCTCCTGATGGACGTCCTCGTTGACGTGATGCCGGTCACGGTAGGCGCCCGGGTCCGCCTCGAGGGTTGCGGGAGCGTTGCAGCGCGGGCACCGCAGCGCGGGCCGGCGCCGATACCGTGGAGTGTGCCCATCGAGATCCGGCGTGCCCCCGTCGCCGACTGCGACCCCGTCCTGCTGTACCGCCTGCTCCGGCTGCGGGTGCAGGTGTTCGTCGTCGAGCAGGGGGCGGCCTACGACGAGCTGGACGGCCGGGACATCGAGCCCGGCGCGGAGCTGATGTGGGTCGACGAGGACGGCGAGCCGCTGGCGACGCTGCGGCTCCTGCGGGAGAGCGCGGCGGACGGGTCGCCGGTGCTGCGGATCGGGCGGGTCGCGACGAGTGCGGCGGCTCGCGGGCGGGGCGTCGCCTCCGACCTGATGCGCGCGGCCGTGGCCCGGTGCGAGGAGCTGGCTCCCGGCGCCCCGATCCTGCTCGGCGCCCAGGCGCACCTGGCCGACTGGTACGCCCGGTTCGGCTTCGCCGTGGCCGGTGACCCGTACACCGAGGACGACATCCCGCACCTGCCGATGGCCCGTTCCGGCGGGTAGGACGCCGGATCGTCAGTCGCGCTCGCGTCGCTCCAGGTGGGCGACGACGACGGCGCGTCGGGGGGACCGCGGGGGCAGGACAGCGAGCGCGAGCCGCCACGCCTCGACGTCGTCCGCGGCCTCCCGCAGGTCGAGATAGCTCATCAGCGCGTCCGGCCCGGCGTCGGCGAGGATCGACTCGCGTAGCTGTGCGGACACCTCCGCCCGCAGGGCGGCGATCCCGGGGGCCGTGGACCGGGGCAGCAGCAGCCCGCGGTACAGGTTCAGCGCCAGGCGGTGCGCGCCACGGCGGACGTACCGCACGACCTGGTCGGCGTCGAGCGTGAGGTCGACGGTCAGCCGGTAGGGCTGGGACGCCAGGGCCTCGGCGGCGCCCAGCCCGGCCAGCACCCGGCGCAGCCGCACCAGCTCGGCCCGCAGGGTGGTGGGGTCGGGGTCGGCGTAGAGCCGGTCGGCCAGCTCCTGTGCGGTCAGCCCCTCGGGGTGCCGGGCGAGCAGGGTGAGGATCTCGGTGTGCCGCAGGCTCAGCTCGCGGCTCGCGCCGCCGAGGCTGAGCAGCCCGCGGTCCCGGCCGGTGATCTGCAGAGTGTTCCGGTGCAGAGTGTTCCGGTGCAGGGTGTTCCGGTGCAGGGCCGGTGACGCCGCACCACGGCTCCGGGGCCGGGAGCCGGACCCGTCGCGCGTGAGCCGGGCGATGCGCAGTTCCGCCTCGGCGGCGGCGACGGCGGCCTGGACGAGGGTGAGGGTGTGGGGGGCGACGGCGTCGGCACCACCGGTGATGTCCACGACGCCGAGCACGGCACCCGTGTCCGGGTCGTGCAGCGGGACGGCCGTGCAGGAGAAGATGTGGGCGATCTCGCTCAGGTGCTCCGCGCCGCTGATCTGCACGCCCGCTCCGGTGGCCAGGGCGGTGCCGGGCGCACTGGTGCCCATCACCCGCTCGGACCAGTCCATGCCCGGCGCGAAGAACCGCGCCTCGGCACGGCGCACCGCGTCGTCGTCGCCCTCGACCCACAGGAGGTTCCCGAGTTCGTCGCCGACCGCCACCAGCAGGCCGGTGGACGCGCTGGGCCGGATCAGGAGCCGGTCGATGACGGGCATGACGGCGGCCATCGGGTGCGCGCGGCGGTACCGGTCCACCTCGTCGAGGAAGCCACCGGGGGCCGGAGCGGGGGCGGCACCGGCGCGCAGGTCGAGCGAGCGGAGCCAGGAACTGCGCACGACGGCGCGCAGACCGTCGAGGTCCGGGGCGCCCTCGTCGAGGACCTGGTGGGCGTGCCGGGCACGTCCCTGGGCACTGGTGGAGGTGTCGTTGCCGATCATGGGTCCGTCGTCGTCGTCGGAGGCCGGATCCGGCACGCGGGCCGGTACTCACGGCTGATGTGCACGGAGTCTACGGAGCACCGGCGGATCGCGCCACGCCCGGCCGCTAGGGTGTGCGCATCGGGCGGCGGACGTCGGCCCGGGAGGGAGCCGACTTGAGCGCACGTCCGCTTCGCGCCCCGGCCCCCGTGCTGGCCCTGGCCGTCGCCCTGACCCTGACCGCCTGCGCTCCCGCCGGGTCTGGAGTGCCCCGGGACGCGCTCGGCCGGGTGACGGAGTCGGCCCGGACGAGCGCCTGGGCGCTGGCGGTCGGGGACTGCACCGCCGCGCTGGACGCCACGGGCACCCTGGAGACCGTCGACGTCGTCCCCTGCGAGGCGCCGCACGCGTTCGAGGTGTTCTCCTCCCGGACGATGACGGAGCCGACGTTCCCGGGCCTGGACCAGACGGACGACCTCGCCGCCCGGGAATGCCGGTCGGCGTTCACCGCGTTCGTCGGCGTCCCGCCGGACCGGTCGCGCTACACCGTCCTGTTCCTGCACCCCACGCAGCGCAGCTGGGACGAGCAGACGGACCGGGAGCTGCTGTGCCTGGCCGGCCGGTCCTCCGGTGGGGTCACCGGCTCGCTCAAGGACGTCGAGGAGTAGCTCTCGCGCGGCTCAGTCGGCGAGGACGAGCACGAGCCCGACGACCCCGAGGGCGAGGCACACCAACGTCATCCCGGCGACGGGTCCGACCGCGGCGTGGACCTCCTCGCGGTGGATGCCGTGCACGCTGCGGGTGTGCCGGCGACGGGCGGTCGTGAGGACGACGACGGCGGCCGCCACCGTGACCAGCGGCAGGGCGAGCATCGCCGGCCCGTAGTGCGGCAGCCAGCGCAGTCCGACCGCGCTGGCGACCAGCAGGGAGAGCGCCGTCCGGGACCAGGCCAGCGTCGTCCGCTCCGGCTGCAGCCCGGGGTCGGCCGTGGCGGGCCAGGCGGGGGAGCTCACGGGTGCGTCACCGGAGCACGATCAGCACGAGCACGACGAGCGCGCCGATCGCGGCACCGAAGCCGAGGATGGGGGCGATCAGCGGCAGCGGCAGGGGCCGCTTCTCTCGCATCGCCCGCTCGACCCGCACCCAGCGGGTGAACGCGCCCCCGCTGACGAGCATGCCGAGCACGATGAGGATGATGGCCACGGCCTTGCGGAACGGGGCCTCGAACACCTCGACGGCGAAGGCCTCGATCGCGATGCCGCCGGCCAGCAGGGCGAGCGAGGTGCGGATCCACGCGAGGAAGGTGCGCTCGTTGGCCAGCGTGAACCGGGGGTCAGGCTCCGTGCCGCCGGGAAGCAGCCGGCGGCTCAGGGCGCCACGGCCCGGCGCCTCGGCGGCGTCGCCTTCGCCGGCGGCCCGGCCCGTCGGCGGCGTGGGGACCGGTGATGCCGTCATGCGCGCACCTTCCTCTCGTCGGCCGGCGACTCGGCGACCGCCTCGACGCGGACCCGGACGCGGGGCCACGCGTTGTTCATGTAGCCCTTCGGGTTCCACAGCCCGGCGGGGTCCTCCGGCTGCAGGGCGGCGGCGCTGTCCCAGGCACGGGCGACGAGCTCGAGCCCGCCGGCCTGCGGCTCGGCGTCGACCTCCGTGCTCCACTGCCGCCAGCACCAGGGGCCGTGGTCCTCCCCCAGGTCGGCCTGCACCCAGGTCGCGCCGCCGTCGGCGGACACGTCCACGCGGGCGACGCCGCGGCCACCGCCCGCGAGCGCGTAGCCGGTCACGGTCACGGGCCCTGCGGGCACGGTGGTGCCGTCGGCGGGGTCGAGGATCGCGCTGGTGAGAGCCAGTTCCCCGAGGGAGAAGCCGGCGCCGGCCGGGATGGCGGACGGATCGGCGTCGGGCGGCAGCATCCGGTAGGCATGGGCCTGGAACCAGTTGTCCGACGGCCGCGCCTGCACGGTGATCCGCTCGATCCACTTGACGCTGCGGGCGCCGATCCAGCCGGGCACCACCACCCGCAGCGGGGCCCCGTGCACGGGCGTGAGCGGCTCGCCGTTCATCGCCCACGCGAGCAGGACCTCCGGGGCGAGCGCCTTGGCCAGCGGGATCGACCCGCCGAAGGCCTGGGCCGGGCCGGGTGCGACGTCGGGCCCGAGAAGGGCGACGTGGCGGGCCTCGGCGTCGTCGGCGTCGTTCCGTTCCCCGGCACGCGAGCCGGCGGCGGCGAGCACGTCGGCGAGCCGGACGCCGGTCCAGGTGGCGGTGGAGACGGCGGCCTCCCGCCACGGCGTCTCTCCCGGGATGTCTCGGACGGCGATCAGCCCGGTGCGGCGGGTGCCCGCGCACTGCAGGGTCGCGGTGAGCGTGTGCTCGGCGAACCGGTCACGGAGCTCGGCAAGGGTGAGACGCAGCGGCGTGTCGACGAGGCCGTCGACCGTGAGGCGCCAGGCGTCGGGGTCGATGTCCGGGATGGGCCCGTGGTTGCGGCTGTAGAAGGTGTCGAGCGACGTCACGACGGCTCCGACGAGGGCCTGCGGCGGCGGTTCCGCGTTGAACGGCTCCCGCCCGTGCACGACCATGTCCGCACGCTTGTCCCACATCATCGGAGCTCCTCGTCGGTGCTGGCGCCGCGCGGCCCGGTTCCCGGGGACTCATCCCCCGGCCCGGCCGCCGCCCTCCATTGTCCTGCCCATCCTGCCCGCTGCCGGGACGTACCGTGGTCGCATGACGCCGACCAGCCCCTCCGGGTCCACCACCGGGGCGGCCGGTCTCGTGGTGTTCGGGCTGTTCGTGCAGGAGATCGGCGCCGCCGTGGCGGTCCTCGTCTTCCCCCGCACCGGGCCGGCCGGGATGGTACTGCTGCGGTTGTTCTTCTCCGCCCTCTTCCTGCTGGCGCTCAGTCGACCCGGCCTGCGCGGGATCACCCGGGCGAACTGGGCGGCGGCGGCCCTGTTCGGCGTGTCGATCGGCGTCATGAACCTGCTGTTCTATGCGGCGCTCGCCTCGATCCCGCTCGGTGCGGCGGTGACGTTCGAGATCCTCGGGCCGCTGGTGCTGTCGGTGGTTCTCGCCCGGCGGGCGGCGGCGTGGCTGTGGGCGCTGCTCGCGGCCGTCGGTGTCGGCATGCTGGGCAGCGGCGGGTTCGGTGCTCTCACCGCCTCCGGTGTGCTGTTCGCCCTGGGCGCCGGCGCCATGTGGGCGGCCTACATCCTGGCCTCCCGGCGCGTGGGAGCCGCGTTCTCGGGCCTGCAGGGGCTGGCCATCGCGATGGCGTTCGGCACGGTGCTCGCGTTGCCGATCGGCCTCGGCCAGGCCGGGGGCGCCGTGCTGGATCCGGCCGTGCTGGCCCTCGGCGCCGTCGTCGCCCTGTTCTCCTCGACCGTGCCCTACGCCGTCGAGCTGCTGGCGCTGCGCCGGATGCCGGCCGCGGCCTTCTCGGTGTTGATCGCGCTGGCCCCGGCGGTCGCGACGCTCACCGGCGCGGTCCTGCTCGCCCAGCACGTCGGCTGGCTGGAGTCGGCCGGCGTGGCGCTGGTGGTGGTCGCCGCGATGGGCGCCCTCCGGTCCCCGGCCCGGTGAGGGCCGTTCCGCCATCGGGACAGGCCACGGGACCGCGGTGAGACCGTTCCGGCGACGGGACACCCTTCCGGCGGGCACCGTTCCGCCCTCGGGACAGTTCTTGCCGTTTGACGCCACTGACCCGTCCCGAATGACGACAACGGTCCCATCGGCTGATCGCCGCCTTCGTGGCGGGACCCCGGATACCGGGCACCGTTCCGCCATCGGGACACCCTTCCGCCATCGGGCCAGTTCTTGCCGTTTGACGCCACTGACCCGTCCCGAATGACAACAACGGTCCCATCGGCTGATCGCCGCCTTCGCGGCGGGACCCCCGTCGACGGGCACCGTTCCACCATCGGGAAACCCTGCAGCCATCGGGACAGTTCTTGCCGTTTGACGCCACTGACCCGTCCCAAATGACAACAACGGTCCCATCGGCTGATCGCCGCCTTCGCGGCGGGACCCCCGTCGACGGGCACCGTTCCACCATCGGGAAACCCTGCCGCCATCGGGACAGTTCTTGCCGTTTGACGCCACTGACCCGTCCCGAATGGCAACAACGGTCCCATCGGCTGATCGCCGCCTTCGCGGCGGGACCCCGGATACCGACGGCGGTCAGCGCCAGCCGCGGCGGCGCATCCACGCGCTCAGCCGCTCCAGCCAGGTGCGCTTCCCCTGCGAACCGCGGGCGGCGGGGAGGTTCCGGTTGCTGCGAGCGTTCATGTCACTCTCCTGCTTCGTCGATATCGGACAGGCGCGGCGCCGGGTGACGCCGCAGGAACGCAGACGCCTGTCGGTACTGCCACCAGCCCACCACGGCAGCGGCCACCAGCACCAGCAGCAAGAAGAGCACCAACGCCGGCAGGACCCGCGGGTTGGCGAGCAGACTCGCCGCGACCGCGACCGTGGACGCCAGGGTGAACGGTGTCCGCAGGGCCTGCGCCTGTTGTCCCTGCGCAGCAGCGCGCACGACGGTCAACTCCCTGTCCGCCACCCCGACGCGGCCCCGGATCTGCGCGTGAACGCTCTTGCGCTGCCGGGGAGTCAGCACGCCCAGGACATGCGGCCCCCACGGGTTCCTGACCGAGTGCACGACGCCGGCCGCCGCCACGGCCAGGCCCGCGACGACCAGCCCCCAGCGGGCAGCAAGCCACAGGTCGTTCTCCTCACCGCCGCGCAGCAGGGCCACCGCCACGGCCAGGCCGACCCCGAGCGCCAGGAGACCGGGCACCTCGACCAGGACGAACCGGCGGAAGGCCGGTCGCAGGTCGGGGACGGGCACGCGTTCGGCCTCGCGCTCGGCGCGGTTCCACCGCCAGGCGTCGCTGCGATCGTCGTCGCGGGTCGTGTCCAGCCAACTCCTCACGACGGCGGCGCTTCCGACGCCACCGGCGTGGGATCGGGGTGCGCCCGCAGGAAAGCGCTCGTCCGGCGGATCCGGCGAAAGCTGACGACGAGGAAGGCGGCACCGAGCGCCATCCCCAGCACCGCGAGGAGGAGGGGCCACCCGCGGTGCGAGCCCGCGACGGTGTTCCCCACCATCAGCAGTACGAGTCCGAAGATGGCGGGTACGCCGCGCATCAGATCCCGCCGGTCACGCCGCGCGACGAGCCGCGCGACGACGAGGTGATCCGTATCGACGGCCGCACCACCGCTGATCTGCCGTTGCAGCTCGCGGTGCTGCTGCCGAGTGAGGGACGAGGAGCGGGGGCCGTTCAGCGGGTGCGGATCACGCCGTAGGAGTTGCGGCAGCCGGCGGAACAGGGACCACAGGCCGGTCACCACGACGGCGTACCCGATCCAGCGATGCCATTCTCCCCAGATGCTCGCACCCACGACGGCGAGTCCCAGGCACACCGCGAGCACCACGGGCAGCTCCACCCGCAGGAACCGGCGCAGCACCGGCCACTCGTCCGGCACGACGACGCCGACCGCCCGCTCCTCCGCCTGCGCCCACCGGCGCGCGTCGCTGGGATGCTCGGCGGGCGTCCGCTCCCACCAGTCGCTCATGGCGATGCCTCGGCCGACTCCGGCGACGGCTCCGGGTGTTCCCGCAGGAACGCGGTCGCTCGGCGGACCTGGCGGATCGATACCAACAGCAGCACGAGCAACGCGACGCCCATCGCGATGTAGAAGGCGAGCCCCCAGCCGCCGCGGTGGAGGTTCCGCACGATGTTTCCCACGGTCATCACCTCAAGGCCGATCGGGGTGTACAGCGTGCGCATCACACCGAGCCGCAGTCCACCAGCGGCCAGCCTCAGGACATTGAGGTGAGCGACATCCACGGGCTCCCGGCCCGTCACCTGACGCTGATTCTGCCTCCGCTGGTCGTTGGTCAGGAACAAGCGGACTGCCGGCGGGTTCGGGTGCCGTCGGACGGCGCGCACCACGCCCATGATCATTCCGACGAGTCCGGCGACCATGATGGCGGTCCCGATCGACTCCGGCCACTCGCCTCCGAGCAGGGCGCCCAGCACCCCGAGCCCCACGCACACCACGAGCACGATCGGCAGTTCCACCAGCAGGAACCGGCGCAGCACCGGCCACTCGTCCGGCACCACGACGCCGGCCGCCCGCTGCTCCGCCTGCGCCCACCGGCGCGCGTCGTCGTCGGCCACCGAACCAGCCCCCGGGCCGGCAGCGTCCCCGGCCGTCCCATCCCCCGATGTCATGCCCGCATCCTGACATGCGACGACGCTCCCGGACCAGAGTGGGGCCGGCAATCGGACCGAGACCACGACACCCGACCCCGGTATCGTGGGAATGCCGCACCGGCCCGTGGCGTTCCATGGGCAGCTTCGACCGCAACGCCACAGGAGAATCAGCAGTGACCGAGCAGATCATCATCGTCGGATCCGGCCCCGCCGGATACACCGCCGCCATCTACGCCGCCCGGGCGGGGTTGAACCCCGTCGTGCTGGCCGGCTCCGTGACCAGCGGCGGCGCCCTGATGAACACCACCGAGGTCGAGAACTTCCCCGGCTTCCCCACCGGCGTCCAGGGCCCGGACCTGATGCAGAACCTGCAGGAGCAGGCCGAGCGGTTCGGCGCGCGCATCCTGTTCGAGGACGCCACCGCCGTCGACCTGCACGGCCACCTCAAGACGGTCACCACCGCTGACGGCGAGACCTTCGAGGCCCCCGCCGTCATCCTTGCCACCGGCTCCGCCTACAAGGAGCTCGGCCTGCCCGAGGAGCAGCGCTACTCCGGCCACGGCGTCTCGTGGTGCGCCACCTGCGACGGGTTCTTCTTCCGCGACCAGGACATCATCGTGGTCGGCGGCGGCGACTCCGCCATGGAGGAGGCCACCTTCCTCACCCGCTTCGGCAAGTCCGTCACCATCGTCGTCCGTCGCGACTCGCTTCGAGCCTCGAAGATCATGGCCCAGCGCGCGAAGGACAACGAGAAGATCAGCTTCGCCTGGAACAGCCAGGTCACCGCGATCCACGGCGGCGAGAACGGCAAGGTCACCGGCGTGACGCTGCGCGACACCGTCACCGGCGAGGAGCGTGAGCAGGCCGCCACCGGCATCTTCGTCGCCATCGGCCACGATCCGCGCACCGAGCTCGTCAAGGGCCAGGTGGATCTGGACGACGAGGGCTACATCGTCGTCAACTCCCCGACGACGATGACCAACATCTCCGGCGTCTTCGCCTGCGGTGACGCCGTGGATCACCGGTACCGCCAGGCCATCACCGCCGCCGGCTCGGGCTGCTCCGCGGCGCTGGACGCCGAGCGGTACCTCGCCGCGCTCGAGGACGCCGACGCGATGGCGACCGCCGTCGCCGCCGAGGGCTGAGCACGGATCGTCCGACGGCGCTCACGCGACCATCCGACGACGGCCGTCGCGGGATCCTCCGTGGCGGCCGTCGTCGTCCGCGTCTTGTCGGAAATACCCCATGGGGGTATAGTCGGGAGGCGATGGGACAGCGAACGGGTCAGCGGCGGGCGGCCGTGCACACATCCGCCCTCGGTCTCGCCCTGGCCACGTTGCTGGTGACCGGCTGCGCCGGCGCGGGAAACGGGAACGACGGCGGTCACGGCGACCACGACATGGCGAACACGAGCGCTTCGTCGACGCCCTCCGGGACGGCGACGACAGGCGGCACCACCACCACCCACAATGACGCCGACGTCACGTTCGCGCAGATGATGCTCCCCCACCACGAGCAGGCCGTGCAGTTGAGCGACATCGTGCTCGCCAAGTCCGGTGTCGACCCGCAGGTCACCGCCGTGGCGAAGCAGGTCAAGGCCGCCCAGGGACCGGAGATCACCACGATGCGGAACTGGCTCCGTGCGTGGGGAGCCCCGGCCACGATGAGCGCCGCCCACGGGCATGCCATGAGCGGCATGGTCTCCGATGCCGACGTGCGGGCCCTGCGCGACGCCGACGCCGCCACGGCCGCCGACCTCTTCCTGACGCACATGATCGCCCATCACGAGGGCGCGGTGGCGATGGCGAGGGAGCAGGCCGCGAACGGGCAGAATCGAGAGGCGGTCCGGCTCGCCCAGGACGTCGTCACCAGCCAGACCGCTGAGATCGCCCGGATGACCGCCCTGCAGCACTGATCGACCCACCAGGACACGAGAACGAGGATGCGATGACCACCACCGTCAAGATCTCCGGCATGACCTGCGGCCACTGCGTCGATGCCGTGACCGAGGAACTGCGCGCGCTGGACGGCGTCGAGAACGTGGCGGTGGAGCTCGTCAACGGCGGCGTCTCCACCGCCCGGATCACGACGACCGGCCCGGTCAGCGAGAGCACCATCAGCGAGGCGATCGCCGAGGCCGGCTACGTCATGCTCGGCGACGACGCCGACTGATCAGCCGACCCGGTACCCGACCCAGATCCGAGACACCGACGCCGGCGGCATCCGCCCGGCCGAAGGGGAGCGACCGTTCATGAGCAGCGACACCCGCGTGGTGGACCTGGCGATCGAGGGCATGACGTGCGCGTCCTGCGTCGCCCGGGTGGAACGGAAGCTCAAGCGGCTCGACGGCGTCGACGCCGTCGTCAACCTGCCGCTCGAGTCCGCCCGGGTGACCGCCCCGGCCGACGTCACCGACGACGAACTGCTCGAGACGGTGCGTGCGACGGGGTACGGCGCCCGCCTGGTGCGGCCCACCGTCGGTCCGGCCCGCACCGGCCGCGTCGACACCGCCCGCGTCGACACCGCCCGCGTCGACACCGCCCAACTCGACACCGCCCAACTCGACACCGTCCCGGGCAGCACCGTCCCGGGCAGCACCGACACCGTCCCGCACGCGCAGACCGGACAGCCCGACTCCGCGCCGGGTTCCGACGCCGAGGTCGCGCCGAGCGAGCGCCGCGACGCGGCAGCCCTGCTGCGGTCGCGGATGATCATCGCCCTCGCGCTCAGCGTCCCGGTGTTCCTCATCTCGATGGCGCCGGGGCTGCAGTTCGCGCACTGGGGCTGGGTGGTCGCCGCCCTCTCCGCCCCGGTCGTCACCTGGTCCGCCTGGCCCTTCCACCGCGCCGCGGCGATCAACGCCCGGCACGGCGCCAGCACCATGGACACCCTGGTCTCGCTCGGCGTCGCCGTCGCCTGGCTCTTCTCCCTCGCCCAGCTGGTGCTGCACCCGGATCTGACGGCGCATCCCGGCCACGGCCACGCGCCGGTCTACTTCGAGACCGCCGCCGTCATCACCAGCTTCCTGCTGGTCGGCCGCTACGCCGAGGCCCGCGCGAAGGCGCGCAGCGGGGAGGCGCTGCGGCGGCTGCTCGACCTCGGTGCCCGGAGCGCCTCGGTGCTGCGACGCAGCGACGACGGCCACATCGTCGAGGTCGCCGTCCCGGTCGCGCAGCTGCGGATCGGCGACGCCTTCGTCGTCCGGCCGGGCGAGAAGATCGCGACCGACGGCGTCGTCGTGCACGGGGCCAGTGCCGTGGACACGTCGCTGATCACCGGCGAGTCCCTGCCGGTCGAGGTGACCGACGGCGACGAGGTCACCGGGGCGACCGTCAACACGAGCGGGCGGCTGCTCGTCCGCGCCACCGCCGTCGGCGCCGACACCGCGCTGGCGCAGATGGGTCGGCTGGTCAGCGACGCGCAGAGCGGCAAGGCGCCCATCGCCCGGCTCGCGGACCGGGTCTCGGCCGTGTTCGTCCCGATCGTCCTCGGCATCACCGTGCTCACCGCGGCGATCTGGCTGCTGACCACCGGGGACGCCGTCGCGGCGCTCACCGCGGCCGTCTCCGTCCTCGTCATCGCCTGCCCGTGCGCGCTCGGCCTGGCGACCCCGACGGCGTTGCTGACCGGCACCGGCCGCGGCGCCCAGCTCGGCATCCTGATCAAGGGCCCGGCCGTGCTCGAGGACACCCGCCGCGCGGACACGATCGTGCTGGACAAGACCGGGACGGTGACGACCGGCCGGCTGACCGTCGAGCACGTCGACGCGTTCGAGAGCTTCGACGGTGGCGACACCGATCGCCTGCTGCGCCTCGCCGCCGCCGTCGAGCACGCCAGCGAACACCCGATCGCCCGCGCCATCGCCGGCACGCAGCCCTCCCCGGCCGCGGTGGAACACTTCGCGTCCGCGCCCGGCGGCGGGGTCCGGGGCCTCGTGCTGGTGCCCTTCGCCGAGCAGGGCGGCGCCGGGCACATGGTCGTCGTCGGCCGCGAGGAGTGGCTGGGCGTCAGCGGGGTCGACGTCGACGAGCCGACGCGACTCCGGCTCGCCGAGGCCGAGCGCGACGGCGCCACCGCCGTCCTGGTCGCCGTCGACGGGCAGGTGGCCGGCATCATCACGCTGCGGGACGCCGTCAAGCCCGGCGCCGCCGACGCCATCGCCCGGTTGCGTCGTCTCGGACTCTCCCCGGTGCTGCTCACGGGCGACAACGCGCACTCCGCCGGTCACGTCGCGGCGCAGGTCGGCATCGACGCGGATCGGGTGCACGCGGGCGTGACGCCCGCCGAGAAGGTCGCCGTGGTCGAGCGGCTGCAGGCGGACGGCGCGACGGTCGCGATGGCCGGGGACGGCGTGAACGACGCGGCCGCACTCGCCCAGGCGGACCTCGGCCTGGCCATGGGCACCGGAACCGATGTCGCCATCGACGCCGCGGACATCACCCTGATGGGTCACCACCTCGGCCAGGTCGCCGACGCCGTCGAACTCTCCCGGCGTACCCTCGGCACGATCCGGTCCAACCTGTTCTGGGCGTTCGCCTACAACGTGCTCGCCATCCCGGTTGCCGCCCTGGGGCTGCTCAACCCCATGATCGCGGGGGCCGCGATGGCGTTCAGCTCGGTGTTCGTCGTGCTCAACAGCCTGCGGCTGCGCCGCTTCACCCCCGGCGGCTGACGCCGCGTCGGTCGGCGCGGCGAGCCCGGAGTACGCAGCGCAGCAACTCCCCTACCGCGCGACGGGCAGCGTGCCGGTCGTCGGATCGGCCAGGTCGACGTCGGTGACCGGCGTGCGGCGATTCGAGGCGGCCGAGCGCGCCTCCTGCCACCGGACCAGCACCAGCCCGATGATGATCAGCGCTCCACCGGCGAGCTGGATGCCGACCGGGCGCGATCCGACCAGCCACCACGCGAACAGGATCGAGAACATCACCTCGGTCAACCCGATGAACGAGGCCATGGTCGGGCCGAGGGCGCGGGTGGCGATGATGCCGGTGATGTAGGCCGCCGCGGTGGAGATCAGGATGACGCCGATCACCGGCACCAGCCAGGACACCCGGGCGCCGGCGAGGGTCACGTCCGTGAACGCGAACCGGGCGGGAAGCACGCCGGCCACCGAGCAGGCGATCAGCACGGCCGCCGCCACCATCATCGACGCGGTGGCCATCACCAGCGGCGGCAGCTCCTCGTACGGCCTGGCGGAGAGCAGGAAGAACACCACCAGGCAGACGGCCGCACCCAGGCCCCACAGGATGCCGACGGGGTGCAGCGTCACGCCGGCGAAGACATCGATGACGAGCAGGAGCCCCATGATCGCCGCGCCGCAGCCGGCCAGCGTCAACGCACCGGGCCGCACCCGCGTCCGCAGCCAGATCAGGCCGACGACCATGACCGGGGCCAGGTACTCGAGCAGCAGCGCGATGCCGGGCGAGATGTACTGGACGGCGTTGAAATAGCAGAGCTGGCAGCCCGCGATGGCCACCAGGCCGTACACGGCGATCAGGGAGCGGAACCGGCGCAGCAGCCACCAGCGGCCACGCAGCATCAGCAGCGCCGGCACGGCCAGCACGACGGCGGCACCGGTGATGCGGACGGTGACCGCGGCGCCCGGGCTCCAGCCGGCCGTCAGCAGGGCACTCGCGAAGCTGCCGGACGTGGCGAACACGGCCGCGGAGACGAGGGCGGCGATCAGGCCGGCCGCCGGGGGACGCGTGGCTGCCACGGGGCACCTCCGTCGAGCTGTCATGAGTGAAACGGTTTACACTGGTGACAGTAGAACCGTCGAGGTCAGGAGTCAAGGTGGTTTTTGCCCATGACGCGGAGATGTCGCTGCTCTCCGCTGCGCGGCTGGTCAACACCGCCGTCGAGGGCGGCGATCCCTTGCGCACCCCCGCGGATCTCGACGCCTTCCTGGACCGCGAGCAGTACTCGGGCGTCCGCGCCGGCGACGACGCCGAGCTGCGCGAGATCCTCGCCCTCCGCGACCGTGTGCGCGAGCTGTGGACGATGACCGAGGACGAGCTCGTGATCGCCGTCAATGCCCTGCTCGCCGACGCCCGAGCGCTGCCGCAGCTGGTCAAGCACGACCACTGGGACTGGCACCTGCACGCCACGGCGTCGACCGACCCGCTGGCGAAGCGTGTGGGCGTGGAGACCGCGATGGCGCTCGTGGACGTCGTCCGCGCGGGCGAGGTCGCACGGCTCAAGGTGTGCGCGGCGGAGGACTGCGACGCGGTGCTGGTGGACCTGTCGAAGAACCGGTCGAAGCGCTACTGCGACGTCGGCAACTGCGGGAACCGGGCGAACGTCGCCGCGTACCGGGCGAGGAAGGCGGCCGCGTCCGGCTGAGGCGTCAGTCCGCCTCGTCCGCGCGCCGCTGGCCGAAGGCCGGGTCCTCGACGTGGTCCGGGTCGGTGGGCGCCTTGGCCGCGCCGCCCGGGATCCGGGAGGAGACCCGGTTGATGCCGCTGCCCTTGCCGAGGTGGTCCGCGTTGGGCCGCTCGATCATCATGAGCATGGCGGCCACGACCAGCGAGACGATGAAGGCGATGCCCGCCGCCACGGTCGCCGTGTCCACCCGCATCTGGTGAGCGGTGCCGCCCGAAGCGGCGAAGAGCACGACGACGAAGGTCACGGCGGCCAGCACCGCGGAGAAGATGAGGGGAGCCTTCACGGTGGCCTTGATCCCTCGCGTCGACCGCTGCCCGTCCTGCGGCACGTGCACTCCTCCTTCACGACAACGGGCCGCCAGTGGTGCGGGCGGCCCGTTCTCCAGTCTACGTCGTCGTCAGGCGGGCAGAGACCCGGAGACCGTCTCATGCCGGACGGTCAGGGCGCCGATCAGCATGACCACGGCACAGATGATCGCCCCGCCGCCGAGGACGCCGAGCATGCCGTGCGGGCCCAGATCCTGCACGAGCGGCAGGATGATGCCGGAGCCGGCCATGGCCAGACCGATGATCACGCCGTCGCGGACCACGGGATGCGAGCGCCGCGACATCCAGCACACGCTGGCCTCCATCAGGCCGAACAACGTGAACCCGAGAGCGGCCACCATGGCGAACATCGCCCGGCTCGGCGCGACCAGCACGATGACGCCGAACAGCGCGATCGTCAGGGCGTACGCGAGCACCCGTCGGTCCCGCACGGCCGCGGAGATCCGCCAGTTCACCAACCCGAGGAGCAGCATGTAGACGGCGACCATGACGTGCATCGCGGTGTCGTCGGGCGTCGCCCAGAAGGTCGTGGTCAGGCCGAACAGGGCGCAGACCAGACCACGCGCCAGCAGCAGGGACCAGGCACGCCCCAGGAAGCGGGGCGTGTGTGCGGAGGAAGACATCGCGGTCAGTCTAGTGCGGCGCCCCGAGGTCCTCGCCCGAACGGGATGCGCGGCCGCTCAGGGCGCGCCCGTCACCATCCAGGCCCCGGTGCGGGCCCGCAGGCTCAGCGTGAGCGCGCGGGAGGCGAGGTAGCCGATCGCGAATGCGGCCCACAGCCAGGCCAGCGCCGCGGTGCCCTCCGCCCCGCCCAGGTGCACCCAGGCGAGCAGCGGGAGGTAGGTGGCCAGGTTCACCAGGCCGGTCAGGGCGAGGTAGCGCGCATCGCCGGCACCGATCAGGATGCCGTCGAGCACGAACACCAGTCCACAGATCGGCTGGCCGACCGCGAGCACGAGGACGGCGACGGCGAAGGCCCCGCGGACGGCGTCGTCCCCGGTGAACAGGAACCCCAGCCAGGGGGCGGCGACGGCCAGCAGCACGCCGGTGACGACGCCGAAGCCGGTGCCCCAGAGGATCATCCGGCGGGTCAGCCCGCGGACCAGCGGGAGATCACCGCCGCCGAGTTCCCGGCCGATCAGCGCCTGACCGGCGATGGCCAGGGCGTCCAGCACCATCGCCAGGGCGTTGAACATCGTCATGGTCAGCTGGTGCGCGGCGAGATTCACCGGTCCCTGCGCGGTCGCGACGAGCACCGTCGTGAGGATCGCGACGCGCAGGCTCAGGGTGCGCAGCATCAGCCACGAACCCACCCGGGAGGCGGCGACGATGCCGGCCGGCGACGGTCGCAGGCTCAGGCGCTCCGCCGCGAAGGCCCGGCCGAGGATGACCAGGTAGACGACCGCCATGCTCCACTGCGCCAGCGACGTGCCGATCGCGGCGCCCGTCACGGACCAGCCGGCCCCGTAGACCAGCGCCAGGTCCAGCACGATGTTCAGGCCGAAGCCACCGACCGCGACGACGAGCGGGGTGCGGGTGTCCTGCAGTCCGCGCAGCACGCCGGTCGCGGCGAGCACGAGCAGCATGGCGACCAGGCCCGGCATGCTGTTCCGCAGGAAGTCGGCGGCGAAGCCCGCGACGGCGCCCTCCGCCCCCAGCGCGCGCACCACCGGCCCGGCGGTGAGCCAGCCGGCCACGGCCAGCACGACGCCCAGGCCGACGCCCAGCCACATCCCGTCCCGGCCCATCGCGAGCGCCGTCGCCCGGTCACCGGCCCCGATCCGCCGGGCGACCGCGGCCGTCGTCGAGTAGGCGAGGAAGACCATCAGCCCGACGGCGGTCTGGATGACGGTGGCGGCGAGCCCGACGCCGGCGAGCTGGTCGACGCCGAGGTGGCCGATGATCGCGGAGTCGGCGAGCAGGAACAGCGGCTCGGCGACCAGCGCGCCGAGGGCGGGTACCGCGAGCGCGAGGATCCGCCGGTTGATGCCGGCACCGGCCCGACGCTCGTGTGCCCGGGCCTCTCGTGTCGTCACGTCTCGAGCCTAGACACCGCCACCGACCACACCCCGGCGCACGGGTTCCGAGGACGCGGTGTCACGGCACCGCCCCCGCGAGAGCCCGTGCGGCAGGATGGGCACAGAGCGCCGTCCGTCCAGGGGAGCATCATGACCGAATCGCCCGAGTCCACCGAACGCGCCACCGCGCCCGCGTCTGCCCGCGCCGAGCCCGACGAGTTCTCGTTCCTGCCGGAGGACGCCGACCGGGTGGGCCTCGGCTCCGCGCTGCCCGCGCATCGCCGCATCACGGTCACCCGAGCGGAGGACGCCGTCGTCTCGGCCATCGAGTGGGGCTCGCACCCGCCCCAGGTCACGCTGCTGCACGGCGCCGGCCTGAACGCGCACACCTGGGATCCCACGGTGCTGTGCCTGAACGTCGGCACGCTGGCCGTCGACCTGCCCGGGCACGGCGACTCCACCTGGCGCGACGACGCCGACTACGGCCCCGCCCGCAACGCCGACGCCGTCGCCGACCTGTTGACGGAGATCGACGCCGGCCCGCAGGTGGTCGTGGGCCAGTCCCTCGGCGGCCTCACCGGCATCCTGCTGGCCGCCGCGCACCCCGAGCTGGTCTCGCACCTGATCCTCGTCGACATCGTGCCGGCCCTGCCGCAGACCGCCGATGCCGCCGACGCACCCGCCGACACCGCGCCCGTCCCGGCCGGCACCGGCGCACCGGTCACCGACCCGGGTGCCGCCGAGTCCGCGGCCACGCCCGGCAAGCCCACGCTCGCGCAGATCCGCGAGTTCATGACCGGCCGGCGGCAGTACGACAGCCGGGAGCAGATCATCGACCGGGCCCTGGCGTTCGGCTACGGCCCGGATCGCGGCGCCCTCACCCGCGGCGTCACCCTGAACACCCGGCGCCGCGACGACGGGCAGTACGAGTTCAAGCACCATCTCGCCCACCTCGCCCCCGAGGCGGCGCTGGCGGCGGGCCGGGACAGCGCCGACCTGTGGGAACCCCTCACCGGCCTGTCCATCCCGGTGCTGCTGATCCGCGGCCGGCAGGGCGTGATCGACACCGCGCAGGTCGCCGAGTTCCTGCGCCGCGTGCCCCAGGGCGACGTCGTCGAGCTGGACTCCGGGCACAACGTCCAGGAGGACTCGCCGGCGGCGCTCGCCGACCTCGTCCGGGCGTTCTCCGAGCGGCCGTCGCCGAACTGACGGCGTCGGGCGTCGGTGTGTGACCAAGGCCTCACCCGCCGTCCCGCCGCGGCGTCTAGACTTCTTCGCTTGACGGGTCAAGCATCCGTTCGCTGCCCGCTGCTTCAACGATGAGGACCCCATGTCTGACGCCCAGACGCCCGATCCCGGTACGCCGTCCCCCGGTTCCGCCCCCCGCGTCGGTTTCGAGCGCCGCCGCCGGCGCGGCCCGGGGCTGCCGATCATCATCGGGATCGTCGTGCTCGCGCTCATCGCCGGGACCATCGCGGTCATCGCCAACCTGAACGCCCGGCCGACGGCGTCGCCGTCCGGCGGGGCCGGGGAGGCCGACACCGGTGCCACGCTCCGGCTGGGGCTGCGGCTCGAGCCGACCAATCTGAACATCCGCCGGACGGCCGGCGTCGCCCTCGAGCAGGCGCTGTTGGACAACGTCTACCAGGGCCTGGTCTCCCGCACCGCGGACGGGCAGTACCGGGACGCCCTCGCCGCCGGGCACGAGGTGTCCGGCGACGGGAAGACCTACACGTTCACCCTGCGCGACGGCGTGACCTTCCACAACGGGGCCGCGCTGACCGCGCAGGACGTCGTCGCCTCCCTCACGCAGGTGAAGAACGACGCGAGCCTGGCCAATCATGCCGACCTCGCCGCGGTCCGGTCGATCACCGCCGAGGGGTCGACCATCCGGCTGACGCTCGACCACCCGGACTCCAACCTCATGTTCGCGTTGGCGGGGCGGGCCGGCATCGTGCTGAAGCAGGGCGCGACCAACGACCTGGCGTCGACGGCGAACGGCACGGGCCCGTTCCGGGTCGCGTCCTGGAAGCAGGGGTCGACACTGTCGCTGAAGCGCTTCGACGGGTACTGGGGCGAGAAGGCGAAGCTCGCGGGTGTCGACCTGACCTATCTGCCCCAGGCGGCGTCGGCCAACAACGCGGTGCTCTCCGGCTCCGTGGACGTGCAGACCGCGCTGGACCCCACGCTGATCGAGCAGGTCCGCGGTGCCCGCGGCTACACCATCGCCGAGGGACGCACCAACGACGAGTACACGCTCGCCTACAACAGCGGCAAGGCCCCGCTGAACAAGCTCGAGGTGCGGCAGGCGCTCAGCCAGGCCATCGACACCGACGCCATCATCAAGGCCATCAACGACGGCGGCACGAAGCTGGGCGGGCCGATCCCCGAACTGGATCCCGGCTACGAGGACCTGACGGCGATCAACGCCTACAACCCGGACAACGCGAAGAAGCTGCTCGCCGCGGCCGGCGCCGACACGCTGTCCCTGACGCTGACCATCCCCAACGTCTACGGCTCCACCGTCTCGGACCTGCTGGTCTCCCAGTTCGCGGCGGTCGGCGTGACGCTGAAGGTGCGGCAGGTCGAGTTCCCCACCTGGCTGACCGACGTCTACACCAACAAGAACTACGACCTCAGCTTCGTCAACCACGCCGAGGCCCGGGACTTCGGCAACTATGCGAACCCGGACTACTACTTCAACTACCGCAACCCGAAGGTCACCACCCTGTACCAGCAGGCGCAGCAGGCCGTGAACGAGCAGGAGGCCGGAGACCTGCTGAAGCAGGCGGCGCGGCTGGTGGCCGAGGACGCCCCGGCGAAGTGGCTCTACAGCGGCAAGGCCCTCACGGCGATCTCCGACCGGGTGCACGGCTTCCCGACGGACGCCACGACGTCACGGCTCGACCTGGCCGGGGTGTCGATCAGCAGGTAGCGGCTCACGTGGGGTGAGCCGCGCCCTCCTCGGGATCGACGACGTCGTCGTCGTCGCGCCCGTGGCCCGACCCCATCGGGATCGCCCCGGTGTCCGTGCGCTCCACGCCCTCGGGAGCGTCCCAGGTCAGCGTGATCTCGACGCCCTCGTCGGTCGGGCTGACGCGCAGGACGAGGTCCTCCCCGAACAGGCGCTCGTGGCTGTCGTCGGCGAGGGCCTGGGTGGAGAGATCGGACATGGCCCACGCCATCGCGCGGCCCCAGTCCTGCGGATTGCGGCTGTTCGCCTCGGTCGTGGCTCGATACTGCTTTCCCATGCCTCCATGATGACGCGCCCCCGTGGGCGGCACCACCGGCGACGAGGCGTTGCGGGCGGCACCGACCTGCCAGACTGGGGCCCGTGCTCCGGTTCCTCCTCACCCGCCTCGGGCTGCTGCTGGTCGCCCTGTGGGTGACGAGCGTGCTCATCTTCCTGGCGCTGCGGGTGCTTCCGGGCGACGTGGCCCAGGTGATCGGCGGGACGACGGCGACGCCGCAGCAGCTGGCCGCGATCCGCGCCGGGCTCGGCCTGGACGACCCGCTGATCGTGCAGTACCTGCACTGGATCGGCGGGGTACTGCGCCTCGACCTCGGCACATCGCTGCTCACCGGGGTCCCGGTCGCCGACGAACTGGCGCAGAAGATGCAGGTCACCGTGCCGTTGGCGGTGCTGAGCCTCGTCATCGCCCTGCTCGTCGCCCTGCCGCTCGGCGTGATCGCGGCGGTGCGCCGGCACCATCCCGACGGCGGCGTCCTCGGCGTCGTCGGGCAGCTCTTCGCGGCGGTGCCCGCGGTGTGGGCGGGCATGATGTTCATCGCCGTCTTCGCGCTCGGGCTCGGCCTGTTCCCCGCGCAGGGATTCCCGCTGGACGGGTGGCATCGGCCGTGGCAGGCCTTGCACTCCCTCATGCTGCCGGCCCTGACCATCGGCATCGTCGAGGGGGCCGTGCTGCTGCGGTTCGTCCGGTCCGCGACGCTCACGGCCCTGGGGCAGGATCACGTGCGGACCGCCGCGGCCAAGGGCATGACCCGCACCCGGGCCCTGGTGACCCACGGGCTGCCGAGCGTCGGGCTGTCGATCATCTCCGTGCTCGGGCTGCAGGTGGCCGGGCTGATCGTCGGGGCCGTCGTGATCGAGCAGTTGTTCGCGTTGCCGGGACTCGGTCGGATGCTCGTGGCCGACGTCGGCAACCGTGACCTGCCGAAGGTGCAGTCGACCATCCTCGTGCTCACCGCACTCGTGCTGATCGTCGGCACCGCGGTCGACGTCGTGCACCGGCTGATCGACCCCCGGCAGCGGGAGACCGTCTCGTGAGCGCGCGTGTTTCCCACCCCGAGGCGCCCCGACGGCGCCGACGGCGACCCGGTGCCGGCCGGCTCCTGCTCCGGCAGCCGATCGGCGTCGGCGCGCTCGTCGTCCTCGCCGGCGTCGTGCTCGCCGCCCTCCTGTCGCTGGTGTGGACGCCGTACGACCCGATGGCCGCCTCCTCGCGACTGTGGGCCGCCCCGAGCCCGGCGCACTGGTTCGGGACGGACCAGATCGGCCGGGACATCTTCTCGCGCGTGCTGGCCGGGTCGCGGGTGGCCGTGCAGGTCGCCGTGTTCTCCGCGCTGCTGGCCGCCGTCGTCGGACTCGCGTTCGGCGCCCTGAGCACACTGACCACCCGCTGGGTGCGGGAGCCGGTGGCCATCCTCGTCGACGTGCTGATCGCGTTCCCCACGCTGCTGATCGCCATGATGCTCGCGGCGACGTTCGGCGGGTCGCTGGCCGTCGTCGTCGTCGCCGTCGGCATCGGCTACGGCGTGGGCGCCTCCCGGGTGCTGCGCAGCGAGTTCCGGATCGTCGCCGGTGCGGACTACGTGCTCGCCGCGGAGGCCTCCGGGTTGAGCCGGTCGCGGATCCTCACCCGGCACGTCCTGCCCAACATCGCACCCGCCTTCATCGTGCAGCTCTCGCTCACCATGGCCCTGTCGCAGCTGGCCGAGGCGGGCCTGTCCTACCTCGGGTACGGGGCGCCGACGTCGGTGATCAGCTGGGGCCGGATGCTCGCCGAGATGCAGGACCACGTGACCACCCACCCGCTGGCCGCGTTCTGGCCCGGGGCGGCGATCGCCGTCACCGTCCTCGCGCTCAACCTGCTCGGCGACGCCCTGCGCGAGGCCACCGACCCGACGCTCGGCACGTCCCGGTCCGCCCGCCGTCGCGGCACCGAGTCCGCCGGCGCCCTGAGCCTGGGGGCATGATCCGATGACGTTCCGTTCCCCCGGTGACTCCGCGGCTCCCCGTGTCTCCGTCCACTGGTCACTCGATGCCGGTTCTCGACCCGGATCGGCCCCGAAAGCGGCGGCAACGGACCAGTGGACGCGGGCGTCCCCGTCTCTCCGTCCGCTCGACGACAGGGGGCGGCGATGACCCTGACCGTCACCGACCTGACCGTGACGATCGGCGACCGCGCCGTCGTGGACACGGTCTCGTTCGCCGTGCCCGACGGCGGCCGCCTCGGCATCATCGGCGAGTCCGGCTCCGGCAAGACGCTGACCGCCCTGGCGATCACCGGTCTGCTGCCCGCCTCGGCCACCGCCACCGGATCCGTCGTCCTGGACGGGCGGGAGCTGCTCGGCGCCGGCGAGCGCGAACTGGCCGGCATCCGGGGCGATGCGATCGGCATGGTGTTCCAGGAACCCCGCACCGCGCTGAACCCGCTGCGCCGCGTCGGGCGGCAGATGTCCGAGCCGCTGCGGCTGCACTACCGTCTCGACCGCCGTCAGGCGCGGCAGGCCGCCGTCGACCTCGCCGCCCGGGTCGGCCTGCCGGAGCCCGAGCGCATCGTCGACCGCTACCCGCACGAGCTCTCCGGCGGGCAGCGGCAGCGCGTCGGCATCGCGATCGCCGTGGCCTGCAATCCCGGCCTGCTGATCGCCGACGAGCCGACGACGGCGCTCGACGTGACCGTCCAGGCGGCCATCCTCGACCTGTTCGACCGGCTCGTCACGGAGCAGTCGTCCAGCCTCGTGTTCATCACCCACAACCTCGCGGTGCTCGCCCGGGTGTGCACCGACGTCGTCGTGATGGCGGACGGGCGGATCATCGAGGCCGGCCCGACGGCGCGGGTCGTCGACGCTTCGGAGCACCCGGTCACGCGTGGCCTGGTCGCCGCGGCGCGGGCCACGGGACTGACGCCGGGCGATCCCGGCACCGATGCGGAGGTGGGCCGATGAGCACGGCATTCCCGCCGACCAGCGGTCCGGGCGACCGGCACGACGGCGACCTTCCCGACGGCCGCAGAGCGGGCGATCGACTGTCGGACGACGGAGCGCCTGGTCGAAGCGGCAGCGGTACCGCGCCCCGCGGGGTCTCCGCTGACGGCGACGCCCGTCCGTCGTCGCCCGACTCGACCGTTCGCGGGGGCGAGGTGCCGTTCGTCCGCGCCGAGGGCCTGGGCCGCGACCACCGGCTGCGTCGGGAGCGGCTGACGGGTCCGCGGCCCGTGCGGACGGCCCTTCACGACGTCGACCTCGACCTGGCCGAGGGCGCCTCGCTCGGCGTGATCGGCGAGTCGGGCTCCGGCAAGACCACCCTGGTCCGGTTGCTGCTCGGCCTGGACACCCCCACGCGGGGGACGGTCACGGTCGACGGGCGGTCCGTGCGGCGCGGCCGCGGGGCCGACCTGCGGTGGCTGCGCCGGCAGACCGGCATCGTCTTCCAGGACCCGTACGCGTCGCTGGACCCGCGGATGGACGTCGGCCGGATCGTCGCGGAGCCGCTCCAGGCGCTCGGCCTGGCCGGCGATTCTCCGGGCGGCTCGGTCGGCGAGAGCGATGCCGTCGCCCGCGTGCTGACCGACGTCGGGCTCGAGCCGGACATGGTGGACCGCTACCCGCACGAGTTCTCCGGCGGACAGCGGCAGCGCATCGCCCTGGCCCGCGCGCTCGTGCACCGGCCGCGGCTACTCGTCGGCGACGAACCGCTCAGCGCCCTCGACGTGACGGTCCGCGCCCAGATCCTCGACCTGTTGCAGGGGCTGCGCGCCGACCTCGGCCTCACACTGATCCTCGTCTCCCACGACATCGGCGTCGTCGCCCACCTGTGCGACCAGGTGCTGGTGCTCAAGGACGGCCACGCGGTGGAGTCGGGCGCGACGTCGGAGGTGCTCGCGCATCCTCGGGCGGCCTACACCCGGGACCTGCTCGCGGCGGTCCCCCGGCTGTAGGGCTTCGGCCATGGCGGGAGGTCCATCCGAGCGATCGGTCGCACCGGCGCCGAGAGGTCGATCGGGGTCGTCATTCCCTGCTGGTGACGGCACTGATCGACATCTCGCGTGCGGCGGGAGGCGACCGCGACGAGCGCGTGGGCGCCGCGAGGAGGCCCGACGACGGCGTCGCCCCCTAGGGTGACACCATGCGCATCACCGGAGCCGTGCTCGAGTCCACCGGCCGTGACCGGCCCTTCGCGTCCAGCCGCCCGCTGACCATCAGCGAACTCGAGCTGGACCCGCCGGGCGAGCACGAGGTGCTGATCCGGATCGAGGCCGCCGGCGTGTGCCACTCGGACCTCTCCGTCGTCGACGGCAATCGAGTCCGCCCGACGCCGATGCTGCTCGGCCACGAGGCCGCCGGCATCGTCGAACAGATGGGCGCCGGCATCACGGACCTGACCGTCGGTCAGCGCGTCGTCACCGTCTTCCTGCCCCGCTGCGAGGACTGCGCCGCGTGCCGCACCGGCGGTCGCCTGCCCTGCACTCGGGGGTCCGCGGCGAACGAGGCCGGCGAGCTGCTCGGCGGCGGACGACGGCTGCACCGCGACGGCGATGCCGTGCACCACCACCTCGGCGTCTCCGGGTTCGCGACCCACGCCGTCCTGCACCGCGCATCCGTCATCCCGGTCGACGACGACGTGCCGCCCGAGGTGGCCGCGGTGCTCGGCTGTGCGGTGTTGACCGGGGGCGGCGCGGTGCTGAACGCCGGCACGCCCGGGCCGGACGACGACGTCATGGTCGTGGGCCTCGGCGGCGTCGGGATGGCGGCCCTGCTGGTCGCCCTCTCGGTCACGGCGGGCGGTTCCGGCACCGTGATCGGCGTGGACGCCAACCCGGACAAGCTCGACCGGGCCCGCCAGCTCGGCGCCGGCGCCGCGTACAGCCCCGCCGACGCCGCCGAGCAGGGCATCACGGCGCCCGTCGTGATCGAGGCGGCCGGGCACCCGCGCGCGTTCGAGACGGCGCTGACCGCGACCGCCCCCGGCGGCACCCTCGTCACCGTCGGCCTGCCCGCCCCCGACGCGCGGGCCAGCATCGCGCCGCTCGGCATCACCGCCGGCGCGCGCACCATCATCGGCTCCTACCTCGGCTCCGCCGTCCCCGCCCGCGACATCCCCGCCTACGCCGCGATGTGGCGGGAAGGCCGGCTGCCGGTCGAGGAGCTCGTGTCGTCCACGATCGGCCTGGAGGACCTCAACGCGGCGATGGACGAACTGGCCGAGGGCCGGGCCGTCCGGCAGATCATCCGCTTCGGCGACTGACACGCCGGCCGGACGTGCTCATCGTCCGCTGACACGGCGGCCGGTCCGGCGTCGAACATTCGACTTGTGCGGTTTCACTGCCCCGGAAACAGCAGACTTCCGATGTTCAACGCAGCGACGTCACCAGGTCTGGGCGAGCAGGGCGTCGAGTTTGACGAAGGAGCTGTGCCAGCCGTCGGTGGCGGGCGCGATGACGGCGGCCGGGAACAGGCCCTGGCGCAGCTTCAGCAGGGTGCCGCCACTGGCGCCGTCCTCGAAGTCGAGGTGCAGGCGGGTGCGCTCGGAGAAACCGGTCATCGGTTGCGGCGCCTCCGAGCTGTGAAGGCGGTGCGGGGGTTCGAACACCTCGATGACGGCATCGACGGCCGACTCGGCGGTCTCGTCCTCGGCGACCATGGTCAGGCGGAAGACGCCGCCCTCGCGCGGATCGATCTCGATGGTCTCCCGCGGCACCGGCCACCCGGCGGGGCCGAACCACGCCGCGAGCATGTCTGGGTCCGTGAACGCGCGGAAGAGAATCTCCTTGGCGACGGCGAACTCCCGCTCGATCACAACCTCGCTGTCCGCGGGGCCGAGGGAACTGAAGGTCAGGTCGTCGTGGTTCTCGCTCATCGGGCGTCCTTTCGGTGGGGTCTGTGCTCCACTGTAGGCGGAGGGATCAGCCGGCGAGGAAGCGCTCGAACGAGCTCTCCAGCCTTCGCCGGTCCGGCCTCTCGCTGCGAATCTTCGGCACAGCCATGAGCTTCTGCCCATGGCGCTCTTGCAGCCCATAGCGAAGCATCGGACCATCGATCTCTTCGAGGAGATCCGGGCGGATGTGAACGGTATAGTCCGGGTCGATCCCAAGGATTCGGGCATCGAAGGCGCTGTGGTGAATCTTGCACAGAGCCAAGCCGTTGGTGACGGCAGCAATTCCGTTGGCGTGGCTGTCGGGAACGATGTGCGCGGCATCCAGCAGCTGACCGTGCTTGAGCTCGCACACGGCGCATCGCGTCTCATACGCGCGCATCACCATGGAACGGAACACCGGCTGGTGCACCCGCGCCAGCGTCGTTCGCTCCACGTACTCTCGGAGCGCCTCTTCGGCAACGCTCGCAGGCGCGACGGGGATGTCCTGAGTTCCATCGGTGGCGACGACGAATTGCTTCAACTCAGGTTCCTCTGCGACGAGGAACACCGGGAAGATAGCCTGGTACAAACCGGGGCCGACGCCATGAAACCAGATCAAGGGCTTTTTCAGCCGCATTGCCTCTCGGAGGGCGCGATTGTCGGCGAGGTCGGCGTCGTCGCGACGTTTCGCCTCGCTCTTCGATTGCCGCCACTTGTACCTGATTCGCCCGTCAGAATGGATTGCATCCTCGTATGGCGGTTTGCTCCCCGGTAGGCTATACGTCGTCGTGATCGACAATGCAGCTTCGAGTTGCCGTGGCTTCCAAATTCCGGTGTATCGGTTGCGGAGGATGATGCCCTCATCGGCGAAGCGGAAATCTTCGATGTCGAGGTAACTCAGCGGGTCGGCACCGTCGTTGGTACGGATCGTCAGCCACGCCATCGCCTCGCGGCGGAGCCGATCATCCTCACTATCGTCGAATGACCCTCCGGACGGCATGGGCTGAGTCTAGTAGTGGCCGAGACGTACCGCGGTTGGCCGGCCTCCACCTAAGCTGGCCCTCAGTGGCCCCCGTGACCGCCCGTCACCGGCGCCTCCCGGCGGGTGAACAGTGACAGCACCACCGCGGCGAGCGCCCCGACGGCCGCCACCGTGAATGCCGCGTGCATGCCGGGCACCAGGTCGACCCGTGGACCCGTCGTGACCGCCGCCGCGCTCATGATCGAGATCAGCACCGCGGTTCCCGCGGCACCGGCCACCTGCTGCAGCGTGGAGAGGATCGCCGATCCGTGCGAGTACAGCCGCGGCGGCAGGGGGTTCAGCCCGCCCGTGAAGCACGGCGTGAACAGCAGCGCCAGCCCGAGGGTGAGCATCAGGTAGAGCACCACGACCAGCCACACCGGCGTCGTCGTGTCCATCCGCGCGAACATGAACAGCACGATCACGAGCAGGGCCGACCCGGTGACGGTCAGCGGCCGGGGTCCCAGCCGGTCGAACAGGCGCCCCACGATCGGGCCCATCACGCCCATCAGCAGGCCACCGGGCAGCACCACCAGGCCGGTGACGACGGCGGGTAGCCCGAGCACGCTCTGCAGGTAGATCGGCAGAATGATGGCCGAACCGAGGAGCACCGCCATCGCGATGCACATGATCGCCACCGAGATCCGGAACATGGGGAACCGGAACGTGCGCAGGTCCAGGAACGGGGCGTCCCGCCGCTGCAACTGCAGCTGCCGGGCGACGAAGACGGCGAGGACGACGACGGCGCCCGCGATCACCGCGACCGCGACGGGGTCCACGCTGCCGCCCCCGCCTTCGCCGATGTGGCTGAGCCCGTAGACCAGCCCGCCGAAGCCGGGCACGGAGAGCAGGACGGAGACGATGTCGAAGCGCTGGTCCCCGCCCTCGTTGACGTTGGTCAGCTTCCACGCACCATAGGCGAGCGCCGCGAGGGCGATCGGCAGCACGAAGACGAACACGAAGCGCCAGGAGAAGGCTTGCAGGATCAGGCCGGACACCGTCGGCCCGAGGGCCGGGGCCACGGAGATGACGATGCTGAGGTTGCCCATCACGGCGCCACGGCGGCTCAGCGGGACGAGGGTGAGGATCGTCGTCATCAGCAGCGGCATCATCATCGCGGTGCCGCTGGCCTGGACGACGCGGGCCGCCAGCAACACGCCGAAACCGGGGGCGAGCGCCGCCAGCAGCGTCCCGGCGCTGAACAGGCCCATCGCCGTGCAGAACACCGCCCGGGTGGAGAACCGCTGCAGCACGTACCCGGTGATCGGGATGACGACGGCCATGGTGAGCAGGAATCCGGTGGAGAGCCACTGGACCGTCGTGGCACTGACGTCCAGGTCAGCCATCAGGCGCGGCAGGGCGACATTGAGGATCGTCTCGTTGAGGATGACGACGAACGCGGCGACCAGCATCGTGATGATGACGGCGACGCCGCCGGCGGGGATCTTCTCCGGCTCGACGGGGCGGCCGCCGGCGTGCTGCGACGGCGCCGCCGGCGGCACGATCGGCTGCACGCCGGACTGGGGATCGGGCTCGGCGATCACCTGGGTGCTGCCCGTGCGGGGGGCGGCGTCCTCGGGCACGGCGGAAGGCATGGGTCGTCCTCAGAACGAAGGGAAGGATGATGACGGGGCAACGCTGCCCGCCCGCTCATTCTTCCCGAGGGCCGCCTCCCCCGGAACCGGCAGAGCCGGCAGCGCCGGGTCCGGCGCCGCTCAGGCGTAGCGCCGCTGCAGCTGTTCCAGGGTGGAGCGGATGCCCCGCGCGTTCAGCGCCGGGAACCGCAGCCACTCGTAGATCCGGCCGAGACGCTGACCCGAGTAGTCCCAGGTCTCCGTCACAGCGGTCCGGTTCTCGCCCAGATCCTCGAACGCAAAGCGCCAGCGGTGGCCGGCCGGGTGCCGCCACTCGATCACCCGGCCCGGGTACAGGCGGGTGACCGTGGAGGTGATCCGGTAGGGCACGCCGTGCATCCGCATTCGCACGGTGAACCGGTCGCCGGCGCGCAGTTCCCGGGGGCCGATCACCTCCGGCTTGACGGTGCCCGAGCCGTCGAGCTCCGCGTGCCGGTGGGGATTGGCGACCAGGGCGAACAACTCGTGCACGGGCGCCTCGATGACGGCACGGCGGCTGACGGCCCGGGGACCGGCCTGGACGGTGGCGATCTCACTCATCGGGCCAGTCTCTCATCGAGCGAGCCGGGTCCGGACGCCGTCGGCGCCGACCCGGCTCGCTCGGCTGGACCGTGCCGTCAGCGCCGCTTGAAGAGGCCCTTGGTGACGTTGGTCGGGCGCTGCTGCTCGCCCTGCTGAGCACCGAGCACGATCACCGTGCCGCTGACGACGGGGATGACCCACTGCAGGGCCTTCAGCTGCAGCTGCGCCGACTTCAGCTCGGACGACGCGTTCGATCGCGGCTCGGTGGCACCCACGGCACCCTGGTCGGCGTGCTTGGCGATCTTGCTGCCCAGCACACCGGAGTACAGCGACAGGCCCATGCCGACGACCGTCAGCGCGCCCTTGACGACGGTGTTCGTGCCGGCACCCTTCTGCCCGGCGAGGCGGCCCTTGTTGTCGAGGATGAGCCCGACGCCGCCGACGCCGTGCGCAGCGAACGCGCCGACGAGCACGGGCGTCCACTTGCCCCAGCCGACGGTGGACAGCCGGGTGCGCTCCGCAGGGTCCTTCGCCGCCGCGGCGGCACCGTTGACGCCGATGGCGCCCATCAGGGAACCGCCGAACCAGGCGGCGGCGCTGAGGTCGTGCAGGGAACGGGAGAGCAGGGAGTTGGCCATGGGATTACCCTTCACGTGGTCGGTCGATGGTCGAACCCACACTAATCAGTGTGCTGATGTTTCGTCCATCGAACGATCGGCTCATTCGCATCGCCGATGTCGTGAACCGGCGCCCGTAGGCTGGCGGTGTGGGACTGCCGGCCGCGCTCGCGCCCTTCGAGAACCGCCAGTACCGCGTGCTGATCGCGGGACTCTCGGCGTCGATGGTCGGCGCCGGGATGTGGGCGGTGGCGATGGTCTACCAGGTGATCGCCATCGGTGGTGGCGCCGTCGAGCTGTCCGTGGTCGCGACCGTCAACAGCGTCGGCATGCTCGCGTTCCTCCTCGTGGGCGGGGTGGCCGCGGACCGGCTGCCCCGACGGCGGATCCTCGTCGTCGTGGAGGCAGCGAACCTCGCCGCCGTCGCCTTCACCGCGATGCTCTCGGTGACGGGCGCTCTCACGCTCTCGGCCCTGTGCGTGACGGCGTTCGTGCTCGGCGTCTCGCTGGCCTTCTTCTACCCGGCGTACTCGGCGATCCTGCCGCAGCTGCTGCCCGCCCGGCAGTTGCTCGCGGCCAACGGCATGGAGGGCACCGTCCGGCCGGTGCTGCAACAGGCGGCCGGCCCCGCCCTGGCCGGGGTGCTGGTCGCCGCGCTCACCCCGGGGCCGGCCCTGCTCGGCATCGCCGCATGTCACGCGGTCGCATTCCTCGTCCTGTTGCTCGGGCTGCCGCACTGGCTCGACACGGCTCCCCTGCGACACGAGGCCCTGCCACCGCCCGTCGCCGAGCCGGTCGTCGCGCTGCCCGTCACCGACCGGCGCCTGCCCGGCACGACGGCGGACGACGCCGACGCCGGGGAGCGCGGGAGGTCCGTCTGGACGGACCTGCGCGAGGGCGTGGCGTTCACCCTGCGCACCCGGTGGCTGTTCTGGACCCTGTGCTGGGCGGTGCTCGTCGTCCTGCTGTTCATCGGCCCGCTGGAGGTGCTGCTGCCGTTCCTCGTGCGGGACCAGCTCGGCGGCGGCAGCCAGACGTTCGGGTTCCTGCTCGCCCTGTACGGCGTCGGCGCGGCGGCGGGATCCCTCCTGACGGCGTCCCTGCCACTGCCGCGCCGCTACCTGACCGTGATGATCTCCGTGTGGGGACTGGGCATGCTGCCCCTGGCCGTCCTCGGGTACACCGACCAGTTCGTCGTCATGGCCGCAGCGCTGGTCGTGTGTTCCTTCACCGGCGGCGTCGGTCAGGTGATCTGGGGGACGTTGCTGCAGCGGCGGGTGCCACCGGCCCTGCTGGGACGGATCTCCAGTCTGGACTTCTTCGTCTCGCTCGCGCTGATGCCGGTGTCGATGGCGCTCGCCGGGCCGGTCTCCCGGCTGGTCGACGTCGGGACCATCTTCGTCGTCGTCGCCGTCGCCTCACCGCTCCTGGGTCTGATCGCCCTCGTCGCCGGCCGGCTCGGTCGCGACGAGCGGGAGCACCCGCTGCGCGACGAGGCGGCACCGGCGTCGACGGAACCGGTGGACTAGGCCTTCTGGACCGTGATGGTCCACTCCGCCGCGCCGCGCCTGGCGAAGTTCGTCACCGGGTAGCCCTCGTCGGCGGCCCACTGCGGGATCGCGTCGGTCGCCTGGGTGCAGTCGAAGTTGATCACCAGTTCGTCGCCGACCGGCAGGCCGTCGATGGCGCGCTTGGCCTCCACCAGGGGGAACGGGCAGACCTGGCCGTCGGTCTCGAGGATGTGCTGAGCCATGGGTGTCTCCTTCGTGAAGAGCGGGATGCGGTCAGGCGGGGACGGGGGCGGCCACCGGCGCCGCCGAGCCCGCCGGGTTCCGCCGGCCGGTGATGAAGACCCGGGTGGCGACGCCGGTGCCCAGGATCATGAAGATCAGCGCCACCCAGCCCTGGTAGCCGAAGGTGGCGGTGTTGACCATGGCGTTGCCGATGGTGCAGCCGCCGGCCCAGGACGCCCCGATGCCCATCAGGGCGCCGCCGGCGATCGACCGGACCGTGGTCCGGGCATCCGGCACGCGGATCTTGAACTCACCGCTGGCCTTCGCCGCGATGAACGAGCCGACCAGCAGGCCGGCGATGAGGAGGACGCCCCAGTCGACGAGGTCGGCATCGCCGGTGGTGAGCCAGGTCAGCGCGTTGGCCGACGGCGTCGTGATGCCCAGGCCCGAGTGCCGCCCGGTGGCCCAGCTCAGCGGCCAGGCCGCGATGGCCAGGGCGCCGATGACGGCGGCGGTCGCGAACGGGTGCCACGGCTTCTCGAAGAGCAGGTGCGCCAGGCCGGTGCGTTCGGGCGGCAGGGTGGCGACGGCGCGCTTCGGCTTGGTCAGGTGGTGCCGCACGGCCAGCCCGACGCCGGCGACGAGCAGCAGCACGAGCAGCCAGGGGGAGACGCCCAGCGACCCATGGATCGTGTCCATCGGCACGGTCACGGACCGGAGCGCCTTCGTGGACGCGCCGAGCGGGCCGTACTTGGCGACGGCGGAGAGCAGCATGTACATCGCCAGCGCGATCCAGGACCCGACCAGGCCCTCGCCGGACCGGTAGAACGTGCCGGTCGCGCAGCCGCCCGCGAGGACGATGGCGAACCCGAAGACGAAGGCACCGACGATCGTCGCCAGCCAGGCGAAGTCCGGAGTGGTCAGGTGGATGATGCCGAGCCCGTCGAGCGCGAAGACGCCGACGCTCTGGATCGCGACGACCACCATGAACGCCGTGAACCAGCGAGTGTTGCGGGTGATCCACAGGTCCCGGAACGCACCGGTGACACAGAAGCGGCCGCGCTGCATGGCGAAACCGAGGGCGGCACCGACGACCAGACCGGAGAGGAGCATCCGTCGAGGCTAACGAGCCAGGGCACCTGCGGTCACGGCCGTGTGAACCCTCGTGACGCAGGTGAGGCTCACCTCACCGGGCGCGCTACTTCGCCAGGTCGGTGAACAGGCGGGCGGCGATCGGGGCGCTCGTGACGGCACCGTGGTCGCCCTTCTCCACGAAGACCGCCACGGCCAGGTCGCCCTGGTACGCGATGATCCACGAGTGCGTCTCCGGCGGGTTCGCGGTGCCGAACTCGGCGGTTCCCGTCTTCGCGTACACCGGGCCGCCGGGCACGTCCTTGAGCGAATCCACGCCTCCGCCCGTGACGACGCTGCGCATCAGGGTGCGCAGCCCCGCGGTCTCGCCCGCGGTCAGGGGCGTGGCCGGAGCGGGGGTCGTCGGGGTCGGGGAGGCGGGCGAGGTGCCGGACGGCGAGGCGGTGGGCTGCGTCGACGGCGCCGCGGAGGAGGACACGGGGTCCTCGGTGATCAGCCGCGGCGTGACGGTGGAGCCGTGCGCGACCGACGCGGCCATGGTGGCCGCCGCCAGCGGGGACACGAGCACCTTGCCCTGGCCGATCATCGACGCCGCGTGGTCGGTCGTCCCGACGCCCGTGGGCACGGAGCCGAGGAACGCGGCGGCGCCGGTCTCGTTGGGGCGGCCGACGCCGAGGCTGGCCGCCGCGGAGGTGAGCGCGGCGTCGTCGATGCGGTCGTGCTGGGCGATGAAGGCGGTGTTGCAGCTGAAGGTGATGGCGGTGCTCAGCGGGACCTTCCCGAGCGCGGCGGCCGGGTAGCCGGGGAAGTTCCTGAAGGTGCGCCCGTCCACGGTGATGCTCGGGGTGCACGGCACGGTCGTCGACGGTGTCGCCCCCGTGCGCAGCAGGCCCAGCGAGGTGGCCACCTTGAAGGTGGAGCCCGGTGCGTACTGTCCGAGCAGCGCGGTGTCGTAGCCCTTGCTGCCGGGCCCGCTCGCCGCGGCGAGGATCTCGCCGGTGCTGGGTTTGACGGCGACGAGCGCGCTGGCGGGCTCCTGGTCGGCGAGCAGACCCTCGGCGAGTGTCTGCATCGTCGGGTCGAGGGTGGTGCGCACGTCCGTCCCGGGCTGGGCCTGGTTCTCGAACAACACCCGCGGGTCGCCCGTGGCGGGCACGGCGAGGACACGGGCGCCGGGCGTGCCGGCGAGGCGGTCCTCGTACTGCGCCTGCAGACCGGAGAGGCCGGCGACGTCCCCGGCGCGATACCGGCCGCCGGACTGGGCGACCATCTCCGCGGTGACGGGACCGACGGTGCCGAGGACCGCCCGCGCGAAGGTGGAGGTCGGGGCGAGCGGGATCCGGTCCGCCACCTCGACGGCGCCGGTGACGGCGGCCGCCTCGCGCCGCTCGGCGTCGTGGGTGCCGTCCCGGTAGGTGATCGCCTCGACGAAGGCCTGCGCGCCGGCGGCCTTGACCGTGGCGGCGTAGCCCGCCGCGTCGATGTCCACGGCCGCGGCGATCGCCCGCGCGGCGCGGTCCTGCTGGGCTGCCGGGACCTTGGCCTTGTCCAGACCGACGCGCACCACCGGGCGGTCCGTGACGATCCTCGCGTTGCCGGCGCCGAGGATGTCACCGCGTTCGGGCGCCACCCGACGCAGCGCGAGCTGCTCCCCCGGGTCCAGCGACGGGTTGATCAGTCCGTCACCGTTGGTGACGGACCAGTGCCCGTCGGTGCGGCTGAGCTGGGCGGTGACGGCGTAGGTCCAGTCCCGGTCGGACGCGTCGACGTCCCACGTCACGTTCATCGCGACGTTCGCGGCATCGTCGTCGGGCCGGTCGACCTTCTCGACGGTGACCTTTGGGGCCAGGCCGCCGAGCCGGTCGGAGAGCGTCGTCAGCTGCTTCGTCACCGCGGTGCCTGTGGTGCCCGTGAACGCGATCTGATCCGTGTTGCGCGCCGACAGGGCGGCGGCCAACCGCTCCGCGGCCGGCTGGACGGGATCCCCGGAGTCCGTGCACGCCGTGAGGGTGGCGGCGAGCAGGCCGACGGCGACGACGGCGGCCGCGCGGGTTCGATGGTGAGGACGCGGCCGAGCCCGGCCGGGGGTGAGCTGCATGAGCTCCAGTCAAACGCATCCGGTGCGGATCGTGGGCTCGTCCACGCCGTCAGCCGGCCGCCGCGTAGTCCTCCGCGGCGGCCACCTGCTCCGGGGTGGGACGGGCCCCGGTGTAGAGCTCGAACTGGGCCGCGGCCTGCAGCGCGATCACCTCGCCGCCGGTGATCACGGTCTTCCCCGCCGCCTGCCCGGCCGCCACGAGCGGGGTGAGCGCGGGCATCGCGACGACGTCGAACACGACCGTCGCCGCGTCGATGACGGCGAGGTCGAAGGAGAGGGCGCCGGCGTCCTTCCCCGCCATGCCCACCGGCGTCACGTTCACCACGACGTCCGCCCGGGCATCCGCGCTGTCCGCCGCGTCGGCCGAGACCCGGTGGGCGAACCCGTACCGGCTCGCGAGGGCGGACCCGGCGTCCGCGTTGCGGGCCAGGATCGTGACGTCGGTGAAGCCGGCGTCGGCGAAGGCGGCGATCACGGCCTTGGCCATGCCGCCGGAACCGCGCAGCAGCACCGAGGACGCCGGGTCCACCGCGCGGGAGGCGAGCAGGGAGGCGATGGCCAGGTAGTCGGTGTTGTAGGCGGTCAGCTTGCCGTCGTCGTTGACGATCGTGTTGACCGAGTCGATCGCGGTGGCGGAGGCATCCATGGCGTCGACGAGCGGGATGACCGCCTCCTTGAACGGCATGGAGACGGAGCAGCCGCGGATGCCCAGCGCCCGCACCCCTCCGATCGCCGCGGTGATGTCGGTGGTCGTCATCGCCTTGTAGACGAAGTCGAGGCCCAGCTCGTTGTACAGCCAATTGTGGAAGCGGGTGCCGTGGTTGGAGGGACGCGCGGCCAGCGAGATGCACAGCCGAGTGTCCTTCGTCAGGGGTCGGGCGTGGGCGGCGGGGTTCTCGGACATGGGACCATCCTGCCGGACGCGGGGGTCGCGTCCACGCGTGACCCGAGCCGCGTGGCGCCCTCTCGACCCGGGCGTCACACTGGAGGGAGGACGCCAGCACGACGGAGGAGGCGGGGACATGGCTCACGATCACGCGCACGGCCATGCGGGCGCCGACCGCGGCCGGCTGCTGGTCGCCTTCGGCGTCACCGCCCTCATCCTCGCCGCGGAGGTCGTCGGCGCCGTCGTCACCGGCAGCCTCGCGCTGCTGGCCGACGCCGGCCACATGTTCACCGACGCGGCCGGCCTGCTGATCGCCGTCATCGCCGCCACCCTGGTCCGCCGCCCGCCGACCATGCGCCGCACCTGGGGCCTGGCCCGCGCCGAGGTGCTGGCCGCCGCCCTGCAGGCCGGACTGCTGCTGATCGTCGGCGTGTTCGTCATCGTCGAGGCCATCCGTCGACTGATCGAACCCCCCGAGGTGGCCTCCGGCGCCATGGTGTGGTTCGGCGTCGCCGGCCTGGTCGGCAACGTCGTCGCGATGGCCGTGCTCGCCGGCGGACGCGGGTCGTCGCTGAACACCCGGGCGGCCTTCCTGGAGGTGCTCAACGACGCACTCGGCTCGGTCGCCGTCATCGTCGCCGCCGTCGTCATCGCGACGACGGGCTGGACCGGCGCCGACTCCGTCGCGTCCCTGCTGATCGGGGTGCTGATCATCCCGCGGACCCTGCGCCTGCTCCAGGAGACCACCGACGTGCTGCTGGAGAGCACCCCGCGCGGCCTCGACCTGGCCGACGTGCGCGAACACATCCTGGCCATGCCGCACGTGGTGGACGTGCACGACCTGCACGCGAGCCTGGTCGGCAGCGGCACCCCCGTGCTCTCCGGCCACGTGACCCTGGAGGACGAGTGCCTGCGCGACGGGCACGCCCCGGCGATCCTGTCCGACCTGCAACGTTGCGTCGCCGAGCACTTCGCCGTGCCGATCGAGCACTCCACGTT
This sequence comes from Tersicoccus solisilvae, assembly GCF_014643255.1. Lineage (GTDB taxonomy): Bacteria > Actinomycetota > Actinomycetes > Actinomycetales > Micrococcaceae > Tersicoccus > Tersicoccus solisilvae. Next base: position 266,947 of record NZ_BMJI01000001.1, on the reverse strand, counting down.
CCAGCTGGAGACCGCCGCGCACCGGGACCAGGAGCACATCCCGCACTGAGCGGACGCGGCGGCATCGGCACTAGCATCGGCCCATGTTCGCCATGATGTCCGTGCACACACCGCACCCGGAACACCGCGACGCGCTGATCGACTCGATGCACCGGTTCGGCGCCGCGATGCGCGGCCACCCGGGCCTGATCAGCGTCCACACCCTCGAGGACGAGCGCAGCGGCCGACTGGTCGGTCTCGCCCTCTTCGAGTCCGAGGAGGCGGCCGAGCGCCTCGCCCCGCTCGCCCGCGCGGCCGTCGCCGACGACGACTTCGACACCTGGGAGGCCGTCGACCCGGACGGTCTGCGCCTCACCGAGATCTGACCGCGGTCGATGTGAGTGCGAATGACCACTCAGACCACCTCGTCCAGTTCTCCATGCATCGCAACGGCGCGGCTCAGGAGTGAGCGCAGGACGAGGAGCACCAGAGTCATGGTGGCCGCGACAGGAATGCCTGCTTCCACAAGCAGGAACAACTGCGGTGGACCGGGGATGAAGAACAGGGCGACGATCACCACCACGGTGGCGGCCACAACGGCGACGACAAGCGCGTCGACGAGCCGCAAGGCCGATGGGCGGAAAATGCGATCGGTGCGGATGTACCCGACGAGGACTCCCGTGATCGCGAGCAGGGCTTCGATGCAGACCCCGAAGGCCAGGGCCGCCGCGACGAGTTGATCCTGGACCGGCGCCAGTTCAGGGAGGAATGAGGTCAATTGGTCCGCGCTCCACGCGGCGCTGAGCACTCCGGCAGCAATCAACGCTGCGGTCACTCCGAGAGCGGCCCAGGTGAGCCACGTCAGGCTACGAGATAGACGCCTGGTAGCACTCATGTATTGATGATCGACGATGATCTGTCGATAGTCGACGGATCATTCACCTCTTCATCAGGGAGCGGCGGGCTCCCAGGTAGGAGGAGCCCGATTGACAGGGAGCTGCGAGCACGAGGAACCTGATTCCCAGCGCCCAGGGCGGCGCGGTACCGCTTCGATGGCCACAGGGGGGCTCGGATGGGCGTATACGCTCCGGCCGCGCGCAGGCTGCTCTCCTGGTCGCTGGCGTTGACCGCACTCGGTCTCGTGACGGCATGCACGGTGGAGAACTCGGCGGCACGCGTCACTGCCCCGGTTGTCACGCCGAGCGGTTCTGGCAGCTGCGATGCCGCGCTGAGCGGGACTGCCTGCAATTCCACTCCGGTGGTGCAAGGTGCGCTCCCCCCCGCGCTTACTCGGCCAGGCTGATCCGGTGAGTCTGACGTGGACGGGCACGGACAGATTCGCGGCCGTTCTGTTCTATTCTCGCGACGGCACATCCTCCATGGGAACCGGCGGAATCATGCCGGATGGTGGCGCGACCAAGATCTTGTGGCTCGTGCCCGACGTGGACGCTTCCAGCGGCCCTCTGACCGTCCGAGGGGTTTCGGCCGGGGGGAATCGGTTTCAAGCTTCATTCGATGGCGGCGGCAGCTATTCCAGTATCGTCAAAGTGCCGGCACCGGGGTGTTGGACCCTGACGGGAATCCTCCAAGGACGGGTGTTGGGCAACATCGTCATACCGGTCGTCCCTTCTTAGTGTCCAGGTCACCCGGCAGGTGCAGCACCGGGCAGCGATGCCAGCGGCGCTACCCCCGGGCGAGACTGTGCATCACGTGCTTCGTCCGCGAGTAATGCTCCAGCGCGTACAGCGAGAGGTCGCGCCGTAGCCCGAGCTCGCGGCCCGCACGATTGCCGAGGCGCCGCCCCGCCGTGCTTCCCCGGGTCTACTACGAACGGGCCGCGTCTCGCGTGGGCCGGTACCGCACGGCGACCGCACCCGAACGGAACTCCCGACGGTCCACGAGCTCGAGCCGGATCCGCTCGCTCAGGCCGGCGAGCAGCCTCGGCCCGTGTCCGGCGAGGACCGGCTGAACCAGGAACTCGTACTCGTCGATCAGGCCCTGCTCGGCCAGCGCCAGCGGGAGCGTCACGCCGCCCACCCACAGGCCCTCCCCGGGCTCCTGTTTGAGCCGCCGGACCTCCCGGTCCAGATCACCGCGCAGCAGCTCGGCGTTCCAGTCGACCCCGCTCGGCCTGCTCGACACCACATACTTCTTCGCCCGGTCGATGGTCTCCGCGAACGGGATCTGCCACGCGGCCATCCAGTCCGGCCACGTCCCCGTGGCCGGGCGCCGCCACGCCGACTGCATCATCTCGTAGGTCACTCGGCCGAAGAGCAGGGCATCGGCTCGGTCCAGCTGGTCCGTCCAGTAGCTCATCGACTCCTCGTCCGGGGGGAGCCCCGCCTCGTGATGGCAGCACCCGTCGAGGGTGACGTTGATCGAATACCGCAGTGGCCTCATGTCCGTTGCTCCCTCCGAAGCGCACGCGTTGCGGTCGCTGCCATCCACGCATACCCCCTCAGGACGATCGCGGCAAGGCTCACCGCCCGCGAGCGTCGAGCTCTCGCACCCCGCGCCATCGGGAAACGAGAACGGCGACCGCCCCCGCGCCCGGATGGGCGGCGGGCTGGTCCGGGTCGAGCTCCCACAGGTCCAGGTCGAGGCCGCTGTCACGCATCGCGTCGGCGAGCACGTCCTGCGCGCTGCGCTCTCGGGTGCGCACCGACCGGCGTCGAACTCGCGACCCGTCGACGTCACTGGGCGTCGGCTTCACTGGCCGTCGAGGCTGCCGATCACGATCGTCCAGGGCTGGACGGTCCGCTCGGTGATCAGGCCCTCGAGCCGGAACGGGTCCTGGTCCAGGTCCGCCTCGACCGCCTCCGCGCTGTCGGCCTCCATGACGATCAGCGCGGTGCCGCCGCCGTCGGTCGGACCGGACAGGCGCAGCCGGCCCTGTTCGTGCAGCCCCCGCAGGAAGGACCGGTGCGACGGGCGGTGCTCGTCGAGACGGGCGGTGTCGTCGGCGTAGCGGTAGGTGACGGCGAAGACGGCCATCGCGAAGCTCCTTCGGTCGGCGGGACGGTGGGGGACACTGCGAGGGCGCCGTGCAGCACCCGGTCCCCCGCCCATCCTGCCGTCGGCGCGACGATCCAGCCAACGGTGACCGCGGCCGTGGCGCCGGGATCCGCCTCGTTCGCTCGCCGGATCGAGGGCTACATCGAGTGGAACCAGTGAGGCGGATGTGACGCACGACCGTTGACTCGCGTCACTCCCGCCACACTCGGTGTCGCCGTTGCACCGGTTCCCCCGTGAAGCTGTTCACGCGGAGACCGGCGGGATCAGACGTGGTCGCGCCAGGAGTGCTCCGGGGCGAACCCGAGCAGCCGCTTGGCCTTGGCGTTGGAGAGCAGGCTCTCGTGCTCGCCGAGCTCCTTCGTCACCGGAACGTCCGGGAACCGCGCGGCGGCCAGCTCGGCCGTGCTGCGGGACATCACGCTGTCGTCGTTGGCGATGACGAAGGTCGCGTGACCGTGGTGCTGCCAGGTCAGGGCCTTGCGCACCGCCTGGGCGCCGTCACGCCGGTCGATGTAGGCCCACAGGTTCCAGTCGCGGCTGGCGGGATCGGCGTCGAACTCGGGGAACTGCGCGTAGTCCTCGACCCGCATCACGTTGGAGAACCGCAGGCCCACGATCTTCAGCCCCGGCGTCCACCGCACGAGCTGTTCGGCCATCGTCTCCTCGAGGTGCTTGACCAGGGAGTAGGTGGACTCCGGCCGTGCCGGGTAGTCCTCGTCGACCGGCAGGTACGGCGGGTCCTGTTCGAAGGGGATGCCGAGCAGCGTCTCACTGGACGCGTGCACGATGTTGCGGATGCCGACGCGCAGCGCGGCGTGGAACACGTGATAGGTCGCGAGCATGTTGTTCTCGAAGGTGGCGACGTCGGTCGCCAGCCCGGGGGCGGGCAGCGCGGCCAGGTGCACGACGGCGTCGAGCCCGCCGTGCCGGTCGTCGATGCCGCCGAGCGCGTCCACGGTCTGGCCGTAGTCGGTGAGGTCGACGCGGCTACCGATCGACGGATCCTCCGGCGGGGTCTGGTCCAGCACGACCACCTGGTGGCCGTGCGCGGTGAGGTCCTCGACGACGGCGGAGCCGAGCTTGCCGGACGCCCCGGTCACGGCCACCCGCAGCGGGGTGGTCGCGTGGTTGGTGGTCGGAAGGGTCACGCGTGATCTCCTGTCTCGGGTTGCGGACCGGCCGTCTCGTCGGTCCTCGGCGCTGCTGGGTCGTGGGGAGCATTCGATGCCCGATGGGCGGCGAAACCCAGCCCGGCGTCGGCGAGTGCGGCCCGCAGCATCCGCATCACCTTGGGGCCGACGCCGTGCAGAGAGGCCACCCACGCCTCGGGGTAGGTGCTCAGTTGTTCGAGTGTGGCGATGCCCTGTGCGGCCAGCGCGCGCTGGGCGGGGGCGCTGGTGGTCGGCAGGGGCGTGCTCATGGGTCGACGCTAGTGCACGTGCGGGTCACGGCCCAGTGTGGCCCGGGCCCCCGGTGCCGGCGTCCGCCGCCGGACCGGTGAGCGCCGCGGCCGTGGCGTCCAGGAAGCGGATGACGATCTCGCGTTCCCGGGGCGTCAGCTCCGCGGCCGCCCCGTAACGCCGCGCCTGCAGCGGACCCACCGTGTTCATGGCGGTCTCGTGCGTCTGTGGGCTGATCCGGATGGCGACCGAGCGCCGGTCGGTGGGGTGCCGGTGGCGGGTGACATGCCCGGCGGCCTCCAGGCGATCCAGCATCTTCGTGGTGGAGGCGCTCGCGATGCCGAGGTGCCGCGACAGCATGCTGGGCGTCACGTCGGCCCCCCGGTTCGCGGCGACGATGAGGAAGTAGAGGGCGCGCATGTCGGTCTCGTTCAGCCGCATGTACCGCTGGGCCTCTTCGCCCATCCGCCGCTCGACGTCGCTGAGCCGGCCCATGGCCTTCATCAGCCGGTCGATCTGCGCGATGTCCTCCGGTCGCAGCCCGGACCGGTCGACGAGCCGGCCGTGCGGGTCGCTGGCGTCCAGCCGGTACAGCGCCTCGTCGGGCGTCTCGTTCCCCGCGTCGGACATCGGCCACCTCCTCGGCTCGATTGTATGCAGGGCTTCCTTCTCGCCAAGCGATTTGCTAGCTTGGCGAAACAACCCAGGAGGAGACGTCATGAGCACGCGCATCGCGGACCGCGCCACCCCGAGCCCCGCCGACCGGCGGCGGCGGCCCGGCGGCCGAGTGCTCCGGATCGTCATCCCGGCCCTGCTGATCCTCGTCTGGCTGGTCGCGGCCGGGGTGGGCGGACCGTACTTCGGCAAGGTCGACGAGGTCTCGTCCAACGACCAGACGAGTTTCCTGCCCGCGAGCGCCGACGCCACGCGCGTGCAGGACCGGTTGGGGGACTTCACCTCTTCCGACGCCCTGCCCGCCGTCGTCGTGATGACCGCGGAGCGCACGCTCACCGCGCAGGACCGCGAGGCGTTGACGACGGCGGTGAGCGGGCTGACGGACGTCACGGGCGTCGAGGACGGGATCTCGCCCCTGATCCCCGCCGAGGACGGCCGCGCCGCGGAGGCGTTCGTCCCGATCGGCTCCTCCGGCGAGGTGTCCGACGTCGTCGAGCAGGTCCGCGAGCGCCTCACCGAGGCCGCCCCCGACGGGGTGACCGTGCACGTCACCGGTCCGGCCGGGTTCACCGCGGACCTCGTCGGCGCCTTCGCGGGCATCGACGGCGTCCTGCTGCTGGTGGCGCTGGCCGCGGTGCTCGTCATCCTCGTCATCGTCTACCGATCCCTGCTGCTGCCGGTCGCGGTGCTGGCGACGAGCATGTTCGCCCTCTGCGTGGCCCTGCTGGTGGTGTGGTGGCTGGCGAAGGCGGGGATCCTCACCCTCACCGGGCAGACCCAGGGCATCCTGTTCATCCTCGTGATCGGCGCGGCCACGGACTACTCGCTGCTCTACACGGCGCGATACCGCGAGGAACTCCGGTCCACGGCGGACAAGGGCGCGGCCACCCTCGCGGCCTGGCGCAGCGCCGTCGAGCCCATCGCGGCCTCGGGCGGCACGGTGATCGCCGGCCTGCTGTGCCTGCTGCTCTCGGACCTCAACTCCAACAAGTCGCTGGGCCCCGTGGCCGCGCTCGGCATCGTGTTCGCCATGCTGGCGGCCCTCACCCTGCTGCCCGCGCTGCTGTTCGCCTTCGGCCGGGCCGCGTACTGGCCCCGGCGGCCGGTGTTCGAGCCGGCCCACGAGCACAACGCGATCGATCCGCGAGGCCTGTACGCCCGGGTGGGCCGGCTCGTCGCCCGCCGGCCACGCGCGGTGTGGATCGTCTGCGTGCTCGTCCTGCTCGCCGGTGCCGTCGGCATCACCGGGCTGCGGGCCGACGGGGTGCCGCAGAGTGACCTGGTGATCGGCACCTCGGACGCGCGGGACGGCCAACAGGCGCTCGCCGAGCACTTCCCCGGCGGCTCCGGGTCCCCCGCGTCGGTGATCGTCGCCCGCGGCGACCTGCAGAAGGCCGCGGACACGCTGCTGGCGAATGACGGCGTCGACGCCGTCACCGTGACGAGCGCCGACTCCCCGTCCGGCTCGGCGCCGGTCACCGAGCGAGGCATCGGTGCGGTGGGCCGGCCCGGCACCCCGGCACCGGAGCCCACGGTGGCCGACGGCGACGTGCTCCTGCAGGCGACCCTGACCGACCCGGCGGACAGCGCGGCGGCGGAGCGGACGGTGCGCGCCCTGCGGTCCGATCTCGCCGGTGTCGCCCTGATCGGCGGGGAGACGGCCACGGCGATCGACACCAACGACACGTCGATCCACGACCGGACGCTGATCATCCCGATCACCCTGGCCGTGATCCTCGTGATCCTGATGCTGCTGCTGCGCGCCGTGGTGGCCCCGGTGCTGCTGATCCTCACCACGGTGCTTTCGTTCGGCACCGCGCTCGGGGTCTCGGCCCTGGTGTTCAACCAGGTGATGAACCTGCCCGGCGCGGACCCGTCGGTACCCCTGTTCGGTTTCGTGTTCCTCGTCGCGCTCGGGATCGACTACAACATCTTCCTGATGACGCGGGTGCGCGAGGAGTCCGTGCGGCACGGCACCCGGCCGGGGATCCTGCGCGGCCTCGCGGTGACGGGGGGCGTGATCACCTCCGCCGGCATCGTGCTGGCGGCGACGTTCGCGGCGCTGGCGGTGATCCCCGTGCTGTTCCTGCTGCAGATCGCGTTCATCGTGGCGTTCGGGGTGCTGCTGGACACCTTCGTCGTGCGCACGCTGCTGGTGCCGGCGCTCGCGTACGACGTCGGGCCCGCCATCTGGTGGCCGCACCGGCTCTCCCGCCCGGCGGGTCGGCACGCCGCGGTCACGCCCTGAACTCCGCCCGCATCGACACCCCGCCCGCCCCCCCCCCGCGCCAGCCCCCCGCGCCAGGTCGTCACTAGTTGTCGCATCCGGGTCCTCCCGGATGGGTTAACGACATCTATTGACGACCTGGCGTGAAGCGGGGGGTCAGAACGTGAGCGAGCCACGCAGGATCGAGTCGCCCGAATGGGCCGGATTGCCGTCGAGGGGCTCGTCCGAGACGTCGACGGTGGCGTAGTCCCGCACGTCCAGGCCGGCGGGCACGGGCAGCACCGCGGACCCGTCGTGCAGGGTGCCCAGGCTCACCATCCGCTTGCCGTCCTTCGCGATCAGCCAGACCTCCGGGTAACCGCGCACGCGATCACCGCCGACCTGCAACCGCAGCTGGTCGATCCCGTCCGCGGTGCGCTGCAGTTCCGCCGAACCGGAGCCGGTCGCCTGCCCGAGGGGCGCCAAGTCCGCGGACGCGAGCACCCGGTCCGGCGACCGGACGCCCACGGCCCACACGACGGCGACGACGACGAGTGCGGCGGCCACCGCGCCGGCGAGGAAGCTCCACGTCCGGGCGCCCACTCGGCGTCGGCGGCGGGGCGGCCGGGTGTCCGCCGGTCTCGACCCCGACGGCGACCGTGCAGGCCGCCTGCCGGCATCTTCGGAGCCGGTGACGGGGCCCGAGCCGGTGACGCCGTCGTCGATGCGGGAGCGGATCCGTGCCCACACGGCGTCCGACGGCGGCTCGAGGTCCGGGCCGCCCTCCCGGGCCGCGCCGACCAGGGACGTCAACTCGGTCAGTTCCGCCCGGCAGCTCTGGCAGCCCTCCAGGTGGGCCCGGGCTGCGTCGTCCGCGGGCTCGCCGAGGGCGAGGAGAGCGATGGCCTCACCATCCAGATGCTTCACGGCTCTCCTCCATCCGTCGTCTCAGGTCGAGCAGCCCGCGACGCAGGTGGCTCTTCACGGTACCGAGCGGCACCCCGGTGCGGTCGGCGATCTGCCGGTGGGTCAGGTCTTCGTAGAAGGCCAGGTGGAGGAACGAGAGCGGTGGGTCCGGCAGCGTGGCGAGCACGTCGCGGACCATCAGCCGTGTGACGGCGGCCTCCACCTCGTCCTCGGTCGGCCCGGCCGCCTCGGCCTCACGGTCGTCCAGGTCCGCCGTGCGGTCCCGGTCGGTGGCCGCCTGCCGCGCCCGGTCGGCGATCACGCGCCGGGTGATGCCGATGATCCAGGCCGGCAGCGGGGCCCGCTCGGGGTCGAAGCTGGCCCGGTAGGTCCAGGCGCGCACGAACACGTCCTGCACCACGTCGTCGGCCAGGTGCGGGTCCCGGACAGCGCGCAGGGCCAGACCGCGCACGAGGGCTCCGCAGTGGTGAAACGCGCGTTCGAGCACCTCCGGGTCGCCCTCCCGGAACCGCGGATCGGCCGCGGCATCCCACACCGGAGCGGTGTGCTTCATGCCGACCCCCGTGCTCGACCGCCCCGAGCGGTGCCACCGGGGCCGGATCCGTGCCTGTCTGTCCGCGAGTATACGGAAGGCCTCACCGGACGGGTTCAGCGGTGACGACGACGTTGTCACGGTAGTCCTGCCGGTCGGGCAGCCACGGGCCCCCGCACGTGACCAGCCGCAGCACGGGCGCCCCGTCGCGGCGGAAGAGGTCGGTGTCTGCCAGCCGCGCCTTGCTGATGGTGTCGACCGCGCGGACGCGGTACGCGAGGACCCCACCGGTGTCGAGCACGACGTCGATGGTGTCCCCGGGCGTCAGATCCTTGATCCGGTAGAGCGGCGTCTTCCCCCAGGGCGCGTCGACGTGCCCGGCGAAGACCGCCGATCCGGCTCCCTCCCCGGGTGCGGGCCCGTACCGGTACCAGCTGATCCGTCCGGGAGTCATCGGGATGCCCAGGGCGCCGCGGTCGTCGATGCCCATCGGGTCGATCGGCAGGACGAGGTCCTGAGCGGGAGCGCGCAGTTCGGTCGGCGTCGCGACGGACCGGGCAGCACGGGGCACGGCGCGGGTGACGGGCACGCGACCCAGCACCGGTGAGCGCCGGGGTGCGGCGGTGCTCGCCGTGGGCGCGGGCGTCCTGGCCGACGTCGCGGCCGGTCCGGTCGCGGTCGGTCCGGGTGCGGCCGGTACAGGCGCGGCCGGTACGGGGACGCCGGACACGGGTGGCGCGGTGACCGCCAGACCGGTGGGTTCACCCGATTCGGGCGGCGGCAGCGCGGCGAGGCCGGCGGAGCCGAGCAGCAGCAGCCCGGCCACGCCGAGCACGGTCGAGCCTCGCGTCAGCCGTAGCGGTGCAGCACGGCGGGCGTCACCGCGCGAAGCAGCGCCGCGCGGGCGGGCGAAGGGAGGACCCTGCCGGTGCCGCGGCGTCCGCGCACCGGCAGGGTCGCTGGGTGGGATCATCGGTCAGGCTCAGGCGCGGGCCCGTGCCGCCCTCCGGGAGAGCACCACCGCGCCGGCGAGCGCGGCGACACCGAGCACGGCGCCGATGGTCAGCGCGGGGGCGGGTTCGGCGGCGGCGCCGGTCGTGCCCGCGGGCACGCCGTTCGGGTTCTGCTGCATGCCGCCCACGGTCTGGGTCGCCAGGGCGAGATTGCCGTCGGCCGCCGATCCCCAGGCGTAGACGATCGTCGTCGTGCCCTCGCCGAGCGGCAGGTCCGCCGGCCCGATCACCGCTTGCGTGGTGCCGGCGAGGGCCACCGCCGCGGAGACCGTCCCGGCGGGCACCTCGAGGGAGGCCTCCTTCGGGTTGGTCAACCCGCTGACCACGGCCTTGCCGCCGGCGAGGATGTCGACGGCGGGGGCAGCCGCGACGTGCCGCACGGTGAGCCGAGCCTGCCCGGCCGGAACGGTGGAGGTGTCGTTGGCGAACAGGGTGGCGCCGGGCTTGCCGGCCGCGGTCAGGTGGGCGACGGCGGTGTAGTCGCCCCCGGCCTTCAGATCGGCGGCGACGGGGCCGATGATCGGGGCCGACGCGTCCGCGGCGTCGGATGCCGTGATCGCCAGTTGGTGGGAGCCGGCGGGGACGGGAAGCGGGCCGGCCAGGGTGCCGGGGGTGAAGTCGTCGAGCGTGAGCGCCCCGTCGACGTAGACGTCGACCGTGGTGCCGGGGACGGCGTGGAGCACGGAGAGCTGGGCGTCGCCGTCGGCGGCACTGGCGGGCGCGGCGGTGGCGAGCGCGGCGCAGGCGAGGCCGAGGGCGGCGGTGGCGGCGAGGGTGGTGCGCATGGTGGTTCCTCCGGGGGTGGGAACCGGCGCGGGAGCCGGTCCGAGTGAGTCGGGACACTCGTGCTACCGGCGCGGACCCGGATCCGGATGCAGGGCCGCCGTGGGGGGGATCAGCCGGCTCGCCCCGGCCGAGCTCAGCCCCGCTCAGCGGACGAGGTGGTCCACGAGCTGCCGCAGCACCCGCAGCTGGGCGCGCATGTGCCCGGCGTCCCCGGTGGCCCGGCACAGCACGAACGCGCCCTCGAAGGTGACGAACAAGTGGTCGGCGAGCGCGTCGGCGTCCACTCCGTCCGCGTTCCCGTCGTCGTTCGTCTCGTCGTCCCCGCGCTCGTGGCCGGCGTGCGCCTCGACGGCGGCGCGGATCAGGCCGGCGACCGGCTCGCGCCAGCCCACGACGGCGTCGACGATCCGGTCGGCGGTCCCGGCCGTGAGCAGGTCGCGTTCGACGACGGTGCTGACGTACAGGCAGCTGGACTGCTCGGACATGAGCTCGTCGGCGCCGTCCTCGAAGATCCGCAGGAAGGCAAGCAGCCGCGCCCGGGGATCGGCGGCCAGGTGGGCCGTCTCGGAGAGCGCGTTCTGCAGTTGACCGAGGTCCGCCGTCACGTAGCGGTCGACGAGGGCCTTCGCGAGGTCCAACTTGGTCGGGAAGTGGTGGAAGAACGCGCCCTTGGAGGTCCCGGCGCCCTCGATCACCTCGTCCAGGGCGGTGGCCGCGAAGCCCTTCTCGATCACGAGGTGCTCCGCGGTCGCGAGGATCCGCTCCCGGTTGATGGCTCCGTTGCGTGGCATGCCACCACTTGTACCAGACTATTCACCCTGCTATAAACAGACTATCCAGTCTGGTATGCGCCGATCGCGACGCGCGACACCCTCGGGAGGGGTCATGGCCACCACGACGGTCCTGGATCCGGAGCGCCGGTACGTCACCGACGGCGGGATGGAGACCGACCTGATCTTCCACCACGGCGTGGACCTGCCGGAGTTCGCGGCGTTCCCGCTGGTCGAGGACGCCCCGGGGCGCGAGCTGCTGACGGCGTACTACCTCGGGTACGCCGACGTCGCCGGCCGGGCCGGGGCCGGGCTGCTGCTCGAGAGCCCCACCTGGCGAGCGAACCCGGACTGGGGGGCGCGCCTGGGGTACGACGCCCCGGCGCTGGATCGAGCGAACCGGGCCGCGATCGCGTTCCTGCGCCGGCTCGCCGACCGGCTGCGCGACCGGGTTCCCGCGGTGCTGGTCAACGGGATGGTCGGGCCCCGATACGACGGCTATCACCCGAATGCGGCGATGAGTGCGGACGAGGCCACCGCCTACCACGGGCCTCAGCTCGCCTCCTTCGCCGCCGCCGGCGTCGACCTCGTCACGGCCTACACGCTGGGCAGCGTCGCGGAGGCCCAGGGCATCGTGGAGGCCGCGCGCGACGAAGCACTGCCGGTGGGCATCTCCTTCACGGTGGAGACGGACGGCACGCTGCCCGACGGCACCCCCCTGGGCGCGGCGGTGCAGCGACTGGACGCCGTCGCCGCCCCGGACCACTACCTGGTCAACTGCGCGCACCCCGACCACATCGCCCGGGGCATCCCCGCGGACGCGCCGTGGCGGCACCGGGTCGCCGGGACCCGCGTCAACGCGTCCCGGCTCAGCCACGCGGATCTGGACGAGGCGGAAGCGCTGGACGACGGGGACCCGGCCGAGCTGGCCGCGGACCATCGCCGGCTGGCCGCCCGGCTGCCCGGCCTGCGCATCCTCGGCGGTTGCTGCGGCACGGACGTGCGGCACGTCGCCGCCCTCTGGGGGCAGTGAGGCCGGGCCGGGTGGACGAGCGCGCGGTCGTGGCGCGTCAGTCCCAGCAGAGGCAGAACGGATGACCGGCGGGATCGGCGTACACCTGGAAACCGTCCCGCGCGTCGAGGTCGGGAGCCGCCCGCAGCAGCCGCGCCCCCGCCGCGATCGCCTCCTCGTGCGCGGCGCGGATGTCCGGCACGTGCAGGTCGAGATGGATCTGCTGCGGCGTGCCGTCGGGCCAGTCCGGCTGCTGGTGATTCGGAGCGAGCTGAACGGCGAGCCGGGCCAGTCCGTCGACGCGGACGGTACGCCAGTCGTCCTCCGCGTCGTCCGGGTCGGCGGGGTCGACCGTGCCGCCGAGCAGCGACGCCCAGAAGGCGCTCTCCGCGTCCATGTCGGCGGCGTCGAACACGATGATCTGTCGGGTGATCTCCATGGGCCCATCCTCATCGCTCCCCGTGGTCGCCGACAGGCCCGCGGGCGCGGTCACGGTGCGCCGCGGACAGCCGTGGTCCTCGGTCGGCGTGCTAGAGATGGAAGCGACGACCAGCCCCACCAGCGGATCTCCGCCTGTCCGAAGGACGCCATGACCGCCGCGACCCCCGACGAACCCGTCCGGTCCCGCCTGCGCCTGTCCGGGGGCAAGGACCGGGTGGTGCTGATCGGCGCGCTGGGGGTGCTCAGCGCCGTCAGCCCGCTGGCGACCGACATGTACCTGGCCTCGATGCCGGGGATGAGCACGTGGTTCGGCACCTCCGCCTCGGCCGTGCAGCTGACGCTGACGACGTACATGGTCGGCATGGCGTTCGGCCAGTTCTTCCTCGGGCCGATCTCCGACGTGCTCGGCCGGCACCGCCTGCTGGTCGCCGGCAACGCCCTCTTCCTGGTGTGCTCGGTGCTGATCGCGGTCGCGCCCACCATCGGCGTGATGATGGCGCTGCGTGCGCTGCAGGGAGCGGCCGGCGCGGCCGGCGTCGTCATCGCCCGCGCGATCGTCGCCGACATCTCCACCGGCCGGCAGGCCGCCAAGCTCTACTCGATCCTGGCCACCATCACCTCGGTCGCGCCCGTCGTCGCGCCCCTGCTCGGCGGCGTGATCGCCACCGTCGCCCCGTGGCAGGCCGTGTTCTGGGCGCTGACGGTGTTCGGGCTGCTGATGCTGCTGTGCTCCGTGGTCGTGGTGCCGGAGACCCTGCCGGTGCACGCCCGCCAGCACGCGCTGCGCGGGGTGCTCGGACTGTCGCTGCGGGTGATGCGGACCGGCTCGTTCATGGCGTACGCCTTCACCTTCGCGTTCACCTTCGGCGCCCTGTTCTCCTACATCTCCGCGTCCTCGTTCGTGATCCAGAACGTGCTCGGCTTCTCGGCCCTGGCCTACTCGGTCGTCTTCGCGGTCAACGCGTGCGGTGCCATCGTCGGCGGCCTGGTCAACGTCCGGCTGGTCGACCGGATCGAACCGGCCACCATCCTGCGGATCGCCGTCACCGTGATCTGTGTGACCAACGTGATCGGCCTCGTGCTGATCCTCAGCGGCGTCACGGGCTGGACGACGCTCGTGCAGCTGCTCGTCGGGCAGACGGCGCTCGGCTTCGTGATGGGTAACGCCGTCGCCCTCGCGCAGAGCCGGGTGCCGGGCCGCGCCGGCGCCGGCGCGGCCGTGCTGGGGTTGCTGCAGTTCGTCCTCGGCGGCCTGGTCAGCCCGCTGACGGGCATCGCCGGGCAGCACACCGCCGTGCCGATGGCGGTCTCGATGGCGGTGTGGTCCAGCCTCGCACTGGGTGCCGCACTGCTGGCCCGACGGCTCAGTCGCCACGCTCCCTGAGCACACACCCCTCGCACGACGCCGCCTCGCGCACCGGCCCGAGGTCCGGGTTCGGGTCGATGCGGTGGCATCGACCGGCGCTCGTCTAGAATCGGGGTCGACGCCGTGCGTGGTGCCGGAGCGTCACGGTGAGGAGAAGCGATGGGCCCGGGGGCGTCGAGCGTGCTGCTGCGTCGAGGACATCTGATCCCGCCGTTGGCGGCCGGCGGCCTCTTCCTGATCGTCGCGGCGCTGCTGGGTCCGGGCGTCGTGTGGGGCGACACGGTGCAGTACATCCGCATCGCCCACGAACTCGGTGGGATGCCCGTCCACCAGGCATGGTTCACCGCCTACACCGAATACTGCGCCCACCCGTCCTCCGGGCTGCAGGGCACCGGCGCGGACTGCGCGTCCGCGGCCTGGGCCGGGGCGGGACCCATCGTCGGGGTGCACGACCGCACCCCGGCCTATGCGGCGATCTTCAGCCCGCGCATCGGCTACCCCCTGGTGTCCCTGCCGCTGATGACGCTGCTCGGGGACCAGGTGGGCCTGTGGATCGTCGCCGTGCTCAGCACGGCCCTCGCCGGCCTGCTGGTGCACCGCATCGCTCGCGTGGTCGGCCTCGGCCGGCGGACCGCCCTGCTCTCCCAGCTCGCGTTCTACCTGCTCCCGGTCGGCCTGGACCACGGCACGGCGCTGCTCGCCGAGGGGCCGTCCCTGATGGCCGCCCTGATCCTCGTCCTCGGGGTGGCGCACCTGTTGCGCGGTTCTCGGCGCCGCGGGCTGCTGCTCGCCGTCGCCGGCTACGCCCTCGTCTACTTCTTCAAGTACTCGTCCGTGCTGATCCTGTGCGTGGCCGTGCTCGCGGTGTGCGTCGTCATGGTGATCGTGCCGTCGTCCCGGCACGATCGGCGGGTTCGCCTCACCGGCGTGGTGGCCCTGGCACTGACGCTCGCCTCCTTCGTCATCGGGTCCGCGTTCGGGCTCCCGGGGGTGGAGCACAGCCTGCAGGACACGTTCACCTGGCACTTCACGCTGCCCCCGGTGCCGGACCCGTGGGTGAAACTGCTCTTCCTCGAGGGGAACTTCCTCGGCACGTTCGTCGGCAACCTGCCGTTGAACCCGGGCTGGGTGCTCGTGGCGGCGATCGGGATCGCCGGCATCGTGCTGCTGCTGCGCCGTCGTCGGCCCGACCCCTCCGCCTGGGCCCTGACCGTCCCCGCCGGGCTCGGCGTGCTGACCGTCGTCGGTCATCCCGTCTACAGCCAGTCCGCCCGGCTCGGGTCGCCGGTGTGGGTGACGATGGCCTTCGGCGTCGGGATCGCGATCAGCTGGGCGGTGGATCGGTTCGCGAGCCGACGGCGCCGTTCGCGGCGTGCCCCCGTGAGCCCGTTGGCCGCCGACCACGACCTGCTGGGCGCGCACCGGCCCACCCGCGCACGACGTGATGCCGCGCCGGCCCCGGAGCGGGCGGCCCCCGGCCCGGACGCGGTCTCGTCCGCATGAGCATGTCCACGCGGTGGGCGTCGACGTCCGCGGGGTCGATCGCGTCGGTAGCCTCGGCGGGCTCCATCGCCTCCGTGGCCTCGGCGGGCTCCATCGCCTCCGTCTCCTCCGCGGGATCGATCGCCTCCGTCGGGTCGATCGGCTCCATCGCCTCCGTCGGGTCGATCGCGTCCATCGGCTCGGTCGGGTCCGTCGCGTCGATCAACAGCTTCGGCGGCATCGGCGTGATCAACGGGATGCCGGTCCTGGTGCTCGCCGCGCTGGCGGCGATCCCCGCCGTGCTGCTCGTCCGCAGGCGCAGCCGCGGCTGAGCGCCGCTCGATCTCTCCTCCGGGCGTCGCCTCAGGTCCGGGCGCGGATCCAGCCCGCGAGGGTCACCGTCTTGTGGCGCCAGTCGGCGGGCCGGTCCGTGGCCACCCACGCCCACTCCGCCGTCATTCGCAGCACCACGTGCAGTGCGAGCCGGGACCGCGCGGCGGGGTCCATGCCCCCGTGCGCGTCGAGCAGCACGGGGACGAGATCGGCTTCGCCCTCGTGCATCAGGTGGACGACGGTCAGGGCCAGGTCGTGCGCGGGATCCGCCCACTCGGCCCGCTCGAAGTCCACCAGGCCGCTGATCACCGGGACGGACCCGGGGTCGCGGCGCAGCAGGATGTTCCCGCCGTTGAGGTCCTGGTGACACAGCGACGGCGGGACGGCGTCGTCGAGGAGGCTGGCGGCGGCGAGCCGCTCGACGCCGGTGGCGAGCACCGGGTCCCCACCCGCGGCGTCGAAGGCGGCCAGCGTCCGCTCCACGAGCGCGGTGGTCCAGCCGCGTGAAGTCGCCCAACGACGCGGTGTCGGCCCGCCGTCACCGTCGTCGGCGAGGGCGCCGAAGTGTTCGCCGGTCACCGCGTGCAGTCGACCCGCGACGGACCCGACCTGCGCGACGACGGCGGCGGCGTCCGCCGGGCTCAGCGCGGGCCGGACGTCAGCCCAGCGGTCACCGGGCAGCCGCGTCATGACGAGGAATCCCGTGCCTCCGGCCAGCCGCCCGGCGACGACCGCGCGGGGAACCTCGTCACCCAGGACGGCGGCCGCCGTCAGTGCGGTGGCCTCCGTCGCGGCGCGGGCGCTGACGGCCGGCGGGAACAGCTTGGCGACCAGCAGATCGGCATCGTCGGCGTCCGTCCGGCCGGCCAGCCGCAGGCCGAGCAGATGCCCGACGGCACCCTGTACCGGGGGCCGCCACCGGGCATCCGGGTATGCCGGCCGCCCGGTCGCGGCCGTGACGGCGCGGATCACGTCCGCGACCACCGCGTCGGTGACCGGTGCGGTGGCGATCGGGTGGGCCATCGTCCGATCGTCCCACGAGTCCGGGCGGGACCGAGCTCCGGAGCGCGTCCCCGGAGCCGAGGGCGGGCGCGGTGGGGGCGGGTCAGGTGCCCGGCACGTCCAGGTACACGGTCACGACGTCGCCGAGGTCGATCCCCTCGGCCCGGCGGACGGCATCCTTCACCGGCAGCGCGTACGTGCCGTTCTTGGCATACATGGCGGTCGTCCACGTCGTGCCGCCGATCCGCGCCCGGGCGGGAATCATCCCCCAGCCGTACGTCACCTCGGCAGCCAGGTCGCGGACCTCGGTCGCCGCCGTGGGCGGCAGGCTGACGAAGTGATACGGCGCGGGGCCGCGCCAGTGCCACACCTCGGCGTCGAATCGTGCCTCCATCCGGCCTCCCTCGATACGTGCGCCCGTCGTTCCGCCCGATCATCGCAGCACCCGGGGTTCCGGTCACGCCGGCTCAGGTCAGCGTCGGTCCTGATCGGTCCGCTCTGGCCAGTGCCGGCACGTCGCCGTAGTCTGACGGCGGGGGGCTGGACGTTCCCTGAGCGGGCGTCCCCATCGCGAACGACGAGGCGCCACCATGCTCGGTACCGACCCCCTTCTCCGTTCCCCGTCCGGCCGCGAACGCTCGCGCCGGCAGCACGTGTGGACCCGGATCGCGTCCTCGGTCGTCACGGTCGCCGTCGCCGTCGCCACGCTCGTCGCCGGGCCCGCCGCGGCCCAGGCGGCGACGCCGGTCAGCGACCCCGCCAACGTCCAGGTGCTGGTGAACAAGCAGCGCCCGCTCAATCCGCTGCGCTGGGTGCCGCCGGATCTGGTGTGGGGCCCGAACGGTTACCTGATGCGGTCGGTGACCTCGTCGGCCCTCGCCCGGCTCTACGCGGGGGCGGCGGCGGCCGGAGCCCCGCTCACGACGGTGAGCGCGTACCGGTCGTACGACCAGCAGGCCGCGCTGTTCCAGAGCTACGTCAACCAGTACGGCCTCGCGCAGGCGGAACTCATCTCGGCGCGGCCCGGGCACAGCGAGCACCAGACCGGGCTGGCGGTCGATGTCGGGAACGCCGACGGCAGTTGCGGGCTGGGCAGCTGCTTCGGGAACACCGCGGGCGGCCGGTGGGTGGCGGCCAACGCGTGGCGGTACGGCTTCATCGTCCGCTACCCCAACGGCTACACCGCCGTCACCGGCTACGCCTGGGAGCCCTGGCACCTGCGGTACGTGGGCCCCGCCCTCGCGACCGACATGCACCAGCGGGGCATCCCCACGATGGAGCAGTACTTCAGCACGCCGTCCCGACCGGCCTTCGCCACCGCCGCGGATCTGGGCGCGGTCGACCGGGCCGGCGTGCTGTGGAGCTACCCGGGCACCGGGCGCGGCACGATCGGCCCGCGGGCCGCGGTCGGCACCGGCTGGGGTGCGATGACGAGCGGGGCGGTCGTCGACTGGAACGGTGACGGCCGGTTCGACGTCATCGCCCGGTTCACGGACGGGTCCCTGTACCTGTACCCGGGTCGCGCGACGCCCGGCCTCGGGCCGAAGGTGCTGCTGGGCCGCGGCTGGAACGGCTACGCCATCACGCCGGGTCCGTGGGTGAACGGGCGGGCGGCGTCGATCGTGGCTCGCGCACCGGACGGGACCATGTACCTCTATCCGAACGTCGGCAACCGGGTGGGAGCGCGCACCAGGATCGGCGGCGGCTGGGGCTCCATGACGACGAGCATGGTCGACGTCGACCGTGACGGTCGTCAGGATCTCATCGCCAAACGCGCCGACGGCGTGATGCTGCTCTACCGCGGCAACGGAACCGGCGGCTTCGTCAACGAGCCGCGTCGGGTGCTCGGCGGCGGATGGACCACGATCTCGTCGGTCTCGGTCGTCCACGGGTTCGGGGGGGCCGGAAGCCGGGGCCTGCTCGCACGGGCCGCCGCGGACGGGCGCCTCTACTACTACCCCGTGACGGGCGGGCGGCTCACGTCCCGCACCGCCGTCGGGTGGGGCTTCGGCCCGTACCGTCTGCTCAGCTGAACACCTCCACTGCTTCGCGTGGTCTCCGGCACCGGCAGACGGCCAGATGTCGCCCAGCCCCACAACACGCATCGGGCGGCAACCGCTCAGTCACCCGGCGCCGTACCGCGGACCGGGTCCGTCCGCTTGCTCTGTCCGCTCGGGCGGATTCCTGCCACCATGACGAGATGGAGACCCTCACCGTCGACCAGATCCTCGATGCGTCGCTGACCGACTGGCGCCGCCTCGCCCAAGGCCTGCACGCCCGCTACCGGACCCGGGACTTCCGCACCGGCCTCGCCCTGGTGGACGCGGCGGCGCAGGCTGCCGAGGACGCCGGCCATCACCCGGACATCACGCTGCGCTACGCGGCCGTCGAGTTCGCCCTGCTCAGTCACGACGCCGGCGGCGTCACCGACCGGGACGTCGAGCTGGCGCGGCGGATCACCGCGATCGCCGCCGATCTCGGCGTCGAGGCCACCCCGCGGAAACTCGCGCTGGTGGAGCTGGGTCTGGACACGGCGCAGGTGGCCGCGCTCGGGCCGTTCTGGGCCGCGCTGCTCACCGGCGCCGCGAAGAACGTGGATGGGGACGACGTCGTCGACCCGACCGGTCAGGCACCGCTGGTGTGGTTCCAGCACACGGAGCCGCACGAGACACCGCGGCAGCGGTTCCATCTGGACGTGTGGGTGCCGCACGATGTGGCCGACCAGCGGATCGCGGCCGCCGTGGCGGCGGGCGGCACCGTCGTGGACGATTCGCCGGCTCCCGCCTTCACCGTCCTGGCCGACGCCGAGGGCAACCGCGCGTGCGTGTGCACCTGTCTCGGCCGGTGACCATGGCACATTCCGCATACGGCATGAACCCCGGTCCACCGCCCGCGGTCGCGTCATGACGCGCCTCGTCTACCTCGTCGCGATCAGCCTCGACGGCTTCATCGCGGATCCGCACGGCGACTTCTCGGCGTTCCCCACACCGCCGGCCTACCTCGACCACCTGGTCGAGCGGTTCCCGCAGACCATTCCGACCCACGTGCGCACCGCCCTCCGCCTCCCCGTTCCGCGCGGGAGGTTCTCGAGCGTGCTGATGGGCTGGAGCACCTACGCGGTAGGTCTGCCGGTCGGCGTGACCTCGCCCTACCAGCACCTGCACCAGGTGGTCGCCAGCCGCGGGCGGCGCCGGGACGTGCCGGACGAGATCGAGGTGACCCGGGACCCGGTGACCACGGTGACCCGGCTCCGCGCCGCGGATGACGGCGACATCTGGCTCTGCGGGGGCGGCAGCCTGGCCGCCGCCCTCGCCGACGAGATCGACGAGCTGATCCTGAAGATCAATCCGATCACTCTCGGGGCCGGCATCCCGCTGTTCGCCGACCCGGCCGCGGAGCCGCGGTCCTGGGCGGCGTCCGACGTCGTCAGCCTGCCGACGGGGCACGTCGTCGCGTCCTACGCGCGGCCCTGAGCGGCTCAGTCCCCCGTGGTGAGCACCATCCGGAACCGGGCGTCGCCGGCCATCATCTTGTCGTAGGCGGCCTGGGCGTCCTTCAGCGGCATGGTCTCGATGGTCGGGCGGACACCGGTCAGGACGCTGAACCGGAGGGCGTCCTCGGAGTCCTTCGACGTGCCGGAGGCGTGCCCCTGGATCGCGGTGGACCCGGGGATCAGCGCGAAGGGCGGCACCTGCATCGGGTCCGCGGAGGCGCCGACGACGACGAGCTGGCCGCGCGGCCGCAGGCCGCCGAGCGCCGGGGTCATCGCGTCGGGCACCGTGACGGTGGCGAGCACGACCGAGGCGCCGCCGAGCCCGGTGAGCTCCTCGGCGACGTCGGCGCTGGTGGAGTCGATGTAGTGGTGGGCGCCGAGTTCGCGGGCGAGCGGCTCCTTCTCGGTGCCGCGGGCGATCGCGACCGTCTCGAAGCCCATCTTCACGGCGTACTGGATGCCGAGGTGCCCGAGGCCGCCGACGCCGAGGACGGCGACCAGATCGCCGGGCCGGGCGACCGACGTGCGGAGCGCGTTGAACGTCGTCACCCCCGCGCACAGCAGCGGGGCGGCGTCGACGTCGGAGAGATCGTCGGGGATGCCGACCAGCGCCTCGGCCGGCGCGATCATGTAGTCGGCGTACCCGCCGTCGTAGGCGATGCCGGCGACGAGGCCGTTCTCGCAGGCGATGAAGTCGCCGCGCCGGCAGGAATCGCAGGTGAAGTCGCAGCCGCCGAACCAGCCGACACCCACCCGCTGACCGGCGCGCCACGCGGTCACGCCCTCCCCGAGCGCATCGATCTCACCGGCCACCTCGTGCCCCGGCGCCCGCGGGAAGTCGTTGCCCATGGCGCCCGCCACGGTGAGGGAGTCCGAATGGCACACCCCGCATGCGCGCACGCGGACCCGCACCTGCCCGGGGCCGGGTTCGGGGATCTCCACCTCGGTGATCTCGAAGGGGGCGTTGGCCGCCGGGACGCGGGCGATCGTCATCGTCGTCATGGGCGCGATGCTACCCATTGCTCCTCCCGCCCGGCTGTGCGACCGTATGTGTACAGCGTCCACATAGGGGCAGCGCCCCGCTCGCCGAGGAGACGGACATGAACGCCACCCCCACCGCCCTGCCCCCCGTGGTCGATCAGGACACCTGGCGGCGGCACCTGGCCGACCTGCGCGTGCGCGAGAAGGCCGCCACCCGCGAGCTCGACGCCATCGCCGCGCAGCGCCGGCGGCTGCCGATGGTGGAGCTGCCCGAGTACACCCTCGTCGGCGAGGACGGACCGGTGCGGTTCGCAGAGGTCTTCGACGGCCGATCCCAGCTGATCACCTACCACCACATGTGGTTCCCCGGAGAACAGTGGCAGTGCGGGGGGTGCACCGGCTTCACGTCGCAGTTCACTCGGCTGGACTTCCTCGACGCCTACGACGCGCGGTTCGTCGTCGTCACCCAGGGCCCGATCGACGAGGCCCTCGCCTATCGGGACACGGTCGGCAACCGGATGACGTGGTATTCGACGGCGGACAGCCCGTTCGGCGCCGACATGGGTGCCGGCCCCGGCGAGGGCTTCGCGGTCAACGTGTTCCTGCGCGACGGCGACACCGTCTACCGCACCTGGCACACGGACGGCCGCGGCACGGAGCAGCTCTCCCACACGTTCCCGCTGATCGACCTGCTGCCGTGGGGCCGGCAGGAGGAGTGGCAGGACTCTCCGGAGGGCTGGCCGCGGCAGGGCACCTACGCGGGGTGGCTGGATTCCCCGGACATCGCCCGACTGTACGGCCCGGAAGGGACGTCGGACCCCACCCCCGTGCGGACCACCCGGGCGACGGCATAGCGGGGCCGGTGATCGCCGCCGACGCCCCTCGACGGGTTCGGCGGCGTCAGTCGCGCTGCCAGAAGGTGAGGTTGTTGCCGAAGGGATCCGTGATCGTCATC
This sequence comes from Tersicoccus solisilvae, assembly GCF_014643255.1. Classification (GTDB taxonomy): domain Bacteria; phylum Actinomycetota; class Actinomycetes; order Actinomycetales; family Micrococcaceae; genus Tersicoccus; species Tersicoccus solisilvae. The sequence continues at coordinate 244,579 of NZ_BMJI01000001.1, read as the reverse complement.
GTCGATCCCCACGGCTCGTCCGTGACACCCGGCCGCGCATGGCGATGGTGCTGCGCGAGCAGCACGCGCTGGTAGGCGCGGACATCGGCGACGACGATGAGGACGCCGGCGCCGGGGGTCGCGTCGCCGTGATGCTCCGAGAGATGCAGCACACTGCCGTCCCGCGCCACTTCGGCGTAGATCGGCAGGCCGGGCTCGAACTGGTGCTGCCACCGCCAGGTGAAACCGAGGAAGTCGACGTAGAAGGCGCGGGCCAGCGCGTGGTCGAAGACACGCAGGACCGGGATGACCTGCTGCCGCGTTACCGGGTCCTCGTTCTCTCCCATGTCCGCCCCTTCGTGCGCATCGTCAGCGCCGCGTCCGAGCGTACGCCGCGTCGCGCTCGTACCCGCGGGCGTGCTCGGCCAGCTCGGGCCTGCCCAGCTCGACCGCCTTCGCGGCGGAGAACACGGCAAGCTCCTCGAGCCGGTCGGCCACGGCGGTGAACAGGTCCGCGCGGTCGTACCGGACGCCGCGGTCACCGTAGCGGTCGAGCAGCCGGTCGAGCCGGTCATCCCGCTGCGCGTCGGTGAAGCCGTCGGCGCGGTCGGTGCCCAATGGCACGATCCGGTACGCGAGGTAGGCGAGGTCCCAGATCCGAGGGCCGGGCGAGGCGAAGTCGAGGTCGATCAGACCGACCGCCGTACCGTCGCGGAAGACCATGTTGTACGGGGCGGCGTCGTTGTGGCAGACCACCTCGACGGGTTCGCGCCCGGGCGATCGCCACGGCCCCGTGCGGTCGGCGGTCGCGGACGCGGCATGGAAGCGACGCAGGAGGTCGACGGCCGAGTCGAGGGCGGCGGCCCTCCAGACCCACCCGGGCATCGGATAGGCGGGCACCTCGCCGTCGAGGTACTCGAGGACCTCTCGCTCCGCCGACTCCCCGACTCCGGGCTCGACGCCGCGTGGTTCGGGGACGCCGTCCATGCCGTGGGCGCGGCAGTGCGCGAGCAGCCGGTGCACCGCGGGCGTCCACGCACCGGCGGTGCGGAGCACGACGTCGCCCCGCCGGCTCACCGGCCCCATGTTGCCGCCGGCGAGCACCTCCTCCGGCTCGGGGGTCGTCCCGTGGGCCCGCATCTAGTAGGCGACCGTGAACCGCTGCCGGTGGTGGACCGGCCGCTCGATCTCGTCGACGATCGCTGCGGCGAGATCCTGGCCGGAGAGGTTCGACTCGCCGTTCTCGTCCGTGAGCAGGACGTCGCCACCGGTGCGGTAGGTGCCGGTGGCCTCGCCGGGCGCGTAGGCGCCGAAGCCCGCGGCGGGGCTGACGAAGAACCAATCGAGAGTGTCGTCCTGCTCCGTCAGCCAGTTCAGGACGGCGGTCAGCTCCTCGGCCTCGGCCTTGAAGGCGTCAGGGAACTCCGCGGTGTCCATCAGCCGGGGACCGTTCGGCTCGACCTGCAGGGAACCGGCGCCGCCGATGACGCCGAACCGCGTGCCCTTCGCCCGGGCGAGCTCGGCCACCTTCTCGGCGGCGGGGGCGACCTTGCCGACCATGTCACCGCGCGGGGAGACCGTGACGATGACGACATCGGCGTCGACGGCGGTCTGCGCGACGGCGTCGTCCAGAACCGAGCCGGCGCGGAACGTCACGCCGTCGACCTTCTCGTCCGGAACGGTGCGGCTGATCGACGTGACGGTGTGGCCGCGTCCAGCAGCCTCCTTGACGATGTGGCCACCGGCGTACCCGGTGCCGCCGATCACGGTGATGCGTGCCATGGGTTCTCCTTCTGGGCAATCGGACTGTGCATCCCTGACAAGGCACTCGTCGTGCCCGGCATTCCCGCGACTCGCGGAGTGACGCGGCCCGATCCGCTACATTGCCGCCATGGCGATCGATGACTTCGAACGGTATCCGCTGACGTTCGGGCCGAGTCCGATCCATCCGCTCAACCGGCTCAGCGACCACCTGGGCGGCGCGAGGGTCTGGGCCAAACGGGAGGACGTCAACTCCGGCCTGGCCTTCGGCGGCAACAAGACCCGCAAGCTCGAATACATCGTCCCCGACATCCTGGCCTCGGGAGCGGACACCATCGTCTCCATCGGCGGGTACCAGAGCAATCACACCCGGCAGGTCGCCGCGGTCGCCGCTCACCTGGGGTTGAAGGCCGTCCTGGTGCAGGAGACGTGGGTGAACTGGCCGGACCCGCTGAACGACCGCGTCGGCAACATCCAGCTGTCCCGCATCATGGGCGCGGATGTCCGGATCGACCCGCACGGCTTCGACATCGGCATCCGCCCCAGCTGGGAGGACGCCCTGCGGGAGGTCGAGGAACGCGGTGGCCGGCCCTATCCGATCCCCGCGGGGGCGTCGGAGCACCGCCTGGGCGGCCTCGGCTTCGCCAACTGGGCGCACGAGGTCGTTCGGCAGGAGGAGGAGCTCGGCGTTTTCTTCGACACGGTCGTCGTCTGCACCGTCACGGGGTCCACGCACGCCGGCATGATCGCCGGCTTCGCCGCCCTGGAGGACGCGGGCGGCCGGCCGCGCCGCCTGCTCGGGATTGACGCGTCCGCCACGCTCGAGAAGACCCGCGCCCAGGTGGGGCGGATCGCCCGGAACACCTCGCGCCTCATCGAACTCGGCCGGGACCTGCGCGACGACGAGATCACCGTGCTTCCGGGTTGGGCCGGCGACGAGTACGGCATTCCCGTGGAGTCGACGGTCGAGGCGATCCGGCTCACCGGCCGGATGGAGGGCGTGATCCTCGACCCGGTGTACGAGGGCAAGTCGATGGCGGGACTGATCGACCTCGTGACGTCGCGAGAGATCCCGGCGGACAGCACCGTCCTCTTCGCCCACCTGGGCGGACAGCCGGCGCTCAACGCCTACACCGCGGTCGTGCCCTGATCCGGTGTCGCCGGCCACGTCGTCCTGGCGGGGCTTGCTTGCGGGGCCGGTCCTTGCGGGGCCGGGCGGCCGTCACCGTCCGGCAGTGGACTCCTCGTCGGAGCCCGGGACCGCGACGATCCGGTTCTGGTAGGCCCACACCACGGCCTGCAGTCGCGAGCGCACGCCGAGCTTGGGCAGGATTCGCGCCACGTGGGACTTGACCGTGGACACCTCGACCACGAGTTCGTCTGCGATCTGCTCGTTGGACATGCCCTGCGCGAGCAGGAACAGCACATCCCGTTCGCGCTCGGTGAGCAGGCCGTCCGCCCGGTCCCCGGTGACCGGTTGCAGGCGGCGGCGGGACACGAACTCGCGCAGCACCCGGCGGGTGAGGGCCTGGTCGATCGTGCCGTTGCCCGCGGCGACCTGGCGGACGGCGGTGACGATGGTGTCCGGGTCGGCGTCCTTGAGCAGGAACCCGGAGGCGCCGGCCTCGAGAGCACCGAAGACGTAGTCGTCCAGGTCGAACGTCGTGAGCATCAGGACGGGGACCGGTGAGTCGGCCTCAGGCCCGGCGAGGGCGCGGGCCACCTCGATGCCGTCCCGCACCGGCATCCGGATGTCCAGGCACGCCACGTCGGGGTCGGTGGTGCGGGCGAGGTCGAGCGCCTCGCCGCCGTCGGCGGCGACGCCCACGACGTCCATGTCGGGCTCGGCGTCGAGCAGGGCAGCGACGCCGGCGCGGATGAGCGGCTGGTCGTCCGCGATGAGCACCCGGATCACGCGACGTCCTGCCCGTCCGCGCCGGCGCCCTCGCGTGCGGACTCCCGACGGAGGAGGAGGTCAACCCGCCACCCGCCGTCCGGCAAGGGACCGGCGGACAGCTCCGCGCCGACCAGGTCGGCTCGCTCCCGCATGCCCCGGAGTCCGTGGCCGCCGTCGCCCGTCCGGCCGGCACCGGCACCTCCACCCCCACCGGCGGCGCCGTTCTCGACCCGCAGGACGAGCCGGTCCGGGTCCCGGTCGTCGATCTCCACCGTGGACGCCGCCCCCGGGGCGTGCAGGGCGGCATTGGAGAGGGCCTCCTGCACCGTCCGGTAGGCGGCGAGCTGGGCGAGCGGGCCGATACCCGATCCGAGCGGCCGGTCGGCGGCCGTGAGCACCCGCAGGTCCACGGCCTGGTGGGCGCGGGCGCGCTCGACGAGGTCAGCGATGCCGGCGAGCGTCTCGACCGCCCGAGTGGCGAGCCCGTCCTCCCGCAGCAGCCCCACCAGCCGCCGCAGGTCGTCGAGCACGCTCGTGCTCTGCGCCCGCATCTGGCGGACGCCCTCGTGCGCCCGGGCGGGATCGGTGTCGATCTGCCGGTCCACGACGGCGGCCATCAGCGCGATCCCGGAGAGGTGGTGCGCGGCGATGTCGTGCAGTTCCCGCGCCATCGCCGTCCGCTCGCGGGAGACCGCGGCGTCGATGAGGGCGTCGCGTTCCCGGACGAGCGCGTTCTGTTCGTCGCGCTGGGCGCGCCGGACGTCCCGGCGCGACCGGATCAGGAGGGCGACCAGCAGCGGCAGGCCGACGACTCCGGCGGCCTGCAGGAGGCCCTGCCCGGCCGCCGCCGGCGGCGAGGAGCCGTTGACCGCGATGCCGGCCGTCGTCTCGCCGGCCGCGACCAGGATCGCCGCCGTCGTCAGGGCCGGCCACAACCGGACGGCGGGGGCGGTCAGGACGGCGACGACCACGACGACCATGACGGCGAGGAGCCCGAGGCTGTGCAACGTCGTCGGGACGACGGCCGACGGCACGGCCGCGAGCGCCGCGACGACGACGAGGACCGTGCGCGGGATGAGCCGGGTGAGGGCCACGGCGGCCGCCTGAAGGAGGAGGACCAGCGCGAGGACGATCCACTCGCCGGAGAACGGAGCCGGGGAGACCAGGGACGCGGTCGACGGGTCCTCGGCGGCGAGTACCGGGGCGCCGAGCAGCAGGGCGAGCGCGACGACGGCGGTGGCCGCGGCGGTGAGCACGTCGCGGCGGTGGACACCGGGCCGGGCCGGCGTCCCGGGGCCGTGCGCGCCCCGCCGCTCAGCGGTGTCCATCGCCCGAGTCTACGAGCCGGGCGGGGCCGGGGTAGCCGAGGCGCCCGCGGGTGGCGACGAGGATCGCGGCGGCCCCGATGGTGGAGAGGATGGCCAGGCCGAGGATCATCCGGTCGGCGGGGATGCCGGGGTAGATCTCGGTCCACAGCATCGAGACGGTGTTGTTGACACCCACGTGCAGCAGCATGGCCACCGGCAGGCTCTCACCGGTCCGGTTGAACACCCACGCCATCACAATGTTGAAGGTGATGCAGAAGCCGGCGAACCAGACGAGCTGGGTCCATGGCGCGTTCGGGAAGCCGCCCCAGTCGCTGAGGAAGAGGGGCAGATGCCATGTCGCCCACACCGGGCCGAGGACGGCGGCGGCGCCCATGGGGCCGAAGCGTTCCTGCAGGCGGGGCAGGGCGAAGTCGCGCCAGCCCGGTTCCTCGGACAACCCGGTGGTGAACAGCTGGATGACCAGGCCCGGGATGACGGCGGCCAGCGCCAGCAGCGACGGCGCCTGGACCACGCCGCCGGAGAACGGCAGGCCGGAGACCAGAACCAAGGCAGGAACCCCGACCAGGGCGAGCGCGTACCAGCGCCACCCGACCCGCCACCGGAGCAGCCGCCCGGCCCAGCGGCGCAGGCCGGGACGTCCATCGGCCACCGCGGTGACGAGGAAGGCGCCGCCGAGAGGCCCGAGCAGAGCCCCGGGCAGGACGCCGGAGAGCTGGGCGCTGCCGAGGATCGCGGGGAAGGCGAGGTCCCAGACGCCCAGCCCGTGCGAAGACAGGGTGTACGGGACCCAGGCGAGCCAGCTCAGCCCGCATGCGAGGACGAAGAAGGAGAGGAGCGGGTGTCCGGCCACGGCGGCACGGACGCCCCGGGTGCGCAGCCCTTGCCGGTTGTCGATCGTCGTCGTCATGACGCCTCCGTCGGTCAGGTGACCGCGATTCGGCCACATCTCGACGCTAGAAATCAGCGCGACGCCGATCGACCGGCTCAGGACGGAACCTCAGCCGTTCCATCGAAAGGTGGAGGCGAGACCCCGTCCGTGGCCATGTAGGGCCATGGCGTGGAACCGCTCGTCGCGGAGGTCTTACGGACCCCCGTCGGATGACTGTTCCGACCCGTGCTTACTTCCTGCTTCGTCGCCCCCTGCCCATCTGTAGAAGAATCCACGACCCCTACCCGCCGCGCTCGAAGGCTCTAGTACCCCCTCAATGGCCAGCGCCTTGAGTGTGGAGCCAACATTCGATGGGCTGGCTCCGACCAAAGAGCCAAATTCGGTCGAACTGATACGGCCGCGTGCCTGCGCGTACGAACGAGCTATCTCAGTGCGCGTCGGGACGTTTCGAGTTCGCGCTGCGTCCTGATCCAATGACGCTAGATTGCCTTGCGCCTGTGGGCTCAGTCGCCACGCTGTAGCCGTACCAGCCGGAGTGCCCTCGACCGCCACGACGAGTGGACCCCCACCGATTTGAGCCCGCGCCAGCTTCAGTAGGGTGCCCCGCGCCTCCTCTGGAGGCAGTTGGACCAATACAGACGCGGACCGCTCGTCTACCCAACCGATATTTGCTAGATGACGCAGCACCAGGAGAGACGAGACGTCGACGGCTTCTTCCGGCGGATTGATCTGAGCGAGCCAAGCGATCCACGACTCATCCAGAGCATCCCCCACCAGAGAGGCGCGAACATATGGCCCCTCGATCTCCCGGATCAGTGGCTGTTGGTGGCCGACTCGGATCATCTCACGGACCATCCGGTCTACGCCGATGCCTTCCCGTTCAGCGACCCGCAGATCAGCTAGGAGTTGCGCTAAGGCCGGATTTCGGGATTGGGAAGGATGGGTGATGATGTTCGACTCGTTGACACCGCCAAAGAATCCACCTGGACTGGTGACGCGTAGTGTCCGTCCGACATGCTCGATCACCGTGGGTGCCTCTACACCCCACTCCCGGTGCGCTAGTCCGTTAACAACCGCCTCGCGAGCAGCGAGCATAGGAATATCCCGAATTTGACGAACCACGAGTCGTGTCTGGATGTGTCGCATAGAATTATGCGCCTCAACCGTCAGGAAAACTTCGGACAGCTCTTCGAGGAGAGAGCGATCCTGTCGACGGACACGCGCAGTGCTGTCGCCGCCTGCATAGTCCCGGTGGACGTAGTCGACCGAGGCGGTACCGCGACCTACCAGTGTAATAACACCGGCATTGGTCAGCATTCCCTCCTCCAGGACAACGTTGAGACGACGAAGAAGGTGGAAGTCATCCGCCTGCGCAAGGTCTTCAGCGGATCCCTCGCCGCTCGCGCGCAAGAAGTCTCGTGCAACCGCCAGCGCGGCCGGCCGTACTGCTGCAACCGGGACCGTCGACACATCCGCCGACCAGTCGTAATTGAGTCGTTGCATCCGACGGGCGTGCCACGTCGCAGCATCGATCTCCACGCAATGATCGCCTACCCGCCATGTGATGCGTCCGTTGATTCGCACGGGCTCGACGGCAGACGGCGACACGACCACCAGAAGCCGGTGGTCCGCAACCGTCACGTTGGCGACGTCGACGGTCAGCAACTTGTGCGATAGCTCGTAGATGCGATGCCTCAACCACTCGACTTCCAGCTGTGTCCCAAGCACTTGCCCGTCGTCGGCCACGCCCACGATGAGCGCACCGCCCCCCGGAGTGTTGGCCATGCAAGCTGCTTCCGCCGCGAGCGCCTTGGCAGCTGCCTCATTCGTAGGTTGACCTGGGAGGATGACGCCGGACCGGTCACGACGGCCGGCTTCCTCTTTGAGATCCACGATGCTGCGCTCAACCGTTCGATCCACCGTCTCGCCGCGGTCGATCCTCCTGAGCAGACTCTCCACTTCGGCGCGAACGGGGTCTTGACCGAAAATTATGGGCATGCGCCTCAGTCTGCCACGGTCATAATTAAGTCGGCAACAAAATTATGGCCCGTCCTCCGAAGTGGCCTGGATCATAACGTTGGCCTAGGTGGCCCGGCCGATCCAGCGTTCCACCACTGTCGCTTGAGACTCAATCGGCGCGACAGATCGTGCCCGGGGTTTGCACTACATCCCGTCCGGGGCCATGTTGTTGAACCGCGAGTAGTGGCCCTGGAAGGCGACCTCGATGTTCTTCGTGGGGCCGTTGCGGTGCTTGGCGACCATGATGTCCGCGCTGCCCGCCTTCTCGGACTCCTTGTTGTAGAGGTCCTCGCGGTGCAACAGGATCACCATGTCGGCGTCCTGCTCGATCGAGTTGTGGACGGTCAGGCCGTTGGCGACGAAGTTGTGGTTGCCGAGCACGGTGGCGTCGAAGACCTCTTCTTCGCCGTCCGGCTCGACGGAGACGATCTTGTCCCAGAAGACGTCGTTGACCGCGAGCACGTCCATCTCGGCGCGGTCGAGCACCCGGGCGATCTGCCCCATCGGCGCCGTCGAACGGTCGATCCCGGTGAGCACCGAGCCGCCGAGCTGCGAGCCGAGGCTCGCAGGCTCCACCGATGGAGGCTGCCGTTGCGCGAGGATCGACGAGACAGCCTCCCAGATCCCCGTCGGCTCGGAAGCGCCGGCCGCGTTCTTTCCTCGAGCTCGCACGATCCTGAGCAGCTGGGCTGCAGCAGGCTCACTGTCGCCTTCCACACCGATCTCCTGAAGGAAGCGCCGCTGATCATCCGTCCCGGCAACCTCGAGTGCGTAGCCGACCGTCTGCGGCTCGGTCGACGCCTTCCGAGCCTTCGCACTCACTCGGCGAATGCGGCCGGTGATGCCGAAACGCATCAGCAGCCGAGCGACATCGTCCACCAGCCGGCGCGAGGACGAGTTCAGGACGATCCGTCCGTCGCGATCATCGCTCGTGACGGTCACCCGGCCGCCGGTCGACCACAGGCGTTTGAGAAAGAGCGAGATCTGCACCTTCGGCAACGCAAACACCGCCTGCGGCACGACGCCTCCGGTCGTCACCGCCGCGAGGTTCTGCTCGTCGACTGAGGCGTACCGGATCGGCTGGTGCCGAACGAACGAGCCGTCGCCGAGCAGGTGCGCCAGCATGATGACCCGGGAGTCCTCCCATTCGGTCCGCTCGGTCGGGCCGTCGGTGTGCCGGGGAGCGGCGATACGGGTGCCGGGAGCCAGGTCGCCGAGCGCCCGCCACCCGTCGTAGGTGAGAAACGGGTGGTTCGCCGTCGCGCGCAGCGTGCGGCCGGACGCAGTGGTGAGCCGGTAGACCGGCTTCACCCCGGTGGAGAACACGTGGGTGAGGTGCCGCTCGACGTAGCGCAGGTCCTCACCCACCGACCACACCGGCACGTCCGTCGCGCCCGCGCGGTACAGCTCGCCCATCGTCGTCTCCGCACCGGTGTCCGAGCGGAGGATCCGGGTGTCCGCCGTCAGGCAGCCCGACTCGCGCAGGTCCGAGACCATCGGCCGCTTGTCCGTGCGCTGCTCCGAGCCACGGTTCAGCTGCGACAGGGCGATCACCGGGATCTCCAGCTCCTTGGCCAGCAGCTTCAGGGCACGGGAGAACTCGGAGACCTCCTGCTGGCGGGACTCGACGCGCTTGCCCGAGGACATCAGCTGCAGGTAGTCCAGCACCACCAGCTTGAGGCCGTGGTTCTGCTTCAGGCGCCGGCACTTGGCGCGGATCTCCATCAGCGACATGTTCGGGGAGTCGTCGATGAACAGCGGCGCGTCGTTGAGCTTCTGCGAGACGGCCGCGATCTTCGTCCAGTGCTCCTGCCGCAGGGACCCCTTGCGCAGGTCCTGCAGGTTGATCGTCGCCTCCGCCGAGAGGATACGCATGGCGATCTCGTTGCGGCTCATCTCGAGCGAGAACACCACGGTGGGCAGCTCGTGCTTGATGGCGGCGGACCGGGCGATGTCCAGCGCGAATGTCGACTTGCCGACGGCGGGACGCGCGGCGATCACGATCATCTGGCCGGCCTGCAGGCCGTGGGTCAGCTCGTCGAACTCGTAGAAGCCCGTCGGCACGCCGAGCATGCCCTCACCGCGGCCGGACGCCGACTCGATCTCGTCGATGGTGTGCTCCATGATGGCCTGCAGGGGCAGGTAGTCCTCGTTGGAGCGGGTGTCCGCGACCGAGAAGATCTCCGCCTGCGCAGCGTTGACCAGGTCGTCGACCTCCCCATCGCTGGAGTAGCCGAGCTGGACGATCTTCGTGCCGGCGTCCACGAGCCGGCGCAGCACGGCCCGCTCCCGGACGATCTCCGCGTAGAACCCGGCATTGGCCGCCGTGGGCACCGAGGAGATCAGCGTGTGCAGGTAGGCCGGGCCGCCGATGCGGGACAGCTCGCCGCGCTTGTTCAGCTCGTCCGCGACGGTGACGGCGTCCGCCGGTTCTCCCTTGCCGTAGAGGGTGATGATCGCGTCGTAGATGTTCTCGTGCGCGGGCCGGTAGAAGTCGTTGCCCTTGAGCACCTCGACGACGTCCGCGATCGCGTCCTTCGAGAGCATCATGCCGCCGAGCACGCTCTCCTCGGCCACCAGGTCCTGCGGCGGGGTGCGCGAGAACTCGTCCTGCCGTGACCGCTGTTCCCGATCCAGTTCCCCGATCGACACGCCGACCCCTCCGCTTCCGCTGTGCGTCGTCCTGCTTCCGTCCCGAGCGGGATCCGGCACGGATTCCGTGGTGCTCACCGGTCTACCGGCGCCCACCGACAGGACTGCCGCGTGGGCGTCGGGGGGAGGACAGAGTCACGTTAGCCCGCGGCGGCGGCACCACCAACCCGATCGTCCACCGCCGTCCCGCCCGCCTGTGGGCGACACGCCCCGCATTGGGGAAAACGCCGAGCACACCTGTGCACGAGGTGGGGACAGCGGTGTGGATCAGCCGGTGGATAACTTCACGACCCGGCCTTGACGTGGGACGACGCATCGCACAGTCTGTGGATGAGGATCCGTCCCCCGGCGTGTCCAATCCACAGCATGCTTGTTGACAACGTCCCCCTCAGGCCGTATCACAGCAGCGAGACCGCAGGATCCACGACCACGAGGGGATCACCATGACGACGTCGGACGCGGGGGCCCGCTACGTCCGGGCGCTGGCCCGCAAGGACCGTGCCGCGCTGGCTGCGGTGCTCGCGCCCGACGTCGACTTCCGGGCCATGACTCCGCGCCGCTTCTGGGAGGCCGATCGAGCCGAGGACGTGCTCGACGTCCTGCTCGGCCACTGGTTCGAGGACGGCGACCACATCACGGCGGTGCTCGGCACCAGCGAGGACGACGTCGTCGACCGGCACCGGATCAGCTACCGGATGACCGTCCGCAACGACGGGGGCGACCATCTCGTGGAGCAGACGGCCTACTACGACGTCGACGGCGACCGGATCTCGTTGCTGCGCGTCATCTGCTCGGGGTTCGTGCCCACCGGAACCTGATCGGCGATCGCCAGGACCTGCAGACGCACCACGGGCCGGGCACCGTGATGGTGCCCGGCCCGTGGCGTGAACCGTCAGGTGATCCTCAGAGGGGAACGACCTGCAGGTCGATGGTGGCGGAGACGTCCTCGTGCAGACGGACGGTCGCCTGGTAGTCGCCGGTGGACTTGATGTGTCCCGGCAGCTCCACCGTGCGCTTGTCGATCGAGCCCAGCCCGGCCGAGGACACCGCGGTGGCGACGTCGTCGGTCTTGACCGTGCCGAACAGGCGACCGGACTCGCCGGCCTTGACCTTGATCTGCACGGGGGTGGAGGACAGCTTCGCGGCCAGCGCCTGAGCGTCGGCCAGGGAGGCGACGGCGCGGGCCTTGCGGGCCGCGCGGATCGACTCGACCTGCTTCTCGCCACCGCGGGACCAGGACAGCGCGAAACCACGCGGGAGGAGGTAGTTACGGGCGTACCCGTTCTTCACCTCGACCACGTCGCCCGCGGTGCCGAGCCCGGTGACTTCCTGGGTCAGAATCAGCTTTGCCATGAGAAGGGATTCCTTTCCGTTCAGCCGCGGCCGGCGCCGGAGTAGGGCAGCAGGGCGACTTCGCGCGCGTTCTTGATCGCGAGGGCGATCTTGCGCTGCTCCTGAACGGACACGCCGGTCACGCGGCGGGCGCGGATCTTCCCGCGGTCGGAGATGAACTTCCGCAGGAGGGCGACGTCCTTGTAGTCGATGACGGTGACGTCGGCCGCCTTGAGCGGGTTCTGCTTCGGTTTCGGCTTGCGGATCTCAGCCTTGGCCATCGTGGTGCTCCTTCTGTCTGTGGAGCCCGCGGACGTGGGTCCGCGGGATGGGGTGAATGGGTGGGGGTGACGCCGTCAGGCGGCACCCGTCGTCCCGGCCGGGCCGGGACCGCATCGGTCGGAAGGGCCGATCAGAACGGCGGCTCGGAGTCCGCGCCGTTGCCCCACCCCGAGGAGGTGGAGGTGCCGGGCGTGGCCCACGGGTCGTCGTTGGACTGTTGCGAGCCGCCGGAGTTGCCGCCGCCGTATCCGCCACCGCCCTGGCCGCCGCCGGAGTTGCCCCCGAAGCCGCCCTGGTTGCCCCCGCCGCCGCCGAAGCCGGAGTTGCCGCCGCCGAAGCCGCCGCCTCCCTGGCCGCCGCCGCGGGCGTTGCGGTTGACCTTGGCCGAGGCGTACCGCAGCGAGGGGCCGATCTCGTCGACCTCCAGCTCGATGACGGTGCGCCGCTCGCCTTCCTTGGTGTCGTACGAGCGCGACTTCAGCCGGCCCTGGGCGACCACGCGGGTGCCCTTGGTCAGCGTCTCGGCGACGTTCTCGGCCGCCTCACGCCACACCGAGGCGCGCAGGAACAGCGTCTCGCCGTCCTTCCACTCGTTGGCCTGACGGTCGAACGTGCGTGGAGTGGACGCGATCGTGAAGTTCGCGACCGCGGAACCGGACGGCGTGAACCGCAGCTCCGGATCGGCCGTGAGGTTACCCACGACGGTGATGACGGTCTCGCCTGCCATCGGGCCCTGCCTTCCGTGATTGACGCGGTGAATCGGTTCGTCCGGAGTGATCGTTGCCTTCTCGATCCGGACGGGAGATCACTCGGCGCTGACGCGCTGCTCTTCCGGACGGGTGATCTTGGTCCGCAGGATCGTCTCGTTCAGATTGAGCTGACGATCGAGCTCCTGGGCACCGGCCGGGGTCGAGTGGAAGTTGACGACGGCGTAGATGGCCTCGTTCTTCTTCTGGATGTCGTAGGCCAGCCGGCGACGGCCCCAGATGTCGACCTTGTCGACGGTGCCGCCATCGTTGCGGACCACGTTGAGGAACTTGTCCAGCGACGGCTGGACGGAGCGCTCCTCGACCTCGGGGTCGATCAGAACCATCAGTTCGTATTCACGCATGTGTGAACCCACCTCCTTCGGGCTGAAACGGCTGCGGTCCTTCCGCAGCAGGAGGTTCGTGCGCTTGATCCGCGCGAGTCACGGCATCGGTGGAATGGACGCACGCGAACGCGCGCAGACCGGACCGTGCCCAGCACAGACTTCCCCATCCTACCGGACCGAGCGAGAGACCGCCGAACCGACGGACCGCTCCCCGGGGTCCGGCGACGCCCGGCGACGCCGGCCGAGGCCGGTCAGACGTCCCGGGACTGGATCAGCGCAATACCCGCCCCGAGCAGCACCACGGGCCACCCGGCGATCACGGCCCACGAGCCGGCGGCGTCGAGCTTGCCCTCGGCGGTGGGATTGAGGGCGACGTCGTGAGCGGTGCTCGGCAGGAACGCGGAGACCCACTGCACCCAGTCCTGCTGGAAGATGGCCACCAGGATCGGGAAGACGAGCAGGATGGCGACGAGGACGACGATCGCGGCCGCGGTGTTGCGGATCAGGGCGCCCAGACCCAGGCCCATGACGGCGATCGCGGCCGCGTACAGGCCGGAGAGGAAGATGATCTGCGGGACGCGCGTCGCGTCGAAGGCGAAGTCGAGGTCCGCCGGCGCCAGCAGGGGCTGCGCCACCAGGTAGCCGAGCAGCTCGCAGACGGTGATGGTCACCCAGGAGACGACGGTCAGCACGATCGCCTTCGCGACCAGCACCGGCCACCGCGCGGGCACCGCCGTCATGGTGGCGAGGATCGACCGGTTGCCGATCTCCCCGGCGACGAACATCGCCCCCATCGCCCCGAGCACGAGGATGGCCAGCGAGAGGCCCGACGAGGGCACCGTGTGCACGAAGTCCGTGGCGCCGCCGGCACCGGGCCCCCCGGGACCACCGGGGCCGTTCGCGCCCCCGGACTGGCTGTCCTGCGTGAAGGAGGCGATGGCCCAGGCGCTGAGCGCGGCGAAACCGACCATGAGGACGACCGTCACGATCAGCAGCACCCAGGTCGACCGCAGGCCGAAGAACTTGATCGTCTCGGCGGACAGCACCCGGCCGAACGACGGGCCGGCGCCGGGCCGGTCCCCGGCGGCGCGGTGAGCCGGCGTGTGAGTGGAGGTGGCGGCGCTCATCGGGTTCCGTTCCCTTCCGCGACCGGCTCGGCCGCGCGGTAGTCGACGTGGTCGTGGGTCAGGCGCAGGTACGCGTCCTCGAGGGACGCCCGCATCGGCGTCAGCTCACTGAGCAGCAGGCCGTGGTCGAGGGCCGCACGCGAGATCTGCAGGGGGTCCCGGCCGGTGACCACGAGCGCTCCGTCGGGTCGCTGGTCGACGGAGACCCCGTCGCCGGCGATGGCGACGCCGAGCCGCTCCGTGTCGGGCGACCGGACCAGCACGCGTGGTTGGCCCTCCCCGTCGAGCATCGCGTCGATGGGGGCGTCGGCCATCAGCCGGCCCTGCGCGATGACGACGAGGTGGTCCGCGGTCTGTGCCATCTCGCTCATCAGGTGGGAGGAGATCAGGACGGTGCGGCCCTCGGCGGCCAGCGCCCGCGCCAGGTTGCGCACCCAGATCACCCCCTCGGGGTCCAGCCCGTTGACCGGCTCGTCCAGGACCAGCACGCCCGGGTCACCGAGCATCGCGGTCGCGATGCCGAGCCGCTGGCCCATGCCGAGCGAGAAGCCGCCGATCCGTTTGCCGGCGACGTCGGAGAGCCCGGTCAGGCCGAGCACCTCGTCGACCCGTCGGGTAGGGATGCCGTGGGTCGCGGCCAGCGCGCGCAGGTGATTGCGGGCGGTGCGCCCGGGGTGCACGGCGCGCGCCTCCAGCAGGGTGCCGACCTCACGCAGGGGCGCAGCGAGCTCCTGATAGCGCTTGCCGTCGAACGTGACGGAGCCGGAGGTGGGCCGGTCCAGGCCCACGGCCACCCGCATCGTGGTGGACTTGCCCGCCCCGTTGGGACCGAGGAACCCGGTCACGGTGCCGGAACGAACGGTGAAGGAGAGGTCGTCGACGGCGACCTTCTCCCCGAATCGCTTGGTCAGGTGCTCGACCTGGATCATGCCGCTGCCTCTCCTGTCACTGCCGGGGTTGCGCGTCGGTGACTCCCACGCTACCGGCTGCCGTCGCCGCTTTCGACGGGCGTCGTCGTGGCCGGTACCGGCCGCGCCGCCCGCACCGCGACCGTGGAGGCGAGGGCCACCACCCCGACGGCCAGCAGTGCCGTTCGGATGCCGACGTGGTCACCGAGGAAACCGAGCACCGGGGGGCCGGCCAGGAAGGCGGAGTAGCCGATGGTCGAGACCACCGACACCCGGGCGGCGGCCCTGCGGGGTTCGTCGGCCGCGGCGGAGATGCCCAGGGGGAACCCCATCGCGGCCCCGGCTCCCCAGAGCACGGCGCCGATCAGGGCCGGTACGACGCCGGGGCCGAGCACGAACAGCAGCACGCCCACCAGCCCGGTGCCGAAGCTCGCGTACAGCACGGCGACGCGCCCGAACCGGTCCACGAAGGCGGACCCGGCGTACCGGAACACGGTCATCGAGAGCACGAACGCGGCGAAGGTGAGGGCACCGGTCGCCTCGTCGACACCGAGCCCGTCGACCGCGGCCTTGGCGATCCAGTCGTTCGCGGCCCCCTCGGTCAGGGCCGCCCCGAGGACGATGAGGCCCAGCACGAGGGTGCGCGGCTCCCGCCAGGCGTCGAGGCGCCCCGGGGCGGGACCGCCGTCGGGCTCGTGCACGGTGTCGGTGAGGAACCAGCGGGGGATGACGGCCATCGCCAGGACGGCGAGGACGACGATGCCCCACAGGTGCGCCGGCAGCGCCACGCCGGCCCCGGCCATGGCCGCACCGACGAGGGCGCCGATGAACGCGCCGCCGGAGAAACCGGCGTGGAACTTCGGCAGCACGGTGGCCCGCAGCACCCGTTCGACCTCGGTGCCCTGGATGTTCATCGACACGTCCCAGAGGGCGATGCCGGTGCCGAGGACGAACAGGGCGACCCCGGTCAGGGGCACGGAGGCCACGGCGAGGGCGCCCCCGAGTCCCGCCGCCCCGGCCGCGGCGGTGAGGGCGCCCACACGCACGCTGTTCGCGGACCCGAGCCGGTTGACCACCGCGCCGCTGAGCGGGAGGGCGAGCAGGGAGCCGACGGCGCCGAACAGGAGCAGTCCGCCGATCTGCCCGGAACTCAGGTGCAGGATCTGCGCGGCGGCGGGGATGCGTGCGGCCCACGTGGCGAACAGGAAACCGTTGAAGACGAAGACGACGAAGGTGGCGACGAGCGCGGCGCGCGTCGAGGGGTTGGACACGGGTCCAGCCTAGGGGCGCGGGATCGGTGCCGGGCACGCCGATCGGCGCACCGCCGGGACAGTGGCGGTGCGCCGATCGTCATCACTGAGGGAGGAAGGAGAACCGGTCGATGGATCACCCCCGTCCCTTGCGTGGGGGCAGGGAAGCGGTGGACCGAGTCAGCTGGACCGGGGTCGTGAGCGTGGCGTGCTGCTGCTCGACCACGGTGGCCGCGGCCGAGGGGCGCGTCGCGTCGGCGGCCGCCGCCTGGGCCGGCAGGGCCGAACCGGTGGCCAGGGTCGCGGTGAGCAGCGCCGCCGCACCGAGGCGTCGCCACAGCGGGCGGGGACGGTGGCGCGTGCCGTGCGGCCGGGTGGGCGCGGTGGTCGCGCGGTCCCGACCGTCGTCGGGAGCCGCGGTCAGGCCGTTGGCGGCGACCAGGGACGGCGTGTGCGCGTAGCGGATGAGGGGTCGCGGCTCGATCGTGCCGGGACGGTCACGACGCTGATCACGGGACGGCGACATGGGATCCTCCGGTTCTGCTGGGCTGGTGGATCCAGTTCAGCGCCCGGAGTTGGGTCGGCTCACAGCCGCGGCTGTGGATCTCCTGTGTCCGCGGGAGCGACGCGGTCCGGCCGCGGCCCCGGCCCCGGCGCGAGCCACGGCAGCACGTCGCCGGCACGCACGAACGGCCCGCCCTGGGGGTCATCGATGCCCTGCCGGCGCACGACGTCCAGTTCCGGCCGGCGGATCTCCCGCACGACGGCGGCCATCAGGTAGATCAGCGCGCCCATGTGGGCGAGCACGGCCGCCGAGTAGTAGAGGATGTCGATGTTGTGCTGGGGGTTGCCGCCGGACGTGAGCTGTCCGAGGTAGAGCCACGTCGCGGCCCAGTGCAGCACCTCGATCACCTGCCAGACCAGGAAGCTGCGCCACCGCGGCCGAGCGAGCGCGAGCAGGGGCACCAGCCACAGCACGTACTGCGGGGAGTACACCTTGTTGGTGAGCACGAACGCCGCGACGATGAGGAACACCAGCTGCCCCATCCGGGGACGGCGTCGCGCGGTCAGCGCGAGCACGGCGATACCGACGCAGCACAGCACGAACAGGCCCGTGCTCAGCGTGTTGATCACGGGGACCGGTGCCGGAGGCATGTGCAGCCGGTCCGCCATCGCCACCTGCACGTACCAGAACGACGAGTAGCCGGCGGGTCGCTCCCGGGTGAAGTCCAGGAAGTAGCGCCAGCCGGTGTAGTCGGTCAGCATCAGTGGCAGGTTGACGACGAGCCAACTGCCGGCCGCCGTCGCGGCACTGAGCAGGAACGGGCGCCATCGGCCGCTGCGGATGGCCAGGACGAGGATCGCGCCCAGGAGCAGCACGGGGTAGAGCTTCACGGCGGTGCCCAGCCCGATGAGGACACCGGCCAGCACGGGACGGTCCCGGGCGAAGGCGAGCATCGCGAGGGCCGCGAGCATCACCGCCCAGAAGTCCCAGTTGATGGTCGCCGAGAGGATCACGGCCGGCGCCACCGCGACCATCGCCGCGTCCCAGGGCCGCCGGTGACTCATCCGCACGGTCGCCACGACGGTGACGATCCAGGTCGCGGCGGTCAGCACGGCATTGATGTCGAAGTAGGCGGTGCTGCGCGCCACCGACGCCCCGCTGCCGGGGACGAGGAGGGCGGTGAGCCCCGCCAGGGCACCCAGCAGCACGGGGTACTCGAAGCGCTCGCCGGGGGTGATGAACGGGATCACGCCGACGTCGAGCCCGCGCTGGTGGAAGAGCTCGCCCCAGTCGGAGTAGCAGGCGGCATAGAAGTGTTCCGGGGTGTGCCAGCCGTTGACCCGGCAGTACTGCTTGACGACGACGGAGAGGACCGCGGCGACCACCGTGAGCACGATGAGCACCCGCTCGACCGTGAAGAAGCCGGGGGCGACGACGCCGGGCTCGCTGTGCCGACCGAGCGGACCACCGACCACCTCGGTGAGGCGGCGCAGGACCGGATCGGAGCGGGTCGGCGCGACGATCCGCATCACCCGCGCCCGGCCCGGGCGGAGGGGACGGCGGCGATCCGGCGGTCCGGGCGGCTCCTGCTCCGACATCGCATCCTCTCCGGCCGGTCCCGGCCCGTCACGCGAACACCGTCCGGTGGGTGGGGAGGCGTCTCCCCGCCCACCGGACGGACTGGTGCGAGCCTACGGCAGTCACCGGATCTGCATCCGATGCAGCGGGTGCAGGTGGTCCGCGACGGTCGTCGGCGACCGGCGGTCGGCCGCGGTTGCGGGCCCGGCCAGCAGCCTCAGCGCGAGCCGGAGCAGGTGCCGGGGCAGGTGGGCGAATGTGTGCATGGTGTCCTCCTCTCGGGCATGGAAGGCAGCGGGATCCGGGCAGCACGACATGGCCCGACGGCGGACGGGCACGCACGCCGGATCGGCGCAGCGAATGCGGCACGAGTGATGCCAGGAAATGGGCGGGAAAAGGCGCGGACGACGGCAGGGAACTGCCGCGGAAAAGGTCCACGGATATCGACGATGAATGCGCGGGGAAATGCGGACACCGCACGGTCGCCGTCATCGCGGGCGGACTGACCAGCGCACAGGCAGGCGCGCTCGCCAGACCGGCGCGATCAGCTCGGCGCGGTCAGACCGGCGCCTTCACCACGCCGTCGGTCCGCCCGGCACCATCAGCGCGGGCTCGGCCGTCGAGGCCGAGATCACGCGGATGCCGGGCGGTCGGCAACGCGGACATCGGCCCCTGCGAGGTGGACGGTGCGGCGGGGGTCCCGGTCAGCGCGTGCCGGGACGATCACCACGCCGGCGGTCAGCAGACCCGGTCGTTTCGCGACGGAATGGCATCATCACCTGGCTGCCTCCTTCGGACATCGACGTGGCGACAAGAGTTTCCGGACCATTGTTTCCGGAACCTCCGTGAATCCGACGGGGATTCACCGGGAACGACCTTACGGCATCGTTGCGGAAGAAAGCAATGGGTGACGCGTCATTCTTTTCCCGTTGTTTCCGGTCCGGTCGATTCGGCGCCGTTCTCGTCCCACCACGCACGCAGCAGTCGCTCCGCCTCGTCGGCGGGCAGCGGCCCCTGGTCCATCCGCACGCCCAGCAGATACTGGTAGGCGCGTCCGACCACGGGGCCCGGCGGGATGCCCAGGATCCGCATGATGTCGGTGCCGGTGAGGTCGGGACGGATCGAGGCGAGCTCCTCCTGTTCCGCCAGGACGGCGATGCGCTGTTCCAGGTCGTCGTAGGCGAAGGCGAGCCGCTCGGCCTTGCGGCGGTTGCGGGTGGTGACGTCGGAGCGCGTGAGCCGGTGCAGCCGCTCGAGGCTGTTCCCGGCGTCGGTCACGTACCGGCGCACCGCGGAGTCCGTCCAGCCGGCGTCGCCGTACCCGTAGAACCGCATGTGCAGTTCCACCAGGTGGGCGACGGCCTTGATGGTGTCGTTGTCGAAGCGCAGCGCCTTCATCCGTCGCGTGGTGAGCTTGGCGCCCACGACGTCGTGGTGCCGGAAGCTGACGGCGCCACCGGACTCGAAGCGACGGGTGGCGGGCTTGCCGACGTCGTGCATCAGCGCGGCGAACCGCAACACGAAGTCGGGTGCGGGCACGGGTCCGTCCGGCCCGGTCTCCAGCTCGATCGCCTGCTCCAGCACGGTGAGCGAGTGCTCGTACACGTCCTTGTGCCGGTGGTGCTCGTCCGTCTCGAGCCGCAGCGCGCTGACCTCGGGCAGGATCCGGTCGGCCAGCCCTGTCGAGACGAGCAGGTCGATGCCGGCCCGAGGGTCGCGACCGCAGACCAGGCGCACCAGCTCCTCCCGGACCCGCTCGGCGGAGACGATGTCGATCCGGTCCGCCATCGCCGCCATCGCGGCCTGCACGTCGTCGTCCACGGTGACCATGAGCTGGGAGGCGAACCGGGCCGCGCGCATCATCCGCAGCGGGTCATCGGTGAAGGACGACTCGGGGCTGCCGGGTGTGCGCAGGCGGCGCTCGTGCAGGTCGCGCACCCCGCCGAACGGGTCGACGAGTTCGAGGTGGGGAAGCCGCAGCGCCATGGCGTTGACGGTGAAGTCCCGGCGCGCGAGGTCCTCGGTGAGGGAGGAGCCGAAGGCGACCACGGGTTTGCGGGAGGCCGGGTCGTAGGCCTCGGCGCGGTAGGTGGTGACCTCGAGGGTGAACCCGCGGCGGCGCATCGCGATGGTGCCGAAGTCGCGACCGATCTCCCACCAGGCGTCGGCCCAGGGTTTGATCACCGCGACGATGTCGTCGGGGCGGGCGTCCGTGGTGAAGTCCAGGTCCGGGGAGGATCGGCCGAGGAACAGGTCGCGGACGGGGCCGCCCACGAGGGACAGTTCGTGCCCCGCCGCCCGGAAGAGGTCACCGAGTTCCCGGACCACCGGGTCGATCCGGTTCACGTCGATCAGCTGCGCCATAGTCCTTCTACAGTGCCAGACCGCGGCTCGGTGCGGCGCCCCCGGATCGGGTGATGCGCCCTGGCCGGGCGATTCAGGCCCGGATGCGATCAAAGTTACAGTGGAGGGCATGGCCCATCCCGTCCCCAGCGCACCGAAACGGAACTCGTTGTTCGTTTCCGCTGCGCTGCCGACGGTCGAGGAAGTGTCCGCCGGCGGCGTCGTCGTGGACCTGGAGGACGACGGCCGGCGGGTGGCCATCATCGCCCGGATCAACCGGGGCGGACGCCTCGAGTGGTGCCTGCCGAAGGGTCACCCCGAGAACGACGAGAGTGCCCAGGAGGCCGCCACGCGGGAGATCGCCGAGGAGACCGGGATCGAGGGTCAGGTGATCGCCCCGCTGGGGAGCATCGACTACTGGTTCACCGTCACCGGGCACCGCGTGCACAAGACCGTGCACCACTTCCTGCTCCGGGCGACCGGGGGGAATCTGACGATCGAGAACGATCCCGACCACGAGGCCGTCGACGTCGCCTGGGTGCCGCTGGCCGATCTTGCCGCACGGCTGTCCTTCCCCAATGAACGCCGCATCGTCGACCTGGCCCGCGGTGTCCTCGCCGACCACGCCTAGCATGTCGGTCCGGCTCGCGGCCGGTGATCTGAGACGATGACGAACGATGTCCACCGAAGAGCGCGCCTCCTCCCCGGGGGGGAACACCGCAGAGAACACGACTGAGAACCCCGCTACCCCGCCGACCGCCGCCCGCTCCAGCGCGATCATGGCGGCCGGGACCCTGGTCTCGCGCATGCTCGGGTTCCTCAAGATCATCGCGCTCGGCTATGCCCTCAGCGCCACCTCCGCGCTGTACGACACGTTCTCCGCGGCCAACAACCTCCCGAACCTCGTCTACGTGATGCTCGCGGCCGGCGTCTTCAACGCGGTGCTGGTGCCGCAGATCATCCGTGCCAGCAAGCAGCCCGACGGCGGCGCCGACTACACGAGCCGGCTGGTCACCCTGATCGTCATCATCCTGGCGGGCCTGACGCTGGTGGTCACGGTGGGAGCCGGCGTGCTGATGCACCTGACGACGCAGGGCTGGTCGACCGACCAGCTGAACCTCGGCATCGCGTTCGCCCTGTGGTGCCTGCCCCAGATCTTCTTCTACGGCCTGTACGCCACCCTCGGCCAGATCCTCAACGCGCACGGCCGGTTCGGCTGGTACATGTGGGCGCCCGCGGTGAACAACGTCGTCGCCATCGCCGGTCTCGTCGTCTTCGTGGCGACCATGGGCCGCAACGGCGAGCTCACGCCGCACACGGTGGCGACCTGGACACCGGCGCAGACGGTGCTCCTCGCGGGCAGCTCGACGCTCGGTGTCGTGTGCCAGGCACTGATGCTGCTGTGGCCGCTGCGTCGGCTGCGTCTCGGTCTGCGGCCGCGGTTCGGCTGGCGGGGCATCGGCCTGCGCGCGGCGGGGCGGGTCGCGGGCTGGACGATCCTGACCATGATCGTGAGCAACGGGGTGTTCCTGTTCGCGACCTATCCGACGGCGTCGATCGCGTCCGGCGCGAAGCGCCCCGGGGACAACATCGCCGGGCAGGGCGTGCTGGACACCGCGAGCATGATCTACACGCTGCCGCACGCCATCGTGGCGCTGTCGATCGCGACGGTGCTGTTCAACCGGATGTCCGCGGCGTCGGCATCGGGGGACGTGGTGGCCATTCGCGCCGCGTTCTCCCGGGGCATGCGGACCACCGGTGTTGCGACGGTGTTCGGTGCCGCCGCGCTCCTCGTCCTGGCCGGACCGCTCGGCATGCTGTTCGCCGGTGGCCGGCCCGCCGACGGAGCCGTGATGGGTCAGACGGTGGTGCTGCTGGCCGTCAGCGCCCCGTTCTTCAGCATCGCCTACCTGATGAACCGGGTGTTCTACGCGGAGGAGGACGCGCGCACGCCCTTCCTCATCCAGTGTGGCCTGGCGGTGTTCGGCGTGTTGGCCGCCGTGGGGATCCAGCTGGCCTACCACGCCGGGGTACTGCCGGCCGGCCGGCTCATCTTCGCGCTGGCGCTGACGTACAGCGTGCAGAACATCCTCGCCGTCGTCATCACGCGGCCCCTGGTCAAGCGGCGGCTCGGGGGGGACGATGACGGCGCGCGCATCCTGGACTCGCACCTGAGGATGGCGCTCGCGGCGCTCGGCTCGGCCGTCATCGGGGGTCTGGTACTGCGCCTGATGGGGGGATTCGCTGCCGACGGGTTCCCCTGGCACAACCTGATCAGCGCCGTCGTCACCATCGCGGTCATCGGTGTCGTCATGCTCGGGGTGTATCTGGGGCTGTCGCGGGCGCTCCGGGTCCGCGAGCTCGGCAGCTTCCTCGACCCGTTCGTGGCCCGGCTCCGTCGTCGCTGATCGCCCTCGTCCCCGGCCGGGTGGGATGGCCGGACCCATGGTCGGAGCGCCGTCCTGCCGCGCGCCGCAGCGCCTGCGGCGGGAGTGCTTCGATAGGATCGAAAGCGATCATCGACTGAAGGATCGTCGACTTGATCGGTGGGTCCGGCCGGTCCCGCCGTCCACCGAGGGGAAGCGGGTTTCTCAGTGTCGCAACCTGTCGACGTCGGCGCCATGCTCGGTGGCCGCTACAAGGTCACCGGCCAGGTCCTCGTCTCGGCCGACGCCGACTACGTGTTCGACGGTGTCGATCAGATCCTCAGCCGCAAGGTCTCGATCCTCGTGCCGGCCGCGGAGCACGCCGATGACATGGCGCACCACGCTCGCCAGGTGGCCGTCGGCGAACGCAACGACCCCCTGCAGGTGCTGGACCTCGGCCGCGCCGAGGGGCACCACTACCTCGTGACCAATCGGGCCTCCGCCGCCGAGCTGCTCGACCTGCTGCTCGTCGAGGAGGAGGTCGAGATCGACGACGCGGACGATGCGCGTCCCTTCGACGTCGAGCGCGCCGATCGCCCCGAGGGCGGAACTCCGGGCGCCCCGACGGAGAGCGGCCCGATCGCCGGCTACCGCGCCGAGGATCGCGACGAGGACGACCGTGCCCTCGAGTCCGAGATCTTCGACCGGTCGCGGGACGAACCCGAGGACGACACCGAGGACGAGTCCGACCGGGCCGGGGCCGCTCGTGGGCGGGGCCGCTGGAGCCTGGGCCGATTCGGTGCCGGCGCCGCTGCCGGTGGTGCGGCGGGTGCCCTCGCTTCCCGGGGCCGCGGTGCCGCCCCGCAGACCGAGTCCCACGACACGGCCGATGCCGTCGACACGACCTCCTTCGACACCGTCGACACGCGGGCCCGCGACGAGGACACGGATCACGACGACGACGGCGGCACCTGGGACGAGCCCGGATACGACGACGAGGGCTCCTACGGTGACGACGACACCCGGCCGCGGGAGTTCGACGACCAGGCCGACCTCGCTGATCGGGACGATCTCGACGAGGCGAGCCCGCGGGACCGGGACGACCTCGACGACCGCGGCACCGACGACCAGGACCACGACAATGGTCCGGGTCGCGACCGGCGTTCCGGCGGAGCGGGCGTGGTGACCGGCGGCGGTGTCGCGGCCGGCGCGGTGGCGGCCGACCGGCGCAACGACGACGAACTCGACGACGAGCTCGAGGAGGACGACCGGGAGAACGATCCTCGTTTCTCCCGCGCCCTGGTCGGCATTCTCGTCGTCGCCCTGATCATCGCCGGCGTCTTCTTCGTGTACACCCAGCTCGGCAATCTCGCCGGTGGCGGTGGCACTCCGGCGGCTCAGTCGTCGTCGGCGGCACCCTCGTCCGCCGCACCGAGCCCCACCGGTGCGGCGGCCGCGTCGAGCGCCCCCGCCGCACCGGCGGTGCCCCCGCGGATCGTCCAGGTGACGCGCGAGATGAAGAACAACCAGTATCCCGACATCGCGTCGCTGGATCAGCTGCTTCCCCGCCTCTTCGACGGCAACCAGGCGACCGACTGGTTCAGCTCCACCTACTCCGGTGCCAATTTCGCCGGTCTCGCCGACAATCTGGCACTCGTCATGACCCTGCAGCAGCCGACGAAGGTCTCGCGGGTCGACATCACCCAACAGGGCGGTCAGGGAGGCAGCTTCCAGATCATGGTCAACAGTGCGCCGACGATCGACGGCGCCCGACAGGTCGCGCAGGGCAGCTTCACCTCCCCCGACGTATCGGTTCCGCTGCCCGGCGGAACGCCGGCCGCCAAGTACGTGATCGTCAACTTCACGGAACTGCCTCGGATCAACAACGGCCAGTACCCGTACGGCCTGAGGATCAGCGAGATCGCTCTCAGCTGACGATCGAGAACGTGCGTGCGCGGCCACCCCGTCCGTGGCCCGGTGCTTCGACGATGCGGAATATCGCGCCGGGTCCCACGGTTGACCGGGGCAGAAGGTGATGGCACGGATCGGCTGACCGATACGGAGCGCCATCACGACGACCAGCAGCCCGAGGAGGCACCATGAGCAACGCCAGAGAAGTCACCGACAGCAGCTTCCAGACCGATGTGCTGGAGGCGGACAAGCCCGTGATCGTTGATTTCTGGGCCGAGTGGTGCGGTCCGTGTCGCATGCTCTCGCCGATCCTCGATCAGATCGCCGAGGAGCACCGGGACAAGGTCGACGTCGTCAAGGTCAACGTCGACGACAACCCCGGCGTGGCCTCGACCTACGGCATCACCTCGATCCCCGCGGTGTACGTGTTCAAGGACGGCAACGTCGCGGCCACGAGCATCGGGGCGCGACCGAAGCAGCACTTCGAGCAGGCGTTCGCCGAGTTCCTCGGCTGAACAGCTGATACGACAGCCGATTCCCGCATGACGGGGTCGCCAGGGGCGGGGCCTTCGGGCCCCGCCCCTTCTCGTCGCTCCGGATCGCGGTTGAAGCACTGTCAACCGGTTCGGCTTGATAACGAGGAGCTGCATCGAGAAACTGCATCGGCCGCGTGCTCGGTCGCCTGACCGGTGCCGGCGCATGCCCGCGTCGGCTGGGTCGGCGCGTTGACGGCCTGGTCCTTCTTGCTCGTCGGGGTGTGCGCGGATCCCGCACGGTCGTCACCATCGTCATGCTGTCGGTGTCGATGGGAGATCCGGACTATCCGCGGAATCGCTGCCGTCTCGGGTCGCGGGGGCGGCTCACCGAGCACGCGCCACACCGCCCGCAAGCGTCTTACCGCGGCGGAGCGAAACGCTTGGTCTGCGCGGCCATACCTCCAGCAGTAGTCCCGACAGCGGGAACAGCACGTTTCACGTGAAACCGCTGTTCTCCACACCGCGCCCACGCAGACACTGGATAGACCATCGCGGCTCGCTATGGGGCTACCGGTAGCGCGTGTTCACGTGTCGACCTTGCCGGGCGTCATCCGGACGGTATTCGCTCCGCGCTGCTCGCCGCAGCGGCGGACAGACCGCGCTTGCTGCGATCAGATTGAGCGTTGAGCGTTTGAGCGCACCTTGCATTCAACGGGTGGGGCGGCGATTGAAGGTACGGCGAGTCAGGTGCGCACGGAGCGATCGCGCCCCGTCGTCGATCGGTGCCTGCCGCATCGTCGATCGGTTTCACGTGAAACATCCACTCGTGGCCCATGCGTCAGCCTAAGAGCCGACGAGCACGACGGAACGCGCCCTATCGTTGCCCGGAATCCACTCGAGGCGTGGCCAGAGCATCCGTCTCCGACTTTCGCGATGTGTCGTCGGCGTTGCTCATACAGATGCGAACTCCGCGAAGAAGACCCCGCTGAACCCGAACTGCTGGCGGAGGAAGAACCCAGCAACGGTGTCGGACCTGTAGCGATGGGAACGCGGCAGTGGAGCCAATGGGTTCAGGCACTGCAGCGACTCACGTTTCACGTGAAACAACACGATTCCTCTATGGCCCCTTCACTAGCCACACACGAAGGTCCCCTTCAACGAGCCCAGTGCGTCGCTCACCGACAGCGGCCGGTGACCCGTGTCAGATGCGCTCCGGAGGCGGGGAGCTTCGTGACTTCACAACGCCGTGGCTGGACGTTTGCACCTCCGCGAGAGGGTTTCACGTGAAACGTCGGCACAGCACTCATGACGTGAAAGCCTCTGTGACGGTGTGAGCGAGGGATCGGGCATGCCAACAATCGACTGCATCCACCCGCAGTGGCACCCAACCGCTGCCTCATGGACGATGACGCGGAGAATTCGCCATCGTTCTTCCCGACGGGATCAAAGCCCGGGCTGTGTCACACGAACCATGCCGAATCCGGCGACGCCGAAGATTCGACCGTCCAGCAGACGAGGACGCGACACCATGCGACAACGTTTCACGTGAAACACCGTGCTCAGCAGCCGAATCCGACGAGCGCCACGACGGTCGTTCCGGTCCGGTCGACCGCACCTATCTGGCATCAACGGAGGAATCGATGGTCGCTCGACGAGAACGAGGCCCTGTTTCACGTGAAACAGGGCCTCGTCGTGTTCGGGAACGGCTACTGCCGGGCGTCCGGACTGATCAGATCGATGATCCGGTTCAGATCCTCAACGCTGCCGAACTCGATGCTCACCTTGCCCTTCCGCGCACCCAAACTCACCTTGACACTGGTGTCCAGGTAGTCGGAGAGCGAATTCGCCAAGTAGTCGAGACGCTCGTGACGCACGGTGTTCCGAGCAGAAGGGTTCCGCGGAGAGCGCTTCAGACCATCGGACAGCGCCACCGCCTCCTCCGTCGCGCGCACCGACATACCCTCGGACACGATCCGCTGTGCCAACTTCTCGATCTCGCCGGCGTCGGCCAGGGACAGCAGCGCACGCGCGTGCCCGGCCGAGAGCACGCCAGCGGCGACGCGGCGCTGTACGAGGGGAGGCAGCTGCAGCAGCCGGAGCGTATTCGAGATCTGAGGGCGGGATCGACCGATACTTGAGGCCAGTTCATCGTGGGTTGCGGCGAAATCATCGAGCAACTGCTGGTACGCAGCTGCCTCTTCCAGCGGATTGAGTTGACTGCGATGGAGGTTTTCGAGCAGGGCATCCCGCAGCATGTCGGTGTCGTCCGTCGACCTCACGATCGCCGGGATGGTCTCCAGACCTGCTCGTTGCGTCGCTCGCCAACGACGTTCGCCCATCACCAGTTCGTAGCCGCCACCGAGCGCACGACGCCGGACGACGATGGGCTGGAGCACACCGATGGTCCGAATGGAGTGGACCAGCTCGGCCATCTCGTCCTCATCGAACACGGACCGTGGCTGCCGGGAGTTGGGCTGGATCTCCACCACCGGGATCTCCGCGAACACGGCGCCCGGCACCTCGACCAGCGTTTCACGTGAAACCTGGTCCTCGTCGTCCCGGGTGGTTTCCCCCGACTTGTCCACAGGTGTGGACAACGGGGCATCATCGATCCGAGCATCGAGCTCCTGGGGGCCATCGCCACCGGACGCCGCGCTGTCCGACCGGGCCCCGAGCGTCCTACCGCCGCGGCTGCCGCGAGCCAGGGCATGCTCCATCGCCTCGGCCGACACCGACCGACGTCCCCCACGACCGCGACTCGTCTGCGAGCCACCTCCCGACCCTGCCGCGTTGCCACGGTCGGCGGGCCGGTCCTCGTCATCGCCGGGCGACACCGGAGCACCGTCGAAGAAGACATCCACCGGCCGCTTCGGACGAGCACCACCGCCGCGGGCAGGCCGGCCGGTCGAAGCGGCGGGGGAGGTCGTCGCCCTGGCAGCCGCGTCCCCGGAATCTGCGTCGTCCGCCGCCGGTCGTTCGCTCGTCGTGGCCGCCGGGTCCTGCGCCGGTGCGCGATCGATCGGTGCGCTGTTCACCGCACCGGTGCCGCCCGAGACGGTCTTGCTCGAGACAGCGTCGCTCGAGACGGTGATGCTAGCGACAGCGTCGGTTGGCGTGCCGTCGGTCGAGACAGCGTCGGTCGGGACCTCCGCAGCCACGGGCACCGCTGCCCTCCGCTCGGACCCGACGTCTACCCTCGAGCCCGAGCCCGTGCTCGTCCCGGACTCGCCGGACCCCGCGTGATCGGCCGCGCCCGTCTCGGCCGACGGCGGCGGGGCCGCGGGCTCCGCCGGTGTCGAGACCTCGCTCTCCTGGGGTGCCGAGGGAATGAGCGCACCCAGTCCACGTCCGAGGCCTCGTCGCCGTTCCGCCATGTGTGCCGTCCTGTCCTGCTGCCCTGAAACGTACCGACTCAGTCTAGTTCGGCGGCGTCGGTACCGGCGCGAGGCGCCGGTGCCGCGGCTCGTCGACACCGCGACGAGCGGCATCGACGCACGGCTGTCCAAGAGTCAAGCGAATCAGGTTGATTTCCCGCTGGCACGCATGGAGAACCGCGCCCCGCGCCGTCGCCGGAGCGCGTGGACCGCCGAGGTCGGGCCACTCCAGGATCGGGATTCGGCATCGCCGACCCGCGACGGTCACGCCGAGGCGCGCTCGTTGATCTCCGTGGCGGCTTCCTGGTACGAGAGGGCACCGGAGGAGGAGGGGTCGTACGTGATGACGGTCTGCTGGTAGCTCGGCGCTTCCGAGATGCGAACGGACCGCGGGATCACCGCGTCCAGCACCTGGTGCGGGAAGTGTTCCCGCACCTCCGCGGCCACCTGGGCGGCCAGGTTGGTGCGCCCGTCGTACATCGTCAGCAGGATCGTGGACACCTCGAGGCTGGAGTTGAGGTGCTTCTGGATCATGGAGATGTTGTTCAGCAGTTGGCTCAGTCCCTCGAGCGCGTAGTACTCGCACTGGATGGGGATCACCACCTCGCGCGCGGCGACGAAGGCGTTGACGGTGAGCAGCCCGAGGCTCGGCGGGCAGTCGATGATGACGTAGTCCAGGCGCTCCTGGCCGGTGTCCGCCCGGTGGGTCTCGTACTGGTCGAGCGCGCGCCGGAGCCGCTGCTCGCGGGCGACCAGGGACACCAGCTCGATCTCGGCGCCGGCCAGGTGGATGGTCGCCGGCGCGCAGAGCAGATTGTCGACGTCGGGGCACGGCACCAGCACGTCGGCAAGCGGGACGTCGTCGAGCAGGACGTCGTAGATGCTGTCGACGTCGGCGGAGTGGGGGATGCCGAGGGCGGTGGACGCGTTGCCCTGCGGGTCGATGTCGACGACGAGGACATTGAGCCCGGCCCGGGCGAGGGCCGCAGCGATGTTGACGGCGGTCGTCGTCTTCCCCACGCCACCCTTCTGGTTGCTGACCGTCAGGTATCGCGTGGCGGGGGGGCGCTTGACGTCCTTGGCCTTGAGCCGTTCCCGGCGTCGATTCTCGTTCGCCAGCTGACGCGCCAGCGGCGTGCTCTCGTCCGAGGACTGCGGGCCGGCTGCCGCGGCCACACCGGACCCCGGAACCGACCCGGCAGCGATCGCCGGCGACGACACCACGGCGGGCGGAGCCGGCGTCGGCGCCTCCGCCGGCTGCTCGTCGACAGCGGGAGCGACAGCGGAGGAAGCGGTCGCCGCGGAGCCATTCGCCGTTGCCTCGATCCCGGTCGCGACAGCGGAGCCCTCGAACCGCCCCGGCGCGGGGGCGGCTTCCGTCGCGGTGGGTTCGGGCGACGTCGTCTCCGGTGTCTGCACGCGGGTCCTCACCTCGGCTTGGCGGTCGGCTGCCGGTCGGCGGCCGGAGAGGAAGGAACTCAACGACGCGAAGGTGGGGACGCGCTGCCCCGGGTCGGTACTGCTCACGTGCTCGCTCTCCTCGTTGCGGTCGGCTCCCAGCCTAGCGGGGGCGTGACACCGGACCGGGCAGGCGGGCGGTCAGCGTCGGGTACCCGCCGGGGCGGCATCGATGGCGACCACCGTGGTGGGCACGGGCAGCAGGCCGTCGCCGGCCGTCAGCACCACCGGACGGACGCCGCCGGCCCGGCGGATCGCCTTCTCCGCCTTGACGATCTCCTCGCCGGCGCTGCGTCCCTTGATGGCGAGCATCCGGCCGGAGCCGTGCAGCAACGGCATGCTCCACGGGACGAGTGTCGTCAGCGCGGACACGGCGCGGGACGTGACGACGTCGACGTCGATCGTCGAGGCGGCGGTCTCCGCGCGGTCGCGGTGTACCCGCACGTGGTCCAGGCCGAGGTCCTCGATCACCTCGTCGAGCCACGCCACCCGGCGTTCGAGGGGTTCGATCAAGTCGATCCGCAGGTCGGGGCGGGCGATCGCCAGGGCGAGGCCGGGTAGCCCGGCGCCGCTGCCGACGTCGGCCACCCGCACGCCGGCGGGGATGAGCTCCTCGACGACGGCGCAGTTGAGGACGTGCCGGTCCCACAGCCGCGGCACCTCGCGCGGGCCGAGCAGGCCGCGCTCGATGCCGGACGTGGCCAGGTGGCCGACGTAGCGGTCCGCGAGCTCGCGTCGGTCTCCGAACACCCGGTCCGCGGCCCGTGCCTGCTCCCGCGTGGGGATCGGCGGCCGGGCCGGGCCGGCAGCGCCCGGGCCGTCGATGGAGCCCGTCACTGCCCGGGCTGGGACACCACGACGTGACGGGAGGCGCCCTCGCCCTCGGACTCGCTGATCATGCCGAGGTCGGCGATCGCGTCGTGGACGATCTTCCGCTCGTACGCGCTCATCGGCTTCAGCGCCACGGACTCGTGGGTGTCCCGCACCCGCGCGACGGCGTCGTCGGCCATCCGCTGCAGCACCGACGCGCGGTCGCCGCGGTAGCCGTTGATGTCGAGCACGAGGCGGCTGCGGGTGTCGGTGGAGGCGAGGACGGCGAGGCGGACGAGCTCCTGGAGCGCGTCGAGCACGGCGCCGTCACGTCCCACGAGCGCCTCCAGCGGAGCGTTGTCCCCGTCGCTGACGATGGACAGGTGGGTGCGACCCGCACGCACCTCGATGTCGATGTCGCCGTCGATGTCGGCGATGTCGAGCAGCTCCTCCAGGTAGTCGGCGGCGACGTCGCCCTCCTCCTCGAGGCGGCGTCGGGTCGAGGGCCCGGCCTGCTCGTCGGTGGTGTCGGTCGCCTCGGCGGCGGTCGACTCACCCTCCTCGGCGGACACGTCGGTCGTGGTGCCGGTCTCCGGCTCCGTCACGCTCTCGGCGTTCATCGCTTCCTCCTGTTCTTCCGCTGCGGCTGGCTCCGCTGGCCACGGGACTGGGTCTCCGCCTCTGCCGTCGCGACCGTCGCACCGGGGGTCTTCTTGGTGGGCTCGAGCTTGCCGCGGGCCCGCTGGCGCTCCTGCCAAGCGCGATAAGCGGGAGAACCGGGGGTCGGCATGTTCCGGATCACGATGAACTGCTGGACCATCGTCCACACGTTGGTGGCGGTCCAGTAGATCAGCACGCCGATGGGGAAGTTGATGCCGCCGACGGCGAAGACCACGGGCAGGACGTACAGCAGCATCTTCTGCTGCCGCATGAACGGGCTGGCCAGGGCCTGCTCCGACATGTTCTTCGCCATGATCTGGCGCTGGGTGATGAACTGCGATGCGGTCATGGCCAGGATCATCACGACGCTGAGAACGATGACGGTCGCGTTGCCGCCGTTGTTCAGGAACGTCGAGGAGAGCGGCGCGCCGAAGATCGAGGCGGCGTTGAACTGCTGCACCTGCTCGGGGTTGAGCGCCCCGATGTGGTTCTGGTTCGCCGCGGCGTGGCCGATGCCGTTGAGCACGGTGAAGAGGGAGAAGAAGAACGGCATCTGCACGATCAGCGGCAGGCAGGCCGAGAACGGGTTGGTGCCGTGCTTCTTGTAGAGCGCCATCTGCTCCTGGGCCATGGCCTGGCGCGAGAGCTGGTCGGTCTTGCCCTTGTACTTCTTCTGCAGCGCCAGCAGTTCCGGCTGCAGCTCCTGCATGCCACGCTGCGCCTTGATCTGCTTGACGAACAGCGGGATCAGCGCGGCGCGGATGACCATCACGAGGCCGATGATGGACAGCGTCCAGTTCCAGCCCGACGCCTCGGGGATCCCGATGAAGTTGAACGCCTCGTGGAACCCGATCAGGATGACGGACACGATCCACCGGAACGGCGACAGGATCATGTCAAAGAAGTCGAACATTCAGCTTTCTCTCCTCAAGCCGCGCGGTGGCGGTGCTCGATCGGGGACATCCCGTCCGCCCCGTCCTGATCGGCGGGGATCGGGGGATGGTTGAGCCGGATGATCCGGGGCGTGCGGCCCTCGGGCCAGACCCGGTCTCCGTGCGGGACGTGGTCCACTCCACCGGTGTGGAACGGGTTGCAGCGGACCAGCCGCCGGACGGTGAGCCAGGAACCACGCACGGCGCCGTGCACCGTCACTGCTTCCAAAGCATAGGCCGAACAACTGGGGTAGAACCGGCAGACCGGTCCGTAGAGCGGGGAGACGACGGTGCGCCAGGCGATCAGCAACCCCATCAGCGTCCATCGCGGTACGTTCACCACGGCCCGGACACCGGTTCGAAGGACGTCGCCGCAGCGTGAACGTCCGGCATCGGTGCCGCTCGGGGCGCTCATCGTCGTCCCTGGGCGGCCCGGTGCCAGGCCCGGTCCACGTCGGCGGCCAGTTCGTCCCACGTCAGCTCGGCGGACACCGGAAGAGCGCGCACAACCACGTCGGCGTCCGGATCGTCGGACCAGTGGCTGCTGATCAACGCGCGCAGCCTCCGCTTGACGCGGTTGCGGGTGACGGCGTTGCCGACGGCCCGGGAGACGATGAGCCCGGCACGGCCGGGACGGTGCTCATCGGCGCGACGCAGATGCAGCACCACGCTCCGCCGGGCAGCCTTGTGCCCACCGCGGATGACCGTGGTGAAGTCGGCCGGGGTCCGCAGCCGTCGTCCGGCCGGGAACATCAGCACACCGCCGATCGCCGGGGTCAGCGCGAGGCGCCGGGCGAGTCAGGCCGAGAGCTCCGTGCGGCCCTTGGCGCGGCGGGCGTTCAGGATCGCGCGGCCGGCACGGGTCCGCATGCGGGCACGGAAGCCGTGCTTCCGGGCCCGGCGACGGTTGTTCGGCTGGAAAGTCCGCTTGGTCACGGTGTTCACTCCAAAGCTTCATCGGCGCCGAGTCGAACGAGGGGAAAGCAGAACCGGCGCGTGTGTGCGGTGACTCCTCGTCCGTGCCCTCGTCGGTTCGACGAGGCACGATCCGGTCAGCTTCCCTCTCGGGGCGACTCGGGCCGGCTCGGGCGATCGAGAACAGCACGAACAGCGGTCACACAGGACCATCCAACGCTAGTGGACGCCCCGGCCGGCGTCAAACCGGCACGCCGCCGCGGTCCGGCCGGTGCCTGGCGGGGACGCCGCGCCGACGCGACCATCCACAGGGTGCGTGACGAACCACATCCCCGGCCCGCCGCACCCGGAGCCCGCTCGGGCCGGCGGTCGCCACAGGCTTGTCCACACGCGGTGGACAAGCCTGTGGATTACGGTGGTACCCGGACGGTGATGGACAATGGACGCCGGACCGCGGCGCTGTTCGGCAGCCCCCGCACCACCACCGGGTGGTCCCGGAACGGACCCCGCCGCCGTGTCCATCGGCACCAGCACCGCACGTCATCAGGAGGATCGGCCGCATGAGCCAGGACGAATCGGATCACCTCGGTGCATCCTGGCGACGCGTGGTCGCGGCCCTGGAGGACGACCGTCGCGTCAGCGGCCGGCACCGCGGGTACATCCCCCTCGTGCAGCCCCAGGGCCTCTTCGGCAACACCCTGATCATCGCGGTGCCCAACGAGACCACGCGGGACGTCTTCCAGAACAACCTGCACCAGCCGCTCGCCGACGCCCTGCGCGCCGAGCTCGGGCAGGAGATGCAGGCCGCCGTCGTGATCGACACCGAGATGGCCCCGCCGGAGCCACCGCCCGCCGACCCCGAACCGGCGCGCACGCCGGAACCCGCCCCCGCACCGGCGACCTCGAACCGGCCCCCGGCGCGGTCCGCCGCCCCGAGCAACGTCGACACCGGCGACATGGGCCGACTCAACCCGAAGTACATCTTCGACGCATTCGTCATCGGGCAGTCCAACCGCTTCGCCCACGCGGCGGCGGTCGCGGTCGCCGAGGCACCGGCCAAGGCCTACAACCCGCTGTTCATCTACGGGGACTCGGGCCTGGGCAAGACCCACCTGCTGCACGCCATCGGGCACTACGCGCGCCGGCTCTACAACGGGATCCGGGTGCGGTACGTGAACTCCGAGGAGTTCACCAACGACTTCATCAACTCCATCCGCGACGACGAGGGCACCAGCTTCAAACAGCTCTACCGCAGCGTGGACATCCTGCTCATCGACGACATCCAGTTCCTCGCCGGCAAGGAGCACACGCAGGAGGAGTTCTTCCACACGTTCAACGCCCTGCACAATCACGACAAGCAGGTCGTCATCACCTCGGATCTGCCGCCCAAACAGTTGACGGGGTTCGAGGAGCGGATGCGGTCCCGCTTCGAGTGGGGGCTGATCACGGACGTGACCATGCCGGAGCTGGAGACGAGGATCGCGATCCTGCGGAAGAAGGCGATCCTCGAGGGGCTGAAGGCGCCCGACGACGTGCTCGAGTACATCGCGTCCCGGATCTCCACGAACATCCGCGAATTGGAGGGGGCGCTGATCCGCGTCACCGCGTTCGCGTCGCTGAACAAGCAGCCGGTGGACCTGCAACTGGCCGAGATCGTGCTCAAGGACCTGATCACCGCCGACGGGGCCAAGGAGATCACCTCGGCGACGATCCTGGGCCAGACGGCCATGTACTTCAACCTCAGCCAGGAGGAGCTGTGCAGCAAGTCCCGCACGCGCACCCTGGTGACCGCCCGGCAGATCGCCATGTACCTGTGCCGGGAGCTGACGGACATGTCCCTGCCGAAGATCGGGCAGGAGCTCGGCGGCCGTGACCACACGACGGTCATCCACGCCGACCGGAAGATCCGCCAGCTGATGGCCGAGCGCCGGCACATCTACAACCAGGTCACCGAGCTGACCAACCTCATCAAGCAGACCCAGCGGGACGGCTGACGACGCCGCGTCGCTCACGACGGGTCGCTGCTCGCGGGCCGACATCCCTCCCGCCCCGGGTGATGCCACCCGGGGCGGCGTCGTCGCTAGAGGGATTTCCCTGTTGTCCACGCCTGTGGACAACGCTGTGCAGAACCTCGTCCGCGAGGTGGACAACCGGTCGAAGAACTCATCGGGGTGCTGTGGACGCCCGGACGGCGCCTCCGCTCCGTCCACCGCCGGTGCCGTTCCGTGCGGTGGTGGGGCCACACGTTGCCCACATCCCGATTCGCGGCGCCACCGGCTCCGACGGCGGTTCTCCACAGGATCCACAGCACTTACTCTTCCTACGAATCCTAGAAATCCATGAATCCCTTCCGAGAACATCCACCCGTGCACCGTCCTGCCGTCGACGTCGCACCCACCATCGATCGGGACCGGGTCCGTTCGTCGACCGCCCCGGTCCCGGTCGCCTCGACCCTTCGCTAAGCTGTCCCCGGATCACCGTCCCCGTCGGTCCTCTCGTCACGGGTCGGGACCGACCTGCTGCTCCGGAGCCCGACGGCTCCCGCACGACGACGCTGAAAGGCGGATGCATTCTCCGTGAAGTTCTCCGTTGACCGGGATGTCCTCGCCGAGGCCGTCTCCTGGACCGCTCGCTCGTTGTCCCCCCGCCCCCCGGTCCCGGTGCTCTCGGGACTCCTGCTCAAGGCCGAGTCCGGATCGGTGAGCCTGTCGAGCTTCGACTACGAGATCTCCGCGAACCTGCAGTTCGCCGCCGACGTCGCCGAGCCCGGCACGGTCCTGGTCTCCGGTCGCCTCCTCGCCGACATCTGCCGCAGCCTTCCCTCCGCCCCCGTGGAGATCGCGACCGACGGCGCGAAGATCACGCTCAGCTGCCGCAATTCCCGGTTCAACCTGGCGACGATGCCGGAGAACGACTACCCGGAGCTGCCGGCGCTTCCCCCGATCGGCGGCGTCGTCGACGGCAGCGCGTTCGCCCAGGCCGTTTCCCAGGTGATCATCGCCGCGAGCCGCGACGACACCCTGCCGATCCTCACCGGCGTGCGGATCGAGTTCGAGGGCGAGACCATGACGCTGCTGGCCACCGACCGGTACCGGCTGGCGATGCGGGAACTGGGCTGGCGGCCCAGCAGCGCCGGTCTCTCGACGAGCGTGCTGGTCAAGGCCCGCACGCTCAGCGAGGTCGCCAAGACGCTCGGCTCCGGCGGCGACCTGTCCATCGCCCTGTCCGACGCGAACGAGCTGATCGGTTTCGAGAGCGGAGGGCGGCGCACCACGTCGTTGCTGGTCGACGGCGACTACCCGAAGATCCGGTCGCTCTTCCCGGACGTGACCCCGATCCACGCCTCCGTCCGCACCGCCGACCTGATCGAGGCCGTCCGCCGGGTGGCGCTGGTGGCCGAGCGGAACACCCCGATCCGGATGGCGTTCTCCGAGGGCACGCTCTCGCTCGACGCCGGCACCGGCGAGGACGCCCAGGCGTCCGAGGCGATCGAGGCGAACCTCACGGGCGATCCGATCACCGTCGCGTTCAACCCGCACTACCTGAGCGAGGGCTTGAGCGCGTTCAGCACCGACTACGTGCGGTTCTCGTTCACCACCCCGCCCAAGCCGGCGGTCGTCTCCGCCCAGCAGGAGGCCGACGGGGACGAACTGGACGACTACCGGTACCTGCTGATGCCGGTGCGGCTGCCGAACCAATGACGCACCGGCCCCGCTGACCCGGCATCGCGCCGTGGGCGCAGCAGCACCAGCGGGCGCAGAGCCAGGAACGCGACGGAAGGGACGGAGACCATGCACATCGGCATGATCGGGCTCGGCAAGATGGGCTTCAACATGCGGGAGCGGCTGCGCCGCGGCGGCGTGGACGTCACCGGGTACGACCGGAACCCCGACGTCACCGACGTTCCGGACACCGACGCCCTCGTGGCGGCGCTGCCCTCCCCGCGGATCGTCTGGCTGATGCTGCCGGCCGGTGCCATCACCGCGGCCGTGGTCGAGGAACTGACCGGCAAGCTCGACGCCGGCGACATCCTCATCGACGGCGGCAACTCCCGCTTCACCGACGACCAGGCGCACGCGGACCACGCCGCCGAGCGGGGCATCGGCTTCGTCGACGTCGGGGTCTCCGGCGGGGTGTGGGGCCTGGAGAACGGCTACGGCATGATGGCCGGCGGCAGCGACGAGGACGTGGCCACCCTGATGCCCGTCTTCGACGTGCTCCGCCCGGAGGGCCCGCGCGAGGAGAGCTTCGTGCACGTGGGCGCCGTGGGTGCCGGGCACTACGCCAAGATGGTGCACAACGGCATCGAGTACGGCGTCATGCAGTCCCTGGGCGAGGGCTACGAGCTGTTGGCCAAGAAGGACATCGTCACCGACGTGGCCGGCACGTTCCACGCCTGGCAGAAGGGCACCGTGATCCGGTCCTGGCTGCTCGACCTGATGGTCCGGGCGCTGACCGACGACCCCGGGCTGGAGAAGATCTCCGGGTACGTCGAGGACTCCGGCGAGGGCCGGTGGACGGTCGAGGAGGCGATCGCCAACGAGGTCGCCGCACCCGCCATCACCGCCGCCGTCTTCGCCCGGTTCGTCTCCCGGCAGGAGGACTCCCCGGCCATGAAGGCCGTCGCCGCGCTGCGCAACCAGTTCGGCGGCCACGCCGTCCGGCCCGCCGGCCAGCGGATCGAGGGCAGCGGCACCCCGAGCCCGGGCAGCGAGAACACCGGCACCGACCCGTCGACGGCGGCCGACCCGAGCTGACGACGTGCACCTCGCCGCTCTCTCCCTCACCGACTTCCGCACCTACGCCCAGCTCGACCTCACGCTCGAACCCGGCGTCACCGTGTTCGTCGGCGCCAACGGGCTCGGCAAGACCAACATCGTCGAGGCCGTCGGCTACCTGGCGACCCTGGGCTCCCACCGGGTCAGCCAGGACGCCCCGCTGATCCGGTTCGGCGCGCAGCAGGCGCTGGTCCGCGCCCGCCTGGTGCGCCGCACGCAACAGCTGAGCCTGGAGCTGGAGATCAACGCCCGCGGCGGCAACCGGGTGCGGATCAACCGGGCCAACCCGGTGCGGGCCCGCGAGGCGCTCGGGCTCTGCCGCACCGTCCTGTTCGCCCCCGAGGACCTCGACCTGGTCAAGGGCGACCCGGGCGGCCGACGGCGCTTCCTCGACGAGTTGACCGTGACCCTCGCCCCCGCGCAGGCCGCCCTGCGCGGGGAGTACGACCGGGTGCTCAAGCAACGCAACGCCCTGCTCAAGTCCGCGCGGGCTGCCGGCCGTTACACCGACAACCACCGCGCGACCCTGCAGGTGTGGAACGAGCACCTCGCCGCGACCGGCGCCCAGCTGCTGCAGGCCCGGGTCACCCTGCTGGAGCGGCTCGCCCCGCACCTGGCCGCGGCCTATCGACGCCTGACCGACGGCAGCAAGGAGCTGACCGCGCGGTATCGCAGCACCGTGGTCGGGCACGACACCGACGACGACGACGCGCTGCCCGCCCCCGGACCGGCCGACACCGGCTCCGACCTGGCCGGCCTGGACACCGAGACGATCCGCCGCACGTTCCTCGACGCGCTGGAGGCCGGCGAGACCCGGGACCGGGACCGGGCGCTGACGCTGACCGGACCGCACCGGGACGACATCGACCTCGTGCTCGGGCAGGCACCCGCCAAGGGTTACGCCTCGCACGGGGAGTCCTGGTCGGTCGCCCTGTCGCTGCGGCTGGCCGCCTACGAACTGCTCCGGGAGGACGCCCTGACCGAGGGCGGCGAACCGATCCTGCTGCTCGACGACGTGTTCGCGGAACTGGACGCCGACCGGCGCAACCGGCTGGCGGCGATCGCCGCGGACGCGGAGCAGGTGCTCATCACCGCCGCCGTCGTCGAGGACATCCCCGCCAGTCTCATCGACCGGCAGCTGCGGGTCGGGGCCGGGGTCGTGGAGGCGGCATGAGCGCCGGCGACGACGCCCCCGCCGATCCGCCGGCCACCGCCGACGACGCGGCGAACCCGCCGGCCCACCCGGCGGCGCCCGTGGGCGCGGGGGCCGAGGAGGCGATCGACGCGCCGGCCGCGGCGTTGTTGCGGGCCCGCGCGGCCGCCGAGGCCCGGGGTGAGCGACGCGTGCGTTCCGCGGCGGCCCTGCACCGCAGTGCCGCCCGCAGCGCCCAGACCCGGACGGGCATCGCACGCCGCACCGGCCGCGACCCGCTGGAGCTGGGCTCGGTGGTGGACCGCATGGTCAAGGACCGTGGCTGGAGCACTCCCGTCTCCGTCGGGTCGGTGATCGGGCGCTGGGCGCAGATCGTCGGGCCGGACATCGCGGCGCACTGCCACCCGGACGCCTTCCGCGAGACCACGCTGCACGTCGTGTGCGACTCCACGGCCTGGGCCACCCAGGTCCGCCTGCTGGTGCCCACCCTGCTGGCCCGGTTCGACGCGGAGATCGGGCCGGGCATCCTCACCGCGATCAAGGTGTCCGGACCCACCGCGCCGAGCTGGCGGAAGGGCGTCCGGCATGTGCGCGGCCGCGGACCACGGGACACCTACGGCTGACCGGTCGACGCGGAATCCGGCGGGTCGAAATCCGGCGGGAGAGCGTCCGGGACCCCGACGGACGAGGACGGGGCCGTCCCGCGCTCCGTTGACCGGCCAGATCCGGCAAAGAATTGTGCCCACGGCATGATGAGCGCGATCCCGGCCCGGCCACCCAGTAGAATGGTGAGCGTGTGCCGGAAGGTTACCGTGCGGTAGCCCCTGTGCCCTCCTGCGGAGGCGCGCCACGGCACGTGTCATGGTGCGCGCGGCCTCCGCCGTCGTGCACGTCTCGATCACGAGGAGCCGGACGCGCCTGTGTCAGCGAACCTTCCCGACGACGGAACCACCCAGCCCCAGCACACGGATCTCCCGGCCGAGTCCCCGGTGCCGCCGTCGACGGAGGCGACCGGTGCTGACCAGTCGAGCGATGCGTCGGCCACCCGTTCCTCCGGCCGGCCGGGCGCGACGCAGGGCCAGTACGGGGCCAGCGATATCACCGTCCTCAAGGGACTCGAGGCGGTCCGCAAACGGCCCGGCATGTACATCGGGTCCACCGGTCCCCGCGGTCTGCACCACCTGGTCTACGAGGTGGTCGACAACTCCGTCGACGAGGCCCTCGCCGGGCACGCCACCCACATCGAGGTGACCCTGCTGGAGGACGGCGGGGTCCGGGTCGTCGACGACGGCCGTGGCATCCCCGTCGGCATGCATCCGACCGAGGGCAAGCCCACGGTCGAGGTGGTCATGACCATCCTGCACGCGGGCGGCAAGTTCGGTGGCTCCGGCTACGCCGTCTCGGGCGGCCTGCACGGCGTCGGCATCTCCGTCGTCAACGCCCTCTCCCGCCGGGTCGACACCGAGGTCCGGCAGCAGGGGCACGTGTGGCGCCAGTCCTTCGCCGACGGCGGCCACCCGGTCACCGAGCTGGTCAAGGGCGAGGAGACCGACGCGACGGGCACCACCCAGACGTTCTACGCGGACGACACGATCTTCGAGAGCGTGGACTACGACTTCGAGACGCTCCGCGCGCGCTTCCAGCAGATGGCGTTCCTGAACAAGGGCCTGAAGATCACGCTGACCGACGAGCGGGCCGCGGAGGAGGCCGGCGAGGAGATCGCCGCCGCCGGCGACGCCGAGGAGGAGGCCGCCGAGCCGAAGCACCGCCAGGTCGTCTACCAGTACGAGAACGGCCTGCTCGACTACGTCACGTTCCTCAACTCGTCCAAGCGCACCGAGGTCATCAACGACGAGGTGATCGCGCTGGAGGCCGAGGACAAGGACAAGCGGATCGCCCTCGAGCTGGCGATGCAGTGGACCACCGCCTACTCGGAGAGCGTGCACACGTACGCCAACACCATCAACACCCACGAGGGCGGCACCCACGAGGAGGGCTTCCGCGCCGCGCTGACCACCCTGGTCAACCGGTACGCGCGCGAGAAGAACATCCTGCGGGAGAAGGACGACAACCTCACCGGCGACGACATCCGCGAGGGGCTCACCGCCGTCATCTCCGTCAAGCTCGGCGAACCGCAGTTCGAGGGCCAGACCAAGACGAAGCTCGGCAACTCCGAGGCCAAGACGTTCGTCCAGCGCGTGGTCTCGGACCAGCTCGGCGACTGGTTCGAGCGCAATCCGGGCCCGGCCCGCGACGTGATCCGCAAGGCGGTCCAGGCGTCCCAGGCCCGCATCGCCGCGCGGAAGGCGCGCGAATCGACCCGCCGCAAGGGGTTGCTGGAGTCCGGGGGCATGCCCGGCAAGCTCAAGGACTGCGCCTCGAAGGACCCGTCGAAGAGCGAGATCTACATGGTCGAGGGTGACTCGGCCGGCGGCTCGGCGGTGCGCGGCCGGGATCCCATGACCCAGGCGGTACTGCCGCTGCGCGGCAAGATCCTCAACGTCGAGCGGGCGCGGCTGGACAAGGCGCTGAACAACGCCGAGGTCCAGTCCATGATCACCGCGTTCGGCGCCGGCATCGGCGAGGACTTCGACATCGCCAAGGCCCGGTACCACAAGATCGTGCTGATGGCCGATGCCGACGTCGACGGCCAGCACATCACCACGCTGCTGCTGACCCTGCTGTTCCGGTACATGCGGCCGCTGATCGAGCACGGCTTCGTGTACCTGGCGCAGCCGCCGCTGTACAAGATCAAGTGGTCCAACGCGGCGCACGACTACGTCTACAGCGACCGGGAGCGGGACGCCGTCGTCGCCGACGGGCTCTCCCACGGCCGCCGACTGCCCAAGGACAACGGCATCCAGCGGTACAAGGGGCTCGGCGAGATGGACTACACCGAGCTGTGGGAGACCACGATGGACCCGGATCACCGGACCCTGCTCCAGGTGACCATGGACGACGCCGCCGCGGCGGACCAGGTGTTCGCGGTGCTGATGGGCGAGGACGTCGACTCCCGGCGCGCGTTCATCCAGCAGAACGCCAAGGACGTCCGCTTCCTGGACATCTGACCGGCGTCGGATCCCCGACCCCTGCCACCGCACCCGCACGTGCCGCCCGCGTCCCCGCGTCCGGGCGATGAGAACGTGAGATGAGAGAAGGACCCCGAGCATGAGCGACGAGACCCCGGAGAACCCCGAGGGCGCCGACGAGCAGACCCCGGTCGAGGGCGAGGTGCTGACCGACCGCGTCGAGCAGGTCGACCTGCAGACCGAGATGCAGCGCTCGTACCTGGACTACGCGATGGCCGTCATCATCGGCCGCGCCCTGCCCGACGTGCGTGACGGCCTCAAGCCCGTGCACCGGCGCATCCTCTACGCCATGTACGACGGCGGGTACCGGCCGGACCGGGCGTTCAGCAAGAGCGCGCGCGTGGTC
Source organism: Tersicoccus solisilvae (assembly GCF_014643255.1). Classification (GTDB taxonomy): domain Bacteria; phylum Actinomycetota; class Actinomycetes; order Actinomycetales; family Micrococcaceae; genus Tersicoccus; species Tersicoccus solisilvae. The sequence continues at coordinate 201,368 of NZ_BMJI01000001.1, read as the reverse complement.
GGCGACGTGATGGGCACCTACCATCCGCACGGCGACCTCGCGATCTACGACGCCCTGGTCCGGCTGATCCAGGACTGGACGATGCGCTACCCGCTCGCGCTCGGGCAGGGCAACTTCGGCTCCCCGGGCAACGACGGCGCGGCCGCCCCCCGGTACACCGAGACGAAGATGGCCCCCCTGTCCCTGGACATGGTCCGGGACATCGAGCAGGAGACCGTCGACTTCCAGGACAACTACGACGGCCGCGACCAGGAGCCCACGGTCCTGCCGGCGCGGTTCCCGAACCTGCTGGTCAACGGGTCCTCCGGCATCGCCGTCGGCATGGCCACCAACATCCCGCCGCACAACCTGCGGGAGGTGGCCGACGGCGTCCAGTGGTACCTCGAGCACCCGGAGGCCACGAAGGACGAGCTGCTGACCGAGCTGCTCAAGCGGATCAAGGGTCCCGACTTCCCGACGCACGCCCAGATCCTCGGGCACAAGGGGATCGAGGACGCGTACCGGACCGGCCGCGGCTCCATCACCATGCGCGCCGTCGTCAACGTCGAGGAACTGCAGGGCCGCACCTGCCTCGTCGTCACCGAGCTGCCCTACCAGGCCAACCCGGACAACCTCGCGATCAAGATCGCCGAGCTGGTCAAGGACGGCCGCATCTCCGGCATCGCCGACCTGCGGGACGAGACGTCGGGCCGCACCGGCCAGCGCCTCGTCATCGTGCTCAAGCGCGACGCCGTCGCCAAGGTCGTGCTGAACAACCTGTACAAGCACACGTCGCTGCAGGAGAACTTCTCCGCCAACATGCTGGCGATCGTCGACGGGGTGCCGCGCACGCTGTCCCTCGACGCGTTCATCCGGCACTGGGTCACCCACCAGTTGGACGTCATCGTCCGCCGCACCCGGTTCCGGTTGCGCAAGGCCGAGGAGGAGGCGCACATCCTGCGCGGTCTGCTCGCCGCCCTGGACGCGCTCGACGAGGTGATCGCCCTGATCCGGCGGTCCTCCACGGTCGAGGACGCCCGCGACGGGCTGATCGAGCTGCTCTCCATCGACGAGCTGCAGGCCCGCGCCATCCTCGAGATGCAGCTGCGCCGGCTCGCGGCCCTGGAGCGGCAGAAGATCCAGGACCGGTTCGCCGAACTGGAGGCCGCGATCGCGGACTACCACGCGATCCTCGAGTCCCCGGCTCGGCAGCGGCAGATCGTCAGCGAGGAGCTCGCCGAGATCGTCGACCGGCACGGGGACGACCGGCGCACCGAGATCATGCTCGGCTACGACGGCGACATGAGCATGGAGGACCTGATCCCCGAGGAGGACATGGTCGTCACCATCACCCGCGGCGGGTACGTCAAGCGCACGCGCACCGACCAGTACCGCACGCAGCAGCGCGGCGGGAAGGGCGTGCGCGGGGCACAGCTGCGCGCGGACGACGTGGTGGACCACTTCTTCGTCACCACCACCCACAACTGGCTGCTGTTCTTCACCAACCTCGGCCGGGTGTACCGGGCCAAGGCGTACGACCTGGTGGAGGGCGGCCGAGACGCCCGCGGCCAGCACGTGGCCAACCTGCTGCCGTTCCAGCCGGACGAGACCATCGCCCAGGTGCTCGCGCTGAAGGACTACACGCAGGCGCCGTACCTCGTGCTCGCCACCCGCAGCGGGCTGGTGAAGAAGACCCGGCTCGCCGACTACGACACCAACCGGTCGGCGGGGGTCATCGCGATCAACCTGCGCGACGGCGACGAGCTGGTCTCGGCCAAGCTGGTCTCCGAGGACGACGACATCGTGCTCGTCTCCCGGAACGGGCAGTCCCTGCGGTTCGCCGCGACCGACGAGGCGCTGCGGCCGATGGGGCGCGCCACCTCCGGTGTCACCGGCATGAAGTTCCGCGACGGCGACGAGCTGCTGGCCGCGGACGTCGTCACCGAGGACTCCTTCGTCTTCGTCGTCACCGACGGCGGCTACGCCAAGCGCACCCCGGTCGACCAGTACCGGGTGCAGGGCCGCGGCGGCCTCGGCATCAAGGTGGCCAAGGTGGTCGAGGAGCGCGGTGAGCTGGTGGGCGCGGGCATCGTCCAGGAGGACGACGACGTGCTCGTCATCATGGAGAAGGGCAAGGTCGTCCGCTCGGCCGTCTCCGGGGTGCCGGCGAAGGGCCGCGACACCATGGGCGTGATCTTCGCCAAGCCCGACAAGAACGACCGGATCATCGGCGTGGCCCTGACCTCGGAGTCACGGATCGAGGAGGAGGTCGCGGCCGCCGTCGACGCTCCCGCCGGCGACGCCGGTGCGGGCACCGGCGTCGAGACGGTCGGCGCGGGAACCGATGAAGTACCGTTGGACCAGCAATCCGAGGCGGTCGCGACCGCCGATCCCGACGACGGCGACAGCGCGGACGGCTCGTCCGATGGTGCCTCGTCCGACGGAGTCGACGACGGAGGTAGGCAGTGAGCTCCAGCAAGCCCAGCGGTGACGGCCGCGGCGGGTCCGGCCAGCGGTCGGACGCTCTCGAACGGATGAAGGCCAAGGGCGCCGGCATCCGCGACGCCGCGACCGGACGGGCCCCCAGCCGGCCCGACCGCGCCCCGTCGACGTCGCCCCGTACGGGCACCGCCGCGCGGAACGCCGCGCCGTCCGCGTCCCCCCGCACCTCGGGTCCCCGTCCCGCGTCGGCCGGCCGCCCCGCCGGCCAGGGTGGCTCCGGCCAGGGTTCGGGCTCTCAGGCATCCGGTGGCCGGGAGGCCGCGACCCGGCCCGCCCCGAAGCTGGTCCGGCCGCCCCAGCGGACGAAGGTGCGTCGCGCCCGCCTGCTGGTGAGCAAGGTCGACCCGTGGTCGGTCCTGAAGATGGCGTTCCTGCTCTCCGTGGCGTTGGGCATCGTCACCGTGGTGGCGTCCATCGTGCTGTGGACGGTGCTGGACCTGACCGGCATCTTCGCCCGGATCAACCAGATGCTCGGCGAGGTGGGCGGCAGCAACAGCTTCGACCTGCGCACCTACGCCTCGCTCGGTCAGGTGGCCTCCTTCGCCACGGTCGTCGCCGTGACCAACATCTTCCTGCTGACCGCGCTGTCCGTGCTGGCGGCCGTGCTGTACAACATCACGTCGACGCTGGTCGGCGGCATCGGGGTCACCCTCACGGACGACTGACGGATCGGCCTCCCGTCGACCCCGTGACGCAATACGGAAGCCCCGTGTTGTGTAATTGACGTCCCGCGGTCTAGTCTCCTGCTCGGGTGAGGTAAGCCTCACCTGACCGAGATGAGGAGACTGCGGTGACCGGGAACTACCTGATCGGCCTGCGCGAGGGGCTCGAGGCGGCGCTGCTGCTCGTGCTGCTGCTGGCGTACCTGCGCCGGACCGGTCGGACGGCCCTCATCCCGCGCCTGTGGGCCGGTGTCGCCGTCGCCGTCCTGCTCAGCGCCGGTTTCGGGGCGCTCCTGACCTTCGGTCCCCAGGGTCTGACGTTCGAGGCCCAGGAGGCCATCGGCGGTGGCCTGTCCATCCTGGCGGTCGCGCTCGTCACCGGCATGGTGTTCTGGATGGCGCGCACCGCGCGCACCCTCGGCACCACGCTGACCAGCCGGATGGACGCCGCCACCACCGCGGGCGGCTGGGCGGTGGCCGTGGTCGCCGCCGTCACCGTCGGGCGTGAAGGCCTGGAGACCGCCCTCTTCCTGTGGGCCGCCGCCCAGGCCAGCGGCCAGACCTGGCAGCCCCTCGCCGGATCCCTGGCCGGCATCGCCACCGCCGTGCTGATCGGCTGGCTGATCGGCCGCGGCACCATCCGACTGAACCTGGCCACCTTCTTCCGCTGGACCGGCGCCCTGCTCATCGTCATCGCCGGCGGCGTGCTCGCCTACGGCATCCACGACCTGCAGGAGGCCCGGATCCTGCCGGGCCTGAACGCCCTCGCCTTCGACCTCTCCGCCGCCGTCCCCCCGGCCAGCTGGTACGGCACGCTGCTCAAGGGCGTGTTCAACTTCTCCCCGGCGAGCACCTGGCTGGAGGTCGCGGCCTGGCTGCTCTACGTCGTCCCCACCCTGGCGATCTACCTGCGGGTCGTGCGCCGGCCCGTCGCCGCCCGCACCAGCCCCTCCGCCCCGGCCGCTCGCACGAGCCTGGCCGTCACCAAGGAAGCCTGACCGATGCCGTTCGCCCACCGTCGCTCCCGCCTGCCCGGCGCCGCCGTCATCCTCGCCCTCGCCCTGGCGCTGAGCGCGTGCACGTCGAACACGCCGCAGGCCGCCTCGACCGCCGGCGGCAGCGCGTCCGGCCCCATCGGCGTCACCAGCACCGACGATGCCTGCACCCTGACCGGTACGCAGGCGCCCAGCGGCACCGTCACGTTCCGGGTCACCAACCAGGGGAACCAGGTCACCGAGTTCTACCTGTTCGCCGAGGACGGCGTCCGGATCGTCGGCGAGGTCGAGAACATCGGACCGGGCCTGAGCCGGGACCTGATCGTCCAGGCGCCCGCCGGCACGTACCGGTCCGCCTGCAAGCCGGGCATGAGCGGGGACGGGATCCGCGCGGACTTCACCGTCACCGACTCCGGCAAGCCCGTGTACGCGGACGCCTCGTCCCAGCAGCTGCTGAGCACCGCCACGACGCAGTACCAGGCGTACGTGAAGGAGCAGACCGAGCAGCTGCTCACGGGCACCACCGCGTTCGTCGCCGCCGTCAAACGTGGAGATGCCGCCGCGGCCCGCGCCGCCTACGCTCCCACGCGCACCCACTGGGAGCGGATCGAGCCCGTGGCCGAGTCGTTCGGGGATCTGGACCCGCGGATGGACGCCCGCGAGGCCGACCTGGAGAAGGGGCAGGCCTGGACCGGCTGGCACCGGCTGGAGAAGGACCTGTGGCCGCCGGCGACCGGATACACGGCGCTGACGGCCGCGCAGCGCGCCACGGTGGCGGACCGGCTGCTCGCCGACACCCAGGAGCTGGCGAAGCGGACGACGGCGGTGAAGCTGACCCCGGCCCAGCTCGGCAACGGCGCCAAGGAACTGCTCGACGAGGTGGCCACGGGCAAGATCACCGGCGAGGAGGAGGCCTTCTCGCACACCGACCTCTGGGACTTCCAGGCGAACGTCGACGGTGCCCGGATCGCCTTCACCAACCTCCGGCCGGCGCTGGAGGCGAAGAACAAGCCGCTGGCGACGACCATCAGCGCCCGGTTCGACGCCCTGCAGAAGGAACTGGACCAGTACCGCCAGGGCGACGGGTTCGTGTCCTACGAGGCCCTGACGCCGGCGCAGATCAAGACCCTCTCCACGCGCGTCGACGCCCTGAGCGAGCCACTGGCGAAGCTCACCGGCGCCGTCGTCGCGTGAGTCGCATCCCTCAGTGAGCCCGTCATGAGTCGTCTCGGCCGTCGTTCCTTCCTCACCCTCGCCGGCACCGGCGGGGTCACCGCGGCCGTCGGGGCGGCCGCCGTCGCTGCTGCGGGAGAACGGTCCCCGGTTGCCGCTCCGGTGTCGTCGGTCGTGCCCTTCCACGGAGCGCACCAGGCCGGCATCGTCACGCCCGCGCAGGACCGTCTGCACCTGGCCGCGTTCGACGTCGTCACCGACTCGCGCGACGAGCTGATCGCGCTGCTGCAGCAGTGGACCGAGGCCGCGGCCACCCTCACCGCCGGCGGCTCGCTCACCCCCGACGCCGGGTACGACTCCCCGCCCACCGACACCGGCGAGGCGCTCGGGCTGAGCGCGGCCAACCTGACCATCACCATCGGCTTCGGCGCCGGCCTGTTCCGCAAGGACGGGAAGGACCGGTTCGGGCTGGCGAAGCACCGGCCCGCCGCCCTGATCGACCTGCCGCACTTCCCCGGCGACGCGCTGGAGCCGGCCCGCACCGGGGGCGACCTCGTCGTGCAGGCGTGCGCCGACGATCCCCAGGTGGCCGTGCACGCCATCCGCAACCTCGCCCGGATCGGGTTCGGCACGGTCAGCGTGCGCTGGTCGCAGCTCGGGTTCGGCCGGACGGCGTCGACCAGCACGGCGCAGGCGACCCCGCGGAACCTGTTCGGGTTCAAGGACGGCACCGCGAACCTCAAGGCCGAGGAGAACGACGCGCTGGCCGAGCACGTGTGGGTGGGCGAGACCGGCGGCTGGATGGCCGGCGGCACGTACCTGGTGGCGCGGCGGATCCGGATGCACATCGAGACCTGGGACCGCACGTCGCTGCGGGAGCAGGAGCAGGTGGTGGGGCGGGACCGGACCGAGGGAGCGCCGCTCTCCGGCGGCAGCGAGTTCACGGAGCCGGACCTGGCGCGGGCCGGGAACGACGGCACCCCGCTGATCGCCACGACCTCGCACGTCGCCCTCGCCCATCCGTCGCGCAACGACGGGGTGCGGATGCTGCGCCGCGGCTACAACTACACGGACGGATCGGACGGGCTGGGCAGGCTCGACGCCGGGCTGATGTTCCTCGCGTTCGTCACCGACCCGCGGACCCACTACGTGCCGATGCAGACGGCGATGGCACGGAACGACGCCCTCGCGGAGTACCTGCGGCACACCGGGTCCGGGCTGTTCGCGGTGCCCGGCGGGGTGGCCCCCGGCGGGTACGTCGGACAGCGCCTGTTCGAGGCGTGAGGTGGGCCTCCTGATTTGGGCGGGGCTGGCGCGATGCGGTATCGTCGTGTCTCGGCCCAACGGGTCTGGGGGCGTATAGCTCAGGCGGTTAGAGCGCTTCGCTGATAACGAAGAGGTCCCAGGTTCAAGTCCTGGTACGCCCACTCCCACCCTCTCGTCTCGTGAGGAATCCATGAAGAAACTGCTGGCCATCGCGGCCGCGGCGGCCGCCGGAGTCGTCGCCTGGCGCCGGTACCAGGATGCCGAGGCGGAGAAGAAGAAGTGGCGCGACGCCACGGACACCATCGACTGACCCACCCACTCGGGGACTTAGCTCAGTTGGTAGAGCGGTAGCTTTGCAAGCTTCAGGTCAGGGGTTCGATTCCCCTAGTCTCCACTCGTCGAACACGAAGGCCCGGTCCTTGCGGACCGGGCCTTCGTCGCCGGTACAGAGGCTTCATAGGCTTCTTTCGGGTGGTTGCCGTGCTTACACGGACCAGGAAACGATCGGTCCGCTGAATTATCGCAACTCATTCTGAGAACAAACAGAATCAATGTCTCTGGGCATTGCGGGGCGACGAGCTTTGCGCCACAATGGTGAATATTTGAGTGAGCGACTAACGGGGGTATTCTAGTGCGACTAAAGGCGGTTCATCTCAAGAACTTCCGGCGCTTTTCCGACTTAACTATAGAAGAGGTACCGGCCTCCGCTCGACTTATCGTACTCGCGGGCCCAAATGGCGTCGGGAAATCTTCATTCTTTGACGGTCTTCAAACCTGGTACAGGTTGTCCGCCTGGAACACGGCACAGGGAACAGACGACTACCATTCTAAGTTCGGCGCTTCGGACCCTGCAGAATGGTATCGGCGCGTGACCGTCGAGTTGCACGGTGAAGAATCTGATCAAGAGTCACTGCGTCACTCTACCGTCTATTTTCGGACGGCGTACCGGCACGAAGCGGACTTCAACGTTCAGAACCTCACGCAGCAACCTTCTCCTCTCGAGGATAAGGGTTACGCGCGCCGGGCGGTCGATATCGATCAGTCGGTCTCTGAGAACTATCAACGGTTACTTTGGCAGACATTCTCGGCCGTTTATGATGAAACCACGCCGGATAACGCCACTAAAGCTGAGATTAGAGACCGGCTGACTGGGAGTCTCAGAGATTCGTTGCAAAGAGTTTTTCCAGATCTCGTTCTCACCCGAATCGGCGGCCTGTCGCGCGGCCGAGCTTTCGAATTCACTAAAGGCGAATCGCGGGGATTTCCCTACGTGAATCTGTCGGCCGGAGAGAAGGCGGTCTTTGACCTTCTCCTTGATTCAGTGATCAAGGCTGAATACTTTGAGCGGTCTATCTGGTGTATCGATGAGCCGGAAGTCCACATTGGAACGGCCGCTCAAGGCCTTGTTCTCCGGGAGTTGCTTCGGCTCATGCCGGCTGATGCTCAACTGATTCTTGCTTCACATAGTCTGGGATTCATGTCTGAGGCGGTAAAGATATCGGCTCAAGGCGGCGACGGCGTCGCTTTTCTTGACTTTGGATCCCACGACTTCGATAAGCCGGTTCGCATGACTCCCGTGCGACCAAGTAGAGAATTTTGGAAACGAAACTTGGTAGTAGCTATGGACGACATCGCGACTTTGGTAGCGCCAAGGACGGTCGTAATGTGTGAGGGGAGCGGAGACGGCTTTGACGCGCAGTGCTATCGACAGATCTTTTCGGCGGAGTACCCTGACACTGATTTCGTCTCAGTCGGAAACAGCTCAGACGCGCAGTTGGACAAGTTGGGTCTGACTTCGACACTGCAGACGATCGTCGAGGGTACAAACGTTATTCGATTGAGGGACCGCGACCTTGCTTCAGAATCGGAAGTTGCTGAATGGCGAGGCAACGGAACCCGAGTTCTGAGCCGGAGGCATATCGAAGGCTACTTATTCGATCAAGAGGTTCTCGACGCGCTGTGTGATCGCCTGGGTGTTCCCGAGGCCAAGACCGATCTGGCGTCGATTCGGTTGCGGAGGATGGACGAACTTGCTGGTCGGGGGAAGGACCCAGATGATGTTAAGTCGGCAGCAGGCCCCATGTACACCGACATCCGGAAGCGTCTTTCGCTCGGAGGCGCCGGAACTACTGCGCGAGCGTTTGCGATCCAGCACTTGGCGCCACTAATCCGTCCTCCGATGCGCGTGTATAAGGAGTTGAAGGCGGATCTCGCCATCGATTCGTAGGTGTCGGGTGGCCTGACTCCAGACTCGAGGTTGCACACGAAAGGGCCCGGTGACCGTGATGATCACCGGGCCCTCTGCGTAGAGCTACGGCGTCAGGACTGCGAGGTCCCCGTCGTGCCGGTGGTGGGGGCGATCGGCGCCTGCGCGCCCGCGGCCGGAGCCGTCGGCGCGGTGTCCGCCACGTGCTTGCCGTCGCCACCGGAGACCGTGGTGGTCACGCGCGGGGCGGTCGGCTGCGGGGTCTTCCACGGGTCCTCGACCGGCTTGGACGCGCGCCACGCGGAGACACCGGCCACGGCGGCCGCGGTGATCGCGCCGACTACCAGCCAGCCCTTGCCGGTCTTGCCGCTGGAGCGCTTGGCGTTCTTCGACGCGGTCTTCGCCGCGTCGACCAAGGCCTTCTGCGCCTTCTTGACGGCCTTCTTGTCACCGGTGATCTTGGCGACGATGAAGTCGAGCTGCTCCGGGGTCTCCACCCCGCCGAGCCGCTTCGCTACCTGGGCCGCGACGTCGCCGATCTTCAGCTGCGCCGCCGGGATGTACTGGTCGACCACCTTGTCGCGCGCGGTGTTCAGCGCCGGGGTCGCCCGGTCGAGCTGCTTCTGCAGCGCCGGGCCCGCGCTGTCCACGGCCTTCGAGATGCGCGGGCCGGCCGCGTCCAGGCTGCGCTGCAGCTTCGGCGTCAGGGTGGCGACGCCGTCGGCCAGCTCGTGACCGGCTCGGCGGGCAGCACTCTGGACGGCGGGGGACGCGGTGTCGATCCCCGCCTGCACGCGGGAGACCGCCCAGTTCAGGGCGCCCTCGGCGGACTTGTCCTTCTTGCTCACATCTACCTCCAGAAAGGGTGTGGTGGTCCGCCCCTAGCCTACGGGGTCGCGCCAGACTCGCACTATCGCCCGTCGGCGCCGTTTCACTGTGCGCTGAACCCGCCCGTCAGGGCCCGCGATCCGGCCGTCCTGTCGGTGCTGCATGGAAGAATCGGCCCCATGAGTGCACAGGCAACGCAGAAGGCGACCATCCACACCACCCTCGGCGACATCGTCGTCGACCTCTTCGGCAACCACGCCCCGAAGACCGTGGCGAACTTCGTCGAACTCGCCACCGGCAAGCGCGAGTGGACCCACCCGGCCACCGGCGAGAAGACCACCGACCCGCTGTACGACGGCGTCATCTTCCACCGCATCATCAAGGACTTCATGATCCAGGGCGGCGATCCGCTCGGGCGCGGCGTCGGGGGCCCCGGCTACGAGTTCGACGACGAGATCGCCCCCGACCTGGACTTCACCCAGCCCTACAAGCTGGCCATGGCGAACGCCGGCAAGCGCGGCGGCCGTGGCACCAACGGCTCGCAGTTCTTCATCACCACGGTGCCCACCACCTGGCTGCAGGGCAAGCACACCATCTTCGGTGAGGTCACCGACGCCGATTCGCGCGCCGTCGTCGACAAGCTCAACGGGGTGGCCACGGACCGCGGCGACAAGCCCGTCGACGACGTGAAGATCACCAGCATCGACGTCGAGGACGTCTGAGCCCAACTGAGGACCCCTCGAGCATGAGCTTCGGACAACCGGCGGTCGGCGGGACCGACACGGAGCCGCGGTGCCCCCGGCACCCGGACGCCGTGTCGTATGTGCGCTGCCAGCGCTGCGGGCGACCCGTGTGCGCCCAGTGCCAGCGACCCGCCGCCGTCGGTGTCCAGTGCGTGGATTGCGTCGCCGAACAGGCGGCCGCCACGCCCACTCCCCGCACCGCGTTCGGCGGCGTGGTGCGCGGCGGCCGGCCGATCGTCACCTGGACCCTGATCGGCCTCTGCGTCGTCGTCTTCGTCGCCCAGTACCTCGTGCCCGGCGTCACCTACGCCCTCGGCTACGCCCCCGTGCTCACGGCCACCGAGCCGTGGCGCATGATCACCAGCGGATTCCTGCACTCCCCGGGGTTCCTGCTGCACATCATGTTCAACATGTACGCCCTGTGGGCGCTCGGCCAGGCCCTCGAGCCGATGCTCGGTCGCGCCCGCTTCCTGGCTGTTTACCTGCTCGCCCTGATCGGCGGTGCGGTCGGCGTGCTGTGGCTCGGCGATCCGCTGACCCTCGTCGTCGGCGCGTCCGGGGCGATCTTCGGCCTGTTCGGCGCGCTCTTCGTGATCCAGCGCCGGCTCGGCGCGGACACGCGCGCCCTGCTGATCGTGCTCGCCATCAACGCCGCGCTCGGCTTCTTCTATACCTCCATCTCGTGGCAGGCCCACCTGGGCGGGCTTCTCACCGGCGCCCTGGCCGCCGTGCCCCTGGTGTGGGCGCCCCGCGGGCCGAAGCGGGCCCGGGTCCAGTGGCTCGGCCTGGCCGGGGTGCTCGTGGTGCTGGCCGCGCTGACCGTGCTGCGCCTGGTGACCGCCTCCGGCCTCACCTGACCCGCACAGCGGTCGACGCGCTCGGGAACGAGCGCGAACAGAACTCTTCAGTACGGCCCCGGTGCTGCGGCACCGGGGCTGCGGTGCATCCGGCGGCGACCCGGGTTGTCCACATCGATACCCACAGTGTGGACAAAGCACAGTCGTGTAACTCCGGGCCGATCGCCGTCATCGCGGCGGTGTGCGGCTGTCCACCGCTGTGCGCGACACGCCCACAGGGTTGTCCACAGGTGTGGACGACGGCGACGACGGGCTCAGGCGGGCTCGGCGGCGGGGTGGATCTGTTCGGCGGGCCGGACCTGATCCAGCTGCGCCGTGTCCGTGGGCAGGGCCGCGGTGATGACCGAGCCGTCCTCCCGGGTCCCGCCGAGCACCGGCGTGCGCGGCGCCCGCCCGTGCCGCGGTCCCTGGCCCACCAGCGGGACGACCAGCGGCTCCAGCGTCGTCACCTGCAGGTCGCGGCCTCGCACCGACAGCGACACCGGGCCCTCGCCGTCCTCGATCGTCGCGGTCAGGCGTTCCTGCTCGACCTCGATTCGCATCCGCACTCCGTGCCGGCGGATCCGGAACGTCAGCTTCGACCAGGACTCGGGCAGCCGGGGATCGAAGCCGAGCCCCACGCGCAGATCCATCATGCCGCCGAACCCGTACACCAGGGAGTTCCACACCCCGCCGGCGGAGGCGATGTGCACCCCGTCCACGGTGTTCCGGTGCAGGTCGGCGAGGTCCACGTAGAGGCCGTGCAGGAAGTAGTCGAGCGCGGACTGCTCGTAGCCGACCTCGGCGGCGATGATCGACTGCACCACCGCCGAGAGGGTGGAGTCGCCCGTGGTGATCGGGTCGTAGTAGTCGAAGTTCGCCTTCTTCTGCGCCTGCGTGAACCGGTGGCCCTGCAGGAACATGGCGAGCACGACGTCGGCCTGCTTGAGCACCTGGAACCGGTAGATCACCAGCGGGTGGTAGTGCAGCATCAGGGGCCGCCGGTCCTCCGGTGTGGCCGGCAGGTCCCACATCTCCCGGTCCAGGAAGTGCTCGTCCTGGGGATGGATGCCCAGCTCCTCGTCGTACGGGATGGTCATGTGGGCCGCACAGTCCCGCCACTTGCCCGGCTCGGCCGGGTCCAGGTCCAGGCGGTGCACCATCCGCTCGTAGGCGGCCCGGTCGGTTCGCCGCAGGGCCCGCACCGAGTCCGCCGCCCGCTCCAGGTTGTACCGGGCCATCACGTTGGTGAACAGGTTGTTGTTCACGACGGTGGTGTACTCGTCCGGCCCGGTGACGCCGTGGATGTTGAACACGCGGCGGTCGTTCTCCCGCCAGAAGCCGAGGTCCTCCCACATCCGCGCCGTCTCGACCAGGATGTCGATGCCGTTGCCGCGCATGAACTCGAGATCCCCGGTGGTGTCCACGTAGCGGCTGACCGCGAAGGCGATGTCCGCGTCGATGTGGTACTGCGCGGTCCCGGCGGCGTAGTAGGCGGAGGCCTCCTCGCCGTTGATGGTCCGCCAGGGGTAGAGGGCGCCGCGCTGGGCCAGCTCCCGGGCTCGTTCCCGGGCCTTGTCCAACTGGTTCACGCGGAACCGCAGGGCGTTCCGGGCCAGCCCGGGACACGTGTAGGAGAGGAACGGGATGACGTAGACCTCGGTGTCCCAGAAGTAGTGCCCCTCGTACCCGGAGCCGGTGACCCCCTTCGCGGGCACCCCGAGCTGATCCGCCCGGGCGGTGGCCTGCGCGATCTGGAACAGGTTCCAGCGGATGGCCTGCTGGGTGGCGGCGTTCTCGTCGCCGCTCTCGACCTCGACGTCGGCGTCGGCCCAGAACCGGTCCAGCCAGGCGCGCTGGGCGTCGCGGCTGACCTGCGGGCCGTCGGCACGGAACCGGTCCAGCGTGCGCCGGCACCGGTCGAACAGCTCGCGCACCGGCACGCCCCGCGAGGAGTGGTACGCCACCGTCTTCGTGATGGTGATCGGCCGGCCCGCGGTCGCCTGCACGCGGTAGACCTTCTTGCCCAGGTCCGCCTCGGTGCTGATCAGCTCCTCGTACTCGTTCTCCGTCTCGATCGTGTGGTCGGCGCCGACGGCGAGCGTCATCCGCGACGAGGCGCACTGGTACCCGAGGATCATCCGGCGCCCGCTGCACCAGTCCCCCCGCGGCTCGAGCACCCGGGCGGACAGCCGGGCGGACTTGCGCGGATCCACGCCCTCACCCATCGCGGCGGCGCTCACGTGATACTCGTCGACCCCGTCCTGCCGGTTGAGTATCTGGGAGGAGACGGCCACCGGGGCGTCGCCGTCGAGCATCGTCACCTTCAGCGTCATCACCGCCAGGTGCCGCTGGTCCAGCGAGATCATCCGCGAGGACTCCACCATCACGCGCTTGCCCGCCGGCGTGCGCCAGATCAGGTTCCGCCGCAGGATGCCGTCCCGGAAGTCCACGGACCGCTCGTAGTGCTCGAGGTCCGCCACGGACAGCAGCAGCGGCTCGTCATCCACGTAGAGCTTCATCAGCTTCGCGTCGGGGACGTTGACCATCGTCTGGCCGGTCTTGGCGAAGCCGAACGCCGACTCGGCGTGGCGGATCACCCACGTCTCGTGGAACCCGTTGATGTACGTGCCGTGGGTGTGCGCATCCCGGCCCTCCGGCGGGTTGTCCCGCATCCCCAGGTACCCGTTGCCGACGGCGAACAGGGTCTCGGTCAGGTGCAGGTCCGCGGTGGTCGGCCACGTCTCCGTCAGGCGCCACGGGTCGGCGGGGAACCGGTCCCGGTTCAGGGGGTCGGTGAACGACTCCGGCTCGTTCTCCACCCCGGCCGTGTGTCCGGCGATCATGGCAGCACCTCGTCCAGGTCGGTGACGACGACGTCGGCTCCCGCGTCGGTCAGGGTGTCGGCTCCGGCGCCGCGGTCCACGCCGAGGACCAGGCCGAAGCGCCCGGCCCGGCCGGCGGCGACCCCGGAGGTCGCGTCCTCGACGACCACGGCGCGGGCCGGGTCCACGCCGAGCAGGTGCGCGGCGCGCAGGAAGGTGTCGGGCGCCGGCTTGCCCGCGAGGTCCTCATCGGCGGCGGTCAGCCCGTCGACGACGCAGTCGATGTCCGCGCGGATCCCGGCGGCCTCCAGCACGGGCCGCGCGTTGCGGGACGACGAGACGACGGCCAGCGCGGTGCCTCGCTCCCGCAGCGCGTCGAGCAACCGCCGGGACCCGGGGTAGGGGGCGATGCCGTCGCGGGCGAGGACGGCGTTGAAGGCCGCGTTCTTGCGGTTGCCCAGGCCGTGCACCGTCTCGGCGTCCTCGGGGTCGTCCGGGCCGCCCTCGGGCAGTTCGATCCCGCGGGAGGCGAGGAACGCCCGGACCCCGTCGGCGCGGGGCCGCCCGTCCACGTGCGCGAAGTAGTCCGCGTCGGTGAACGGCGGCTGATCGCGCCCGGCGAGGAAGGCGTCGAACATCTCCGCCCACGCGGTCCGGTGGATCTGCGCGGTCGGGGTCAGGACGCCGTCGAGGTCGAACAGGACGGCGTCGAAGTCGCTCCAGTCCACGGCACCATGCTAAGGGCGCGCTGACACGGGAGAAAGCGTTTACGACCGGTACTGCCGCCGCCGCTCGTCCGGGGCGAGGATGAGGGCATGGAGCACACCGAGTCACCCACGCCGCACGGCAGGATCGTCAGCGTGAACGTCGGGGCGGGCACCCCGCGTCCGCGCGCCGCGTCCGGGCGCGTCACCGGGATCCACAAGCGGCCGGTGACCGGGCCGGTCGCCGTCGCCGACCCGGGGCCGCGCTCCTCGACCGCGGGCAGTGGGTTGGCCGGTGACGTCATCGGCGACACCCGGCACCACGGGGGCACGGACCAGGCCGTGTACGCGGTGGCCCTCGAGGAGCTGAAGCACTGGGGTGGGCGGCTGGGCCGGGCGCTGCCGCCGGGCGCCTTCGGCGAGAACCTGACGACCGCCGGCTACGACGTCGACGGGGCGATCCTGGGGGAGCGGTGGCGGGTCGGTGACGTGGAACTGCAGGTCACGGGCCCGCGTGTGCCCTGCGGCACGTTTCGCACGGCGATGGGCGTGACCGGCTGGTTGCGGTTGTTCACCGAGCGCGGGCGCACCGGCGCCTACTTGCGCGTGCTCAGCCCGGGCCTGTTGCGGGCGGAGCTGCCCCTGACCGTGATCCACCGGCCCGCGCACGGGGTGACCGTGCCCGTCCTGTTCCGCGCGCTGATGGGGGACGCGCAGGCCCGCGCGCGGGTGGACGCGGCCGGGGAGGACCTCT
The DNA here is from genome assembly GCF_014643255.1 of Tersicoccus solisilvae. GTDB lineage: Bacteria > Actinomycetota > Actinomycetes > Actinomycetales > Micrococcaceae > Tersicoccus > Tersicoccus solisilvae. The sequence continues at coordinate 185,895 of NZ_BMJI01000001.1, read as the reverse complement.
CCGACACGGCACGGCGGAGCCTGGCCCGACGTTCACGCACCGCCGACCGGTGATCGTGAGCCCGTTCTCCACAGGGGTTGTCCACAGTGTGGAGAACTTACACGGCTGTCATTCGCCCCGGAACGCGAGCGACGCCGATCGTCCCCCGAGCCGGGCAGGCGGGCGCCCTCGGGCCGTGCGGCCCGCGTCGCCGCCGTCGTCGTGCGCGCCTGACCGCCCGGGTTGTCCACATCGTGCACAACCTGTGGACGAGACGGCCTGTGGAGGCTGTGGACGGGCTCAGCCCCGGTTGGTGTGATCGGGGACCTCCAGGAACAGACAGAACGGGTGTCCGGCCGGATCGAGCAGCACACGCACGTCCTCCTGCGGCTGGAACGTCGCGAGCCGGGCACCGACGGCCACGGCATGGGCGACGGCGGGCGCGAGTTCGCGCACCGCGAGGTCGAGGTGAACCATCATCGCCGGATCGCCCGCGCCGGCCGGCCACACCGGGGGCCGGTACCGGGCCTCGTACTGGAAGGACAGGCCCGCCCCGGCCGGTGCCCGCAGCGTGACCCACTCCGGTTCCCGGGTCCCGTACGGCCACCCGAGGAGCCGGTGGTAGAAGTCCGCGAGGGCGGACGGGTCGTCGCTGTCGAGCACGACGCCGGCGAGGTCGAGGACCGGCTGGGCGGCGTCGGCGGCAGGGGGCTCCGGAGGCGTGCTCATGCGGCGAGGGTAGACGAGGCGGTGGCCGTGCGGACCGCCCCAGGGCTGGACTGCGGACGATTGCTGTCCGCGGGCCAACTGGCAGTCCGGTCCACCTCCGGCTACCCTTGACGGGTTTTGTCACCGACCCGAGAGGCAGCATGCCGCCCGAAGCCAGCAGTCCGAAGCGCGCCACCCCCACGGTCGCGACCGGTGCCGACGAGCACCGTCCGCGCCGCGAGCACCGCGGCGACGGCCGTGCCGGTCGTCGCGTCCGCCGCCGTGAGCTGACCGTCGAGGACGTCAACGTCGTCGACCGGCCCCAGCTGCGCAAGGCCGTCACCGGCACCGTCGTCGGCAACGCCATGGAGTGGTACGACTTCGGCATCTACGGCTACCTCGCGGTCACCATGGGCCAGGTGTTCTTCCCCGCCGACGACCCCGGCGCCCAGTTGTTGGCCTCCCTCGCCGCCTTCGCCGTCAGCTTCCTGATGCGCCCGCTCGGCGGCCTCGTGTTCGGGCCCCTGGGCGACAAGATCGGCCGGCAGCGCACCCTCGCGGTGACCATGCTGATGATGGCCGCGGGCACGTTCGCCATCGGCCTGCTCCCGACCTTCGAGCAGGTGGGCGTCCTCGCCCCCGTGCTGCTGGTGCTCCTGCGCATGGTCCAGGGCTTCTCCACCGGCGGTGAGTACGCCGGGGCGACGACCTTCGTCACCGAGTACGCGCCGGACCGGCGCCGTGGCTTCCTGGCGTCCCTGCTGGACGTCGGCAGCTACCTCGGCTTCGCCATCGGCGCGGCCACCGTGTCGATCTTCCAGCTCACCCTCGGCGAGGCGGCGATGCTCGACGGCGGCTGGCGCTGGCCGTTCCTCATCGCCGGTCCGATCGGCCTGATCGGGCTCTACTTCCGGTTGCGCATCGAGGAGTCCCCGCAGTTCGAGGCCAACCAGGCGCTGCGGGAGGACGCCGCGGCCGCCGGTGCCGGTGCGCCCACCGAGCCGCGGCTCGGCCTCGCCGGCATCGTGCGGGCCCACTGGCGCGAGCTGCTCATCGCGCTGTTCCTCGTCGCCGCCGCCAACACCGTCGGCTACGCGCTGACCTCCTACATGCCGACCTACCTGACGGACACGCTGGGGTACGACGCCCTGCACGGCACCGTGCTGACCATCCCCGTGCTGGTCGCCATGTCCGCGGGCATCCCCCTCACCGGTCGCCTGTCGGACCGCTTCGGCCGCCGCCCGGTGCTCGCCGTCGCGGCCATCGCCACCATCGTGCTGATGATCCCGGCGTTCAGCCTGCTGGCCGTCGGCGCCCTGTGGTCGACGATCCTCGGCCTGTGCCTGGTGGCGCTGTGCGTGATGCCGTACGTCGCCAACCTCGCCTCGTCGCTGCCGGCGCTGTTCCCCACGGCCAGCCGATACGGCGCGATGGGCGTGGCGTACAACTTCGCCGTCGCGATCTTCGGCGGCACCACCCCGCTGCTGGTGCAGGGCCTGATCGAGCTGACCGGGCAGGACATGGTGCCGGCCTGGTACCTCATGTTCTTCTCCGTCCTCGGTCTGATCGCCATCTGGCGGATGCCCGAGACGGCGGGCCGGCCGATGCTCGGGTCGATGCCGAACGTGCAGTCCGACGAGGAGGCCGCCGCGCTCGTGGCCGGACAGCACGAGAACGACCGGCTGGACCTGGACGCCCTGCCGTTCGCCACGGCGCCGGTCGATCCGACGCCGCATCCCGAGGCGGGCACGGTCGAGGCGGGCACGCTCGAGACCAGCCGCTGACACGCGGGACGGCGGCCGGACCGGCCGCCGCACAGCACGCGGGCCGGGAATCGAATGATCCCGGCCCGTGTTGCCGCCTCCGGACACCCCACATCGACTGAGACGGAGGAGAAGCATGTCCCGCATCGCCATCCTCGGCGGCCACGGCAAGGTCGCCCTCCTGCTTGCCCGTGACCTGACCGACGCCGGTCACCGGGTCACCTCGCTCTTCCGGAACCCGGATCACACCGACGAGGTGGCCGCCACGGGCGCCGATCCCGTCGTCTTCGACCTGGAGGCCGCGGGCACCGACGAGATCGCCGCGCGCCTGGCCGGGCACGACGCCGTCGTCTTCTCCGCCGGCGCCGGCGGCGGCAGCCCCGAGCGCACCTACGCCGTCGACCGGGACGCGGCCATCCGCTCGATCGACGCCGCCGCGTCCGCCGGTGTCCGCCGCTACGTCATGGTGTCGTACCTCGGCGCCGGACCGGACCACGGCATCGACCCGTCCGACGGCTTCCACGCCTACGCCGAGTCCAAGGCCGCCGCCGACGCCTACCTGCGTCGCAGCTCCCTGGACTGGACGATCGTCGCGCCCGGGTCCCTGACCCTGGACGAGCCGACCGGGTCCATCGAGGTGGACCCGTCGGCCGCGCAGGGCGAGCGTGCCGGGTCCTCCCGGGCCAACGTCGCCCTCGTCATCGCCGCCGCGCTGGCGACGCCCGCGTCGGTCGGACGTACCATCGGCTTCACCGACGGCCCCACGCCGATCGAGTCGGCCGTGGCCACGCCGGCCCCCTGAGCCGGTCGTGACGGTGACGGCTCTCGCCGGACGGGAGGAGGGGTGATGGTCGAGGGCATCTGGATCCTGCTCATGGTGGGCACGGTCCTCGTCGTCGCCCCCCTGGCGAGCCGCCTCGGGGTGGCGGCGCCGCTCGCCCTCGTCGTCGTCGGCATCGGGGCCTCCTTCCTGCCGTTCGTCCCTCACGAGCCGATCGACCCCGAGATCATCCTCACCGGGCTGCTCCCGCCCCTGCTCTACGCCTCCGCGATCGGGGTCTCGCTGCTCGACGTCCGCTCCGAGGCACGGCCGATCCTGCTGCTCTCCGTGGGCCTGGTGGCCTTCACCGCACTCGGGGTCGGCGCCACGGTGTGGTGGCTGCTGCCCGTCGTCGGGTTCGCTGCGGCGTTCGCCCTCGGCGCGGTCGTGGCGCCGCCGGACGCCGTCTCGGCCACGGCCATCGGGCGCACCATCGGCCTGCCGCGTCGGGTGCTGACCATGCTCGAGGGCGAGTCCCTGCTCAACGACGCCACCGCACTGGTCCTGCTCTCGACGGCGATCGCGGCGATGAGCGGCGCGGCGACGGTCGGCTCGATCACCGGCGGCTTCCTGCTCAGCGCCGTCGGCGGCGCCGGCGTCGGTTTCGTCGTCGCCTGGGTGGTCGGCCAGGTTCACCAGCGGGTCACCAGCCCGTCGGTCAACACCGGCCTGTCCCTGATCACGCCGTGGCTCGCGTTCATGCCGGCCGAGGCCATCCATGCCTCGGGTGTGCTCGCCGTGGTCGTCGCCGGGCTGATCATCGCCCACAAGTCGCCGATGCAGCAGAACGCCCTGAGCCGGATCAGCCAGACCACCAACTGGCGCACCGTGCAGTTCCTGCTCGAGAATCTCGTGTTCCTCATCATCGGCCTGCAGCTGTCGACCATCATCGGTGCCGTGGCGGACACGGAGATCGGGGTGATCGAGGTGGTGCTCGTGTGCCTCGCCGTGTTCGTCGCCGTCGTCGTGCTGCGCTTCGTGTGGGTCTTCGTGACCCGTTTCGCCGTGGTCCTGGGTCGCGGGGCGGAGGGCCGGCCGCTGTCCGTGCCCGAGGCGTCGGTGCTGGCTTTCGCCGGAATGCGTGGTGTGGTCACGCTGGCCGCGGCGTTCGCCCTGCCGCCCGAGACACCGCAGCGCGAGGTGCTCGTCCTGGTCGCCATGGTCGTGGCGGTCGGGTCCCTGCTGATCGAGGGCTCGCTGCTGCCGTGGTTCGCGCGGCTGATGGGGGTGCGGGGGCCCGGCAGCTCCGAGGACGCGCTCCAGGAGGCCCACGCCGTCCAGCGCGTCATGGAGGCGGGGGTGAAGCGCCTCGACGAGATCGACGAGGCGCACGCGCTCGATCCCGACACCGTCGACGAGCTGCGGCGGATGGCGGAGCGGCGGATCAACCGCTCGTGGGAAGCGCTCGGCTCCCAGACCACGCACAAGACGCCGGCCCAGACCTTCCGGGCGCTGCGGATCAAGATGCTGCGCGCCGAGCGGGAGGAGGCGCTCCGCATCCGCGCGGACCGCGGCGTGGACCACGAGGTGCTGCAGCGCGTGATGATCTCGCTCGACATGGAAGAGGCCGTGGTGCTCGCCGCCGGGGAGGGCGTGGACGCGGACGCGGACGACGACGTCGTCACCCCGGACAGCATCGCGGGCGAGTGCGAGCACCTCGAGGCGGCGCGGGACGGCGACCAGCCGGAGGCGGACGCCGACCACTGCCTCGACTGCGACCGCGAGGGTACGGCGACCGTCCACCTGCGCATGTGTCTGACCTGCGGCAAGGTCGGGTGCTGCGACTCCTCGCCCGCGACGCACGCCCGCCGGCACCACGACGAGACCGGCCACCCCGTGATGCGCAGCATCGAGCCGAACGAGGCGTGGCTCTGGTGCTACCCGGACGAACTGCTCGGTTGAACGGCGCACACGGGCGTCCGTCGCCGGCGCGAGAGGCGTTCCGCGGCGTCCCTAGACTGAAGCCATGACGGACGGTGCTGTGCCCCTCTCGGGCGACGTGGACGCGTACATCGAGGACCTGGCCGCGTATGTGACCGCCGCTCCGTCGTCCTTCCACGCGGCCGCGGAGGGCGCCCGGCGCCTGATCGAGCACGGGTTCACCGCTCTCGACGAGCGGGACGACTGGTCCGGGCGCGGCCCCGGCCGCTATCTCGTGATCCGGGACGGCGCCCTGGTGGCCTGGGTGGTGCCCTCGACCGCCGGCCCGAGCACCGGCTTCCGGGTGATCGGCGCCCACACCGATTCGCCGGGTTTCATGCTCAAGCCGCACCCCGACGTCGGCGTCCTCGGCTGGCAGCAGGCCGCCGTCGAGATCTACGGCGGGCCGCTGCTGAACTCCTGGCTGGACCGGGAGCTGTGCGTCGCCGGCCGCGTCACCACGCGGCGCGGGAGCGAGCACCTGATCGCCACCGGACCCGTCGCCCGCATCCCCCAGCTGGCCATCCACCTGGACCGCTCCGCCAACGACGGGCTGGCACTGGACCGGCAGACCGGGGTGCAGCCGATCTGGGGCGCCGGTGACCCCGGCGGGCTGATGGACCGGGTGCTGCGCGGCAGCGGCGTCGACCCCGATCACGTCGTCGGCTGGGATCTCGTCGTCGCCGACACCCAGCCGCCGCGCCGCTTCGGTGGGGCGGAGGAGTTCCTCGCCTCCGGCCGGCTCGACAATCTCTCCTCCGTGCATGCGGGGCTGCGCGCGATCATCGCCGCGCCCGGTGACGGGTCGACGATCCCCGTCCTCGCCGCTTTCGACCACGAGGAGCTCGGCTCGCAGTCCCGGTCCGGGGCCTCCGGGCCGCTGCTCGCGGACGTGCTGGAGCGGATCACCGCGGGCCTGGGGGGCGACGCGGTCACCTTCCGCCGGGCGCTCGCGGCGTCGATCTGCCTGTCCGCGGACGCCGGGCACCTGGTGCACCCCAACCAGCCCGGCCGGCACGACCCGGTCAACCGGCCCCGTCCGGGCGGCGGTCCGCTGCTCAAGCTCAACGCGAATCAGCGCTACGCCACCGACGCCGTCGGCACCGCCGTGTGGGCCCGCGCCTGCGCCGCCGCCGGCGTGCCGTACCAGGAGTTCGTCTCCCACAACGGCGTCCCGTGCGGCTCGACCATCGGCCCGCTGACGGCCACCCGGCTCGGCATCCGCACCATCGACGTCGGCCTCGGCCTGCTCTCCATGCACTCCGCGCGGGAGCTGTGCCACGTCGACGACGCCGCGGCGCTCGGCGCCGCGGTCGCCGCCTTCCTCGTGCTGCCGGACTGAGGGCCGCATCCTCCCCTCTTGACCTTGACGGTGCGTCAACTCCTACCGTGGTCGTCATGGAATGGTCCATCCACCAGATCGCGCGGCTGGCCGGCACCACCAGCCGCACGCTGCGTCACTACGGGGACGTCGGCCTGCTCGAGCCGAGCCGGGTCGGCGCCAACGGCTACCGCTACTACGACCGGACCGGTCTGCTGGCCCTGCAGCGCATCCTGCTGCTGCGCCAGCTGGGTCTGGGTCTGCCCCGCATCCGCGAGGTGATGGCACGGCAGACCGATCCCGGTGAGGCCCTCACGGTCCACCTGCGGTGGCTCCGCCTCGAGCAGCAGCGACTGGACGACCAGATCACGGCGGTGCAGAACACCCTGCGCCGCCTCGAACGAGGAGATGACCTGATGGCCGAGGAAGCACTGCACGGGTTCGACCACACGCGATACCGGGACGAGGTGGAGCAGCGGTGGGGGCAGGAGGCCTACCGGAGCTCCGACGCCTGGTGGCGCGGCATGACCGACGACGAGCGGGCCGGGTGGCAGCGGGCACAGGAACGCCTGCAGCAGGACTGGGCCGCCGCGGCCGACGCCGGCGAGGACCCGGCCGGGGAGACCGCCCAGGCGCTCGCCGCCCGGCACGCCGACGGGCTGGCCTCCATCCCGGGCACGCCCGGGCACGGCACCGGCGCTCCGGACGCGGACTACCTGCGCGGCCTGGGTGAGCTGTACGTCGCCGACGACCGGTTCGCGGCGCACTACGGCGGCGCCGCGAACGCGGCGTTCGTCCGGGACGCCCTGCGCCGGTACGCGGACGGGGTGGAGGGCGACCGCGCCTGATCGAGGCGGCCCGCGATCCCGTGCGGGCCGGCACGACGGACCGGGCTCGGGTCGGCGACGACGGCCTCGGGCAACGACGTCCGCCGCGGGTGTCAGGTGCCGGGACGACGCCGGTCCCGGCCCTCCGCCGCGCGCGCGGCAGCGCGGGCCGCCGCACCGCCGAGGGCGTCGGCCGAACGAGCGACCGCGCGCTGGGCGTTCTGCACGAGCTCCTGGGCGAGGTCGTTCCACGGCCCGGCGATCTGCGGCCCCGTCGAGCGGCGCAAGGCGTGCTGCTCGGCGGCGTCGAACGCGCGGGCGAGGCGGCGGACGGCCTCCCGGTACGCCGCGAAGTCCGCCGGCGTCATCGGCGTCTCGGCCGAGGCGGGACGCAGCGCGTGCGCCCGCGCCTGTTCGCGCAGGAAGGCCGCCGTCAACGGTGCTTGCGGGTCGCTCATCTCCGGATGGGCGACCGCCGCGGCGGGGTCGGTCTCGTACGCCATCCAGCGCGCGATCACGGCGTCGTGCGCGGACCGCAGCCGGGCGACCGGCAGGGCGTCACGGCTCGCGCGCGCCGCGGGCAGGGCCGCCCGAGCCGCGCGTACATCGGCCCGGTGCGCCGTGACCCGCGCGGCGGCGGCCCGGCGGTGCGACTGCGAGGCCTGCAGCGCCCCACGGGCGGCGGCGACGTCGGACGCCGATGCGCGCGTGCTCAGCTGCTCGGCCTCCATCCGCGCCACCTCGGCACGCGCGGCCTGCACGTCCGCTCGGCGGCGGGCCACGTCGGCGCGGGCGGTGCGCAACTCGTACCGTGCGGCGTCCAGTTCCAGACGCCGGGTCCGGGAGGTCCTCCGCGTCCGCAGGCCCGCCCAGCCGGCGACGCCCGCACCGGCCGCCACCGGCACGGCCCACCACGTCGCCACCAGCGTCACCCAGATCGGATCCACCCCGCCATGCTACGTCGGCGACGCCCCCGGGAGGAGGCCCGGTCCGGCGTCGCCGGCGGTCGCGGCCGGGCCCGCCGCCTTGGGAGCGTTCGGACGGATGTGGAAGGCTTCACCCATGACCGCCCACTCGTCCGTGGTGACCCGGGTCGCCACCACGTCCCTGCCGTGCCGCCACGGCGTGTTCGACATGCTCGGCTTCATCGACGACGCCGGCATCGAACACGTGGTGCTCTCGCAGGGTGACCTGACCAGCGACGTCGCCGGGCCGCCCATGGTCCGGGTGCACTCGGAATGCCTCACCGGTGACGGCTTCGGGTCCTGGCGCTGCGACTGCGGGGACCAGCTGGACGCGGCCCTGGCGACGATCGCCGCCGTCGGCCGCGGCGCCGTCGTCTACCTGCGGGGACACGAGGGCCGCGGCATCGGCCTGGCGGAGAAGCTGCGCGCCTACGAACTGCAGGACGCCGGGATGGACACGGTGGATGCGAACCTCGCCCTCGGGCACGAGGAGGACGCGCGCACCTATCACGCGGCGGCCGCCATCCTCGCCTCGCTCGGCGCCACCCGGATCAGCCTGCTCTCGGGCAACCCGGCCAAGCAGCTCGCGCTCGAGGCCCTCGGCATCGAGGTGGTCGGCCGGCACAACCTCGTCGTGCCCGCGCGCGCGGAGAACGAGCGCTACCTGGCCACCAAGCGAGCCCGGATGCAGCACGACCCCGCCGCCGACACCGATCCCGAGCTCCTCGGCCGGTATCACGACATCGCCGGGACGGCGCCGGTCGTCATCGCCCAGATGGGCCAGAGCGCGGACGGGTTCATCGCGGCACGCAGCGGTGACGGCGCGGAGCTGACGTCGGTGGAGGACCGGGAGCACCTGCACCGGCTGCGGGCCCTCGTCGACGCCGTCGTCGTCGGGGCCGGCACGGTCGCCGCCGACGACCCGCAGCTGACCGTCCGTTCCGTGCCGGGCACCGACCCGGTACGGGTGGTCATCGACCCGACCGCCCGGACGAGCCCCGCAGCCCGCGTGCTGTCCGATCCCGCCGCCCCGACCATCTGGCTGGTCGGTACGGACGCCGCGGTTCCCGCCGTGCCGCCCCACGTGGACGTCGTCCGGCTGCCGGTCGGCCCCGACGGCCTCGCGCCGGCCGCCATCGTCAACCGGCTGGCCGAGCGCGGCCTGACCCGGCTGCTGATCGAGGGCGGCGGCCGCACCGTCTCCCGCTTCCTCGCCGCGGGCGCGATCGACCACCTGTTCCTCACCCTCGCGCCGGTCCTGATCGGGGACGGGGTGCCCGGCGTGCGGTTCCCCGGCGCCGACCGGCTCGACGGCGCCCTCCGGCCCCCGTCGGTGTCCTTCCCGCTCGGGCCGGACACCTGCGTGCACTTCGACCTGCGCCCCGACGGTCGTGGCGCGCCGGGCGAGCGGCTCCTCGGTGGGTGAACCGGCGGTCGCCCCCGGTGCACCGCAGTGGGTGCGCATCGGCGTCGTCGCCGACGAGGGCTTCCCGGCACGGATCGCCGCATCGCTCACCGCGACGGCGCACGAGGCGGCCCAGACCGCGCTCGGGCCCGAGGTGGACATCGAGGTGCAGACCGTCATCGAGTCCCTGCCGCTGAACGACCGCGGGGAGATCCCGCTGGAACTGGCGGGGAAGACGCTGCGCGACCGGCACGGGTGGTACGCCGTGGTCTACCTGACGGACCTGCCGCGACTGACCCCGGCCGGGTCCGGTCTGGTCGGCGACTTCGACCACGGCAACCGGATCGTCCTGGTGTCCGTGCCCGCCCTCGGGGTGGCCGGGGTGCGGCGCCGAGCCCGCCGCGTGGTGCGCGAGGGCCTGCGGGTGGTGCTCGCCGACGATGTCGGCGACGTCGACCCCGTGCTGATCAACAACCCGGTCGAGGCGCGGCTGGCGCCGATCCGCCGCACCACCGAGCCGGATGCGGAGAACTCCCTCTTCGAGATGGGCGGGGTGCGCGGCTACACGCAGCTGCTCGCCGGCATGGTCCGCAGCAACCGGCCGTGGCGGCTGCTGCCCTCCCTCTCCGGTGCGCTCGCCGGCGCCGCTGCGGTGGGCGCCTTCGGCGTGTTCTACACGAGCATCTACGAGATGTCGGACGCGCTCAGCAGTGCGCGGCTCACCGGCATCAGCCTCTTCTCCGTCGCGGTCTTCGTCAGCTGGCTGATCGCGCACAACTCCCTGTGGGAACGCCCGAGCGGGCCGGCTCCCCGGCGCCGCGCGGTGCTCTACAACTCCTTCACCGTCGTGACCCTCACGCTCGGCGCCATGATCATGTACGCGACGCTGTTCCTGATCCTGCTGGTGGGTGCCCTCGCCGTGATCGACGGCGGCTACTTCACCAGCCAGCTCGGCCACCCGGTCAACGTCACGGACTATCTGGACCTGGCCTGGCTGTCCAGCTCCCTGGGCACCGTGGCGGGCGCGCTGGGCTCCAGCTTCGACGACGAGCAGGCCATCCGCAGCGCGACGTACTCGCGGAGGGAGAATGAACGTCATCGGTTGATCGAGCAACTGGACCAGGCGCAGAAGGAGGACGCGACGGACGTGGCGACCCCCGAGGACGGCCGGTAGTCGCCGATGGTGGCGCCCGCCGAGGCACTGTGGAAGGCTGACCAGATCTCTCGAATCTCGAATCGATCCGGACGTGAGGACCGCGACCGGTGAGGAGGGCATCATGAGCAGGAGAAACCCGCAGCATCCCGAGAGCACCGAGGGACCCGATCCGGCGGCCGACGAGGAGGCCACGGGATGGCCGCCCCGCACCAGTCCCGGCATCGACCCGGGGCGCGCGGCCGACGAGGGCGAGACCCGCGTTCGCGGTGACGACGAGCTGGCGCGCGGCGAGGACGGCGAGGAGTTCGTCACCGGCGCACCCACCACGGGGTCGAAGGGTCTCGGCGCCATCTGGGGCGATCCCGAGTGGTCGCCGGTCGACGAGCCGATGAGCGAGCGGGCGCGGCAGGAGCGGGACGATGCGACCGCGACCGCGTCGACGGCCTACGAGCTGCACGAGACCGAGTCGGGTGAGCGCTACCTGACCGACCACGGCGCCGACGAGGACGACGACCCGAGCCGCTGAGCCCGGGCTGCGAGCCCGGTCCCCGAGGAGGCGCGATGCGGGCTCAGCGCGCCGGGGTGACCAGCAGGTCCTGGTGCCCGACCCGAACCCGCAGCGCACCGGCGCGGACGGCCGCGAGCCGGCCCGACAGCCAGGCATCGACGTCGGCCCCGCTCAGGTCCACCCCGGTCCGTTCGGCCCCGGTGCCCGGTCGTTCGGCCGCGGTGCGGGCCACCTGATCCCGCACCGCGTCCGCGCGGTCCCGCAGCAGTCGTTCGATCAGGGCCCGATCCTCGGACTCGGCGGCGTCGAGCCGCCAGTCCGTCTGCTGCACGGTGACGGTGCTGCCGGCGCCGGCGCCGTCGCCGTCGTCCAGGGCGTCGCGCAGCGTCCGGATGCCGTCGGGGCCGAGGTGCCCGTGCCGCTGCTGATGGGCGTTGAACGCGGCCTGGATCGCGTCGTCGAGCGGATCCGCCGGGCTCAGGTCGACGCTGCCGTCCACGCTCAGGCTGAACAGCCCGTGCGCCCGCGCCTCCCGCAGGATTCCGGCGAGGTCGTGCACCGTCGCGGCGTCGAGCAGGTCCAGCAGGGCCGCACACGTCACCAGCACCCCCTGGTCCGGGCGCCGGTGCGCGGCGAGGACGCCACGCAGGTGCGCGACGTCGGAGTCCACCGGCTCCCACGGCACCGCCGTCCCGGCCAGCCGCTCGCCGAGTTCGGCGAGCAGCCCGGCGTCGTGGTCGACGAGCAGCCACGTCTGATCGACCGGAAGCCGGGGCATCAGCCAGCGCGGGTTGGCTCCCGTGCCGGTCCCGAGGTCGACGCACAGCACGGGCGGCCGGGCGGTCGTGGCGTCCCGGTCGGGATCGTGACCGTCCCCGGCCGCCGACGACCCGGTCAGGGATCGGGCGAGTGCCGGCAGCAACGTGGCCACCGTCGCCCCGCGGGCCCGGTCGTCGGCGTGCTCGCGCAGGGCGAGCCAGTCGGCGCTGATGGGATCCAGTTGCGTCATCGTGTCCTCGTCATCCTTCGAAAGGGTCGTCGGCCCGGGTGGGGACGGTGCGCGACGCCGGTCGCATCGCGTCCAGGACGGCCCGCGTCGCCGGGTCCCAACCGGGGAGCGGCGTGTCGGTGGCCGCGTCCCGCCACCGCGTGCGCAGCTGGGGGTCGGTGAGCCAGGGGCGCAGGGCGGCGGCGATCGCGTCGGCCTCGGGGTCGACCACCGCCCCGGGGAGCGCGTCGGCGCGAACCCGCCGGTCGGCCCGTTGGGCGTGCCGCCACGCGCCGCTGCCGCGCGGACCGGCCAGCGCCTCGGCGGCGCCGGTGCCGCGGCCCACGAGCGCGGGCACGCCGTGCCGCAGCGCCTCGGTGACGACCATTCCCCAGCTCTCCCAGGTGGAGGGCAGCACGAGGAGGTCGATGTGCGGCCAACGCCGGTCCAGGGCGCCGGCGTCGAGCTCCCCGGTCAGTCGGACCCGATCGCCCAGCGGCGCCGCGGCGTCCCGGACGCGGGCGGCGTGCCGCGGGTCGGCCGTTCGGCTGCCGATGAACTCGGCGGACCAGGCGGCATCGGTCGTCTCGGCCAGCGCTCGCACGAGGGCGAGCTGATTCTTGTTCGGGGTCAGCGCGGCCACGCAGGCGATGCGCGGTGACCCGGCTCGGGCCGACGGGGCGAGAGGGGGCGTGGCGGGACGGGCCGCCGCTCCGGGGTGCGCGCTGCCCGGGCGGGCGACGACGAGTCGCGCGATCAGGTCCGCGGCGGGGCGGCGGGTGAGCGGCCAGGCGTGGGCCAGCAGCCAGCGCCCGGTCCAGGCGCTGGTGACGACGACCACGTCGGCCGCGGCCAGGGCGCGGGCCTGAGCCGTCCCCCCGTGTCGCTCGGGCAGGTGGACGAGCAGGCCGGTGTGCACGCCGCGCCGGGCGAGGGCGGTGAGCGCCGCCGGATTGCGGGTCGCGATCAGGCCGTCGACCAGGACCCGCCGATAGCCGGCCGCGGCGGCGAGCACCCGCCCGGGCGCCTGCCGGTCCGGGCGCGGCCAGAGCCCGCGCACCGGGACGACGTCGACCCGGTGCCCCAGGGCGGCGGCGTGGGCCGCGACGGCGCGGTTGAACAGCGTGCCCCCGCTGCGGTGCCGGACGTTGGCCGGCGTCAGCAGGGCCACTCGGTCCACCGCGCTCATGCCGGGCCTCGTGCGACCGGGGTCATGCGTGGGGGCTCAGTCCAGGCTCCGGGTGTAGCCGGCCCACGCGTCCGGGTGTTCCCGCAGCACGACGTCCAGCTCGGTCACTCCGTGCCCGGGCAGCTCGGCCGCCAGGTGCCCCGCGAGCCGGTCCGCGACGAACCGGGCGAGCCGCTCGGTCGTCGTCAACTCGCCCGCGAGGTCCGGGTGGTCGTCCAGGTTGCGGTACGCCAGGTCGGCGAGCACGGCGGACAGGGCCGCCGTGGCGACCCCGATGTCGAGCACGATGGCGTGTTCGTTCAGCTCGGCGCGGTGGAACGTCGCCTCGACGACGAACGTCGCGCCGTGCAGGCCCTGGGCCGGCCCGAAGGCCGGGTCGGGCAGCGAGTGGGCGATCATGACGTGGTCGCGGACGGTCAGGCGGTACACGGGTCAGCTCCTCGATTCGGGATCGACGGCAGGGTAGTCGATGACGTGACACAGGGTGGACGACTGCGGGTCGGTCACCCGGGCCATCGTGGCCGGCAGGTCGGCGAACGGGCTGCTGCCGGAGAGGAAGACGTCGAACCGGTCGTCGGCGAGCGTGCGCAGGGCCAGGTCGAGCCGGTCGGCGCGGCTGCGGCGCGCGCGCCGGGCCTGCGCGACCTCGCCGACCTGGCTGGCCCGCAACTGCAGGCGACGGGCGTGGAACGCGGCGCCGAGCGGCACCCGGGGGGAGCGGACGCCGAACCACGACATCTCGACCACCGTCGCGTCCGCCCCGGCCAGCTCGAGGGCGGTGGCGAGCCCCGCCTCGGTCCCGGAGGCGTGCAGGACGACGTCGCAGTCCCCGGCCGCGTCGTCCGGGGCGACGAGCTCGAGGCCGAAGGCGTCGGCCAGCGCGCGGCGGCGGGGATCGGTGTCCACCAGTTGCAGCCGGTCCAGCGGGAAGCCGGCCAGCAGCGCCGCGACCGTCCCGCCGACCATGCCGCCGCCGACGACGGCCACGCGGTCGCCCAGGCGCGGGCCGGCCTCCCAGACGCCGTTGACCGCGGTCTCGACCGTGCCGGCGAGCACCGCGCGCCGCGCCGGCACGTCGTCGGGCACCACGTGCACGTCGGCGGCGGGCAGCACCAGCAGATCCTGGTGGGGGGCGAGGCTGAACACGGTACGGCCGGTCAGCTCCGCCGGTCCGCGCTCGACGACGCCGACGTTCAGATAGCCGTACTTGACCGGGCCACCGAACTCGCCCTCCTGATGGGGCGCCCGCATCTGGTCGGCGACCTCGGGCGGCACCCGGTCCTGGAACACGGTGGTCTCGGTGCCCCGGCTGATCCCCGTGTGCCGGGTGCGCACGAGCACCTCCCCGGAGCCCGGGGCCGGCAGGTCCTCGCGGCGCAACTCACCACGTCCGCAGCCCGTCACCCAGAACGCCGTCGCTACCGCACTCACCCCCGCAGTCTTGCATGGACGGATCGACAGGGTGCTTGCTGCGGCTGCGTAGACTCGTCAGCACGCCCACGACCAGCAGGAACGCTGCCGGACGAGACCAGGAGGACGGATTCGATGAGCTCAGCGACGGCCGAACAGGACCTGCCTTCCCTGGACTGGACGCGGCGGCTGATCGCCGTCGACACCACCAGCCGCAACTCGAACCTCGAGCTGATCGACCTGGTGGCGGAGGAGGTGCGGCGGCTCGGCGTCGAACCCCTGCTGGTGCCGAACGAGGAGGGCACCAAGGCCAACCTGTTCGCGACCTTCCCCGCCGCGGACGGCGGCACGGACGGCGGCATCGTCATCTCCGGTCACACCGACGTCGTGCCGGTGGACGGGCAGGCCTGGTCCTCCGACCCCTTCACGGCCGAGGTCCGGGACGGCCGGCTCTACGGCCGCGGCGCGGCGGACATGAAGAGCTACATCGGCGCCGCGTTGACGCTGCTGCCGCGCATCGCCGAGGCGGAGCTGACCACACCCGTGCACCTGGCGCTGAGCTACGACGAGGAGATCGGCTGCGTGGGCGCCGGCCGGCTGGTGGAGGAACTGGACCGCCGCGGCATCCACCCCGAGTTCTGCATCGTCGGCGAGCCGACCAGCATGCGCGTGATCGCCGAGCACAAGTCGGTCAACGTGTTCCGGGCGACGTTCACCGGGGTGGCCGCCCACTCCTCCCTCACCCCGGACGGCGTCAACGCCATCCACCACGCCTCCCGGTTCGCGGTCGCGTTCGCGGACCTGGTCGACGGGTGGCGCCAGGACGGGCCGTTCGACGAGGGCTACGTCGTGCCGTTCAGCACCGGCGGGGTCAACCTCGTCCACGGGGGCATCGCGTCCAACACGGTGCCGGACCGGTGCGTGCTCGAGTTCGAGTTCCGCACCGTGGCCGCGCTCGACGCCGGCGAGGTGACCGACCGTGTGCGGGCGGCCCTGGACGAGACCGACGCCCGGATGCGGGCGGAGCACCCGGACGCCGGCGTCACCGTCGAGGTGGTCGGTCAGGTGCCCGGTCTGCACACGCCCGCCGGCAGCCCGGTCCTGGGTCTCGGCGCCGAGCTCGGCGGCCTGCCGAGCGAGGAGAAGGTCACCTACGGCACGGAGGCCGGTCAGTTCACCGGCATCGGCATCGGCACCATCGTGTGCGGGCCGGGCGACATCGCCCAGGCGCACACCGCGAACGAGTGGATCGAGCTCGACCAGATCGCCGCCTGCGAGGCGTTCTTCGACGCCCTGCTCGCCCACGTCACCGCCTGACCCCGTCGCGTCGCCCGCCGGACCTGCGCGGGTGACCCCGAGCGGCAAGGAGCCGCCATGCAGCACCGATCCACCCCCGCCGCGCACCCGGCCACCGCCCCGCCGGTGTCCGCGGCGCAACGCGCGACCGCGCGCCGCGCCGTCATCGCCTCCTCCATCGGCAACGCCCTCGAGTGGTTCGACATCATCGTCTACGCCTCCCTGGCCGTCGTCATCTCCGCCCTGTTCTTCCCGTCGGCGGGTGAGCAGGGCGCCGTCCTGGGCCTGCTGCTGACGTTCGGGACGTTCGCCGTCTCGTACCTGATCCGCCCGGTCGGCGCCATGGTGCTGGGCAGCTACGCCGATCGGCGCGGGCGGAAGAAGGCGCTCACCCTCACCATCGGGCTGATGATGCTCGGCACCGCGCTGATGGCGTTCGCCCCGACCGCGCAGCTGATCGGACCGGCCGCGGCGCTCGTCATCCTGCTCTCCCGGTTGCTGCAGGGGTTCTCCGCCGGCGGGGAGTTCGGCACGGCGACGGCGTTCCTGATCGAGAACGCACCGGACCGGAAGGCGTTCTACGGGTCCTGGCAGGTGGCCACCCAGGGGGCGGCGATGCTGCTGGCCTCGCTGTTCGGCTTGGCCCTGAACACCATGATCAGTCACGACGCGCTGTACAGCTGGGGCTGGCGAGTGCCGTTCCTGTTCGGGCTGCTGATCGGTCCGGTCGGCCTGTACATCCGGCTGCGGCTGGACGAGACCCCCGAGTTCACCGCGGTCGCGGACCGGGTGGAGTCCTCGCCGCTGGGCCAGACGCTCGTCCATCACGCGCCGCGCTGGCTGACGGCCACCGCCACCGTGGGGCTGGCGTCGATCTCCGTGTACCTGATCCTGTTCATGCCCACCTTCGCGGTGTCCAACCTGCACCTGCCGGCGTGGGCGGGATACCTCGGGGGCATCATCTCCGGGATCGTCACGCTGGTCGGCTGCCCGTTCGTCGGCACCCTCGCCGACCGGGTCGGCCCGGCGCGGGTGATGACGGTCGCGTCCGTGGCGGCGGTCGTGCTGGCCGTGCCGCTGTTCGCGCTCATCGTCGCCGTGCCCACGGTCGCCGTGCTCACGCTCGTGCAGGTGGTGCTGGGCCTGCTGATGGCGTTCTACTTCGGGCCGCTGCCTGCCCTGCTGGCGGCGATGTTCCCTACCCGGATCCGCACGACGGGCATGTCCATCGCCTACAACTTCGGCGTGACGTTGTTCGGCGGCCTCGCACCGCTGATCCTGACCGCGCTGATCAGCGCGCTCGGCACGCTGATGGCCCCGGGCTACTACTACGCGGTGGTCGGCGTCATCTCGCTCGTCGGCATCGTCCTCTGCCGCCGGCGGTTCGGGCAGCGCTGAGCCGGCGACGACGAAGCGCCGCACTCCGGCAGGAGTGCGGCGCTTCTGTGCCGAACACGGGTCCCGTCGGCGACGGGAGGCACCGCGTGATCAGGCAGGCAGGTTCAGGGTCTGGCCCACGAAGATCAGGTTCGGGTTGCTGACGGTGTCCAGGTTGGCGTCGGCGAGAGCCTTCCAGCCACCCTTGACGCCGAGCTTCTGAGCGATCTGGCTCAGGGTGTCGCCGGCCTGGACGGTGTAGGTCTGACCGCTGACGGCCGGGGCCTGCTGCACGGGGGCAGCCTGGACCGGAGCCTGCTGGACGGGCGCGGCCTGGACCGGCGCCTGCTGCACGGGGGCAGCCTGGACCGGAGCGGCCTGGACCGGCGCCTGCTGGACGGGCGCGGCCTGGACCTGGACCTGCGGCGCCTGCTGCACCGGGGTCGGGTTGGCGGCCGCACCGGTGGCACCGGCCTGAGCGGAGCAGACCGGCCAGGCGCCCCAGCCCTGGGTGGCGAGGACGCGCTCGGCGACGGCGATCTGCTGCGACTTCGAGGCGTTGGCCGGGCTACCGGTACCGCCGTTGGCCTCCCAGGTGGACTGCACGAACTGCAGGCCGCCGGTGTAGCCGTTGCCGGTGTTGGTGGACCAGTTGCCGCCGGACTCGCACTGCGCGACGCGATCCCAGGTGGCCTCGTCCGCGGCGTTCGCCTGCGTGCCGGTCACGGCCACGCCGGCGCCGGTGAGGGCGAGAACGGCGGCACCGCGACGAAGGTTACGGGTGAGAGTGGTGGAGTTCTTCACAACTATGCTCCAGGAGGTCACCTGCGCTCCAGCCGTCCCCGGCTGTCCTTGCGCCATCGCCAACCGCGACTGATCGAGGTCATGGAAACTGCCCCGCCTCATGGCGATGTCCGGTGAAGAAGGGGGCTGTGCATGGTGGGCTGCAAGAGAACGGCTGCAGCCTCGGGATTCCCCGCCTTGCGGGGCTACCAGCGAGCGTAGACGATCGTTTCGTTACCGAGCAAGACCCCTCGTTATCTTTCTGTGATCGAGCGACGGCGAGGGCACCGGCCGCGCCCCCCTGGATCCGCGTCCTGACGCCGATCCAGGCCGACGAGGGACTGCGACTGTGAAGTGCCGCACAACCGGCGCGTCGCGGTGGCGAAACCTGCCCCGGAGGACTATCACCCCCGCGCCCGAGCGTGCGCTCGTCGTGACCTGAACGCCACCTCGCGTCACCGAACGGCCACGTCCGCTGTGGGTGCGCTGCTCGGCCTACCATGAGCGCATGACTCCGACGCACGCGGTGACGTGGCCGGCGGGCCGCCTGATCATCCTCGCCGGCGATGCTCGTGAGACCGAAGCGGCCTGGCTGCCGACGCTGCTCGCCGCGGTGGGGACGCCCGGATCGCCTCCGGACGTCGAGCGCCTGGCCCCCGAGCTCCGTGACGACGTGCTCGGACGACGTCGGCGGTTGCGCGAACTGCTGCTGAGGATGGACGAGTCCACCTTCGTGGTCGCCTTCAACAGCGGGTGCACCACGGTGCTGGAGCACCTCGTGTCCCGGTCGGACGACTGGCGGCTCGGCGGACTGCTGTTGTACTTCGACCAGGCCTTCGCCGCCAACCGGGCCACCATCGGCTCGCCGCCGGTGCTCACGCCCGCCCTGGCGTCGCTGCGTGCGCGCGTGACCCGGCGGATCGTGGCCAGCGCCCCGGGCCGCACGCCGGTCCCCGCTGTGGCCGCCGCCGAGCTCGCCCGGCTGCTCGCGGCCGAGTACCACGCCTTGACCGTCTCGCCGGCGGACGCCGACTCGCGAGCGGCGGCCGCCGCCGCGCTCGCGCCGCTCCTCGCCCGGCTCACCGCGCCGGAGGACGACACTCCCGCCCCGGTCGCCCACGGAGGGGCGGGTGCCTGAGCCGAGCCCCGACGACGTCGTCGTCGGCCTCGACGGCCTCGCCCGCCCGCGATGGGCGGCGGTCGACCCGTTGCTGCGGGACTACTACGACCGCGAGTGGGGCATGCCGGTGCGGGACGAGCGCGGCCTGTTCGAGCGGCTCAGCCTCGAGGCGTTCCAGTCCGGCCTGTCCTGGGCCACGATCCTGCGCAAGCGCCCGGCCTTCCGGGCGGCCTTCGCGGGCTTCGACCCCGACGCGGTCGCGGCCTTCGACGACGACGACGACGTCGAGCGGCTGCTGGCCGACGCCGGCATCGTGCGCAACCGGGCGAAGATCCTGGCGACCATCGGCAACGCCCGCGCCACGGTGTCGCTGCGCGCCGACGGCGGCCTGCCGGCGCTGATCTGGTCCTTCCGGCCCCCGGTGACGCCCGAGCCCCGGACCCACGCGGAGATCCCCACCACCTCGGCCGAGTCACGGGCCCTCTCCGCCGCGCTGCGGGCGCGAGGCTTCCGCTTCGTGGGACCGACCACGATGTTCGCGCTGATGGAAGCGGTCGGGATCATCGACACGCACCTGCTGGGCAGCCACCGGCGCGGCACGTCGGGAATCTGGGCCTGACCGCCGCGGCGGTCAGGCGCGGGTCACTGGACCCGTTCGGTGCGGGACAGGCGGGCGCGCGCCCCGCTGCTGATCCGGACCAGGACGGGCACCCGGGTGCCGGTCAACCGGTCCAGGCCGGTCACGAGGTCGCGCGCGGTCGCGAGCGTGTCGCTCAGCCAGACTCCCTTGCGGACCTGCAGCCGGATGTTCAGTCCGTCGGCGTTCCCGGCCTTCCAGCTGCTGACCTGGGAGGACAGCACCTGTTCGTCGCGGTCCAGAGACTGGTCGACGGCGTCGGCGACCAGCGACGTGCGGATCCGCGTCCGGCCGGGCAGGTCGCCGTCGTGGAATCCGATCGCCACCTGGTTGGTACGCCCGCCGCCCTGGGAGAAGATCCACACGAGCATGAGGACGACGAGCGCCACCAGCACCACGAGCAGGCCGAGGGAGATCCAGCTGACCTCGCCGCCCGGCATCGGCGTCGACCGGACGAGGCCGACCAGGTCGTCCCAGCGTCGCTGCGCGACCACGAGCCAGCCCTGCGAGACGTCGGCGCTGAACCCGGCGGCGGCGACGAGCGCGCCGGCAGCCAGCAGCACGAGTCCGACGAGGGCCAGCAGCACGCGGTTGAGACCGCGGGGGGTGTTCCTCACACGCCCACCGCCCCACGGGTGGAGACCTCGACGGTGACCGCCGGCATCGGATCCAGTTCGTAGGAGGCGAGCTCGCGTTCGACCGCGCGGCGGACCGCCTCCTCGTCGACGGGCAGCCCGGACGTGGGATGCACCTGCACCTCGATCCGGCGGCGCGAGGCCCAGGTGTGCACCTGGTCCGTCGACACCGCAGCGGCGGTGCGGGCGACCCGCGACGCGGCCGACGCGACCACCTCGTAGTCGACGATGATCGCGCTGCGCTCGTCCGTGACGACGTAGCGGGGCCGGTTCCCCGGGAGCAGGGCCAGGGCGAGCAACAGCAGTCCCACGAGCGCCAGCGCCAGTCCGGCGGCGGCCAGCACGGCACCGGGGGCGTGCCGCGGCAGGTCCGCCAGCCACTGCGCCGCGGTGACCGGGGAGAGCAGGATCGGCGGGGCGCCCGTCACGGAGAGCGCCGTCTCCAGGAACAGCCAGAGCAGCAGGATCAGCACGACGACGGCCGTGAGCACGGAGGGCACGCTGCGGGAGGAGTGGGTCTCGCGGCGCAACAACCGGCGGGTGCGGCGGTCCTCGGTCACGCCAGCCGTCCCGGGGCCGGCCGGTGGATGCCCGTCAGGTCCACGTCGACGCGGCCGACGACGGCGCCGGTGAGCTGTCCGGATCGGCGGGCGATGACCGCGCGGGCCCGCTCCGAACGCTGGATCAGCGTGTCGGCGGACCCGGGTCCGCGTCCCTGGTCCCGGGCGAGGTCCAGCAGGGACGGAGCCCGCACGGGCAGCGCGATCTGCAGGTGCAGCCGACCGGCGTCGTCGAGCAGCCGGGTGCGCACGGCGGCCACCGGCACGTCGAACTCCTCGGCGGCGACGATGGCCACCACGCGGGCGATGGCCTGCTGGGTGATGCGGGTGTGACCGGGCAGGGCGCCGGTGGCGGTCCGGTCGTCGGCCACCGTCACGAGGACGAGCGCTTGCCGCGCAGCGAGTCCGCGACGGCGCGCAGGTCGAGGCGACCCTCGGCGACCCGGCCCGCGATCGCGCCGATGAGCATGAACACCACGGCGAGCAGGAAGCCCCAAAAACCCCAGGCAAGAGCGACGACGGCCAGGACGGCGCCGACGGCGAGGCCGGTCACGGTCGGACTCATGGGATGCGTCGCTCCTTCGTTTCGGCGGCGGGCCGCCCGGCCGGAGCCCGGTCGAGCTCGGGGACGTCGATGTCCGTGATCGTCACGTTCACCTCGGCGACGTCCTTGCCGATCAGCCCTTCGACAGCATCGTAGACCGCGGCACGGACGTTGCGGGCGACGTCCTGCAGGGGCCACGGGTATCCGGCCACGAGGGTGACGTCGACGGCGACCCGGCGCTCGCCGACCTCCACGGAGACGCCCTGCGCGTGGTCGGACTGGCCGACGGCGTCCCGGATCTGACCGAGCGCGCGGGCGGCGTTGCTGCCGAGTGCGTGCACGCCGGGCACCTGGCGGACGGCGACGCCGACGACCTTCGTGATCGCCGTCTCGGAGACCGTGGTGGCGCCCCGTTCCAGCCCGGTGGGCGCCGGCGGCGTCGTGACGACCGGCACGGCCGTGGATCCGGGCGCGTCGACGGCGGTCGCACCGGGTGCCGGGACGGTCGGGGCCGTGGCGCCGGGCAGCGTCTGCGCGGTGGTGGGCGTCGTCGCGACGGACGGGATCGTGGCCGCCCCGGTGGGCGTCGTCGCGACGGTCGGGGCGGTCTCCGGCGCGGCCACCGGCTCCGGTGGGCGCGGGATCTGCGGGGCGAGCGTGGGTTCGGGGATCACGGCCCCCGGCCGATGATCGGCGACGTCCTCGTGTTCGGGATGACTCACATCCCCTCCTCCCGTCCGGCCGCGCGGGGCGGCGGCGATGGGACCACGCTAACCGCCGGTACCGACAGAATCGAGGCGCGTCCGCCCGGGACGACCGGCGGCGTGGGCCGCGGTGCCGACGCCGGCGGCATGGGTGGGCTCGGGCGGGTTCCGGTGCGCTCCCCGTGGGCACGCCGGGAGCCGGCGACGCGGCGCCGGTGCGGCGGCATTGTCAGCCCTGACCAGCGCCGATACGATCGGGGCAGCGACCTGCCGCTGGAGCCGGACGCGTCCGTGGAGGGGGATCCATGTCACCGTCAGCCCGTGCTCTGAGCCGCGCCACCACCCAGACCACCACCCGCGCCGCCGTCGGCGTCGCCACCGGTGTCGTCGCCGTCCTGCTGCTGAGCGGATGCGGGGGCAGTGGGGCCGTGACGGGGGGGTCGAGCAGCGCGTCGGGCGCCGCGTCGAGCGCGTCCGCGAGCCCGAGCGAGAGTGCCGGCTCGAGTGAGAGCCCGAGCACCGGCGCCGATGCCGGCGAGAGCGCGAGCCCGAGCGGGAGTGCCGGCACCGGCGAGAGCGCCAGTCCCGAGGCGACCGCCGGGGCGGGCGCGGAGGCCGGCGCCGCGAACGACGAGATGGTCGCCTCCGTGCTGAGCAAGGTGCGGACGCCGACCGGGGGCAAGCTGACGCCGATGTCCGCGAAGCAGGTCCGGCAGGCGACCAGCGCGGCCAACGCCGCGGCGAGGTCCGCCGTCGTCACCCCCGCCGCGTGCAAGGAGCTGTCGCTCAAGGCCAGTTCCGTGCCGGAGACGGCGGGGGTCGGCATGGCCACGGCCACGGGCGGCAAGGTGGTCGTCGCCCTCGTCATCGGCAAGGATCCGGACGAGCTCAAGTCCCGGGTGACGGGTGCACGCGAGCTGCTGCAGACGTGCGCGAAGGTCACCCTGAAGTCGGCGAAGCAGACGGTCAGCCAGACCCTGACGCCCCTGACGATGGACCGGGTCGGCGACGACTCCGTGGCGGTGCTGAACACCCAGTCCACCTCGGGGGTCACGGTCGTCATGACGCAGCTCTCCGCCTGGAAGGGCAACCGGATGGTCACGGTCTCAGGCGTCGGCAAGCCGTCGGACGCGTCCGACCTGGCCGAACTCGGTCAGCTCGCGACGAAGGCGCTGACCACGGCGGCCGCCGGGGGCGGCGCGACGGCCTGACCCGCCACGGCGACCGGGCGCCGGCGCCCGGACCGGGACGAGCCGGCGTCAGCCGCGCCAGCGGGTGGTCATGATGAACCCGATCATGGCGATGCCGAAGCCGATGACGATGTTCCAGGCGCCGATCGTCGGCACGGGCCACTGGCCGAGCGTCGCGTAGAAGACGATCACCCAGAGCAGGCCGAGGATCATCAGGGTGACCATGAGCACCTTGTACCAGGTGGGGTTGGGGCCGGTGCGGCGCGCCTGGGCCCGCGCCTCGCGCTCACGCTTGCGCTCGCGGACCTTCTCCGCCGCCGCGCGGCGAGCCGGGTCCCCGCTCCGGGTTGCTTCGGACTCGGCCACGTCTCCTCCTCGGGCGGTCTGGCCGCCCTGTCGTCCCGGTGCGCGCCCACCGGACGTCACACGGGTTCAGCTGCACTCGTTCAACTGGTCAGTGTAGCCAACGGGGGCGTGCGCCCGCCGTGAACCGCGCACGTCCCGGCTGGCGCTGCACGGGCGCGGCGTGCTTGTCTGGAGGGGCGGCCGGGCGGCCGTGACCCTCTCGCGAAGGAACCACCTCGATGAGCACCCGCATCCTCGTCATCGACAACTACGACAGCTTCGTCTACACGCTGGTCGGCTACCTGCAGCAGCTGGGCGCGGAGACCCTGGTCGTACGCAACGACGACGTCGACCTCGCCGAGGCCGCCCGCCTGGCGCAGGAGCGCGACGGCGTGCTCGTCTCCCCGGGTCCGGGGGCGCCGGCGGACGCGGGCGTCTGCGTCGACCTGATCCGCTGGTGCGGGGACCACGCCAAGCCGATGCTGGGCGTCTGCCTGGGCCACCAGGCGCTCGCCGAGGCCTATGGCGGGACCGTGGGGCACGCCGCGGAGCTGATGCACGGCAAGACGTCCGAGGTGGTGCACGACGGGGCGACGGTGTTCGCGGGGCTGCCGAGCCCGCTGACGGCCACCCGCTACCACTCGCTCGCGGCCGACGCGACGACCGTGCCCGAGGCGCTGGAGGTCACGGCGACCACCCCGAGCGGCATCATCATGGGGCTGGCGCACCGCACGGCGCCGCTGTGGGGCGTGCAGTTCCACCCGGAGTCGGTGCTCACCGAGGGCGGCTACCAGATGCTCGGCACCTGGCTGGAGTCGCTCGGACTGACCGGTGCGGCCGAGCGCGCCGCCGGGATGAGCCCGCTGATCAGCCAGTGAGCCGATCAGCCGCGGCCGGCCGTCTTCTTCTGCTGGCCGGGGGCTTCGCTCCGACCGGTGCCGCGGCCGCCATCGTTCGAGGTCGAGCTCGCACGCGAGGGGGAGCTCGACGTCGGTTCGGGGCTCGGACTGCCGGGCGCGCCGGGACCGGGGCCGGCCGAATCGCTCGGTGACGGGGACGGCGAGGCCGTCTCCTTCGGGGCCTTCGCGATCGTGATGGTCACGGTGGACCCCTGATCGACGTTCCCGTTCGCCGGCGCGGACTGCGCCGTGACCGTGCCCGGCTTCACCACACTGTTCTCGGCGGCCCGCACGGTCACCGGGAGGGCGACGTCCGCGGCGGCCAGCTTCGCCCGGGCCTGGGCCTCGGTCAGCCCGACCAGCTGGGGCATCGTCACCTTGCCCGTCGAGACCACCAGGTCGACCCGGCTGCCGGCGGGGACCTTGGTGCCGAGGGCGGGCACGGTGCCGATCAGGGCGCCCTCGCCCACCGTGGCGCTGTTCGTCGTGTTGGTCCGGGACGGGTCGAGGCCCAGCTGGCGGAGCTCGTCCCGGACCTCGTCCGCGGGGCGGCCCGCGAGGCCGGCCGGCAGCGTCACGGTCGCGGGACCGCGGGAGATGAGCAGGGTGACCACCGTGCGGGGGCTCACCTGGGCGCCGGTCCTGGGGTCGGTGCTGATCGCGTCGCCGTTCTTCACCGTCGTGCTGGTGGCGTGGTCGACCCGGATCTGCAGGTTGGCGTTGAACAGGGCGCTGGATGCGTCGGCCTGGCTCATGTTGGCCACGGCCGGGACGGTGACCGTCTCCGGGGGCGCCGAGCGGGCGATGAGGACGTTGGTGAAGTAGACGGCGACGGCGCCGAGGACGAGGACGAGCGCGATGATGCCGGTGATCAGCCACGCGCGCCGGCGCGCCCGGGTGTCGGGGTGCAGGTCGTCGTCGGTGCCGACGGGCAGCACGAGCGGTTCCCCCGTCGTGTCCTCCGCCTCGTCGTTCCCGGCCGCGTCGACCGGGTCCGCGCGGGGCAGGGCGACCGTCGCCGGCGACGGCGACCGCGTCCGGGCGCGCGAGGCGCCCGCCGTCCGGGCCCGGCCCGGTTCCTCGATCGCCGGCGGATCGGAGGCCTCTGCCGCGGCGAACGCGGCCGCACCGCCGATGAGCCCGGCGCCCCTCGCCGTCCGGCCCGCCTCCCCGCCGGACCGCCGGGGCGAGCCGGTGACGCTCGAGGGCGGCATCTGGGCGGTGTCCTCGTCGACGCCGGAGACGAGCGGCTCGTAGACGATCCCGCGCGCGGCGTCCCGCAGGGCCTCCCGGAACTCGGCCGCGTCCTGGAACCGGTCCTGCCGGTCCTTCTCCAGGCCGTGCATCAGCACGGAGTCGAGGGCGGGGGACACCTCGGGGTTGACGGAACTCGGCGCGGGCGGCAGCTCGCGCACGTGCTGGTAGGCGACGGAGACGGCGGACTCGCCGCGGAACGGGGGCCGACCGGTGAGCATCTCGTAGACGAGGCACGCCGCCGAGTAGAGGTCGCTGCGGGCATCCACCTTCTCGCCGCGCGCCTGCTCGGGGGAGAGGTAGGCGGCGGTGCCGAGCACGGCCTGGGTCTGGGTCAGCGTCGCGGCGGAGTCCTCCATCGCCCGGGCGATGCCGAAATCCATCACCTTGACGGTGCCCTCGTCCGTGACCATGACGTTGGCCGGTTTGATGTCCCGGTGGACGATGCCCGCATCGTGGCTGTACTGCAGCGCGGCGAGCACGCCGTCGGCGTGGACCAGGGCGTCGTCGGTGCGCAGCCGCCGGTCGGTGATCAGCTGGCGGAGCGTGTGCCCGGTGATGTACTCCATCACGATGAACGGGGCCTCGACGGAGCGCCCGGCGGCGTCGACGATGAGCTCCTCGCCGGTGTCGAAGACCCCGACGATGTTCGGGTGGTTCAGCGCGGCAACCGCCTGCGCCTCACGCCGGAACCGGGACTGGAAGCTCGGATCGCGGGCCAGGTCGGAGCGGAGCAGCTTGATCGCGACGGGCCGGCCGAGGCGCGTGTCGTGCCCGGCGTGCACGTCGGCCATGCCGCCGCGCCCGATCAGCCCGTCGACCCGGTAACGGTCGTTGAGCAGCCGCGCTTCGCTCACGGATCCGGTGTTCCCTTCGATCGTGTCCCCTGGTGCCTCCGTCGTCGTCCGCGATCCTCCCCGCGTCAGCCCCGGGTACCGCGGCTCGGCGTCGCGCCCGCCGCGGGCTCGGCCGCCGCGTTCGTGCGTGCCGGGCTCGGTTCCGCGGCGGCCCCGGTGGCGGCCCCGTTGCCGTTGCTGGCCTGGCCGCGGCCGGTGGCCCCGTTGGAGGAGCCGTTGCCGTTGCCGTTCTGGGCGCTCGGGGAGGATGCGCTGGGCGACGGCGATGCGGTGGGCGTCGTCGGCGTCGGTGTCGGTCCGCGGGACACGCGCACGGTGACCGTCGACCCCGGGTCGACCTCCTGGCCGGCGTCCGGGACCTCCACGACGGTACCAGCCGGCCGGTCGCTCGCGACGACCTGCTCGGCGTACCGCAGTCCCAGCTCCTGCAGGGCGGACTGGGCCTGGGCCCGGGTGCTGCCGACCAGGTCACGCGGCACGGTGACCTGCTCGGGACCGGTGGAGTAGGTGACGGTGACGGCCGAGCCCTTCTCGAGCGTGCCGGTCGGGGCGAGCCCGGTCACGAGGTTCGCGGCCACGTCGTCGGAGGGCTGCGGATCGGGTCGCACCTGCAGCCCGAGCTGCTCGAGCTCGGCGCGGACCTCGCCGATCGGGCGTCCCTCGTAGGCCGCGGCCCGCACGTCCACCGTGGTCGAGGTCGTGGTGGTCGTCGTCGGGCTCGGGGTCGTCGACGTCACCGTCGGCGAGCTCGGCGCGGTGCTGGACGGGGCGGTGACCGTCGTGGTGGTGCCGGGGCTCGACGCGCGCCCGTTGAAGAGGCCGTTGGTGGCGAGCGTGGCGACCAGGATCAACAGCAGCAGGACGATCAGGGCGACCAGGGGCCACGTCCACGGGCTGCGGGACCGGCGCCGGTCCCGGCCGGCGTCCTGCCGATCGTCCCAGCGCTGCTCCTCCCGCCCGGGTGCGGCGGCCCGCGAGGCGGACACCCCTCCCGCCGCGGCGGCGCCCGCGACGGGCAGCGACGCGGTGCTGGGGGCACGGTCCCGGGCGGTGGTCACGGCCCTGGTGCGAGCGGTGGCCGGTCGCCGCAGCGCCTCGGTGCGCCCGGTCGCCGGGCCCGCGCCGAGGCCGAAGGCGGCCAGGGTGGGGACGGCCCGGAGGGCGTCGTCGTGCTTGCCGGCCCGGATCGCGTCGACCGCGGCCGCCAGCGCGCTGGCACTGGCGGGACGCTGCTTGGGGTCCTTCGACAGCATGGACATCAGCAGGGCACGCACCGGCGCCGGGATCGATGCGTCCAGCGGCGGCGGGTCGTCGTTGACCTGGGCCAGCGCGATCGCGATCTGCGACTCCCCGGTGAAGGGCCGGTGCCCCGACACCAGCTCGTACCCGATGACGCCGAGCGAGTAGATGTCGGAGGAGCCGGTGGCGGTCTGCCCGGTCGCCTGCTCCGGCGAGAGGTACTGGGCCGTGCCCATCACCTGCCCGGTCGCCGTCAACGGCACCTGGTCCGCGAGCCGGGCGATGCCGAAGTCGGTGACCTTGACCCGGTTGTCCGGCGTGATCATCAGGTTCCCGGGCTTCACGTCCCGGTGCACGAGGCCCTTGGCGTGCGCCGCGGACAGCGCCCGTGCGGTCTGCCCGATGATGGTCAGCGCCCGGTCGGGGGAGAGCACGCGCTCGCGTTCGATGATGGTGGAGAGGGGCTGGCCGGGCACGTACTCCATCACCAGGTAGGCCGAGCCCTCCTCCTCGCCGTAGTCGAAGACGTTGGCGATGCCGGGGTGATTCAGCAGCGCGGTGTGCCGGGCCTCGGCGCGGAACCGCTCGAGGAAACCGGGGTCGCCGGTGTACTCCTCCTTGAGGATCTTGATCGCGACGATGCGTCCGAGCACCTTGTCGCGGGCCTTCCACACCTCGCCCATGCCGCCGATGGCGATCCGATCGGTCAGCTCGTACCGGTCGCCCAGGGTGATGCCTCCGGTGGGCCTCACTTGTTCAACACCGCCTCAAAGAGCTTCTTCGCCGTCGGACTGGTCAGGGATACCCCCGTGAGCACATCAACATTCTCCACGACGATCGCCACCGCGATCTGCGGGTCGTCGGCCGGCGCGAACCCGGTGAACCAGGCGTTGTTCCCGCCTCCGACGGTCAGCTCCGCGGTGCCGGTCTTGCCCGCCACCTTCACGCCCGGCACGGCCGCGGCGTTGGCGATGCCCTGGTCCACCACGTTGACCATCCAGTCCTTGATCTGCGTCGCGGTCTGCTGGCTGGTCGCGGTGCGCAGCTGCTCCGGCTTGAACGTACTGACCGGCGTCAGGTCGGGGGCCCGCACGGTCTTGATCAGGTTGGGCTTCATCTGCACCCCGTTGTTGGCGATGGCGGCCGACATCATGGCGACCTGCAGCGGCGTGACGCGCACGTCGAACTGGCCGATGGAGCTCTGGGCCAGCTGCGCGTCGTTGAGGTTCTCGGGGAAGGTCGACGGCGTGACCGTCAGGGGGACCTTCAGCGGCTCCCCGAAACCGAACTTCTTCGCCTCGTTCGCGATCGCGTCCTGGCCGAGGTTCATGGCGATCGAGGCGAACGGCGTGTTGCAGGACTGCTCGAGCGCGAAGGAGAAGTCGACCTTGGTGCGGGCGGCGCAGCCGCCGTACCGGTAGTTGGGCAGCGTCGCGGACGTGCCCGGCAGGTCCAGCTCGGCCGGGTTGTCCAGCACGCTGTCGGCGTCGTACTTGCCGGACTCCAGGGCCGCGGCGGTGTCGATGATCTTGAACACCGAGCCGGGGGAGTACAGGTTGCCGCCGATTGCGCGGTTGAACAGCGGGTTGGCCTCGTTCTGCGCGAGGGCCTCGTACGCCTGTCGCGCCTGGTTCGTGTTGTGGGTGGCGATCGCGTTGGGGTCGTAGCTGGGCTTGGAGACCATGGCGAGGATCTCGCCGGTCTTCGGGTTAAGGGCCACGATCGCGCCCTTCTGGTCGCCGAGCGCGTCGTAGGCGAGCTTCTGCAGCGCAGGATCGATGGTCAGTTCCACCGACGCGCCGCGCGGCTGGTTCCCCGAGAGGATCTGCGTGATCCGGTCGTAGAAGAGCTGGTCCGAGCTGCCCGTCAGCAGGGGGTTGAGCTCCTGCTCGAGGCCGGTCATGTTCAGCAGCGAGTAGAACCCGGTCAGCGGCGCGTACAGCTGCGGGTCCCGGTAGACGCGCTGGTAGTCGTACTGGTCGTTGCTGCGCTGCGAGTAGGCGATCTGCTGGCCGTCGACAAGGATCGGGCCCCGGTTGCTGGAGAACTGCTGCAGCAGGTTCCGGCTGTTCCACGGGTTCGCCTGCAGGCGGCCGGCCTCGAAGAACTGGACGTAGGTGAGGGAGCCGAGGACGAGCACGAGCAGCGCGGCGGCCACGACCCAGGTGTGGCGGATGGCCTGATTCACGGGGTGCCCCCTCCTTGACGAGTGCGGTTCAGCCCGGAACCGGGGGTGGCGGTCGCGGCGGTGCGCGGTTCGACGACGTCGATGCCCGACGACGGCAGGTCGCTCTCCCGGATGGGGCCCGTGGGCGCCGGCCGGCGGGCGGCGTTGGAGATCAGCAGCAGCAGCGCCACGATGATCCAGTTCGCGAGCAGGGACGAGCCTCCGGCGGACATGAACGGGGTGGTGAGCCCCGTCAGGGGGATCAGCCGGGTGACGCCGCCCATGATCACGAAGCACTGCACGGCCAGGACGAAGGCCAGTCCGCAGGCCAGCAGCTTGCCGAAGGCGTCGCGGGTGCCCAGGGCGGCCCGCATGCCGCGGGAGACGAGGATGACGTAGAGCAGCACGAGGCCGACGACGCCGATCAGCCCGATCTCCTCACCGAGTGCGGCGACGATCATGTCCGAGTTGGCGAACGTCACCAGGTCCGGCCGGCCCAGCCCGAGGCCGGTGCCGAACAAGCCGCCGTTGGCCAGCCCGAACAGGCCCTGGACGATCTGCCAGCTGCCGCCGGGGGCGTTGAACACGTCGGGGTCGAACGCGTTGCGCCAGCCGTCCACGCGGGCCTGCACGTGCCCCATCGTCTGATAGGCGAACAGGCCGCCGGCCACCACCAGGGCCAGGCCGATGAGGATCCAGCTGGCCCGGCTGGTGGCCACGTAGACCATCACCATGAACAGGGTGAAGAACATGACGGACATGCCGATGTCCCGCTGCAGCACGAGGATGCCCAGGCCGATCACCCACGCCACCAGCATGGGGGCCAGGTCCCGGGCCCGCGGGAGCTGCAGGGGACCGATCTTCTTCCCGGCCAACAGGATGAGATCCCGGTTCGTCGAGAGGTAACCGGCGAAGAACACGGCGAGGGTGATCTTGGCGATCTCGCCGGGCTGGAACGAGCCGATGCCGACGGTGATCCACACCCGTGCGCCGTTGATCTCCTGGCCGATGCCCGGCAGCAGGGGCAGCAGCAGCAGAACGGCGCTGACGACGAGGGAGATGTACGTGTACCGGCGCAGCACCCGGTGGTCGCGCACCAGCCACAGCACCACCCCGGCCGCGACGACGGCGACGGCCATCCAGACCAGCTGCCGGCTGGCGGCGTCGTCGCCCTTGGCGATGTCGAGCCGGTGGATCATGGTCAGCCCGACGCCGTTGAGCGCCGTCACGACCGGAAGGATGACCGGGTCGGCATACTTCGCGCGCAGCCGCAGCACGACGTGCAGCGCCAACGGGAGCGCCGCGAACACGATCGTCCGGGTGAGCCACGCGGACCCAAAGGGTTGCTCGAGGTTGAGGGTGACGAGCACGTCCGCGCCGATCGCGATGGCCAGGGCCAGCACGAGCAGCACGAGTTCGGTGTTCCGGCGCGACCGCGGCGCGGTGTACAGCTGGGACATCAGCGCTGCCCTCCACAAGGGGTCACGGACGGGGTCGGGGTGGCGGAGGGTGTGCCGGTGGTGGCCCGCGGCCGGCCGCTCGCGGAGGCCGACCCGTTCGGGCTGCTCGCGGTGGCGCTGGGCGACGGGCTCGGGCTGCGGGTGGGCTGCCCGCGCGACTCGGTGGACGAGCGCGGCGACGAGGAGGCGCCGGCCGACGGGCGGGCCGATCCGGAGGCGCCGGGCGACGGGCTCGGACTGCAGCTCGGGGTGGGCAGCGGGTTGTCCGGTCCGGGCAGACGCAGATCCGCGATGATCTGTTGCGCCCGGTCGGTGCTGTCGGCGGGCACCGTCATCCGCACCCGCTCCTGCGAGTACTCGGGCAGGGAGGAGACGGTGATGCCGGTACGGGTCTCCACGTGCGCGAGCCGGATCGGACCGAGGGTCTGCGAGACGCCGTTGTAGATGGCGACCTCGCCGTCGGACTCGCCGACGTAGTAGCGGGTCTGCGTCCACGCGTAGCCCCAGCCGGCGGCCGCGACCAGCGCCAGCAGGCAGATGACGGCGACGACGGCGTACAGGGGACGGCGGGAGCGCCGGCGGTGCGGTGTCCCGGTGCCGTCCCCCCCGTCGTCGCCGTCGTCGCGGTGACGCAGCAGGGCGGCGGCCTGCCGGTCGACGCTGCGCTTGGCGACGGTGGGGAGCCGGCCGGTCTCCGTCGCCAGTGCCGCCGCTCCGACGAGGACGTGCGGATGGCCGGCCAGCTCCTCACGCAGGGCACCGGCGCTGACGGCCTCGGCCGCGCGTTCCCCGGCGGGGCCGGTCTCGCTGGTGACGACCGGCGTGCTGCTCCGGTCCGCCTCGGTCTCGGCGCCACCGGCGGGACGCGTGACGGGGTGGGCGCCGGTGGCCTCGCCCTCGTCGCGCCGGCCCCGGCGGGCGCCGCGCGGGGTGACCCGCAGGGCGGAGGGCGGCAGCGCCGCCAGCCGGGAGGTGCGGGTGTCCCCGGGGTCGCCCTCCGCGACCTCGATCATGACGACGGTGACGTTGTCGGGGGCGCCCCCCTCGAGCGTGAGGTCGACGAGGGTGTCGACGATGTCCTGCAGCCGGCCGCCGCCGCGGACGATGTCGCTCAGGACGCCGCTGGGCACCACGGCCGTCAGTCCGTCCGAGCAGAGCAGCCACCGGTCGCCGACCCGGGTGTCGTACTCGTGCAGGTCCAGTTCGGGGCTGGCGTCCACATCCCCGAGCACGCGCATCAGCACGTTCTTGTGCGGGTGGTACTCGGCGTCCTCCGGCCGCAGCCGGCCCTCGTCGATGAGGCGCTGCACGAACGTGTGGTCGATGCTCATCTGTTCGAACACACCGTCGCGCAGGCGGTAGGCCCGGGAGTCGCCGATGTGGGCGAACCGGAGGGTCTGCCCGGTCAGCAGCAGCGCCGTGACGGTGGTGCCCATGCCGGCCAGTCGCGGATTCGCGTCGACCAACTCGTTGAGCAGGGAGTTCGCCGTCTGGATCTCGTCGGCGAGCACCGTGCCGGCGTCGTCGTCGTGTTTGTGGTGGTCCAGATGGACGAGGTCGAGCACCGTGGACGCGGAGGCGACGTCCCCGCCGACGTGGCCGCCCATGCCGTCGGCGACCACCGCGAGGTACTGACCCGCATAGGCGGAGTCGTCGTTCTTCGCGCGGACCTTGCCGACGTCGGATCGCGCCGCGTAGCGCAGGACCAGGGCCATCACGGCCTCAATTCGATGACCGTCTTACCGATCCGAATGGGGGTACCGGGCTCGATCGGCACGGCGCGCGTGAGCTGCTGGTCGTTCACGAAGGTGCCGTTCGTGGAGCCGAGGTCCTCGAGGAACCAGCGGCTGCCCTGCGGGAACAGGCGGGCATGGCGGCCCGAGGCGTAGTCGTCCTCGAGCACGAGGGTGGACTCCTGGGCGCGTCCCATCATGACCGGGCCGCTCAGGTCGATCACGGTGCCCTCCTGCGGCCCCTCGACGACGACGAGGCGGCGGACCTGCGGGCGGGGCGGAGCGGCGGGCGCCTCGGAGCCGGCCGCCGCACCGCGGGAGCTCGCGGTGGTCCGCGCCTTCCGGCCGACCGCCAGGTCGCGGCGCATCGCGACGAGCACGGAGAAGATCAGCACCCACAGCAGCGCCAGGAACGCGAAGCGGAGCACGGTGGCGGTCAGTTCGCCCATGTCAGTGGCCCCCGTCCCGCGGCGGCAGCAGCCGGAACGTGATCTTCGTGCGGCCCATCGAGATCACCGAGCCGTCCGCGAGGGGGGCGCTGCCGACGATCTTCTGCCCGTTGACGTAGCTGCCGTTGGTGGAGCCGAGATCGACGGCCTCGCTCTGACCGTCCTGGGTGTGGATCTGCAGGTGCTTGCGGGAGACGCCGGTGTCGTCGACGAGGATGTCCGCCTCCGACGAGCGGCCGAGCACGATGGTGGGCGCGTTGAGCGAGTAACGCTGCCCGTGGATCTCGAGCACAGGTCGCTTCTGCTCGACCTCGGCGCGCCAGGGGCCGCCGGTGACGGAGCCGCCGCGCGACCCGGCCCGTCCCGTTCCGGTGCCCCGCTGGCCCCGCTGCCGGTTCTGCTGCTTCTCGGTCTTCGAGTCGATCTCGAACACCCCCGTGCGCAGCACCGGGTCGTGCCGGAACGAGAAGCGGACGGGTCCGAGCAGCGCGTACCCCTGGCTCTGCGCGTGCTTGATCACGACCTCGCACAGCTCCTCGGCCAGGGGCGTGCCCCACTCCTGCGCCTTCTCGAAGTCGGCGTCGGAGAGGCGGGCGTCGAAGACGTTCGGGGTGATGGTGCGGCCCTCCGTCAGCGCGATCGCCTTGTGGTCCATCTCGCGGCGCAGCGCGCTGGCGATCTCGACCGGCTCCACCTGGCGGCCGCCACCACGGGAGAACACGCCGCGGACGATTTTCTCGAGGCGTCGTTCGACGTCGTCGAGCCGTCCCATGGGCGGTCCTCCTGTCGGCGGGTGCGGGCGTCGTCGAACCCGGTCCCGGGCACGACTCGCAGCAGTGTACAGAGCGTCGCTCCCGATACTACTGGCGTGGGCTGAGCGGACCGGGGGTCGGGCTCGGCGCGTCCCGCCCCGCGGTAGGGACGCCGTTTAGGCGATCGGTGCGGGTCTGGGCTATGCTGGTTTCTGCTGTTCTCCGGTCGCAACGTCCCGTACGGGCTCGAAGCGGAAGGGGAGCCACTGGCGCGAGTGGCGGAATTGGCAGACGCGCTGGCTTCAGGTGCCAGTGCTCGAAAGGGCGTGGGGGTTCAAGTCCCCCCTCGCGCACCAGCGACGAAGGCCCCTCCCGGGTTCGGGAGGGGCCTTCGTCGTGTCCGGGCACGCCGACGTCGGGTTCGCCCCGGAGCCGTGGGCGGCGGGCGACGGACCCCTTGTCCATCAGGGACCGTGTTCTTACTCACCAGGACGTGGAACTGCGGCGGCTCACGTGACGGGCCGGTGCCGGGCGGTGGCGACCGCGTCGGCCACGCGACCGCGGAACGGGTCACCGTGTCCGGGCAGGGCGATGTCGGCGTCCAGCGCGGCGATCGCGTCCAGGGAGGCGAGGGCCTGCCGGGTGTCCGCGGTCGCCGCGGCGGAGACGATCTGCGGACCCGAGGCCCCGGTGTAGGGGTCGAGCGTGACCAGGGCATCCCCCGTGATCACCACGCCGCGATCGGGCAGGTGCAGCGCGAGGTGTCCCGCCGTGTGTCCGGGCGTCGCCACCGGCACCGGTGCGCCCGGCAGGGTGGCGGCCGCCTCGACGTCGAGCGGGCGCATGCTCGTCACGCCCCGGACCGCCAGGGCGCCGGCCAGGGTCATCCGGCCGAGCACGGGGATGCTGGCCGGGTACCGGATCGGGTAGAAGGGACGGGCGCGCTCGTGCCGGTACCGGTAGGGGTGGGCGGCGATCCAGGCGTCGGCCGGATCGATCAACACGGGGACGTCGAGGTCCTGCTGCAACCGCAGCGCGAACCCGAGGTGGTCGAAGTGCCCGTGCGTGATCGCCAGCGCCTCGATGTCACGCGGGGAACGGCCCAGGCTCCGCAACGCCGCCCGGACCATGGGCCACATCGCCGGCAGGCCCGCGTCGACCAGCAGCACCCGGGGACCGTCCTCGATCAGATAGCAGTTGACCCGGGCGTGCTCCACGCGGTGCACGCCCTCGGCCTCGTGGGGATGGAACATGTCGCGCTCCCTTCATCAGCATGCTGTCTTTTGATCGACTGTACCCGGCGGATCCGTGGGCCCGGAAGGCTCGGAGGAGTCTCTTGTCGACGTCGCGCCGATCCTCTACTGTGAGGGACATCACCAAGTGGACAGCGTTCACATTGGCGGCCGCACCGGCCGCGGCGGTGTCCACCCCTCCCTGGACCCGATCGCGCAGAAAGGCCTGATTCCCCATGAGCGCACATCCCGAGAAGTGGCCCGCCGGCACCCCCTGCTGGGTCGACATCATGGTGCCCGACCTGGGCCGCAGCCAGACCTTCTACCGCGCCGTCCTCGGCTGGGAGTACACGGAGTCGGTCGCCGAGTTCGGCGGCTACTGCAACGCCATGGCCGACGGCCGGGTGGTCGCCGGGCTGAGCCCGATGATGGAGGGCATGGGAGGCGCCCCCACCGTCTGGACCACCTACCTCGCCACCGACGACATCGACGCCACCGCGGCCGCGGTGACGGCGAACGGCGGCCAGGTCACCGCCGCGCCGATGCAGATCCCCGAGATGGGGTCGATGGCCGTGTTCGTCGACCCGACGGGCGCCTCCTTCGGCGTCTGGCAGTCGGGCTCGCACACCGGGTTCGACGCCGTCGACGAGCCGGGGACGATCGCCTGGAACGATGTGATGAGCACCGACGACGGCGCCGCACGCCGCTTCTACCAGGCCGTCTTCGGCTTCACGTACGAGGACCTGGACATGGGCGGCATGCGGTACGCCATGTTCTCCGTGGACGGCGGCGAGCGGCCCGCCGGCGGCATCGGGGAGGGCGCGGGAGCCGGCGGTTCGGCGTGGAACGTCGCCTTCATGGTGGCCGACGTCGACGACGCCGTCGGGACCATCGCCGAGGCGGGCGGCACGGTGACGGATCAGCCCTCGGACTTCGAGTTCGGCCGGATCCTCAGTGCGGCCGGTCCCGACGGTGAGCGGTTCCAGCTGGTCTCCCCGCAGCAGAAGGGCGACCAGTCCACCGCCGAGCAGGCGGGTCAGCAGACCGCTGCCCGGTAGCGGGCCGAGGCCCGCGCCCCGACGGGCGGCACAATGGGGGCATGTGCGGACGCTTCGCGATGGACAAGGACGTCGACGACCTGATCCAGGCCTTCGTCGCCGACGGGGGACGGGCCCAGGACTGGCGGCCCACCTTCAGCCTGGCCCCGACCATGGTGGCCCCGATCGTGCGGGAGCACCGGGGCCGAGACGGCGAGTTCAAGCGCGAGCTCGAGCCCGCCAGCTGGGGCTTCAGCCCGTCCTGGGGCAAGCCCGGCGGCCGGGCCCCGATCAATGCCCGGCTCGAGACCGTCGCCACGAACGGCCTCTTCAAGCGCGCCTTCGCCGGCGCGCGCGCGATCGTGCCGATGAGCGGCTACTTCGAGTGGGAGCAGCGGGACGACGGCAAGCAGCCCCACTACCTGTACGGCCCGGACGGTCCCTCGGGCCTGCTCGCCGCGGCCGCCGTCGGTGCGGCCCGCAAGGAGGGAGACCGGTGGGCGGTCAGCTTCGCCATCATCACCCGCGAGGCGACGGACGCCTCGGGTGAGGTGCACGACCGGATGCCCGTCTTCCTCCCGCCGGACACCTGGCAGCGGTGGCTGGACCCCGAGCCCGTCGAGGGGAGAGCGGCCACGGAGCTGGTGGGGATGCTCGAGGACACGTCGGCCCGGGTGGCCTCGACCGTGACGCACTACCCGGTGGACCGGAAGGTCAACAACAGCCGCACCGTCGACCCCGTGGACGCCACCCTGATCCAACCGCTGGAGGACCACGCATGAGCGACCGCGACCAGCCCGGCGCCCGGCCCGACCCGGCGCCGGCGGATGCCGGCACCCGCGCCGACCGGGAGAGCGAGCCGGTGCACGGCGCGACACCGGCGGACCGGCCGGCGACCGGATCCGGGCCGACCCCCGACTCGGCGGCGTCCGCCGTCCCCGCTGCCGTGGGCCCCGCCGCCGTGCCGGGGGCGGCCCCGCGGGCCGATCCGCACACCGGGGGAGCGGGTGATCGAACCGGCGACCCTGCCGGCGACCCTGCCGGCGACCGCGCCGTCGCACCGCACCGGCGCACCCCGCGGTTCCTCACCGTGGTCCTCGGCCTGGCCGGCCTGATGGTCGTCCTGTTCTTCGTGCAGGCGGCGAAGGACGTCGTCGCGCCCGTCTTTCTCGGCCTGAACCTGCTGATCGTGGTCTACCCGCTGCAGCGTTGGCTCGAGCAGCACGTGCACCGGTTCGTGGCCGCGACCGTCTCCCTCGTCATCGTCGTCGGCATCATCCTCGGCTTCTTCCTGCTCGCCGGCTGGGCGGTCAGCGAACTCGTCGTCGAACTGCCGAGCCACAACGCCGAGTTCGTCGCGCTCTGGCGCGACGCGCTGGCCTGGCTGGACGGGCTCGGCATCAGCACCTCCGTGATCCAGCAGGGACTGAGCGGCTTCAACGCCGGCAGCGTGATGAGCCTGCTGACGCCGGTGCTCTCCAATGTCACCGCCGTCAGCGGCGCGGTGGCCACGCTGATCCTCGCCGTGTTCTTCCTCGCGCTGGACTCGATGTCCCTGCCGGGCCGGCTCGGGCTGGTCGCGCGGAACCGGCCGCACATCACCGCGGCGCTGGGGGCCTTCGCCGTCGGCGTGCGCCGCTACTGGCTCGTCACCACGGTGTTCGGCCTCATCGTGGCCGTGCTCGACGTCGTCGCCCTGTCGGTGATCGGCGTGCCGCTGGTCTGGGCGTGGGGCGTGCTCGCCTTCCTCACCAA
This sequence comes from Tersicoccus solisilvae, assembly GCF_014643255.1. Classification (GTDB taxonomy): domain Bacteria; phylum Actinomycetota; class Actinomycetes; order Actinomycetales; family Micrococcaceae; genus Tersicoccus; species Tersicoccus solisilvae. The sequence continues at coordinate 146,911 of NZ_BMJI01000001.1, read as the reverse complement.
CTACATCCCCAACATCGGGTTCGTGATCGGCCTGGTCCCGCCCGCGCTGCTCGCCCTGCTCGACGGCGGCTGGTGGGCCGCGCTCGCCGTGGTGATCGCGTACAGCCTGCTCAACTTCGTCATCCAGTCGATCATCCAGCCCAAGTTCACCGGGCAGTCCGTCGGCGTGACGCCGGCGATGTCGTTCCTCTCGTTGATGTTCTGGTACTGGGTACTGGGTTGGATCGGCGCCCTCGTCGCCCTTCCGGCGACCCTGCTGGTCAAGGCCCTGCTGGTGGACGCGGACCCCCGGGCCCGGTGGGTGAACGCGTTCATCTCGAGCAGCCCGTCCCCGTCCGACGCCACCCGCCCGGCCGACTGACCGTGCCGGACCTCCCCGGCCGCGCCGCCTCGGGCCCGGTCGCCGCGACGCCGCACACCGCTGTGGACCGGATCGCCCGGGCGGCGTCGGAGGTGCTCGCCCCGCCGTTCCTCGCGTCGCTGCTGATGGCGATCGCCGCACTCGCCTCCGGGGTGAGCGGGCGCACCGTGCTCGCCGCGGCGGTCGCGATCGGGTTCACCATCGTGGCGCCGATGGCGGTGATCGTCGTGCTCGCCCGCCGCGGCCGGCTGAGCGGGCACTACGTGCCCGAACGGACCGAACGGACGCCGGTGTACGTGGGCACCCTGGTCTCCGGCGGCGTCGGCATGGTGCTGCTCGTGCTGCTGCGGGCGCCGCACGCGCTGTTCGTCGTCATGGGCGGCATCGCCACCGGACTCGTGGCCGTGCTCCTGGTCAACCTCTGGTGGAAGATCTCGGCCCACACCGCGGTCGCCGCCTCGGTCGCCGTCACGTTGGCCGGGTGGCTCGGCGGGCCGTGGTGGATGATGCTCACCGTGCCCGTGGTGGTGGGGTGGTCCCGCGTGCGGATGCGGGTGCACACCCGCGGGCAGGTGATCGTCGGCGGTCTTCTCGGCGTCGCCGTTGCGCTCGTCTGGCTGCCGCTGCTGCGCTGACGCGGTCGAAACCGACGCCGTCCCGGGGCATCAGGGCTTCTCCCAGCCGACGTCGGCCGGGTCCTTGTCCGGCCGCCAGCCCCGCCACACCGGGTGACGCAGCCGGTGGTCGCGGGTCAGTTCGCCGTAGCTCACCTCGGCGACCCGGTCCGCGCGCACCCACGTCGCGTCCCTCGCATCGGCGGCGGGGACCCCCTCCGCGGCCGGGGTCGTCCGGGTCGCCGAGGCGAAGTCGCGGGCCATCCGGGTCAGGGTCTCGTCGTTCAGGCCGCTGCCGACCCGGCCCGCGTACCGCAGCACCCCGTCCTCGTCCGGCACCGCGACCAGCACCGAGCCGATGCCGCCGGTCCGGCCCCCCCTGCCGGCGCGCCACCCGATCACGACGACCTCCTGGTGCGTCTGGTTCTTCAGCTTGATCCACGTGCGGGCCCGCTGTCCCGGCTGGTAGACGCTGCTGATCTTCTTGGCGACGACGCCCTCCAGTTTCAGCTCCTGGCTCGCCTCGACCGCCTCCTCGACGTCGCCGTCGAACGCGTCCGGCACGTGCACGTGACCGCCCTCGCGCACCGCCTCGGCGAGCAGCGTCCGACGCTTCCGGTACGGGGTGCGCAGCAGGCTCTGCCCGCCCAGGTGCAGCACGTCGAAGAGCATGACGTGCACGGGGGTGCGGCGCATCGCGGCGGTGACGTCCCGCGGCCGGGTCAGGCCCATCCGGTTCTGCAGCCGCCCGAAGTCCGGCCGGTTGCCGGCGCCGAGGGCGACCACCTCGCCGTCGAGGACCACCGGGCCGGCGGCGAGCACGTCCGGGTCGAGCCGGTCGGCGAGCTCGGCCAGCTCCGGGTAGGTGGCGGTGATGTCGGTCCCGTGGCGGGCGGCCAGGGTCACGCCGTCGGTCGTCACCGTGGCGATCACCCGGACGCCGTCCCACTTCATCTCGAACGCCCAGTCGGCCCCGCGCAGGTCCTCGACCGTCCCGGCGCTCGCGAGCATCGGGGCGACGGCGTCCACGGTGGCGGGCGGCTCGGTGTCCCCGTCCGTCGCGGCGTCGTCGGCGTGTCCCTCTCCGCCGGGCTGCTCCTTCATCAGGTGCAGCAGCCAGTTCTTCGCGTCGCCGCCCATGCCGGTCGCGTGGATGAAGGCGAACCGCCGGGGCACCCCGCCGAGGCCGCCGTCGGGCTGCCCGTGCACGACGGCGATGACCTCCTTGCCGTCGCGCCACTTCTCGAGCTCATAGGTGCCGTGGTCCCAGATGGTGACCTCGCCGCCGCCGTACTCGCCCTGCGGAATGGTGCCCGCGAAGGTGCCGTACTCGAGCGGGTGGTCCTCGGTCTGGACCGCCAGCCGGTTCTCGCTGGTGCTCAGCGGCGGGCCCTTCGGCACCGCCCAGGAGACGAGGACCCCGGCGTGCTCGAGCCGGAAGTCCCAGTGCAGCCGCCGGGCGTGATGCTCCTGGATGACGAAGGTGGGCGGGTTGTCCGCGTCGGAGGCGGCGGACGGCCGCCCGTGGGTGCCGCGGGCCGGTCTCTGCGGCACCGGCTCGGGGGTCTTCCCCGCGTCCCGCTTGGCCCGGTAGGTGGCGAGCAGGTCCGCGCCCGCGTCCTCGTCGCCGGGCTCATCGGCGCCGACGTTCTCCGTGGTGAGCGAGCCGACCCAGCCCTGCGCGGCGATCGGGTCCAGCCCGTCGGCTACCCGTTCCAGCACCGCCTCCAGGTCCAGGTGGTCCAGGTCGGGGTCGTCCAGCTCGTCCCAGGTCCGGGGTGCGGCGACCGTCGGGTGCTCGCGCCCGCGCAGCGAGTAGGGGCACACCGTGGTCTTGTTGGCGTTGTTCTGGCTCCAGTCCACGAGCACCTTGCCGGCGCGCAGCGTCTTCTTCATGTCGCTGACGACGAGGTCGGGGTGATCCGCCTCCAGGGCCCGGGCCAGTTCGTGCGCCACCTGGCTGACCTGCTCGGAGCTGACCGAGCCGTCCAGCTCGGCGTAGAGGTGGATGCCCTTGGAACCGGAGGTCACGGGCACCGCGTCGAGCGCCATCGCGTCCAGGATCTGCCGGCAGAGCCGCGCCACCTCGGCGCACTCGGCCAGGCCGGCGCCGGGCCCGGGGTCCAGATCCAGCACCATCCGGTCCGGGTTCCGGGCCCGGAACGTCGGGTCGAAGCGCCACTGCGGGGTGTGGATCTCCAGGGCAGCGAGCTGGCCGAACCACGCCAGGACCGCCGGTTCGTTGGCCAGGGGATAGACGTTGGCGCTGGTGCGGTGCTCGATCCGCCCGCGCGGGATCCACTCCGGCGCGGCGTCCTCCAGGTCCTTGCGGAAGAACACCTGGCCGGGCTCGGCCGCGGTGCCGACGCCGTTGACCCAGCGTTTACGGGTCACCGGGCGCCACGCGGCCTGCGGGATGAGCACACGGGCGACCTGGGCGTAGTAGTGCAGCACCTCGGCCTTCGTGGTCCCGGTCGCGGGGTAGAGCACCTTCTCCAGGTTGCTCACCCGCAGCCGCCGTCCGCCGATCTCGACCGTCTGCTGGGCCGCCGCCATCCTGCCTCCCTCCGGTGCCGCGCCGACCGCCGCTGCCGCCGTCCGGTCGTCCGTTCCTGTACGGCGTGAACGCCGTGGTGTTTCAATGATGCCCATGAGACCCATCTGGACCGGTGCCATCACGTTCGGACTGGTGAACGTGCCGGTGAAGCTGTACGGCGCCACCGAGGACCACGACGTGAAGTTCCACCAGGTTCACGACGCCGACGGCGGCCGCATCCGGTACGAGCGGCGCTGCGAGGTGTGCGGGGAGAAGGTCGAGTACCAGCACATCGACAAGGCCTACGACGACGGCGACCGCACCGTGATCGTCACGGACGAGGACTTCAAGTCCCTGCCCGCCGCGGAGCACAACGAGATCGACGTCGTGCAGTTCGTGCCGAACGACCAGGTCGACCCCATCATGTTCGAGAAGCCGTACTTCCTCGAGCCGGTGGGCAAGTCGCCCAAGTCCTACCTGCTGCTGCGCGAGACGCTGGAGAAGGCGGACCAGACCGCCATCGTGAAGTTCTCGCTGCGGCAGAAGACCCGGCTCGGCGCGCTGCGGACCCGGGGCAAGGTGATGGTGCTGCAGGGCATGCTGTGGGCCGACGAGGTGCGCGAGGTCGACTTCCCCGCCGTCTCCAGCCGCGCGAAGATCTCCCCGCAGGAGCTGAAGATGTCCGCCGCGCTGGTCGAGCAGTTCAGCGGGGACTTCCACCCGGAGGAGTTCGAGGACGACTACCAGGCCGAGTTGCAGCACCTCATCGACGAGAAGCTCGAGCAGGGCGACGCGTTCGACACCGCCACCACGTTCGGCAAGGCCGACGAGGAGGAGTCCGACGAGGGCGGCGACGTCGTCGACCTGATGGAGGCGCTGAAGAAGAGCATCGACCGCAAACGCGGTGGGGGCGGAGCGGAGAAGAAGGCGGCCGCGTCGTCGGGATCGCGGTCCCGTGCGACGTCGTCGAAGAAGAAGGGCGCCTGACCGGCCGGGCCGTCACCGGTCCCGTTCGATGACGAACCGCAGCGAGGTGTCCCCGACCTCGGTGCAGGTGATCCGGCTGTCGCCCACCTCGACCCGCTGACCGCGTTCGCACGTCAGGGTCTCGCCGTCCGTGCCGCCGGCCGAGAAACGCGCGGTACCGGACCCCGCCTGTTCCAGCCGGAAGCGGTCGGCGACGGCGCCCTGCACCGGGCCGGAGACGGGAAACGGGAGGTCGTGGAACGCGGTACCCGACACGGAGATCGTGCAGCGGCGCAGCTCGCCGTCGGTGGCGCAGTCCTCGGTCCACGAACTCGTCCGGCAGCCGGTGAGCGTGACGGCAAGGATGCCGAGCGCGGCCAGGGAGCCGCCGATGCGAGTGCGCATGGGTCCACTCAACCAGACATCGCGCGCCGCGGACCGCGGCTGTCCGCAGCCCTGCGCCGGTGGCGATGTGAACGCTGTACACCGGGGCGTGGTCGTCCCTAGGATGAGACGATCCCTGCCACAATCGTGAGGACGTCATGGCCACGATCCAGACCCGCGGCATCACCAAGACCTACGCCTCCCGCTCCGGACCCGTGCACGCCTTGACCGGGGTGGACCTCACCGTCGAGGCGGGCACGGTGCGCGGCCTGCTCGGTCCCAACGGCGCCGGCAAGACCACCGTCGTGAAGGTCCTGACCACCCTGATCCAGGCCGACGCGGGATCGGCGAGCATCAACGACATCGACGTCCGCCGGCATCCGCAACGGATCCGCAGCATCATCGGCGTCTCCGGCCAGTACTCCGCCGTCGACGAGAACCTCACCGGCCTGGAGAACCTCGAGATGGTCGGCCGGCTCTACCACCTCGGCCGGAAGCGGGCGCGCGCCCGGGCGAAGGAGCTCATCGACGTGTTCGGGCTGGCCGAGGCCGGGGATCGGCCGGTCAAGGGCTTCTCCGGCGGCATGCGGCGGCGCATCGACCTCGCCGGCGCGCTCGTCATCAACCCGCAGGTGCTGTTCCTCGACGAGCCGACCACGGGGCTGGACCCCCGCAGCCGGCTCGGGCTGTGGGACGTGATCCGGGACCTGGTCGGCGGCGGCACCACCGTCCTGCTGACGACGCAGTACCTCGAGGAGGCGGACCAGCTGGCCGATGAGATCTCGGTGATCGACGCCGGCCGGGTGATCGCCGAGGGCACCGCCGACGAACTGAAGGCGCAGGTCGGCGGCCACCGGGTGGCGGCGACGCTGGTCGACCCCGCCGACATGGCCGCGGTACGGGACATCATGCTCCGCCACGGCGAGGGGGAGCCGCGGGTGGACGGCTCCGGCCGGCAGGTCGACGTCGCCGTCGAGCACGGCCCCGTCGCCCTGCAGCGGGTGCTCGCCGACCTCGACGCGGCGGGGGTGCGGGTGCACGACGCCGGGATCCGCCGCCCCACCCTGGACGACGTGTTCCTCCAGCTGACCGGCCACATGGCCGAGGAGTCCGACGCCGACGACGAGCAGGCCGGCGCGCGGCGGAAGCGGGGGCGACGAGACGACCACGAGGACGGTGGCGCGCCCGACGGCGACACGGCGGACACCGGGTCACCCGGAGGGGCGATCGCCGGGGCGACCACCGGCATCGCCGGCCCCGCGCCGGACGGCGCCGACGCGCACCCCGAGACCGGGGGCGTCATGACGGACGATCCCCCCGACGGGGAACGTCCTCGGGAACGGGCCCGGCATCGGGCCGGAGCGGAGCGATGATGAGCGCAGTGACGGGAACGGCGCCGACCACGGCGACGGCGCCGCTGACCCCGACGGTCACCGGCGGCCTGCAGACCCTGGCCGCCGACGGGTGGACGGTCACCTGGCGCAACCTGCTGAAGATCAAGCGCACCCCGGACATGCTGATCTTCGCGGTGCTGCAGCCGATCATGTTCGTGCTGCTGTTCAGCCAGGTGTACGGCGGCTCGATCCGCGTACAGGGCACCGACTACACGCAGTTCCTGATGGCCGGCATCTTCGGGCAGACCATCGTGTTCGGCGCGACGTTCTCCGGGTCCGCCATGGCGCAGGACCTCAAGGAGGGCATCATCGACCGGTTCCGCACGCTGCCGATGAGCCCCGCGGCCGTGCTGATCGGACGGACCAACGGCGACCTCGTGCTCAACGCCATCTCGATGGTGATCATGATCGGCACCGGCTTCCTCGTCGGCTGGCGGTTCACGACGTCGGTGTGGTCGTTCCTCGGCGGCGTGGCGCTGTTGCTGTTGTTCGGCTACGCGTTCAGCTGGGTGATGGCACTGATCGGCATGTCCGTCCGGTCCCCGGAGGCGATCAACAACGCCTCGTTCATGATCCTGTTCCCGCTGACGTTCATCTCCAACGCGTTCGTCCAGTCCCAGACGCTGCCCGGCCCGCTCGAGTTCATCGCGAACTGGAACCCGGTGTCGGCGCTCGTGCAGGCGGCCCGGGAGCTGTTCGGCAATCTCGGCTCGGCGCCGGTGCCGGACGCGTGGCCGATGCAGCACCCGGTGCCGACCGTGCTGATCGGCGCCGTCGTGCTGCTCGCCGTGTTCGTCCCGCTCTGCGTGCGGAAGTTCCAGCGGATCAGCTCCCGCTGACCTCCCCGCTCGCGCCACCCCGCTGACTGGTCACTCGATGACGGTTCCGCGACGGAGTGCGGCGGGAAACCGTCAGGTAGTGACCAGTCGGCGAGGGAGGGAGCCTGCGGGTCAGTAGACGCGGGACGGGCTGACCCGCTGGTACTGCGGCACCCAGGTCAGGTCGTGGCCGAGCCGGTGGGCGGCGCGCAGCCACCAACGGGGGTCGGCCAGCGCCGCCCGCGCGATCGTGACGACGTCCGCCTGCCCGGAGAGCAGGATGTGCTCGGCCTGCACGGGGTCGGTGATCATGCCGACGGTCGAGGTGGGCACCTTGGTGTCCCGCCGGATCCGCTCGGCGAAGCCGGTCTGGTACCCCGCGCCGCCGCGCACCTTCGGGGCGGCCAGATTCCCGGCGGAGCTGACGTCCACGAGGTCGACACCGTGCTCGTGAGCCAGGGAGACGAACCGGGACGAGAACGTCAGGTCGGCCTCGATGTCCTCCCAGTCGCTCGCCGAGATGCGCATCAGCAGCGGCATCCCGTCGGGCAGCGTGGCACGGACGGCGTCGATCACCGCCAGCGGCAGCCGCATCCGGCCCTCGTCGTTGCCGCCCCACCCGTCGGCGCGGTCGTTGACCAGGGGGCTGAGGAACTCGTGCAGCAGGTACCCGTGGGCCGCGTGCAACTCGACGGTGTCGAAGCCGGCGTCGACCGCCCGGGCCGCGGCGGCGGCGAAGTCGTCGACGACCGCGAGAATCTGGTCCTCGGTCATCGCGCTCGGCGCGGCGTAGCCGTCGAACGCGGCGTCGGTCGGGGCCAGGGTCGCCCAGCCGTGCTCGGACACCGGCACGGAACCGTGCCGGTCGGCGAACGGCGGATAGGTCGAGGCCTTCCGGCCCGCGTGGGCGAGCTGGACGCCGATCTTCGCGTCGATGCCGTGGCTGTGGACGAACTCGACGATACGGCGCCACGCGGCGGCCTGCTCGTCGTTCCAGATGCCCGTGTCCTGCGGGGAGATCCGGCCCTCGGGGTTGACCGCGGTGGCCTCGGTGATGATCATCGCGGCGCCGCCGACGGCGAATCCGCCCAGGTGCACCAGATGCCAGTCGGTGGGCACACCGGGAGCCTCGACGGGGTCGCACGAGTACTGGCACATCGGGGCGACCCACCCGCGGTGGGCCACGGTCAGATCGCGCAGGGTCAGGGGTTCGAAGAGGGCGGGGACGGTCACGGTACCTCCGGTTCGGGACGACAGGGCTGCTGGTGATGCCAACGACGTCGCCACCGGTGCGCATTCCGCACGTGACGGCGTTCACGCCTCGGCCGTCGCCCGGCCGGCGGCCGGGTGAGGGCGACCGGGGTCAGCCCGCCAGGTGGTACGGCGACCAGCCGCCGCCGATGACGACCCGGCCACCGGTCGACGGGTAGTAGTGCAGCGTCCCGTCCGCCCACCGCCCGGTGATGCCGCGGGAGCCCGTGCCGCCGAACGCGTACAAGGGCGTCACCGCCGTGACGGACCGCCACCCGGCGCCGAGGACCGGTCGCGCCTCGGCGCGGAAGGTCCCGGTCGCCGCGCCCCGGTACAGCGCGAGCTCCCCGTTGGGGCGTGTGGCGAGGACGTCGCCATACCCGTCGCCGTCCCAGTCCACCAGCGTCAGCCGCAGCCCCTGCCAGCCGCCACCGATCCGGCGTCCGGCCGCGAGCCCGTCGCCGGCCGCCCGACGGTACTCGGTGAGCACGCCGGAGGCGTCGTCGCGCGCCAGCACGGCGCGTCCGCTGCCCCACCAGCCGGCGACGACGGTCCGGCCGGCCCAGTTCCGGGCCAGCACCCGGGCCGGGCCGAGGGAGCCCCCCGCGGTGCCCGGGTAGACGGTGAGCACGCCGCTGCGGAAGAGGGCGACGACGTCGAACCGCCCGTCGCCGTCCCAGTCCACGACGTGCAGGGACCGGGCCGTTCCCCACCCCGCGCCCAGGGACCGCCGCACGGCGAGGGTGGTGTTGCCGTGCGCCGGGTAGTTCCACAGCACGCCGCCGGCGTCGACGGCGAGCACGTCACCGGCGCTGCGGATGGCGTCCGTCGTCGTCGGCACCAGATACCGCGCCGCCCCGTCTCCCGCCGTCGCGGTGGTGAACAGGTCCGAGGCGGCGCCCATGACGATGCGGTCGCCCGGCGTCGCCCCCTGCAGCAGGCGGGTGACGGCCCAGAGGTGCGTCGAGATGCAGCCGGCCGACTTCGTCCAGCCGGCGTGGAAGAAGATGGCGAACGAGGCGCCCTGCCGGGTGTCCATGTCGGGCCGGCGGTTCCAGTTGATCACCGCCGCCTGCTCGTAGTAACCCTCGTTCATGAGGGTGTGAAGGTTCTCGTCGGACTCGCCGCCGGCGCCCTCGAAGTACTGGTTGTAGGTGGCGCCGCGCTCGCCGCCCCACCGGCTGGCCGGCTTGACCGTGTGGTACGCCAGCCGGGTGCCGGGATTCGCCCGGCCGAGCGCCTCCGTCATGGTGAAGGAGCCGGTCGGGGAGCGGAAGGTGTTCTCCCAGGCGGCGTTGGGGGCGGAGAAGCCGTTGGCGCCGGCCCACCCGTCCGTGCCCCACTGCCTGACGTAGCCCGATGCCGTGCGGGCGCAGTGGGTGATGGTGACGTACGAGCTGTTCCGGCCGGCGGCCACCGCGAACGTGACCCGCGGGGCGCCGTGCACGTTGAACCGGACGGCGTTGGCGTTCAACGCCACGCAGGGATCCGCGGGCCCGGTGGCGGACGCGTGGGGCGCCGTGACGACGTCGGCCGCCAGGCCGACGGTCAGCAGGCACCCGGCGACGAGCGCGGCGACGGCGGTCCGGAGGGCGGAGGTGGCGGCGCGCGCCGCGAGCGTGTGCTTCACGAGTGACTTCCCCAGGGCAGTGGTGCGCGGCACCGATCGAGACCTGCGCCTCATCCTAGCCGCGCCCGGCCCGGGCAGAATGGCGTCCATGGAGGTGACCGGAGCAGGGCCGCGCCGGCCCGGGTGGACCCCGGCGCTGGTGCCGGCGGTGCTGGTCTGCCTTTCCGGACTGTTCCTGTTCGCGTTCGACTGGCGGCCCGTGGGCTACCTGACGATGGCGGCCGGCCTCGCGGTCTGCGTCGGGCTGGACCGGGTGCTGCTGCGGGACCTGCTGCTGATCGCCGTCGGACTGGTGATCGTCTCGACGGTCTCCGTGCGGGCCGACGTCGGCTGGGTCAACATCGTGCTGCTGGGCACGGTGCTCACCCTGGCCGTCGCGATCCCCTACCTGCTCTCCCGGTTCGGGTACGGCGATCACGCCATCCGGTTCCGGTGGCTCTCGGGCGAGCGGTGGACGCGGGGGATGATCGCCTACCTCGTCGCCGTCCCCGCGATCGGGTGGGTGGTGCTGCCGCTGTACTTCGTGCGCAGCGGCGCCTACCTGAACTGGCCGCCGCTGGCCGACGGCACCGAGGTCGCCCGGTTCCTCGTCGGCGTGACCTACATGGGCTCGTGGGACGAGTTCTTCTTCATCTGCACCGTGTTCGCGCTGCTGGCCCGGCACTTCTCGTTCTGGCCCGCCAACGTGCTGACGACGGTCGTCTTCGTCAGCTTCCTCTGGGAGCTCGGCTACCAGGCGTGGGGCCCGGCCCTGACCATCCCGTTCGCGCTGCTGCAGGGGTACCTGTTCATGCGCACCAGGTCGCTGCTCTACGTGCTGTGCGTGCACCTGCTGTTCGACGTCGTCGTGTTCCTCGCGATCGTGCATGCGCGCCACCCCGAGGCGTTGCCGATCTTCTGGTCCTGACCGTGCGCAGCCGGGGCGCGATTGGGCGATCCGTGCGGTATCGGTCACAGTAGTCGGGTGACTGATCTCCCGCGCGTCGCCCACGGTTCCGAGGCGAGCGAGCACTCCGAGGCCGCCTTCGCCCCCCTGTCCACCAGCGAGCAGGCGCCCGGCAGCGACCTGCCGCCGGGCCACGCGCGCACCTTCGCCTCCGACAACTACGCCGGCGTGCACCCCGAGGTGCTCGACGCCGTCGTCGGCGCCAACGCCGGCCACCAGATCTCCTACGGCGAGGACGAGTACACCGAGCGGCTGCAGGAGGTGCTCGGCAGGCACTTCGGCACCCCGACGTTCGCCTTCCCCGTGTTCAACGGCACGGGCGCCAATGTGGTCTCCCTGCAGTCCCTCCTGCCGCGTTGGGGCGCCGTCGTCTGCGCCGAGACGGCCCACATCAACGTGGACGAGAACGCCGCGCCCGAGCGGGTCGGCGGGCTGAAGCTGCTGACCGTGCCGACGCCGGACGGCAAGCTCACCCCCGAGCTGATCGACCGCCAGGCGTGGGGCTGGGGCGACGAGCACCGGGCGCAGCCGCTGGCCGTGTCCATCACGCAGACCACCGAGATGGGCACCTGCTACACGGGGGACGAGATCCGCGCGATCGCGGACCACGTGCACGAGCGTGGTATGAAGCTGCACCTGGACGGGGCACGACTGGCCAACGCGGCCGCCACCCTCGGCGAGGGACTGGGGGCCTTCACCCGGGACGCCGGGGTGGACGCCATCTCGTTCGGCGGCACGAAGAACGGCCTGATGTTCGGCGAGGCCGTCGTCGTGTTCGACCCGGAGCTGGCCACCGCCCTGCCGTACCTGCGCAAGATGGACATGCAGCTGGCGTCCAAGATGCGGTACATCTCCGCCCAGCTCGTCGCCCTCTACGAGGGCGACCTCTGGCTGACCTCCGCCCGGCACGCCAACGCCATGGCGAGGCGGCTCCGGGCCGGGGTCGAGCCGCTGGACGGCGTACGGCTCACCCAGCCGACGCAGGCCAACGCCGTGTTCGCCGTGCTGGACCGCGACGTCGCCGAGCGGTTGCGCGCCCGGTTCCGGTTCTACGACTGGGACGAGCACACCGGCGAGGTGCGCTGGATGTGCTCCTGGGACACCACCGAGGCCGACGTCGACGCGTTCGTCGCCGCGCTCGCCGAGGAACTGGCCCGGTAGGACGCCGGCGACGGGCGCGGTCGTGAGACGATGCGGCCATGACGCCCGTTCTGCTGCCCGCGGACCTCGCCGCCGCGGCTCCGCCGATGACCTCGGGACAGGTGGTCGTGACGGTGATCGCGGCGCTCGCCCTGCTCGTGGGTCTGCTCGGCATCGTCGTCCCCGTCCTGCCGGGCAGCGTGCTGATCGTCGTCGGCCTGCTGGTCTGGGCGATCGGCATGGGCTCGACGACGGGCTGGGTGGTCTTCGCCGTCGGCACCGTGCTCGCCGCGGCGGGCATGTCGGCCGGCTGGGTGCTCACCGGCAGACGCTTGAAGGCGCGGCAGATCCCCAACCGGTCGATCGTCATCGGGCTCGTCGCCGCCGTCGTCGGCGCGTTCCTCATCCCGGTGGTCGGCCTGCTGGTCGGCTTCGTCGCCGGCCTGCTGCTGAGCGAGCTGGCCCGGCAACGCGATCTGCGGGCCGCGCTGAGCACGAGCTGGACCGCGGTCAAGGCCACGGGCCTGGGCATCCTCGTCGAGTTCGGCTGCGGGTGCCTCGCCGTCAGCACGTTCGCGATCGGTGTCTGGGTGCAGATCGCCTCCCGCTGAGCCCGGCGGCGCCGTCACCGGACGGAGCCGCCGCCGGGTGACGTCGTCGGGCCTCCGCGGATGGCCGTACGGATGAGACGCTGGGGCATGGCCGTCCCCGAGATCCACTTCTGCCGCCGCTGCGGCCACGCCGTCGAGCAGCGCATCCCGCCGCTGGAGGACCGGTCCCGCGCCGTGTGTCCCCACTGCGGGTACGTCGACTACGTCAATCCCCTCAACGTCGTCGGCACGGTGCCCGTGTGGACGGGCGAGGACGGGCAGCCCCGGATCCTGCTCTGCCGGCGGGCGATCGAGCCGCGCCGGGGCTACTGGACGCTGCCGGCGGGGTTCATGGAGGTGGGGGAGACGGCGGCCGAGGGCGCGGCACGGGAGACCCGGGAGGAGGCCGGCGCGCGGATCGAGCTCGAGGGGCTGTTCGCCGTCCTCGACGCGGTGCGGGTGCGCCAGGTCCACCTGTTCTACCGGGCGCGACTGCTCGACCTCGATCTCGCGCCCGGTCCGGAGACCATCGAGAACGCGCTGGTCGGGTTGGACGAGATCCCCTGGGACCGGCTCGCCTTCCACAGCGTGCGCCGCGTCCTGCAGGACTGGATCGACGATCACCGGCGCGGCCGGTTCGACGTCCACACCGGCAGCGTGGAGCGGACCCGATGACGCGCCTGCGGGTCCTCGTCCTCTCCGACACCCACGCCCCGCGGTTCTGGATGGGCATCCCCGCGGGGTTGCGTGCGCCGCTGGCCGGTGCCGACCTGATCCTGCACGCCGGCGACGTGTGCGCGCCGACGGTGCTGGACGAGCTCGCCACCCACGCCCCGCTGCACGTCGTGCGCGGCAACAACGACGGCGACGACGTGGCGGCCTGGGGGACCGGCGTGCCGGAGACCCTCGACCTCGATCTCGCCGGGCTGCGGGTGGCGATGATCCACGACGCCGGCCCGAAGCAGGGCCGGGACCGGCGGATGCGCCGCCGGTTCGCCGACGCCGACCTAGTCGTCTTCGGGCACTCCCACATCCCGCTGGACGAGCCCGACGGCGCGGTCCCCCTGTTCAACCCGGGCTCCCCGACGGACAAGCGCCGGCAGCCGCGGGCGACGTTCGGGCAGCTGGACATCGAGGACGGCCGCCTGGTGCGGCACGAGATCATTCCCCTGCCGCCGCGCTGACACGGGTGCCTGTGCCGACGGCGTGGCGGTGGGCGCGTTCGTGCTCCGGTACGCCGCTACGGCTCAGAGCTGCGGTCTGTCGGCGCTCTCTCAGGATGCTCGACGGTCCGATGGCTACACCGAGTGTGACTCCTGGGACGGGTGTGGCGACAGCGACGCCTCAGCGGCCCCATGCGTCACACTCGGTGTAGCCGTTGCTCCGGTGCGCCGCCGGCCGGTCTCAGATCCGCGGACCCTCGATCCGCTCGACCGCCGCCGCCGTGCCGTCGCTGCCCCACGTCTCCGGGGCGGCACCCGGCAATTCGCCGTCGACGTGCCGCCGCTGCCACGGCAGCGCGACGGCCTCCGCCTCCCGCCACGCGATCAGCCCGCGGGCAGGGACGACGAGGACGACGTCCGCCTCCGCGAGTCCCCGCAGCATCCCGGCGCCGGTGTGGCCGCACGGGACGACGCCGTCGGTGCCGGCTTCCCGGCGGGCCGGGACCAGTCGCGTGGTGCGCCCCGGCGGCAGGTCGACGGTACTGCGCGCGAGCACCGATCCGGGCCGCGGCCGGCCGAGCAGCCCGGCGAGCACCGGTTCGGCGAGCGTGAGCAGCGTGAGCATGGCGGCAAGGGGGTTGCCCGGCAGGGCGACGACGAGCGGTCCGTCCGGGAGCCGGGCGAGGACGGCAGGGTGGCCCGGCCGGACGTCGATGCCGTCGATGATCAGCTCGGCGCCGAGGTCGAGCAGGCCGGCGCGGACGTGGTCGGCGGTCGAGCGGCCGGTGCCACCGGTGGTGACGACGACGTCGGCCGCGGCCCCGGCCAGCGCCGTCGTCACGGCGGCACGGTCGTCGGGCAGCCGGTGCACGGCGGTGGCACGACCACCGAGCAGCTCGAGGACGCCGGGCAGGACGGGCCCGAAGGCGTCGCGGACCTGTCCGGGCGCCGGGATGCCGGCGGTGATCACCTCGTCCCCCGTCAGCAGGGCGGTGACGGCCGGGGTGGGTCGGACGGTGAGGGTGTCGGCACCGGCGACGGCGGCGAGGGCCAGGTGCGCCGGCGTCAGCATCTCACCGGCGCGGATCAGCACGTCGCCGGCCAGGGCCTCCTCGCCGGACAGCCGGATGTGGGCGTCCGGGGGCACGGGTACCGGGCCGACGTCGATGAGCGTCGCGCCGGGCGTCTCGGGGGGATCCGCGTCGTCGCGTGCCGCCACCGGCTCGACGCGGCCGTGCTCGCTGCGCAGCACCGCGGTGGCGCCCTCGGGCACCGCCCCGCCGGTGAGGATCGGCACGGCGTCCCCCGCGATCAGGGGCGCGGTGACGCCGTGGGAGGGCGCCGTCGTCGTCTGCAGCCGCCACGGTCCGGCGCCGGCGACGGCCCAGCCGTCCATCGCCGAGGAGGCGTAGTGGGGCAGGTCGACCGGTGCGGTGAGGTCGGTGACGAGCGGGCGGCCCAGCGCCGCGGCGAGCGGCACCGTCCGGGCGGGCAGCAGCGGGGCGGCGGCGTACGCGAGCGCCCGGGCGGCCTGCCAGGAGGGAGCGGGCGGGGCCGACGGGCGCGGAGAGGCGCGGGTCGGCGATTCGGGTGGCCGGGAGGTGCCGCTCACGGAGCGGGCTCGCCCGTGACCCCGCCGTCCGTGCCCCGCTGGACCGGAGCATCGGACGTCCCAGTCGAGCCTCCGTCCGCCCCCGCGCGCTCCGTGGATCCCCCCGCGGCGTCCCGCTCGCTCGCGACCTTCTCCGCCAGCCGGCGCGCGGCGTCGTCGTACACGCCCATCACCGGTCCCGGCCGGTCCGTCCGGCCACCCGCCGCGGCCAGACCGGCGGCGAAGCCCACGATGTACGTGGTCAGCGGGGCGGCGGGGCGGATCACCCGGTGCGCGGCGACGCCGGCGAGGGCGAGGATGTCGTCGACGGGCACCTGGTCCAGCGGGACGCCCAGCTGCTCGGCCAGGCGCGTGACCCAGTCCTGCAGGATCTCGTCCTTCTCGCGCTCGCTCATGCGTCCTCCTCGGGTCGGGGCGGCCGGGTCGGGTCGTCCGGCAGGCGCACTCCGGTCCGGAGCGCATCCTCCACGGTATCCACGTCCGCGCTCTCCGCCCGGGTCAGCAGCACATCGACGCACGTCAAGGGCGCGATCAGTGCCCGCATCGACGCGCCCGTGGATCCGCCGCCCGAGTCCACCAGCTCGGCCACGGCGGCCACCAGCGCGCGACGGCGATACACCGCGGTCAGCGGCTGGCGGCGACCGTCCGGGTCGACGCCGACGACGGCGTCCACGGCGGTGCCGGCTTCCCGGGCCGCGGTCCGGACGGCGGGCACCAGCGCGGCGACGGCCGCGGCCGGGTGCACGAGGTCGCAGGAGAGCAGCAGCACCCAGGCGTCCCCGTCCCGGTCCGGGTCGAGCGCCGCCAGGCCCGCGGCGGTGGCGGCCGCCGGGCCCCCGTACGGCGGATCCTCCCGGGCGGTTCTCAACCGCGCTGCCCCGGCCGGGTCTGTTCCGCTGCGCGACGCCGTGATCCGCGCGGCGTCCTCCCCGGAGGCCAGCACCCGTTCCGGACCCACGACCACCACGGTGCCCGCCACCCCGTCGACGGCGTCCAGCGCCCGGTCCAGCAGCGGTTTCCCGTCCAGGGTCAGAGCGGCCTTGTCGATGCCGCCGAGCCGGGAGCCGCGACCACCGGCGAGGACGATCGCGTCCAACTCGATGCCGTCGGGCGGGCCGTACGGCCCGGGGCCGGGGACGGTGTCCATCTCGATCCGCCGCCTATCCCCCGGCGAAGGGCGGCAGCACGTCGAGGGCGCTCACCCCGTCGAGCGTTCGCGCGTCGTCGCGGCCCGCCATCCCGTCGAGCAGGAACGAGGAGCGCGCGAGCACGTCCTCGAGCCGTGGCTGACCCGGCAGCGGCGGATGCGCCGCCGTGAGTTGCGCCTTGAGGGCACCCAGCGTCAGGCCGTCGGCGTCGACGGTCTCCGCCGTCGTCCCGGCCGCGGCCGCCGCCGCCGCGTAGTAGTTGACCTTCACGCTCAGCCGCCGATCGCGCTCATCGAACGGTCCGGCTGCACGTAGCCGGAGGCGTCCAGGCCTTCCGTGCCGGGGGACTCGGTGCCGTGGGCGAGGGGTTTGACCCACATCGCCTGCCGCCAGCGCTGGGCAAGCTGCTCGTCGTCGGCCCCGCCGCGCAGCAGGTGCAGCAGGTCCACCTCCTCGTGGGAGAAGAGGCAGCTGCGGACCTTGCCGTCGGCCGTCAATCGGGTGCGCTTGCAGTCGGCGCAGAACGGCTCGGTGACCGAAGCGATGATGCCGAGGGTGCCGTGCACGGCGGGGTCGCGCCGGGCGACGGCCGTGTAGCGCTCGGCGGGTGCCCCGTCGCGCTTGGCCGGGTGCGGGGTCAGGGCGAAGTCGCGCTCCAGGTGGGCCCGGATCTGCGCGGCCGTGACCATGGTGTCCCGCCGCCAGCCGTGGTCCGCGTCCAGCGGCATCTGCTCGATGAACCGCAGTTCGTAGCCGCGCGCCAGGCACCACGCGGCCAGCTCGCCGGCCTCGTCCTCGTTGACCCCGCGCATCAGCACGGCGTTGATCTTCACCGGGGACAGCCCGGCGGCGTCCGCGGCGGCGATCCCCGCCAGGGTCCGCTCGAGCAGGTTCCGGCGGGACAGTGCGGCGAAGGTCTCGGGGCACAGGGTATCCAGCGAGATGTTGATCCGGCTCAGGCCGGCGTCACGCAGGGACGCTGCGCGGCGGTCCAGGCCGACGCCGTTGGTGGTCAGGGAGATCGGCAGATCCGGGTGGCGGCCCCGGACGCCGGCGACGACGTCCTCCAGGTCGGGGCGGATCAGCGGTTCGCCGCCGGTCAGGCGGAGTTCGACGACGCCGAGGGTGTCGACGGCGATGCCGACGAGCCGGGTGATCTCGCCGGCGGTGAGCAGCTGCGCGCGGGGCAGCCAGTCCATCCCGTCGGCCGGCATGCAGTACGTGCAGCGCAGGTTGCACTTGTCCGTCAGGGACAGCCGCAGGTCGGTGGCCACCCGGCCGTACCGGTCGGTCAGGCCGCCGCGTTCCGGCACGCCGGCGGTCGGGAGGACGCGCGGGATGCCGAGGGACACTGCCATTCGCCCATGCTACGGCGTCGCCTGGGCAGTCTGCTGCCGGTTGCCCTGCGCCGGCCGGCCGGTCACCAGACGTGCGGCGCGGGCTTGCGGGAGCCGGGCAGGGCGGTCCGCTCGCGCCATTCGTGCAGCCACGTCGGCACCACGCGGTCGGCCGGGAGCCGCTCGCCGATCGCGGCCAGGATGTCCTCGTTGGACACCGGCCCGGACCGGGAGAGCAGCCGGGTCGCGATGTACGCCCGCACGTAGATCTCCCCGTCGACGACGATCCGCTGCTCCACGTAGATGCACTTCTCGTCCATCCCGAGAATCTTCGTCTCCTGCGTGAATCGCTGGCCGAGCACCACGGACCTCCGGAAGGTGATGGTCTCGGCCTGCACCACGGGGGACCAGCCGCGCTTGCGCATCACGTCCCACATGCCGGCGCGCACCAGCAGGTCGAAGCGACCCAGGTCGAACAGGGAGAAGTACATGCCGTTGTTGATGTGCCGGGCGATGTCGATGTCGGTCAGCCGGGCGCGCATCGGCACGGTGGAGGTGTCCCAGATGGACAGCGGCGGACGTCGCCGGGAGGTGATCAGCCAGTAGAGCGTGCGCAGCAGCAGGTGCATGACGACAACACTACTCGCCAGTAACTTACAGCGGCAGCGGGCGGCGCACCGCGCTGACGGTGCGGGGGAGCAGCAGGAGAGCGAGGACGGCGGCAACGGCGTACGCACCGGCCTGGAGCTCCAGGAGCGGCAGGGTGCCGACGCGCTCCTGGAGGACTCCCGCGACGATCAGGCCCACCGCCTGCCCGGCGGCTTGTCCGAGCCCCAGGGCGGCGAACGCGCTTCCCCGTCGCGAGGCGTCCGACCTCTGCTGCACGAGACTCGTCGAGCCGGCGCTCATCAGCACCGCCGGAGCGCCGATGGCGCCGAACAGGACGGCATACACGGGCACCGCGTGGGTGGCGAACGACAGGTTCCAGACGATCGCGGTCAGGACCGTGAACGCGACGATGCCGGTGAGCATGAGGCGGAGCGCGTTCAGTCGGGCGCCGAGAATGCCCAGCACGCTGCCCGCCGCGATGGCTCCGACGGCCTGGACACCCCGGAGGAGCCCGACATCGGCGTCCGTTCCCTCGATGACGTCGGTGACGAAGAAGACGAAGAGCACGACGAAGAGGCCCTGGGCGACCGACGCGGCGGTCTCGACCACCACCACGCTGCGCGTCGCCGGGTCGCGGAACGCCCCCAGGATGCCGCCGTCCCGTCGGCCCGGCACGCCGGATCGGCGCCGCCGGGTGCGGGACGGGCCCCCTTCTCGCTGGCGAGGCAGACTCAGGACGAGGGCGGCGGCCACCAGATAGGTGCCGAGATCGACGAGTGCGACGGCGCTGAGACTTGCGGCTGCGAGCAGCACGCCGCCGAGCGGGCCGCCGATGATCCGGCCCAGGTCGTTGTTGAGGCCGGTCAACGCGTTCGCGGACGTCACGCGGTCGGAACCGACGAGCGTCGGCAGGAGGGAGCTCTTGGCCGGTTCGAAGAACGCCGCGAGAGCGGCCTGAACGACGATGACGCCGTAGACGACGGGCAGGTCGGCGTGATCGTGCACCGTCAGCAGCGGCAGGAGGCCCGCCGCCTGAGCGAGCGTGGCGACGGCCATCACGCGCCGGTGCGGAAGGCGATCGACGGTGCGAGCGACGACGGGCGCCAGCAGTACCGGCGGCAGGAGCCCGAGCAGGAACGCCAGCGACGTCCCGACCGCGGATCCGGTCAGGTGGAGCACGACCAGGGGCAGAGCGATCAGCATCAGCCAGTCGCCGGCGTCGGAGATCAGTCCGGCGAGCCAGAGTCGACGGAAGGCCGGGACGGCCATCGCGGTGCCGGCGCCCCGGGTCGCCGGCACCGCCGTGCCGAGGTCGGGAGATGTCATCGCGCGCGTCGGAAGGCGATCCGGGGGAAGGCATTGATGGTCAGGTGCACGTGCTCGGCGTCGTCGGGAGGATCCTGGCGCGTCGCCTGGATGTAGGGGCGGACGACGTCGTCGATCCGTCGGACGATGTCGGTCAGTTCGCTCGGCGACAGGGCCAGGCCGTAGGCGGCGTGCGCGTCGACCTCCCGCCACGGCTCGGGGACCTGGTCCCGTCCGCGCAGGTACTCGCGGGTCAGATGGTGGTCGAGCTCGACGGACGCGGCCACGAGTTCCTGGGCGCCGGCGGCATCGGCCGGGTCGACGGCGTCCGTCGTGAATCCGGTGATGGTGGCGCGCCACGGGCGCGACCGGCCGTCCCCGGAAGCGTCCGGCTCCACCAGTCCGTGCGAGGCGAGCACGCGCAGGTGATAGCTGCAGTTCGACGGAGTGTCCCCGACGGCGCGGGCGCACTGCGAGGCGGTGGCGGGGCCCTCCGAGCCGAGGAAGGTGAGGACGTCGAGGCGGAGCGGGTGCGCCAGAGCATCGAGGACCGCCGGGTCGGTGAGATTCGGGCGACGTTCCTGCATGACGACTGCTCCCATGATCTGAAATGGTCTTTCAGATCGTAGCGGTCGATCAGTCGACCTGCAAGAGCCTTTCAGTTCTGTCGCGATCCGGGTCCGGCGGCTCGGCGCCCGCCTAGCATGGGGATATGACGCCCCGCCCCGCCCGTGCCGTGGTCCTGCCGGTACGCGCCCTCTCCGTGGCGGCCGCCCTGCTGCTGACCGCGTGCGCGGCGACGACGGGTGGCACCGGGCCGGCGGGTTCAGGGACCGGCCAGTCGACCGGGCAGCAGACCATCACCGTCTTCGCCGCCGCGTCGCTGACCGACGTCGGGCCGCAGCTGGCCGACGCCTACCGGGCCTCCCATCCCGGCGTCGAGGTCCGGTTCAACCTCGCCGGCAGCCAGGCGCTGGTGAGCCAGCTGATCGCCGGAGCCGACGCCGACGTCCTGCTGACCGCCGACCAGGAGTCGCTGCAACCCCTGACCGGCACGGACATCCTCGCCGGGGACCCGACCGTCGTCGCCGTCAACCACCTCGTGCTCGCCGTCGACCCGTCGGCCGGCATCACGTCCCTGGCCGACCTCGAGCGCGACGGTGTGCGGACCGCGATCTGCGCGGCCGACGTCCCCTGCGGCCGGGTCAGCCGGGAGGTCCTGTCGAAGGAGAAGGTGACGCCGTCGGCGACGACCGAGGAGGAGAACGTGCGCGGCGCGCTCACCAAGCTCACCTCGGGCCAGGTGCAGGCGGCGCTGGTCTATCGCACCGATGCCACCAGCGCCGGGGACAAGGTCCGCGTCATCGATCTGCCCGACGCCGGCGGCAACCCGTATCCGGTCGCGCTGACGAAGGACGGCGCCGCGCGGCCGGCCGCCGCCGAGTTCGAGGCGTGGCTGACCGGGCCCGAGGCGCGCGCGGTGTTCGCCCGCGCCGGGTTCGACGCCTCGTCGTGAGGCCGGCAGACTCCCGCTCCGCACGCGACCTCGCCCGCGGGGACGCGTGAGCGGTCGCCTCCACGGTCGCCGTCTGCAGCGTGCGACGACGCCGACGTGGCTGTGGGTGCCGTTCGCGGTCGCGCTTGCCCTGACGCTCGGGCCGATCGCCGGGCTGCTGCTCAACGTGCCGTGGGCGCAGCTGCCCGGCCTGCTCGCCGAGCCCGAGGTGCAGCGCTCCCTCGCCCTGTCGCTCGCGACCGCCGCCCTGTCCACCGGGGTCTGCGTGCTGCTCGGCGTGCCCGTCGCGGTGCTGATGACCCGGTTGCGCGGTACCGCCGTCGACCTGGCCCGCGGCGCCCTGCTCGTCCCGCTCGTGCTCTCCCCGGTCGTCTCCGGCCTCGTGCTGCTGTTCTTCTGGGGCCGGTTCGGCCTGTTCGGCTCCCTGCTCGACGCCGTCGGCATCCGCGTCGGGTTCAGTCCGGCCGCCGTCGTCATCGTGCAGGTGTTCGTCTCGCTGCCGTTCTTCGTCGTCTCCGTGATGACGGCGCTCGCGGGGATCGACGAGGAGCTCGAGCTCTCCGCCGCGACCTGCGGCGCGTCCGCCGGGCAGATCCTCCGGCACATCACCGTCCCCCTGGCAGCTCCCGGCATCCTGGTCGGCACCCTGCTGGCGTTCGCGCGCTCGCTGGGGGAGTACGGCGCGACCATCACCTTCGCCGGCAGCATCGACGGGCAGACCCGGACCCTCCCACTGCAGATCTCCCTCGCGCTGAACTCGGCGCGACCGGACCAGGCGCTCGGCGTGTGCCTCATGCTCGTGGCGATCTACCTCGTCGTGCTCGTGGCCGCACGGTTCGCCGGCCGGCTCGCCGTGCGGTGGCGGTGACGGGTCATCCGGTGGTGAGACTGGCCACCACGCGTTGCCGCGGTGATCGGGGCGTGCGAGCCTGAGGAGAAGCCCGAGACCGGGCCACCGGACGAGGGGTGCCGTACCCGGCGAGCGACAAGACGGCCCGCAGGAGGTGCGTGATGTCGTGGATCGTCCTGGTGATCTCGGGAGTGCTGGAGGCCGTGTGGGCCACCGCCCTCGGCCGGTCGGAAGGTTTCAGCAAGCTGGGTCCGACCGTCGTCTTCGGTGTCGGCCTGATCGGCAGCATGGCCGGCCTGGCGTGGGCGATGCGCGAGCTGCCGACCGGTACCGCGTATGCCGTCTGGGTGGGGATCGGCGCGTCGCTGACGGTGGTCTGGGGCATGGCGACCGGCGCCGAACCCGCCTCGATCGTCCGGCTGCTGCTCGTCGCCGGCATCGTCGGCTGCGTGATCGGGCTCAAGCTGACCACCTGACCCGTTCCGTCACCCCAGCTCGTCAAGAGATGTCGCATCGAGGCCTGAATCGGGGTCAGATCGAACGTCTATTGGCGAGCTGGCGGGACGGCGGGCGGCGAGCGACGTCGGTACGCTCGGAGGCGATGACTCCCGCACCCACCGGCCAGGATCCCTGGCCCCACGCCGCCCGAACCGTCGAGCAGCACGCCGCCGCGGTGCTCGGGCTGCTCGACGGGATCACCCTCGACGCCCGGTTCGTCCCGCTCGAGCAGGCCGGCGGTCGGGTACTGGCTGAGGACGTCGTCGCCGGCGTCCAGCTGCCCCCCTTCGCCAACGCCCAGATGGACGGATACGCCGTGCGGGCGGACGAGCTCCGGGACGCACACGACGACGGCGAACCGACGCTGCCGCTGACCGGGGCCGTCCCGGCCGGGGCGGCCCCGCCACCGCTGCCGGCGGGCACCGCCGCGCCCATCATGACCGGCGCGATGATCCCCGCCGGTGCCGACGCCGTCGTCCCCGTCGAGGAGACCGACCCGGCGCGGTTCCCCGACTGGCTCACCGACGCGGACCCACAGCCGCCGGCCGGCGCCCGTGTCCGGTTCACCGCCGGTGCCGCAGCCACCGAGCCCGGCCGGTTCGTCCGGCCTGCCGGGTCGGACCTGGCGCGCGGCGCCGTCGCGCTCACCGCCGGCACGCGCGTGACCCCGGCAGCCGCCGGTGTCCTCGCCGCCCTCGGCCGAGCCGACGTCGCCGTCCGCCGTCCCCTGCGCGTGCTGCTCTACAGCACCGGCAGCGAGGTGGTGGAACCCGGTCTGCCGCTGCGGCCGGGCCAGATCCACGACGCCAACAGCGCCATCCTGCGCGCGGCACTGAACGCCTGCGGGACCGAGGTGGTCACCGCCCGGCTGGTCGCCGACGCGCCCGCCGCGCTGCTGAGCGCCCTGGACGCGGACGTCCGGGACGCGGCGCCTGACCTGGTGCTCAGCAGCGGAGGCATCAGCCGGGGCGCCTTCGAGGTGGTCAAGCAGTCGCTCGGTGGCCGCGGCGTGGCCTTCTGGTCGGTCGCGATGCAGCCGGGCGGTCCGCAGGGCGCCGGTCTGCTCGACGTCGGCGGCTCCCGCGTGCCGTTCCTCGGCTTCCCGGGCAACCCCGTGAGCACGCTGGTCTCGGTCGAGATGTTCCTCCGGCCGGCGCTCGCCGCCCGCTTCGGTGCACCCGCGCGGCCGCGCTTCCGAGCTGCCCTCGCCGAACCGGTGACGCCGCTTGCGGGCAAGCAGCAGATCCGCCGTGGAACGCTGACCGCGACGGCCGGGGGCCCGGTGGTCCGCCTGGTCGGCGGTCCGAGCTCGCACCTGCTGCACGCCGCCGCGACGGCCGACGTGCTCGTCCACCTGCCGGTGACGGCGGAACCGTTGGGCGTCGGAACCCCGGTGACGGTCACCCCGCTCGACTGAGCCGACCCGCCGGCTCGTCGACAGGAGTTCCATCGGGGCACGAACCGCCGGGGCGTTCCGCGCATCTCTCGACGAGCCGGCGCAGAATGAGCGGGCACGCACGCCGATCGAGGGAGCCGTCATGGGCCAGTTGATCTACTCGTCGATCGCCTCCCTCGACGGGTACACCGCCGACCGTGACGGCCGGTTCGACTGGGCGGCGCCGAGCGAGGCCGTGCACGCCTACGTCAACGAGCTCGAACGCCCGATCGGCACCTACCTCTACGGGCGACGCATGTACGAGACGATGCGGGTCTGGGAGACCGACGCGGACTTCGCCGCCGGCTCCCCGATCACGGCCGACTATGCGCGCATCTGGCAGGCCGCCGAGAAGGTCGTCTACTCGACCACGCTCGCCACCGTCGAGACCGAGCGCACGCGGATCGAGCGGACCTTCGATCCCGACGCCGTCCGCGCCATCGTCACCGCCGCCGCCGCCGACGTCTCCATCGGCGGTCCCCACCTCGCCGCGGCGGCCCTGACGGCCGGTCTCGTCGACGAGGTGCAGCTGCTGCTCGTGCCGGTCGTCGTCGGCGGCGGCACCCCGTTCTCCCCGCCGGGGCTGCGCCGCGACTTCACCCTCGTCGGCACCGAGCGGGTCGACGACGTCGTCCATCTGCGCTACCGGCTCGTCCATTGAACCCCTTCCGCCGGCTCGCCAATAGATGCTCGAAGACACCGGACATCGGCCCGGATGGAACGTCTCTTGGCGAGCTGGCGCGAGAGGACGGGCCCCGGCGACGCGTGAGACGATGACGCCATGCCCCCCGCCGAGAGCCCCCGGACCGCCGCGCCCACCCTGACGCACCTGCGTGCGGACGGTTCGGCGCACATGGTGGACGTCTCCGGCAAGGCCGAGACCACCCGCACCGCGGTCGCCGAGAGCGTGTTGCGCACCACCACCGCCGTGCGCGACGCGATCATGACCGGGGACCTGCCGAAGGGCGACGCGCTGGCCGTCGCCCGCGTCGCGGGGATCATGGCCGCCAAGCAGACCCCGGCCCTGATCCCGCTCTGCCACCCGCTGCCGCTGGCCAAGGTCACCGTTGACTTCGCCCCCCTGGACGACGACGCCGTCGCCATCGAGGCCCGCGTGACCACCCGCGGGGTCACCGGCGTCGAGATGGAGGCGCTCACCGCCGCCTCGATCGCCGCCCTGACCCTTTACGACATGATCAAGGCCGCGGACAAGGGCGCCACCATCGAGACCACCCGGGTGCTCGCCAAGTCCGGCGGCAAGAGCGGGGACTGGACCCGATGAGCGAGCACGGCACGCCCGGAACGGCGCGGCCCCACGCCACCGACGCCGGCACCGCGCACCGGCGCGCCGTCGTCATCGTCGCCTCCACCCGGGCCGCCGCCGGGCAGGCCGAGGACACCACCGGGCCCGCCCTGGTCGGCTGGCTGCGCGACCGCGGTTTCGCCGTGCCCCAGCCCGTGGTCGTCGCCGACGGCGAGCCCGTCCGCGACGCGCTGCTCGCCGCCCTCATAGGCCATCCGCGCGTCGTCGTCACCACCGGCGGTACCGGGCTCAGCCCCACCGACCACACGCCGGAGCTCACCGAGCCGTTGCTCGAGCGCCGGCTGCCCGGGGTGGTGCACGCGCTCGCGGCCCGCGGGGCCTCGTCGACGCCGACGGCGGTGCTCAGCCGGGGGGTCGCCGGCACCGTCGGGCGCACGTTCGTCGTCAACCTGCCCGGCTCGGTCGGCGGCGTGCGGGACGGGATCGCGGTCCTCGACCCGATCCTCGAGCACCTCTGCGGTCAGCTGGAGGGCCGGCATGAGCACTGAGTCCCCTCGCGCGGGCGACACCGTGGAGAGCACGGTGGTCCACGCCGAGGTCACCGATCGTCCGCTGGACCTGTCCTCCCTCGTCGCTGCCGCCGGGTCGGACCGCAGCGGTGCCGTCGTCAGCTTCAGCGGGGTCATCCGCAACCATGACGGCGGCCGGGCGGTGCGCCGGCTGAGCTACTCCGCTCATCCGGCCGCCGGAGCCGTCATCGCGGAGGTCGCCGCCGAGGTGGCCGCCGCGCACCCGGGGGTGCGGATCGCCGCCGCCCACCGCGTCGGTGAGCTGGAGGTCGGCGACGTCGCGCTCGTCGCCGCCGTCGCCGCCCCCCACCGTGCCGAGGCCTTCGCCGCGTGCGAGGCCCTGATCGAGACGGTCAAGGCACGGGTGCCCATCTGGAAGCAGCAGTGGTTCCCGGACGGCACCAGTGAATGGGTCGGACTGTAGCGACTCACTGGCGGGGGGAGGCGGCAGCGCCGTAGGCTGGCGATTCATCAGGGTGCTGATCACCCGGGGGTGTGCCCTCCGGCCCGGCACCCGGAGAAATGGTCGCCACCAAGCCGAAGGAGCACCATGCCCGAGAAGAATCTGCCCGGAGCCCCGACGACGGAGCCCGTCTCCTACGACGAGCCGACGACGCCGGTCGACCCGCCGGCGCCCAAGCCCGACCAGGCCGGCCCGGCGAACGTCTCGCCCACCGGTGCCGACTACGGCGCCGACCCGACCACGAACGCCCAGCAGGGACAGCGGCTCACGTCCGCCGTCGGCATCCCGCTGCGCAACACCGACCACTCGCTCACGGCCGGCCCCCGCGGGCCGATCCTGCTGCAGGATCAGCACTTCCGGGAGAAGATCTCTCACTTCGACCACGAGCGCATCCCCGAGCGCGTCGTGCACGCGCGCGGCGCCGCCGCCCACGGCGTGTTCGAGGCCAACGGTGCGGCCGAGAAGATCACGCGCGCCGCCTTCCTGAAGAAGGGCGTGAAGACGGACACCTTCGTCCGCTTCTCCACCGTCCTGGGCTCCCGCGGGTCCATGGACACCGCCCGCGACACCCGCGGCTTCGCGACGAAGTTCTACACGACCGAGGGCAACTACGACCTGGTCGGCAACAACATCCCGGTGTTCTTCATCCAGGACGCGATCAAGTTCCCGGACGTCATCCATGCCGGCAAGCCGCACCCGGACCGGGAGATCCCCCAGGCCCAGAGCGCGCACGACACGTTCTGGGACTTCGTCTCCCTGCACACCGAGGCGCAGCACCACACCATCTGGAACATGTCCGACCGGGGCATTCCGCGCTCCTACCGCACCATGGAGGGCTTCGGCGTCCACACGTGGCGCCTGGTCAACGACGCCGGCGAGACGACGCTGGTGAAGTTCCACTGGAAGCCACGGCTCGGCGTGCACTCGACGACGTGGGAGGAGGCGCAGATCGCCGGTGGCACCGATCCCGACTTCCACCGCCGCGACCTCGCGGTCGCCATCGAGGCCGGGGCCCACCCCCAGTGGGACTTCGGGGTGCAGGTCTTCCCCGACACCGAGGACCAGATGTTCGAGGGCATCGACCTGCTGGACCCCACGAAGATCGTGCCCGAGGAGCTCGCCCCCGTGCAGATCATCGGCACCATGACGCTTAACCGGAACCCGATCAACTTCTTCGCCGAGACCGAGCAGGTCATGTTCAACCCGGCGAACCTGGTGCCCGGCATCGACGTCACCTACGACCCGCTGCTGCAGGGCAGGCTGTTCTCCTACCAGGACACCCAGCTGACCCGACTCGGTGGACCCAACTTCCAGCAGATCCCGATCAACCGGCCGCACGTGCCGGTCAACGACATGCTGCGGGACGGGTTCCACCAGCACGCCGTGCACGGCGGCGTCGCCCCGTATCACCCGAACTCGCTGGACGCGAACAACCCGCTGCCGACCCCGCCGGAGGAGGGCTCCTACATCGAGGTGCCGCAGCGCTTCGAGGCGGTGACCGACCGGAAGAAGGCCGCGACCTTCGACGATCACTACAGCCAGGTCGGGCTGTTCTTCCGCTCCCTGACTCCGGTGGAGCAGGAGCACGTGGTCAACGCCTACACGTTCGAGCTCTCCAAGTGCTGGGACGAGACCATCCGGAAGCGGCAGCTGCAGGCGCTGGCGAACGTGGACGCCACCCTGTGCAGCCGGGTCGCCACCGGCCTGGGCCTCGAGGCGCCGTCACCGACGGGCCCCGCGGCGGGCACCGCCTCCAGTGCCGCACTGTCGCAGCTCGGCAAGGAGTGGCCGGTCGACGGGCGGCAGGTCGGCATCATCGTCGACGCCGCCAGCGACCTGGCGGCCGTCGGCGACCTGCGCTCGGCGTTCCTCGCCGCCGGCGTCGTCCCCCTCGTCGTCGCCCCGACGGGCGGCCCGCTGGGTGACGGGGTGGTGGCCAACCGGACCTGGGCCAACGCGTCGTCGGTCGAGTTCGATGCGCTCGTGCTGACGACGACGGCGGCTCCCGCGCCGGACGCCCTGGTCGCCCGGGACGCCAAGGCCGGCCAGGACACCGAGCCGGGCGTCGACCCGCGCGTGGACAAGCTGCTGGGCGAGGCCTGGCGTCACGCGAAGGCGATCGCCGCCGTGCCCGACGCGCAGGCCTCTCTGCTCGCTGCGGGCGTGGTCGACGGCGCCCCGGGCGTGACCGTGGGCGGTGCCGCCGAGCTCGGCCCGGCGGTGCTCGCGGCCCTGGCGAAGCACCGGGCCTGGGAGCGCTTCCCCACCGCGGTGTGACGAGCGGATGACCGCATGAAGAAGGGGCCGGATCCGTCAAGGATCCGGCCCCTTCTCGTTCCCTCCACCGAGGCCAGGGAGTTCCCCGGCGGGGATTCTGTTCCGCGCTCAGACGCCGCGCGGCTGTGTTGGTGCGCTCAGACGCCGCGGGGCTTGAGCACGACCTTGATGCAGTGGTCGTCCTTCTTCTGGAACGTGCGGTACAGGTCCGCCGCGTCGTCCAGGCTGCCGGTGTGCGTGGTCATGTCCTGCACGGCCAGCGGGTCCGACGGGTCGGAGACCAGCGGCATCAGCGTGTCCGTCCAGCGGCGCACGTTGGCCTGGCCCATGCGCAGGTTCACCTGCTTGTCGAACAGCTTCATCATGTTGATCGGATCCTTCGCGCCGCCGTAGACGCCCGAGATGGAGACGGTGCCGCCGCGGCGGACGGCGTCGAACGCGGAATTCAACGCGGTCAGCGCATCGACGCCGATCGTCTCGGTGGCCTTCTGCGCGAGCTTGTCCGGCAACAGGCCGGCCACGTTCTGCATCGTGCGGCCGAGCGGCGCGCTGTGCGCCTCCATGCCGACGGCGTCCACGACGCCGTCCGCGCCGCGGCCGTAGGTCTCCTCGCGGATCTGGTCGACGACGTCATCGCCCCAGGGGATGGTCTTCACGCCGTGGCGCTCCGCCATCGCCCGTCGGTCGGCCTCGGGCTCGACGGCGAGCACCTGGTAGCCGCGATGCACGCCGATCCGGGCCGCGAACTGGCCCACGGGGCCCAGACCGTAGACCACCAGGGTGCCGCCCTCCGGCACGTTGGCGTACTCGACGCCCTGCCAGGCGGTCGGGAGGATGTCGGAGAGGAACAGATACTGCTCGTCCGGTCCGTCAGCGGGAACCTTCATGGCCCCGTAGTCGGCGTGCGGCACGCGCAGGTACTCCGCCTGTCCGCCCGGGACGGCGCCGTACAGCTCGGAGAAGCCGAGCAGCGAGGCGCCCGTGCCCTTCTCGCGCACCTGGGTGGTCTCGCACTGCGACTGGAGGCCGTTGGTGCACATCCAGCAGTGGCCGCAGGAGATGTTGAACGGAATGACGACGCGGTCGCCGGGGGCGAGATTGGTGATGCCCGAGCCGACCTCGCGCACGATGCCCATCGGCTCGTGGCCGAGGATGTCGCCCGGGTTCATGTAGGGACCGAGCACCTCGTACAGGTGCAGGTCGGAGCCGCAGATCGCCGTCGACGTCACCTCGATGATCGCGTCGGTGGGCTGCTGGATGGTGGGGTCCGGCACCGTCTCGGTGGAGACCTTGCGCTTGCCCTGCCAGGTGACTGCCTTCACGTCGTCCTCCTCGTTCGTCGGATCGGTCCTTGTGGGGACCGCGTGCGGGTCGATCCTCAGCATACTGAGTAAGGGCCGGGGTGCGCGAGCCGGACGAGCGGGTTCCTGCTGACGGCGACTCCGGCGGCGGCGTCGCGAACCAACGGCTACACCGAGTGGGACGGGAGTGACGCATGTCGCCTCGACACCGTCACAGCAGCCCCACGGGTCACACTCGCTGTCGCAGTTGCACCGCGGACGCGCGCAACCCGGCCTCGGACACGCGAGAGGCCGGCCGGAACGTGATGGTCCGGCCGGCCCCTCGTGCCGGGATGGCTGCCTCAGGCCGCCAGCGTCTCCACCCGCGCGGGGGTCACGGTCAACGCGCCGTCCGCGACGCCCACCACGGCGGTGCCGCCCTTGTGCAGCGACCCGGCGACCAGCAGGTCGGCGACGGCGTCGTCGACGTGGCGCTGGATCGTCCGGCGCAGCGGGCGAGCGCCGTACTCGGGCTCGTATCCGGCGTCGGCCAGCCAGTCGACCGCGTCCGGCTCGACCGTCAGGGTGATGCCCTGGGCGCTCAGCCGGGCCCGGGTCCGGCCCAGCTGCAGGCCCACGATGGAGCGCAGCTGGTCCTTCTCGAGCTTGCGGAACAGCACGATGTCGTCGATCCGGTTGATGAACTCGGGCCGCATGGTCTCCCGCAGCCGGCCCATCACCCGGGCGCGCAGCTCCTCCTCGGAGCCGAACCCGTCGGCGTTGCCGGTGTGGAAGCCGAGCGCGCCGCCCTTGCTCGCGAGGAACTCGGAACCGACGTTGGACGTCATCACCACGACCGTGTTGCGGAAGTCCACGGTGCGGCCCTGACCGTCGGTCAGGCGGCCGTCGTCGAGCACCTGCAGCAGCAGGTTGAACACGTCCGGGTGCGCCTTCTCGACCTCGTCGAGCAGGATCACCGAGTACGGGTTCCGGCGGACCTTCTCCGTCAGTTGCCCCGCCTCGTCGTACCCGACGTACCCCGGAGGGGCGCCGACCAGCCGGCTGACGGTGTGCCGCTCGCCGAACTCGCTCATGTCGAGGCGGATCATCGCGGACTCGTCGCCGAACAGGGAGGCGGCCAGCGCCTTGGTCAGCTCGGTCTTGCCCACGCCGGTCGGGCCGAGGAACAGGAAGCTGCCCACCGGCCGGTCGGCGTCGCCCATCCCGGTGCGGTTGCGGCGCACGGCGCGGGCGATCGCGGTCACCGCGTCCTCCTGGCCGATGACCCGCTGGTGCAGGTCGGTCTCGAGGTGGGAGAGCCGGGACTTGTCGTCCTCGGTCAGCCGGGCGGCGGGGATGCCGGTGGCGCGGGAGATGATCTGCGCGATCAGGTCCTCGTCCACGGTGCGATCCGCATCACCGGTGCCGGCCGCGTGCGTCGCGGACAGCTCGGCGTCGGCCACCTTGCCCTTGGCGATCTCGACCGCGTCGCGCAGCGTCGAGGCCTCCTCGTAGCGCTCGTCCGCGACGGCGTCCTCCTTCGCGGCCTCCAGCCGGGCGACCTCGGCACGGAGGGCGTCGACGTCGACGGCGGGGCCGTGGCGCAGGCTCAGCCGAGCGCCGGCCTGGTCGATCAGATCGATCGCCTTGTCCGGCAGGTACCGGTCGGTGACGTAGCGGTGGGACATCTCGACGGCGGCGCGCAGGGCGTCGTCCGTGTAGGTGACCCCGTGGTGCTCCTCGTAGCGGTCCTTCAGCCCGGTCAGGATGAGCACGGCGTCCTCGACGCTCGGCTCCCCGACCGTGACGGGCTGGAAGCGGCGCTCCAGGGCCGGGTCCTTCTCGATCTTGCGGTACTCGCCCAGGGTGGTGGCGCCGATCAGGTGCAGCTCGCCACGGGCCAGCTTCGGCTTGAGGATGTTGCCCGCGTCCATGCCGCCCTCGGAGCCGCCTCCGGCGCCGACGACGGTGTGCAGCTCGTCGAGGAACACGATGACGTCGTCCTTCTGCTCCGCGATCTCGTCGAGCGTCTTCGTCAGACGCTCCTCGAAGTCACCCCGGTAGCGGGTGCCGGCGACCATGCCGGGCAGGTCGAGCGAGATGACGCGCTTGCCGCTCAGCTGGGCGGGCACCTCGTCCGCGACGATCGCCTGGGCCAGACCCTCGACGACGGCGGTCTTGCCGACGCCGGCCTCGCCGATGAGCACCGGGTTGTTCTTGGTGCGGCGGGCGAGGATCTCGATGGCCTGTTCGATCTCGTCGGCACGGCCGATCACCGGGTCCAGCTCGTGGTCGCGGGCGCGCTCGGTCAGGTCGGTGCCGTACTTCGCGAGCATGGATTCACCGTTCTGCCCTGCGGGACCGGAGCCCTGCTGGGCGCCCTGCTGACGGGCGGCCTCCTCGGCGCCGGCCTGCTGCAGGGTCTGCGGGGTGATGCCGGCACCCGTGAGGATCTGGCCCGCCGGTGCGTCCTGGTTGAGGACGAGCGCGAAGAACAGGTGCTCCGGGTCGATGTACGTGGAACCGAACGAGCGGGCCACCTGGTACGCGTCCAACAGGACGCGCTGGGCAGAGTGGGTCAGCGACGGGGCGGCCCCCGCGGGCTGGTCGGCCTTCTCCGGCAGCCGGGCATCGATCGCGCGCACGACGTCGTCGGGATCCGTTCCGAGGTGGCGAAGCCCCTCGCTGATGTCGTCCCGCTGGACCATGACGCGCAGCAGGTGCAGCGCGTCGACGTCGTGGTGACCGTGCTCGGCGGCGAACCGGACGGCGCCGGCGACGACGTCGTGGGTGCGGCGGGAGAGCAGACGGGTGAGGTCGACCGGGCGTCCGGAACGGGACGTCCGCTGGCCCTGCAGATACTGGGCCAGGAAGTCCTCGAACGATCCACTACCGGCGGCGGCGGGTCCGAAGAACATGGGCATGGGGTTTCCTCCTGAGAACCTGAGTGAAGTTCACTCATCTCAACGCCGTGCCGCAGAGGTTATTCCTGCCCGGACCGCACCTTGAGTCGACGCGACTCACCTCACAGCGGGCAGGATGGGGGCATGCTCGTGGACCTGACCCAGCCGATCCGCCCGGGCATGACCGTCGTGCCCGGCGACCCGCTCGTGGACTGTCGCCCGGCGCTCACCCTGGCGGACGACGGCGTCGCGGTCACCGGCCTTCGGCTCGGCTCGCACACGGGCACCCACGTCGACGCGCCGGCGCACGTCGTCCCGGGCGGCCGCACCGTCGATCGCGTCGACCTCGGGGAGCTGACCGGCGAGGCCCTCGTGCTGCGGGTGGACGGGCTCGCGCCCGGGGAGGTGATCACGCTCGCCCGTCTCGGGGACCTGCCGGCCGCCGTGCCCGCCCGCGTGCTCATGGCCACCGGGTGGGACCGTCATCTCGCCGCCGGGCCCACCGCCCTCCGTCACCCCGTCCTGGCCCCCGATGTCGCGGTGGAGCTGCTGGACTGGGGCATGCGGGTGCTGGGCGTGGACACGCTCAGTCCGGACGCGACGCTGCAACACGGACCGCCCGCTCTGCCGGTGCACGCGAGGGTGCTCGGCGCCGACGGACTGATCGTGGAGAACCTCACCGGGCTCACGGCGCTGCCCCGACGCGTCCGCGTCGGCGTCTTCCCGCTGCCCCTGGCCGACGGTGACGCCGCCCCGGTGCGCGCGGTCGCGTGGGTGTGAGCGGCGGGCACGGGTGATTCCGGCGGCCGGGCTCAGCCGCGCGGGGCGGGCAGCGCTCCGAGGTAACGGGTGGACGTGGTCGTGACGCCCAGGGCCCGCGCGACGTCGGCCGGTAGGGCGCCGGCCAGCCTCACGCCGGGGGCTCCGGTCGCGAGGGTGTAGTCGCCACGGGCCGCCCGAGGCATCACACTGTCGAGCGCGCCGATCCGCCACGTCGACCGTGACTCGTAGCCGCGGAACGACGCGGAGAACCGCGCCCGGTCGGCGGCCCGGAAGTACGCGACCGGTGCGGCCAGGTCGCTGCGCCACGCCATGAACAGCGGGTTGGCGTCGGCGCGGGAGACCACGAGGTTGTCGTCGAACGCGGAGAAGTACGCAGCCGGCAGGGTGTTGGCCGCGGCCCGGTAGGTGCCGTCCGGGTTCACGGCGTAGGCCATGTGGTCCGACTCGGCGATCACGTTGTACTTCAGCTCGACGTTGCGCACGTCCGGGCCGACGTCGGTCATGCCGAACAGGCCCTGCGTGCGGGCGTCGTCGTAGACCCGGATCGGCACGTCCTCGCGGATGTGCAGGAGGGTGTTGTGGTAGACCTTCGTGTTCGCCGACGTCACCTGGATGCCTGCGGAGGCGCCGTCGATCACGTTGCCGGCGATCAGCCCGGTGTCCGACACCTCGTGGAAGATGCCGATGCCACCGATGTCGCGGATCGTGTTGTAGGTGTAGGTGCCGTTGCGGCACAGCGAGTCGCACCACAGCCCGATCGCGTTGCCGCCGCTGTTCTGCACGAGGTTGCCGGTGAGTGTGAACTTCTGCAGGTGGGCCAGCTTGACCGCCGCCTGCCCGCACGAGATCGTGCAGTCGACGCCGAGGTCCTCCCACACGTTCCGGTTGAACACGTTGTTCGCGACGGTGAAGTCCGAGTCTCGCCCGGCGCGGGAGTCGCCGTTCGCCCCCAGGGGGGTGTCCCCGTTCCACGCGAACACCGACCGGCTGACGCGGGTGGTCGGCTGCGGCGTGCTGAAGACCAGGCCGGCCGCGGCGTTGGCGGTGAACACGGAGTTCTCGACGGTGGTGCGGCCGTTGCCCACGTAGACGGCTCCGGCGCTAATGCCGTCGTTGGGGTTGCTCCCGTAGCGGCGGACGCCGATTCCCTTGAGCGCCCAGGAGACGCCGGAGCCCGACGTCGTGCCGAGGATCAGCGCCTTCGGCCGGGCGGTCAGCTCCACGCGTCGACCCGCCGGATCCGTGCCCAGCTGAAGCGTCCGGGCGGACCAGTCGTAGTAGAACGTGCCCGGGCGCAGGCTGCTCGCGTGGGCGACCTGGGTCTGGGGCACGCCGTCGATGAAGGCCTGCTGCGGGTCCGACGGGAGCGTGTCCCCCGCGCCGACGACGGCGAAGTCGCGGTGGGCACACGGCCCGGAGTTGTCGGACTTCTGCGCCAGTGGCTCGCGCTCGTAGTAGCGACCTGCGCAGAACGTCGGCGTCGACCACGGAGTGGCCCAGCCGGCGCCACGCTTGACGAAGCGATCGGCCGAGACCACGTCGGAGCCGTCCAGCCAGGGCTGCTCGTGGGGGTAGGCCTGGAGGGTCAGCGCCTTCGCGGTGATGCGAGCGGCGCCCCCGTCGGTGGCGGCATCGCGGTACGTGCCGCCCCGCAGCACGATCGTGCCCCCGGCCGGCACGAGGTCGATCGCCCGGTTCAGCGTCCGGACGGGTGCCGCCACCGTGGTGCCCCGGTTGCCGTCGTTACCCTGCGGTGACATGAACACCGCGCCCGCGGGAATCGGATACGCGGTGTCCGGGATGCGCGTCCCCTCCGGGTCGAGTCCGGCGGTCGTGGTGGTCGTGGTGACCGGGCCGGCCGCCCCCGGCGCGGGGGCCGGTGCCGGCGCGGGCCCGGGAGCCGGTGCGGGCGCGGGAGCCGGCGCCGACGTCGCGGGCGTCGTGGCCCGCGCGGTCCAGAACGGGGTTCCCACGCGGGACCACCGCTGGGTGACCAGCGAGGCGGCCAGCGCGCTGCCGCGGACGGCGACGCGATGGTTGCGGCCGGTGGCGTCCGCGTACTCGTCGACGGCCACCTGGCAGGTGTCGACCTGACCGGCCGTCGCGTAAAAGTTGACGCCCTGGTCGACGTAGCCCTGTGCCTTCAGCGTCGACCGCACCGCTGCGTCCAGGGACCAGCGGAAGTCGTTGACGCCGGACTTGTAGAGGCGGTGGACCGCCGTCGTGCCCGAGAGAGCCGCGCTGCCCGCCTGGAAGACGCGGCCGCGGTTCTGGGTGTATCCGTACCGCGTGGTCGACTGGAGCGACTCGTTCTCCCACCGGGTCAGCAGGGAACCGCCCGGTGCCGGCTTGTCGGTCTGGAAGATCGGCGTCGTCATCGCGCGACACACGGCGCCCGTACTGGCGACGGCGGCCTGCGCCGGCGCCGCGGCCGTGGGCGCGGTGAGCAGGCCGGCGAGCACGGCCAGGACGGACGCACCGCGCACCAGACGCCGCGCCGGCGGGCGCGGGCGGGGGGACGGGAGGACGGGAAGGGCGGATGTCATGGGGTCACCTCTGATACAGGACGCCGATGTCGCACCGACGCCAGGAACTTTCGACCGCTGAGACCGTTGGGAAAGTCTACCCCTGCATAACGTTCCGGTAACAGAAGTGTCGTCATCGTGACCTGCCGGCGTTCAGCCGCGCCGCGTAGGCTGCCCGAAGAATCCCTTGTGCGACCCGTATCCCACCCCGAAGGAGAGCGACCACGTGAACGTGCTCGTGCCCACCGCCATGACCGCCACCGGACTGTTCGGGGGGTACGCCGTCGCCCGGTTGAGCGGCATTCGCCCGCTCGGGGGCGTCGTCCTCGCCGCTGCCGGTGCCGCCGCGTTCGCCGGCTGGAAGCAGAACGTCGGCACCGGGCGTGCGGCGGCGCTCACGGCCGTCTACCTCGGCGCCTTCGGCGGCTCGCACCCCCTGGCGAAGAAGCTCGGCGCCTGGCCCTCCGTGGCCACAGTGGCGGGAGCGACCGCCCTCGCCTCCCTCACCGCCGGCCGCCGCTGACCTTCCGCGACGGTCGGCGGCCACGCCGGTCGGCAGCGTCGACGCCGCGCAGACGCGGCTGCATGAAGGAGCAGCGATGAGCGGAGACGATCGGCTCGCCCGCCGGCTCGGCCTGCGCGACGCCGTCGTGATCGGCGTCGGGTCGATGATCGGAGCGGGCGTCTTCGCGGCCTTCGGCCCCGCGGCACGCGCTGCCGGCAGCTGGCTGTTGCTCGGCCTGGCCGTCGCCGCGGTCATCGCCTACGCCAACGCGGTGGCCTCCGCGCAGCTCGCCGCCGCCTACCCGACCTCCGGCGGAACGTACGTCTACGGCCGAGAACGGCTCGGACCCTGGTGGGGCTTCACGGCCGGCTGGGGCTTCGTCGTCGGCAAGACGGCGTCGTGCGCCGCCATGGCGCTGACCTTCGCCGCCTACGTGGTGCCGGGACCCGAGATCGCCCAGCGGGGCGTCGCCGTCGTCGCCGTCCTGGCGCTCGCCGCACTGAATCTGCGCGGGGTCACCCGGACGGCCGCGTTGACGCGGATCCTGGTGGCGATCACGCTGCTGTGTCTCGCGGTCCTGGTGATCGGCCTCTGGACGGCGCGCGACGGCGGGATGGCTCGCCTGGCCGGAGCTCCCGATCCCGGGGGCGCTCTCGGCGTCCTGCAGGCGGCCGGCCTGCTGTTCTTCGCCTTCGCCGGGTACGCCCGGATCGCGACGATGGGGGAGGAGGTGGTCCGCCCCCGCACGACGATCCCGCGGGCCATCCCCCTGGCGTTGGGTGTGGCGGTCGTCGTCTACGCGGTGGTGGGCGTCTCGGCGCTCGCCGCCGTGGGGCCGGCGACCCTGGCCGCGTCGACGGCGCCGCTGGTGGACGCGGTCGAGCAGAGCGGGGCCGGGGCGCTGGCCCCCGTGGTGCGGATCGGGGCGGCCGTCGCGAGCCTCGGCGCTCTGCTCGCGCTGATCGCCGGAATCGGGCGGACCGGTCTGGCGATGGCCCGGAACCGGGACCTGCCCGGTTGGCTCGCCGCCGTGCATCCGACCCGGCGGGTGCCGCATCATGCGGAGCTGGCGCTCGCCGTCGTCGTCAGTCTGCTCGTGCTGACCACCGACCTGCGGGGCGTGATCGGATTCTCGTCCTTCGGCGTGCTGCTGTACTACGCGATCGCGAACGCCGCCGCCTTCACGCAGCCGGCCTCGGACCGGCGGTGGCCACGTGCCCTCAACGCGCTCGGGCTGCTCGGCTGCGTGACGCTCGTGGTGACGCTGCCCGGGATCTCCGTGCTGACCGGCATCGCCATGTTCGCGGTCGGCCTGGCCGGTCGGGCACTGGTGCTGTGGCGGCGCTCGGCGACCGGCGGCGGTTCGGACGCCTGACGTCGGGCTGCCGCCGTAGAGTACGCATGCGTCGGCCCCACCAGAGGGGCCCACGTCACGAGGAGCGGTCCTGTGCTCGAGTTCGTCGGCCTGCCCACCCACATCCTGTTGCTGCACGCCGTCGTGGTGCTCTCCCCGCTGGCGGCGGTCGGCGGCATCCTCTACGCCGTCGTGCCGCGGTGGCGACGGGCGACGGAGCTCACGGTGGCGGTCCTCGGTATCGTGTCCGCGGGCTTCGCCGTCCTGACCGCCAGCGCCGGTGAGCGGCTCGAGGAGGCGCTGCCGGCCGAGCCACTGATCCGGGCGCACGCCGAGCAGGGCGACCTGCTCAAGGCCGTGGCTGTCGTCTTCGCAGGCCTGCTGGTCCTGCTGGTCCTCGCCACGGGTCCGTGGCTGACGCGCCGGCTGCCCCGGTTGGACCGGGTCAGGACCCTGCTGTGGCTGCGCGTGGTCCTGCAGGTGCTCACCGTGCTCGCCGGCGTGTTCCTCGTCTACCAGACCGTCGTCACCGGGCACTCGGGCGCCGCGGCCACCTGGTCGGACTGGCGGAAGGACTGACGACGCGCCGGGCGCGCGTCGTCAGCGGACCTGCAGCTCGCCCATCTCGTCCCAGCCGTCGCCGTCGACCCGCCGGGAGACGATCTTCGGCGTCGCGGTGAGGTACTGCGGGAACTCGTCCTTCATGGCCGCGAAGTGCGGGGAGGACACGTGCGCCTCGGCGGCGTCGTCGTCGAACGCCTCGACGAGCACGTACTCGTTCGGGTCGTCGACGCTGCGGGACCAGTCGAACCACTTGTTGCCCGGCTCGGCGCGGGTGGCCTCGGTGAACGCGCGGCTCAGCTCCGGCCACTGGTCGGCGTACTCGGGCTTCACGGGGAACTTGACGCAGATGAAGATCATGGTCGCCAGCCTAGGCCTGCGGCTGGAGCTGGCGCACACCCAGCAGGCCCCGGTGATGAGTTCGTTCGTGAGATTCCCCGGTATGAGCCGATAGGATCAACTCGGCCCGCGGTGGGCCAGTGACCAAATCTGGGGGTTGGCTGAATCGGCCTGACTTTCGTTCCTATCGGGAGCTTTGTCCGGCAAGTGCCGGCTGGGCTGATTCCAGGTCAGCGTAATACGCCTGCTCGACCTCGATCGGGGTGCGCATGTCGAGCTCGCCGTGGAGGCGCTGGTTGTTCCACCACCACACGTACTCGAGGGTCGCGCGTTCCACCTGCTCGACGGTCCGCCAAGGGCCGCGCTGACGGATCAGCTCGGTCTTGTAGAGGCCGTTCACGGCTCTTCAGAGTTGAGGTGGGGGTGGGCGGCGCGCCGGGGTAGGCCGGTTGCGGGGAGAAGT
Organism: Tersicoccus solisilvae; assembly: GCF_014643255.1. GTDB lineage: Bacteria > Actinomycetota > Actinomycetes > Actinomycetales > Micrococcaceae > Tersicoccus > Tersicoccus solisilvae. The sequence goes on along the minus strand of NZ_BMJI01000001.1, from coordinate 107,522 downwards.
GGGTCGAGGCCTCCAGTATCGGTGGCGACCAAGCACACCGCCCCGGAAGGCCTCGACGTTGTCCGAGCTTACGGCGCCTCCTGCTGCGCGCTGCCATCACGACACTGCTTACTGCGCCAACTGTGATCTCCTCCTCGGTCTGGACCGGCTGCATGTGACCGCCGTCGACCGCGACGAGGCTCCGCTCGATGCCCTGGATAGCGGTGATCTGAGCCGGTCGGAGAGGGCCGGTGTCCAGCGGTGGCAGGTGCCGGACCTTGGCACGCCAGGTCGGTGCGTCGGCGTCGTCGTCGGCCTCCCGAAGAATGCGAGCGAGGCTACCGGGTTGCGGGAAGGCAAAGACGCGGCGCGCGCGCGGATCGGGATCGTAACCGTTGGTGAAGTGCGTCTCCGAGCCGCTGGCCTCGAAGACGAACGGCAGACGTCCGTCGACCGTCCGAGCCGCCAAACGTACGTCGGCGGGCAGGCCGCTGGCGTACATCGCCGACTGCCACTCCACGCCGGAGAGCGGGTGGCCCTGCGGTTTGGCCTCGATGACGCCCACAACTCGCTGGTCGACATACAGCAGGTAGTCCGCACGGCCGTGGCCCGGTTTCATCACGGACTCGCGGCGGGCGACACCCGGGCCGGCGAAGAGGTTGAGGTTCTTCTTGTCCTGTACCGACCAGCCGGCGGCCTCCAGCTGCGCGTCGATGAGGACACGAGCTCGCGCTTCGGCGGCGAGACGGTTCTCGGCGCTGCCGGTCACGAGAGTGCCAGTTCGGTTGCCTGGTAGCGCGTCAAGCGCATTTCTCTTCGGTTTCCGGGTCGGTGTCCCGTGCACGCTCGTACAGCCAGACGGCGTGATCGAGGTGGGTGTCGGTGGCACCGAAGTCTCCGCGAGTGCGAGCCTCGCGCAGCACGGCCTTTGGGTCATCCGTCCGGGCAATGCCGGCTTCGTCCGCGACGCGGTCGATGAAGCGGCGGATCCACGTGTCGACCTTGAAGTCGGGAGTGCCCAGAAGCACGCCGAAGTAGTCGCGGTAACCGGTCCGAGTCCGTGCACCGCTGTGTAGGCGTCGCGGTGCTTAGCATTTGTGGCGTCGTAGTCGCGCGCCTTTATCACGCCGACCGCCTTGCGGTTAAGCGCCGCTTCGAGAACGGCCGACGCCTTGGTCCGCCCATTCGTCTTCCCGTGTCCCAACACCGCAGTGAGCTGGCCTTCTGTGAGAGAAGTCAGCACGGCGAGAGACACGGAGGCGTCCGGGTACTTCTCGTTGAAGTCCCTCAGCCGGGGCAGGAGACCCTTACCGTTCTTCGTCTCGTAGACCATCTGCTTCGAATACACCGCGTCCACTAAGGCGGTACCGATGCGGTCGCCCCAGCCGCCGTCGAACTCAGTGAACTCGATCACGTGGGTCGGCTCCTCCGGGCGCCACAGGGCCTGCAGTTTCTCGCAGAAGTCCAGGTAGTAGAGGTATTCGTCGACGGACCACATCCACCGGCGGTACCCGATCGCCGCGGCCACCCGCTGGTCGAGGATCAGCGGGGCCGGTCCCCAGGAGGCGTCCCACGCGTCGTAGGCGCTGAAGTACAGCCAACGGCTGAAGAACGACGCGCCGAACCCCTGGACGTGGTGGTCGCCGCCGCGCTGCATCTGGGTGAAGGCCTCCGCGGTCCGGCCCGTCCGCACCAGTCGGTGGGCCTCGAGCAGCCGTTCCCCACGCCGGTGGGCTGGAGCGCCCGTACCGCGCGCCACGTCGCGTACTGCCTGGTCTCGCAGCCCCAGCCGGACATGCGCATGTACAACTCGATCGCCTCGGCCGGCGTCGTCAGCCCCACCGATCCCTGGTACAGGTCGGCGCGCCGGATCGACCGCCGGGCATCCGTCGCGGACACCGCCTCCGGCTGGTCGAGCGTGGCCGGCCACCAGCGTCGCCACTGGGCCGGACTGTACGTGAACGCCTCGGCCCGCACGGTCGCGTCACTGGGCGGGGTGTGGCGCCCTAGCCACCCGTCCAGGTCGCGGCCGATCTCCTCCGCCGTCTTCATCGTTGACCCCCCATGGATGCTTCCCCCGAAGCATGTAGATGCATCTGAATACTACTGACGGGTAGCTGTGCAGAACAGAGTGGTCGACGGGAATGGAGTAGTGGTGCAGCCGTGATATGCGTCACCAGCCGGGTGCATCGTTGCCCGGTGATGCGCATGTCGGCGCCCCGGTGGGATGCCCATGGCGGCGGCCCCGGCGCGACGAGATCCGCTGCCGCCCGGAATGGTTGACGCGTGCCGGCCCGGTCGATTGAATGACGGCAGGCGTCGATCGAGCTCGCTCGGTCGACCGGGGCGTCCTCCATCGAACGGGGTGAGTGTGCCGAGCTACGACTTCCGATGTGACGAGCACGGTGTCAGTACCGAGCGCCACTCGATGAGCACGGTGCCGACGACGTCGGTGTGCCCCGTGTGCGCCCTCCCCACGCGGCGCGTCTTCACCGCTCCCGCGCTCGGCCATGGCGGCAGCGCCGCCATGCGCGCCATCGACGCGACGAAGCAGACGGCCGACTCGCCGAGCGTCGTCTCCGCCGTCCCGCGGGACCGGAAGCCTCCGCGCCCGGTGTCCCGCGATCCCCGTCATTCCCGGTTGCCCCGCCCGTAGTTCGTCAGGAGTACCCAGTCCGTCCGGATCAGAAGGAGTGCACCATGCCCGACGTCATCTTCCCCCTCGACTCCACGAAGCCGTTCACCGAGCAGGAGATCCTCGGCCACAACCGGTGGCATCCCGACATCCCGGCCGCCGTGTCGGTCAAGCCCGGCCAGAGCGCCCGCATCGAGTGCCGCGAGTGGTTCGACGGCGCCATCAAGAACGACGACTCGGCCGACGACATCCGCGATGCTCCGCTGAACACGGTGCACCGTCTCTCGGGTCCCGTGCGGGTCGAGGGGGCGAAGCCCGGGGATCTGCTCGTCGTCGACATCCTCGACGTCGGCCCGATCCCGCAGGAGGAGGGTCCCCTCGCCGGGCAGGGCTGGGGCTACACGGGCATCTTCGCCAGGCGCAACGGCGGCAGTTTCCTGGTCGACCAGTTCCCCGACGCGTACAAGGCGATCTGGGACTTCGCCGGCGGGAAGGCCACGAGTCGCCACGTGCCGGGTGTCGAGTTCACCGGGCTGATCCATCCCGGCCTGATGGGGACGGCGCCCTCGCGGGAGCTCCTGAGCACCTGGAACACCCGTGAGGCGACGCTCATCGCCACCGATCCCGACCGCGTCCCGCCGCTCGCGCTTCCGCCGGAGCCCGACGGCGCCATCCTCGGCTCGCTCACCGGGGCTGACTTCGAGCGGGTGGCGTCCGAGGGGGCCCGCACCGCGCCGCCGCGCGAGAACGGCGGCAATCAGGACATCAAGAACCTCTCGAAAGGCACCCGCGTCTTCTACCCGGTGTTCGTCGACGGCGCCAACTTCTCCGTGGGGGACCTGCACTTCTCGCAGGGCGACGGCGAGATCACCTTCTGCGGGGGCATCGAGATGGGGGGCTACCTCGACCTGCGCTTCGACATCATCTCCGGCGGCATGGACACGTACGGGGTGGCCGAGAACGCCATCTTCCTGCCGGGCAACAGCGACCCGCAGTATTCCGAGTGGATCTCGTTCTCCGGCACCTCGGTCACCCTGGACGGGGAGCAGCGCTACCTCGACTCGCAGCTCGCCTATCAGCGTGCCTGCCTGCACGCGATCGACTACCTGACCAGGTTCGGGTACTCGCCCGAACAGGCGTACCTGCTGCTCGGCGCCGCACCGGTCGAGGGCCGCTTCTCCGGCGTCGTCGACATCCCGAACTCGTGCGCGACGATCTACGTCCCGACGGCGATCTTCGACGTCGACGTCCGGCCCAGCGCGAGTGGGCCGGCTCGCATCGACGCGGGTGTGGGGGCGCCGCACTCGGCGTTCTGAGAGTCGCTCGGCCGGTGGAGCTCAGGAGCCCCACCGGTCGAGGACACGGGCCACCATCGCCCGGCCCTCGGCCTCGAACACGGGATCGCCGACGTCGTGCGCCCACACCACGGTGCCGACCGACTGCAGCAGGTTGTCCAGCAACCAGGCGCCCGGCTCGTCCGCCGGGTCCCGCCCGTAGCCCGCGAGCAGCGCCTCCCACAGCACCGTGCTGCCGGTGAGCTGATGGGCCAGCCGGATGAGGTCGGAGACCCACGGCCGGTAGCCGGCGCGTCCCCAGTCGATGACGGAGACGACGCCGTCATGAATCAGCCAGTTCCGCGGCTGGTAGTCGCCGTGTGTCGCCGTGACCGGGCGCGGCTCGAGGCGGTGTCGTGCGGCGCGGGACCGGATTGCGGCGAGCTGGTCGGCGTCGACGAGGCCCTCCGCCCGCCGGATCAGGTCGCCGATCTTGTCCAGGGCAGCGCCGTCATACCCGGCGTTGACGTGGTCCGAGCCTGCGCCGTGCAGCCGAGCCAGCAACTGGCCGGCCTGCCGGTAGGTCTCCGGATCGCGCTCGGCGTCCGTGCCCTGTACGAGCTCGCCCGGCAGATATCGGGTGACGAGGATGCGGTGCTCCCTGTCGGCGTGCAGCAGGCGCGGGGTCCGGCCGGCGAGCGAACCCACCATGCGCCGGTGGGCGCGGATCTCGCGGGCGATGTGATGGGTCGTCGGACTGGCCTTGATGACGACGTCGTCGGTGGCCGTGCAACCGTGCAGCACGGTGATGTCCTGCAGCGGCCAGGACAGGTCGGCCACCTGCTCCCAGTCGCCGAGCCAGGACGAGAGCAGGCGGCGCTGCTCGGCGGTCAGGGCGTCGGACATGACGCGAATGTACGTGCTCGACGTCCTCCTGTCTCTTGCAACCGGGAATGATCCGTGTTGTCCTATGGTTCCAATAGTGGTTCCATGGGAGTGCTGGATCGAATCGAAGCGGCGGTTCGAGAATCACCGTCGTCCGTTCGCTTCAGCGACCTGGAGGCGCTGTGCCGTCACTACTTCGGTGCGCCACGACAGCGCGGGGGAAGTCACCTCGTATTCGCCACCCCTTGGGCTGGCGACCCGAGGGTCAATATCCAGAACAAGGGTGGCATGGCCAAGGTCTATCAGGTCAAACAGGTCGTCCTCGCCATCGATCGTCTCAAGGAGCAGAACAGTGAACCCGTGTGAGCCGTCCATCGTGGCCCACTACCGCTATGCGGTGACGTGGTCCCCGGAGGACGAGGGGTTCGTCGCTACCGTTGCGGAATTCCCATCGTTGTCCTGGCTGGACGCCGACAGGTTTGCCGCCCTCGAAGGGCTGGACCGACTCCTGCGTGATGTTGTCGCCGACATGTGCGCTCGGAACGAAGTAGTGCCGTTGCCCTTCGCTGAGCGTCAGTACAGCGGCAACCTCAAGGTTCGAGTGCCACCGGAGCGACACCGGCAGCTTGTCATCGAGGCGCAGGAAGCCGGGGTCTCGCTCAATCGCTATGTCAATGACCTGATCGCCCACTGAGCCGCCGGCTGGTGGCCGTGACGGTGAACCGATCACAGCAGAAGGGGCGGTGCCGACCGGCACCGCCCGTTCTGCTGGTATGGAGGTCGCCTCGACGGTCACTCCGTCGAGCGACCTCAGTCCTTCGACGACGCCCGCGGCTGCTCGGACTGCTCACCGAGCACGTCGTCGAGCGCCTCGCGAACCGCCTGACGGGTGGCCAGGCGAACGCTCGCGGCGCTCTGCTCCTCGGCCGTCCCGCCACCGGCGATCCGGTCGAGTTCTTCCTGTTCCTGCGTCAGGGCGTGGTCGCGGGCGCGGCGGATGCCTTCCCGCAGGTCGTCCTCAGCCATGTCGCTCTTCTCCGTTCCCGGGCTCGCCGCCGTGCTCAGTCGTCGATCTCCTCGAGCTTGAGCGCGACGCCGAGGGCGAAGAAGCTCGGCGCCCAGTGGCCGACGAAGATGCCCCAGCGGTCCGACTGGTCCTTCGAGTCACCCGGCTTCGCACGGCTGATGCCCCACGCGACGAACGACAGGGCGATGGAGGCGAAGCCTCCCGCGTAGGCCCACTCGCTGCGAACCCCGGCCTCGTGCAGTTTCTCGATCATGCTGGCCTCCGTCTCGACATCCGGACGGAATCACGCAGGCGCGTGGTCCGGTGTCACCAATCTACCTCGCAGATCGAGATATCAGTAGGGTGACAAACCGCCCGATCAGCCCAGCGTCGCCGTGATGCTGATGTCGACCGCCTTCAGCGCCTGGGACACCGGGCAGTGCTGTTTCGCCGAGTCCGCCACCCGGGAGAAGTCCTCGGCGGAGATGCCCGGCACCTCGCCGTCGACCGTCAGCACGATGCCCGTGATGCCCTTGCCCACTTCGAAGGTCACCTCGGCGCTGGTCCGCAGCGTCGTCGGCGGGGTGCCGTTCTCCTTCAGCTCGTTGGAGAACTGCATGGTGAAGCAGGTGGCGTGCGCGGCACCGATCAGCTCCTCCGGCGTCGTCGCCGAGCCGGACTCCTCCGCGCGGGCCTTCCAGTTGACGGCGAGGTTCGCCGCCCCGGAGGTGTCCAGGTTGACGGTGCCGGAACCGGTGAACAGGTCGCCGTTCCAGGTGGTGGTCGCCTTGTTCACGATTGGCTTGGGCATGACGGATCCTCTCGATCGATGGCGATGGTCCCGGAGCCGGGACGTCCACCGTCATCGTAGACAGCGGGCGCCGATCCGTCAGGGGCTTCCGGTCAGCAGAAGCCGGCCATCTCGACCCTCCCGGTGGCGCGGTTGACTGGGGTCATGACGAAGCTGCGCGCCGAGACGAACCACTTCGGGCACGACGTGTCCGCCGCCGTGCCGGACGCCGTCGACGGGGTGCTGGACCTCGCTGAGCCGCTGCAGCGGATCTGGGAGCGGGCGGCCGTGCACCTCGCCGTGCGCAGCAACGACGCCCACACCCTCTACGCGGTGGGCCTGGCGCAGGCGTTCCTCGCCGCCTACCCCGAGGCCGACGCCGACGTCGTGCTGCCGGCCATCATGCTGCACGACGTCGGCTGGTCCGCCGTGCCGCCGGACGAGGTGCTGGCGGCGATCGCCCCCGGTGGCGGCCGCCCCGACCTGGTGCTGCTGCACGAGCGGGAGGGGGCACGCCTCGCGGCCGGGATCCTGGCCGACGTCGGCTGGGACGAGGACCGCAGCGATCGGATCCTCGCCATCATCGATGGCCACGACAGCCGCCGCGAGGCCTTGTCCCTCGAGGACGCGATCGTCAAGGACGCCGACAAGACGTGGCGGCTGAGCCCCCACGGTCTGGACACCGTGATGGACTGGTTCGGCCTCGATCGCGCCGCGGCCCTGCGCCTCTGCGCGTCCCGGGTGCACGACCACCTGTTCACCGATGCCGCCCGGCATGTCGCCCGCGCCTTCAGTGCCCTCGAATCCGTCACGATGTGGCCCGAGCGGTCCCGGCTGCAGGCCTGACCTGCCGCGCTGGCTAGACTCCGCTCGAGCGCACCACGACGAGCCGGCGCGCACCCGAGGGAGGGACGCGATGTCCGGAGGCAGCCGAGAACCCGGGCGCACCGTCACCTCCCGCGTCCTGGCGGTGCTCGAGGCCTTCGAGACCGAGCGGCGTTCCCTCACCCTGACCGAGATCGCCGACCACGCCCAGCTGCCGCTGAGCACGGCGCACCGGCTGGTCGGCGAGCTGACGGACTGGGGCATGCTCAGCCGGAACGCCGCCGGCCGGTACCAGGTGGGGATCCGCCTGTGGGAACTCGCGCAGAACGCAGGCCGTGCCCTGCGGGAGACGGCGCGTCCCTTCCTGCAGGACCTCTACTCCCTGACGGGGGAGACCGCCCACCTGGCGGTGCGCCAGGGTGGTGAGGCGCTCTACATCGACCGCGTCTACGGCACCAAACGGGTCCCCCGCGCCGCTCGCGTGGGCGGCCGACTGCCCCTGCACGCCACCGCCGTCGGCAAGGTGCTGCTCGCCTTCGAGGAGGACTGGGTGCGCGAGGCCTACCTCGCCGGCGACCTCGAGCAGCGGACGGCCCACACGCACGTGCACCCCGGCCGGCTCGCCGACGAACTGGTGCGGATTCGCGCCCAGGGCTACGCGACCACCGCCGGCGAGGTCCGGGAGGGATCGTGCTCCATCGCCGTGCCGGTCTTCCACACCGGCCGGCTCGGCGCCGCGATCGGCGTGGTGATGCCCTCCAACCAGGCGGACACCATGCACCGCTACCTGCCGACACTGCGTGGTGTCTCCGGCCGGCTCGAGCGGGCCACCGCGCACATCCCCCTCGAGACCCTCCTCACGGCCGTGACGCCGGGTGCCGATCGGCCCCGCCGGAGCCGGTGACGAGGCACAGGTGACCTTCCGCTGAGCAGAAGGACGCATGACGGCGGGCGGGGTGATCCGGAGCACACTGGTGGCAGATCCCCGGTCGGCGACGACGCCGCACCCGTTCGCAACACCGCCGCGAAGGAGCAGCACCATGTCAGTGCCCACCCCGAACGCCACCGGGTGCCCGGTGGCCCACGGCGCCGTCGGCCCCGCGCCCGGCGACCACCACGGCTACCAGCCCTTCGCCATGACCGACCCGTTCCCCTCCTATGCCCGGCTGCGCGAGGAGGAGCCGGTGATGTTCGACGAGCGCGTCGGCTACTGGGTGGTCTCCCGCTACGACGACATCAAGGCCGTCTTCGACGACTGGCAGACGTTCTCCAGCGAGAACGCCCAGGCGCCCGTCCGCGAACGCGGCCCCGAGGCGAGCCGGATCATGAAGGAGGGCGGCTTCACCGCCTACTCCGGACTCTCCGCCCGCGTGCCACCGGATCACACCCGCATCCGCGCCATCGTCCAGAAGGCCTTCACCCCGCGGCGCTACAAGGCCCTCGAACCGGCCATCCGTGCCAACGTCGACCGGCTGATCGACCGGATGCTCGCCGATCCGGACCGCCGTGGCGACGTGTTCCGGGACATCGCCTACGAGGTGCCGACCATCACGATCCTCACGTTGATCGGCGAGGACACCGACCGGATCGACGACTACAAGCGCTGGTCCGACTCCCGTGGCGCGATGACCTGGGGCGACCTCACCGACGAGGAGCAGGTGCCGCACGCCCGCAACCTCGTCGAGTACTGGCAGGCCTGCCTCGCCCTGGTGGAGAAGGCGCATCGGGAGGGCGGCGACAACCTCGTCGCCGACCTCGTGCGGGACCAGGACGCCGGGGCCGAGATCACCGACCACGAGATCGCCTCGGTCTGCTACAGCCTGCTGTTCGCGGGCCACGAGACCACCACCACGCTGATCTCCAACACCCTCCGGCTGCTGCTGGCCGACCGGGAGCAGTGGCAGCGCCTGGTGGAGGAGCCCAAGCGGATCCCCGCGGCGATCGACGAGGTGCTCCGGTTCTCCGGCTCGATCGTCGCCTGGCGCCGCAAGGCCCTCGCGGACGCCACCGTGGGCGGCGTCGCGATCCCGGAGGGCGCCGAGCTGCTGCTGCTGATGGGGTCCGCCAACCGCGACGAGTCCCGCTTCGAGGAGCCCGAGCGATTCGACATCGCCCGGCCCAACGCGCGCGAACACCTGTCCTTCGGCTTCGGGATCCACTACTGCCTGGGGAACATGCTCGCCAAACTGCAGGCGAGGATCGTCGTCGAGGAGGTCGCGGCCCACGCGCCGACCCTGACCACCGTCGACGCCGACGCCATCCGTTTCGGGGACAACCTGTCCTTCCGAGCCCCGACGGCCGTGCCCGTCACCTGGGAGAAGTGACCACCATGCGCAGCACCGACTACGTCCAGTTCTTCGACGGCGGCATCGAGCCCCAGTTGTCCCTGCTCGGCGGCAAGGGCGCCTCGCTCGTCACCATGACCGCCGCCGGCATGCCCGTCCCGCCCGGCTTCGTCGTCACCACCGCCCAGTACGACGCGTTCCTCACCGCGGCCGGCATCGCGGCGGAGATCGAGTCGCTCCTGGCCGGGCTCGACGCCGACGACATCGCCCAGGTGGACGCCGTGTCCGCCCGGATCCGGGACCACATCACGTCTCGCCCCGTCCCCGAGCACATCCGCGACCAGACCCGGGACGCCTACACGGATCTGATGGCCCGGTTCGACGCGCCGGTCCCCGTCGCCGTCCGGTCCTCCGCCACCGCCGAGGACCTGCCCGACGCCTCCTTCGCCGGCCAGCAGGACACCTACCTGTGGCTGTCGGGCTTCGACGCCGTCGCGGAGCACATCCGCGCCTGCTGGTCGTCGCTGTACACGAGCCGGGCCATCCTCTACCGGCTCAAGAACGGCATCCCGGACGAGGGACTGTCGATGGCCGTCGTCGTCCAGAAGATGGTCAACTCCCGCGTCTCCGGCGTCGCCATCACCATGGACCCCGCCAACGGCGACCGGTCCAAGATCACCATCGACGCCTCCTGGGGGGTCGGCGAGATGGTGGTGTCCGGGCAGGTCACCCCCGACAACGTCGTCGTCGACAAGGTCACCCTCGCCCTGGTGCGCGAGCACCTCGGCGACAAGCACGCCGAGCTGGTGCCCGACGCCGACGCCGGCGCCCTGGTGGAACGCGACGTGGAGCCGGAGCGGCGCGAGCGCCGCTGCCTGACCGACGCCGAACTCGCCGCCGTCGCGACCCTCGCCAAGCGGGCCGAGAAGCACTACCGCTGCCCGCAGGACGTCGAGTGGGCGCTGGACGCCGACCTGCCCGCGGGGGAGGATCTGCTGCTGCTGCAGGCCCGCCCGGAGACGGTGCACTCGTCGCGCCCCAGGGAGGCGGCGCCCGCGACCGCGAAGCCGGCCACCGGGGGCTTCGACCTCGGGTCCATCACCGCCTCGCTGACCACGGTGCCGCGGCCCCCGGCCTGAGCCCACCGCACTACCCGTTCCCGCTCGTCCCGTTCACCCGTCAGAACCCGCGCGCTCCGGCCGTTCCGGAACGCCGGCAGAGAGGACCCCCGATGGCCATGAAGTCCTTCCCCAAGCCGTCCGAGCTCCCGGTGCCCGCCGGGGCCGAGGGCTGGGAGCGCATCTACCCCTACTATTTGACGTTCCAGCCTCAGCTGCAGGAGGTGGAGGACGCCAAGTTCTGGTTCTGCGACAGCCAGCACTGGCCCACCGTGTTCAAGCCGTTCGAGACGATCGGCGGCGAGTTCGCCGTGAAGTGCCTCGGTCAGTACAACGCCCGGCACCTGATGATCCCCAACGCCAACGGCATCGAGTTCCGCATCCACCTCGGCTACCTCTACATGTCGCCGATCCCGGTGCCCGAGGAGCAGATCGCCGGCCGGGTGCCGCTGTTCACCGAGCGGATCGGCCACTACTTCGCCAACTGGGACTCCCTGCTGACCCAGTGGAAGACGAAGGTCCGCGGCACCATCGACGAGATGGAGGCGCTGACGTTCGAGCCGCTGCCCGACGTCGTGCCGATGGACGACATCGTCTCCGGCAAGGCGATGGACGGCTCCGAGGTGCTGCTGGAGAACTACGACCGGCTGATCCAGCTGGCCTACCAGAACTGGCAGTACCACTTCGAGTTCCTCAACCTCGGGTACATCGCCTACCTGGACTTCTTCAACTTCTGCAAGGAGGTGTTCCCCGACATCCCCGACCAGTCGATCGCCACCATGGTGCAGGGCGTCGACATGGAGCTGTTCAAGCCCGACGACGAGCTCAAGCACCTGGCCACCCTGGCCGTCGAGCTCGGCCTGCAGGACCGGTTCGGCGCGACCGACGACGTCGACGGCACGCTCGCGGGCATCGAGGCGGCGCCGCGTGGCGCGGAGTGGATCGAGCGCTACCGGCAGGCGCAGGACCCGTGGTTCAACTTCACCGTCGGCAACGGCTTCTACGGGCACGACAAGTACTGGAAGGACCACCAGGAGATCCCGCTCGGCTACATCGCCGACTACATCCGCCGTCTCGACGAGGGACAGACGATCGTGCGGCCCACGGAGGAGCTGATCGCCGAGAAGGAGCGGATCGTCGAGGAGTACCGGGAGCTGCTCGACGACGACGTCCGGGACATGTTCGACGCCAAGCGCGGCCTCGCCGCCACCGCCTACCCGTACGTCGAGAACCACAACTTCTACATCGAGCACTGGACGATGGGCGTGTTCTGGCGCAAGGTGCGGGAGCTGTCCCGGATGCTGCAGGCGCAGGGGTTCTGGGACCAGCCGGACGACCTGCTCTACCTGAACCGCAACGAGGTCCGCGACGCGCTGTTCGACCTGGCCACCGGGTGGGGCGTCGGCGCCCCGGGCGGCCCGGTCGGTGGCCTGCACTGGCGGCCGGTCATCGAGGAGCGTCGCTGCATCGTCGACGCCCTCAAGACCGCCCGCCCGGCACCGGCACTGAACACGCCGCCCGCCTCCATCACCGAGCCGTTCACCCGCATGCTGTGGGGCATCACCACGGAGCAGGTGCAGCAGTGGCTCGGCGACGGCGACGACACCGAGGGCGGGCTGCGCGGCATGGCCGCCTCGCCGGGCGTCGTCGAGGGCGTGGCCCGCGTCATCACGGACGCGGACCAGCTCGCCGACGTGCAGCAGGACGAGATCCTCGTCGCCACGGTCACCGCCCCCTCGTGGGGGCCGATCTTCGGGAAGATCAAGGCCACCGTCACCGACATCGGCGGCATGATGAGCCACGCCGCGATCGTCTGCCGCGAGTACGGCCTGCCCGCCGTCACCGGCACCGGCAGCGCCTCGACCACCATCCGCACCGGCCAGCGGCTGCGGGTGGACGGCACCAAGGGCGTCGTCACCGTGCTCGACGCCCCGGAGGTCACCGGCCCCGGCGCGCACTCCCACCATCACGACGCCGCTCCCGACGCCGGAGCGCCGGCCCATGCCTGAGCCGACGACGCCGGCCGGCGACGCCGAGAACGCCGCCACCCCGGCGGCGACCGTCACCGGCGGCACCGAGGGGCGGGGCCGCACGGTCCTGATCACCGGCGCCGCCGGGGGCCTCGGCCGCGCCTTCGCCGCCGGATTCGCCGCTCGCGGGTACCGGGTGGCGGTGGCCGACGTCGACGGCGTCGGCGCCGAACGCACCGCGCAGGCGCTGCGGGAGGGTGGGGCCGACGCCGCCGCGCTGACCGTGGACGTCACCGACGTCGCCTCGACCGAGGCGATGGCCGCCGCGGCCGCGGAATTCGGCGGCGGGACGATCGACGTCCTCGTCAACAACGCGGCGATCTACGCGGCGGTGACCCGCAGCCCCTTCGAGGACGTCGACCCGGCCGAGTGGGACCGAGTCATGGCGGTCAACCTCAAGGGCCCGTGGCTGGTCACCCGCGCCGCCAGCCCGCACCTGCCCGCCGGGGGCCGTGTGGTCAACCTCGCCAGCGCCACCGTCTACAGCGGGTCCGAGCAGTGGGCCCACTACGTGGCCTCCAAGGGCGGCGTCATCTCCCTCACTCGGGTCCTCGCCAAGGAGCTGGGCCGGCGGGAGATCACCGTCAACACCATCGCCCCCGGCTTCACCCTCACCGAGGCCAGCCAGGGCCTGATGGCGGACGCGCAGACCTACGGGGTGGACCGCGGGGCCCTGCGCCGCGCCAGCCAGCCGGAGGACATCGTCGGTGCCGCCCTCTTCCTCGCCGGCCCCGACAGCGCGTTCATCAGCGGGCAGACGCTCGTCGTCGACGGCGGCCGCCAGTTCATCTGACCGATCCTCCGCACCCGATCCTCACGCAAGGAGCAGATCTCATGCCCACCGTTCACTACACCGATGCCGACGGCGCCGTGCGCGACGTGGAAGGCAACGTCGGGGACTCCGTGATGGAGACCGCGGTCCGCAACGGCGTCCCCGGGATCGTCGCCGAGTGCGGCGGCTCCCTCTCCTGCGCCACCTGCCACGTGTTCGTCCGGGAGGACCAGCTCGACGAGCTGCCCGAGATGAGCGACATGGAGGACGAGATGCTCTACGGCACCGCCGTGGACCGCGAGGACAACTCGCGGCTCTCCTGCCAGCTCAAGCTCACCGACGACATGGACCTGTCCGTGACCACACCCGAGACGCAGATCTGACATGGCTGCCGACCCCACCTCCGGGCCCCGTCCCGAGACCGGGATGCTGATCATCGGCGCCAGTCAGGCCGGCGTCCAGCTGGCCGTCTCCCTGCGCGGTGTCGGCTTCGCCGAGCCGATCACCCTGCTCGGCGAGGAGGACCACCGCCCCTACCAGCGGCCCGCCCTGTCCAAGGAGTGGTTGCAGGGCAAGATCGAGAACGAGTCGCTGATCTTCCGGTCCAACGACTACTGGGCCGAGCACGACATCACCCTCGTCAAGGGGGAGCGCATCGACCACGTGGAGCGGGAGGCGGGATCCGGAACCGGCGGCGACGGCGCCGGCGTCGCGGTCGCCGCCTCCGGCGCACGATTCCCGTTCCGCCGGGTCGCCCTGACCGTCGGGGCGAGGGCCCGCCGCCTGGACCTGCCCGGCCACGACCTGTCCGGGGTGCTGTACCTGCGCAATGCCGACGACGCCCTCGCGCTGAAGGCCGCCGCCGGTGACGCGCGCGACGTCGTCGTGATCGGCGGCGGGTTCATCGGCCTGGAGGCCGCGTCCAGCCTGCAGACCATGGGCAAGAACGTCGTCGTGCTCGAGCACGGGCCGCGGCTGGTGGGACGGGCCGTCGGCGAGGAGACCGCCCAGTACTTCCTCGACGCGCACCGGGCGCGGGGCCTCGACATCCGCCTGAACGCCCGCATCACCCGATTCCTCCCGGCGGAGGGCGGCGCGGTTGACGACGCCGGCGCTCCCGTCGGCGGCGTCGAACTGGAGGACGGAACCGTCCTGCCGGCCGACATCGTGCTCCTGGGCGTCGGCGTCGTCCCCAACACCGAGCTCGCCGAGCGGATGGGCCTGGCCGTGGACAACGGCATCGTCGTCGACCGCTTCGCGCGCGCCTCGGACGGGACGACCCTGGCCGTGGGGGACTGCGCGAACCTGCCCAACCCGGTGCCGGGCGCCGAACCCGGGTCCCGGATCCGGCTGGAGAGCGTGAACAACGCGATCGAGCACGCCAAGGTCGCCGCGTACGCGGTGGTCGGCCGCCGGGAGGACTACGCCGGCGTGCCGTGGTTCTGGTCCAACCAGGCCGACCTCAAGCTGCAGATCGCCGGCCTGTCCGTCGGACACGACGCCACCGTGATCCGCCGGGACGACGACAAGGGCCGCTTCACCGTCCTCTACTACCGGGGCGAACAGATCATCGCCGCGGACTGTGTCAACGCGCCCCTGGACTTCATGGCGGTCAAGAACGCGCTCGGCAGGGGCCAGAACATCCCGGCCGGACCCGCCGCCGACCCCGCGGTGCCGCTGAAGACGCTCGCGGTGGACGCCGTGACCGAAGGAGCATCATGACCGACCCGACCACGGCCACCGCCACCACCACGGCGGACGCCTCCACGGCCCCCGACGCCCGCGCCGCGGCCTTCGACCGGGATCACCCGGTCCGGCCCATCCCGGCCGCGGGGCCCGTTGACACGTCGCCGATCACACTCACCCCCGCCGCCGGCGAGGACCTCGACCCCCTGTGGGCCGCCGTCGAACCCCTCACCCGGTCCCGCAGCAACGACGTCCACCTGCCGATCTCGCTGGCCTTCGCCGAGCGGCTGTGCGACGCCTACCCGGCCGCGGACCGCGAGCTCGTGCGCGTCACGATCCTCCTGCACGACGTCGGGTGGGCCCGCGTCGACGAGTCCCGCATCCTCAGCGAGGGGTTCACCGGGGACTGGCGGCGCGCGGGGATCCGCTACGAGCACGAGCGGCAGGGCTGCGAGGTGGCCCGCGAGGTGCTGCCGGGCCTCGGCCACGACGCCGCCTTCGTCGAACGGGTGACCGCCATCATCGACGGGCACGACACGCGGCCCGTCGCCTACTCGCTGGAGGACGCCCTGGTGCGGGACGCGGATCGGCTGTGGCGCTTCGACCACGCCGGCATCGCGCTGGCGTCCGGGTGGTTCTCCCTCGACCCGGCCCGGTACACGGACCGGCTCGCCGAGGAGATCATGCCCGAGCTCATCACCGACGCCGCCCGCCGGATGGCCGAGGCCGACCTGGAGCGCTCCCGGGCGCTGCTGAAGACCGGAGTGCTGCGATGACCGCCACCGTCCCGAGCCGTGCGGGACTCGCCCTGCCCTGGACCCACGTTGACGACGTCTTCGTCGACGGCCGGTTCGTGCCCGCCCACGGCACCCGCCGCAACCCGGTGACGGACCCGGCCACCGGCGAGGAATGGGGCTCGGTGCCCGAGAGTGACGACGTCGACCTGGAGTCGGCGATCACCGCGGCCCGGCGCGCCTTCACGTTCGGGCCGTGGCCCCGGCTCACCGCCGCCGAGCGGGCCCAACACCTGCTGCGCGTCGCGGACGAGATCGAGGCGCGTGCGGAGCTGTTGGCGGCGACCAACACCCGGGAGAACGGGTCGCCGATCACCGAGACCCGAGGGGCGGCCGCCAACGCCGCCGGAATCTTCCGGTACACCGCGTCGCTGGCCCCGTACCTGGACGAACCGGACGTGCGGCCGTTCCCGTACGCACCGGAACGCGAGTCGGTCGTCGACCGGGACCCGGTGGGCGTGTGCGCCCTGATCGCCCCCTGGAACTTCCCGATCAACCTGATGGTGATCAAGCTGGCGCCCGCGCTGCTGGCCGGCTGCACCATGGTGATCAAGCCGGCGTCGCCCACGCCGCTCTCGATCCGATTCGTCGTCGAGGCGATCGCCGCGGCCGGGGTGCCGGCCGGCGTCGTGAACCTGCTGACGGGCTCGGGCCGGTTCGGGGACGCCCTGGTCCGCCACCCCGGCGTGGACAAGGTGGCCTTCACGGGCTCCACGCCGGTGGGCCGGACGATCGCCGGGGCGTGCGGGGAGCTGCTGCGCCCGGTCACCCTCGAGCTGGGCGGCAAGTCCAGCGCGATCGTCCTGGAGGACGCCGACCTCGACGTCTTCGCGGCGGGACTGATCCGCTCCTGCCTGCGCAACACCGGGCAGACCTGCTACATCTCCACCCGCATCCTCGCGCCCGTCTCCCGGTACGAGGAGGTCGTCGAGAGGGCGGCGGCCACGGTCGGCGCCGCCGTCCAGGGCGACCCCCTGGACGAGCGCACCGTCTTCGGGCCGATGGCCACCGCGAGCCAGTACGAGACGGTGCTGGGGTTCGTCCGCGACGGCCTGGCGGAGGGCGCCCGGGCCGTCACCGGCGGGCGCACCGCCGCCGGCCTGCCGGCACCCCTGGACGGCGGCCTGTTCGTCGAGCCGACGATCTTCGCCGACGTCACCCCCGACATGCGGATCGCCCGCGAGGAGATCTTCGGCCCGGTGCTCTCGGTGTTGTCGTACCGGGACGTGGACGAGGCGGTCGCCCTGGCCAACAACACGACGTTCGGGCTCGGCGGGATCGTCTTCGGGCAGGACGAGGACGCCGCCCTCGCCGTGGCGCGACGGATGGACACCGGGTCCGTCGGCGTCAACTTCTTCGCCTCCAACCACGCCGCGCCCTTCGGCGGCCGGCACGACTCGGGCCTCGGCACCGAGTACGGGATCGAGGGACTGAACGCCTACCTGACCTACAAGTCGATCCACCGGCGCCGGGCCACGGGCTGACCGACGTCCCGGCGGGGCGGGTTCAGGCGTCGCCGTCGTCCTCGTCCTCGTCCGTCTCCTCGCTCGTGGTGCCCTTCACGCGGACGCGTTCGACGCCGGCCAGCTCCAGCAGCGGGGGGACGAGGACGGGTACCGGGGCCCGCCCGATGAAGCGGATGTCCATGGAGATCAGCGACCGGTCGCCGGCGTTGCTGCGGGCGCTGCGCTGGATCGAGGAGGCGAAGCCCAGGTCGGTGGCCAGTCCGAGGATGCCGCGCAGCACGCCCTGACCGTCCACGTAGGTGATGCTCAGGACCCGCCGCCGGTCCTCGGTCGGCAGGAGCCGGACCAGCGGCGCGACGACGAACAGCGTGGCCAGGTGCAGCAGGGTGAGCAGGGCCGCGAGCGAGAGCATCCCGGCGCCGCAGGCCATGCCGACGGCCGCCGCGACCCAGATCGACGCCGCCGTCGTCAGACCGCGCACCACGTTGCGGCCCTTGAAGATGACGCCCGCCCCGAGGAAGCCGATGCCGCTGACGATCTGGGCGGCGATGCGCGAGGGGTCCAGGTTGACGTCGCTGCCCAGGACGGCGGTGAACCCCCAGCCGGAGACGAGCGTGAAGGCGCAGGACCCGAGCCCGACGAGCACGTGCGTGCGGTAGCCGGCGGCCTTCTGGTGCACCTGGCGCTCGATCCCGATGAGCGAGGTCAGCACGAAGGTGGCGAGCATCAGCTCCACCTCCAGCAGGCTGGTGCCGGTGATCAGACCGATGGGGCCCTGCATCAGACCGGCTCCTCGTCGGGGTCGTTACCGGTCGTGCAGAACGCCAGCCCCGCCGGGTCGCGCAGGGTCACCCACCCGTCGTCGTCCCGCACGCGCACCGCCCCGAGCCGCTCCAGCCGGGACGCGTCGCGTTCGACGTCGGTGGTGCCGACGTCCAGGTGCGCGCGCACCGGGCCGGTCTCCTCGCCCAGCCGCTGGAACAGCAGCTTGAGTGTCGAGCCGACACCGGGGTGCAGCTTGCCGATCAGGCCCTCGCCGGTCGACGCGGCCCAGCGGCCGGGGATCGCGGCCCGCCAGAACGCGACCTCCGCGTCCGCCGCGTCACGGGGCGCGTCGATGCACAGCTGCACGAGGCGGTCCCGCACGCCGTCGCCGACATCGACGCCGTCGGGCCGGCGACGGGCGTCCGTCCCCGGCACCACGCAGAAGGGCAGGCCGCCGGGGGAGGCCATCACCTGCCAGTCGCCGGCGGGATCCGTGCGGCCGCGGGTGGCCCCGAGGTCGACGAGCCGAGCCACGTCCGCGGACACCTCGGGCGACTCGATGTCCAGGTGCACGCGCGGGCCGCCCTCGTCGATCCGCTGCACGTGCACGTAGGCGTCGCCGGCCGCCGGGACGAGGCTGCGGAACTCGGGATGCCCCGGCCACGGCTCACCCAGGGGCCAGCCGAGCGCGGCCGCCCAGAAGGCGCCTGCGGCGTCGAGCCGGTCCGCGGGGACGTCGAGGAAACAATGCAGCCAGACCATGGCGGCAGCGTACCGCCGGGATCATCGGCCCGCGGCCGAACCGGCGCGGCCCGTCCGGCCACCGCCCACGTCAGCCGTAGGATCGGCACGTCTCTTTCCACCGCTGGGGGTCCTCGTCATGCACGTCCCGTCCGGGCTCGGCCGCGCCCGCCGTGGCGTCGGCTCAGCGACCGTGGCGCTGTCGCCGTCGTCGGGGCCGCCGCGACCCCGCCCGGTCAGGATCCGTCCCTTCGGCGTCGTCGTCACGCTCCTGCTGGCGGGTGCCGTCGCCGGGTGCGCCGATGGCGCGTCGCCGGGACTCGCCCCGCTCGACACCACGTCCACGTCGGCGTCGTCCGCCGCCCGGTCGTCCAGTGCCCCGGCCGGTCACGGCACGGCGACGCTCGGCGGCACCGCGACGCCGGTGACGCCCCGCCCGTCCACGGCGCCCGTGGTCCCCCCACCCGCGACGCCCGCCCCATCCGCCGCCCCGACGACGGCGAAGCCCGCGGCCGGTTCCGCCCGCGCGCTGCTCGCCACCCTGCCGGTCAAGGGCCGCGCTCCGAAGACGGGATACCGCCGGGACCGGTTCGGTCCGGCCTGGTCCGATACCGACCGCAACGGCTGTGACACCCGCAACGACATCCTCGCCGCGCAGCTGACCGGCGTGGCCTACGCGAATGCGGGCCGATGCCGCGTGTCCTCCGGCACGCTCGCCGACCCCTACACCGGTGCCACCGTCGGCTTCGTCCGCGGGCAGGGCACGAGCGAGCTCGTCCAGATCGACCACGTCGTGGCGCTCTCAGACGCCTGGCAGAAGGGTGGGCAGCAGCTCACCGACGCACGGCGGCTCGAGTTCGCCAACGACCCGCTCAACCTGCAGGCCACCACCCGCGCCGCCAACACGCAGAAGGGCGACGGCGACGCGGCGACCTGGCTGCCGGCCGCCAGGGGCTACCGGTGCGCCTACGTGGCCCGGCAGATCACGGTCAAGTCCGTCTATCGGCTCTGGATCACGGCCGCCGAACGAGACGCCGTGGCCCGCGTGCTCGCGGCGTGCCCCGACCAGCCGACGGCGGCGCGGGCGACGGCGGCGCCGTCCGCCCCGGCCCCGGCACCGGCAACTGCACCTCCACCCGCACCGGCGGACCCGGGCTCGGTGTACTACCCCAACTGCTCGGCCGCCCGCGCCGCCGGGGTCGCGCCGCTGCACCGGGGCGAGCCGGGCTACCGGTCCGCCATGGACGGCGACGACGACGGCATCGCCTGCGAGTGAGGCGCTGCCGGTCACTCGGCGTGGTGGGGTCGTCGAGTGGGCGGGTGATGTGGTGGTGCGGGTGGGTGATGTGGTGGTGCGGGTCGGGTGGTGACGTCGTCCGTCCACTCGGCGTGGTGGGGTCGTCGAGTGGGCGGGTGATGTGGTGGTGCGGGTCGGATGGTGACGTCGTCCGTCCACTCGGCGTGATCCGGGCCCGCGACGTGCTCGCCGGCCGGCGACTCGAGGGCGCCGCCCGACCCATCCGTCGCCGTTGTCGGTGCCCGGACGTAGGCTGGTTCCGCGGGACGACCCCGGGAGGTGCAGTATGTCCGACCCGTCGACCACCGCCGTCGAGCGCACCAACGTCACCGGGCTCGTCGTCGCCCTCCTCGTCGCCGTCTTCGCCTTCCAGCTCAACGCGTCGATGCTCTCACCCGCCCTCGCGACCATGGAACGGGAGCTCGACGCCACCACGGCGCAGATCGGGCTGAGCCAGACGGCGTTCTTCACCGCCGCGGCCCTCTTCTCCCTCTTCCTGCCCCGCTGGGGCGACCTGATCGGCCGCCGCCGGGTGCTGTCCCTCATGCTGCTGGTCACAGGCATCGGCTGCGTGGTCTCCGCCCTGGCGCCCAGCGTCGGCGTCCTCTTCGTCGGCCGCATCATCCAGGGCGTGGCGGGGCCGGTGGTGCCGATCTGCCTCATCATGCTGCGCGTGCAGGTACCGGATCAGAAGCGCTACGCCACCCTGCTCGGCGTCCTGACGGCCGTCAACGGCGGCATCGCCGGGGTGGACGCCCTCGCCGGCGGCTGGCTCGCGGGCACCTTCGGGTTCCGGTCGATCTTCTGGGTGATGGCGGTGATCTGCGCGATCGCGGTCGTCGCCGTCCGCGGCGCGACCGTCGAGTCCACCGCCGTCGAGACCCCGCCGATGGACTGGAAGGGCGTGGCGCCGCTCGTCGTCGCGATCGGGTGCGCCCTGGTCGCGTTCAACCAGGCGGGGGACCTCGCGACGGCGAACTGGCTCCTCGTGATCGTGCTGCTCCTCGTCGCGGCCGCCGCGTTCGCCGTGTTCTGGCGCATCGAGGATCGGGCGGAGCACCCCCTGGTCAGCACCCGGTACCTGAAGCAGCGCCGCACGTGGGCCCTGCTCTCGACCACCCTGCTCACGATGACCGGGGTCTTCGCCATCATGAACGGGCTGATCCCCAACCTCGCACAGGATCCCTCGGCCGGCCCCGGCATCCCCGCCGACGTGGTCTCCTGGGTGACCCTGACGCCGTATGCCCTCGCCGGGCTCGTCATCGGGCCGGTCGCCGGCCGCCTGGCCGGCTCCTTCGGCTACAAGCGGGTGCTGCAGATCGGGCTGATCGGCACCGTCGTCGGGGTGGGCGTCGCCGTCGTCACGGCCGCGGCCCCGTCGCCCGGCCTGCTGCTGTTCGTCTCGATCTTCATCGGCATCACCTATGCCGGTGTGTCGAACATCATGCTCAACGGCCTGGGCATCGTCCTCAGCCCGGAGGACAACCCCGGGTACCTGCCCGGTCTGAACGCCGGTGCCTTCAACCTCGGCGCGGGCATCAGCTTCGCCGTCCTGTTCGCCGTCGACACCCTCGTGGCCACCGGTTCGGGGGCCGGGGCCGGCTACACCGCCGGTATCGTGACCGGCGGGATCCTGGTCCTGCTCGCCCTGGCCGTCTCCGTCCTCATCCCCCGCCCGGACCCGTCCGCCGTCGCTGCGCGGATCGAGGGCGCCGGTCCCACTGCCCACTGAGCCGTTCACCCGCGACGAGAGGACACGCCGTATGGCCCGCACGATCATCCTGGACTGCGACCCCGGGCACGACGACGCCGTGGCCATGATCCTCGCGCTCGGTGACCCGCGCATCGACCTGCTCGGCATCACCACCATCGGCGGCAACCAGACCCTCGCGAAGGTCACCCGCAACGCCCAGAGCATGTTGGCCGTCTGCGGACGCGAGGACGTGCCGGTGTACGCCGGTTGCGTGCGCCCCCTGGTCCGGGCGCTCGAGGTCGCCCCGGGCATCCACGGGGAGTCCGGGCTCGACGGCGTCGAGCTGCCCGTGCCGACCGTCGCCGTGCAGGAGCAGCACGCGGTCGACTTCATCATCGAGACCGTGATGTCCCGCGATCCCGGCACGGTCACGCTCGTCCCCACGGGGCCCCTGACCAACATCGCGATGGCGGTGCGGAAGGAGCCCCGCATCGCCGAGCGGGTCCAGGAGGTCGTGCTGATGGGCGGCGGGTACCACACCGGGAACTGGAGCGCCGTCGCCGAGTTCAACATCATCGTCGACCCCGAGGCCGCCCACATCGTGGTCAACGAGCCGTGGCCGCTCACGATGGTCGGCCTCGACCTGACCCACCAGGCGCTCGTCACCGCCGACGTCGAGGAGCGGATCCGCGCGATCGGTTCGGACTGCGCCGACGTGGTGCTCGGCCTGATGGCGTTCTTCCGGCAGGCCTACCGCGACAACCAGGGCTTCGACGACCCGCCCGTGCACGACCCGTGCACCGTCGCCTACCTCATCGACCCCGACGTGATGACGACCCGGAAGGTGCCGCTGGACGTCGAGCTGCGCGGTGAACTCACCGTGGGCATGACCGTGGCCGACTTCCGTGCCCCCGCGCCGGCCGACTGCACCACGCAGGTGGCCGTGGACCTGGACCGGGAGCGGTTCTGGACCCTGGTCGTCGACGCCATCGCGGCCGTCTCCCGGCCGACCCCCACCCCCTCCACCCTGGGAGCAACCCGATGAATGCCACCCCGAGTCCTGCCGGAACGCCCGCCGATGCCGCCGCCGACGATCGCGCCGTGATCGCCGTGGTCGGCTCCATCAACGCCGACCTGTTCGTCCGCGTCGACCGCCACCCGAACCCCGGGGAGACCGTCCTCGGGACCGGCGGATCCGTCTCCTCCGGCGGCAAGGGCGCGAACCAGGCCGTGGCCGCGGCCCGGCTCGGCGCCGCCGTCCGCCTCGTCGGCGCCGTCGGGCGTGACAGCCTCGCGGAGCAGGCGCTCGCCCTGCTCGACGACGCCGGCGTCGACCTGAGCACGGTCGCCGCGGTGGAGGGGCCCACCGGCCTGGCCGTCGTCGAGGTCGACCGCGCCGGGGAGAACAGCATCGTCGTCGTTCCCGGCGCCAACGCGGCGGTCGACGCCGCGATGGTCGACGCCGCCGCCGACGTCGTCCGGTCCGCCGCGATCGTCGTGATTCAGGGCGAGATCCCCCTGGACGGCATCGAACGCGCCGCCCGGCTGTGCACCGGCCGGCTGATCTTCAACACCGCGCCGGTGCCTGAGGACGTCGACCTCGACATCGTGCGCGCGGCCGATCCGCTCGTCGTCAACGAGCACGAGGGTGTGCAGCTGCTGGACCAGCTCGACCCGCCCAGCGGTGCGCCCGGCGACCGCGGCCACCGGGACCTCGAGGCGGCGCAGGTCGTGCAGCGGCTCCGGGACACCGGGGTGCGGTCCGTGGTGATGACGCTCGGCGGCGCCGGCGCCCTGGTGACCCAGGCGGACACCATCGTCCCCGTGCTGGCACCGACGATCGACGCGGTCGACACCACCGGGGCGGGCGACGCGTTCGTCGGCGCCCTGGCCATGGGGCTGGCTCGCGGGGACGACCTGCTCGACGCCGCCCGGGTGGCGGCCCGCGTCGGGGCGTTCGCCTGCCGGGCGGCCGGAGCCCAGCCCTCCTACCCGTGGGCCGCGGACACGCTCCCGGACGTCTGACCCGCGGATCGCAGTAGGGTCGGGACACCGACCGTTCCCGGATCCGAAAGGGCACCATGAACCCCTCCTCCGCCGATCTGACCGCGTCCCTGCTCGACGACGCACGGGCGCTGCATCCCGACATCACCGACCTGCGCCACCGCCTGCACCGGGAACCGGAGGTCGGGCTGGAGCTGCCACGCACGCAGGAGAAGGTGCTCGGCTGGCTGGACGGTCTGGGCTACGAGGTCAGCACCGGCACCGACACCACCTCGGTCACGGCGGTGCTGCGCGGTCAGGGCTCCGCCGACGCCGGCTCGTCGAACCGGCCGGTGGTGCTGTTGCGCGGCGACATGGACGCCCTGCCCGTGCAGGAGGAGACCGGCCAGCCCTTCACCTCCGCGGCCGCAGGCGTGATGCACGCCTGCGGCCACGACCTGCACACCGCGATGCTCGCCGGCGCCGCGACCCTGCTCGCCGCCCGCCGCGACCGCCTCGCCGGCGACGTCGTGCTCATGTTCCAGCCGGGGGAGGAGGGGTTCGACGGGGCCGGCGTGATGCTGCGCGAGGGCGTGCTCGACGCCGCCGGCCGCCGGCCCGATGCCGCGTTCGGGATGCACGTGGCCAGCGCACTCGCCCCGACCGGCGTCGTGTTCTCCCGGCCCGGCACCATGATGAGCGGGTCCGCCGGGCTGGACGTCACCGTGCACGGCGTCGGTGGCCACGGCTCGATGCCGTTCAAGGCGAAGGATCCCGTGACGGCGGCCGCGGAGATCGTCACCGCACTGCAGACCCTGGTGACGCGCCGGTTCGACGTGTTCGACCCCGTGGTGATCACCGTCGGCTCGCTGCACGCCGGCACGAAGCGGAACATCATCCCGGACGACGCGCGGATCGAGGCGACGCTGCGGTCCTTCTCCGACGACGCCCGAGCCCGGCTCGCCGAGATCGTGCCGCGCCTCGTGCGCGGCATCGCCGAGGCGCACGGACTGTCCGCGACCGTCGAGTACCACGACGAGTACCCGGTGACGGTCAACGACCCCGCCGAGGCCGACTTCGCGCGCGGCGTCGTCACGGAACTGCTCGGCGACCGCCGCTATGCCGCCATGCCGCACCCGCTCGCCGGCTCCGAGGACTTCTCTCGTGTCCTCGCCGCGGTCCCCGGGGCGTTCCTGTTCCTCTCGGCGGTGCCCGAGGGCGTCGATCACGAGACGGCCGCGTTCAACCACTCGCCACGGGCCACCTTCGACGACGCCGTGCTCGCCGACGGGGCGGCGCTCTACGCACGGTTGGCCATCGACCGGATCGCCGCCGGCACCCGCTGAGGCCTCAGCGCACGCGTGAGTCAGCGGGTTGTGCCCGAACACGCTGCTCGAAGAGCCCGTCCTTCGGGCGAGACCCGCTGACTCAGCGGGAGACGCGCTGGGCGAGGGCGGCGACCCAGGCAGCGCCGATGTCCAGGGCGGCGACCGCGAGCATCGCGGCGGGGCGGTGGGTGCCGACGCCGTGACCGTGGAGCTCGGCGACGCCGGCCCCCGCACCGGCATGGTGGCCGGCGAGGGGGCCCAGCGCCAGGGCGACGTGGAGGACCGCCATCGCCAGGCTCATTCCGATCACGGCGCCGAGCGCTCGGCGGTCCGGCCTGCGCCACACCTTCACGGCGCACTCGGCACACGCGGCGGTCATCACGGCGAGGACCACGCCGACGCCGACGTCGTGCCCGTGCGTCGCCAGCAGCGCGACGTGGGCGGGGACGCCGAGCGCCACCAGCGCAGCGGCACCACGCCGGACGACGACGGCCCGGAGGACCTCCACACGCCGCGCGGGCGTGACGGACGCCGCCGAGCTCACCGCCAGGACCCGCCGCCGGGCCGGGAAGAGCGAGAGCGTCACCGGTGGCAGTGGCCGTCGGACGACGGCGCCGGCACGTCCAGCACCGGCGACCGGTCGAAGAACCCCTCGGGCCGGAGCGTGAACCCGACGGTGTCCACCGGCATGATCGGCCAGTCCTCGACCCGCGGGAAGTGGGTCAGCCCGAACGTGTGCCAGACGACGACGTCCTGGGTGTCGATGTCCCGGTCGGCCTCGATCCACGTCGGGATGCCGCCCCCGCCGGCGTGCTGGTTGACGAAGTCGCCCGTGGGGTAGTGCTCGTCCTCGTCGTACCGGGTCACCCACAGCGCTTTCGTCGTGAAGGCGGCACGCTTGCTGATGGAGGACCCGTCGTCGGCCAGCAGCGTCGGGTTGCCCTCGGCGTGCAGCTTGTAGCCGACCGGCTCGCCGAGCCGGTTGCGGGACTGCGGGTTGGTGATCACCCAGGACCGGCCGACGCCGGGCGCCGCGTCCCGGCCGGCCTCGGACTCGCGAGCCAGCACGGTGCGCTTCCGGGTGAAGGCGTTGCCGCGCAGGTTGTCCGGCCCGGTGGGCACGCGGACGGCATCCTCCTCGAGCACCTGGCTCGGCCCGTCGTCGAGCGCGAAGTCCAGCCGCGCCCCGAACAGGTGCTGGTGGAACGGCGCGCCCAGGCCCGGCGCCAGCTCGGACGCGTAGGGGTAGCCCTCACCCGGGTAGGCGCTGGTGAAGACGACACCGGTGGCCTTCGCCTCGAACTCGATGGTGCCGTCCAGGTAGAGGTACCAGTAGAAGCCGTAGTCGTAGTTGCCGACCGTGGTGAAGAAGGAGATGACGAGCCGCCGGTTGCGCCGCGTGTAGGCGATGCCGCTCCACAGGTCGGTGTGCTTGGCGAGGATCGAGGCGTCCTCCTCGTGCAGGCAGATGCCGTTGCGGATCTCGCGGGGCTGCCCGTCGGCGCCGGCGACCACCGGGGAGAGGTAGTGGATCTCGCCGAGGCAGTCGCAGCCGAGCTCGAGCGAGTTGGCGAACTGTCCGACGAGGTACTCGCCGGTGTCGAAGTAGTTCTGCCACGAGCGGGTGGGCGCCGGGTCGCCGTAGGGGACCACCATCTCGGCGATGGACGCCCGCCGCAGGATCGACCGGACCCGGTCCCCGTCCTGGAAGCCGATGTTGTGCAGGACGATGCCCTCGCGCACGTCGAACCCGATGTCCAGGCTCCACTTCTCCCACTCGACGTGGTTGCCGTCGGTGACCGTGAAGCTCGGCCCCTCGGGCTGGGTGATCTCGATGGGCTTCTGCGTGGTGCGCACGGGACCGGTCAGCTCCGGGTCGGTGTAGTTGCCGTGCTCGGCGGGGATCGGCACGGCGCCGAAGTCGAGCACCGCGTCGACGGTCTTCGCGGCGACGTCGACGTAGGCGACGAGGCCGTCGACCGGGTGCGCCCAGGCGGAGTCCTGCTCGTGCTCCTGGACGAACGCGAGGCCGCGCAGGATGCGCCGGCCCTTCTCCTCCGGGTACTCGAAGACGCCGGCCGAGAGGGGCGCGACCCGGACCTGCGCGACGTCGAGGTCCCGCTTCGCCAGGGCGGCCAGCCAGTCCGGGTGGGTGGCGAGGATCTGTTCGACCACCTCGAACTCCTCCTCGAGCACGGGCAGCTCGCCGGTGACGGCGGTGTCCAGCTCGACGACGTCGTCGATGGTCCCGCGGGTGGTCGAGAGGCGCACGTCCTTCGGTCGGGCCCCGGCGGTATCGAGCAGGAACACGCGGAACCGGCGGTCGGGAGTCGTTGCCGCGGTGCCGCGTGCGGGGTCGATGAGGCCGAGGTAGGCGACGCGTGCGGTGTCGGGCAGGTGGCCGGCGTCGGCGAGGATCTCGCGGGCGCGCGCGATCTCCTCGGCGCTGATCAGCCGGTACTGCCCGCCGGTGGCAGGTGCGGTGTCCGGTCGGCGCGGGGCGGTGGCGTGCTGGCGGGTCTCGGTCATGGGAGGGCCTTCGTCGGGAGGGAGCGGTGGGTGTGATCCACGCCGCATCTTTTTTCTATGGTTGTAGAGAATAAGCGGGTGTCCCGGGGTGCGCAAGGGGTCGCGTAGATTCGACGGGACCGGCGAACAGCACGGAGGAGGGGCCGATGCCCAAGGTCGTCGACCACGACGCCCGGCGCACGCACCTGGTCGAGGCGACCTGGCGGATCATCGCCCGGCGCGGCCTCGAGGGCGCCACGCTGCGCGAGGTCGCCACCGCGGCCGGCTTCGCGAACGGCGCTCTCAAGCCGTACTTCCCGACCAAGTCCCACCTCATCGAGGCCACCTATCGGTACGTGTTCGCCCGCACGAATGAGCGGGTGGCTGCCGCCACCGCGGGACTGGACGGGCTCGCGGCCCTGCGCGCGTTCGCCCTCGAGGTCCTGCCGCTGGACGACGAGCGGCTCGACGAGGCGCGCGTCGTCATCCCGTTCTGGCAGAGCGCCGTGCACGATCCGGCGCAGGCCCGGCTCAACGCCGAGGCCATGGAACAGTGGCGGGACTGGATCGCCGCCTGGCTGACCACGGCCCGTGCCGGCAGCCACGACGCCGTGCGCGACGGGGCCACGCAAGCGGAAGCCCTGCTCAACTTCCTCCTCGGCGCCCAGATCAGCGCCGTCCTGGGCAGTGGCCACAATGCGCCGACCGAGCTGAGCGCCCAGCTGGACGCTCTCCTGGACGCGGTGGTCGACGCCGGCTGACCCTCTGGCACCTCGGCATCGCGAGGAGGAGGATGAGCCGGTGACCGCCATCCACGCCGTCATCATGGACCTCCTGCTCCCCTCGGGTGTCCTCGGGCCGGAGCCGATGTCGCTGGACGTGCGCGCCTTCCTGGTGCCGCACGCGACGGGCGTCGTGCTCGTCGACACCGGCATCGACGCCGCGGGCGTGGCGCTCGACGACGCGCTCCGCGCGATCGACGCCGACTGGTCCGACGTCTCGGATGTCGCGATCACCCACGCGCACCCGGACCACGTCGGCGCCCTGGACCACGTGCGCTCGGCCGCTTCCCATGCCACCGTCCGGGCCCACCCGGCCGAGGGTCTCGCGGGCGTCATCCCGTTGACGGACCAGCAGACCGTCGGTCCCCTGCGCGTGGTGGCGACCCCGGGCCACACGTTCGGCCACGTCAGCTATCTGCACGAGGAGGAGAACGCCCTCCTGGTGGGAGACGCACTTGCCGGTGTCGGGGGACGGCTGGGGCGTTCACCGCGTCCCTTCACCACCCACCCGGAGCGCGCGGAGCAGACGCTGCACGAGTTGCGACGCCTCCGGGGGAGCCGGCTGCTCTTCGCGCACGGCCCCGAGCTGAGCGATCCCTGGGCCGAGCTGGACGCCCTGCTCGGCACCTGAAAGCGGGATTCTTCGACGACCGGAGAAAATCCGTGACAGGCGTCACGGCGACGGCGTACCGTGGGCGCAGCGCCGCCACCGGCGCACCGACCGTTCCGGAAGTGACCATGTACGAGATCCAGCACGCCGACTCCTTCGCCGCCTGGCGCTCCCTCATCTCCTCCTCGTTCGTCCCGCTGGAGACCGAACGCGTGCAGCCCGGTCCCTTCTCCGGGCGGCTCGGGGGACGGGTGCTGCGCGACGTCGGGCTCACGCGTGTCGAGGCCGGACCCCACACCGTGCGGCGCACGCCGGCGCTCGCGGCCGCCGCCCCGTCGAGCAGCTACAAGCTCAACCTGCAGCTGAACGGCCACGGCCTGCTGCTGCAGGACGGGCGGGAGACCGTGCTCCGGCCCGGCGACCTGGCCATCTACGACACCCGGCGGCCCTACACGCTCACGTTCGACGGTGACTTCGAGACCCTGGTGCTGATGTTCCCGCACCGGCTGCTCGGTCTCGCCGCCGAGGACGTCCGGCAGGTCACGGCGGTGCGCATGGACGCCGGGCAGCGGCTCGGCCGGGCCGTCGCCCCGTTCCTCAACCAGATCGCCGCGATGCTGCCCGAGCTCGAGGGGCCGGTGGGAGAACGTCTGGCTCTCAACGTCGTCGACCTCGTCGGCACCGTGCTCACCGACGAGTTCTACTCCCGAGCCGGTCAGGGGATGGACGAGAACGCCCGCGCGGTCCGCCGCGTCCAGCAGTACATCGACGTCCACCTGCCCGACCCCGCGCTCGACCCCGGCGCCGTCGCGGCCGCCCACTTCATGTCCATCCGCACGCTGCACAAGCTCTTCGCCACCACCGGCCACACCGTCGCCGGATGGATCCGCGAACGCCGGCTCGAGCACTGCCGTCGCGACCTGGCCGACCCCCTGCACGCCGACGTCCCGGTCGGCGCGATCGGCGCGCGCTGGGGGCTGCCCGACGCCTCCCACTTCAGCCGGCTGTTCCGGGCCGCGTACGGCGTCTCCCCGGCGCAGTACCGCCGCCACGGCGAGGACCCCGCGCACGACGGCGTCGCCGCGGAGGGGGCCACCGCGCGGATCTCCGTTCCGGTCACCGCGCTCGCCGGCTGAGCCGTTCCGGACAGGCGCGGGTCGTCAACACCCGTGCCCGAAACGTCAAGACCCGCACCCGCCCGACGGACGAGAGTGAGACGCATCACGATCTCACCGCGCCCGGCCGTTCCCGGACGCAGAAAGCGGGTCACCATGACGGACGTCCGCATCGCGGCCCCGGTCCACGAAGCCCACCTGGGTACCCGGCGCCTCGGGGTGCCGGCCCTGGTCTTCATGATCATCGCGGCCTCGGCGCCGCTCACCGTCGTCGCCGGCGGCGTCACCAGCAACTTCGCGGTGACCTCGGTGCTCGGCGTGCCCCTGTCCTTCCTCGTGCTCGGCGCGGTCCTCATCGTCTTCTCGGTCGGGTACTCGGCCATGAGCCAGCACATCCACAACGCCGGGGCCTTCTACGCCTACGTGGCCCGGGGACTCGGCAAGCCGGCCGGCGTCGGCTCGGCCTGGGTGGCGCTGGTCTCCTACAACTCGATGCAGGTCGGCATCTACGGACTGTTCGGTTACGCGCTCGCGTCCCTGCTGCAGTCCCTCACCGGTGCCGACCTGCCCTGGTGGGGCTGCGCGCTGGCCGGCTGGGTCGTCGTCGGGCTGCTCGGCATCACCAAGGTCGACCTCTCCGCGCGGGTGCTCGGCATCCTGGTGGCCCTCGAGTTCGTCGTCGTCACCGTCTACGACCTGATCGCCGTCGGTGCCGCCCCCGAGGGCGTGAGCCTGCAGTCGTTCGAGCCGGGTTCCCTCTTCACCACCGGGGTCGGGGCCGTGCTGTCCTTCAGCATCGCCGCCTTCATGGGCTTCGAGTCAGGGGCGATCTACAACGAGGAGGTCAAGGACCCGCGGCACACCGCCCGGCGCGCCACGACCATCGCCATCGTCGTCATCGCCCTCTTCTACGCCGTCTCGGCGTGGGCGATGACGGTCGGGGAGGGTCCGAGCGCGGTGGTCGCCCGCTCCGCCGAGCAGGGGCCGGGCCTCGTGTTCGCCTTCCTCGGCACCTACCTGCCGGTGTGGGCCGTCGACATCGCGAACGTCCTTTTCGTCACCAGCCTGTTCGCCGCGCTGGTCGCGTTCCACAACGTCGTCGCCCGCTACTTCTTCTCGATGGCGCGCGAGGGCGTGCTGCCGGGCCGGCTCGCGCGGACCAACCCGCGCACGCAGGCCCCCGTCGCCGGCTCGGTGGCCCAGTCCGCGCTCGCCCTCGTGGTGCTGGTCGTGTTCGCCGTCGCCGGATCCGGCAGCGAGCTGGGCCCGCTCTACCCGGTGCTGACGCTATTCACCTGGCTGACCAACATGGGCGCGTTCGGGCTGGTGCTGCTGATGGCGGTCACCTCGGTCGCGGTCGTCGGCTACTTCCGCCGGCACCGGACCTGGTACGGGGTGTGGACCCGCACGGTGGCCCCGGTCATCGGTGCCGTGTGCCTGACCATCGTGTTCGCCCTGATCGTCGCCAACTTCACCGTGCTGATCGGCGCGCAGGGGGACACCGTGCTCGGCTGGCTGCTGCCCGCCATCGTCGTGGTGCCCGGCGTCGTCGGCGTGCTGTGGGCGTGGCGGCTGCGTTCCGCCGACCCGGCGGTCTACGCCGGGATCGGCCGCGGCGGCACGCTGGACGACGACACGTCCGCCCTCGGCGTCGTCCCGGCCGAGCGTCACTGATGGCGCTGTGGTACCGGTCACGGCGATCGTGCACGGAGCGTCAAGTCACCGGCACCCAGGTGCTCGGAGACGTCGGCCGCGGTCCGCGACAGTGATGTCATGACCGGAGCGAAGAAGCACTACGTCGTCGTCGGCGCGGGCACGGCCGGCTGCATCGTCGCTCGGCGCCTCGTCGACGCCGGGCACCGGGTGACCCTGCTCGAGGCCGGAGATCACGACACGAACCCGGCGATCCGGCTGATCAGCCGGC
Source organism: Tersicoccus solisilvae (assembly GCF_014643255.1). GTDB lineage: Bacteria > Actinomycetota > Actinomycetes > Actinomycetales > Micrococcaceae > Tersicoccus > Tersicoccus solisilvae. Next base: position 75,231 of record NZ_BMJI01000001.1, on the reverse strand, counting down.
TCGGGGAGCTGTGGCACTCGAAGGACGACTGGGACTACTACACGGTTCCCCAGCAACACGCCGACGGGCGAGTGATGCACTGGCCCCGCGGCAAGGTCCTCGGCGGATCGCACGCCCTCAACGCGACCATCTGGGTGCGTGGCAACCCCTCGGACTACGACGGATGGGCCGCCGACGGCTGTCCCGGCTGGTCCTGGGCCGAGGTCGCGCCGGTCTTCGCGCGCATCGAGGCGTACGACGGCGGCCGGGCCCACACCCGCGATGCCGTGCGAGGCACCGACGGCCCGCTGCCCGTGGTCGGTGACTACCCGTTGAACCCCATCTTCACCAGCATCATCGAGGCGGCCGGGCAGGTCGGCGTGGAGTTCAACCCCGACTACAACGGGGAGCGCCAGGACGGGGTCAGCCAGGAACAGATCACCGTCAAGGACGGGGAGCGGTTCAACACCTGGATGGCGTACGTGCGGCCGATCGCCGACCATCCCGACCTGACCGTCCGGGTCGGCGCCGAGGTGGAGCGGCTGACCGTCGTGCCGGGCGAGGGCGGCCCGCGCGTCACCGGCGTCGAGCTGGCCGCGTACCACCCGCGGGACGGGGAGGACTCCGAGGGTGCCGCCGACGCCGACCGGGTCGGTGCCGCGGACGGCGAACGGATCGACGCCGACGAGGTGATCCTGTGCGCCGGCGCCATCGACTCGCCCAAGCTGCTGATGCGCTCGGGCATCGGCCCCGCGGAGCACCTGCGCGACGTCGGCGTCGAGCCGGTCCACGACCTGCCCGGCGTGGGCGCCAACCTGCACGACCACCTGCTCGCGCCCGTCATCGCCGAGACCACGACCCGGGAGATCGAGCACCCGGACACGGACTGGTCGGTCAGCCAGACCCACCTGTTCTGGCGGTCGCGGGAGGACCTGCCGGCGCCGGACACCCAGCCGATCCACTTCAGCGTGCCCATGTACGACGACGGGATGGAGGGGCCGGCCAGCGCGTTCACCCTGCATTCCGGGCTCGTCCGGCCCTGGTCCCGGGGTCGGATCCGGCTCACCGGCCCGTCGTCGGCCGACCCCGCCGAACTGGACCCGAACATCTTCGCCGACCCCCGGGACCGGGAAGCCTTGCTCGCCTCGTTCCGCCAGGCCCGGCAGATGGTCGCGGCCCCGGCGCTTGCCGAGGACTGGGGCGCCCGCGAGGTGTACCCGGGCGAGGACGTGCAGGGCGAGGAGGCCGAGATCGCCTACGTCAACAGGGCGGTCGTCACCTACCACCACCAGGTCGGCACCTGCCGGATGGGCACCGGGGAGGACGCCGTCGTCGACCCCGCCACCCTGGCGGTGCACGGCCTGGCCGGCGTCCGCGTGGTCGACGCGTCGATCATGCCGACGGTCACCACCGGCAACACCAACGCGCCGTCGGCCATGATCGGCGAACGCGGCGCCGCCTTCATCCTCTCCACCTGATCCCGTTCACGACCATCCACCCAGGAGTAACCCATGACCAGCACCACCACCGCCTTCGGCACCGCCGCCGACCTGCTCGCCGCGATCGGCGACGACGCCGGCCGGGCGATCACCGACCCCGCGACCGGGCAGGAGGTCGGCAAGGCGCCCGAGCGCACCGCCGCCGACCTCGACGCCGCCGTCACCGCCGCCCGCGCCGCCCAGCCGGCCTGGGCCGCGCTGTCCCACACCGAGCGCAGCGACTACCTGAACCGGGCGGCCGACGCCATCGAGGCGTCCGCGGAGGCGCTCGCCGAGCTGCTCTCCCGCGAACAGGGCAAGCCGCTCAACGGTCCGAACGCCCGCTTCGAGGTCGGCGCGTGCGCGGCCTGGCTGCGCACCACCGCGTCGCTCGAGCTGGCGCCGGAGGTGCTCGTGCAGGACGGCGAGACCCGGGCCGAGCTGCACTACCGCCCGCTCGGCGTCGTCGGCGCGATCGGCCCGTGGAACTGGCCGATGATGATCACCGTCTGGCAGGTCGCCCCGGCGCTGCGGATGGGCAACACGGTCGTCGTCAAGCCCAGCGAGTACACGCCGCTGAGCGTGCTCGCCCTCGGCGCCGTGATCAACGAGGTGCTGCCGGCCGACGTGCTCACCGTCGTCTCGGGCGGCCGCGAGGTCGGCGAGGCGCTCTCCGGCCACCCCGGCATCGACAAGGTGATGTTCACCGGCTCGACCGCCACCGGCAAGGCCATCATCCGGTCCTCCGCGGACACGGTGAAGCGGCTGACGCTCGAGCTCGGCGGCAACGACGCGGGCATCGTCCTGCCGGACGCGGACCCGAAGGCGATCGCCGAGGGCCTGTTCTGGGGCGCCTTCATCAACACCGGCCAGACCTGCGCGGCACTCAAGCGGCTCTACGTGCACGAGGACATCTACGACGACGTGTGCACCGCGCTCACCGAGGTGGCGCAGCAGATGCCGATGGGCAACGGGCTGGAGGAGCAGAACGTGCTCGGGCCGCTGCAGAACAAGGCGCAGTACGACATCGTCGCCTCCCTCGTGCAGGCCGCGAAGGACGCCGGCGGCCGGGTGCTCGTCGGCGGTGAGCCGGCGGCGGAGCAGGCGGGCTACTTCTACCCGACCACGCTCGTCGCCGACCTGGACAACGACAACCCGCTGGTGACCACCGAGCAGTTCGGCCCGGCGCTGCCGATCGTCAAGTACGCCGACGTGGACGACGCCGTGGCCATGGCCAACGGACTCGACGTCGGGCTCGGCGCCTCGGTGTGGTCCGCCGACGCCGCCGCCGCGCGCGAGGTGGCCGGCCGGATCGAGGCCGGGACGGTGTGGATCAACAAGCACGGCGAGGTCAACCCGCTCGTCCCCTTCGGCGGCGCCAAGCAGTCCGGCTACGGGCTGGAGTTCGGCGTCGAGGGTCTCAAGGCGCTCGGCAACCCGCAGGTGATCAGCGGCTGAGCCCGTCGCCGGGCCGTCGCGGTCGGGGCCTACCTCGTGTGGACGGACTCGCCCTCGGGCAGGTCCGGGCCGGCGAACGGGCATTCAGGAAACGGTCGGTACCGGCCCGTAGGCTGACCCGCAGCGCTGCCCTGACCGGGTGCGCACCGACCTCCGGGCCGCATCGCCCGGCACGCACGACGAGGGAGCGGTCATGAGCGAGTCACCGACGGCCAGCACACCGGGCAGCGGGGCGAGCCCCGGGCCGGACGGCCGGCGGACGGTCGTCATCACCGGGGCCAGCGACGGCATCGGTGCCGCGATGGCTCGCAGTCTGGCTGCCGCCGGGGACCGGGTGGTCGTCGTCGGCCGCTCCCCCGAGAAGACCCGGGCGGTGGCCGCGGAGATCGACGCGCCCTTCCTGCTCGCCGACTTCGCCGACCTCGCGCAGGTGGACCAGCTGGCCACCCGGCTGGCCGACGAGTACCCCCGGATCGACGTGCTGGTCAACAACGCCGGCGCCGTCTTCGGGCGCCGGCAGACCACCGGTGACGGGCACGAGATGACCTTCCAGGTGGATCACCTCGCGCCGTTCCTGCTGACCACGCGGCTGCTCCCCGTGCTGACCGCCGGCCGGGCCCGGGTGATCACGACGTCGTCGGGGGCGAACCTGTGGGGCCACATCGACATCGAGGACCTGGACAAGGAGCGGGGCAGGTACCGGTCCCAGCGCACCTACGGCTCCGCCAAGCTGGCCAACATCCTCTTCACCCGCGAGCTGCACCGCCGCCACCACGGTGACGGCATCGCCGCGACGGCGTTCCATCCGGGCGGGGTGGCCACCAACTTCTCCGTCGAGTCCGGCAGCTGGTTCCGGTTCGTGTACGGCCCGCTGTTCAACCGGGTGCTGCTCACTCCCGCGCAGGGCGCGGACACCGGCGTGTGGTTGGCGACCGAGCCGGAGGGCGACTGGGCGCCGGGCGGCTACTACGCCAGGCGCAAGCCGGCGCGGGTCAACCCGCAGGCCAACGACGTCGTGCTCGCCCAGCAGCTGTGGAACCGCAGCGCGACCCTGGTGGCGCGCGTCTGAGCCCGGCTCAGCGCCGGTGGCCGGTGAGCTCGGGCAGGCCGTGGCGCTGCACGTGCCGGCGCGAGAGTTCGTAACCGACGTTCGTCGCCACCAGGATGACGACGCCGGCGATCAGGCTGTAGTACCAGTGCGGGTTCGCCTGGTCGAACATGACGTAGAGCGCGACGCCGACCAGGAACGCCAGGGCCACCCAGGTCGTGACCGGTGCGCCCGGGAGCCGGAAATGCACGGCGTGTGCGCGCCCGGCGGCCACCGCGCGACGGTAGCCCAGGTGCGAGACGAGGATCGAGATCCACCCGAAGAGGATGAACACCGCGCACGCGCTGAGGATGACCTCGAACGCGGCGGACGCCCCCAGCGCATAGATCAGCACGATGCCGAGCAGGTACACGCCGAGCACACTCAACAGCGCCCCGGCGGGCACGCCGCGCGAGGAGACGCGCACGGTGACCCGCGGCGCCTGCCCGTGCGCGGCCAGGTTCCGCAGCACACGCACGCTCGAGTACAGCGTGGCGTTGACGCCGGAGATGGCCGCCGTGAGCACCACGAAGTTCATGATCCCGGCGATACCCGGGATGTGCAGCGAGGCCAGCGCCGTGACGAACGGCGACTCGTCGCCCGAGTACTGGTCGGTGGGCAGCAGCACCGAGAGGGCGATCAGCGAGCCGATGTAGAACAGCCCGATGCGCAGCACCACCGAGTTGATCGCCCGCGGCATCGAACGCTCCGGGTCGGCGGCCTCGCCGGCGGAGACGCCGACCGTCTCGATCGCCGAGAACGAGAACACGACGCCGCCGAGGACGACGAGCAGCGGCAGCAGGCCGTTCGGCGCGAACCCGCCGTTCGCCCACAGGTGGGAGACGGACGCCGTGGTCGGTGCGTGGAACACGTCGCCGGCCACCACGAGGACGATGCCGGCGGCCAGGAACAGCAGGATGGCGATCACCTTCACGGACGACGCCGTGGTCTCGATGGCCCCGAACCAGCGCACCGAGAGCAGGTTGCAGCCCACGATGGCCAGCGCCGCCACCAGGGACGGGATCCAACCGGGAAGCTCGGGCCACCAGAACTGCACGTACACCGCGAGGGCGGCGATCTCGGCCACGCCGGCGACGGCGGCGAGGGTCACGTGGATCCACCCGGTCATGAACGCCAGCCGGTCCGAGACGAATTCGCGGGCGTAGGAGACCCAGGCGCCGGTGGTCGGCCGGTACACCACCATCTCGCCCAGCGCGCGCATCATCAGGTAGACGACGACGCCGACCACGAGGTAGGCGAGGATCAGCGCCGGGCCGGCGGCGGCCAGGCGCGCCCCGACGCCGAGGAACAGTCCCACCCCGATCGCCCCGCCGATGGCGATCATCTGGATCTGCAGGCTGCCGAGGGACCGGTGGTAGCCGGCGTCGCCGCGGTCCTCGTAGGTGGGCATCGGGCCGGTGGCCGGTGCCTGGGGATCGAAGCGCATGGTCCTCCTCGGTGGTGGCATGCGTTCCATGCCCGGGTGCGGTCGTCGTGCGGGTTGGTCAGCCTACCGTCAGTTCGGTCTTCAGCCAGCCCTCCTCGCGCCGGTCGAACGACTCGTAGGCCTCGACGGCGCTGGTCAGCGGCTCCTGCTGGGTGATCAGCGCGGTCGGGTCGACCAGGCCGGTCGCGACGATGTCCAGCAGCGGCGGGGTCACCGTGTGGTGGTTGCAGTTGCCCAGCTTCACGATGAGGTTCTTGTTCATCGCCTCGCCGATCGGGAACGACGTCATGGCCGGCGGGTAGACGCCGATGACGCCGAGCCGGCCGCCCTTGGCCACCGCGGAGACGGCCCACTGCAGCGCTTGCGACGGCGCGTTCCCGGGGACCCAGTTCTCGCCCTGCACGTTCGTCTGTGGCGCCACCTGGGACCGCTCGGCGTCGAACTGTTCGGCCTGCTCATCGCCCGCCCGCTTCGCCGGTCCGGCCCACGGCCGCTGCGCGTCGACCCCGACGGCGTCGATCACGGCGTCCACCCCGATGCCCTGCGTCGACTCGAGGATGGCCGGCACCGGGTCCTCGGCGTTGAAGTCGATCACCTCGGCATGCTGCCCGAGGGCGATGTCCAGGCGTGAGCGGAGGCCGTCGACCGCGATGACCCGGCCCGCGCCCTGCCGGAACGCCGAGGCGATGGCGAACTGGCCGACGACGCCGGCGCCGAGCACGGCGACCGTGTCGCCGCGGTTCACGCCGGCGAGCTCCGCGCCGAACCAGGCCGTCGGGAAGATGTCCGAGAGCAGGATCGCCGCGTCGTCCGAGACGTTCTCCGGCAGCGGGATCAGCGTGTTGACCGCCCACGGCACGCGCACGTACTCGGCCTGCAGCCCGTCGACGGGGCCGGTGGGCTGCGGGCCGCCGAAGAAGCACGTGCCCGCGAGCGGGCCGTTGGGGTTGGCGACGTCGCACTGGGCGGTCAGCCCGCGACGGCAGTTCCGGCACGCGCCGCAGGACATCGTCGAGCAGATCAGCACCCGGTCGCCGGGAGAGAAGCGGCGCACGGCCGAGCCGACCTCGGTGACGACGCCGACGGCCTCGTGCCCGAGGATCGTGCCCTCGGCCATGCCGCTCATCGTGCCGCGGATGAAGTGCAGGTCGGTGCCGCAGATGGCGCTGCGGGTGATCTGCACGATCGCGTCGGTCGGTTGCTGGATCGTCGGGTCGTCGACCGTGTCCAGTCGGATGTCGCCCTCGCCGTGCCACACGACTGCCTTCATGGTCCGTCCCTCCTGGAGCGTCGCCGCGGATCGACCGATCGCGGTATCGTTCCCACGCTACACAGTCAGCATGCTGATGGTAAGGCTATCGAGAGGACTCCGTGGTGAGGGCAGCGGCCGGTGCGGCGGTGCGTGGCCGAGCGGCGATGGCCCAGCACACCAGGAGCACCACTCCGCTGACGGCGCCCAGGGAGGCGAGGACGGCGGAGAGGCGGCTGGTGCTGACGTCGACGTCGGAACCGGTCCACAGGGCCAGCACCTTGGGGGAGATCAGGAAGAACACGGTGAACACGGTCAGGGCCGCCGCGTGCACGCGCACCCACGAGGCCGACGGCGCGGTCACGGGGGTGGGGACGGCGTCGTCCCCCCGGAGCCGGCGGTGCAGCAGGAGGCCCGCCGCCGCGATCAGCGGCCACCACACCCAGTGATGCGACCAGGAGATGGGGGAGACGAGGAGCATCACCAGGGCGGCCGCGGCGATCCCGAGCCAGGGAGCGGCCAGGCGCTCGCCGGCCCGGATCACGATCCAGCCGGCCACCACCACGGCCACGACCAGGGGGATCCAGACGATCCCGGCGACCGCGGTGCTCAGCCCGAGCTGCTCGAGAGCGCCGCGCACCGCGACGTTGTCCGCGTACTCGAAGCCGCCGATCCGGCCGGTCTCCCGGACGGTCTCGGACCAGAACTGCACGCTGGGGCCGGGGAAGGCGAGGAACGCGACCGCGACCGTGGCCACGAACCCGCCCACGAGCCAGGCCGCCCCGCGCAGGTCGCGGCGGGCGACGAAGTAGAGGCCGAAGGCGAGCGGGGTGAGCTTGATGCCCGCGGCCACGCCGATCAGCACGCCGCGGGCCCGCCCGGTGACCCCCACGAGGTCGAGCAGGCAGAGCAGTGCCAGGGCCGCGTTGATCTGGCCGAAGAACACCGTGTCCCGCCAGGGGCCGGAGACGAGGATGCCGACCGTCAGCCAGGCCACCGGGACCACCGCCCGGGCGGCGGGCCGGGGCGCCCCCGTGCCGGTCTCCCCGTCCCACCAGCGCACGATCACGATCGCCACGACGACGGCGGCGGCCATCGTCACCGCCATCATCAGGTGCAGTCCGGCGTCGAACGAGAGCAGGGCCGCGGGCCCCAGGACCATCGCCGCGAACGGCGGGTAGGTGAACGGCATGCCGCGCGGACCGTGCAGACCCTCCGCGGGCCAGTACAGGTCGCCCCCCATCCCGAGCAGGTGGTAGAGGGTGGCCGCGCCGCTGCGGTAGACCCCGTAGTCCAGACCCTCCGGCGGGCGGACGGCCGTGAACCACCACACGAGCACCGCCACGGCGGCCACGAGGTGCAGGCCGAGGACCAGGGGAGAGCGTCCGGGGGCGCCGAGCCGCCGGGCGGCGTCCGGCGCGGGCCGCCGGCGGGCCGATGAGGTGGTCACGGGTGGTACCTGCCCGATCGGGCCGCTCGGCGTCCGTCGGTCATGCGCGCGTCGATCATTCGCTCGCGGCGAGTTGGCCGCACGCGCCGTCGATCTCCTTGCCGCGGGTGTCCCGCAGCGTGGTGGGGATCCCGGCGGCCTCGAGCCGGTCGACGAAGGTGGCGGTGACGTCCGGGTCGGACGACGTCCAGATCGAGCCCGGCGTCGGGTTGAGCGGGATCGGGTTGACGTGCACCCAGCCCCGGCCGCGGGCGTTCAGCTTCTTGGCCAGCAGGTCCGCGCGCCACGCATGGTCGTTCATGTCCTTGATCAGCGCGTACTCGATGGACACCCGCCGCCCGGTCGTGACGTAGTACCGGTGCGCGGCGTCGATGGCCTCGTCGACCTTCCACCGGGAGTTGACCGGGATGAGGTCGTCGCGCAGCTCGTCGTCGGGGGCGTGCAGGGACAGGGCGAAGGTGACGGGCAGGTCCTCCGCGGCCAGCTTGTCGATGCCCGGCACCAGGCCGACGGTGGAGATCGTGATGCCGCGGGCGCTCATGCCCAGGCCCTCGGGCGCGGGGGCGACCATCCGCCGCACCGCCGTCATCAGCCGCTTGTAGTTGGCCAGCGGCTCACCCATCCCCATGAACACGATGTTGTGGACCCGCTCGTCGGGGTGGCGCTGACCGCCCAGGCCTCCCTCGGCGATCACCCGGTTGGCCTGGACCACCTGGTCGAGGATCTCGGCGGCGGACATGTTGCGGGTCAGCCCCGCCTGCCCGGTGGCGCAGAACGGGCAGTTCATGCCGCAGCCGCACTGGGAGCTCACGCACAGGGTGATCCGGCCGGGGTAGCGCATCAGCACCGACTCGACGAGGGACCCGTCGAAGAGACGCCAGAGGAACTTGATGGTGCGGCCGTCGTCGGTGGTCAGCCGCTTGACCTCGGTCAGCAGGGGCGGCATCAGCGTCTCCGTGAGCTGGGTCCGCAGCGCCGCCGGCAGGTCGCTCATCTGCTCCGGGTCGGTGGTGTAGTGCGTGAAGTAGTGGGTGGAGAGCTGTTTGGCGCGGAACGCGGGCTGGCCGAGCGCGACGAGCTTCTCCTGCCGCTCGGCCAGGCTCAGATCGGCCAGGTGGACGGGCGGCTGCGAGACGCGTGGAGAGCGGAACTGCAGCAGCGGCCGCCCCTCCGCCGTGGTCTGCTGCTCCCAGCCCTCGGTGGCGGGCCGGACCTGCCGACGCTCGGCCTCCTCCCGGTCCGCGCGGAGCACCCGCTCGCGCTCCGCCGGGGTGGTGGCCGTCAGCGGAACACCCGGTCGGGTGCCGGCGATGCCGGCCGGGGGCGCGTCCGCAGCGGGCCGGGTGCCTTCGGCGCCGCTGACGCCGCGCAGCGGGCCGGCCGCGGGCGACTCCGGGCGCCGGGCGTGGGCGCGGGAGGTCCCGGTGCGGTGGTGGCGGGAGGAATCCTGGGACGACACCCTCCCGATTCTCCCATGCCCGCCGGCGGCGCGGTGGAGGACGGGCCGCACACGCAGGTGGGGCCGGGGCTGATGCGCCCCGGCCCCACCCGCGTGGAGTGCGCTCCTCATCCCTCCAGGGCGGCGCGGTCGATCCGGCGGTGGTATCGCATGCCGGACAGGCCGCCGAGCACGGCACCGATCAGCGCGACGACCAGGACGACGATGCCGGAGATGATGCCGGCAGTGGTCAGCTGGCCGGAATTCACCGGCAGGGCGGGCAGGCCGCTGATGTTCGCGCCGACGTTCTGGCCGACGATCGCGCCGACGATCGCCAGGACGACCGCGACGATGATGGCCCAGAGCCAGACGGCGACCCCCTGCCGAGCGCCGTTGAAGCGGGCCATCCGACCCGCGACGTAGCCGCCGATGAAGTAGGCGACGAACCAGATGATCAGCAGCACGATGGCACTGACGATGCCGGCCGACTGCAGATCACCGCTGCTCATGGCAGTGACGCGGTTCACCGCGGCCTCGGCTCCGCCGCTGACGGCCCCGACCAGGGCCGTGATCGCGGCGCTGATGCCGATCAACAGGATGAGGGCGCCGGTGGCCGCCTCCCGGGGGGTCGAATGCCCGCCCGGGGTGGGTCCGGGTGCCTCATGGGCACCCGGACCCACCGGAGGGGATCCGGGAATCAGCGTCGGTGGATCAGGCTCCGCGGATCAGCGCCCGCGACGGGAGTCGTCGAGACCGTCGGTGTCGGTCTCGATCTCTTCCTTGCGGACCTGCTCGGTGACCGTGGTGTCGTCCTGGACGACCTGCTTGCCCAGGCGGACGCGCTCGACGGCCTCCACGTCCTTCTCGACCACGGGCCGCTCGGCGTGCAGGACGACCTCGTGCTCCTCCTCGGAGAGCTCGGGCCCGGCCTCGGCCGCGGACCGGTTGGCGTCGGTGATCGGCTCGCGCTCGATGGTGACCTCCTCGTGGGAGACGGGCACCTGGACGGTCTGCTGCTCGGTGACGATGTGCTTGCGCAGCCGGGCGCGGCCGGTCTCGACCGATTCCTTGCCCACCCGCAGGCGCTCCTCGGAACGAGTCATCGCCTCGTCCGTGGTCGGGCCGGAGGTGTCGTGCCCGACCGTACCGGCAGCGTCCCCGTCCCCGACGACACCGGTGGCGAGGTGGCGGTCGTCGTCGCGGTCGTGATCCCGGCCGACCGCGTCGACCCGGTCCACGGAGCCGTCCTCGAGCCCGTAGTACCGGAACAGCTCGGTCTCCTCCTCCGGGGAGAGGTGACCCTGCTCGGCATCCACGCGGGGTGCGCCGGTGACGACGTCCTTCTCCCACGGCACACGCAGGACCCGGTCGTCGAGGTCGGCGTTGCGGATCGGCACGAAGGTCTCCTTGGTGCCGAACAGGCCGGTGCGGACGGTGACCCACTCGGGGGCGCCCGACCGGTCGTCCAGGTAGACCTGCTCGACGCTGCCGAGGCGGCTGTCGTCCGCGGTGCGGACGTCGGCGCCGAACAGGGTATCGATCGCGTTCTTGTCGATGGGCATCAGCTGTGCTCCTTGAGGTCGTTCGTCTCGGGCGGATGGTGATCTGAGGTCGATCTGCAAGCAGATCCACGCTCGTGCCCTCGACCGTACAACGTAAGGCGCCCGATGTGAAGCATGCTGATGAATTCTGCCGAGAGCGATCCCGGCCCCCGTCAGGACGAGGTGTTCGCCCGGTGCCGGGGACCGGTCGAGGCGGCCGGCTCCGCCGGACGGGACGTCGCCGGGGCCACCGCGTCGGGCGTGCGCCCCGCCTCGGCCTCGGCGGCGTCGGGCTGCCCGTGGACCCCGTCGATCGCCTCGCCCCGGGCCACCATGCCGGCCACGTCGGAGAGGGGGATCTGCTTGAGGAACAGGGCGAGCACGAAGGCGAGCAGCAGGAACGGGATCAGGTACCAGAACACCGGGGCCAGCGAGTCCGCGTACGCCCCGACGATGCCGTCGCGCACCGGCCCCGGCAGGCTGTTCAGGGTCTGCGGGTCCAGGGACGCCGTGGCCTGGCCGGCCTGGGCGGCGCTCGCGCCGGAGGCGGCGAACACGTCGGTGAGGTTGGTGGTCAGGTTGTTGGTGAAGATCGCCCCGAAGACCGCCACGCCCAGGGACGCGCCCACCTCGCGGAAGTAGTTGTTGGTGCTGGTGGCGGTCCCGACGTCGGCCGGATCGACGGCGTTCTGCACGACCAGCACGATCACCTGCATGATGCAGCCGAGCCCCACGCCGAACACGAACAGGTAGACGCAGATCAGCCAGAGGGGGGTGTCGGCGGCGAGCGTCGTCATCGCCAGCATGGCCGCGGCCGTGATCAGCGTCCCGGCGATCGGGTAGCTCCGGTAGTGGCCGGTGCGGCTGATCAGGATGCCGGACCCGATGGCGGTGAGCATCAGCCCGGCCATCATCGGCAGCATCAGCAGCCCGGACTGGGCGGCGGAGGTGCCCGAGGACATCTGCAGGAACGTCGGCACGAAGGCGATGGCGGCGAACATGCCCAGGCCCAGGGTCAGCCCGATCGCGGTGGCGTTGACGAACACGGGGTTGCGGAAGAGGGACAGCGGGATGATCGGGTCCTCGGCACGCCGTTCGACGGCGATGAAGCCGAGGACCGCGATCGCCATGCCGGCGAACCACGCCCAGGTCTCGAGGGCGTCCCAGCCGTGGTCCTTGTTGCCGCCGAACTCGGTGAAGAAGATCAGGCAGGTCGTCGCCGCAGAGAGCAGGACGACGCCGAGCACGTCGATGCGCTTGGTCGCCTTCTTGCTCGGCAGCGTCAGGGCGAACCAGGCGATGGCGAACGCGATGACGCCCACCGGGATGTTGATGTAGAACGCCCACTGCCACGTCAGGTGATCGACGAAGAAGCCGCCCAGCAGCGGCCCGGCGACGGCGGAGAGGCCGAAGATGGCGCCGAGCGGGCCCATGTACTTGCCGCGCTCGGACGCGGGGACGATGTCGGCGATGATCGCCTGGGAGAGGATCATCAGGCCGCCGCCGCCGAGGCCCTGGATCGCCCGGAACACGACGAACACCCAGAAGCTGTCGGCCAGGGCGGCGCCCAGGGACGCGACGGTGAACAGGCCGATCGCGATCAGGAACAGGTTGCGCCGGCCCAGCACGTCGCCGAACTTGCCGTAGATCGGCATCACGATCGTCGTGGCGAGCAGGTAGGCGGTGGTGATCCAGGCCTGGTGCTCGACGCCGCCGAGCTGGCCGACGATGGTCGGCATCGCCGTCGAGACGATGGTCTGATCGAGGCTGGAGAGCAGCATCCCGGCGATCAGGGCGCCGAAGATGATCCAGATCCGCCGGTGGGTGAGGACGAGCGGGCCGGTGTCGCGGCCGGGTCGGCCGGTGCGCGGCGATTCCGCGGTGATGCTCATGAGGGGTCCTTCGTGGTGGTCTCGGAACGGGGAACGGGGGAGCAGGCGGGTGCGGCGAAGAGTCGCCGGGCGAGGTCGAGGTGCTCGTCGAGCAGGCTCGCGAATGCGGCGGCCAGCGCGCGGTCGCGGGTGCCGGCCGGGGGGTTGAGTTCGAGGAACCGGTGCATGGTGTGCCCGGCGAGGTGCCCGACGACGGATGCGGCCAGCCCGGGGAACGGATCGTCGGCTCCGGCGCCGGTGTGCCGGCGGATCAGCTCGGTCAGCTCCTGCCGGCGGCGTTCCATCGTGCTGAACGCCCGCTCGGCCAGGGCCGGCTCGCGGCGCAGCAGCTCCATCAGCCGGCGGGGGTCGGCCGTGTCGGCGTCGTCGAACGTGTGCAGGATCAGCTCGCGCAGGTCCTCGAGCAGCTTCCCCCCGGCCCGCCCGCGGGCGACGAACTCCTCGCCCAGGGCTTCGAACGGGTCCTTCGCGGAGGTGCCGATGACGGCGTCGTCCTTGGAGGCGAAGTAGTTGAAGAAGGTGCGGCGGGAGATGCCGACCGCCTCGCACAGCTGATCCACGGTGAATCCGTGCAGACCGTGGGCGAGGGCGAGTTCGCGGGCCTGGACGATGAGATCGGTCCGGGTCCGTCGCATGCGGTCGTCGCGTCGGGTCACGAACAGCAATGTTTGCACCCTGAGCTTGATAGTGCAATCTTGCGGAGCGTGCCGTCCGTCACGTCGTTCCCTCGTTTCCGCGACGGTTCGGATGGTGGACACCGTGCCGTGACCCCGGTCACACTGCTGTCATGACAGCGCGTGCGGAGCGGATCCGTACACCCGATCAGCGGCTGCGCATCTTCGTCAGCTCGACGCTTCAGGAGCTCGCCCCGGAGCGGAAGGCCGCCCGTGCCGCCATCGAACGCCTCCACCTCGCGCCGGTGATGTTCGAACTCGGCTCCCGCCCGCACCCGCCGCGTGAGCTCTACCGGGCCTACCTGGCGCAGAGCGACGTGTTCGTCGGCCTGTACTGGGACCGCTACGGCTGGGTGGCGCCCGGCGAGCAGGTCTCCGGCCTCGAGGACGAGTACCAGCTCGCTCCGGCGGACATGCCCAAGCTGATCTACCTGAAGGAGAGCGGGGGTGAGCGTGAGCCGCGGCTGGTCGAGCTGATCGACCGGATCCGCCAGGACGACACCGCGTCCTACTCCACGTTCGCCACCCCGGAGCAGCTGGCCGAGGCGATCACCGGTGACCTGGCGACGCTGCTCGCCGAGCGCTTCGACCTCAGCCGGGTGCCGGACGCCGCCGCGCTCCCCCCGGTGGTGGCTCCCGACACGGTCACCCCGCTCCAGCCACTGCCGGTCTCGCTCACCCGGTTCATCGACCGGCAGGACGAGCTCGCCCGGATCGCGGGGCTGCTCGCCGGGGGCGTCCGGTTGATCACCGTGCTGGGACCGGGCGGCATCGGCAAGAGCCGGATCGCCATCGAGGCCGCCCGACAGGCCGCGCCCACCCTGCCCGGTGGCGTGGCGTTCGTCGACCTGGCGCCCGTCCGCAGCGTCGAGGCGGCCGTGGGCGTCATCGCGCTGGCCGTCGGAATCCGCAACACCGGTGACGCCCCGGTGGCGGACAAGCTCGTCACCGCGCTGCGGACCGCCCCGCCGCTGCTCCTGCTGGACAACGCGGAGCAGCTGGCCGACAACGCGGCGGAGCTGGGCCGGTTGCTGGCCAACGCCCCCGAGGTGCGGGCGATCGTGACCAGCCGGGCCCGACTGCGGGTCTCGGGCGAGCAGGTCGTGCCCATCGGCCCGCTCCGGCTGCCCGCGGCGGACGAGCCCCTGGCGCGGATCGCGGAGGCTCCCGCCGTCGCCCTGTTCGTCGAACGCTGCCGCGCCGTGCGCCCGGACTTCGAGCTGACCGACGAGAACCGGGGCGCGATCACGAGTATCTGCGCGATGCTCGACGGGGTTCCGTTGGCCATCGAGCTCGCTGCGGCCCGGATCCGGGTGCTGCCCCCCGAGGCGATGCTCGAACGGCTGGACCGGCAGTTGAGCCTGCTCAGCGGCGGCAGCCGTGACCTCCCGGAGCGGCAGCGCGCACTGCGCTCCACCATCGAGTGGAGCACGGACCTGCTCGCGCCGGCGGAGCGGCGCCTGCTCGAGGTGCTGGGCGTCTTCGCCGGCCGGTTCTCCTTCGAGGCGGCCGAGGCGGTGGCCGAGGCCGTGGACGGGACCGAGGACGCGCTCACCCTGCTCGACGCCCTGATCGACAGCAGCCTGGTCCGGGAGCACGACCACGAGGGCCGCCCCTACTTCTCCCTGCTCGCGACCGTGCGTGAATTCGCGTGGGAGTCCCTCGACGCTCGCGGCGCGCAGCGGGCCGCCCGCGACGCGCACGCCCGGCACTACCGGGCGGTGGCCGCCGCGGCCGCACGGCACCTGCAGGGGCCGCAGCAGCCGGACTGGCTGGGCCGGCTGCTCCAGGAACGCACCGAACTGCGGCAGGTGATGCGGTACCTGCTCTCCACCGAACCGGCCGCGGCCGCCGAGTACGCCTGGGACCTGTACGTCTACTGGTGGATCGTCGGCAACCTCGGTCAGGTGCGGGACTGGATGTCGTCGCTGCTGGACCTGCCCCGCCCGCTGCCCGAGCACGCCCGCGCCGTCGCGCTCTACTTCGCGTGGGCCATCTCGTTCTGGCAGGACCGGTTGCCGCAGCTGGTGCCCGGACTGGAGGAGTGCGTCGACCTGTTCCGGGGCACCGGCGATCGGACCGGCACGGCGATGGCGATGGTCTCCCTCGCGATGGCCCGGATCACGGTCCCCGGCGGCGGCGACGCGCCGGGTGCCCCCACCGGCTTCGCCCCCGGTTCGCCCGCCGGGGTCGCGGCCGCGTCGGCCGCCGGCTCGGCCGGCGCCTCCCTCGCCCCGGGCGCCGATCCCGTGCCCGGGGCGGACCCCGCACCGGGGGCGGTGGGCGCCGTGCCGGCGGAGGCCGGGCCGCAGGAGGTGCATGCGCCGGCGGCGGTGCTGACCGACACGCTGGAGTCCAGCCTCGGCCTGTTCCGGCAGGCCGGGGACCGATGGGGGGAGGCGATGGCCCTCGTGGTCCTCGGCCGGGTCTTCTTCGCCACCGGACAGACCGATGCGGCGGCCGCCCGCTTCGGGGACAGTGTCGACCTCGCCCGCACCGTCGGCGACTCCCTCGGCCGCGCCATCGCACTGCACCACCGCGGCTGGACCGACCTGATCCGCGGCGACGCCGTCACGGCCGCCGCGGCGTTCTGCGAGGCGCTGGGGCTCTCGGTCGGGCTGAGTCACCAGCAGGGCATCGCCTACGGGCTGGAGGGCGCCGTCGGGGTGGCCGCCGCCCGGGGCGACGTTGAGGCCGCCGGCCGGCTGCAGGGGGCGGCCGAACAGCTGCGGGACCGGACCGGCCTCTACGGCACGCCCACCTTCATGCCGCACGTCTTCTTCACGGCGCCGCTGACCACCGGCGAGCACGCGGAGGAGTTCGAGGCGGCCCGCAGCTCCGGGCACCGGATGTCCCCGCAGGACGCGGTGGCCGAGGCGCTGCGGGTGCTCGGTCCCGTCGACGGCGGGTGAGTGCGACGACGCGCCGCGCTCCGTCCGCCGGTCCCGCCGACGGGCCCGGGCCCCCCGACCGGGACCGGATCCTGCCCTACAGCAGGGTGGTGGCCGCGGTGGTCGTGCCGTTCCTCGCGGTCGCCGTCGTGCTGCTCTACGGGCTGCCCACGCGCACCGCGGAGCTCTTCGCCTGGACCATCGAGCCTCCGCTGACCGCGATGCTGTTGGGCGCCACCTATCTCGGCGGCATCGCGTTCTTCGCCGCGGTGCTGCGCCGCCGGCCGTGGCACCGGGTGCGGCACGGCATGCCCGCGGTGATCGTCTTCGCCACCGCGCTGGGCATCGCGACGCTGCTGCACCTGGACCGCTTCCACCCGTGGCACGTCTCCTTCATGGCCTGGGCCGCGCTCTACGCCACCGCCCCGGTCCTCGTCCTCGTCCTGCTGCTGCGCAACGGGCCCGAGGACCCGGGCACGCCGGAGCCGCGCGACACGGCGATCCCGGCCGCCGCCCGCGGGGCGCTCGCGGCGCTGGGGGCGGTGGCCGGCGTGGCCGGCGTCGCCCTGTTCCTCGCACCCGCGTTGGGGTCGCTGTGGCCGTGGGACCTGACCCCGCTGACCGCGCGGGTGGTCGGCGCCATCCTCACCCTGCCGGCGCTGATCAACGTGCCGCTGCTGTGGGAACGCCGCTGGTCCGCGTACCGGCTGCTGGTGCGGGCGGAGCTGGTGGGCCTGGCCGCCACCCTGCTGGCCCTGGTTCTGCGCGCCGGTGACCTGCGGCTCGACCGTCCCGCCACGCCCGTCGTCGCGGCCGTCCTGGTGGCCGCCTTCGTGGCGTTCGCCGTGCTCAGCCGGGTGCTGGACCGCCGGCGGGAGCGGCCACCCGCGTCGCCGGCCACGTGACCGAGCCGCAGGTCACGAATGGGTCACGGATCGGGAGATCCGGCCCGGACGGTGCGGGCGCCACGAGGGAGCCTGTTAGCGTGACACGTGGTCCGCGCCCGTGGGCCCCGGCCGGGAGCGACGGTGCTGACCAGCCTCGACGCCCGATCCGGCAGCTCGATGGAGAGGCCTCGCCCTGATCGACTACGTCACCGAGCGGCTGCCGCAGATCCTCTTCGCCGCGTGGCAGCACTTCTCCCTCGTCGTCCAGTGCCTCGCCCTGGCCACGCTCATCGCGGTGGCCATCGCCGCGCTCAGCTACCGAAGCCGGTCGCTCACCGCGGCCGCCAACGCCGTCTCCGCCGTCGGGCTGACCATCCCGTCCTTCGCGCTCATCGGCCTGCTCATCGCCCCCTTCGGCTTCGGGGTGCTGCCCGCCGTCATCGTGGTCACCTTCTTCGCCGCGCTGCCGATCCTCCGCAACGCCGTGGTCGGCCTGGCCGGCATCGACCGCAGCCTCGTCGAGGCCTCCCGCGGCATCGGCATGAGCCGCGCCCGCACTCTGCTGCGCGTGGAGCTGCCGCTCGCGTGGCCGGTGATCCTCAGCGGCATCCGGGTGTCGGCGCAGATGGTGATGGGCATCGCCGCCGTCGCGGCCTACTCCCTGGGCCCCGGACTCGGCGGCTTCATCTTCTCGGGACTGTCCCGCCTCGGCGGCGCGAACGCGCTGCCCTCGGTCGTCGTCGGCGTCGTGGGCGTCGTCGTCCTCGCCCTCGTCCTCGACCTGCTCCTCGTCGGCCTCGGCCGCCTGACCACCTCAAGGGGAATCCGTGCCTGACTCCCAGTCCACGTCGGCGACCGCCGGCGACGCCGAGCGCACCGTCACCGGCGCCGAGATCCTCCTGCAGAACGTCACCAAGCGCTACCCCGGCCAGGCCAGACCGGCCGTCGACGGGCTGACCATGCAGATCCCCGCCGGACAGGTGGTGATGCTCGTGGGTCCGTCCGGGTGCGGCAAGACCACGACCCTGAAGATGATCAACCGGCTGATCGAGCCGACCGAGGGCTCGATCGTCCTCGACGGCGACGACGTCACCCGCATGAACGGCGACCGGCTGCGCCGCCGGATGGGTTATGTGATCCAGGCCGGCGGGCTGTTCCCCCATCTGAGCGTCGCGGCCAACATCGCCGTCGTGCCGAAGATGCTCGGCTGGGACAAGGACCGCATCGCGGCCCGCGTGGACGAGCTGCTCGAGCTCGTCTCCCTGGACCCGGAGGTCTACCGCGACCGCTACCCCAAGGAGCTCTCCGGGGGCCAGCAGCAGCGCGTGGGCGTGGCCCGCGCGCTCGCGGCCGACCCGCCCGTGCTGCTGATGGACGAGCCGTTCGGCGCCGTCGACCCCATCACCCGGCAGCGGCTCCAGGACGAGTTGATCAACATCCAGGCCGAGGTGCAGAAGACCATCGTCTGCGTGACCCACGACTTCGACGAGGCGGTCAAGCTCGGCGACTGGATCGCCGTCTTCACCGAGGGCGCCCACCTGGTCCAGTACGACACCCCGGAACGCATCCTCGCGGAGCCCGCCAACGCCTTCGTCGAGAACTTCATCGGCTCCGGCGCCGGGCTGAAGCAACTCACGCTCACCCGCGTGGCGGACGTCCCGATCGCCGAGGCCGAGCAGGCGCGTCCGGGGGAGGACGCCGCCGCGGTGCTGGCCCGGATGAAGGCGTCCGGCCGCCACCACGTCGTCGTGCTCGACGAGCGGGACCGGCCGCGGCAGTGGCTCTCCCGCAAACAGGTGGGCCGGGAGGGCACCATCACGGGCCGACTCGATCCGCACCTGCCGGTGGTGAGCGACCGGTCCACGCTGAACGACGCGCTGGACACCATGCTGGTCTCCAGCGCCGGGGCCGCGCTGGTCACCGGGCGGCGGGACGCCTTACTCGGTGTCATCGACGTCGACTCGGTGATGGCGGCCATCGCCGCCGCCCGGGAGGCCACCCGGTCCGGCGACTACAGCGCACCGGTCGGCACCAACACCGGCGTGCTGCCCGTCGCCGCGACCGAGCGGACGGACCGCAACGGTGATCCGGGGGACGACGGGCGCGACGCCGACGTCGCCCGGGCCGGCCGGCTCGACGGCTCCCACGTGATCACGCCGGGGGACCGGCGGTGAGCCTGCCGGAGACGACGCCGGCGATCGCGGAGCCGGCGGCCGCGGAGTCCGGGACCGCGCAGTCCGCGGGCCGCCGCGGTCGGCTGCGTCGCGGGGTGCCGGTGGCCCTGCTGGTGCAGCTCGGCGTCATTCTCGTCGCTCTCGCGGTCCTGGTGCTGTGGCTGCTCAACGCCCCGCTGACGCCGACCGAGGCGACGACCCTGGCGCCGTCCGCGCTGTGGGCCTACACCGTCGAGCACCTCAAGCTGACCGTGGTGGCGGCCGTCATCGTGCTCGTCATCGCACTGCCCCTGGGGATCCTGCTCACGCGCAGCCGCACCCGCTTCCTGGCCGGCCCCGTCTCCGCCGTCGCCAACGTGGGGCAGGCCGCACCGGCCATCGGGCTGATCGTGCTGCTGGCCTTCTGGCTCGGCTTCGGGTTCTGGGCCGCGATCGTCGCCCTCGTCGTGTACGCGGTGTTGCCGGTGCTGCGCAACACGGTCGTCGGCCTGCAGCAGGTGGACCGCCGGTTGATCGAGGCCGGCCGCGGCATGGGGATGAGCGCCGCCGCCGTGCTGTTCAAGGTCGAACTGCCGCTCGCGGTGCCCGTCATGCTCAGCGGCATCCGCACCGCGCTGGTGCTGCTGGTCGGCACGGCCGCCCTGGCCACCTTCATCAACGGCGGCGGACTCGGCATCCTCATCACCACCGGCGTCAACCTCAACCTGACCACCGTGCTGGTGGCCGGCTCGATCCTCGTCGCGCTGCTCGCCCTGTTCGTCGACTGGGTGGGCCGCCTGGTCGAGTACCTCGCGACGCCGAAGGGACTCTGACATGGCGACCTCCTCTGTTCGTGCGCGCGGCCGGCGCCGGCTGCGCGCCGTCGTCACCGCGGCCGTCCTGACCCTCACCCTGGGGGTCTCCGGATGCGGGTTGGCTCCGGCCACCTCCTTCGTGCCCGACGTGAAGCCCGGGTCCATCCGGCCCATCGAGGGCCTGCCCGTCGGCACCGGACTCACCGTGACGAGCAAGAATTTCACCGAGCAGCTGATCCTCGGCAAGATCGCCGTCATCGCCGCCCGGGCGGCCGGGTTCGACGTGCAGGACCTGACCAACGTGCCCGGCAGCCAGCCGGTCCGCCAGTTGATGCTCGACGGGCAGGCGGACCTGACCTACGAGTACACCGGCACCGCCTGGCTGACCTACCTGGGCAAGGACAAGCCGATCCCGGACCAGCGCAAGCAGTGGCAGGCGGTCAAGGACGCCGATACGGCCAACGGCCTGACCTGGGGCCCGCCGGCGCCGATGAACAACACCTACGCGTTCGCCATCCGCAGTGCGAAGGCCAAGCAGCTCGGCGTGACATCCCTCTCGGACATCGCGACGATCCCGCCGGCCGAGCGCACCTTCTGCATCGAGGCGGAGTTCAATTCGCGCCCGGACGGTATGAATCCGCTGCTCAAGACGTACGGGATCCCGCGCGGGTCCGGCGTCCCGAACGGCCAGATCGGCATCTACGACACCGGCGCGGTCTACACGGCCACCGCCAACGGGGACTGCAACTTCGGCGAGGTGTTCACGACCGACGGCCGGATCAAGGCGCTGGACCTGACGGTGCTGGCGGACGACAAGAAGTACTTCCCGGCGTACAACGTCTCCCCCGTCTACAACACGAAGACGCTGGAGGAGCACCCGCAGCTCGCGCAGGTCTTCGACAGGATCTCCCCGAAACTCACCGACGCCGAGCTGCAGGAGCTCAACCTGCAGGTCGACGTCCAGGGCCGGGAGCCGGCGGACGTCGCCGCCGACTGGATGGTGAAGGAAGGCTTCGTCACCCGGTAGCGGCGGCGGTCGAGCTCACCGACGCCGGAGCAGCACCACCGAGCTCATTCTCGGCGGTAGGGACATTGGCATCTCCGAGCTTCACCACTTCGTGTTGCAGAAGAGGTACGCTCACCGGGCATGTCTACCGTGCCGACGTTACCGATGTCCTCCCGCGCTCGGTCGATCGCGCCAGGTTGGCTGGCTCACCTGGTTCCGGGCTCCTCGTGCTGGCGGGCGATGAAGCCGGCCATGCCGGGGACCGTGAAGGCGATCTGCCCGTGCTCGGGAGAGTAGATGAGCCCCTTGGAGATGAGCTGCGCCCGCGTGGGGCCGAAGCTGGTGACCTTCTTCCCCAGTCGGGTAGCGACGGTTCCGGTGGTCGACGGCCCTTCGCCATCGACCGCCATGGCGTTCATGTAGTCGCGTTCGCGTGCTGTTGCCCGGTCCCAGCGGGACGGGAAGAATCCGGCGTCGAGACGCTGCCGGCCGACCCTGACCGCCTCATGAGCGTCGTCGACGTTGAAGGGGCTGACGTTGGCCACTTCCCAGATGGCGCTGCCGAATTCTTGAATGAAGTAGGGGTACCGTCCCGATGCCTCCAGCAGCGAGGCGAGTGCTTCTTCCGTGAAGGACTGTCCCATCTGGGAGGCGGGGACGGCCAACGACTCCGCGGCCTGGTCCGAGTCGAGCTGCCCGATCTGGCGGTAATCGAAGAGCCGCTCAGCGTAGCTACGGGCATCGGCAAGCCGAGCGGGAAGATTCGGCAGACCGGCACCGGTGACGAAGAACGGAAGCTCGTGCTGCACGGCGTGGTGCTGCACCGTCACCAAGGCCGCGAGGAGGTCATCGTCGACGTCCTGCATTTCGTCGATGAAGACAGCGAAGCCCTTGCGCAGGGAACGGAGGGCGGTGCCGACGTCTTCGACCACGTCCTGGAGGTCGATGTCGATATGGCCGGTGGTGGCCCGGGCGGGGTCGATCTCCACCCCGAGGGAGATGCCCTCGATGCCGACGGTGGCGCTGAACGAGGTGACGGTGCGCAGTAGGGCCTTCACTGGTCCTACGCCGATCTGGGACACGTAGCGCCTCGAGGCAACCTGCAGTTCTCGCGCCAGGGCTTTGCGAATGTCGCGCGCCCCGTGTTCTCCGGGTCGACCTTCGAGCTTGACCGTCAGCCAGCCGTGGTGGTCGGCGATGCCCTTCAGTCGGTTGAGCAGCACGGTCTTTCCCACCCCCCGGAGCCCGCTGAGCACCATGGGCCGTGCCGGCATCGACAGGGCTGTCCGTGCGACCAGAAGGTCGAATCCGTTGATCTCTGCTTCGCGGCCAGCAAGAAAGCGCGGGGGAACCCCGGAGCCGGGGTTGTAAGGGTTGAGCTGAGCCTCCATCCGCGAACTGTACCAATTTATGTTCGCCTATTGGGAAAAAACTATAACTATGTAGCGTTTCCTATACATCTCACTCAGGGCGGGGTCGTCACGCTCGCGTCGTCGACGTCGCACCCGCCGTTTGAGGTCGACAAGCCGCGGATGACGTCCAACGAGGTGAGTCTTGGCTACGCGCGCGAGTCGACCTCGAGCCAGTCGATCGAGCGACAGCGCCGCACCGTGGCGGTCACCTCGCACATGGTAAAGACGGGTAGCCGAGGCGAGGCCCGTTCACTCCAGCAGGGACCGGATGTCCTCGGCGGTGACGGCCGCGGAGAACGCGTTCTCGTCGTCGATCACGGACGCGAACAGGGCGGCCTTCTGCTCTTTCAGGGCCATCACCTTCTCCTCGATGGTGCCGGCGGAGACGAGCCGGTAGACCATGACGTTGCGGGTCTGCCCGATCCGATGAGTCCGGTCGATGGCCTGCTCCTCGGCGGCGGGGTTCCACCACGGGTCCAGCAGGAACACGTAGTCCGCCTCGGTGAGGTTCAGGCCGAACCCGCCGGCCTTGAGACTGATCAGGAACACCCCGGCGTCGCCCTGCTTGAAGGAGTCGACCACCTCGCCGCGCTTCGTCGTCGACCCGTCCAGGTAGGCGTACCGGATGCCGGCCTCGTCGAGCCGATCCGCCGCCCGGCCGAGGAACGACGTGAACTGGCTGAACACCAGCGCCCGGTGCCCCTCGGCGAGCACGTCGTCGAGCTTCTCCATCAGCGCGTCCAGCTTGGCCGAGGGCACCCCCTCGTGCTCCTCGTCGACCAGTGCCGCGTCCAGGGACAGCATCCGCAGCAGCGTCAGCGACCGGAAGACGATGAACCGCTGTCGGTCCAGGTCGTCCAGCAGGCCGAGGACCTTCTGCCGCTCCCGCTGCAGCTGCGTCTCGTAGATCCGCCGGTGCGCCTCGTCCAGCTCCACCTCGAGCGTCTGCTCCTGCTTCTCGGGCAGGTCGCGGGCCACCATCTCCTTCGTGCGGCGCATCATCAGCGGCCGCACCCGGGTCCGCAGCCGGTCCAGCATCCGGGTGTCCGCGTTCCGCTCGATCGGCTTGACGTAGTCCTCGGTGAACACGCGGGAGGTGGGGAACAGCCCGGGCGCGGCGATGGCGAACATCGACCACAGCTCCATCAGGTTGTTCTCCATCGGGGTGCCCGTGATGGCCAGCTTGAACGGGGCGGCCAGATCCCGGGCGGCCTGGTGCACACGGGCCGTGCGGTTCTTGACGAACTGCGCCTCGTCCAGGATCAGGCCGGCCCACTCCCGCTTCTGGTAGGCCCGCTCGTCCAGGCGCAGCAGTGCGTAGGAGGTGACGACGACGTCGGCCCCGTCCACGGCCTCCGCGAGGGACCCGGCCGCCTTCCCCTCGGTCCGGGTCAGGGCGCGGACGGTCAGTCCCGGCGTGAAGCGGGCGGCCTCGGCCACCCAGTTGTGCACGACGGAGGTCGGCGCGACGACGAGGAACGGCGCCCGGCGCTCCGTGTCGGTGCCGGCGCCGGCACCGGGGTGCTCTCGGGCGTGGGCGACGAGCGCCAGGGTCTGCAGCGTCTTGCCGAGCCCCATGTCGTCGGCCAGCACGCCGCCGAGGCCGTGCTCGTACAGGAACGTCAGCCAGGTGAAGCCGTCCCGCTGGTACGGGCGCAGGTCCGCGTCCAGGCCGGCCGGCAGGGCGGGGGCCGGCACGGCGTCGACGTCGAGCAGGCCGGCGACGGTCCGGGACCAGGCGGCCGACTCGTGGGTCTCCCACGCCAGCTCCTCCAGCTCCTCCCACAGCCCGGCCTGGAACCGGCTGATCCGTGGGCCGGTCTCCCACTCGCGCAGCTCCCGCGCGTCGTCGATCAGGTCCCGCAACCGGTGGAACTCCGGGCGGTCGATCGAGAAGTAGCTCTTGTCGACCAGCATGACCTTGGTCTTGCCCGCGCTCAGCGCCTCGAAGATCTTCCGGAAGGGGATCTCGTGCCCGGCGATGCGCACCATCAGGCCGAGGTCGAACCAGTCCCGCTCGGTCGAGTCGACCGTGCTGACCACCAGCCGCGGCGTCTCGTCCAGTTCGCGGAAATCCGGCCGGGTGCCGAGGTCGTGCACCTCGACGCCGTCGACGTCGACCAGCCGCGGCAGCGTGTGCTCGACGAACTCCGCGGCGTCGATGTCGTGCAGCGTGCGGTCCGCGACGGTGGCGTCCTTCGCGCCGTCGTCGGTGTCGGCGCCGGGCCCCGCCAGCGCGACGGCGGTCCGGGCCAGGACGGCGTCCTCCGCGTCCCGATCCCGGTGGCCGGGCGCGCCCGGCGAGCGGCGCAGGGGCCGCCGCGAGACGCGGGCACCGTGCGCGTACTCCCAGTGCCAACGGGCCTCGACGGTCGGACCCTCGGCGTACTCGACCTCGAGCACGAGGGTGGGCGGTTGTGGGACGGGCAGCGGCACCGACCCGTCGGTGCTGGTGACGAGGATCCGGTCGGCCAGGGCCGGGTACACGTCGTGGACGAACTCGTCGGCGTCGGCGGCGGGGATCACGAAGCCGCCCGGCTGGGTGAGCAGTTCCTTCTGGGTGGCCCCGAGCCGCTCCTCGAGCGGGGCGAGGAGAATCTCGGCGCTCGCACCCGCGGGGCCGGCCGCTCCCTGCGGGTCGGTGATCTCGCGGCGGACGTAGACGCCGTGGTCGGCGATCGTGCTGACGCCGGTGAGGTCGGAGGTCCGGCCGTCGACGTCGAGCACCGGCACCACCCGGACGTCGCCGTCGCCGGTCTGCGGGTCCTCCGCCGCCTCGACCCGCTCGGCGTCCAGACTGATCCGTGCCCGGCGCCCGATCCGCACGGCGGTGTCCTTCGCGGAGGAGACCAGGGGAATCCCGAGCCGGGTAGCCTCGTCCAGCAGCTGCCACAACAGCGGGTTGGCGAAGTCGTCGAGGTAGAGCCACGAGTCGTTCTGCCCGAAGTAGCCGACCCCGGCCGCCCGGTGCAGGCCGGGGAACTGGGAGAACCAGCGGTGCTGGTCGGCGTCGAAGGTCAGGCCCTGGGTCTGGTAGGCGATGTTGGACCAGGCCAGCTGGTTGCGCACCCACCGGCCCTTCTCGTTGCGGATCACCGGACGGACGCCGAGCTTGTGGTTGGCGCTGCGGCGCTTGATGCCGCGGCTGGCCGCCCAGCGGGAGAAGGTGTCACCGAGTTCGCGGAGCTCGAACTGCAGGCCCAGGGGGGTCGGCGCGGCCTCGCCGTCGTCGGTGTCCTCGCCGGGCAGGAGCGTCTCGACGTGTTCGCGCCAGTCCGGCTCGGTGGTGCGGGCGGCTCGGGCCCGCTCCTTCTCCGTGCGGTGCCGGTCGCGGGCGTGATCGGCGTTGGCCTGCAGGACCGTGGCGGCGACGTGCTTGCAGGCGGCGCCGACGGGGCAGTCGCACGACGTCGACGCGATCCGGTGCCGTCCGTCGCGCAGCGGGGCGAGGGTCAGCCGGGTGCGGTAGGGAACCGGTTCGCCTCCCTGCACCCGACTGCTCAGGCGGCGCGCGTCGGCGTCCCATTCGAGGGAGATGACGGCGCCGTCACGCATGTAGGCCTTGCCGCGGTGCATCGCGGGGCCGCCGACGACGCGCAGCAGATCCTGGGCATCGATCAACGGCACGGTGGGCATCCGCTCATTCTCTCACCGCGCGGCCGCCCGCCGCACACGCCCCTCTCCCGCTGACTGGTCAGTAGATGCCGGAATCGGCGTCGCGGGACGCGGTATTCCGACAACTACTGACCAGTCACGGGATGCGGAGGCCGGGGGTGGCCTTGTGCGCGGCGGGCCAGCACACTGGAGGCATGACGGAGCGCAGACCTGTCCTGACCGAGGCGGAACTGGCCGCGGAGGACTATCACGAGAAGCCCCGCCCCGGCGGTCCGGAGGGACCGCTGGTGCCGGCCCCGGAGGAGTTGCTCGATCCTGAAACGACGGGGGAGCGGTCGGGCGGGTCGTCGGACGCCCCGACGGCGACGCCGGTGGAGGGCGACGCCACCGCGGCGGTCGCCGATGCGGCGGGCCCGGGCGCGGCCGCGCAGACCGACGCCGACGCCGGGGAGGCGGACCTCCCGCCCGGCGACGACGTCGTGCCGGGCGAGGACCGCTGACGTCGGTCCAGGCACCCCGGCGCCGAGGTGAGTGATCAGGCCGAACCGCTGATCAGGCGGTGCTGTCCTCGGGCTCCGGACCCCAGGACCGGTCCCGCGCCTGCGGGCTGACCCGGCCGCCGTAGGTCGGATCCCACGCCAGGCCGTCCGCTTCCGCGTTGAGCTGGTAGGCGACCTTGCCGTCGAGCGCCTCACGGATCAGGTCCGCGTGCCCGGCGTGCCGGGCGACCTCGGTGGCGACGTGGATGAACACCCAGCGCGCGGTCCAGAACTCGACGTCCTCGGGGAACCACGGGGCGTCCGGGACGGGCACCGCCACGTCCAGGGGCACCGACTCGACGACGGGCCGCACCCGCGCCGCGACCTCGTCGTACGCCGCGAGCAGGTCGGCCAGGGACGCGCCCGGCGGCACCTCCGCCCCGGCGTACCAGGACCCCGCCAGCACCGCCGGCCGGCCCTGCCCCAGTCGCGCGGCCCCGGCGGGCTCCGGTGCCACCTGGGCACGCACCAGCCAGGTGTGCGTCGCGAGGGTGACGTGGGCGATCAGCCCGGCGATCGACAGGGTGCTCGGGGGGACGGTGCGCCGGGCCTGCTCGTCGGTCAGGCCACCCGCGGTCAGACGCAGCTGGTGCAGCTGCTGCTCGATGAAGGTGGCGTGGGCGTCCGGCTCGGATCCGACGGGGGCGGTGAGGAAGGCCATCAGGACTCCAGGGTGGGAGGGGCTCCTGTCAGCATGCCACCGGCGGGCGGGACGGTCGAGATCGGGAACGGGGCAGGCCCGGCCGGGCACGCGGGGTGCGTGACCGGCCGGGCCCCCGGGCATCAGTCCTGCCCGCGCCGACGCCCGGAGAGGACCATCCACCACCCGAAGCCGGCCAGCAGCAGCACGCCGACCACGATCACGACGACGGGCAGCGGGTTGCTGTCGGAGGTCCCGGCAGGCGCGGGGGCCGACGACCCGGTGGAGGACGGCGTCGCCGCCGATGACGCCCCCGCCGCCGACGTCGTCGGCCCGGCCGAGCTCGCCGCCGTGGCGGTGAAGGTGAACGTCCCCTCGATCGGGTGCGAGTCGGAGGAGACGATGCGCCAGTCGACGGTGTACCTGCCGGCCGGGGCGCCGGGCTTGATCGCCTGGGCGGCGGTCGTGTCGGTGATCCGCACCGAGCCGTCGGCCTGGTCGTCGCCGGCCGGGTCGAGCACCTTCACCTGCGCGCCCAGGGCGATGGGCGTCTCGTTGAACCGCAGGGTGATGGTCTCCGGGACGGTCGACACGGTGGCGCCGTCACCCGGGGTGGTCCCGGTCAGCTGGTCGTGCGCCTGGGCGGCCGGGGCGCCGAGGCCGAGACCGGCGAGGGTGAGCACCAGGGCGAGGGCAACCGCACGCCGCCGGCTCATCGCCCGGCCTCCTGCCGCGCCGACCGCGGTTCCGTCCCGCGGTCACGGGCGGCCGGGGTCCCGATGGCACCGCGCCGGGTCAGTAGGGCGACGACGAGCGCGGCGGCCCCGAACACGAACCCGGCGGCGCCGAGGCCGAGGCCCCAGCCTGCGGCCGGCGAGCCGCCGGTGGTCGTCGCCGCGGGGTGGGCGTCGGCCGCACCGGCGCCGGACGCCGCCGCGTCATGGTGGTCGGAGGACGCCGCCGTCGTCGTGAACGTCGGGGCGGGGTGCTCCGGTTCCGTGTCGCCCTGCGCCCGCTGGTCCCACCGCACGACACGGCCGTCGGTGTAGGTCTGGGTGGCGGGCAGGGTGACGGCGATTCCCTCCGCCGGCAGCTTCCCGACGGCGAGGGAGAAGGACTGGTATTCGTGCTGCCCGATGCGGTGGGCGGCGTCGTCAGCGGTCCAGACGACGGAGGTGACCGCCCTGGTCACGGTCGTCCCGTCGACGTCGACCGGTGCGGGCAGCGTGGTCGTGGTCAGCTTCGCGGTCCAGCCCTCGACCGGCCGGACGGAGACGGACGTGAAGGGCGTCCCCGTCGGCAGGTCGACCTGGACCTTCGTGGTCTGGGCGGTGGCCGACTCGGTCGGAACGTTGAAGGCGAGCTTGGCGTAGCCACCGGCGGACGTCGTGTCCGGCACGACGGTGACGTGGGCGCTCGCGGCGCCGGCTCCGAGCAGGAGCGCGGTGGCGGTGGCGGTCAGGGTGGCCGTACCCGTGAGGGCGCGGCGAAGGGCGGATGTCATGGGAATCCTCGTCGATGAGTGCGCGGAAGCGCGGGGGGTCGCCCGGTCGCGACCGGGACGCGACAGCACGTCACCGGGACGGTGACGAGCCGGGGCGAGCGCCGGACGATCGGCGGGCGACGAGGGGAGAGGTCAGCGGGCGGGAGCTGGCGGCGGGCCGCGTCGACGGGGCAACCGGAGCGCGGTCCGGGCCGGGGGTGCCGGGGTGGCGGTGCCCGAGACGGACCGCGGTGGGACCGGCAAGCGGGTCGGCGCCGGCAGATGCAGCAGCGGGCGCAGCCAGCCCAGCAGCGTGAGCAGGGCGGCCTCGCCGCGGGCGAGGACCACGGCGACGCCGAGGGTCGCGAGGGCGTGCAGGACCAGCATCGGGACGGAGGGGGAGGCCGAGACCGCGCTCGCGGCGGCGCCGGGGGCCAGCGGTGGGGCGGCCTCGCCGCCGTGGTGACCGTGACCGATGAGGAAACTCGTGGTCGGCGTGGTGCCCGGGAGGGAGAGCCGGGTGAAGACCAGGTGCAGCACCGCCTGCCCGGCGACGAGCAGGCATCCGAGGACGCCGGTGGTCAGCTTCCGGCCGGCGAGCAGCATCGTCGGGACCAGCGCGACCACGGTGACGGCGACCAGGATCGGCACCGGTGGCAGCGGACCGCCGGCCGTCGTGTGCGCCCCCAGCCCCAGGGCCACCATGGCCGTCGTGACCGCGGCGGCGCGAGGCAGGCGCAGTCGAGTGGGTGTCACGCCGTCCTCCCTCGTTCCTGACCGGTGGGGTGCCCTCCGCCACGATGCCCACCGTCCGGCAGCGTGGCTCGGGGGCATCTGCTGGGCACCACTGTAGGCGCCGACACCGACCGGCCGGGCGGCCCGGTCCTGCGGGGGCGCTGGCTAGGGTGGGCGTGAACGGCGTCCACCGGGACGACGGCGCGGGAGGTGCGGGCATGGTGCGAGCGAGCCGGCGACGGCGGGTGACCCGGTTGCGGGTCGGCGACGACGGGGCCGTCGAGGTCAACGCGCGGGCGGACACGATCGCCGGCGAGGAGCCGCTCGAACTGCGCCTGAACGGCCGGCCCTTCACCGTCACCATGCGCACCCCCGGTGACGACTTCGACCTCGCCGCCGGTTTCCTCGTCTCGGAGGGCGTCGTCAGCAGCATGGACCACATCGCGGGGCTCCGTTACGGTCCCGGCGTCCACGCCGACGGGCGGGCCAGCTACAACATCGTCGAGGTGACCCTCGCGCCCGGGGTGGCGCCGCCCGACACCAGCGCCGAACGGCACGTGTACACCTCGTCCTCGTGCGGGATCTGCGGGACGGCGTCCATCGAGGCGGTGACGAAGACCAGCGCCTTCGACGTCGCACGTGACGGTCTGCGAATGACCGCGGCGCAGCTGCTGGCCCTGCCGGAGGCGCTGCGCGCGGAGCAGTCGCTGTTCTCCAGCACCGGCGGGGTGCACGCCGCCGGCCTCTTCGCGCTCGACGCCGACGGGCCCCGGCTGCTGTGCCTGCGGGAGGACGTCGGCCGGCACAACGCCGTCGACAAGGTGGTCGGCTGGGCGCTGCGCACGAACCTGGTCCCGGCCCGCAACACCGTGCTGCAGGTGTCCGGCCGCGCGTCCTTCGAGCTGGTGCAGAAGGCGCACCTGGCCGGCATCCCGGCGCTCGCCGCCGTCTCGGCGCCGTCCTCGCTCGCGGTGGAGCTCGCCGACCAGGCGGGCATCACGCTCGCCGGGTTCAGCCGGGGCCGGTCCGTCAATCTCTACACGCGGGCCGACCGGGTCCGCACGGACTGAGCCGGCTCAGCGGAACAGGTCGGCCGCCCGGGAGAGCGTGTTGACGATGCCGTAGAGCAGGGGGACGGCGACCAGGGTCCAGCCGATGATCAGTCGAGCGCGCATGTCAGGCCTCCTCGGCGGCGGTGCGGGTGGTGGTCGCGGTGGCCGGCCCGGCGTCCGCTGCCGCGACGGCCGAGGCGCCCTCCCGCCCGGTCCGGGTGCCGGTCGCCGTTCCGGCGCCCCGGCGGGGCTCGTGGTAGCGCGGGTCGACCGAGCGGACGAGCAGGTTGGCGACGAATCCGACGACGAGGAGCCCGACCATGACGAACAGCGCCGGCTGGTAGGCGCCGGCGTCGAGCGTGCCCGGCTTGCCGCGGGCGTCCAGGACGCCGTTGACGATCAGCGGGCCGGCCACGCCCGCCGCGGACCACGCGGTCAGCAGCCGGCCGTGGATCGCGCCGACCTGGAACGTGCCGAACAGGTCGCGCAGGTACGCCGGGGCGGTCGCGAAACCACCGCCGTAGAAGGACAGGATCACGAAGGCCAGCAGCACGAACAGCAGGGTCGCGGCGGACCCGACCGTCGCCAGCACCACGTAGAGCACGGCACCGACGCCGAGGTAGACGAGATAGATCCGCTTGCGCCCGATGTAGTCCGAGGTGGTGGACCAGACGAACCGGCCGGCCATGTTGCCGATGGAGAGCAGACCCACGAAGCCGCCCGCGACGGCGGCGGAGACGAGGGAGTGCCCGTCCGGCTGCCGGAAGAAGTCCTGGATCATCGGCGCCGCCTGCTCGAGGATGCCGATGCCGGCAGTGACGTTGCAGAACAGCACGATCCACAGCAGCCAGAACGGCCGGGTGCGGATGGCGTTGTTCGCCGAGACGTGGGCGTCCGTCACCAGTGCCTTGGCCTTGACGGTCGCCGGGTCGAACCCGGCCGGGCGCCACCCGTCGGCGGGCACCCGGATGGTGAAGGCGCCGAACAGCATGTACGCCAGGTGCAGCACGGCGAAGGTGAGGAAGAGCTTGCCCACGGCGTCACCACTCGGGGTGCCGGAACCGGACGCCGGGTCGTACAGCTTCAGCAGCGCCGTGGAGAGCGGGCTGGCGATCAGCGCGCCGCCGCCGAAGCCCATGATGGCCATGCCCGTCGCCAGGCCGGGCCGGTCCGGGAACCACTTGATCAGGGTGGACACGGGGGAGATGTAGCCGATGCCCAGCCCGATGCCGCCGATCACCCCGTAGCCGAGGTAGAGCAGCCACAGTTGACCGGTGAAGATGCCGAGGGAGCCGACGAGGAAGCCGGTGACCCAGCACGCCGCCGAGGCGACCATGGCCTTGCGCGGCCCGTTGGTGTCCACCCAGGTGCCGAAGATGGCGGCCGAGAGGCCGAGCATGACGATGGCGACCGAGAAGATCACGCCGATCGCGGTCTGGCTGGTGCCGAAGTGCTCGACGAGCGCGGTCTTGTACACGCTCGTCGCGTACACCTGGCCGATGCACAGGTGGACGGCGAGGGCGGCCGGCGGGATGAGCCAGCGGTTGAAGCCGGGTCCGGCGATCGTGCGGGAGCGGTCGAGCACGCCCAGAGGACTCACAGCATCTCCGTTTCTGCCGCTCGCGGGGATGGGCGCGAACGATGGTCGGTGCGACGGGCCCGACGATCCGTGCGTCGGCCGGCCCGATGCGCCATTGTGTCCCAGCCCACAGGTGGATGCAATCACATCCGTCCGTGTCCCGGACTATCAGTAGACTGCTCGAATGTCGAGAGAGTTGACCGGCCCGACGGTGACACCGGGGTCTGACCTGCGCCTGCGCGCCGGCATCGGGCCGGGACGACCCGCCGGCAGGGCGGCCGCCCTGATCGCCGACGCGTTCGCGGCCGGAACCGGGATCGGGACCGCCGGGGCGCTGGAGCTCGCGCGTCGGCTCGGTACGGAGCTGCCCGGCCCGGGAAGGGGCAGGACGGCCGAGTTGTGGGAGGCGCTCGCCGAGGTCGCCGCCCGCGACCTCGGGGCCGCCCGCACCGTCGAGCCCCATCTGGACGCCCTCGCCATCCTCGACCAGCTGCCGGACGCCGACCGGGACCGGGTGGCGGCCGTCGGCGCCGGCCCCGACAGCACGTGGGGGGTGTTCGCCGCCGAGGGGCAGGGCCTCCGGCTCGAGGCCCACGGTGCCCGCGGCGGGCCGACCCAGCTGCTGACCGGCGGCAAGCCGTGGTGCTCGCTGGCCGGCAGCCTCACGCACGCCGTCGTCACGGCGCACCCGGCCACGGCCGGTGTGCCGGCGGACGGGCAGGCGACCGGCGACGCGCGCCGGGCCTTCGCCGTCGACCTGCGCCACCCGGGCGTCACCGTCGCCGACGCCGCGTGGGTCGGCCTCGGCCTGCCGACGGTGCCGAGCGGCCCGGTCGAGTTCGCCTCCGTCCCCGCCGTCCCGGTCGGCGAACCCGGCTGGTACCTGCGCAGGCCCGGATTCGCGTGGGGCGGCATCGGCGTCGCGGCCTGCTGGTACGGCGGCGCCGTCGGGGTGGCCCGGTTGCTCGCGACCCAGGCACGCCGACGCGGCGACGGCCTCGACCAGATCGGCCTGATGCTGCTCGGCCAGGTGGACGTCGCCCTCGTCGCCGCCCGCACCGCCCTCGCCGACGCCGCCGAGCGGGTGGACGCCGGCGGGGCGACCGGATCGGCGGGAGCGCTCCTCGCCCTGCGGGTCCGCGCCGTCGTCGCCGACGCCGCCGAGACGGTGCTGCGCGCCGTCGGCCACGGCACCGGCCCGGCGCCCCTGGCCTTCGACGCCGAGCACGCACACCGGGTCGCCGACCTGCAGCTCTACCTGCGGCAGGAGCACGCCGAGCGGGACCGCGCGGCGCTCGGACGCTCGCTGCTGACCCGGCTCGCCGACGACGAGGAGCTGCCCTGGTGACCGCCCGCTTCACGCACACCGACGCCGGGCGCAGCGAGGCGTCGTGGTCGTCCTCCCCGCTGGCCGGGCTGCCCGCGGCGGAGCTCACCGACCGGGACGGAGTGCCCCTGCGCCGGCTGGTCGTGCTCGCCGCCCACCCCGACGACGAGACGCTCGGCGCCGGGGGACTGATCGCGCGCGCCGGCGCGCTCGGGGCTGCCGTCACCGTCGTCGTCGCCACCCAGGGCGAGGCCTCCCACCCGGACTCCCCGACGCACACCCCGGACCGGCTCGCCGCGCTGCGCCGGGAGG
Organism: Tersicoccus solisilvae; assembly: GCF_014643255.1. Classification (GTDB taxonomy): domain Bacteria; phylum Actinomycetota; class Actinomycetes; order Actinomycetales; family Micrococcaceae; genus Tersicoccus; species Tersicoccus solisilvae. The sequence goes on along the minus strand of NZ_BMJI01000001.1, from coordinate 41,092 downwards.
AGATCCGGGCCGCCGCGGCCCGGCTGCACACGGCTGTCGACGTCGTGCTGCTGGAGCTGCCCGACGGCCGGCTCGCCGCGCACGAGGACGCCGTCGTCGCGGACCTGCGCAGCCGGCTGACGGAGCCGGGCACCGTCCTGGCCGCGCCGTGGCATCTGGACGGGCACACCGACCACGACGCCGCCGGCCGGGCCGCCGCCACGGCCGTGACCGGGACCGCCGCGCGACTGCTCGAGTACCCGATTTGGGCGTGGCTGTGGGCCGACGACGCCGACGTTCCCTGGGACGGTGCCGTCCGGCTGGACCTGACCCCCACCGAACGGGACGCCAAGGCCGCCGCACTCGCCGAGCACACCAGCCAGGTGGCCCCGCTGTCCCCGGCGCCGGGCGACGAGCCGATCCTGCTGCCGGACATGGTGGGGCGGTTCGCGCGGCCCTTCGAGACCTTCCTCGACGCGGAGCGGTTCGCCGGCATCTTCGAGCGGCTCCACGCCGGCGGCGCTGACCCCTGGGGTTTCCGGGATCGCTGGTACGAGCGGCGCAAGCGGGCCCTCACCGTCGCCGCCCTGCCGCGCGAACGCTTCCGCCGGGGACTGGAGGTCGGGTGTTCGATCGGCGTCCTGACGGCCGAGCTGGCGCCGCGCTGCGCGACACTGGTCGCCACCGACGTCAGCCCCGCCGCGCTCGCCGGGGCGGCGCAGACCCTGGCCGACGCCGGTGTCGCCGATGTCGTGGAGCTGCGCCGGCTGCGGTTGCCGGCGCAGTGGCCCGAGGGCGTGTTCGACCTGGTGGTCGTCTCCGAGGTGGGCTACTACCTCACCGCCGCCGGCCTGGACCTGCTGGCCGACCGGATCCTCGCCGGCCTGACCGACGACGGCGTCGTCCTGCTGTGCCACTGGCGCCATCCGATGACCGGGTGGGCGCTCGACGGCGACGCGGTGCACGAGCGACTGCGCGGCCGGCTCGGCCTGCCCGTGCTCGTCCGGCACGTCGAGGAGGACCTGCTGATCGAGGTGCTCGTGCGACCGGGCGTCGGTTCCGTGGCGCGGGAGTCGGGACTGGTGTGAGCGACGTCGAACCCGTCCGCGGCCGACCCGAGCCGCTGCGCGCCGTGCACGTGGTCGTCCCGGCCCGCAACGAGGAGGCGCTGCTGCCCGGTGCCCTCGCCGCGCTCCGCGCCGCCGTCGACCATCTCACCCGCACCCGTCCGGGCGTGCGAGCCGACGTCACGGTCGTGCTCGATGCGTGCACGGACGCCACCCCCGACCTCGTCGCCGCCGCGGGCTGGGTGCACGCCCATCACGTCACCTCGGGCACGGTCGGAGCCGCGCGTTCGGCCGGGGTCGACGCCGCGGAGGCGGTCGACGTGCCGGACCGGGTCTGGGTGGCCAGCACCGACGCGGACAGCCGCGTGCCCGTCGACTGGCTCAGCGTGCAGGTGGACCTGGCCGACGGCGGCGCCGACCTCGTCCTGGGCACCGTCGAGCCGGATCCCACCGACACGTCCGCCGCCCAGCTGGCCGCCTGGCACCGGCGGCACCGCCTCGCCGATGGTCACGCGTACGTCCACGGCGCGAACCTCGGCATCCGGCTCTCGGCCTACCGGGCCGCGGGCGGATTCGGAGCGGTCGCCGCCCACGAGGACGTCCGGCTGGCGCACCGGGCGCGCGTGGCCGGCGCTGTCGTCGTCGCCACCGACCGCATCCGCGTCACCACGTCGGGCCGCGCGACCGGCCGGGCACCCGCCGGGTTCGCGGGCTACGTCAGATCCCTGGCGCCGCGTCTGAACGCCGGCACCACCCCCGGCGTTCACCCCGGGTGAACGTCGCCGCCCGAACGGCCTCGTCATCGGCTCGGTGACTAGGCTTGCCGGGTACGGCCGCAACGTCCCTCGAGAAAGGATCACGCCATGGCGAACCACGCGAGCGAACACGATCACGACCCGGGCACCCACGAGTCCCGCATCGTCGTCTCCCGCCTCATCGACGCCTCCGCCGGTGACATCTTCAACCTGCTGACCAACCCGGCTCAGCACCGCCAGTTCGACGGGTCCGGCTTCCTCCGGTCCGAGGACCGCAGCTTCCGGATCAGCAAGGTCGGCGACGTGTTCACCATGAACATGGAGGGCGACCACATGGGCGGCGAGTACCAGACGGAGAACCACGTCACCGCCTACGAGGACAACAAGATGGTCGGCTGGAAGACCGCGCCGGCCGGTACCGAGCCTCCGGGCTGGGAGTGGCTCTGGGAGCTGGAGGCGCAGGGGTCCGACGCCACCGAGGTCACCCTGACCTACGACTGGAGCAAGGTCACGGACAAGGAGCTGCTGAAGAAGGTGTCCTTCCCGCTGGTGAGCAAGGACCAGCTGGAGCACTCCCTCGGTCTCCTCGCCGGGGCCGTCGTCAAGAGCTGACGAAGCGTCAAGAGCTGACGGCATCGTGTTCTCGCCCGCGGGCCCCGGTCGTTCGGACCGGGGCCCGCGGTGCGTACGGGCCCGCCGTCCCGGGTGGCGTCCGCTGACTAGGATCGCAGGGTGAAACCCTTCCTGCTGCTGTCCACCCGCGATCACGACGCGGCGGCGGCCGGGGAGCTGGCCTCGTTCCTCACCCACTCCGGGCTGCCGCCGGAACGGCTCGACCGGATCCGGCTGGTGCTCGAACCCGACGCCGACATCGAGCTCGGCCGGTACGCGGGCGTCTTCCTCGGGGGCAGCCCGTTCAACTCCTCGGACCCGCTCGAGCAGAAGTCCGACGTCCAGGTGGCCGTCGAGGCGCGGCTGCGGCAGCTGCTGGACACGATCGTGGCCGAGGACCTGCCGTTCCTTGGCGCCTGCTACGGCGTCGGCACCCTCGGGGTGTTCGCCGGCGGCGTCGTGGACCGGACGTACGCCGAGCCGATCAGCGCGGTGCGGGTGACCCTGACCGACGCGGCTGCGGCGGACCCCCTCTGCGCGGGCCTGCCGGCCGCGTTCGACGCGTACGTCGGACACAAGGAGGCCGTCCGCGAGCTGCCTCCCGGCGCGGTGCTGCTCGGGTCCTCGACCGCCTGCCCGGTCCAGATGTTCCGGCTCAAGCAGAACCTGTACGCGACGCAGTTCCATCCCGAGCTCGATGCCGGCGCCCTCGCGCAGCGGATCGACGTCTACAAGTACGCGGGGTACTTCCCGCCGGAGACCGCGGAGGAGCTCAAGGCCGAGGTGGCCGCCGCCGACGTCGAGGCGTCCCACGCGATCCTGCGCCGTTTCGTCGAGCTCTACGGCTGACCCCCCCCGGTCGTTCCTGCATTCCGCCAGCTCGCCAATAGATGTTGGATCGGGGCCCACGGAAGCGCTTGCGTCGACATCTATTGACGAGCTGGGGCGCGGTGTAGGTTCGCTGCATGCTCACGGTCATCGGAGAGGCGCTCGTCGACGTCGTCCAGCGCGAGGGCGAGCCGCAGCGGGCGCACGTCGGCGGCAGTCCGCTCAACGTCGCGGTCGGCCTCGCCCGGCTCGGGCACCCCACCCAGTTCATCGGCCGCTACGGGCAGGACCCGTACGGCGACCTGATCGAGGGCCACCTGCGCTCCAACGCGGTGCTCACCCCGTGGCCGGCGGACACCGGCCGCACCAGCGTCGCCGCCGCGCGGCTGCGACCGGACGGCAGCGCCGACTACGACTTCACCCTGCACTGGGAGCTGCCCGGCCTGCTCGAGCGGCTGCCCCGCCTGCTGGCGGGCACCACCCTCGTGCACACCGGCTCCATCGCCACCATGCTCGACCCCGGCGCCGCCCAGGTGCTGGCCGCCGTCGAACGCGCCCGGCCCGCCGCCACCATCGGCTTCGACCCGAACTGCCGGCCGTCCATCATCACCGACGTCGATCGCGCCCGGGAACGGACCGAACGGTTCGTCGCCCTGGCCGACGTGGTCAAGGCCTCGGACGAGGACCTCGCCTGGCTCTACCCGGACCGGTCCCTGGAGGACGCCGCGGCCGCGTGGCTCGACCTCGGGCCGGCCCTGGTGGTCGTCACCCGCGGCGCCGAGGGTCCCTGGGGGATCTGCCGGGCCGGTGCGACGGCGGTACCCGCCGCCCGGGTCGACGTCGTGGACACCGTGGGCGCCGGCGACTCGTTCATGGCCGCCCTGCTCAGCGCCGTCGTCGACCGCGGCTGGGACGGCTCGGGGCAGCGGGAGCGGCTGCCGCGCCTGTCCGTCGAGGAGCTGGCTGAGATCCTCCGCTTCTGCAGCGCGGCGGCCGGGGTCACCGTCTCGCGCGCCGGCGCCAACCCGCCCACCCGGCACGAGGTGCCCCGGTAGGCCGGTCCGCTCCGCGGCGGCACCGGGTGAGCCGCGCGTCGTCGGTAGGCTGGGACCAGCACCGTCCGCCCCCGCCGAGAGGACCACGATGACCTCGATCGACCCGTACGACGAGCTGCCCTTCGTCCCCGCGTTCACCCTCACGTCCGCGAGCATCACCGACGGCGCCACCCTGGCCGCGCCGCAGCTCAGCGGCACGATGGGCGTGCCCGGCGGACAGGACGTCTCCCCGCAGCTGACCTGGAGCGACTTCCCGTCCGAGACGGAGAGCTTCGCCGTCACCGTGCTCGACCCCGATGCGCCGACCGCGAGCGGCTTCTGGCACCTGGCGCTGTTCAACCTGCCGGTCTCCACGACGTCGCTGCCGGCCGGTCCCGGCGAGGGGAAGCTGCCCGCGCTGCCGGACGGCGCCGTGGTGCTGCGCAACGACGCCGGTTATGCCGGATTCGTCGGCGCCGCCCCGCCGTCCGGGCACGGCCCGCACCGGTACATGGTCGTCGTGCACGCGCTCGACGTCGATCACCTGGACATCCCCGATGACGCGAGCCCGGCGTTCCTCGGCTTCAACCTCTTCAGCCACAGCATCGGCCGCGCCCGGATCACGGGCCGGTACGAAGCGAAGTAGCGCACGCGTGCGGCTGATCGCCAGCGACCTGGACGGCACCATCGTCGGGCACGACGGGAAGATCTCGGCGCGCACCGTCGACGCCTTCGCCGCGGCCCGCGCGGCCGGCGTCGGGATCGTCTTCGTCACCGGGCGGCCGCCGCGCTGGCTCGATCCGCTGGTGGACCAGCTCGGCCACGAGGGCCTCGTGATCTGTTCGAACGGGGCCGTCGTGTACGACCTCGGACAGCGCCGGGTGCTGGACCGCACGACCATCGCCGCCGACGACGTGTATGCCGCTCGGGAGCGGATCGAGCAGGCGTTCCCGGATGCCCGGTTCGCCCTCGAGTCCCTCGCCGGGTTCGTCGTCGAACCCGGGTTCCTCGACATCGAGAGCATCGAACTGCGCGAACTCGCGCCGCAGTGGATCGCCGACGTGCTGCCGCGCCGTGCCCGCGTCACGGACGGCGTCGAGGAGGAGATCCCCGACGACGAGTCGGTGGTCAAGTTCCTGGCCAAGCACCCGACGCTGACCCCCGACGACTTCCTCGGCCACGTGCGGGGGCTGGTGAGCGACCTCGTCGCCGTCACCCACTCCAGCCCCGGCGTCGCGCTGGTGGAGATGGCACCGCAGGGCATCGACAAGGCGGTCACGCTGGCGCGGTACGCCGAACGCCACGGCATCGACGCCGGCGACGTGTACGCCTTCGGCGACATGCCCAACGACCGGCAGATGCTGCGCTGGGCCGGGCACGGCTACGCCATGGCCAGCGGGCACCCGGAGGCGCGGGAGGCGGCCGCGAACCTCGCGCCGCCGTTCGACGAGGACGGCGTTGCCCAGGTGATCGAAGGGGTGCTCGCGTCCGGGCACGACGCCGATCCCCCGTCCCCGGCCGCTCCGTCGCCGGAGCCGCAGGACCCGGCGCGTGCCTGACCGCCCCTACCTGGCCAACGTCATCGGCGGGGTCGCGCGGCCCAAGGGGCTGGCCCACCGTGGTTACGCCCCGGACGGCGCCGAGAACTCACTGGCCGCCGTGCAGGCCGCCGTCGACCTCGGCTGCGGGTGGGTCGAGACCGACGTGCAGGCCAGTGCCGACGGTGAGCTGTTCGTCTTCCACGACGACACGCTCGAACGCGTGACCGGTACGACGGGACGCATCTCGACCATGACGGCGGCCGCCGTGCGTGCCGTGCGGATCGGGACGGACCCGATTCCCACCCTCGCCGAGGTGCTCGAGCGGTTCCCCGACCTGCGGCTGAACATCGACGTCAAGAGCAGGGTCGGCGTGGCCCCGCTCGCCGCCGTCATCGACCGGCTCGGCGCCCACGACCGCGTCCTCGTCGCGTCCTTCTCGGACCGGCGACGCCGGGCCGTGCTGCGCCGGCTGAGCCGACCCGCGGCCACGTCCGCCGGGACCGCGCTGACCGCGGTCTGGGTACTCGCGTCCGTGCTGCCGTTGCTCGCGCCGGCCGCGCGGCGGCTGCTGCGTGACGTCGACGCGTTCCAGGTGCCGGAGCGGCAGCGGATGCTCGGTGTGGCCGTCCCCGTGGTGACCGCGCGGAGCGTCGCGCTGGCGCACCGGTGGGGGCTGGAGGTGCACGTGTGGACGATCAACGACGCCGACGCCATGCGCCGGCTGCTCGACGCCGGCGCGGACGGGATCGTCAGCGATCGGGCCGACGTGCTCGCTGCGGTGCTGACGGAGCGGGGCGCTTGGCCGCAGGCGTGACCCTCCTTTCGTTCAGCGCCAGCTCGTCGATAGATGTCCGATCCGGGCCGGAATCGACTCTTTTCGTGCATCTATTGACGAGCTGGCGCTGGCGAGCCGGCGCGACGTCTGGCGGCCGGGTCAGGCGGCCAGGTGGAACGTGTCCGCGAACCGGCCGAGCAGATCGCCGCGTCCGTGCAGCACCTCGACCACGCCGGTCGCGATGGCGCGATCCGGGTCCAGCTCCCCCGCGATGACCCTGTGGATGCCCGGGCCGGCGGCGAACGCGAGATCGGCCGGGCCGTCCCCGCGCGTCACGTCGAGCCGGGAGCCGTCGACCCGGATCAGCAGCTCGGCGACGCCGACGTGGGCGGCATAGGCGGTGGGCGGCAGGTCCAGGGCGACCTGTGGTCGGAAGGCGGTGCGCAGGTCGATGGTCATCGAGTCCGGCGTGATGATCTGCTCCTCCCGCGCCTGGCCCATCGCCTTGAAGCCCCACGCCCCGAGCGCGAGCACCACAGGCTCAAGCTCACGGCCGAAAGGCGTCAGCTCGTAGACGATGACGCGGGAGCGCGGCGCCCGGCGCAGCACGCCGGCCGCCTGCAGCTCCTTCAGCCTCGCCGCCAGGATGTTCGTCGGGATCCGGGGGAGCCCGGCGGCCAGTTCGCCGTAGCGGCGCGGCCCGACCAGCAGGTCCCGGACGATCAGCATGGCCCAGCGCTCGCCCACGAGCTCCAGGGCGCGAGTGACCCCGGAGTACTGCCCGTAGTCGCGTGCGGCCATGGACCTCAGGCCTGCTGGTTCGTGTACGCCTCGGGGCCCTGCTCGGCGGCGACGGGATCCATCCAGCCGAACTCCAGGACGTTGCCGTCGGGATCGGTGAGCTGGCGCTGGTACATGAAGCCGTAGTCCGAGGCGGGGCGCGGCTCCGCTCCGCCCGCCTCCAGGCCGCGGGCGACGGCCGCGTCCACCTCTTCCCGGCTGTCGTGGAAGATCGCGGTCGAGACCGACGGGTTGACGGCCGGGTCGCCGATCGGCAGGTCGGTGAAGGTCTGGAAGAACTCGCGGACCAGGATCATGAAATAACTGTGGCCGTCCTCGACCACGACGCAGGCCGCATTGTGGTCCGTGAACTGCGGGTTGATGGTGAAGCCGATCGCCGTGTAGAACGCCTTCGCGCGTTCCAGGTCGGTCACCGGCAGGTTGACGAACATGGCAGTCATCGGAAGCTCCTCATCGGTGGAGTGCTGATGACTGTCATACTTGTAAAAAACAAGTAACACGTCAAGGGTCTGCGTCGTCTCCTTCAGGACCGAGCTACTTGAGGAACTTCGACGTCCGCCGGTCCGCCAGCGGCTTGCCGCCGGTCTGGCAGGTGGGGCAGTACTGCAGGGACGAGTCGGCGAACGAGACCTCCCGGACGGTGTCGCCGCACACCGGGCACGCCTCTCCGGTGCGGCCGTGCACGGCCATGGAGGAGCGCTTCGAGTCCTTCAACTCGGCGGCCGGCTTGCCCGCCGACGCCGCGATCGCCGCGTCGAGGGTCGTGTGCATCGCCGTGTAGAGCCGCTCGACCTCCTCGTCGGGAAGCTTGGCGGCGATGGCGAACGGCGAGAGCTTCGCCGCGTGCAGGATCTCGTCGCTGTACGCGTTGCCGATCCCGGCGATGGTCGACTGGTCCCGCAGCAGGCCCTTGATCTGGCCGCGGTGCCCGGCGAGCAGGCCCGCGAAGTCCGCCTCGCTCAGGGTCAGCGCCTCCGGGCCGAGGGTGGCCAGGCCGTGCACGTCGGCCGGGTCGTCGACGACGTAGACGGCCAGCGCCTTCTTCGTGCCCGCCTCGGTCAGCTCGAATCCGGCGCCGCCGTCGGACGCCCCGTCCACCTCGAGCCGCAGCGCGACGGGGCTCTTGCCGGGCCGCAGCGGGCGTGCGGGCGGGTGGGCCAGCCACCGCAGCCACCCGGCACGGGCGAGGTGGAAGACGAGGTGCACGCCGTCGCAGTCCAGGTCGATGTACTTGCCGAAGCGGGCGACGCCGGTGATCTCGGCCCCGGCGAGGGCGTCCAGCGGGGGCACCGCGGTCTTGAGCACCGCGAAGGAGCCGAGGGAGACGCCGGTGACGTGGGCGCCGCCGTCGAGCTGCTCGCCCTCGGGCGTCACCCGGTGCACCAGCCGGGCGTCGAGGAAGTCGACGAGGGCCTGGACCTGCGGCATCTCCGGCATGGCGTCAGCGTACCGGGGCCGTCAACCCGGGGCCGGCGCGGAAGAAGTTCCCGGAAGGCGCGGGCGCGACGGGTCATCCTCACCGCACACGCGTGAGTCCGTCAGTTCCGCCCTCACGGGGTGGTCAAAGACCCCCGTCGGAGGGCGCAACCGACGGACTCAGCGCGCCCGCAGGACGGAACCGACGGACTCGGCGACTCGGCGACTCGGCGACTCGTCGCCGGGGAGGACGGACTCACCCGAGCTGGCTGGGCTCCGTCCCGACGTCCTCGAGGTGCTCGGGGTCCTGCACGGCCCGGGTGAACCGGTTGATCGCCGTCATGCCGTGGAAGAGCACGAGCGCCGCCGCGGTGCCGAGGGCGATGCCGGCGAAGGTGAGGTCGCCGGCCACCCAGGTGACGTCGGCGATGCCGATCACCAGCGCGACGGCCGCCGTCGTCAGGTTGATCGGGTTGGCGAAGTTGACCCGGTTCTGCACCCAGATCCGCACGCCGAGCATGCCGATCATGCCGTAGAGCAGGATGGCGGCGCCGCCGAGGACGCCCGGGGGCACCGTGGCGATCGCGGCGCCGAACTTGGGGGAGAAGCTCAACACCAGGGCGGTGATCGCCGCGACCCAGTACGCCGCCGTCGAGTACACCTTCGTGGCGGCCATGACGCCGATGTTCTCCGCATACGTCGTCGTGCCGGACCCGCCACCCGCCCCCGCGAGCGCCGTGGCCAGGCCGTCCGACATCAGCGCCCGGCCGGTCAGGTCGTCCAGGTTGCGGCCGGTCATCAGGGCCACCGACTTCACGTGCCCGATGTTCTCCGCGACGAGCACGAGCACGACGGGCACGAAGAGGCCGACGACGGAGAGGTGCAGCTCGGGCGCGGTGAACGGGGGCAGGCCCACCCAGGCGGCCTGCTCGACGGCGGCGAAGTCGACCTCGCCGCGGAGGACGGCGACGACGTAGCCGAGCGCGACGCCGACGAGGATGGCCAGGCGGCCGAGGATGCCGCGGAACAGCACGGTGACCAGCACGATGGCGAGCAGCGTGACGACCGCCGTCACCGGCCCCTTCTCCAGGTTGGCGCGGGCGCTCGGCGCGAGGTTCAGGCCGATGAGGGCGACGATGGCGCCCGTGACGACCGGCGGCATGAGCACCTGGAGCCACCGGCTGCCCGCGAGCTGGACCACCAGCCCGACGAGGAAGAGGACGACGCCGGCCAGCAGCACCCCGCCGAGCGCGCCGCCCATGCCGTGCTGGTTGGTCGCTGCGCCGATCGGAGCGATGAAGGCGAAGCTGGAGCCGAGGTAGCTGGGCACCCGGCCGGCCGTGATGACCAGGAACAGCAGCGTGCCGATGCCGGAGAAGAACAGGGTGGTGGCCGGCGGTAACCCGGTGAGCAGGGGCACCAGGAAGGTCGCGCCGAACATGGCGACGACGTGCTGCATGCCGATCCCGACGGTCCGCGGCCAATTGAGCCGCTCGTCCGGGGCGACGACGGCGCCCGGGCGGACGGTGCGTCCGTCCCCGTGCAGCGTCCAGGAGAATCCGGGCAGTGCCATGAGCGTCCCTTCCGGGCGGTGGTTCGAGGGCCGCAGGTCAGACTATGCGACCGGCGTCGGCACCCGTCACCGCGGCCGTGTGACGAAGCCGACAGCCGGGCCGGGGAATCCGGGGTCCGCCCCCGCCGGTTGACGCGGGGTGGATCAGTCATGACAGCGCAGGAGGACACCATGACCACTCAGATCGCCGAGACCGTGCTGGACGAGCACGCCGCCGACCTGCTGTTCCGTGAGGGACGCACCGCCAACACCTTCACCGACGACATCGTCACCGATGAGCAGCTGCGCGCCATCTGGGACCTGGCCAAGATGGGCCCGACCGCCTTCAACAGCCAGCCGCTGCGCGTCACCTGGGTGCGCGACGGTGAGCCCCGCGAGCGCCTCGTCCGCCACATGGCCCGCGGCAACCAGGCGAAGACCGTCGCCGCGCCCGTCGTCGCCGTCCTGTCCTACGACACCCGCTGGCACCGCCGCTTCGACGACTTCATGCCGGGGATGCCCGAGCGCACCGCGCCGATGGCGGAGAACTTCGCCGCGAACGAGGCCCTCAGCCACCAGATCGCCAACAACAACGCCAACATGCAGGCCGGTTACTTCGTGCTCGCCGTCCGCGCGCTCGGCCTGGACGCCGGCCCGATGAGCGGCTTCGACGCCGCGGGCCTGGACGCCGACTTCTTCCCGGACGGCTCGCAGAAGTCGTTCGCCGTGATCAACATCGGCCACGCCGCCGAGGACGCGTGGGGCCCGGCCAAGCCGCGGTTCTCCTTCGAGGACGCCACGACGACGCTCTGACGCCCGTCCCCTGAGGCAGCGGCCTCACTTGACGTACTTCATCCCCGTGAACGAGGCGTTGTAGGGGAAGGACACGTTTCCCTTCGGGCCGTAGACGCGGGTGCCCACGGTGCCGACGGCCGTGTGCACGGTGACGATCCGCACCGGATTGGTGGTGTTCGAGTGGAACGTTCCGAGCATCGAGACGATCTTGTTGCCGTGGTTGCCGACGTCGGTGCGGTACGCGGACTGGCCGGTGTGCCCGGAGAAGACGAACCGGATGTTCGCGTACTGGCGGATCAGCCGGTTCCACAGGTAGCTCGGGGAGCTGTACCCATAGCCCGCGCTTCCGCTGATGCCGCCGTCCGCCTTGAGGTACGAGTGGGTCTGGACGATGACGTTGTGCCGCGGGTGCGTGGCGACGACGCTCCGGGCCCACTCGATGGCCGCGGGACGGGCCCACAGTTCGAGGTTGATCACGAGCCACTTGAGTCCACCGGCGTCGAACGTGCGGTACGAGTTGTCCACCTTGCCCTTCTCGAAGAACCCCGCGCCGGGGAACCGGGTGGTGGGGAAGTACCGGTTGAACGCGGTGGTGTCCCGGACGGTCACCCGCACGTCCTTGCCCGGGCATCCTCCGCCGCCGGGGCATACCGCCGCCGTGTCGTGGTTGCCGATGGTCAGCTCGTACGGGATGCCCGCCTTCTCGAGCGGGGCCATCGCGGCGCTGGCGATGGTGAACTGGGCCGGCGCCTTGTCCCCCCAGTTGACGACGTCGCCGGTGTGCAGGACGAACCGCAGATCCAGCGCCTTCCGGTTGGCGATCAGCCAGTTCGTGCGGCCGATGAAGGTGCCCGTGGAGAAGACCTCCTGCTGGGTGTCCGGGTACACCGCGAAGCTGAAGTCGGTGTCGGCGGCCGGGACCACGGTGGGGGCCGCCGCCGACGGTGCGGCCGGTGGTCTCGCCTGGGCCACGCTCGGCGCGCCGAGACCGACGAGCAGCAGCGCCGCGACGACGGATGCGGAGAGAACGGACCTGGTGCTCATGGGGACTCCCCGGGGTGAGAGCAGGGATGACGATCACGTCACGGTCGACGGGATCGAGGGTAACCCCTGATGCGCGCCGAGGGAACGGCCCGAACGGCCCCGCAGGTCAGGAGATGACCGAGTCCACCAGTTTCTTGGCTTCGGCCTGCACCTCGGTCAGGTGGTCCGCGCCGACGAAGGACTCCGCGTAGATCTTGTAGACGTCCTCCGTGCCCGACGGGCGGGCCGCGAACCACGCCCGGCCGGTGGTGACCTTCAGCCCGCCGATCGGGGCGCCGTTGCCGGGGGCCTCGGTCAGCTTCGCCGTGATCGGGTCACCGGCCAGGGAGTCCGCCGTCACCTGCTCCGGGCTGAGCTTGCCCAGCTTGGCCTTCTGCTCCCGGCTGGCCGCCGCATCGATCCGGGCGTACACCGGGTCGCCGAACTCCGCGGTCAGTTCGCCGTAGCGCACGGCCGGGGTCTTGCCGGTGACGGCGGTGATCTCGGAGGCGAGCAGGCACAGGAGGATGCCGTCCTTGTCGGTGGACCAGGGCTGCCCGTCCCGGGTGAGGAACGACGCGCCCGCCGACTCCTCGCCGCCGAACGCGATGCCGCCGTCGAGCAGGCCGGAGACGAACCACTTGAAGCCCACCGGCACCTCGATCAGCGTCCGGCCGGTGCTGGCCGCGACCTTGTCGATGATGGACGACGAGACGAGCGTCTTGCCGATCGCGGACGTCGCCGGCCACCCGTCGCGGTGCCGGAACAGGTAGTCGATGGCGACCGCGAGGTAGTGGTTGGGGTTCATCAACGCCCGCGCGCCGTCCGGGCCGGCGCACACGATGCCGTGCCGGTCGGCGTCGGCGTCGTTCCCGGTCGCGATGTCGTAGTCGCCGGCCTTGCCGATCAGCGAGGCCATCGCGTACGGGGAGGAGCAGTCCATCCGGATCTTCTCGTCCCAGTCCAGCGTCATGAACGCCCACTGCGGGTCCACGACGGGGTTGACGACGGTCAGGTTCAACCCGTGCCGCTCCCCGATCGCGGCCCAGTAGTCGACGGAGGCGCCGCCGAGCGGATCCGCGCCGATCCGCAGGCCCGAGCTCCGGATGGCCTCCAGGTCGAGGACCTGCGGAAGGTCGTCGACGTAGCCGGCCAGGAAGTCGTAGGTGCCGACGACGTCGGCCGTGCGGGCCTGCTCGATGGGGATCCGCTTGACGCCGCGGTTGTCCTCCGCGAGCAGGTCGTTGGCGCGGTTCGCGATCCAGCCGGTGGCGTCGGTGTCCGCCGGGCCGCCGTTCGGCGGGTTGTACTTGAACCCGCCGTCGGCCGGCGGGTTGTGGCTCGGGGTGACGACGATGCCGTCGGCCGTCTCCGCGTGCTCCCCGCCCCGGTTCCAGGTGAGGATGGCGTGGCTGAGCGCCGGGGTGGGCGTGTAGCCGTCCCGGGCGTCGATCAGCGTCCGCACACCGTTCGCCGCCAGCACCTCCAGCGCCGTGTTCTGGGCGGGATCGGACAGGGCGTGGGTGTCCTTGGCCAGGAACAGCGGTCCGGTGATGTTCTGCCCGGCGCGGTACTCGACGATCGCCTGGGTGATCGCGGCGATGTGCGCCTCGTTGAAGGCGTTCTTCAGGCTGGACCCCCGGTGCCCCGAGGTGCCGAACGCCACCCGCTGGGCCGGATCGGAGAGGTCCGGCTTGCGGTCGTAGTACGCGTCCAGCAGAGCGGACACGTCGATCAGGTCGCTGGGGAGGGCCACGGTGCCCGCACGGTTTGCCATGCGTCCAAGCATGTCAGAGCGGGCGACGGCGTCAACAGGGGGCCGGCGTGACGGGAGCCCCGCGTCGCGAGCCGTCAGCCCGCCGCGACCGTCGCCGGGTGCCAGCCGATGGCCGGGGCGACGTGCTCGGCGATGGTGCTGAGCATCCGCGTGTTGTAGTCGACGCCGAGCTGGTTCGGCACGGTCAGCAGCAGCGTGTCCGCGGCCTGCACGGCGGCGTCGTTCGCCAGCTGTGCGGCGATCACGTCCGGCTCCCCGGTGAACGACGGCCCGAACCGGGCGAGGGTCTGGGCATCGACGTAGCCGACCTGGTCACCCTCGGCGCCGTCACGGTCGCCGAAGTACATCCGGTCCTCGTCGGTGACCAGGGGGATGACGCTGCGGCTCACGGAGACCCGTGGTTCGCGGTCCCAGCCGGCCTCGGCCCACGCAGCGCGGAACTGGGCGATCTGCTCGGCCTGTGCTTGATCGAACGGCACACCGGTGTCCTCGGTGAGCAGCGTCGAGGACATCAGGTTCATGCCCTGCTGCGCCGCCCACACGGCGGAGGAGCGGGTGCCCGAACCCCACCAGATCCGGTCGCCCAGCCCGGGGGAGAGCGGCTGCAGCCCCACGACGGCGTCGGACCGGCCGGTGGTCCGGGGATCGGAGTGGGCGACGCCGGCCCCGGCGATCGCGGCGCGGAACACGGCGGTGTGCTGGCGGGCCAGGTCGGCGTCGGTGGTGCCCTCGGCAGGCACGTACCCGAACGCCTCGTAGCCGTTCAGTGCGGGCGACGGCGTGCCGCGGCTGATGCCCAGCTGCAGGCGACCGCCGGCGATGAGGTCCGCCGCGCCGGCCTCCTCGGCAGCGTAGAGCGGGTTCTCGTAGCGCATGTCGATCACCCCGGTGCCGATCTCGATCCGGCTCGTCCGGGCGCCGATCGCGGCCAGCAGCGGGTACGGGGCGGCGAGCTGGCGCTCGAAGTGGTGCACCCGGAAGTACGCCCCGTCGATGCCGAGCTCCTCGGCGGCGACGGCGAGCTCGATCGACTGGATCAGGGCGTCCGCGGCGGACCGCGTGTGCGGACCGGACGGGTGCCAGTGACCGAACGAGAGGAAACCGATGCGCGTGGGGTGACCTGCATTCATGCGCATGAAAACGCCGGAGGGCGACCGGGATATTCCGGCCGCCCTCCGGCGTTCAGCGCGAGCCACCGCGTCGGCGCCGCGAACGGCGCCACGGCAACGGGTCAGTGCACGCCGCTCATCAGCTTGCGGATGGGCTTGATCGCCAGGCCGAGCAGGACGCCCACCACGATGCAGACGCCGCCGATGACGGCGAAGTACGGCGCCTCGTTCGTGGGGTCGTAGTGGCCGGCCAGGATCCCGGCCATCGAGCTGCCGAGCGCCACCGAGAGGAAGAACAGGGCCACCATCTGGGTGCGGAACCGCTCGGGAGCGAGCTTCGTGGTGACCGAGAGCCCGATGGGGGACAGCAGCAGTTCCGCAAAGGTGAACAGCAGCAGGATGAACGCGATCACCAGCAGCGGGGTGCCGTTGGTGCCGGTGCCGACGAACGGCAGGAACGCCAGGAACGCGACGCCCATGATGACGAGCGAGAGCGTGAACTTCGTCGGCGTCGACGGCTGCCGGGCACCGAGCCGGGTCCACAGGGCCGCGAACACGCCGGAGAGCACGATGATGAACACCGGGTTGATCGACTGGACCCACTCGATCGGCATCTCCCAGCCGAACAGGTTCCGGTTCAGGCGGGTGTCCGAGTAGATCGTCAGCATCGAGAACTGCTGCTGGTACAGCGACCAGAACACCGCGCTGGCGATGAAGATCGGGATGAACGCGTACACGCGGCGGCGCTCGGTGGGCGTCAGGTTCGACGAGAGGATGACGGCGAAGTAGGCGACGGCCGCGACGATCGTCGCGATCACCACCAGGGTGGCGAGGTTGCCGGGAGTGATCAGACCGGTGAGCACGGCGACGACGATGACGACGATCGCGGCGGCGGCGATGCCCACGGCGAGACCGTACCGGTTCCGCGGCAGGGGGTTGGGCACGTGGCCGGCCTCGGCGGGCAGGTTCTTCCGGGTCAGCCCGTACTGGACGAGGCCGATCGCCATGCCGACGGCGGCGAGGGCGAACGCCCAGTGGAAGCCGACGGTGTCCCGGACCAGGCCGGTGAGGAGCGGCCCGAACAGGGCACCGATGTTGATGCCCATGTAGAAGATCGAGAACCCGGCGTCTCGCCGTTCGTCGCCGGCCGCGTAGAGCGTGCCGACGATCGAGGTGGCGTTGGCCTTGAGCCCGCCGCTGCCGATGGCCACGAGGAGGAGCCCGACGCCGACGCCGGCCCAGCCGGGCAGCACGGCGAGGGCGATGTGCCCGAGCATGATCAGGACGGCGCTGATGAACAGCACCCGCTCGGAACCGAGCAGCCGGTCGGCCACCCAGGCGCCGAGGATCGTGGAGAGGTAGACGCCGCCGCCGTAGGCACCCATGATGCCGACGGCTGCGGTCCGGTCCCCGCCGAGGCCGCCCTGGTCCACCGCGAAGTACATGTACAGCAGGACGACGGCCTGCATGCCGTAGAAGGAGAAACGCTCCCACAGCTCGACGCTGAAGACGTTGGCCAGCATGCGGGGCTGACCGAGGAAAGTGGGGCCCTCCGTGGGTGCCGGAGCACCCGGCGTGGAGGACGTCGTGGATGAGCTCATCCTTCTATCGTGACACCGGTCGCACCGCAAGGCCTGTCCGGCACCCGACGGATGTGGCCGAGATCACCCGTGGGCGGCGTCCTCCGGGCCGGCTCGGTGCAGCAGATCGGCCAGCGCCAGCAGCGTCGATTCGCCGCTCGGCCGGCCGATCAGTTGCACGCCCATCGGCAGCGAGGCAGCGTCGGGTCCGGCCGCTGGATCAGGTGCTGTCCAGTGCGTCGTCGCCGTGATCGCGGGCAGGCCGACGACGTTGAGCACGGACGTCCAGGGGGTGTACTGGCACTGCCGCCGGTAGTCGGTGTCGGCGTCGACGTCCCAGTCCGCGCCCGTGTACCAGCCGATCGGCCGCGGGGTGTCCGCCAGGGCCGGGGTGAGGACGACGTCGTAGGGCGCGAACGCGGCGACGGTGTCCCACTCGATCTGCCGCAGCACGTCCAGGGCGCGGGCCAGCTCGGTGGCCGGACGGTGGCGGGCGCGGGCGCGGAACTCGCGGGCCAGCGGGGTCAGCCGCGCCTCCGCGCCGTCGTCCAGGTCCGGCAGCCCCATCGGGGTGGTCCAGGTGGTGGCGAACGCGTCGGGGTAGCGCGGGTCCCAGTGCGGGTCGAGGTCCTCGAGCCGGTGGCCCGCCGCGTCGAGCGCCGTGATCGCGGCGTCCAGCGCGGCGTGGGCCGCGGGCGCGATCGGCAGCTCGTAGGCGGACGCGAACGGCGAGGCCGTGGTCACGCCGATCCGCAGGGGGCCCGGCGACCGGACGGAGGAGAACGAACCGGGCGCGGCGCTCAGCGCGCGGTGGTTGGTGTCGGCGGCGAGGGAGTCCAGCAGCAGGGCCGCGTCGGCGGCGTCCCGGGCGATGGGGCCGGCGACGACCAGCCGGCCGAGGTCCGCCTGGCCCGACGCCGTCGCCACGCGACCCCGGTTCGGCTTGAGCCCGACCAGCCCGCAGGCGGCGGCCGGGATCCGCACCGAGCCGCCCCCGTCGGTGCCGACGGCGAACGGCAGCATCCCCGCCGCGACGGCGGCCGCGCTGCCGCCGGACGAACCGCCGGGGCTCAGCCGCGGGTCCTGCGGCAGCCGGGCCGGGGAGTGGACGCGGTTCCCGCTGTGGCAGCTCAGCCCGAACTCCGGGACCTGGGTCTTGCCGACGAGGACGACGCCGGCACGCCGCAGCGTCGCGACCAGCGGGGCGTCCGCCGTGGCGACGGTCGGTGTCACCGCCGCGGACCCGTGACCGGTGGGCACGCCCGCGACGTCGGTGAGGTCCTTGATCCCCAGGGGCAGCCCGTGCAGGGCACCCACGGGGCCGCCGCGTGCGAATCGGTCGTCCAGGTCGGCGGCGTCGCGCATCGCCTGCTCCGCCGTCACCGTGACGAACGCCCCGAGGCCCGGATCGCGCGCCTCGATCACCCCCAGGAAATGGGCGGTGACCTCCCGGGCGCTCAGCTGACCTGCGGCGAGACCGTCCCGCAGGGCGAGCGCGGAGAGGGCGGAGAGTGAATCCATCATCGCTCCCGAGGCTAGCGGAGGGCCCGGACGGCGTCGGAGTCTCTATCATGTGCCCTATGCACACGTCAGTTCGACAGAGCCCGGACGGCGCTGTCGAGCGCCCGGACCGCCGGCAGCGGTCCATCGCCCGTCGCCCCGGGTACCCCCTGTTGCTGCTGCTGCAGCGGATGACGTCGGAGCTGGAGTACTACGGCGCCCGGATGCGGCGCCGTGCGGGGGTGCGGCGCACCGACATGCATGCCGTCTCCGCCGTCGTCGAGGCGGAACGCCGGGACGAGGAGATGACGCCTGGGCGGCTCGGCACCATGCTCGGCCTGTCGTCGTCGTCGGTCACCGCGCTGGTGGACCGGCTCTGCGAGGCGGGGCACCTGGACCGCGGCACGGCCCGGTCGGACGCCCGCCGGGTCGCCCTGCACGCCAACGACACGGGCCGCCGGGTGGCGGCGGAACTGTTCGATCCCCTCGATCACGCCCTGATGGAGGTCTTCGACCGGTACACCCCCGCCGAGCTGGAACTGTTCGGCCGGATGATCGGGGACATCACCGCCGCGACCGCGGACGCCGGCGGGCCGGTGCGGGCCAACGGCTCCGCCACCGCGAACGGGAGCGCCAGGAACGGGAACGCCGGCAACGCGAGCACCGGCACCGGCGCGGTACCGGTCGACGGGCTACCGGCAGACGGCCGGGCTCGCGACGCCTGAGCGATCAGCCGATGACCGGCGCGGTGAACCGTTCGGGCCGGGCGGCCGCCAGCAACGGCGCCTGCTCCACCAGCCACGGGCTGAACGCGAACGGGATGGCCGCGACGGCGTCGAGCAGCCGGCCCGGTTCGGCCCACGCGACGTCCATCACCTCGTCGGCGCGCGGGTCGAGGCCGCCGTCGAGTACCGCGGTGTAGACGGGGCAGACCTCGTGCTCGACGATGCCGCTCGCGTCCACCGCCCGATACGAGAAGTCCGGCAGTGCCACCGCCAGGTCCGCGACCGCGACGCCGAGTTCCCGCCGGGCGCGGCGTCGCACCGCGTCCGCCATCGCCTCCCCGGGCGCCGGGTGCCCGCAGAACGCGTTGGTCCACACACCGGGCCAGGCGACCTTCCCCAGCGCCCGCCGAGTCAGCAGCACCCGGCCGGCGGCGTCGAACACCCAGCACGAGAACGCCAGATGCAGGGCGGTGTCCCGCGTGTGGACCTCCGCCTTGCGCGCCACGCCGGAGGGCCGGTGCTCGCGGTCCAGCAGCACCACCAACTCGGCCGTGTCCGCGGGCACGGCGGACGTGTCGACGGAGGTGTCCATGGGTCCGATCCTAGATCGCCTTCTCGATATTCGAGAGAGGTGCTGTTGAATGGAGTCATGACGGTGGTCACGGAGTCGGGCGAGACGCAGTTCCTCGGTGCGGTCGACGAGGTGCTGACCACGTTCTTCGCCCGCGGCCGGGCCGGTACGGCGGGCCTTCCGGCCACCGTGGGTCACCTGTGGGACGCCCTCGCCTCGTCGGCGTCCGGCGGCAAGCGGGTCCGGCCCCGGTTGCTGCTCTCCGTCGTGGACGGGTACGCGGGGCCGCGCCGGGACGCGCACGACGAGGCGGCCTGGTCGGCCGACGACCCGGCCGTCGTCACCGCCGCCGCGCTCGAGCTGCTGCACACCGCCCTGGTGACCCACGACGACGTCATCGACCACGACTTCGTCCGTCGCGGCAAGCCCAACGTCGCCGGCATCTACCGGCACCGGGCCACCGACGAGGGGTTCGACGCCGTCGCCGCCACCGAACGCGGTCAGGCCGCCGCCATCATCGCCGGCGACGTCGCACTCGCCGCCGCCTACCGGCTGGTCGCCTCCACGCGGGCGCGGGAGCTGCCCGTGCTCCTGGACCTGATGGACGCGGCCGTGCACGCGGCCGCCGCGGGGGAGCTGCTCGACGTCGAGTACTCCGGGCACCTGCGCATCCCGGCCGCCGAGGTGGTGCTGCAGACCGCGCTGCTGAAGACGGCCATCTATTCCTTCGACGTGCCGCTGCAGGCCGGGGCGGTGCTCGCCGGCGCGCCCGAGGCGGACCGGGAGCTGCTGTGCCGGATCGGGCAGGACGTCGGCACCGCCTACCAGCTCGTCGACGACCTGCTGGGGGTGTTCGGCGTCGAGTCCGCGACCGGCAAGACGACCACCGGCGACCTGACCGCCATCAAGCACACCCTGCTCCTCTCCCACGCCTCCCGGCAGGCCGGCTGGTCGGAGGTCGCACCGCTGCTGCTGGGGGCGGGGGCGCGCTCGGACGTGGACGCCCTGCGGGGCTTCCTCGACCGCTCCGGCTCCCGCGCCTACGTCGAGGCGATGGCCCGGGAGCACGCGGAACGCGCCCGCCACGCCGTCATCGGCTCGGCGCTGCCGGCCGCCCTGCGCGCGGACCTGGAGGTGCTCATCGACGCCGCGATCGACCGGGTCCGATGACCGCGCACGTCGAGGGGCCCGACGACGCGCGGCTGCGCCGGGATTCCGCCGCCCGGTACGACGACGTCGCTCAGCGCGCCGCCGCCGTCGTGATCGGCCGGTACTCGACGTCGTTCGGTGCGGCCAGCCGGCTGCTGGCCGCACCGCTGCGGCGGCACGTGCGCAACATCTACGCCCTGGTCCGGGTGGCGGACGAGGCGGTGGACGGGGTGGGGACCGAGCACGGGCTCGACGACGCGGCCGTCCTCGCCGCCCTGGACGAGCTGCAGGCCCAGACCGAGGAGGCCCTGCGCACCGGGTACAGCGCGAACGTCGTCGTGCACGCCTTCGCCCTGACCGCGCGCCGCACCGGCATCGGCCCGGAGCTGACGAGGCCGTTCTTCGCGTCCATGCGCACCGATGCGCAGCGCTCCGAGCATGACGCCGGCAGCTTCGACGCCTACGTGCACGGCTCCGCCGAGGTGGTGGGCCAGATGTGCCTCCGCGCGTTCTTCGACGGCGGTCCGGTGGACCCGGCCGAACTGGCGGAGCTGGACGCCGGCGCGCGCCGGCTCGGGGCCGCGTTCCAGAAGGTCAACTTCCTGCGCGACGTCGGCGCGGACGTGCAGACACTGGGCCGCCGGTACTTCCCGGGCGTCGATCCCACCGTGCTCACGGAGACGGAGAAGCGCCGACTGGTCGACGACATCGACGCGGACCTCGCGGCGGCACGCGCCGTGATCGGCCGGCTCCCGGCGGGCAGCCGCGCGGCGGTGCTCGCCGCCCACGACCTGTTCGCGGAGCTCAACGCTCGGTTGCGGCGCACCCCCGCGGCGCACCTGCTGACCACGCGCGTCAGCGTGCCCACCCGCCGCAAGGCGCTGATCGTCGCGGGCGCCGTCGTCGGTGCGCGCCGAGGCGCCGCGTGACCGCCGGGACCGCCGGGACGGCCGGGGCCGACGCACCCCGCCGGGTCGCCGTCATCGGCGGCGGGATCAGCGGGCTGGCCGTCGCGGGCATGCTGGCCCGGCTCGGCCACGAGGTCACGGTGCTGGAGCAGCAGGAGAGCGTCGGCGGCCGGGCGGGCCGGTGGAGCGCGGACGGGTTCCGGTTCGACACGGGCCCGTCCTGGTACCTCATGCCGGAGGTCTTCGACCACTGGTTCGCGCTGATGGGCTCGAGCGCCGACGCCGAACTGGACCTCCAACGGCTCGACCCCGGTTACCGGGTGTACTTCCGGGACGGGGGTCCACCGGCGGACATCCCGGCCGGCCGGGAGCGGGCGATGGCCCTGTTCGAGGAGTACGAACCCGGCGCCGGAGCCCGGCTCGCCCGCTACCTGGACTCCGCCGCCGACGCCTACCGGCTCGCGCTGGCCCACTTCCTCTACACGTCGTACCAGTCGTTCCGGCCTCTGCTGAACCGCGAGGTGCTCACCGGCCTCCCGCGCCTGGCCCGCTTGCTCACCGAGTCGCTGCAGCACCGCGCGGCCCGCACGGTGAAGGACCGGCGGCTGCGCCAGCTGCTCGGGTATCCCGCGGTCTTCCTCGCCTCCGCACCGGACCGCACGCCGAGTCTCTACCACCTGCTCTCCCACCTCGATCTGCAGGACGGCGTGTTCTACCCGCGCGGCGGTTTCGCGGCCCTCATCGACGCGGTCGAACGGCTCACGCGTGAGGCGGGCGCGTCCATCCGCACCGGTGCCACCGTGACGGCCATCGGCACGGAACCCGTCCGTGCGGGCGGGGTCGGCGGGCGGCGGCGGGCCCGGGTCACCGGGGTGCGGTACCGCACCGCCGACGGGGCGGAGCACCACCTCGCCGCCGACGCCGTGATCAGCGCGGCGGACCTGCACCACACCGAGACGGCGCTGCTGCCTCGAGAGCTGCAGACCCTGCCCGAGCGGTTCTGGCGACGACGCCTGCCCGGCCCCGGCGCCGTGCTGCTGCTGCTCGGCGTGCGTGGCGAGCTGCCCCAGCTGGCCCACCACACGCTGGTGTTCACCGAGGACTGGGACGCGAACTTCGACGCCATCTTCGGCCGCGAGAAGCGCATCCCCGAGCCGGCGTCGATGTACGTGTCCCGCACGTCGGCCACCGACCCCGATGCGGCCCCGCCGGGCCACGAGAACCTGTTCGTCCTCGTCCCGGTGCCCGCGGACCCGGGCCTGGGCCGTGGCGGTGTCGGCGGCGCCGGGGACCCGGGACTGGAGGCCGCGGCGGACCGGATGATCGCGCAGCTGGCCGCCGACCTGGACGTGCCGGACCTGGCGGAGCGGATCGTGACGCGCCGGGTGATCGGCCCCGGGGACTTCGCCGCGGACCTGAACGCCTGGAGCGGCACGTCGCTCGGCCCCGCGCACACGCTGCGGCAGAGCGCGTTCCTGCGTGGACCGGTGGTCAGCTCCCGCGTGGACGGCCTGGCGTACTGCGGCTCGAGCACCCAGCCCGGCGTGGGCCTGCCGATGTGCCTGATCAGCGCCGAGAACGTGGTCAAGCGGCTGCACGGTGACCTCTCGACGGTCCCGCTGCGTGCGCCCCTGGACGCCGCGTCGTTCCGGGTGGGCCGCCGGTGACCGGACTGCTCTACGGGGCCTGCCTGCTCGCCGGGCTGGCCGCGATGGCCGCGGTCGATGCCCGCTGGCGGCTGTTCGTGTTCTCCGGGGAGCCGGTGCGGGCGCTGCTCACCCTGCTCGCGGGGGTGCTGTTCTTCGTGGCGTGGGACGTCGCCGGCATCGGGCTGGGCGTGTTCTTCCGCGGGGAGGGGCCGTTCCTGAGCGGCATCCTGCTCGGGCCCGAGTTCCCCGTCGAGGAGCTGCTGTTCCTCACGTTCCTGGCCTGGCTGACCATGGACCTGTGGGCGCTCGCGACCCGGCTGCTGGCCGACGGCCGGGCGGGGCGGCCCGACGCCGGGGACCGCGAGCGGGCACGGGGGGCGCGATGACCTACACCGCGCTCAACCTCGTCGTGCTGGTGCTCGCGGGGGTCTTCGCGCTCGTCGCGCACCGGCTGGTGAACCGGCGCACGTCCGACGCGCGGGGCCGTGTCGGACGGGTCCGCCGGCCGCGCCTGGTCGCGGGCGCGATCACGCTGGCCGTGATGCTCGTGCTGACGGTCGTGTTCGACTCGATCATCGTCGGCGTCGGCCTGGTGGCCTACGACCCGGCGCGGATCAGCGGCGTGCTCGTGGGCCGCGCCCCGATCGAGGACCTGGCCTACACCGTGGGCGCCGTGCTCGTGCTGCCGGCCGTGTGGCGGCTGCTGGGGACGGGCGGCCCCCGGCGCGGGTCCGGGGCGCGGCGATGAGCGGCACGGCCACTCTGCCCCGCCGGCTGCTCGCCTCGTCCCGGCCCCTGTCGTGGGTGAACACCGCCTACCCTTTCGCGGCGGCCTACCTGCTGACCGCCGGCCGGATCGACGTCACCCTCGTCGTCGGCACGGTCTTCTTCCTGATCCCGTACAACCTGGCGATGTACGGCATCAACGACGTCTTCGACTACGAGAGCGACCTGCGCAACCCGCGCAAGGGCGGCGTCGAGGGTGCCGTGCTGGATCCCTCCGTGCACCGGGCGACCCTGTGGGCGGCCGTGCTCGCGTGCCTGCCGTTCGTCGTGTACCTGTACGCGGTCTCGGGCCCGGTGGCGGCGCTGGTGCTGACGGTGAGCCTGTTCGCCGTCGTCGCCTACAGCGCACCGCGGCTGCGGTTCAAGGAGCGCGCGTTCGTCGACTCCGTCACCTCCAGCACCCACTTCGTCTCCCCGGCGGTGTTCGGGTTGACCGTGGCGCACGCGACGTGGACGCCGGCCCTGCTGGCCCTGGTGGCAGCGTTCTTCTGCTGGGGCGTGGCCAGCCAGGCGTTCGGAGCGGTGCAGGACATCGGACCGGACCGGGAGGCCGGGCTCGGCTCGGTGGCCACCGTGATCGGCGCCCGCCCGACGGTCTGGTTCGCCGCCGTGGTCTACCTGCTCGCCGGGGTGCTGCTGCTGGCCACGACGCCGCCGGGACCGCTCGCGGCACTGCTGGCGGTGCCGTACATCGCCAACGTGCTGCGGTTCCGCTCGGTCACGGACACGACGGCGGAGCGGACCAACGCCGGCTGGCACACCTTCCTCTGGCTGAACTACGTGACCGGCTTCCTCGTCACGCTGCTGTTGATCTGGTGGGCGGTGAGTCGCTGAGCCGGTGAGGGTCCCCGTCAGGACCCGGCGTCGTGCGCCCGGCTCGCGTACCGGCCGACCGCCAGCGGGTAGACCAGCAGGATCAGCACCAGCACGACGGCGAGGACGCCACCGGCGATCCAGCCCGCACCGGGTCCGATCACCACGTGCACGATGAACGTCAGGCAGCCGGTCAGCATCAGGGCGATGCCCCCGACCATCACCTTGATCAGGGTGTCGCCGTTGCTGACCAGCAGCGGCTTGTGGTGGTGGCGGAACAGCAGCCGGTGCAGGCTCACCGGGGCGAGCATCACCGCCGTCGTCAGGCAGGCGAGGACCACGAGGCCGAGGTAGAGCGCGAGGCCGGTGCCGTCCAGCTGGGTGAAGCGCTGCTGGAACGGCAGCGTCAGCAGGAACCCCGTGATGATCTGGACGCCGATCTGCATCACCCGGATCTCCTGGAGCAGTTCGTTCCAGTTCCGGTCCGCCCGTTCCTCGGCGGTCTCCTCACGGCCGGGGTCGTGTTGCGCTCTGGGGGCGATGCCGGACTCGTGGGACACGGGGCCTCCTCGCGGACAGGTGGGTCGGGTGGACGTCGTCGCCCCCATTGTCGCAAGCCCCGCGCCGTCATGAGGCCGGTGACCGCGGCCGGCCCCGAGGGGGTGCACTAGGCTCGACGGCGAGGCCGGCCCCACCGGCCCGATGCCGACGACCACCGGTTCGAAGAGGAAGTGAGCAGCCGTGGATTCCCTGCCGAGCGTCACGGTCGACGCGATCACCGACGACACCACCGTGCTGGACGTGCGCGAGGACGACGAGTGGGAGGCCGGGCACATCGCGCACGCCCGGCACATCCCCCTCGGTGACATCATGGTGCGCTACGGCGAACTGCCCGCCGACGAGGAGATCCACGTGATCTGCCGGACCGGCGGCCGTTCCTCCCGGGTGACGGCGTGGCTGAACCAGAACGGGTTCGACGCCGTGAACGTCTCCGGCGGCATGGGCGCGTGGATGGACGCCGAGCGGGACATGGTCTCCGAGACCGACGCCGCGCCCTACGTCAAGTGAGCGACGGCGCGTGAGTCCCGACGGCGCCGGCGGGGAGAGCTACGCCTACCTCGGACCCGAGCTGACGTTCACCGAGTCCGCGCTGCTGACGGTGCCCGGTGCGGCGCAGGCCCGCCGGGTACCCGCGACGAGTGTGAACGCCGCGCTGCAGCTGGTGCTCGACGGCGAGGTCGGCGCGGCCATGGTGCCGATCGAGAACTCCGTGGAGGGCGGCGTCACCGCCACGCTGGACGCCATCGCCGTCAGCGACGAGCTGCGGATCATCCGGGAGGTCGTCGTCCCGGTGCGCTTCAACCTCCTCGCGCGCCCCGGCACCCGGCTCGAGGACGTACGTGTCGTCGCCACCCACAGCCATGCCATGGCGCAGTGCCGTGGCTGGGTGGACGCCCACCTGCCCGGCACCGAGTACCTGCCCTCGAGTTCGACGGCGGCCGCCGGGGTCGCCCTGACCGGGCCCGGCCCGTGGCCGTGGGACGCGGCGATCTGCGCCCCCGTCGTCGGTGAGCGATACGACCTGGCCGTCCTCGCCGAGGACATCGGCGACCGCACGGGGGCCGTCACCCGGTTCGTCCTGGTCAGCCGGCCCCGCCCCCTGCCGCCGCGCACCGGCTCCGACAAGACCACCATCGTCGTGCCGCTGCCCGACGACCACCCCGGTGCGCTGATGGAGATCCTCGACCAGTTCGCCGCCCGGGGCGTCAACCTCTCACGCATCGAGTCCCGGCCCACCGGCGCCTATCTCGGGGACTACTTCTTCAGCATCGACGCCGAGGGCCACCTCGAGGACGCGCGCGTCGCCGACGCCCTCGCGGGGCTGCACCGGATCAGTCCCGCGACCCGGTTCCTCGGCTCGTACCCGCGGGCCGACGACGGCGTGCCCACCGTCCCGCGGCACCACCGGGACCAGGCGTTCGAGGACGCCTCCCGCTGGGTGAGCTCCCTGACCGGCCGCCGGGGCGGCGGGAACGCCGGCCCGGACACGGCCTGACGCTGGTCCGCCGTCGCTCGGATCCGCGAATGGGACCGTTGCTGCCGTTCGGGACGGAGTAGCCCGCTCCCACGGCAAGAACGGTCCCACAGCTGACCGGGAGTCGACGGCCGCCGTCGCGCTCACCCCACAGGCCGATCCCCGTGCCACGGATTGAGCGGCCGGGCCGTCACCGCATAGGCTGAACGATCCGCGGCCGCCGAGGGGCGGCCCGTCCGTGACAGATCCGCGGGTGACCCGCGAGAAGGAGCACAGCATCGTGAACGAGATCCCGGACCGGTCCGACGACGGCGAGATCGTCAACCCGGAGCTCCAGTACGAGCCGAACGCCTCCGGTACGGACGACGACATCGCCCGGGACGAGGCCGACGAGGCGAACGACATGCGCTTCGCCGAGGAGGAGCAGGCCATCGCCCGTCAGTCACGCGGCGAGGACGAGCTCCACGTCTCCGAGGGCGAGAAGGACGTCGAGGCGGACTTCAACAAGCAGTGACGTCCGACGGCGGCGGCCCTCACCCGGCCGCCGCCGAGGGCCCCGGCTGGACCGGCCACCGAGGGCCCCGGCTGGACCGGCCACCGAGGGCCGCGGCTGGACCGGCCACCGAGACCGGCCACAGGACGCCGCCGAGCCACCACGAGCCGGGGCGCCGTCAGGCCGAGCCACCACGAGCCGGGGCGCCGTCAGGCCGGGTCGCCGTCAGGCCGGGTCGCTGAGCTGCCTGTCCATCGTCGGCGACAGCACCCGCACCGTCAGGGCCCCGGGATTGACGGTGACCCGCATGGCCAGCGCGTCACCGGTCTCGTCGCCGTCCACCTGCGTCATCAGGGCGTCCTCGGTGCTGATCTGGGCCTCCCGGGCGTCGTAGTAGCGGATGGCCGGCAGCGACCGGCGGTGCTTGAACACCACCTTCCCGAGCACGGCGAACCACTCGAACATGTTCCGCGGCGCCATGATGACGACGTTGAGCGTCCCGTCGTCGATGACGGCGTCGGGGATGAAGTCGATGCCGCCGGGCAGCAGCCCGCAGTTGGCGACCAGCACGCTGCGCATCCGGAATCGCTTCCGGCCGCGGTCGTCCAGGTCCATCTCGACCGGGTGCCGCCTGCCCACCAGCTTCCGGACCCCCGCTTCCCCGTACGCGAGCCAGCTGATCTTCGACTTCAGGTCGTCCCGGGTCCCCGCGATCACCTCGGCGTCGAACCCGATCCCGGCCATCACCAGGCCGGTGTGCTCGTCGACGGACCCGTCCTTCCGCTCCAGCCGCACCGTCGACGTGTCGATCGCCCGGTGCACCCCGAACAGCGCGGCCTCGATGTTGCCGTCCAGGTCGTCGGGGTCGATGTCGAGGTTGCGAGCCAGCAGGTTGCCGGTGCCCAGCGGCACGATGCCCATCGGGACGTCGCTGCCGGCCAGGGCGTGCGCGACCATCCGGATCGTCCCGTCGCCGCCGCCGGCGATGACGACGTCGGGGTCGACACCGAGCGCATCCCGCGTCATCGCCACGCCCGCGTCCTCCACGGTCGTCTCGAAGAACCGGGGCTCCTCCCAGCCGGCGTCACGGCAGACCGCCGCGATCCGCTGCCGGGCCTGATCGGCGTTGGACTTGATCGGGTTCAGCACCACCGTGACCCGCTGCGGGCCCTCGTGCCGCGGCGTCGTCTCGCCGTTCACGGCCGACCTGACGTGCCGCGCGCGAACCGCCTGCACCGACGGCAGGTGCGTCACCCGGGAGCTGCCGGTCAGGCTCGCGACGGCACGGGCGATGAGCGGCACGCGGGTCTCGGTCATGTGCTCCATGCTATCGGCGCGTCCCGGCCCTTCCCCGGGCCGGCCGGTCGCAGCGGCAAACGTCCGGCCGGCCGTGCCGCTTACTGGACCGTGCCTCCTGGACCGTGCTTACTGGACCGTGGTGTGCAGCCGGACCGCGTTGCGCATCGCCATCGCGACCGTCATCGGCCCGACCCGCGGGATGAACGCCCCCGCCGTCGTCACGATCTCGTCCGTGAAGTTGCGGAACTCGGCGAAGTTGGCGCAGATCGCCCCCGGCTTGATCTCGTCCGGGCCGATCAGGTCGAAGTCGCGGGACGGCACGCCGGTGACGACGACGTCGGCCCGGGCCAGCGCCTCCCGCCGGTCCATCGACGTCGGCTGGATGACGTGGGACTGGCGACCGATGGCCGGTGCGAACAGCAGCGCCCCGTCGATGTCGATGGAGATCACCTCGGCCCCGTCGTTGGCCAGCATCGCCGAGAGCGGCCGGCCCACGATCTCGGACCGGTTGATCACGCACGCGGTGATGCCCCGCAGGGGAGCGTCGGCGTCGGAGTCGGACAGCCCGGCCCGCTGGAGCAGCTTGAGCAGAGCCAGCGGGGTGCACGGCAGGATCGCCGGCGTCGTCCGGCCCTCGTCGAGGTACCGGCGGTTCTCGTACAGGTACCGGCTCCAGAAGGAGTGCATGCCCTCGACGTCCTTGCGCGGGTCGACGAGCTCGCGCAGCCACCGGTCCCCGTCCGGCCCGTGCAACGGGTAGTAGAGGAAGATGCCGTGCACGTCCGGGTCGGCGTTGGCCTCGCCGATCGCCCGCTCCGCGTCGGCGGGATCCACCCGGCGCAGGTCGAAGTCGATGCCCACGGACTCGCAGCCCCGCTGGGTGTAGCGGGCGTACGTCGCCGCGGGCCCGGACTCCTGCGCGAGCAGCCCGACGATCCGCACGCGGTGGTCCAGCCGGCCCAGCTCCCCGCGCAGGCGGGCGCGGTAGTCGGCCGCCAGCTCGGCGGGATCGATGATGGTCGCGGTCACGTCAGTCCTCCTGCGGGTGGGAGAGCGCGGGGCGCAGGTCACGGTGGGCGGCCTCCAGGCGGGCGAGCGTCGCGTCGCGCCGCGACGTGAACGCCGCCCGCGGTCCCTCGGCCAGGGAGGGCAGGTTGATCTCGACGGTGTGCAGCGCCGCGTGGAACGACCCCGCGAGGATGTCCGCCCCGGCCAGCACGTCACTGCGGACGTGGTCGTCGACCCGGTCGACCACCGTCCCGGCGAACTCGACGGCCTCGGTGATGGTCTCCGCCAGCCGCAGGGGCACCTCCGTCGCGCCCTCGCTCGCCTCGGCGACCGCCTGCTTCCGGTCCTCGCCCGCGGCGCCATCGCGGGGGAGCCGGTAGGCGCGCATCAGCGCCTCGAAGGCGGCGACGTCGGCCGCGGCGGCCTCGGCGAGCGCGTCGGCGAGCTCCTCGCCGCGCCGCGCGTCGTCGTCCCAGGCCCCGCGCGCGGCCTCCGCGTCGCCGGAGGTCTCGCGGGCGGCCTTGCGGGCGGAGATGTGCACGGCCATCTGGACGAGGCTCACCCCGAGCGTGGCGGTGACGGACGAGACCGACCCGCCACCGGGCGTGGGCTCGGGACCGGCGGTGCGGCGCCGGAACTCGGCCAGCGGCAGCGACCACAGGTCGGCGTGATCCTCGGTGGACGGGGCAGGAGCAGCGGTGTGATCGGCCATCGACACCATCGTAGGGTGCGCTTCCGGATGGCGGGCGGGCGCGCTCACACGTGACCCGTAGGATTGGGGCCGTGATCGATCTGAACGAGCTCCGGGAGAATCCAGACCGCTTCGTCGCCTCGCAGCGCGCCCGGGGGGCCGACGGTTCCCTCGTGCAGCGGCTGCTCGACGCCGACGGCGCCCGGCGCTCCTCGATCACCGCCTACGAATCGCTGCGCGCCGAGCAGAACGCGTACGGCAAGCAGGTGGCGAAGGCCACCGGCGACGAGAAGGCGCAGCTGCTGGCGCAGGTCAAGGAGCTGGCCGCCCGGGTCAAGGCCGCGCAGGCGGACGCCGACGCCGCCCAGGCGGAGCTGGACGGGCTCGCCCGCACCATCCCGAACCTCGTGCTCGACGGCGTGCCCGCGGGCGGTGAGGACGACTTCACCGTGCTGCGCGAGGTCGGCACCGTCCGCGACTTCACCGCGGAGGGGTTCGAGCCGCGGGACCACCTGGCCCTCGGCGAGGCGCTCGGCGGCATCGACATGGAGCGCGGGGCGAAGGTCTCCGGCTCCCGGTTCTACTTCCTCAAGGGCGCCATCGCCCGGCTCGAGCTCGGCCTGCTGTCCATGGCCATGGACCAGGCGGCCGCCTACGGCTTCGTCCCGATGATCACCCCCACCCTGGTCCGCCGCGAGACGATGGCCGGCACCGGGTTCGACGTCCAGCACGACGACGAGATCTACCAGCTGCCCAAGGACGACCTCTACCTGGTGGGCACCTCCGAGGTGGCCATCGCCGGGTACCACGCCGACGAGATCCTCGACCTGACCGACGGCCCGATCCGCTACGCCGGCTGGTCCTCCTGCTACCGGCGCGAGGCCGGCTCGCACGGCAAGGACACCCGCGGCATCATCCGCGTCCACCAGTTCAACAAGGTGGAGATGTTCACCTACACCACCCTCGAGGACTCCGCCGCGGAGCACGAGCGGCTGCTGGCGTGGGAGGAGGAGATGCTCGGCAAGTGCGAGCTCGCCTACCGGGTGATCGACATCGCCGCCGGGGATCTGGGCACGTCCGCGGCCCGCAAGTTCGACTGCGAGGCCTGGGTGCCGAGTCAGCAGCGGTACCGGGAGCTGACCTCGACGTCGAACTGCACGACGTTCCAGGCGCGGCGCCTGAACATCCGGGAGCGCGTCACGGCCGCCGACGGCAGCAAGGCCGGCACGCGGATGGTCGCCACCCTGAACGGGACCCTGGCGACGACGCGGTGGATCGTGGCGATCCTCGAGCAGCACCAGCAGGCCGACGGCTCGATCCGGGTGCCCGAGGCGCTGCGGCCCTACGTGGGTGGGCTCGCCGAACTGCGTCCGTAGGTTCCGGCCCGGCACTGTTCACCGGGCCTTCATCCGGGCGTCCCGCCCGCGCCCGGGTGACGGTCAGGGGTGCGTGGCAGGATCGGGACATGACCACGAGTTTCACGACCGGCACCGAGGACCGGTCCTCCGATCATCCGACCCCTGCCCGTCCCGCCTCCGGGCCCGTCCCCGCGGCGCAGCGCCGCCTCGTCGCGCTGGACGTCGACGGCACCCTGCTCGACCACGACGGGCACATGAGCGACGCCGTCCGCGAGGCGGCGGGCGCCACCGTCTCCGCCGGACACCACGTCGTCATCGCCACGGGGCGGTCCCTGCACGCGACGCTGCCCGTGATCGAGCGCATCGGCCTGGACCGGGGTTTCGCCGTCTGCAGCAACGGCGGCGTCACCGTCCGGGTCGATCCGGACCTGCCCGACGGGTACGAGGTGGTCGAACGGGTGACCTTCGACCCGTCCCCGGCCCTGCGCGCGCTCCGCGCCATCCTGCCCAACGCCACGTACGCGCTCGAGGACGACACCGGCCGCTTCCTCTCCACCGAACGCTTCCAGGACGCCAGCTTCGGTGTGGAGGCCGAGGGCGTCGACTTCGGCCGGCTCCTCGACACCACCGCCGTCCGCCTCGTCGTCTACAGCGCGGACAGCACGTCCGACGACTTCGCCGCCGCCATCGAACGGGCGGGACTGCACGGTGTCGCCTACTCCGTGGGCTGGACGGCGTGGCTGGACATCGCTGCCCAGGGCACGACCAAGGCCAGCGCCCTCGAGCAGGTCCGCCGCCGGCTGGACGTCGACCCGGGGCTGACCGTCGCGATGGGTGACGGCCGCAACGACATCGAGATGCTCGGCTGGGCCGGGCACGGCGTGGCCATGGGCCAGGCACCCGCCGAGGTCGTCGCCGCCGCGAACACCGTCACCGGCAGCGTCTACGAGGACGGCGCCGCCGTGGCGCTGCGCGCCCTGCTGGGCTGAGTCCGGCCGGCGCCGTCCGGCACGACCGCGGCGGACCGCCCGGCGCCCGGGCCTAGACTGCGAGGATGGCGCACTCCCGGGCGGAACGGTCGGTATCGGCGGCTGTCCGGGACACGGGCTCCTCGCCCCGCACGCCGCGGGAGGGCGGCGGCAAGCCGGAGCACGGCGGCTCGCTGTTCACCGTGCTCATCGCCTTCGCCGCCAATGTGCTGATCGCCATCGCCAAGTCCGTGGCGGCCGTCCTCACCGGCTCGGCCTCGATGGTGGCGGAGGCGGCGCACTCCTGGGCGGACTCCGGCAACGAGGTCTTCCTGCTGATCGCCGAGCGCAAGGCCGGCAAGAAGCCCGACCCCTCCCACCCGCTCGGCTTCGGCCGCGACGCCTACGTGTGGTCGATGTTCGCGGCGTTCGGCCTGTTCAGCGCCGGAGCCGTCGTCTCGATCTGGCACGGCATCCAGTCGCTGGCCGAGGAGGGCGAGCAGACCGACCCGCTGGTCGCGTACCTCGTCCTGGCCATCGCGTTCGTGCTCGAGGGCGTCTCGTTCTTCCAGGCGACGCGGCAGACGCGCGGACAGGCGGCCTCGCTCGGGCTGCACCCCCTGCGGTTCATCACGCGCACCTCGGACCCGACGCTGCGCGCCGTGTTCATCGAGGACGGCGGCGCGCTCATCGGCATCCTGCTCGCCGGCGCGGGCATCCTGCTGCACCAGCTCACCGGGTCGGCCGTCTACGACGCGTTCGGGTCCATCGCCGTCGGCCTCGTGCTCGCGGTGATGGCGATCTTCCTGATCGCCCGCAACCGCGAGTTCCTCGTCGGCCAGCCGCTCGGCAATCCGCAGCGGGACGTGGTGCTGCGCGGCCTGCTCGAGGACGAGGAGGTCGAGCGCGTGACGTACCTGCACCTCGAGTTCGTCGGCCCGGGCCGCATCTTCCTGGTGGCGGCCGTCGACCTGGCCGGCGACCGGACCGAGTCCGAGGTCGCCGAGCGGCTCCGCGCGGTCGAGGCCAGGCTCGAGAGCCAGGACCGCATCACCGAGGCCGTACTCACCCTGGCCACGCGCGACGAGCGCCCCCTCGTGCCCGAGAGCCCGGCCACCTCCCCCTAGGCGCCGTTTCACCCGGCCGCCCGGCCCCTCGGCGACTCCCCGGCCCCTCGGCCGACTCCCCGGCCGCCGGCCTCGCTCAGCGCCGTCGACGGATCAGCCGGTCCAGCGCCGCCGCGCCGGGCCCGCGGGAGGGCCACCGGGGGACCTGCCGGCGAACGGTCAGGCGGAGAGGACGCGCTGCCGATCCAGCAGCCCGAGCAGCCGGGCGGCCGCCGGCCGGGCCGCCCACTCCTGCGGCAGCAAGGACCGGTGCACGGCCTGCGAGACGGCCTGGACGGTGACGCCGAGCTCGGCGGCGATCGCCTTCTGCTGCCCCCGGACCCCCGGCGTCATCAGGTCCACGACGCGCCACTCCGCCACGGTGCGCACCGCGACGATGCGGCCGATCAGACGCAACACCGCCTCCGCCTCCGCTGCCAGGTCCTCGTCGAGGCCCTCGACGGACAGGGCCACCCGGTCCGTCACGGCCAGGGAGCGTTCGGCCGCGTTGCGGGTGTGCACGAGGGCGGGACCGGTGGCGTCGAGGATGTGGTCCGAGGTCAGGTCGTCCACCCGGCCGACGCCGATTCCCACGGACCAGTGACCGCCGCGCAGTCCGATCAGGGCGGCGTCGACGGCGACGGCGGGATCGTCGACGATGCCCTGTACCTCGTCGGCGACGGACCGCTGGAACGGCACGAGCGCCGCGTGGAACCGCAACCGGGTCATCAGGTCCGGCACCAGGTCGCCCGCCTCACGCCCGGCCCGCTGGTCGAAGGTCAGGGCGAACACGGGTCCAGTATGCCGGGAGTCCCGGCATACGCTGGGCACAACCGCGGCGGGAGGAGCGGCGGGGTGCGGTCGGAGTGGGTCCGGTTCGAGGCCCGGAGCAGAGTGCAGGACGAGCCGGGGAAGGCGCACATGGGCGAGGTGATCGCGGGACGGGTCGAGCTGGTCTCGATCATCGCGTCGGGCGCCACCGGACATGTGTGGCTGGGCTGGGACCGCCGTCGCCACCACGAGTGCGCGGCGAAGGTCATGCGCCAGAGCCAGAGCCCGGACCTGCTGCGGTTCGTCCGCGAACAGGCGGTCACGTTCGACCATCCCCACCTGGTGTGCCCGTACGGCT
The DNA here is from genome assembly GCF_014643255.1 of Tersicoccus solisilvae. Lineage (GTDB taxonomy): Bacteria > Actinomycetota > Actinomycetes > Actinomycetales > Micrococcaceae > Tersicoccus > Tersicoccus solisilvae. The sequence goes on along the minus strand of NZ_BMJI01000001.1, from coordinate 6,260 downwards.
GGGTCGCCGAGGACCAGAGCGTGGCGATCCTGTCCCCGCTGTGCGCGGGCGGCAACCTCGCGACCGCGCTCGCCGACCACGGGGCGTTCTCTCCCGGTCTGGTCGCGGAGGTGGTGTCCCAGCTGCTGGACGGCCTGGCCTCTGTCCACCGCTCCGGATGGGTGCATCGGGACGTCAAGCCCGCCAACGTCCTCCTGGAGGTCACCGGGCAGGGCACGCCGCACGTGCGGCTGGGGGATTTCGGGCTGGCCCTGCACCGCGACGAACCGCGGCTGACCGGCACCGGTCTGGTGTACGGCACGCCGGGCTACATGGCGCCCGAGGTATTCGATCTCGCCGACCCGGACCCGGCCCAGGACCACTTCGCCGTCGGTGCGCTCGCCGTGGCCCTGCTCCGGCCCGACCTGCGCGGCGTGCAACTGGAGGAGGCCTGCCGTCGCATGGGCGACGGTGCGGCGGGCGCGTCGGGGCTCGCCCCGGACGACGACCTCGACGTGCTCCTGCCGGTGCTGGCGGGTCTGCTGGCCCCGGATCCGGCGCGGCGCGTGGCGGCGGCCGGTGAGGCGGCGGGACGGCTGGCCCCGCTCCGCAGCCCGGGCGGGTACCTCGTCGCCTCCGGAGAGCCGTTCGAGGTGTTCGATGTCGTCCACGCGGAGGCAGAGGACCGGAGCGGGCCGGTGGCGGCCGGCCGGAGCCAGGTACCCGCCGTGCCGGCGCGACCCGTCGGGGTTCCCTCGATCGGTTCCGCGACCGCCCCCTCGATCGACTCCTCGGCCCGGGCGTCCGGGGAGGAGGATCCGTCGCTCCGCGAGACCGAGGCGGTCCCGCCGACCGGGGCGGCCGCCGCCACGAACCCCGTGACGGCCGCGTCGACGTCGGCCGGGAAGGGAGCCACGCGTCGCGCCGGCGGGCGCGGTCGACGGCTCCCGGTCGTGGTCCCCGTGCTCGTGATGGTGGTCGGCCTGGCGCTGGTGATCGGTGCCGCCGTCGTGCTCCTCACCGGTGGGGTCGCCGGGGTCCCGGGGACGGGCTCGCCGACGACCGCCGTCGCCACGTCGCCGCCCGCCACCGCCGCGCCCGCGTCGCCCGCGTCGCCCACCGCCGCGCCCGCGTCGCCCACCGCCGCGTCATCGGCACCCGCGCGGACCGGTCGATCCTCCACCCCGTCGCCGACGGCGACGCCGAGCAGCTCCGCCCGGGAGGGCGCGGCGTGCAGTTGGCTGGAGGTGGACCTGACCGTCCGCGGTGCCGACGGACGGATCCTCACCTGCACCGCGGAGGGTCAGGACCAGGTGTGGCGGTCGCGCTGACGATGCCGTCGCCGGCGCGGCGTCCCGTCGCTCAGCCGGTGTGGTCGCCGGACCGGCGGCTCCGCGCCGCCGCCCACCAGATCCCGCCGCCGATCAGCAGCACCACGCCGAGGGCGCCGGCCAGCCACGGGATGCCGGCGTTCGTCGCGGAGCGGGCGGCGCCCGAGCCGGCGTCGCCCTGCGCGGCCGGAGTGCTCGAGGCGGCGACGGACGCGTCGGTCCCGGTGGGGCTGCCTGCCGCCGTCGCGCCGTCCGATGCCTCCGACGCGGACCCACCGCCGCCCTGCAGCACCACGTCGCCGCCCTGCTGGGCGGTGCCGTCCACCTGGACGGTCAGCTCGTAGGAGAACTCGGGGTCGGTGCCGGCGTTGTTGGTCGAGGCGTTGCCGTCGACGACGATGGAGTAGTCGCCGGCCAGGTACTGGTCACGACCGTACGACCCGGAACGATTCGCGTCGTCGACCAGTTGACGCATGCTCAGGTCGATGTGCTTGCCGGTCGAGCCGAAGCCGAGGTAGTTGCCGGTCGGCTCACTCTGGTTGACCGCTTCCCGGACGGGCGAGAAGAGTTTGGCGTCGACGCCGATCACCTGGCTGTCCTCGTTCTCGACGGAGGTCAGCCGGTAGCTCAGCCGCTGCCCCTGTGCGATGTGCACACGGTAGAACCGCATCTCGTCTCGCTGGACCGTGTCCCGGTAGACCCGGCCGGCCTCGAGCCGGGTCGCGTCGTTGAAGCTGCCCGCCCCGGAGACGGCCTGCGCGTCGCCGCGCACGGTGATGGCCGCCGGCTTGAGGCTCTCGGTCGCCCGAGCCGCGGGAGACGCGCCGTCGTGTGCCGGCTCCGCCCAGTACGCGAGCTCGATGGGCAGGGGCGTGCCGGTGAACCGCGCCCCGGTCCGCGTCACCTTGGCGTAGATGGCGGGCGAGCCGTTGTGGGAGCAGGTCGCACCGGGCTTCTCCAGGGAATCCAGCGTGTGGGTGTACGCCACCACGGGACGGCGCACGGTGGCGTTGTCCGGCGTGTACATGCTGACGCCGCACGAGGTACCGTCGTCCGCTTCCAGGGTGACCTTCACCGCGAGGGACTTGTTCCGCTCGGCCTCCGGCACCGGGTGCTGACCGGCCTGCAGGACGGCCAGGTGCAGGCGCTGACCCGGCTGCGCGTCACCCAGACGGTAGTACGAGACGGTGCCGTCCTTGCTGTTCGGGCCGTCCGTGCCGGCGGCGTCGAGTTGGTCCCGGTACTGTCCCGGCTTCAGCTCGGGAGCGTCCTGGTACTCGGCCGTGCCGGTCACGGGCGTGCCCGTCACCTCGTATCCCTGGAACGCCCGGAAGGTGCGGGTGGACAGCTTCTCCGCCAACTGCCCGGCGTCCTTCGCGGCCGCGTAGGTGCCGCCCGTCGCGCCGGCGATGCATTGCAGCTCCGCCTGGGCCTTGCCCGAGACGCGGAAGCCGATCGTGTGGATGGTGAGGTCGATCCCCCGCGTCGCCAGCGTCCGGGCCGCGTCGCACGCCGCCGGACGCGAGCAGGTCTCCTGGCCGTCGGAGACCAGGACGATCGATTTCGGTCCCTCCCGGCCCTGGAACGACTCGGCCGCCTTCAGCAGGGACGCCCCGATCGGCGTCTGGCCGACGGCCTTGAGCTGGTCGATGCGGGCCCGCAGCGCGGGCTTGTCGACGGCGGCCAGAGGCTGGACGGTGGTGATGTCCTGGCACGACTTGGCGCTGGTGGTCCCGTAGACGGTCAGCCCCAGTTGGCCGTTGTCCGGCACGCGGTCGATCAGGGCCTTGACCGCGTCCTGTGCGGCCCGCAGGCGGGTGGTGGTGCCGGCCGCATCGGCGTCCTTGGTGAGCATCGAGCCCGAGTAGTCCATCACGAGCATCACCGGGCGGAGCACCGTCGACGTCGGCGTGCTCGAGGACGGCCCGGACGAGGTGTCGGCCAGCGCGGGGGACCCCAGCAGGCCCAGCGCGGCGACGACGGCGCCGACGACGAGATTGCGTGCCGCGGTACGGACGGCACCCCGGCGACGAATCGGACGGCGGATCGATCGGGGACGAGCGGTACGGTGCGGCATCGGGTCCTCCTCTGCTGGGCCGTCGGCAGCTCCTCCGACGAGGAGACCGCGGCAACCAATTGCTTTAGCAAACGTATCGGATCTGTTAGCGAAAGCAAATATCCCGGACGGCGACGGTGGCCCCGACGCGAGTCGCCGTTCGAGAACGGCGCTGTGCCCCACGATAGGTCCCGGGAACGGCGCTGCCCCCGGCCGCGGAGGCGATCGGGGGCAGCGTCGGGCGGCGATCAGTTGTTGACGGCGTCCGCGTCCACGTCGCGGCCCTGCGGCTCGTCCTCCTCGGAGGCCTCGCCCTCGGCCTGGAAGCGGTCGAGGGACGCGAGCACCTCCTTCTCGGCGGCCTCCCGGCCCTCCCAGTCGGCCGCCTCGACCCACTTGCCCGGCTCGAGGTCCTTGTACTTGGTGAAGAAGTGCTTGATCTCGTCCAGCAGGTAGGAGGAGACGTCGCCGATGTCCTGGATGTGGTCGAAGCGCGGGTCGGCGGGCACGCACAGCACCTTGGCGTCCCCACCGCCGTCGTCGACCATGTTGAACACCGCCACCGGCCGGGACTCGATCAGCACGCCGGGCACGACGTCGACGTCGAGCATCACGAGGGCGTCCAGCGGATCGCCGTCCTCGCCGAGGGAGTTCTCGATGTACCCGTAGTGCGTGGGGTACTGCATCGAGGTGAAGAGCACGCGGTCCAGGCGCAGCCGGTGCGTCTCGTGGTCGATCTCGTACTTCACGCGGGACCCCTTCGGGATCTCGACGGTGACATCGAAGTTCATGGTTCTCCTTGCGGTGAGTGGGCGTCGCACGTCCGGTGCCGGCCGGCGGGGCCGGATCGGCCAGACTGGTACCCACGATAGTTCAGCATCCAGCGGCGACGACGGGAGGACCCGGTGGCCACCTCATCGCGCGCACGCGGCGCCGCACGGCGCGGGCGGCCCGGTTCCGCGCGGGTGCTGATCGGGCTGCTGGTGGTCCTCGGGATCGTGGCCGCGGCGATCCCGACGGGGCTGTTCGTGCTGCCCGGGCTGCTGCCCTCCGGGGTCCTCGCCCGGAACCCGCCCGCGTCCGCCGCGCCGTCCACGAACCCGGCGGCCGTGCCCGCCCAGGGCACGCCCACCGCGCTCGCCGTGCCCGCCGACGCGTCGTCGGCCCCCGCGCCCGCCCCCACGGGGGTGGCGGCGGCGCTCGCCGCCGCGCAGGCGTCCACCCCCACCGGCATCGACGTCTCGGCCGCCGTGCTGGACGCGGCCACCGGCCGGGCCGTGTACCAGGATGCCGCCGCCGAACCGCGCATCCCCGCCTCCAACCTCAAGCTCCTCTCCTCCCTCGCCGTCCTCGCCACCCTCGACCCGCGACAGCGGATCACCACGACCGCGGTCCGCGGTTCCCGGACGGGCGACGTCGTGCTGGTCGGGGCGGGCGACGTCATGCTCGGCGCCGGCGCCTCCGACCCGGACGCCACCATGGGCCACGCCGGGCTGCGGACCCTGGCCGAGCGCACCGCCGCATCGCTGCGGGCCGCGGGCGTGCGGGGAACCGTGCGGGTCAGCGTCGACACCTCGCGCTTCACCGGCCCGGTGCTGAACCCGGCGTGGCAGGACGGCGACGTCGCCGCCGGGGAGATCGGCCCCGTCACCCCGCTCGCCCTCTACTCCGGTCACACCCGAGCGGACGCCGCCCCCGGCGAGCGGCCCGCCGACCCGGCGGTCGCGGCCGGGGAGGCGTTCGCGGCCGCCCTGCGCGTCGCCCTGGCCGCCACGGCCGGCTCCGCCACCGACGTCGCCCCCACCGTCACCCGCGCCGCCGCAGCCCCGGCCGTCGACGGCGGCCGGCTCGGCGCCGTCGACTCCGCCACCGTGGGGGAGCAGGTGCGGTGGCTGCTCGACCACTCCGACAACGACGTCGCCGAGGCCCTGACCCGGGTCGCCGCCCACGCGGCGGGCGCTCCGACCGACCCGGCCGGAGCGGCCCGTTTCGTCCGGGACACGGTCGCCCGGCTCGGCCTGAGCGTCGACGGCCTCGTGGTCACCGATGCGTCGGGGCTCGCGGACACCAACCGGGTCGGTGCCGCGACCCTCGCCGGGGCGGTGCGGCGGGCCGTCGTCGACGAGCGGTTCGCCGACGCGGCCGCCGGCCTGCCGATCGCCGCCCTCACCGGCACGCTCGCCGAGCGGTTCGACGACCCGGGCGACGCCGCCGGCGCCGGCGTGGTCCGGGCCAAGACCGGCACCCTGAACGCCGCCTCCACGCTCAGCGGTTACGTCGTGGACCGCGACGGCCGGCTGCTCGTGTTCGCGTTCATGGCCGCGAACCCGCCCGGGAGCACCGCCGCCGCCCGCGCCGCCCTGGACCGCGCCGCCGCCGCTCTCGCCGGCTGCGGTTGTCGCTGAGCCGCGACCGTTGCGCCGACCGACCGGTGCGCGGGGTCGTCGGTGTGCCAAGCTGAGGACATGCCGGAGCCCCGCAGCACGGAAGAGAAGATCGCCGAGCAGGAGAAGATCTACGGCCAGAGCCTCGCCGACCGGTTCGGTGCGGTGATGGCTCACTACGGCATCTCCAACCGGCGGCTGGCGGCCGTGCTGGGCATCTCCGCGCCGATGCTCTCCCAGCTCAGCTCGGGACAACGGATCAAGATCGGCAACCCCGTGGTGCAGGAGCGGCTGCTGATGCTCGAACGCGACATGGAGTCGGCCATGGAGCCCGCGCTCATCCTCGAACGGGTCGCGGCCTCGCAGCCGGTCGCGACGACCACCGCCGGGGCCGCCGGGACCGCCCGGTCCTCCGCCCCGGCCGGAGCCGCGGACCGGGACGCCGTCGTCGCCTCCCTGCGCGACGCCGCCGGCCGCGCCACGCTGATCGCCGCGGCCGTCGCCGCCGGC